>DASVQM010000001.1:0-9447 GCA_036389095.1 Pyrinomonadaceae bacterium
CGCTCTGAGCCCATGGGCTCAGAGCGCTTCTCTCTTTGAAGAACCGGCCCGCTCAAGGTCAGTTCGAGATCGGCGTGCGGGTCGGGCGGCGTGCGCTCAGCAGTGCGGCCTGCGGGCTGAGGAAGAGCGTGTGCCAGCGCATAAAGCGGCTCACCAGCGGCTCGTTCGTGTAGATGCGCTCGAAGCCCGTCTCGATGAAGAGGGTTTCAGGCAGAGGCCATTCCAGACGGACGATGGGGTTGAGCGAGACGGGGCGGCTCGTCGTCTTCTTCAAGGTTTTTTCATCATAGATGATCGAGGCCGCGAGCAGCGGCTCGCCCAAGGGGATGCGCGCAGCCGTCGGCGTCTCCGTCACGGCGTCATAAACGGCGACATCCTTATCAAAGGCCGTGGCGACCTTTGAAGAATCCGGCGACCAGACGGGCAGGGCATCGGTCAACTCGTCTGCGAGCAGCCGCTCCTCGCCGTTGAGGGCTATCAGGCGCGGGCGGCCAGCGGGCCGCAGGTGAGATGGGTCGCGCGCCTCCAATTCTCCCTCCGTGCAGGCGAGCGAGACCAGCGCGTGAGCGTCAGGAGCCCAGGACAGATAAAAGTAGATCAGCCCTTCGCGCTGCGTGAGAGCCTTCAGATCGAAGCCGTCTCGTGTGCAGATGTAAAGCTGTTCGGTATCGAAGGCGGGCACGGGCGCGAAGACGGGCGCGACCGATGCGGTCGGAGACGGAGCGCCGGGAACCTCTTCCGGCACGTCGTCCACGAGCGCGGGCGGCGTGGGCTTAACCCCGGGGCTCTTGCGCGCGATGAAGGCTATATAGTTGCCGTCGGGCGACCAGGCGACCGTCGAGGCGAACGCCCCCTTCAGCTCCGGCGGCGTCAGGTTGCGAATGAATTTCCCGTCCGCCGTATACATGTCTATGCGAAACAGCTCTTCCTGTTCTTCGGCGGTCGCATAGAGAGCGAGCACGCGCTGGCGCTCGGGCTGGGCATCGGGTGAGACGACCGTACGCAACAGCGCATCGTCCTTCCGGTTCGTCTCAAACTCTGTCTCTATGGAAGCAAGACGGGCGTTGGGGTCTTCCGTCTTTAAAGCTGCGGGCGGCGCGGCAGTGTCGGGCGCGAAGCGATATGCCAGCCGCTGCGCAGGCACATCGCGCAGCGAGCGCGGGCGCACGCTCTGCTTATCCCCGACCAGACTGCGGCAAGCAGTCCCCGCGACAATCATCAGGACGAGCAGCAATGACGGCAGCAGGGCAGGCCGCCGCGCAACGCGACTCGGCGCACCTTGACGTTCGGCGCAACGCCGCAACGCAGACCGCCGCATACTTTTGAAACTCGACGACGTTGACGTGTGACTCATCTGAGCCGTTGATGATAGGAAGCTGTCGGAAGGGTTGTCAACAAAGCGCCGCCGGAGGGTCAGGGTCGCGGGCGTGGTTTTTCGAGCGGGAGATAAAATTCTTCGCCGTCCATAATGTCGCGGGCAAGCGCCGGGTTGAGCGCGAAGACGGCGCGCATGGTATTACGCGGCGAGAGATGGTCTTCGTCCGTATCGTCTTCCTCGACGCAGTTGTGCTCGACCGAGCGCGCGAGCCTGCGCGGCAGCGATTCGGCGTTCGGCGTGCGTGCGACGAGCGCGCTCGCGGCCATCGCGCCGATGAGGTCGCAGGTCAGCTCCTCCGGCCTGTGGCCGTAGATGCTCAGGGCCGTCAGGCTGGCCGCGCGCCGTCCTATGAGCCGGAAAAGCGGGCGCAAGGTATCCGTCTTCCCATCTCCGATATGTATCAGCTCGTGCGAAAGCACGCTGACCATGCCTTCATCAGACTTGAGCCCGGCGAGAAAGATCGTCCCGAAGCTGATCGTGTGCGGGTCGCTCAAGACGACCGCCGCATTGTCGCGCAGCTCCATGTCGGGCTCTATATTTTTGACAGCCTTGATACGCGCCACGGCGTCGCGGACTCTGAAGGGAGCGAGGCCGTACTCTTCGGCGAGCTGTCGCAGCGCATTGGTCGCCAGCTCGCGCGCGACCGGCAGCAGCCGCTCTGCGCGACGCGCCCCGGCAATCGTTTCGGGATGGCCCAGGGGCAGCGAAGGTCGCGCCTGCATCTCGTCAATAGGGACGCTGCCCAGTGGGTCTGACTCGCGCTCCGTGCAGACGGCGCTCATCGCGCGTTCGATCATCTCGGGCTCGATGAACGGGGCCGTCTCGTGCGAGCGCGCGGCCAGCGGCCCCTTCCTGTCCTGAACGCTCTGCGCCCAGGCGCTCTGCGCAAGCGCGGGGACGAGGAGAAGCAGAAGCGAAAGGATGAAGGATGAAGGATGAAGGGTGAAGAAAGAGCGCAGGCCGTGCGCCATAACACGTATCGGCGAGGAAGCGCTAACGCTCAACTCATTATCTCTTACTCTGTCTTCGTGCACTGCTTTCATTCCTTCCGCCTTCGTCCGTGCTATCGGTTGCGCCAGGCGGGCTTGCGTTTTTCCATAAAGGCGTTGACGCCTTCGCGCGCATCTTCGGTCTTCATCAGCTCGTTCAGATAAAGGCTCTCGACACGGCTTAAAGCCTCTTCAAAAGGGAGGCCGCGCGCCAGGTCAATTGCGCGCCGCGCAGTCTCAAGGGCAGGCGCTGACAGCTCGCGCAAGCGGGCCAGAATCTCTTCCGTCTTCTGCGACAGTTGCGCCGAAGCGACCACGTAATTGACCAGTCCGAGCCGGGCCGCTTCACCCGCGTCAATCAACTCTCCGGTCAGCATCAGCTCGCGCGCGCGTTTATCTCCGATGATGCGCGGCAGGAGCACGGCGGCGACGGGCGGGAAGACGCCGAGCTTGATTTCCGGCTGGCCGAACCTGGCACGCTCGCTGGCGATCACTATATCGCATCCGGCCACGAGTTCGCAGCCGCCGCCGAGCGCCGCGCCGTCCACCACGGCGATGGTCGGCTTGCCGCCCTGCTCTATGGCGCGAAAGATCGCGTGAAACGCATCCAGCATCTGATAGATCGTCTCTTCGACGTGCTCTTCGATGGCCACGCCCGCGCTGAAGGCTCGCATGCCCGGCGCGGCCTCGAAAACAATCGCCACCAGGTCGCGCTCGCGCACGCACGCGGCGACGGCTGAGCCGATCTCGCGCATCATGGCGATGTTGAAGACGTTGAGCGGCGCACGCGCCAGCCCTATGCGACCGACGCGGTCTTTGATGGAAAGATTGATGCTCTGATAATCCATTAGCTTTCGCGCGCCCCGTCCTTGAACTTCTCGACCTGCGGACATAATAGAAGGCAGCGGGCCAAAAAGAGAAGGCTGAAGACGAAGAGATAAGAGTTGCAATAGAGCGCCGATTCCCTTTCCCGCCGAGAAATTCTCACTTCCGCTACGACGCACGGCGCCATCCCGGGCTGGACTCTCGCGCCCGCTTTGCGAAACTTTCGCAAAGAAACTTCTCTAAGATTCCGCCTCCCTCGTCAAAAGAGTTAGGAGGAGGAGGATATGAGTATCATTACCTGTCGCCGTTGCGGGGCGAGAAATCGTGTGGATGAGAGCGCGGCTCTTGCGCGTCGGCCCGTCTGCGGCAAATGCGGTGCGGCGCTCGACGCCGCGGGCGCTGCGAATGCGTCTGATGCGAGCAAGCCGCTGCGGGTGACGGACGAGAGCTTTGCGCGCGAAGTGCTCTCATCGGGCACTCGTCCTGTGCTCGTTGATTGCTGGGCTGAATGGTGCGGGCCCTGCCGCATGCTCTCGCCCGTCCTGGATCAACTGGCCGAGGAAGCGAACGGGCGCTATCTCATCGCAAAATTGAACGTGGACGAGAATCCGCGCATCGCCGCAGAGTTTCGCGTCCAGAGCATCCCGACCCTTCTGATCTTTAAAAACGGGACGCTCGTTGATCGTATGGTCGGCCTGCAATCCAAGCAGGCCATCGCCGCCCGTCTCAAGTAAGAAGAAGATTGAGAGCCGCTAAATAGAATTTAGAAGCGGAAATCAACAGGGATGGACAGAGATTGTCAGGATAAGAAGAGAAAGCAGGATGAAAGATGAAAGCATTGCTGCAATGAATGCTTCATCGCTTTTTCTTCGTCCTGACCATCTCTGTCCATCCCTGTTAATTCTTTCCTGTCCTTCTCGCCGGGCGACATTCGGCGGCAGATAATTTAATATCTGGCCGTCCCCGCGAAAACAGGCTCGTCATCAGAGGTGTCGCCGATGTTCAGGAAAATAATCGCCACTGCGCCGACGTGGATTACAGTCCCCCTGCGTCTTGCCTTAGGTATCATCTTCATCGCGCACGGAGCGCAGAAGGTGTTCGGCTACTGGGGAGGCAAAGGGTTCTCCTCCTTCATCCAGAACGATCCGCCGTTCGCCTTCATGCGGCCCGCCTGGCTCTGGATGAGCGCCGCCGCGCTTGCGGAACTGATCGGCGGCACGCTCGTGCTCCTCGGGCTGCTCACACGGCTGGGCGCACTCGCCATCGCCATCGTGATGCTCGTCGCCATGGTGGGAGTCCACTGGGGTTCGTTCTTCGTCAACAACAGGGGTATCGAATTTACGGTCGCGCTCCTGGGGATGGCGCTTGCGCTCGTCATCGCAGGCGGGGGCCAAGCCTCCATAGACAGGCTGCTGATGGGCCCAGGCGGTAGAAGAAGATGAGAAAGCGGTGACGAGCAAGAAAAAGCTTTTAACTCATCACACCTCGCTCGTCACTTCGCTCGTCGCTCGTCATTCGTCACTTGTCACTGTTCTTATGCGTCGTTCTCCGCTGCTGGTCATCTTCATCACGATCTTTATTGATCTGATCGGGTTCGGCATAGTCATTCCCGTGCTGCCGTTTTACGTCGAGGGGACGCGCTTCAATGCGACGCCGCGCGCGGTCGGACTGCTGTTCGCCTCCTACTCCGTCATGCAGCTGCTCTTCACGCCGATACTGGGAAGACTGTCGGACAAGTACGGGCGCAGGCCCATACTCTTTCTGAGCCTGATGGGCACGAGCCTCGGCTTTCTGATACTCGGTTTTGCGACGACGCTCTGGATGCTCTTTGCGGGCCGCATCATAGATGGTATTACGGGCGGCAATATCTCGACCGCTCAAGCCTACATCGCCGACGTGACGACGCCCGAGAATCGCGCGAAGGGAATGGGGATGGTCGGCGCAGCCTTCGGCCTGGGCTTCGTCCTGGGCCCGGCCATCGGCGGCATACTGAGCCGCTGGGGCATTGAGGTTCCCTTCCTCTTTGCCGCCGCGCTGGCTTTCGCTAACGCGATACTGCTTTACTTCACGCTGCCCGAAACGGTCACGCCCGATCACCCTGCGCGCCGCTCCGCCGCCACGGGCCGTTGGACGCAATTGGCCCGGGCGCTCAAGCAGTCAAGGCTCGCCCTTATTCTCTCGATCTATTTCCTGTTCGTCGTCGCCTTCTCCGTGATGACGACTTCGTTCGCGCTCTTTACGATGTACCGCTTCGGCTATGACGCTCATGATACGGGCTGGCTCTTCGTCTTCGTCGGTATCATCGGCGCTGTTATTCAGGGCGGGCTCATCGGTCGGCTCGTCAGGCGTTTCGGCGAAGTGCCGCTCATTATCGCGGGCGCGCTGCTGTTTGCGGCGAGCCTCTTTGCCATCCCGCTGACCAATCCGCAAACGGGGCTGGCGACGCTGCTTCTGGTCGGCGCAACTTTCGCCGTCGGCAACTCTCTTGCAACACCCTCGCTCGCGGGCCTGGCGTCGAAGAGCGTCGGGCGCGGTGAGCAGGGCGGCGTGCTCGGCGTCACGCAGTCGGTCGCCAGCTTGGCGCGCACGGTGGGCCCACTAATCTCTTCCGCCCTGATCTACAGCGCGGCGGCGACCTACGGGGCCGATCACAAGATACACGAGATGAGCGATCACAGCCTTCGCGTCACCTTCTGGACAGCCGCCGCCATCATGTTCGCCGCTTTCCTGCTCTCGGCATATTTCGCGCACGCGCACGCCGCCGCCGACAGCGTCGAAGGTCAGGTCTCAGAGGCCCGTGGATAAAGAGAGCGCTTCCGGCTACCAGATGGAAGGGATGGCCGCTTCGTCTATCTGCTTGAGCTCCCCGCCGGGCAGGATGTGAAGAATGTTTGCGCCGCGTGCGCGCAGGGGCACGCAGAGCAACCCGACGCGATGACAGTTGGCGCGCGCCCTCGCGTGCGTCGTCAGCGGCTGGGATTCCGAGCACATGATGGCGACTCTCATCTCCGCGCCAAGCTCCACGATGCGATCAAGCCCGCGCGCCAGCTCTTCAGGCGGGGCGACGACTTTGCCTCCGCACTCCGGCAGATGCTCGTAGCCAATGCCCTCGGCCCGCAGCAGCTCAGAGAGCACGCGCCCGTTGTACTGCGGCCAGCGCGAGCGCGCCACGCTGCGCACGTCGCAGACGAAAGCGATCTCATGCTCCCTGAGCAGCTCAAGAAAGCGCGCGAACGGATGACGCCCGTGCCCGATAGTGTAGATAGTGGGTCGCATAAGTAAGGATGAGGGATGCAGGCGGAAGGATGAAAGGAATGCTTCCCTGTCTTGAATGCCTTTACTTCATCCTCCCGCCTGCATCCTTGCTTTCAGCTCAGTCCGTATGTCGTCAATCGAGAGCTCGACCAGTCGCGCGCCGGTAAACATCTCGTCATTGGTCACGTCCCGAACGGCGAAGGGGGGCGGCGTAAACTCCCGCATCTCTTCGTCGGTCTCGAAGCTTGTCTCTGCGAGGACGAGCCCCCAGAGAGCGCCTAGAAATATATCCACCGAGTATGCTCGGCCCTCATGCATGAACGGATAACGATTCTTGCGAATCTCGTTGCCCTCGAAGACGGCGAGCACCTCGTATTCTGCGGGCGAGAGATAGATGTTCGTAATCAGGGTGCGCGAAAAATCCTTCGGGTCGGGCGCGTATTTTTGCGTCAGCTTCCAGATACGCTCTTTCGTGCGCGGCACGCGAATGCGGCGCAGGCGCAGGCGCGTGCCCGTGACGTAATTGTCCCAAATCTGCACATGCTCGCTCGCACGCGTCAGCGGCGAAGGCAAGTCCCGTAACAGAAAGCGGCGCTCGCGCTCGACTAGAGCATACTTGCTCATAAGGCAGTGACTTGGTGACAAGCGACTTGGTGACAAGTGAAAGGCTTTTTCTTTTGCTCATCACTTGCCACCAAGTCGCTTGTCACTGCTTTTAAGAAGCTACTAATTCCTCTTCGCGGTCGCGCAAAAATTCTTCGGGGGCCACGATGTGCCCGGCGATGGCGGAGGCGGCGACGACGTAGGGCGAGGCCAGATACATCCGGCCCGGGCCGCTGCGTCCGGGGAAGTTGCGATTCTGCGCGCTGACGACTACCTGCTCGGGCGAAACGGACGCGCCGGGCCCGGCCTTGATGCACGCGCCGCAACTGGGGTCAATCAACTGCGCGCCCGCGCGCTCGAAGATTTCGATGTAACCGGAGCGGCGCGCGTACTCCTTGATCTTCTGCGAGCCGAACTGTAGGAAGAGCTGGACGCCGGGAGCGACGCGTCGCCCCTGCTCGACTGCGCGCTTCAAGACAGCCGCGTACATGTCCATGTCAGACATCTTGCCGCCCGTGCAGGAGCCCCCGTAAGCGATGTCTATCCGAACCTCATCGGCAAGCTCTGCGATGTGTATGCCGTTGCGCGGGTCGCCCGGTGTTGCGACCATCGGGCGTATCTCGTCCAGGTTGATCTCGAAGACCTCTGCATACTCTGCATCCTCGTCGCTCTTGAGAAAGCCTTTGCGTACCTCTTCGGGGTCTAAGCCGCGCGTGCGCACGATGTAATCGAGCGTCACGTCGTCGGGCTCGATGATGCCGGTCGTGCCTCCGGCTTCGACGGCCATGTTCGTCAGGGTCGCGCGTTCGTCGAGCGGCCAATCCTTCAGTCCTTCGCCGGCGAATTCGAGCACCTTGCCTATTCCACGGCTGGACTTCATGTAATCGGTCGAGAGGATATGGAGCATCACGTCCTTGGCCGTCACGTCCGAGTGTTTCCTGCCGCGCAGGACGTAGCGCACGGTCTCTGGAACGCGTATGCGTATGTCTTTCGTGTACCAGGCGTTGGCCATGTCTGTGGAGCCGACGCCGAAAGCGAAGCAGCCGAGCACGCCGGCCATGCATGTGTGCGAATCCGTGCCGATGACGATCTGACCCGGGAGCGCCAGGTCTTCGACCACGGCGTTATGACAGATGGCTTCCGAGCCCCCCTCGGGGTTCTCGCCGTAGAGGCGTATGTTCTGTCGCTTCGTAAACTCCTCCTGCGTGACGGCGAGTCCGTCTGCGCGCTCAAGCAGGCCCATCTCGCGCTGCTTCTCGGGCATCACCTGGCCGAGGAATGTCAGGTGATCGCGGAAGGCGAAGACGGATTCGGGCTCGGTCACGCGCGCATTGGGCCCAAGCGCCTGCCTGAATAGCGATTCGGCCATCGGCGTCACGTACTCGTGCGAGAAGCGCACGTCGGCCAGGGCAAAGAGCGCATCGCCAGGCTTGACGGCAGGGACGCCGACCTCTCCGGCGCGCACAAAGGCATGGCGCGCGATGATCTTCTCGACAATCGTCATCGGTCGCGTCGTAGTATCGAGCGCGGGCGGCTGCACCTCTCCCGCGAGCCGCGCCTTGTTGTAGTTGAAGAGGCCGCCGTATTCGACTATCGCTTTGGAGATGGGGTCGAGCCCGCGTGTGAACTCCGCGAGCGGTATCTCTTCGCCGCGACCGATGCGCTCGATGAGGCTGAAGTCCGTGGACGTGAGCAGTCCTATGTTCTGCGAGTTCTGCCCGTAAATTTTCTCTATGCTGCGGGCGATGACAAGCTCTATGCCCGCCCACTTCTCTGCGTAGGGCGCTGTCTCGCGCGACGAGCCGCAGCCCTTCGAGAGACCCGAGACGACCACGGAGAAGCCGCCCAGCTTAACCTCGTCCTTCTGCACGGCCCCCTCTCGCATCCCTACGTAAACGTATTGGCCCAGCGTCTCGTCGTAATAGAAACAGACCCAGCCGGGCGTGATCTCGTCGGTCGAGATATTGCTCATCAATTCGAGGCTCGGGTCAAAGGCCAGGTCTTCACCCGCGAGCTGGCGGCGGATGAGTGATACGTCGTCGGTCAGGAAAAGGATGCGTCCCTTAAAGCTGATGGTGTCGGGGCGCCTGGTTGTCTTCTCTACTTCAGCGGTCATGCGTACTCCTTAGAGGCTCTCTTGAATGATTTGAACGGAAAGATAATTATAGACCGAAGCCGCCGAAAAGTCGCTCGACGGCCTCACGGTTCCGCCCGGCGTTTTCTGGAAAAGCCCGGCGATTTACCCTTTGTAATATATACCTCGTTGGAAATCGCCCCTGAGGGGATTCCTTCTTGAGCAGGTGGGTAGCTTCCCGTACTACCCACCGCTAACTTCAGATGCTTCTTCGATAGCTCCTGCAAGACGCCAGGGTTGCGCGCCCGTTCTGCTTCTGTCAC
>DASVQM010000002.1:0-73448 GCA_036389095.1 Pyrinomonadaceae bacterium
CAATCACTCTGGCGCTGGCCGAGCGGGGGCCGGATTTGGGTCTCCAGATTACCGCGCGCGACGACGGGCCGGGCATAGACGACGCCACGCTGAAAGCCATCCTGCGCGGCAGCTATCAATCGGCTTCGGGTCTGGGCGTCGGCCTCGCCGGCACGCGCAAGCTCATGGATGAGTTCGATATTCAGACGGGCGCAGGCCAGGGCACGCGCGTGACGGTCGTTAAATGGCTGCCGCGCGCACGTGCCGCCGAAGTGAGGACAAACGTTGAAGAGTTGCGCGCGGGGATTTCGGATGATCTGGACGACTCGGCTCTCGAAGAATTGCAGCGCCAGAACCGCGACCTCGTCGCCGTCCTCGAAGAGCTTGAGGAAAAGCGCACGGAGCTTGAGCGCGTCAACACTGAACTGGCCGCGACGAATCAGGAGCTTAACGAGGCCAACGCCAAACTGCGCGAGCTGTCGGAGATGAAGGAGGAGTTTTTAGCATTAACGACGCATGATCTCCGTTCACCTCTCACGGTCATCAGCGGCGTCATCAGCTTCTTCACTTCCGGGCGGCTGGGCGAGCTCACGCCTGAACAGAAGAACATGGTGGCGATGATGGAGCGCAACGCGCAGAGCCTGATCGAGCTGGTCAACGATCTGCTGGACGCCTCGAAGCTGGAATCCGGGACGCTGCGCCTCGACGTTGCTTCCATTGACCTGCGCGGCGTCATTGACGAAATACGCGAGACGATGGAGCCGCTCGCGCGCGAGAAAGGCATCACGCTCGAAGAAGAGCTCTCGCCGGAGGTTCACACGGTCGAGGCCGACCGTCCAAAGCTGCGGCGCATCCTCGTCAACCTGCTCTCCAATGCCGTCAAGTTCACGGGCAAGGGCGGCACTGTGAAGTTGAAGGCCGAGCGACAGGGCGACGAGGTTCGCATCTCCGTGACGGACACGGGCGTCGGCATCGCGCCCGAAGACGTGAAGCGACTCTTCGACAAGTATGAGCAGGCCCGCAGCCGCGCCACGCGCGGCGAGAAGGGCACTGGGCTCGGGCTCTATATCACCAAGCAACTGGTAGACCTGCACGGAGGCGAGATCAAGGTCGAATCCGAGATCGGTCGCGGCTCGACCTTCTCTTTTACGCTGCCCGCCGCGCGCGCACAGGAGAGTTAGATTGCTCTTGATCGGCTTCGGCTGGCTTCGCCCCTATTGTCGGCGGTCGGTTGAACCCGGTCGTCAGGAGGCACGATATGCGTAGATCACGACAGCTCATCTATGCGCTGGCGCTCGTCATCTTTTCGATCACGCACGCCGTAGTGGCAACAGCGCAAACGCAGACGCAGCAGCGCCGTCTGCCGAAGCCGACGCAGACTTCTTCTCGCATCGTCGCGGTCGAAAAGTACACGGACGAGCTGGACAACTACGCCAGGCTCAACCCGCAGGCGAGACGCTTCTTCACCAACACGTCCGAAGACCAGACGGGCAGCTGGCAGGAAGCCGCCGGCGAACAGGAGCTTGAGAATAAAGCTTCGGCCATCGTCTGGATGAAGAACGGCAAGCCCGTGATCGCCCTTGTCTCCGGCAGGTCGCCGCAATCGAGCCAGAGGCTCACATACTATTTCCGTGAGAACGGAACGCTGGCGAAGCTCCATTCGGAGTACACCAACAACACGAACCATATGCAATCGCTGCGCGACCGCAGCTACGACCCGAAGGCTTTCCTCGTGCGCGACTTCTCTTACTGCACGGATATGGTGACGGGCCAGCAAAAGCCCTGCGGCGATGTCGAAGTGGTGGAGAAAGCTTTCCCGCTCTACCTGAGAAGCACGGAGCTTCCCTTCTATGCTCTACTGAAAAAACCTTGAGCTGGCAGGCGCTCGCCAGCCAGCGAGGCCGATGTCGAAAACTTTCGTCTCTTTAATCTGAACACGATGCCAAGAACTTTACCCATCACCATCTCGCTTATGCTGGCGCTCGCCTGCCTGGCCGGGGTGAAAGCGCCGTGGGCCAACGCCTGGGCCCAACGCTCTGCTGCCAGTCGAGGGTCGCAGAACCCTTCGGGCGTGGCCGCCATCGAAGCTTATGCCAGAGAGTTGGACGCCTACGCGCGGCGCAACGCTCGACGCGGGCGCTTATTTGCCGACACGGCAAACTATGAGGACGGCTCTGCCCCGCGCTGGCAGGAGTTCAGAACCCAGCGTGCTTTAGAACGTGCCGAATCCTATAGCGTCGCCACCGTCTGGCCTCAGGCGACGAATGAGGCACTCGTCGCCAGATTCGTTCTTTCGAGCCCTTCGGGAGATTGGGCCCAGTACGCCACTTATTACTACCGCAGCGACGGCACGCTGGCGAAGCTCCATTCGGAGCTGCGCACCTTCATGGGCGATCTGATCGTCATCCGAGACCGCCTCTATGATTCCGGCGGCAAGCTGCTGCAAGAGAAGACACGCTATCTGGACCTCAACACTCGAAAGCCCAAGAAGGTAGAAGCGGGCAGCTTCATGGATGTGCCCTTGGAGGTCTATGCGAAGACGAACGCGCTTCCCTTCTACTCTCTATTGAAAAAGAAAGGATGAAGGATGAAAGAAGAGAATTAACAGGGATGGACGGAGATTGTCAGGATAAAGAAGAAGAGATGAACAATTCATGCAGCGATGCGTTTGTCTTTTATCCCGCTTTCTGCATTTTATCCTGACCATCTCTGCCCATCCCTGTTAAATTCCGCTTTGCTTGACGCTTATCATTCTTTCATCATGGCCTTTAAAGCTTATGCATTATCACCTGATCGGAATCTGCGGAACGGCGATGGCCAGCCTGGCGGGCATGCTACAGGCGCGCGGCCATCGTGTGACGGGCTCGGACGAAAATGTGTACCCGCCGATGTCCACGATGCTCGAAGCTTTGGGCATCCAAGTGATGCAGGGTTACAGGGCGGAGCATCTCACTGAAGCGCCGGATTGCGTCATCATCGGCAATGCTATCCCGCGCGGCAATGCGGAAGTCGAAGAGACCTTAAACCGCAAGCTGCTCTATCGCTCGCAGGCCGAGACGGTCAAGGAGGAGTTCATACGGGGCCATCGCTCGCTCGTCGTCGCCGGAACTCACGGCAAGACGACGACGACGAGCATCGCCGCGTGGGTCATGGATCAGGGCGGACTCGACCCGACATTTCTGGTCGGCGGAGTGGTGCAGAATTTCGACGCCAGCTTTCGCGTCACCGCGAGCGATTATTTCATCATCGAGGGCGACGAGTACGACACGGCCTACTTCGACAAGGGCCCGAAGTTCATGCACTACCTGCCGGAGCTGGCCATCGTCGGCAATATAGAGTTCGATCACGCGGACATCTACGCAGACCTTCAGGCGGTCAAGACGGCCTTCAGGCGATTGATGAACCTCGTGCCCGGCAACGGTCGCCTGATCGCCGGGTGGGATAGCCCCGTCGTGCGCGAAGTGGTCGCGGAGATGGGCCCAAGACTTTACACGCGGCTGGAAACCTTCGGCACTTGCGAGGATGCCGCGTGGCAGGCCCGCGACATAGATTATTCGGGGGAGCTGGCGCGATTCCGAGTCTTTCGTGAAGGCCGGGAGTGGGCACAGTTTCACACGACGCTGATCGGGGATTTCAATATTCGCAACTGCCTGGCAGTGATCGTCGCCGCCGACGCGTGGGGCATCGAGCGCCAGGCGATTGGCGAAGCGCTCGCCTCTTTCAAGAGCGTGCGTCGTCGCATGCAGGTCAGAGGGACTGAGCGCGGCGTCACAGTCATCGACGACTTCGCGCATCACCCGACCGCCGTCCGCGAGACTTTGCAGGCGCTGCGGACGAAATACAGGGATAACCGTCTCGTCGCCGTCTTCGAGCCGCGCTCCTGGTCTTCGCGCCTGGCCGTCTTTCAAGACGATTACGCGCAGGCTTTCAAAGCGGCTGATTACGTCGTCATCGCCAGCGTCTTCGACAGCAGCAAGGCGACGGAGAAGGGGCGCGTCCTCGATACGGATCAACTGATTCGTGACATCGCCGCACAGGGCAAGCCCACACATCGCCTGGACGGCGCGGACGAGATCGTGCGCCACCTCGCGCCGCAGCTGCGCGCGGGCGATGTCGTCGCCATCATGTCCAACGGCGGCTTCGGCGGCATCCACGACAAGCTGCTCGGCGCGCTCAAAGTCTGAGCGTGACCGGAGGACGTGCCATTAAGTTCCGGCGAAATAGCTGAGCTTGACGTTTGCCTCCGCCACTTTCTTTCCGTTCCTGTACTTGCTGAGCGTGCCGACCAGCACGGGCTTGTCGAAATCCAGTTCGGCGTTGACGAAATCCGTCCTCAAGAATCTCCCCGCGAAGCTATAGCTGACGCCCTTCACTCTTTTCGTGGTAAAGACAAATCTCTGCCGCGTGATGTTGATGGTCGCGTAACGATAGTGCGTGCTCTCGTCGGCGATCACGCCCGAGAGCCGTTCCGAAATATCCGGCCCGCTTTGCTCGTCCCTTTTCTGCCAGTATTGAATCGTATCGAAATTCTCGAACCCCCTGGGATGTTTCCCGACTAACGAATAATAGCCGTAGGGACGAAAAGCCCTCTGCGGGACGAGCGGCGGCGTGGCTGGGCCCATCGCGTCAACTGCCGCAGCCAAGAGAAGCAGGAAGCAGGAAGCCTTTATGATCGCGTAAGCTCTGGAGAATCTTCGTCTCATATTTATTCACCCGACGAGAAGATCAACGAACATTGAAAGCCCGCATTCGAGCGCGCCGCCCGCGGGAAGCCTTCATGGGAAGCAAGCTCATCTATAGCGGTGTGCAAACGCAAGCGACTGCTGTCAGTGCAGCCAAAGGTCTCTGCCGGGTGATGCCGCTGCAAGCACCCGCCCGAGAGCTTTGGCGCTACTGACCTGTATGCTGCGCTCATTGCTCGCACTCCTTGGCAAACCGCTGTGATAACGCGGGGCAAGCGGCGGACAGTGCGGAATGGTTGTGCGCGCTCACATGCCCTCTGCGTGAATCATGCTCTGACGAGCTGCTTTTCCAGCTCGTCCAGGTAGAGCACTGGCGCTGAGGATTCCGCTGCCAGGTCGTTTGACAGGCCGTTGCGCCAGGAGATGATCTCGACGCGCAGGCCCAGGCCCTTGACGAACTTGACCGTTTCCAGATAGTCCCTATCGCCCGACACCAGTATGGCCGTCTCGTAGGCTTTGTTGATGCCGAGCATCAGCATTTTCGTCGCCAGCCCCACGTCAACACCCTTCTCCGCCGGCAGCGTGTGCGATTGATTGCAGCTCGCGCAGGTGATGGTCCTGCGCCCGAGCGGGTAGGTGAAGACTTCCCAGTGCAGCTGCTCCTTGAGGAACTGGTAGAAATTGGTCTCCGCAGGAGAAGGTTGATCGTGCTCGGAAGAGAAGAAGTAGACCTGCCAGACCTCGCCGTCCCGCTCTAAGAAGCGCACGAATCGCTGCCAGTCAATCCTCCATCCCTGTTCCTGCTGCCCGTGAAAGATATTCGCATCGTCTATGAAGCAGATGGTTTTCCCGCGTGATACTGTCATCGATGAAAGCACCAGACCCTTCTGATTATTGTCGTCTGAGAACGAGTCCAATATAACATGGACGCGCCCGGCCAGCGGACACCCACAGGCAGGAGCGCGGCGTCTCGGGCCCGCGCTCGACGTGTCTAACCCGCGTGAATGTTCTATTATTCGATTAAGCAATTCACCCGGCCAAAACTGTTTTGAAGCGGGCGTGAGCCTGGAGATTTATCATGAGGATACGATTGCCCAGCCTGATTCTGGTCTGCTGCGCGGTGGCGCAGATTGTTTCCGGCCCAGCCTATTCGTTGCGGGCTGTGACAAACGCGCGCCCCGCAGCCCTTAACCCCTCTCTCAATGCTTATATGAACGCAGTCAAAGATGTTCACTCATACTCGAACCCGCAAGAGGTCAGGGTGCGTCACCTGGACCTGGACTTGGAGGTAGATTTCCGGGCGAAGGTTCTGAGGGGCGCTGCCCTGCTGGGCTTCGAGAGGATTTCAAACGACAGGCGCGCGCCGCTAGTGCTCGACACGCGTGCGCTCAACATCTCTAAAGTCGAGGCATCGGGCGACGGCAAAGCTTTCGTCGAGACGCAGTTCACAGTTGGCCCATCAGACCCGACGCTCGGCGCTCCGCTCACCATCAGCTTGCCTGCCGGGGCAGACCGCGTGCGCATATCCTACGCGACGAGCCCGGGCGCTTCCGGCCTTCAATGGCTCGACCCTCCGCAGACCGCGGGCAAGCGTTATCCTTTCATCTTCACGCAATCGCAAGCGATTCACGCGCGAAGCTGGATTCCCATTCAGGACACGCCGCAGGTGCGCGTGGTCTATACGGCGCGTATACGCACGCCGCGCGAGCTGCTCGCAGTGATGAGCGCCGAGAACGACGCGCGCACGCCGCGCGACGGCGACTACAGTTTCACTATGCAGCAGCCGATTCCTTCATACCTCATCGCGCTGGCTGTCGGCGACCTTCGCTTTCGCCCGCTCGGTCGCCGCACGGGCGTTTACGCCGAACCCTCTGTGATCGCCAAAGCGGCCAGCGAGTTCGCGGATACGGAAAGAATGGTCGCGGCCACGGAAAGGCTCTATGGGCCATATCGCTGGGGACGCTATGACCTGCTGGTGCTGCCGCCGAGCTTTCCTTACGGCGGGATGGAGAACCCGCGCCTCACGTTCGCCACGCCGACCGTGCTCGCCGGAGACAAGAGCCTCGTCTCGCTCGTCGCGCACGAGTTGGCCCATTCATGGTCGGGCAATCTCGTGACCAATGCGACGTGGAGCGACTTCTGGCTCAACGAGGGCTTTACCAACTATATCGAGCGGCGCATCCTGGAAGCGGTCTACGGGCGGGCGCGTGAAGAGATGGAGGCAGCGCTGGGCCGTCGCTCGCTGGAAGAGGAACTGGCCACGCTCGACGACCGGGACGAGATTCTTCACATAGACTTGAACGGGCGCGACCCGGACGAGGGCTCGACCGGCGTTCCTTACGAGAAGGGCGCTCTCTTTCTGCGCCACATGGAAGAGACTTTCGGGCGGGCGCGCTTCGACGCGTTCCTGCGCGCCTACTTCGACCACTTCGCTTTTCGCAGCATCACGACAGAAGATTTCCTCTCTTATCTGAAGACGAATCTTCTGGACAAGTACCCTGAGATGGCGGCGCGTGTTCCCGTCGAAGAGTGGATTTTCAAGCCCGGCATCCCGGCAAACGCGCCGCGCCCACAGTCAGACGCCTTCGCGCGCGTCGAAGAGCAGGCTCGGCGCTGGACGGAAGGCAAAATCCCGCTCTCAGGGATTCAAACCGCCAGTTGGTCAACGCAGGAGTGGCTTCATTTCCTCAAGAGCCTGCCCGAGGAGGGCGCGCGAGAACGCATGGCGCAGTTAGATCGCGCGTTTCAACTGACGCGCACGGGCAATTCCGAGATCGAGTTTCAATGGTTGATGATGGCCGTACGCAGCGGCTACGAAGCGGCCTATCCGCGCCTGGAAGATTTTCTGACCTCTATGGGCCGCCGGAAATTCCTCAAGCCGCTCTATGAAGAGCTGGTCAAGACGCCGCAGGGACGCGCGCGCGCCATCGCCATCTACCGCCGCGCCCGCCCCACCTATCACCCCATCGCCGTCACTACCATTGATGGGATTGTGAAGTGAAAAGGCAAGGATGAAGGATGAAGGATGAAGGATGAAAAATGATGAGAGCCATTCAAAGCAGGAAATTAACAGGATAGACAGGATAAAGAAAAAGCAATAAAACAATTCATGCAGCAATGCTTTTGTCTTTCATCCTGCTTTCAGTTTTCATCCTGTCTATCCTGTCCATCCTGTTAATTCTCTTCTTTCATCCTTCATCCTTCCGCCTTCATCCTTTCTTCAGCGGGTCTTCGGGCCAGGAGTGGCGCGGGTAGCGGCGCGAGAGTTCGCGGCGCACCTGCGGATAGTGGCGCTGCCAGAAGCCGGAAAGGTCTGTCGTCACCTGCACGGGGCGTTGGCTCGGCGCGAGCAGGTGCAGGACGAGGCGGACTCTGCCGCCGGCCACGGTGGGCCCATCCTTCATGCCGAAAAAATCCTGTAGGCGTGAGGCGATCCAGGGCGGCTGCTCGCGCTCATAATTCACGGAGAGCTTGCGCCCACCCGCGAGCACGACACGTTCTGGGGCCATCTTTTCCAGCAGCCGCCGCTGCTCGGCGCTCAAGCGCGCACGCAACGTGTCGAGCAGCTCGCCCGAGCGCACAGCCTCCCGTATCTCCGCGAAGCTTCGCCTCCCTTCACACAAACGACTTAGGGCTGCTCTGACATCCTCATCCCCAACCGCCTCCACTTCAGCTTCAGGAAACGTCCGCGCCAGGAAATTTACGCGCGACAGCAGTCGCTCTATCGCGTCGTTTGCAACGAAAGCCCTCCAACCTTTTTCGAGCACTGCCTCTTCCAGCACACGCCAGACTTCAGGCCCGCAGGGCTCTTGAGCGCGGCTCTCGTCCAATACCAGTCCTTCGTAGATGAGGCGCTCAAAGACTTCGACGCGCTCTCGCGCCGCGTCCCAAACGAGCTCTCTTGTCTCTGCGATGCGATCTGTGAACAGCCCGAGCAGCCATTCAGGCTCAATCGCGCTGGCCAGGCGCACCAGAGTTCTGCCCCCTCGCATCCCCGTTCGTCCGGCCTCGCGTCTTTCTTCAGAATCTACGGCCACCAAAAACTCCGACCGCCTGACCACGCTCTCCGGCGCAAGCTCCGCAGACCCGCCTCCCGCGAGCATCAACTCCACCCTCGATAAACCATTTTCGTCCGGGGGCGAGCGCCGCTTCGCCACACGGTCTGGAAACCCTGCCAGAACCGAGATCAGAAGCTCTGATTCATCAGCCGCCGCAGGTTGACCGCTTCTCCCATCTTCGCTTCCGATCAACCTCGTGAGCTGTCGCCGGGCACGATCTACAGCCCGCACGGCTCCGGCCTCAAGCTCCATCCTGCGCAAACGATCAGGAGCGAAGCCTGCGCGCTCGGCCTCTCTGAAGAGGTCTAGCATCGCCAGCAAGTCCGAGTCGCCGTGTGGGCGCGCATGAATCTTTTGCCTCTCACGCGCATCGAGTAAAGGATTGCGTGCTCGTATGCCGCGCTCGCTGATGAGCGCCGCGACGATGCAGGCATCGCTTGCGACGCCTCGCCTTTCCGCTTCGACGACCAGGCGCGAGAGCCTCGGGTGAAGCGGCAGCCGCAGCATAGAGCGGCCCGTCGTCGTCAACCGCCCCGCGTCGTCTATGGCTTCGAGCCGACGCAACAGGCTTTGCGCGGCATCGAGCGCAGGGGGCGGCGGCGGCTCGAACCAGCCGAAGCTCTCCATATCATTGATGCCCGCCGCGTGAATCTCAAGCGCCGTCTCCGCCAGGTCCAGACGCTTTATCTCCGGCGTCTCGTGTGCGGGACGCGCCTCGAAATCCTGCGCCGTATAGAGTCTCAGGCAGCGCCCGGCCCGCGTCCGACCGGCACGTCCTGCGCGCTGCACGGCGGCGGCCTTGCTGATGCGCGACAGGTTGAGCGTGCGCAGGCCAGACCAGGGCGAGTGGCCCGCCACGCGCGCGAGGCCGGAATCGATCACGGCCACGACGCCTTCGATTGTGACGGAGGTCTCGGCGACGTTGGTCGAGAGGATGAGCTTGCGCCGTTCTGCACGTCGCACGGCGCGGTCTTGTTCCGCCGCCGATAGCTCGCCGTGCAGCGGAAGGATTAAAAGCTCTGAGCGGCGAGCCAGCTCTGCGCAAGCCTCCTGTGCCCTGCGTATCTCAGCCGCGCCGGGAAGAAAGACCAGCACATCGCCGTCCAGCCCTTCGCCTGAGAGCGTGCGCAAGGCTGCTTCGACCTGCAACTCAAGCGGGCGTTCATCCGGGCGGGAGAGATGTTCTATAGAAACCTCGAAGCGTTTGCCTTCGGAGCGTAAGGAGGGGCAATCATCAAGGAAGCGGGCGACGGGCCCGGCATCGAGCGTGGCCGACATGGCGACGATGCGCAAGTCTGGCCGCGCCTCTCGCTGCAATCTTTTCAGATAAGCGAGCGCGAGATCAGCTTGCAGGTGGCGCTCATGAAATTCATCCAGAACGACTGCGCTCACTTTCGAGAGCGTAGGGTCTGAGAGCAGTCGTCTGGTGAAGATGCCCTCGGTGAGAAAGCGCAGGCGCGTGCGCGGCCCACCAACCTCCTCGAATCGCACCTGGTAGCCGACCTCTCCGCCGAGCTTGCCGCCGCGCTCCTGCGCCACGCGGCTGGCGGCCATGCGCGCCGCCAGCCGTCGCGGCTCAAGCACCCACACCTCACCCTCTGCGGCGAGGCCCGCGTCCATCAGAGCCGCTGGAACGCGCGTCGTTTTCCCCGCTCCGGGCGGCGCTTCGATGACCACGTTGGGCCCATCGCACAGCGACGCGATGATCTCCGGCAGCAGCATATCTATCGGCAGCGGTTGCATTGTCGAAGCAACGATGCAGGATGAAGGATGATTATTCAAGTTGAAGCGGAACAATTTCAGCGCTTCCGCCTTCCGCTTTGATCTTCGCGGCGGCGAGTGTTCAAAAATCAGAACGACATGCGAGCACGCGCCGCGCCCGAGTTCGACAGTTCTCCAAAAATAGAGATCCGGCGACGACCGCTTGTCCGAACCTGGCAATATTTTCGCTCGTCCGCGAACGACCCAGAATCAATTTAGCTAATGAATGAAGCGAAGGCGCGGGCGGCGCGCGTGTCGGCATGATCGTTGCAACTTCGAGAAGAGAGAAAGCCTGAGCGGTTTTCAACTGTTCAGTATCTTGAACGGTTGGCCCAAGCACGCCGCAGCCGAGCTGAAAGCTGCTCTTTCATATCGAGCACACAAGGCCAGGCAGGCTCTCTTATCGCTTCGTGAATTTTTGTCGGCAACCCCGTATCGGCGCGCGAACACTTCCCGGATTGCGCGCCTTTCAACTTCTAAATTTCTGGAGACTGCCATGAAGATAAGATTATTTTTTTTGACGGGGCTGATGCTCTGCTGCCTGCCCCTGGCGGCGTTGGCCCAGACGAGTCGCGGCACGGTCTCGGGAACCATCACAGACCCCAATGGTGCTGTCATCCCCGGAGCCAACGTCACATTGATCAATACGCAGACGACGGTCGAACGCTCGACCGTCACGAACAACGAAGGCTTCTATCGCTTCGACGCGGTTGACCTCGGCTCCTATTCGGTCAAGGCGACGGCGACGAACTTCGGCGAGGTGCTCAAGACGGGCGTGCAGGTGCAGGCCAATCAGGTCTCGGAGAACAACGTGCAGCTCGCCCCGGCTGGCCAGCAGTTGACCGTTGACGTGACCTCGGACTCGGCGGCGCTCCTGCAAACGGAAGCGCCCGTCCGGGGCGGCAATATAGAGACCAGGCAGATCACGGAACTACCCATCGCGCTGCGCAACCCCGTCGCGCTCGCGCTGACGCTGCCCGGCGTCTCGACCAATCGCTACGGCAACGGCGTCCAGAGCTTCTCCGTCAACGGCGCGCGCCAGCGCTCCAACAACTTCCTGATTGACGGCACGGAGAACAACGATATCTCTGTCGCCGGTCAGGGCTTCCAGATCACCAACACAGACGCCGTGCAGGAGGTATCGGTTCAAACCTCCAATTACGACGCCGAGTTCGGTCGCGCCGGAGGCGCTGTCGTCAACGTCATCACCAAGGCCGGAACCAACGATTTCCACGGCTCGCTCTCTTACCTCGGCGACTCGACGCGCGACGATGCGATCACTACGGCTCAGAGCCGCGACCCCGAAGTCGTGCGCAGAGGCTATCCGCTCAAAGGCACTGAACACTGGTTCTCGGGAACCATTGGTGGGCCCATCATCCTGCCGAGCTTCGGCGAGGGCGGATCAATGTTCGGCTACAATGGCCGCAACCGCACCTTCTTCTTCGTGGCCATTCAAGACCAGCGGCAGGGTGCGCAGACCGCCTCGACCGTGACGACCTTGACCTCCGCCGGACGCCTGCGTCTACGCACGCTCTTTCCCCTCGGCACGAACCCCAGGGTTGACACTTACCTGAGCCTGACGCAGGGCGTGGATGCCACGGCCAACCTGTTTACGGTTGATCTGGGGCTCGGTCGCGGAGGCATAGAGTTCGGCGAAGCGAGCCCATCGTTCCCGCTCACGCTCTCGGATTTCCAGACACAGTTTCGCGTAGACCATAAGATCGGCGATCAAGATCAATTGTCCGTGCGTTACCTCTCGGACTTTAACGGGACGCCCGTCGGCGGATTCCTCGGCGGCAACTTCCCGGATGTCATCACGAGCCAGCGCAACAAGTACCAGAACTTTCTCATCACCGAAACGCACGTCTTCTCGCCGAGCATGACCAACGAGATGCGTCTCTCTTACAATCGTATAGACCTCTCTTTCCCGCTCGACCCGAAGAACCCGCTCGGCCAGACCTTGCCCTGCATTCAAATCACCAATATCTCCAACTGCGCGACGACCGCCGGCACGCAGTTGACCGTCAACTCCGTCTTCCCGCAGGGGCGCGTCGCCAACAACTACGTCCTACAGGATACTGTGACCTACGTGCGCGGCGATCATACCTGGCGCGGCGGCCTCGATATACTTTTGCAGCGCTCTCGCCAGTTTGCGCCGATCAACGAGCGCGGCGATACGCGCTACGGCGACAGCTCCATCGGCGGCGTGACCTTCACGGCCTTCGCCAATTTCGTTGACGACTTCGGCGGCTCCGGCTCCGCCAACCGCACTTTCGGCAGCGCCAGGTATTACCCGGAGCTGATTCGGCAGGCTTACTTTATTCAAGACCGCTGGAAAGCTTCCGAGTCTTTAACGCTCACGCTCGGTCTGCGCTACGAGAACTTCGGAGTGCCATTCAACACGCTCAGAACCCCGGCCTTCACCGGCCTCTTCAACATCGACCCTGTGAACTTCACAGGCCCCTTTAATCAGCCGAACAGCATTGCGCACGACAACAATAACCTGGCCCCGACCTTCGGCATCGCCTACTCTCCTTCGATAGAGGGCGAAGGGTTTCTGGCTCGTCTCGTCGGCCAGCAGGTGACCGTCATCCGCGTCGGTTACCAGATCGGCTACGACTCTTTCTTCAACAACCTGGCGTCGAACGCTTCGACGGCAGCACCCAACGTCGTCCAGACCGTCACGACCTCCACGCCGACGGCGGACAACCAGCGCGGGCTGGCCAACCTTTCGGCGCGTGTTCCGACAGCTCCGCGCGCCCTGACGCCGCAGGATGCGCAGAACAACCTGCTCGCTCCCAATCTGGTCAATCCTTATTACCAGCGATGGTCTCTGAGCATCCAGCGCGCTCTGCCCTTCAACATGGTCGGCGAAATAGCTTACGTCGGCTCGAAGGGCACGAAGCTTTACGTGACGGAAGACCTCAATCCCGTGGTTCCGGCCAACCTGCAACAGCGCCCGGCGAACTTTGCGACCATTCCGGCGGCGCGTCTCTCGCAGCGCTATGACCCGCTGCAAGGCCCGCGCAACATTCGCACAAATGGCGGCGATTCGAACTATCATTCGGGCCAGTTCCAGTTGACGCGCCGCTTCGCCAACAACTTCTCCGTCACAGGCGCTTACACCTGGTCGAAGCTGATTGATAACGGAAGCGACACCTTCACCCTCAACGCCGTCAGCTCGCAGGGCACAGCAGCGCTGCCTTCAAGGTTCGGCGGACTGCGCTCTGATCGCGGGCTCTCGCTCTTTAACCGCGCACACCGCGCTTCGATCACATACGTCTATGCCATTCCCTTCATGCGTGAGCAGCGCGGGTTCATCGGTCATCTGCTCGGCGGGTTCGAGGTCTCCGGCGTCACGACCTTCGAGAGCGGCGTGCCTTTGAACGTCCTGAACGGCACGGATGCAGACGGCATCGGCGGCGCGGCTGATCGTCCCGTCCTTAATCTGACGGGGCAGCGCGGCGTGCGTGCCATCATTGCGACGGCAACGAGCCCGAGCGCGACAGGCTACGTCAATCCTGATGTCGTCATCGGTCGCACCGCCGCCGGAGCAGACATCTTCCAGCCCATTGACCCATTGCAGGCGCAGTATATACAGGCCGGGGCGGGAACCAGATTTCCCGTCGGCAACCTGGGCCGCAATACTGAGCTGACGCCCGGCATCAATAACTGGAACATGAACATCACGAAGCGCACGAACATCTCTGAGACGACTCACTTGGAATTTCGCGCGGAGTTCTACAACGTCTTCAATCATCCGCAGTACGGAACGCCGAGCGTCAGTCCCTTCTCAGGGGGCGCGACCGGCGTCGGCTCAACCGTCTCATCCACGCCGACGGGACAATTCCTTGATGCGCGCTTTGGCGATGGCGGCGGTCGTGTGATCCGCTACATGGTCAAGTTCGTCTTTTAAGATATTTCAAATTTTGGCCACTCACGGCCATTTGTAAGGCCCGGTCGCTTTGGGGGTTTGCGACCGGGCCTTTTTTTATCCGCATCGCAGTGATGCGAGAACTCATACCAAGTTGCAAGACAAAGAGAGGACGCAGAGTTATGCAGTCAGTCGCGCCAAAGCTCCCGGGCGGGTTCTCAAGCTGCGGCATCACTCGCCAGAGACCTTTGGCGGTACTGACCTCTTTTTCCATTGCACCTTGGTATCACTCGTGCGCAAAGACCGTGGGGCGGGGGCGCGACTGTCTGAGAAATTTGACATTTTTATCCGACAAGCGACGACCATCGCGGCGATTATCCAAATACGGCAATTCTCCCGCAGCCTAATCTCCAAATACTTCAAGACGCTCACCCGACGACGCTCAGTCAGCCTGCCACATTCGACAGCAGTCGGGCCGCGTGGGCCCACCAGGCGCGCGCTGGCATATCTGTTGCGCTCTCTGAGAGCGCGCACGGCGACAGCGGTTTTTGTTGTCTCATTTCCCGAACACTCGCCGGGCGGGCGCTCACTGGACGAAAATTTCGGAGGTAAATTTGATGTTAAGAAAAAGATTGATCTCATTCGTAGCCGTCGCGCTCCTGGTTGCCATGGCCACGGCGGCGCAAGCCCAGGTCACCGGAGGCTCCGTGACCGGAACAGTCGTTGATGCACAGGGCGGCGTGATCGCCAACGCGACCGTCAACCTGCAAGACAAGCAGCGAGGGCAAACCCTCACCACGCAGGCGACGGGGACGGGCCAGTTCAACTTCCCGAACGTCTCGGTCGGAGATTACAGCATCAGCATCGTGCAGACGGGCTTTGGCCCTTTGACCAAGGATGTCACGGTCGAGCTTAATAAGGTGACGACCGTTGATGCTACCCTTCAACCCGCCGGAGTCTCTGCATCCATCAACGTCGCGGCCTCAAGCGATGCCGTCGTCGAAACCGACAGCTCGCAGTTGAGCCGGAGCTTCGACACGCAGCAGGTGCTCAACCTTCCGGTCTTCGGCAACCAGAACGCGCTCGCGCTGCTTTCGCCCAACGTGGCCGAGCGCTCCGCGGGCGTCGTCGGCTCCGGCGGCGCTGTAGGCGGCACGCGCCCGCGCGGCAACAGCTTTAATGTTGACGGCGTGGATAATAATGATGCCGGTGTGACCGGGCCCGTGATCAGCGTCATACAGGATTCGATTCAGGAGTTCTCGCTCTTGACGAACAACTACAACGCTGAGTTCGGCGCGGGCTCCGGCGGGCAATTCAACACGATCACCCGTGGCGGCACGAACGAGTTTCACGGCTCGGGCTTCTACTACGTGCAGAGCGAGCGTTTCAACGCCGCTTCGACGACGGAAGAAGAGCTGCTGCGCACGCCCATTGCCGCAGGCGGCATCACACGCAAGCCGCTCTTTAGAGACCACCGCTTCGGCGGGACGTTCGGTGGGCCCATCGTCAAAAACAAGCTCTTCTTCTTCGGCGCTTATGAACGCGAGACGAACAGCAGCGCGGCGGGCACGGCACAGTATTTCGCGCCGACCGCAGCCGGACTCACACAGATCGCGGCGCTTCCCGGCGTGAGCCCTTTCATCGTGGGCCTGCTGCGCGACAATATCTCGCTCGCGCCCGCCAACGAATTTCTCTTCGACGTGCTCGGCACGCCCGTGCCCTTCGGCTCGGTCACCATCGCGCTGCCCGCCGGAGCCAAACAGCATCTCTTACAGGTCAACGTAGATCATCTGCCGAACTCAAGGAATCAATTCCGCTACCGCTT
This sequence comes from Pyrinomonadaceae bacterium, assembly GCA_036389095.1. Classification (GTDB taxonomy): domain Bacteria; phylum Acidobacteriota; class Blastocatellia; order Pyrinomonadales; family Pyrinomonadaceae; genus DASQYE01. The sequence continues at coordinate 16,180 of DASVQM010000002.1, forward strand.
CAGCTTTCAGAAATTGAGGGCCGAGCAGTCGGGCGGTAATTTCATCGGCTCTGATCCGCGCTTCAATAACCTTCTGGCTTTCGACGCGCGCCTCTTTTCGGCCACCTGGGTGCGCACCATCAACTCGAACCTGATTAACGACATGCGCCTCTCCTATCGTCGAAGCGTCACGGACTATCCTTTGAAGGACTCGAAGTTCAACGACTTTCCGAATATCGTTGACCTCTCGACCAGCATTGACATTGGGCCCAACGGCAGCCTGCCGCAGGGCACGCCCGTGGATAACTACTATCAGATGTTCGACGCGCTGACCTACACGCGCGGCAATCACACCTTGAAGTTCGGCGGCGAGGCGCGGCGCTTGATCACCACTGCCCTCTTTCTGCCACGCGCGCGCGGCGATTACTGGTACACAAACTTCGACCAGCTCATCCGGGATTTGCCGCCGGAAGAAGTCAACCTGCGCGGCGTCGGCGAGGCGAGCTTCGTCGGCAACCAGTGGAACTTCTTCGCCTTCGGTCAGGACGATTGGAAGATCACGCCGAATCTGACGCTCAACCTGGGCCTGCGCTACGAGTATTCGACTCTCCCGCGCTCGGCCAGCTTGCAGGCCATGAACGCTGTCGCCAACGTCCCCGGCGTCATCGAGTTCGGAGTTCCAAAGACGGATAAGAACAACTTCGCGCCCCGCATCGGCTTCGCCTACGCGCCTGCGGGCACGAGCAGCCTCGGGCGATTCTTCTTCGGCACGGGAGGCCAGAGCGCCCTGCGCGCCAACTTCGCCGTCACCTACTACACGAACTTCCAGAACCTGCCGCAACTGGCGCTGCCCCCCCAGGCTCAAACGGAGTTGAATTTCGATTCGGCGGTCGCCGTCTTCGGCCTGGACCCGGCGCGTCCCTTCCTACAGAACGGCGGCCTGCCCGCCATTCTGCCTCCGGTCAATACGGCTGCCGACGCGCGCGCCATCTCGCAGGGGCGCATACCCGATCAGATCAGCCCCTATTCCATCTCCTGGACGCTCAGCTATCAACGCGAGCTTTCCTCGAACACCACTCTTGAGCTGCGTTACCTGAGCACGCGCGGTCGTCACCTGCCCATTCAGGTTCGATTGAATACAGGCGTCGTCCCGTCGAACTTGAACATCCCGACCTTCTTCAGCCAGCCGACGGCGGCCCAATTAGCCAGCCTGACGACCAGGCTCGCCGACATTCCGCGCACGCGCAGGCTTGCGCCGTTCGGATTCCTCAGTGAGCTGGCCGAGCATTCGCCCGTCGGCAACTCGCAGTATGACGCGGGCTCCGTCAGTCTTTCCAGGCGGTTCACTGGCGGGTTCTCTTTCACAGGCGCTTATACCTGGAGCAAGACGATTGACGATTCGACCAACGAGCTGAATACGAGCGCCGTCAATCCGCGCCGCCCGCAGGACGCCTTTAACCTGAGAGACGAGCGCGGGCTTTCGGCGCTGGATATTCCGCACCGCATGTCCGCCTCCTTCGTCTACGATCTGCCCTTCTTCAATCGCAGCGATAACAGGTTTGTCAAAAGCCTGCTCGGCGGCTTCCAGGTGAGCGCCATCTTTCAGGCGCAGTCGGGCCAGCCCATCACGCCCATCTCCGGCATTGACAGCAATCGCAACCTGGACTCGGCGGGCGACAGGACGATCATTAACTTGAGCGGCACGCCTTACACAGGCAGCTCCGTGCGCGCGCTCAACGCGGCGGGCGCGGAGGTTGACCTCGGCGACGCTTCGACGGTCGCCTACGTGGTCAACAATCCGAACGCGCAGTACATACAGGCGGGCCCAGGCGCGCGTGCCAACGCGGGGCGAAATACTTTGCGCACGCGCGGCTTCAATCGCACGGACGCAACCATCCTCAAGGAAGTCACGCTCCTCGGAGAACGGCTCAAGCTGCAACTGGGGGCGGAGATATACGACCTCTTCAACCAGCGGCCACAGACGTTGGGCCTGGGCGGCGCGCCGAACCTGAACACGCTCGGCGGGCTTGGAGGCACGGGCGGCCTCTCAAGCGATACGACCTTCGCCAGCGTCGGCAGCGATCTTCAATTCCTCAACTACAATCGCGGCAACTTCTTCGGTCGCACGGTGCAACTGCGGGCCAAGCTCATCTTTTAAGAGACGTGCCTCGCGGTTAAATCAGCATGGCCGGTGAATCTCTCATGGGAGGATTCACCGGCCATCATCGGTTTTGAAATGAAGCTCATATCACACGGTCAGAACAGCCAAAGGTCGCGGGCGGGCCTGCTGCGTCACTTGAGACCCGCCCGCGACCTTTGGCGCTACTGACCTCTCTTTGCCGGTGTCAGTCTTCAGACCCGAAATTTATGGCGTTGTAGAAACTCTCTATACTCGGGGTCTGTGCGAAGGCTCTCGTACCTCGGGTCAGCCCTCAGCCAGTAAGGCACGGAGGATGCGCCTTCGACTTGCTCGTCGAGTAGTTTGAATGCCTCTCTGGTCTGGCCGAGGCGGGCGAGGATGGAGATTTTACAGGACTGCGCGAGCTTGTTCTCTTTCGCCAGCCTGTCCAGCTCAAGGAGCATCTTCTGCGCTTCGTCTCGGCGGCCCATGACGGCGTAAGTGTATCCGAGCCCCTCTAAGACCTGCGCATAGAGATGGCCTCGCGCGACGCTTCTGGCCCTGTTGAGTTGTGCGATGGCTTCCGTATACATCCCCTTCTCCTCGTAAATCATTCCGAGGATGATCTGCGGTGGGACGTAATCCGGCTCGGTCTCGATAGACTTGCGGCAATAGTCCGCCGCCTGGTCGTACTCGCCGCGATAGTAGAGGGTAAAGCCCAGGTTGGAGTTGACCACGGCTGAGAGCGGGTCCAGGGCGCGCGCCCTGTGCATCTCCTGAAAAGCCTCTTCGTGCCTGCCGTGTTCGTTGAGATAGACGGAATATCTCAGATGGGCCGTCGCCGAATTCGCATTCAGAGCAATCGCGCGTTGATGTTCCTTCTCGGCAGCGGCTTCGTCCCATTCGTAGACCTCCTTGATCATCGCCATCGATGTATGCGCTTCGGCAATCGTCTCGTCCAGCTCAAGCGCGCGTAGAGCAGCCGCCTTGGCTTTGTCGTGCGCCTCCGAGAAAAGCAGAAGGTCGTAGCCGAAATAGCCGACCAGGCCGTAAGCGTCGGCCAGCCCGGCATAAGCCAGGGCAAATTTTGGGTCGCGCTCGACGGCGCGTTGAAAGTATTCGATGGCCCGCGCGAGCCCGTCCTGCGACCTCTTGTTCCAGAAGTAGAGACCACGAACGTATGCCTCGTAAGCTTCCGTATTATCCGTGTAGCGTTTGGCGAGCTGCGCTTTTTCCTCGCGGCTCAAATCCGGCTTGAGCGCTTCGGCGACGTGCTCGGAGATCACGTCCTGCACGGAGAAGATGCTCGTGAACTGCTCGTCGTAGACTTCAGACCAGAGCGTTCGTCCATCATCGAGGCTGATCAATTGCACGGTGACGCGGATGCGGTCACCGGAGCGTTGAACCGTGCCGTCGAGCACGGCATCAACACCCAGCTCGCGCCCGGTGGTCAGAGGGTCGTGCTCGCGCCCCGTGTACTTGATAATGGTGCTCGTCGGAAGAACCGGAACCTGTTGGAGCTTGCTCATCTTGATAATGATGGCGTCGGCCATCCCTAAGCCGAGCATCTCTGTGCGGCTCTCCTCGCCGAGCGTCTTGAAGGGCAGCACGGCAATGGCTTTGCTTCTCGAAGGCGTCACGCGCCTCTCTATGCGGGCCGAGTCCCAGAGGAAGGCGAGCGCCACGGCCAGCGATAAGGCGATCACTAAAGCGATGAGCCCGGCCCGCAGTTTCCATCCGGGCATAGGGCTTAGGACCTGCGGCGTGTCGAGAGCGGGCGAGAGATCGACCGGCGGCGGCAGCGGTGCAGCTTCCAGAGCCTCTTCTTGCGTCCCTTCTCGTTCCTCCCCTTCGACGGCGGTGGGTTCGGAGGCGCTGTGCGCTTCGTCTACCATCTCCGCCTGTTCCTCTTGAACCTCGCGCACCTCGGCGACAAAGCGATAGCCGTGGCGCGGCACAGTCTTGATACAGACATAGCCGTTAGCATCTTCGCCGAGAGCTTTCCTCAGCAGGTAGATGTTTTGTGTCAGGTTGCTCTCCTCGACGAAGCTGTCAGGCCAAAGCTCACGCAGCAGCTCCTCCTTCTCGATGAGGCGCCCGCTTCTCTGCACGAGGATGGCCAGCAGCTCGAAGGTCTTGGGATTGAGCTGCACCGGCCTGCGCGCCTTGAGGAAAAGCCTGGCCTTGATGTTCAGGCGAAACGCGCCGAACTCGTAGATGTGCTCCTCTGGCTTGAGCATATGGGCCAACCGGCTTGTCTCCGATAACAGATTGATCGCCTCCGCGCTTCCCTTTTCGGGCCTGGCTTGCGGGCGACAGATAAACGGGTTTCTCTTGATTGTGCCGCTCTCGCGCGGAGAGCTTTCGTGCATACTTTTATACGCACAACTTCATGATCGGGTTCGCCGTGCGCGTTGAGAATTCGGGAAATGGATACGAAAAGTCCCCCTGCGAAGCTAAACGTCTATTACCTTTGATTATGTTTCGATTTTCAGACAGGAGCGGCGTGCGCGAGGCGAAGAGCAAGAGAGGTCAGTGGGCCTCAAGGCATGACGCTCAGGATGAACAGGGGTCTACTGAGTGGAAATCCCGATGACGATTGAGCGCCGCTCTCATGCGGGGCGGGGCGGATAAGGGACAGGCTATCTGTCGAGCTGCCGTGGATTCGATGATGCTTTCACTTGGCTTTGAGCAGGCTCGACGCGCTGCTGACCAGTGTGTCCGAAGAGATGCCGTAGCGTTTGATCTTGGCGTTGAGGGTCGCCGCATTCACGCCCAGCATTCGCGCCGCGCGCCTCTGTCGGCCTCCGGTTCTAATCAGGGCGCAGCGAATCATATCCTCCTCGAAGCGGCGCACCTCTTCCTGCAAAGAGAGCTTCACTTGACGGTCGCCCGCGCGGCTCTTCTCCAACGCCTCAAGCTCTCTCAATAAATTGAGCGCCAGAGTTTTCAGAGCCTCGATCCTGTTATCCAGGGCATCGTCGCGGGCATCGCTCTCGTCCTGGCTGTCGGTCGCGCTTCTCGGCTCGAAATCTAAAATTGACAAGCTCATAGCACCTCTCCCCTTGCGAACGGCCTTTGACTTCGGAAGTCTTCAGGCTCAGGAAATTCCCCGCTCCGTGTCCGGCCTCTAAGGCACGCGCGCGCCCCTGTCGGTGAATTCACTCCTGGTCGCGCGCGCGGTCTTCCAGTTTCCCGGCCAGACCCTCCGGCGATTCAAGCGCCTTGATCTGCGGCAGGCACTTCGCCTCGATGATTCTCGTATTGCTCAAGCTCTTCCGATCATTGCCGCCATCATCCGGCAGCAGCCATTTACCATTCGCGCCCTTAATCATGTGGCCCAGCTCATGCAGCAGCATCAGCACCCGCGCCTCCCTGGTGTTGGGCCAAAAGCTGCCGCACCGTGGCATAGGGGAGAAGGCGTTCCCGCTGCTGTAGAAAGGCCCGTTCGTGTTGATGATCACCTCTCTGAAAAGGCGATACTCGTAACCTGTCAGGTGCGAGATAAAGGTCGCTTCGCCGCCCGTCATCCTGATGCCAACTAATCTGTCCGGCAGTCTCTGCAAACGGATTCGCCCCGAGAGCCCGTCGAGCACATCCATGACCTCCGCTGTACCGCCAAAGAAACGGCTACAGGAATTATCAGCGCTTAAAATTTCCCTGGCGTCGGCCAGAGCCGCATCGGCGAGCATGAGCGGCTTTGGACTGACCGGGCTCAGGGGGACTGCTGCGCTCTCATCTGTGCCGCTCGCAGGCGATCTGTTCAATCCGCCCGCCATGATTGTCAAAGGCGTCAGCAGGGCCAACATGATCAAAACCAGACCGAGCCCGTGTCGCATGATCGCACCTCCGAGGGTTGTCGGAATCCGAAGCGAGCGGCGCGGGAACTCCATTTCCATCCGTCAACACGGACGGCGCTCTCTCCGTAGGCGCAACATGCCATAGCGCTCAGCTCAAAATCTTCAAGCACGCTTTCAAATTTTTATGTGGCTGAGCCGAGAGGCTGACCGCACGCCCGGGAAACGCGAAAACTCCCCCTGGCGGTCATCTCTTTTAGAATTTATTCCGAATTTATTAAGCGCGGGCGCGACGCCGAATGCTGAGCGATATGAGGATTGTGAGAGATTTAAAATGGTCTTAAAACTGCGGGAGGCGCTGACCGTGCGGCTTTAATGACGCTGGCACGCGCCCGGTCGTTGCGTGGTTTACGTCCTGACCGAAGCCTGGGCGCGCATCTACCGTTGAGCCTCGAAGGATAAGAGGCATGGGCGATGAAATGAAAAGACAGAGCAAAACTGCTCTGTCTTTACTCGTTCGCTACAGCTTCTCGATTGACTATTTAGAGCCGCCGCTCTTTTTCTCCGGCTTAGACCGGCGCGGCGGGCCCGACGGCCCCCAGTAATACTTCTGGATGACGAGCTGATACACGCCGATGGCGATAACGATTGAGACAATCGAGATGATGATGATCGGAAGCATTCGCCTTAATTCCTGTGCTGATTATTCATATTCAGCAATGATAGTCAATAATCTACGGTTGAAGACATCGCGGGCAATCCCTATAACCCTCCGGCGAGGGTTACTCAAAATAACCCTCGCTTCAGACCCCGGCCCTGTCAAGATGTCTGGTGAACATCCTTGAGATCACTTCCTTTGAAACCGCGCCCACTACGCGCTCCTCTTCCCTGCCGTTGACAAAGAGGATCAGCGTCGGCATTCCCTTGATGCCGTAGCGCTGTGTCGAGACGCTGTTCTCGTCAACATCGACCTTGACGACGCGTGCGCTTCCGGCAAACTCTTCGGCCACTGCTTCCAGCGTCGGCGCGAGCAGACGACACGGAGGACACCAGTTCGCCGTAAAATCCACCAGCACCGGCCTCGCCGATTCGAGAACTTCCCCCTCAAAGTTGGCATCATTGATTTCCGCAACCAGTTCGCTCATGATTCTCCTTCCGCTTGACTGAATGATCTGCTCAGGACTCTGGACTCAGAATAAAAGCGGCCCGTTATCTCTTCTGTGTTCTGAGTCCTGAGTTCTGACTCCTGATCTTTACTATCGCAGTTCCCGTGCCGCCCGCCCGTCCTGAGCTAAGGACATGAAAACCTAGTGTTTACGCCTATCCCGGCCTGCCGGGTTCGCAATGAGATTTCGTTATTCACGATTTTACGTTGTTTGAGCCACGAGATTTCGTGTAGCCTGTGATCATGCAGACGGATTCTTTACAGTCAATCATCCTGGCCATCACACAGGTTCAGTCCGTCGAGACCGTCCTGAAGTTGGTGGTCAAAGGCTTGGCCGAGCAGCCCGAGATCGCTCTCGCACGAATCTGGCTCATAACCCCTGGCGATACAGACCTGCGCCTGGCGGCGAGCCTGGGCAAACCCCTGGACGGCAAGCAGGACTGGTCGCGCCTTGACGGCGAGTTCAGCCGCTTCCGTTTGAATGAGAAAAAGATCGGGCGCATAGGCGCAACGGGCCAGTCCATCCTGCTCGAAGAGACCAACGAGAGCGATGAGTGGATAGCCCACCCGGAGTGGGCCCAAAGCGAGGGCATCCACAGTTTCGCGGGTCATCCGCTGGTCTTCAGGGATGAGATTCTCGGCGTGCTCGCCGTCTTCAGTCGCGTACATCTGGGCGAAGTGGACTTCGCCTGGCTGCGCACCTACGCAGACCACGCGGCGGTGGCAATCGCCAACGCTCGTGCCTTTGAGGAGATAGATCAACTGCGGCGCAGGCTTGAGCTTGAGAATGTTTACCTGCGCGAGGAGGTCAAGGCGGCCCTGGATTTCGGCGACATCGTGGGGCAGAGCCCTGCGCTACAGAAAGTCCTGCGACAGATTGAGCTGGTCGCGCAGACAGAGACAAGCGTACTGATCTTCGGAGAGTCAGGCACGGGCAAGGAGCTTGTGGCGCGAGCCATACACGAGCGCAGCCTGCGGCGCACGCGACCTATGATCCGCGTCAACTGCGGCTCGATTCCGCACGAGCTGTTCGAGAGCGAATTCTTCGGCCATGTGAAGGGCGCGTTCACGGGAGCGATTCGTGATCGTGTGGGGCGCTTTCAGTTGGCCGACGGCGGCACGCTCTTTCTGGACGAAGTCGGCGAGATACCGTTATGGCTGCAAAGCAAGCTGCTGCGAGTCCTGCAAGAAGGAGAGTTTGAGCGCGTCGGCGAAGATCGCACGCGGCGCGTTGACGTGCGCCTGGTCACCGCGACCAACCGTGACCTGCGGCGCGAAATCGAGCAGGGAAGATTCCGTCCAGACCTTTACTACCGCCTGAGCGTCTTTCCCATCGAAGTCCCGCCGCTCAGGGAGCGCAAAGAGGATATAGGAATGCTGGCCGCACACTTCATCAATCGCTCTTGCAGCAGATTGAACTGCGCGGAAACCAGGCTGACCAAACAGATCGTCGCGCAGCTACAGGATTATGATTGGCCCGGCAACATACGCGAGCTACAGAACGTCATCGAGCGTGCGGTTATTCTTTCGGGCGGCGGGCCATTGAAGCTCGATTACACCGTGCCTGAACCGTCGCAGAAGATGCGGGCCAAGGCCGCCGCCGCTGTGCCCACCGAAGACGCGACGGCTCAGGACGCGATCATGACGAATGAAGAACTGAAACGCCTGGAACGAGAAAACATCATCCGCGCGCTCGTGCGGGCCGACTATAAGATTTACGGGTCGGGCGGCGCAGCCCAGCTATTAGGCGTCAAACCGACGACGCTCTCCTCACGCATGAAGGCGCTCGGTATCAATCGTGAGTGACGGAAGAATTAACAGGGATGGACAGGAGAGACGCGATAAGAAGAGAAAGCCGGATGAAAGATGAAAGCATAGCTGCAATGAATGCTTCATTGCTCTTTCTTCATCCTGACCATCTCTGTCCATCCCTGTTAATGTCTTCCTCGGGTATCCCGCCTCTTCGCTTTCTACATTGACTTTCAGAGCCCCATCAATTCCCTGACGTACTTGGGCGCGGGCGAGCCGAACGAGATCATCAGGTCGTGCATACGCTTGTAGTCAACCGTGTCGCCCATCCTGGCTTCATAGGCGCGACGGATCTCTTTGACTTCGACGTTGCCGACGTAATAGGTGGAAAGCTGCGTCGAGGTAAGAGCCGCGCGCCGCCATTTGCCGGCGGCTTCGCCCTCTTCCTGGAAGCCTTCGTTCATCATCAGCGCCATCGCCTCTTTCTCCGTCATCCCGGCGGTGTGAATCTTCTGATCGAGGATGGCGTTGATGATGGCGCGCAGGTAGAGCTTCAACTGCTGCATCCTGACTTCCGGCCCGCCGTAGCCGTGCTCGGCCATGAGCTGCTCGGCGTAGACGCCCCAGCCCTCGGCGAAGGTGCTGCTGAGGAAGATCGCGCGCAGCTTCGTCGGCGCGGTGAACTTGTTGGCATGGGCCAACTGCAAGTAGTGGCCGGGCATCGCTTCGTGAACCGTCACGTCCTGCATCATGTAGTCGTTATATTCACGAAAGAATGATTCGACGCGCGTCGGGCTCCAATCCTTCGGCGTCGGCGAGATGGCGTAGAAGGTTTCGCCGCGTCGCTCGAATGGTCCCACCGAGTTGCAGTAAGCGACGGCGACGCCGCGCGTAAACTCGGGCATGACGATGACCTTGACGGGCTCGTCCGGCACGGTGACGAGGTTCTTGGCGCGGACGAAATCGGTCGCCGCCTTCACCTGTTCGCTTGCGAGCGGGACGATGGTTTCATTGGTCGGATGAGCTTCGGCGAGGCGTGCAAGCACGGCCTTGATGACGAGCTTGCGATTCGAGAGCCGTGCCGCCGTCTCCTTATCCGCCGGGAAATACTTTTTGTAGAGCGGCAGCGCAATCTCGTACATGGCATCCTGCGTGCCCTTCAAATCGGCCTCGGCCCGCTTGAGAATCTCTTCCTTGGTGAGGTCGGATTCGAGCGTGAAGTGCAGCTTGCGACGAAACCTGGTATCGCCCAGACGAAAATCTCCCGTCGAGCGCGGCAGCAAATCTCGCTCAAGCCATGCGCCGTAATCCTCAAGAGCCTTGACGGCCACGGCCTGAGCGGGAGCCATCTGGGCCTTCAGCTCGGGAGCTTGGGCGATGAACTGTTGCAGCTCGTCGCGTATGAGGCTGATGGTTCCTTTGTTCTGCGAGATGGCCGTTTCGGTATGGACGCGCGGCGGATTCTTCAAGTTCGCTTTCGCTTGTTCGACGACCAAGGGGACGGCCTTGAGACGAGCTTCGACATTGCGCAGGCGATCTTTGAGCGGGGCGAAATCACGCGCGATCAGATCGTAGATCGCGCCCCCGATGTTATAGCGCAGCGGGTTCGATTCGTATTCGCGCAGCTCGTCCGTACGAAACAGATTGTACTCAAGCCTGTTATGAAGGATTCTGTAGTCAACGCTATTAACCGGGCTCAGGCTTTTGACGGGTATGGCGTCGAGCTCCTTGAGATACTTTTGATTAAAGGCGCGGTCGCGCTCGACGCCTGCGCGACTGTAATCGTCCAGGCGATGATCGAAGCGATGATCGCCGAGCTGCGTCGCCGTCTCAGGGTTGGCCGCGAGAAACTGCTCGATATACTTTCTGGCCAGCGCCTCGAACTTACGGTCTGCGCTCTGGCCTGTCGCGCTCGATAAGACCATCGCCCCCGGAAAATTAAGCGACAGGATGAGCGCCATCCCGATAATTTTGCTTCCGATATTCATATGTTTGTGAAGTCACCTCAAGAAAGTTTGATCTCAGCGTGTTGGATTCTATCAGGCCGGTAAGATCAACGCCTAACGGCGGAATTGTTCACATGACCGGGCACGATGCTTAAATGGCCGGCGCGCGACGAAGAATACGTCCACGACGGCAAAGATGCTCTCCATCAGCATCTCAAGCACCATCGGGATGGCGAGCAGCATGATCGCGCGCCCGATCGACCCTTCGGTGTAATCGCGCCGCGAGCCGCGAATCGCCTCGCGGATAGCTGTCCGCAGTCGCGGCGTCGCCTCTGCGCTCTCAATCATGGGCGCAACTGTTTTTAAAGTATCGGTCGGGTCAGACATTTATTTAGGAGAGTCTTCGGAGCAGGAATTTTTTTCATCGAGTATGTGTTACGCAGGAGTTGCCCCCAATTGTTTCGCCGCTTATAGTCTGGTCGGCTCGACCATTCCAGTTTTAATTTAAGCCGATGCGAAAACAAAACGCTGTCACGGAGTTGTCGCACGCGCAGGCGCAGGCCGTAATGATCGCGGCGCAGGGGCTCAGGGAAAGAGCGCGAAGAGCGGCGACCAAAGGCGACGTGCTCGATGCCATCAGGCGTATGTCGGCGCTTCAGATAGATACTATTCATGTCGTGGCCCGCAGTCCTTACCTTGTGCTGTGGAGTCGGCTGGGCGATTACGAGCCGCGCTGGCTCGACGAGCTTCTGGCCGAAGGGGCTATCTTTGAATACTGGTCGCACGAAGCCTGCTTTCTGCCGATAGAGGATTTCCCGCTCTATCGTCAGCGAATGATCGAACCGGGCTCTCTGGGATGGAAATATTCTCACCAGTGGATCGAGGCTCATCGCCCTGAAGTCGAGCGTATGCTCGCCCTGATTCGTGAGCGCGGCCCCGTGCGCTCAAGGGATTTTGCGCGGACGGACGGCAAGAGTGGAGGATGGTGGGAGTGGAAGCCGGAGAAGCGCGCGCTCGAAATGCTCTTCACCTCGGGCGAGCTGATGATCGCGCGCCGCGAGAATTTCCAACGCATCTATGACCTGCGCGAGCGCGTGCTCCCTTCCTGGGACGACTCTCAACTCCCAACGATTGAGGAGACGGCTCGCGCCCTTGCGCTCAAAGCCGTTCGTGCCCTGGGCATCACAAAGGCTGGCTGGGTCGCCGATTACTTTCGCACCAACAAGAGAGAGACTCTCTCTCGCGTCGCGGGCTTGGGTGAAGAAGGGCTGCTGCGCAGAGTCTCAGTAGAGGGATGGGACGAAGACGGGTACGCGCATCCGGACAATCTAGGCATGATCGAGGCCGCCGGTTCGGGTAAGCTGCCGCCCCGCCTGACGACCCTTCTCTCGCCCTTTGACCCGCTGGTGTGGGATCGCGCGCGCGCGCGGGAGATGTTCGGTTTTGACTATCGCCTCGAATGCTATACGCCGGAAGCTAAAAGGCAGTACGGCTATTTTACGCTCCCCATCCTGCGTCGCGGCGCGCTCATCGGTCGCCTGGACGCCAAAGCGCACCGCAGCGAGAAGCGCTTCGAGGTCAAGGCCCTCTACCTTGAGCCGGGCGTCGTTTTGAGCGAGGAGCTAGCCGTCGACCTTGCGAGCGCACTCTCTGAGTGCGCCGCATGGCATCAAACGCCGGAGGTCACAGTCACACGGGCAACCCCGTCTAAGCTTGCGTCCTTGCTGCGCAGGGCTTTGGCTTAAAGCGCACGCCGGGCTCGAACGCTTCAGGCCGTAGTGATTGAAGGAAGAGAAGAGGGCGATGCATCAATACAGCCGACGCTTCCGCGTGCGCCATTACGAGCTGGACTCGTTCGGCCACCTCAACAACGCCGTCTACGTCAACTACATGCAGGAGGCGGCCATCGAAGCATCTGCCGACGCAGGCTTCGGCCCCTCCTGGTACTTGGAGCGCAACACCGGCTGGGTCATTCGCCAGCTTTCGATTCGCTATTACCTGCCCTGCGTCTACGGCGACGAGCTTGAGGTCAAGACCTGGATTTCCGAGGCGCGGCGCGTGAGCACGACGCGCGAATACCTGATTACGCGCACAGGAGACCAAGCGCGGGCGGCGCGTGCGCGCGTCAACTGGATATATCTGGACTTGAAGAGGGGAGTGCCCGCGCGCCTGCCCGCCGAGATCGTGAGCGCCTTCGGGCCGTCAGGCGAGATGGAAGACCTTGGCGTGCGCTTGCAGAATCCGCGCCTGACCACAGAGGCTTATCGCTACCGGAGTCGGCGGCGCGTGCAGACCTACGAGCTTGATACGGCTCATCACGTCAACCACGCGGTCTATCTCAACTGGGTCGAGCAGGCTTACTTCGATGCTTTGCGCGCCGCCGGGCACGGGGCGGAGCGAAGGCGCGTGGAGGGCTGGCTGGCCCTACAGGGCGGGCATGATATTCAATATCTTGAGCCCGCCTTTGATGCGGACGAGATAGAGATTACGAGCTGGGTTTCCGAGCTGGGCAGAGTGCGCGGAGCGTGGACGCATGAAATCTATTCCGGTGATCGAGGGAGATTGCTGGCGCGTGAATATTCGCTCGGAGTTTTCGTTGACAGTGAAGGAAAGCCTCGGCCCGCGCCCGCCTCTATGATCGAGGATGTTCTTCGCGGCCCTGCATGAGGAAGAGCACCGGGGACGGGCAAGAGAAGTATCGTTCGTCTTAATACAAAAAATAAATAGGGCTGCCGGCAACCTGAGAGACTCCCCCAAGTCTCGAACAGGTACATTGACCGACAGCCTTATTTATTTATGCCCTTCGACCGCATAGCTTGCAGCAACCCCGTTCCCCCGAAAGAGCCGCCGCCTGCTTTTCAAAGTGAGAGAACGCCTCCCCCAAAGCCTTCGCTCACTGCCGTCTAAAGAGCCTGACCCGATTACCCCTCATGTACCCCTAATCTAACCAGGCTTTAGCAGAGCAATGACCATGCCACGCGCGCCCAACACCTCGCCGCGCCCCGTCCGTTAATAGATTCCTTCAGTAAATATAGTTCTTTCGTCGCTGCGACGCATGCCGCCTGTGCAGAGGCTAAGCGCTCATCGGCGAAGCGCATTGAATCTTTTCCATACTTTTGCATGTGTACTCATGAATCACAATCGTGCGCGGCTTGCGATAAGGAGAGCGCCGGGCGACGAATCTTCCAGTGCGCGGGGTCACGCCTCCTGGCGGACATCGGACGCATGATAATCATCTAGCAGATACTGTATGACGTTTTTCCGTTCGGTTGACTGGCAGGTGGTGTAGCTCTGAAAGTCGGACGGCGCGCTTCTGACCAGCGCCTCGTGAATAGTCTTCCCGTCGGCGGTCATGAACCTGGCGCGCCAGCTTCTCTCGCGTACACGCTCACAGCCAAGCCGACGCAGTTCGTCCAGTCCGGCGATGCCCGCCTCCTTGCGTATAAAGTATTCGGCGGCCTGCACGGGGTAAGAGTAGCAAGCCCTGCCCCTGTACTTGTCCAGCACTACGCGCCGCGCTTCATACTCTTCTATGACGCGGCGGCTCGCCTCCTCCGTCACATGCGCGTAGAAGAGGCCGTGCGGAAAGCAGACGAGGTTGGCCGCGAAACGGTCTCCGCCGACGTGCGACGATTGCCAGACAGCATGGTTCAGAGACCTCAACGATTTATAGAGCGGGTATCCGAACTTGGCGCAGCACTTGTCGCGCCTGCCGTGCGTGCAGACCAGATAGAGCGGGCTGGCCGAAGGCGAGACACCGCGAGGCATCTCTCCCGCCGCGATTGTAGTTATGTCCACGTCGAGCAGTTGCTCGTAGCTGCTCAGCTTGAATTGCGCGATTGAGGGCGAGCGCTCGCGGCAGCGGACGACGAATGCCATGCGCTCGTCGCTCTCTTTGCGCTCCTGCTTGATAAACAGGAACCTCGCGCGCGGGACGGTTTTGAGGAATTTATTCAGGTACGACTTGACCGGCGCGGAGAGGCTGCTCTCGTCCAGAGCTTCTGGGCCCCATCCGTAAGGATATTCCAGCAGCAGCCACACGTTGCCGATAGAGGCCGTGCCGAAAGTCTTCTCGGCGGCCCCGCGCGACAGCTCGGAACAATAGAAGAATTGCTGGCTCATCTATCTTGGCCGCTCTTCCGGGACGATTGCCACTAGCCCTTCCAGGATCAACTCGCCCAGAAAGGCGCGCACCCTGCGCTCGTCGAGTGTGCCACTGGCCGCCTCGCACAATTCGGAGATGGAATAGACGCGGCCCGTGGCGAGCGGGCGCAGTATAACCAGGGCAGCGGCGGCAAATCGCCAGCGCTTGCCCTGAGCCGAAAACTCTACGACTCCGTCTTCGCCTACACGCTCAGAGCCGCCTCTTAAATCCAGATGGCGCGGCGCGGTCAACCGCACACGCGCGTCATCGGAGGGCGGAAGAATCTCCGGCGCTGCGCTCCATGGTAGGCTCAGGTGCGGGCGTGCCTGCGCCCTGGCATCAAACTCATCGTAGAAACGCTCAAGCACGTCCGTTCCCCACTGGGCCAGCAATTCATCGCGCAGGCGAGAGAGGTGCAGGGCACGCTCCTCCTTCGTCCGAAAGCGCGGCAAGTCCATGCGGAAATTGTCGCTTGCGTGCAGGCGCTCCTTTATCCATTGGAGCAGGTCCAGGCCGGTTCGATTATGAATGCCGACCGTGAGGTGCAGCGTGGGCTCGTCGAGGGGCAGCGCGACGTGCCACCACCCGCGCGGAATGTAGAGCAGGTCTCCGTCTTCGAGCGTCTCTTCCCAAAGGGGCGAGCCCGCAGGTTTCTCCGCCCTCTCCGTGTCGCTCGCCAAGGGGTAGGGCCTCGTCATGCCGTAGACGCTCCAACGCTTGCGCCCCGTCACCTGTAGAATAAAAACGTCGTGATCGTCCCAGTGCAGGTCGAAGCCGCGAGAGGTGCGCCAGCCTGCGTAGGCGTTGATCTGCACGCGCTCTTGAAAGCAGCGCTCAAGGAGTTCGGCCAACTCTTCCAGAGGCCAGTAGAGTTCGTCAACGGCATCCAAGACCAAGGTCGCGCCGCGACGAAGCTGCGCGGTGAGCTTGACGGGCATGAGGCGCGGGATTGCAGCCCTCTGTCGCCCGCTCGTCACATGTCTGAGGTAAGCGCTGGCGGGCAGGCTCTTGCCGTTCTCTGTCAGGCGCAGGCGCGGAAAGTCCAGCCGGTGGCGGCTGAGAATCTCGTTCAGACGCTCCCAGGGCAGCAGGTGCGAGAACTTGCCCTTCCAGCCACGCACATGCTTGTAGGTGCGTCCCCAGGAGGAGTTAAGAAACTCCTCCGGGAGGCATGGCTCCAAAAGTTTCGCCAGATGATCGAAGACCATGCCTTCCATCGGATCGCCTATGATTTAACCGGCGTCAGTGCCGTCCGAATCGGTGGAAGCATCCGTGCCATCGGAATCGGTGGAGAGCAGACCGCCGCCATCGTCCGTGCCGTCTGTTCCGTCACCCTCTAACAAATCCGTGCCGTCGGTATCCGATTCGTCAGTGCCGTCGGTGTCGGTCGCATCCGAGGTGTCGGTGAGGTCTGTGTCCGTGTCCGTCCCGTCGCCCTTCTGCGCGACGTACCCTTTTGCGCCCGCCAGCGGCTCGACCGATAACAGCAGGCCCGAAGCGCTCGCTTCCCTCTCCTCGACCCTCGCAGAATTATCTTGTTCTGACATACCCTTCTCCTCCTGAACTGGAAAGTATTTGTAAGGCAGTTAGCTTATTACGGGAAGTCTAGAAGGGCAAGGATGAAGGCGGAAAGAAGGAATCTAACAGGGATGGACCGAGAGATGGTCAGGAGAAAGAAATCGCAAAGACCGGATTCATTGCAGCAGTGCTTTTGTCTTTCATCCTTCTTTCAGTTCTTATCCTGTCCATCCTGTTAAATTCTTCCTTTGGATGACTCGCATCATTCCTTCAAACCCTGCTCTCGCGTCGGACGCCAGAGGGCGGCGATGGCCAGGCTCGCGCCCAGGAGCACCGCCGTAGTCACGACGGGATGGCGAGAGGCTTTCGTATAGAGGCTGCTTTCGGCGACGTAGGTGTGCCCTCCGCCACGCTCTTTCAGCTCGCCGGAGGGTTTATCGAGACCGTTGTCTTCGAGCGGGCGCGGCGGCTCGTCGCTCTTCTGCATGCGCGTCATCGTCCATTCCATAACTTTGTCGGTCAGGCGCGGCGCATATTTCTCGGTCATCGAGATGGCTTTGCCGCCGCCGCCAGCGAACACGTCGCGCTCCGGGTGCTCGGCGCAATAGAGTATCGCTTCGGCGACGACTTCGGGCGCGTAGACGGGCGGAGGCACTGTCGGCTCCGCCTCCATGTAGTTCTTCGCGTGATGCGGGTAGGGCGTATCAATCGCGCCCGGTTTGATGAGCGTGACGGAAATGGGCGCGCCGTCTGATTCCAGTTCCATCCTGAGCGCGTCGGTGAATCCCTTGACCGCGTGCTTTGAGGCGCTATACGTCCCCTGAATCGGGATCGCGCGGTCAGAGAGGGTGCTGCCGACGTTGATGATCGCGCCGCCTCGACCGCGCAGGTGACGGGCGGCTGCGAGCGAGCCGTAAACGACTCCCCAGAAATTGGTGTCGAATAGACGGCGCTGATCTTCTGAGGGGATATCGAGCAGCCGTCCATAGATGGAGACTCCGGCGTTGTTGACCCAGGTATTGAAGCCTCCGAAATGCCTGATCGCGGTATCGGCGATGCGGCGCACGTCCTCTTCGCGCCCGACATCGGCGACGACGTAGATGGCATCCCCGCCAGCGGCTATGATCTCGTCCGTCAATTGACGCAGCGCCTCTTCACTGCGCGCTGCCAGGACAAGTCGCGCCCCGCGCTTTGCGGCCATCCTCGCCGTCACCAACCCTATGCCGCTCGAAGCGCCCGTGATGACGACCGTCTGCTCCTCGAGTTTCCTGAGTTGTACGCCCATGCTCGATCTCCTCTATTCAGTCTGTGTGGTCTTTGCTTTTGCTCAGCGGGGTTAGCGTTTCTGCCTGTAGTCAACCATCAGGCAGCGATTCTGCACGACCTTGATTCCCGCCTGGGCGAGCCGCGCGGCAGCCCTGTCGTTGCGTATGCCTGATTGGAACCAGACTGCGCCGGGACGCTTGGCGAGAATGTCTTCGAGGTGAGCGTCAATGTCCTCGGCGCGGCGAAAGACATCCACGAGGTCCACGTCGCCGGGTATGTCCGTCAACTTGCGGTAGGTCTTCTGCCCGAGGATAGAAGTCACGTCCGGGTGATGAACCGGCACGGGGATGACTTCGAGGCCCGCCGAGGCGAGATACTGCGGGACATAGAAGGCCGGTTTATAGGAATGGCTCTCGGGTCTCATGCCGAGCACCGCGACGCGGCGTATGTGGGCCAACAACTGCCTGATCCCTTCTTCACTCTCGATTAGATTCGCTCGCCAGCTATTATCGTCTGTGGCAGTGGAAGCATTCGTGCTCATCTGTGATGTCCCCTTCGTCTTCGGAAGCAGGCGTTAAGCGTACGGGTCTGCGTCAGGCGCGCGGCAGCAGGAGCCGTGCGCTTAACTGCCAAGCTTCCATACACGCTCGAGCTTATCCTTAGAAGGTATCGCCGCCCTCACGGAACCTTGGGTCATTGTCGGTCTTGTTGCCCTGCGGGTTGCGATTCTTCGCCTCCTGATTGTGCGCGCCCTTTTGCGTCTCGCCACTGATCTGGTCCGACTGTTCGCCGCCGCGCTCGGTCTTCACGTCGCCCTGCCGCGCAGTTCCCCCGGCGTTGGCTCCCGCCGCCGTACCCATACTCTTGTTATCATTCGTATTCTTTTCGTCTGCCATCTCGAACTTCCTCCTACGATGTTCAATAAACGAACGTGCGCGCCATACATTCGTACGTATTCAGTAATCGAACACAGTGCACACGCATCCGTTTTCCGCCCTTTTTGTGAACAGGCAGCCTGTTTAATGAGATAGAAGCAATCATGATGCCAGATGGGTCGAAGCTTTCGCGGCCGACATGCTCCTGACCGCGCATGGAGCGCTTGAAATGAATAAAGCCCAAGCTACTCCGTGAGAGTAGCTTGAGCCTCATGTTTTGAGATTGAGAGACGGAAGGGGCGAAACTGTTTCTGAGATTTCCGACCGGCGATGCGATCTCTCATGCTTCGATAAGAGAAGGCCGTGCTGGTTTAATAACCAGCACGGCCTCATTGACTGCTTAGCTGAGACGCCGCGTGCGTTCGTCGGCTCTTAGTAAAGCTCGCTATCACCGCTCTCGGTGCGGAGGTTATTCGTCACAGAGAAAGAGGTGACGGAGTTGGCCGCCATGTAGGCGAGCTGCTTGTCCATCTCGTTGGCGACAACACCTTCGAGCGTCACATGACCGCGATTGACGATGATGTGAATCGAGGGATTTGAGCCCATCGCGTAACGATACAACCCGCCCGTGTTGAATAGGGTGTTGTAGGTGCGCTCGCGTATCTCGTCGTCAAAGTTCGAGAGCGGCAAGACCTCTATCTGATTGATGACCCGCGCGACGCCCGGAATCTGCGCGACGCGCCGTGCGGCATCGCTGCGCGTCACGGGACGCAAGACCTGGCCATAGAGCGTCACCGTCTCGCCTTCGACCTTGTAAGCCAGATTGTCAAACACTCCGTACCACGGCAGCGTGACCAGCTCTTTGCGAACCTTCTTCATGATCTGCTCGTGCGTAAGCGTCTTCTCGACAGGCTGTGTCGGAGCGGCGAAGGCGGCTGAAGCTGCAATCGCCATGATCGCCACGAGCGCGACCAACTTGTTCTTGATGCTATTCATACTCTTTCATTCTCCCTTGATCTTGACCGATCAGATGTTCCCTTGTTGATTCCCCTGCGATATTTCTTCGCCATCCTTTGTTCATACTCTTCCAGAGCCGCAACTATCTTTTCCATGGCCGAGGCGACCTGCGATTGTTCAGGCTCGTCCAGGCTTTTGAGCGCCTCGTTGAAGATGTCGCGGCGGCGCTGGCGAAACTGGTCTACCAGGCGCTTGCCTTTGGCCGTGAGCGCAATCGAGATAGCGCGTCTGTCGGCTGCGCTCGCCCGGCGCTCGATCAACTGCTTGCGCATCAGGCGATCCGTCAACTGCGTGATGGCCGGGGCGGAAATCCCCAGCTCGACGGCCAGTTGTCCCGTCAGCACGGGGCCGCGCCTGAGCAGCCTTAGAACCTGTGCCTGCAAGAGCGTGAGGTCTAGCTCGGCGAGCTGTTTCTGGTGCTGATCGAGGAGCAGCCTCGACATGACCTCGGCAAAGCTGCTCATGACCTCCAGAACCTTCGCGCTCGTCGCAACGCTCATCGGCGCTCTCCATCTCCTTAATCCGGCTGCATATTTAAGATGCATTAAATAAAGAGGAGTTGCCCGCCGCCGTCCTAAAAGAGCGCCGGATTCAATACAACTTTTCCCGGCGTCCGACATCTAAACCCTTGCTTTGTGCTCTCGAATCTTCAAGCGCACTGCTTCGGGTATGTCAGACCCGATTTTTATCGAAAGGGATTGTTAACAACCAGCGGGAGAAACCATGTCATTCACAGATATTGAACAGAGCACGGGGCCGCGATTTCTGGTCAACCTGCCGGTGCACGCCGAGTGGGACGAGGAGAGCACGGGCAAGCACGTCATCGCAGAGGGCACGACCGAGAATGTCGGCCCGTCGGGCGCGATGGTCACCTTCGCGCAACTCCCTGCCGTCGGCAGCCACATACGCATCAGCGTGCCGGGAGCGCGCGGCTCACATATCGAAACGGTCGCAGAGGTCGTGAGATTGGTGCGTGATCTGCGGCAGCCGCTCGCCTCTCTCTCGATCATCAAGGCTAAGAAGGAATGGCGCGGCATGGTCTGGGAACCGGCCAGAATTCAGGCGACGCAGAACTCGCAGGACGACGCGGAAGAAGAGGCAAGCAGCTAAGCCTGAAGCGAGCGCCGGCGGCAGAGGCCGCACCGCGCAGGGATAAGCGGATAGTAAATATGAAGAAGGCGTGTTCTACACAGAACACGCCTTCTTCATATTTACGCAGCTTCAAGGCTCTTCAGAGCTCTGAGCGTTTACCCTTAAGGAGCTTATAAGCGGCCAGAGCCACAAGAGCGCCGAGCGCTGACGCCAGGGCGCTCATCCAGTAGCCCGGCTCGCTCGCCGAGCCGTCCTTGACGGCAGCATAGTCGCCGCCTGTCCCGTGAGCCTGGCTCTGGGCAAAACCATATTTTAAGAGGGCCAGAGCCCCAAGTCCTCCGACAAAAGCGCCGACGATTCCCCAGATTATCAATTCGGCAGAGGTTGCCGGAACTCTACCCGGCATAAAACGCCTGGAAATCAGCGCCGCAACCAGCCCGATTAACGCATAGGCCAGAAGATATCCGATAGTGGCTAACACTCCACCCTCCTTGTCGAGCGGGACGCTCTCGCACGCTTCGGGTCTCTCAAGCGCTCTTGAAGGCGTGGACGCGAAGCCTGGGCGGAGCTTAAATAGTCCCGGTTCCCTGTGCCCTGTTGCCCTGCGCGCCCGCCTGTTGTGCCGAGACATCCACGCCGACCATCTCTTTGATCTTACCCGTCAACGCAGGCAGCACGACCTCCTGTCCGACTCTGGACAGTTCGCTCAAGAGGCGCTCTCCGAGCTTAGACACCTCAGCTTGCAGCCGGTCGAACGCCTGAGTGTTCTTGAACTTCTCGACCAGGCCGGGTTTGCTGGATGCTGCGGTCTGGGGCCAATCCTGATCGCCGCCCAGATAGGAAGCGCCCTGCCCGGAAATTCCCGAAAGGGTATCCTGTAGGTGCAGCTCCTCGTGGGCGGGTACGCCGTCCGCTCCGCCCATCGTCGCCCGCGGCAAAGAGCCGGGCGAACGCCTCTCACTGCTTGACGATGGCAATGCGCCGCCCAGGCCGTAGCCGACCAGAAAGCCTGCGGCCAGCGCACCGGCGCTGAATGCTAAGGGGTGCTCGCTGATCTGCGCTCGCCAGTCGAGCCCTCCCTGCGCGCTCTCATCATTGGAAGAAAATTGTCTGGACATGACCTGTTTGATCTCCGTCGCACGTTTTAATAGTTGATGCTCGCGCCGAAACTTTAGCGAATTGTGAGCATCTTTGTCGAACCGGGTTGCGCCGTAGGGCGCTTGCCGACGAGCCGCCATCAATCCAGCGTTTCGTCGGCACGCGCGCCCCGCGGTAAAGGTCGTGTACAAGCTCGCCCGAGAGCTTTACCGGCCACCGCTCTCTTTTTTGCTGTTCTCGACCGCTGACTTCAAAGCCTGAAACGTCGGCGGCCAGAGGCCGACGAAGATGCCTGCCTGCTTGTTGCCCGTGAAGAAGAGGGCGATTGATGCGCCAATCGAGCCAAGCGTCAGGATATGGAAGAGGCTGATGCCCGTCGTCTGCTTGGTTGATTCATCTACCTTGGAAAGCATTGTCTCGGCTGCGTCCGGGCCGCTCTTGAGAGTGCCCGCGCTTGTGCCCGTCTGCGTTCCGCTGCCCGTCATTGCGCTCTGTGCAGTTGCCATTTCTACTATCTCCTTCTGAAAATTAACGGTTCTCCCCTCCCATACTTAATAATTTGGATAAGATGGCGAGAGATATCCCCAGTGATCAGCATGGGCCGCCAGATGTCGGCCCACGCTATTATCTTTGGCGGGCCTTCGGCGGCTTAAGCGTTACCGTCTTCGAGCCTGCCCCTATTTGTCCAGAGTTTATATGAGTATTGCTGTTTAGTTATGGCAGAGAGGTCACGGTTTCGTTGTCAAGCGACTATCGCTACTCTTTAATTCCCGCCCGCCGACGACCATTTGACGCGTTCGAGGTCAAGCGAGAGATGCGGGGCGCTGCCGGGTTTGTATCTGGTCGCCTGCGGGCCGAGGCTGGAGAGGCGAGGACTGCCTCGCAGGGGCTCTGAAAGGGGCTGCAACGGGCCGTTTCGAGGCGCGGGAATGCGAGCGCGGATGAGAGGCGGATGAGCTGTATTTCAGAGGCGCGTGATTGGGCCAATTCATCCGACGCTTACTTGCAACTACGGCCAGGATAGTGCATTATGGCTAGTGAATACTCCTTCTCTCGCGCATCATACGGTGATGCGCCCCGCGCCTCGATCAGTTGGTGGCGGCGTTTGGATAGTTCGAGAGCGGGCTAAATTTTCAACTTCAGAAGCCGCTCCGCAATGAGCATCCGAACGCGAGCCTTCGCTGCCACCGTTACACCGAAGCGACCTTGATTCGAGCTTCTTTCGATTCCTCCTCCTGAGGAGAGGTACACAGGTATGTCTATGAAACTTTACGTCGGCAATCTCGCTTTCCAGACTTCGAGCGAAGATTTACAGGAATTGTTCGCCCAGGCCGGGACGGTCGAGTCCGCTTCGGTCGTGGAAGACCGCGAGACGGGTCGCTCGCGCGGCTTCGGCTTCGTCGAGATGGCTTCCAAAGAGGAAGGCCAGAAGGCCATAGAGCAGTTCAACGGCAAAGAGCTTAACGGTCGCAATCTGAACGTCAACGAAGCCAGACCGCGCGAAGATCGCGGCGGCGGTGGTGGTCGCGGTGGCGGCTTCGGCGGCAATCGCGGTGGCGGCGGGCGCGGCGGCGGTTTCGGTGGAAATCGCGGCGGCGGCAATCGCAGAGACTTCGGCGGCAGCGACGCCGACCGCGCGCCTCGCTGGTAAGCTCCTCTTGCCGAACGAAACCGGCAACTATTTTAAGAGCAGCGCGCGCCCCCAGCGACCGAAGCATTTAAGCTGGGGGCGTCAATTTTTAAAACAACGCGGTCAGGGCGCTCTTTCAAGAGACGGCAACCCCTACAATGAAACGGCCTTTGAATCGCCCGTGAGGCGCGTTGACCTACAAAGAACTTATTTTAAGGAGAATCTCAGTTTGTCAAAAGAAGACCTGATTCCAGCGGAGGGCGTGGTCGTGGATAAGCTGCCCAACGCTTTTTTCAAAGTGCGGCTGGACGGCAGCGACCATGTCGTCATGGCCCAGATATCCGGCAAGATGCGCAAGAACTTTATACGCATTCTGGCGGGCGACCGCGTGAGCGTCGAGCTGTCCCCCTATGACCTGACGAGGGGTCGCATCACTTACCGTTATAAATAGGCGTTCGTCGTGCCCGTCAACTCAATCAGTCAGTAAGCCGTCAAAGGCTGTTTGTAACCCGGAGCGCCATGCCACAGTGTCGCCGGGAGAGGGAAGGAGTCATGGAAAAGCAGAGCTATGCAGTCGGCGACCGCGTCGAGAAGTTGTGTGATGTTTGCGGCGAGGAGCGCGGACACGTCGTCGCTTCCGTCAATAAGCGCGGCATGATCTCGCGCGTCAACTGCCCGAAATGCGGGACGCGCAGCACCTATAAGAACAAGATTGGTGGCTCAGGCGTCCGCTCGACGGCGAAATCAGGAGCCCCCTATGATCGCACGCGCACCTATCGCGCCGGTCAAACGATGATGCATCCGGTCTACGGCATGGGCGAAGTGACCGCCGTCATCGAGCCGCAAAAGATAGACGTGCTTTTTCCAGACCGCATGCGCAGGCTAATTCATTCACGTGCTCAATTATAAAAAGGCGAAGGCACGACGCGCCCTGCGCAAGCAGCGCAGCACCGTCTCGGCATGGGCGCGCGTCGGCATGTCTCTGACTTTCCGCGCCGAGGTGATGCCGGGGCGCGATGGCAACGAACGCACCTTTACGGTGCTGCGCGTGCTCTCGAACGGTCGCGTCGAGTTGATGGGTCTGGTCGGGCAACATACGGCGGCGGAGTTTGAACCGGCCCGTTGAGAAGGGCTCGAAGGTTGATCGTTGATGCCGAATTATCCTGGACACATGAAAGAAGATTCATCTTCAAGCAGAATCGAGCTGAGAGAGCGCGGCATCTATGCGTTCCCGGACGGTGAAGAGTTCGTCGCAAGCGTGGCGCGCGGTGGCGGCTACGCGCTCTACGACCCGCAGGTCTGGAAGCGTTACGGCGTCCCGGACTACGAGATTGATGCCAAGGGGCGCATGACCCATGTGGGCCAATCCACTCACTGGCGCATTGAAGACCTGAAGGATACAGGTCGGACGGCAGATTGACTCTTCGTCGGCCCGGCAAAAACCCGAAAGCATCTCCCTATCTCTCGCCCGGCCCACTCCCATAAAGAGCCGTCGTCATCCCCGCACAATTCAGTTAGCGCTTCCCCCTTCACGCGAGCTTGCCTTTAAGGGAAAGCGACTCATGCTTGCAGAGCGCGCGCCGCTTTTACCGGCCCGACCGTTGCGTTCGAGCGTGCCGCGCAACAGGCGAAGGCATTTCAAGCGAAACTGCGAAGGGCAATCGAGCGTATATGGCTCGGGAGAATTGATTATTTCCATCGCGGCGGCGGACTGGAAGCGCGGCTGAAGCATCTAAAAATCATGGCCGACGGAAAACTTAAAATAGGGCTTATAGCCTTCCTGCTGTTGACGCCCTCTCTGGCGTTCGCTCAAAGCTCAAGAGCGCAGCGCACCGCCGCGACACAAAAGCCGCAGGGCGAGACGGTCGTCGTCGCGCGCGCAGGCGAACAGGAGACGCTCAGGAGCGATCATGCCGCGCTCGTCAAGGCCACGGAAACCTACAAATCGAGCTTACGAGACCTGATGGCGCTGCGTGAGAACAGGGTGGCGCAGGCGACCGAAGAGCTGGCGCGGGTGAAAGAGCTTTACAGGGACGGCCTCATCTCGCGCGTGGAGTTTGAGAAGAGCGAGGCGGCTCTTGTCGAGCTTAAAGGACAGGTCGAAGAGGTGCGCCAGAAGCTCAAAGCGGCGGATCAAATGCTGGCCGAAGCGCTGGTCGAGACGGAAGCCGTCGCCGCTTCGTCTTCGGTCGTAGCCGCAACGATAAGAAGCTCTTCCGTGAAGAGGGTCGCCTACATACGCTACGTCGGTTCCGGCAACTGGGACATCTCCGAAGCAGCGAAGATCGAAAGCTTCTTCGTCGGGCGCTTCGGCCGCGCGCTGCCTGTGAGCGCCTACGGGCAGTCGGAGCTTCACAATCGCTGGGGCTACGATCATCGCAACGCAATAGATGTCGCGCTGCACCCGGACAGTCCCGAAGGCAAATCGCTGATCTCCTACCTGAGCAGCCAGCGCATCCCCTTCATCGCCTTCAGAGAGGCCGTGCCCGGCTCTGCCACAGGCCCACACATACACATCGGCAGACCTTCCAGCAAGACCTCGACACAGTGAAGAAAAGGATGAAGGATGAAAACTAAAAGCAAGAGGAAAGATAAAAGCATTGTTGACTGAATTGTTCATCTCTTATTCTTTATCCTGCACAATCTCTGTCCTTCCCTATTAACTTTCTTTTTTCATCCTTCATCCTTTCTTAGTACCACGCCGCCTGCTTATCTATGAGAAGCCTCGATTGGGGGATGGAGATATAGTCGTTGGCCCAGGCTTGCCTGTGAACGGGCCCGAAGTCCTCTGTGAGAATCGCGGTGCGGCCATCGAGCGGAACTTTCTTCGGCGACAGCTTGCGATAATCGCGCGTCCGGCCATGGACGCTCGCGTAATAATCTCTGAAGTGGACGGGCACGACCTGCAAGCCTTCGAGCCAGTAGTAGACCCTGCCGAAATAGGCCGCGTGAAGCCAGCGCTCCCATGGGCGCGGGTGGTACAGCTCACCTTTTAAAGCCTCGCTATAGAGAGGAAGCCACAGCACGTAGATTCCGCGACGCGCATATTCAGCCGTGCGATAAGTGATCTTGGCGAGCGACAGGCTGCTCAGTTGGACCTCGATGGCGAAAGGCAACTTGTCCAGATAGGCGCTCACGTCCGGTCTGACAGTGCCGAGGTTGCGCTCGATCTCGCATTTGGTAATGCGCGGATGAGCGCTCAGGCTCTCATAAATACTGATCTTGCAGCGGCGATGTTCTTCGGATTCTCCCGTTCCATATTCACAGGTGACGGGCGGCTGGTGTGCGAAGTGCGGCGCACGGATTCCCCCCTTGCGCAGCGTGACCGTCTGCCCGCAGCAGTGGCAGATGAAAGGTCTTTGCGCTTTGTTTGCTTCCCAGGCCGCGAGCTTGAGCCCTTCAGTCTGGCTGGTTGCCGTCAGCATATCCCGGAAAATTATCCGCGCGCCCGTGGCGAAGCAGTAGTTGTTGCGGCGGCGATGTCGAACCCTTCTAAGTACGAAAGGTCTAACTGCCATTGGTGACAGCTACGCCGATGCCACAGCTCGAAACTGGCTTCGACGTATAGCTCCGCGTCGGCGATTGACCACCCGTTAACGCGCGCCAGGTGCGCGACGGCCCACCCGTGGTTTCCGCGCGCTCCGGCCAGACCTATATGCTTGACCTCATGGCAGGATGGGCAGAGCGCGACGAGCCTGACCAGCTTCTGCACATGTCGCTCGTCGTCATAGTCGAACACCTCATGGCATTCGACCGGCCACTTCTTTCCGCGCCCGGCGCATATCTCGCAAACATTGCCCGCGCGCACGGACGTTAGTCTTTTAAGCCGCTCCCACACGGCGGCTGTGACATTCGAGCGCACGTTGCGATACCAGGAAGTCCTCGGCACAAGTTCTATGGTCAATAGTTCTTTCACACTCGCTGCTCTCTTTCAATCACGGTTCACGCAGCTTGCGAGTCACCGCCACGATAGAAGGATGAAATAAAAGCGCTCAAGAATCGGAAGCATTTCTTTCATCCTTCCGCCTTCATCCTTTGCTTTTTCCCGCCAGAGTTTTGAGCAACTGGCAGGTGGCCTGCACGTCTCGCGCCGCGCGGTGATTGCCGCCCTCAAGGCCGTAGAAGGCGCAGGCTTCGCTCAAGGTCGGCGACCTTCTGGTGCCGAGCGTCTTCTTGACAAGCTGCATGGCGCAGCGCCAGCCGCGCTCCTGCGAGCTTTGATGATAGCGTGAGCATTCGGCGGCAAAGGCGCGGCGGTCGAAGGCGGCGTTGTAGGCGACGAGCAGGCGGCCCTCAATGATCGCGGAGACCTGCGGCCAGATGTCTTTCCAGCACGGCGCACCCTTCAGTTCCGCCCTGTCGAAGCGATGATGCTTGGAGAGCGGCGGCAAAGCGTTGAAGACCGGCTGGACGAGCGATTCATAAACTATCTCGCCGTTAATATCACCGAACGCAATCTCTATGATCTCGACCGTGGGCCCGGCGCCGACCGTCTCCGTGTCAATAATCAGCGCGCGCTCGTTGAGCTCGTAAATCTCAAGCTGCGGCGTGTAGAGCTGTTTGACGTTAAAGTGCATGGATAAAGCTGCCGGGCTCTGCGCGTGGCGTCTTACGAGAACTGCTCGCCCGCTATCAGTCTATTCAGTTCCAGCTCGACCGAGACCGGATCGAGCTTGCTTTTAAAAATGATGGTATGGGGCGGAACTCTCGTGAGCGGCTCGCGGCTTCCTCTGAGCTCATCCCAGGCGGCGAGGATGTAGTTCGTCACTCCGGCATGCTCGAACTCCTTCAATCTTTCGGCGAGGTGTCGCGGCGTCCAGAATCCCAGAATCTCAAGATAGATGCGCCTGCCTTCAGGGTGCGTGAGCGAGAAATCCGGGATGAAGGCGCTCTCGCCAAGGTCTATGACCTCCGTGCTCGGCTCAAGCGACCAGGGGCTCTCGAACCTGGCCCAGCTCTCCGTGAATCTCTCCTGCGCTGAAGTCTCACGCATCGCGGCGTCACTCACGTAATGCGAGCGCAGCCGTGTTTGATTGCTGTCCATCTCGAAAAGCGAGATGCCGCCGCCGGGCTTCTGCGCGATCTCCGCCCGCATACGCCACCCACGGCAGAGCAGCAGGGCAGGCAGAAAGACCGCCATCTGCACGCCGTACTTCTGCGAGCGATGAAACATCGAGACGGGCCCGTCGAGGCGCACCTCGTAACCTTGACCGGGGCTGCCCTTGATCGTGTGAATCAACCTGTAAGCCTTGACCGCGCCGAACAGCTCTCGATAATTCTCCGTGCCCTGCTGCGGCTCTATCGTGAGCCGCATCTCAAGGCAGCGATAGAGCAGCGCCTGGGCCTGGGCCAGATTATAGAGATCGAGCAGTTCGCTTTCGTTCAGATGTTCAAACTCCAGGAGCTTCTGGTTCGAGGCCAGGTCAGCGTACAGACTTGAGAGCAAGAGATCGGGCGCGCACCCGAGCTCAAGCGCGACCGCCCCGGCCACTTCTGCCCGGGCCTCCTCTGCAATCACGGGGTGAAAGGCGCGCGCGTGCAGAAAGAGGGCGCGGCGAATCTCCGCCGGGTCGACCGGGCTCGTCGTCTCAAACCGGCAGCGATCCGTCAGCAGCTTGATGAGCCCGCGCAGGATTTTATAGTCCGTGCCGAGCCCGACATAGGCTTCGAGCGCCGCGTCCAACTCCTGTCGCGCTCGTCCCTCGTGCTCTCGGAAGAGCTTGATGAGCTCGGATGCGTCGCGCAGGTAACCGGCATCATCTGTCTCTATGTAGCGTGGGCCCGTGCGGCCCGCGCGCTGCCAGCTCTGTGCCAGATCAGCCGTCAACATAATCTAAACCAGTCGCCGCGCTCGGCTCGACTCCTCCGTTTCATGTCTCGCCTCCCGAAACTGCCCGGCATCGCTTCTGCGGCGGCTGATATTCTCCTCGGTCGTCTCGCTCGTCACGACTTCATAAAGAATCGCTTCCTTCTCGGGCTGCTTGCGGAGTATGCGCCCGAGGCGCTGTATGTGCTCGCGCGAAGAGCCCGAGCCGGAAAGGACGATGGCGACGGAAGCTTCCGGGATATTGACCCCTTCGTTGAGCACCTTGGAAGTGGCGAGCGCCAAGACCTCTCCCTGGTTGAAAGCTTCGAGCCACTGGCGGCGCTCCTTGATGCCTGTCTCGTGCGTGATCGCCGGGATAAAAAACTGTTCCGAGATGCGATAGACCATCTCGTTCTCGGCGGTAAAGATCAGCGTCCGGTCTCGCCTGTGCCGCGCCAGCAGTTGCGAGAGCACTCGCAGCTTACTCTCCGTCCCGAGCGCGATGCGCTTGGATTCCCTGTAGGCGAGCATCGCACGTCGGCCCGCTTCGCTGCGCGCGCTCGCCACGATAAACATCTGCCAGCCGCGCAAAGAGCCCAGATCAATGCGCTTCTCCTGTAGAAAGCGACGAAAGATCGCCCGCTCCTCTTCGTATCGCTCGCGCTCTTCGGGACTGAGCCGGACGTTGATGCGGACGATGCTGTAATCGGCCAGGTACTCTCCGGCCAGCTCGTGCGCCTCGCGCCGGTAAACGATTGGGCCAATCAGTTGTTCGAGGCTGCTGTCGGCCCCGTCTGCGCGCTCCGGCGTCGCCGTCAGGCCCAGCCGGAAGGGAGCAATCGCCATCTCCGCCGCGTAAGCGTACATGCTGCTCGGAAGATGATGGCATTCGTCGAAGATGATCAGACCGAATTGATTGCCGAGCCTCTCCATAAAGCGAAAGGCCGAAGCGTAGGTCGTCACCGTCAATGCTCCGACCTCGTAATAGCCGCCGCCGATCAATCCCACTTCGGCCTGAAAGCAGGAGAGCAGCAGGTCGTACCACTGGTTCATCAAATCAATGGTCGGGACGATGACGAGCGTCTGTCGCTTCGTTTGTTCAATCGCCATCTGTGCCACGAGGCTCTTGCCCGCGCCCGTCGGAAGAATCACCACGCCGCAGCGATTGTGCCTGCGCCATTCGGCGATTGATTGCTGCTGGTAAGGACGCGGCTCGACCTGTAGCTGTGTGGGGAAATCAAATTCCAGATAGGCGCGCGCGCGGTCTTCGTAGGGCGTCTCCGAGCGAATCAAATCCCTGACGACGTGGCGATAGGCCCAGGCGGGAGCGCGCCAGCGCATTACCCTCTCGTCCCAGCGAAACGCCTGCGGGACAGCGCTCTCACGCACGGCTCCGTCAAGCAGCAGCGTCCCTGAATCGAACCGCAGTACAATCCCAGTCAAGCTCATCTCGGATAGAGATTACCTCACGCCTGCCGCTAATCTCTAATCGCTCAAAGAAGCCTGAGGCGGCCCGGACTCGCTCATCAAGCAGCATGGGCCCATCTTCAAGCGGCCCTCTCTTTGGCGATCTTGTTGTGCAGGAACGCAAGCACCTCGCGCTTCTGTTGAAGCGTCAGCCCCTCTACGCTCGCCGTCTCATACTTCTTCCGCAGCCAGTCCAGGAGCTGCTCTTCCGTCTTGCCAAGGCTGCGGCACGCGGCGAGAATTTCCGCGCGCAGATTGTTCTCTTCAACGCCTGGGCCAACACGTTGATTCGAGCCCGAAGAAAACTTCCTCTCGTCCGTGATGATCTTGTTCCCGGCTGGCTGCTGCTCGCCCGGGCGGGCGGAAGCGGCGGGCGCTTGTGCCCCTGCGGCGGCAGACGTGCTGATGAAATCCTCCACGTCCTGCGTGAAAAACTCTGAGGCATTGACGGCCAGCAAAGTCACTGCGATGAGCGCCCTCTTCTGCCCCATTTTTTGAATCGTATTGACCTGGTCTGCGATCTCCGCGTTGGGCACGCGGCCCACTTGCTGGCTTTCTATGACGTCGTCACCGGCAGCGAATTTCGCGCCGCAGCCGCCCTTCTTGCGAAAACAAAGCCATCCTCCGCCATACTCTTCCTTGCCCTTGATGATGGCCGCTTGGCCGCACTCCGGGCACACTCTCTGCGCTTCGCGGTAGCGATACTTCGTCTCGCGCGAGTTGCAGGAGCCGTCTGCCTCCGCCACCAGCAGGTCGCCGCGAAAGAGCTGGCAGCGATAGAGGTAGTAGAAGAAAGGCTCGCCGTTGTGATCTTCGCCCGTCCAATCTTCTATCCGCTCGATCAACTGAAAGCGCGTGCTGAGCCCGAAGAAGGTGGTCAGCTTCTCCGCGCCGGGCTTGAGCAGCGTCAGCTTCTCCGTGCCGGGAATCATGCCGTAATCAACGTCGCGGCGCAGCACGCGGCTGACGAACTCCGTGATCGTGTTGTAACGCTCGACGGCCAGCTCGATGGACATCGCGGGCATGAATTGCGAGCGATCAGCGGGCACGAGCGCGCTCGTCATCTCCTGTGTCAACTCTTCACTCATATGCTTCTATCGGGCTCAATCACCACTCGGCTTTGACTTTGCCGTCGCTTAAAACGGAATCGAGTCTTCTTCCGCATGAGAGGGTCGCGGCGAAACTCTGCCTCCGGCTGGACGCGACGCGTGCTGGCTTCTCGTTTGATCGAATGGGCCCACAGCGATGCCTTCACGATCAGCGGCGTTCGCGCCGTCTATGAAATGCACGTCGCTCGCGTTGACTTCGAGCGTGTGGCGCGGCTTGCCCTCTTTGTCCGTCCACTCTTCAACGTGCAGGCGTCCTTCGACGTACACGCTCCTGCCCTTCGACAGGTACTTCGAGACCGTCTCGGCCTGCTTGCCCCAGACCGTCACACGAAACCAGGTGGTGATGTCCTGCTGTTCGCCCGCGCTCGTCTTCCGACGCTCGTTCGACGCGAGGCTGAAGGTGCAGACGGGCGTGCCCTGCGGCGTGTACCTCATCTCAGGGTCGCGCCCAAGGTTTCCGACAACGATGATCTTGTTAAATGACATGGCCTTTATCTTTGCTCCTCTTAAGCCCGGCTTCTGAGCGCTCCTCGCCTGCCGCCACTCTCGGAATGATGAGCCAGCGCCCCTTTTGTGTTGCAGACGTGGGACAGTGTATCACACGCAGTTTCAACTGTATAGGTACGTCAATTCGAGGTTGGCAGCCTGTGGCCGAAGCCGCGCCTCGGTCGCGCGCCACTCGGCTTTTTCGAGTTGCGTTTCATGCGTGAAACATTGTGGCACAGCCGGATGAAACGTGCTATAATGCTTCGCATGAAAACGAGCATGAAAAAGAGAGAGGCGGGGAAAGTACACGTTTTTACGGCGGCGGAGCAGCGGGCCGCGCGCTCCGAGCGCATTAAGGTTTTCGAGGCTGAGCCCTACGGATGGATCGCGCGTTCGGAGACGGGCGCAGAGCGTGATTATCACCTCTTCCGCGACCCGGAGACGAAACACCTGGCCTGCACCTGCGCAGACTTTATCTATCGCGGCAATGCCGAACCGGGCTTTGAATGTAAGCACGTCTCGGCTGTGCTCAAATTCATCGCGCGCTGGTATCTGGCCTACGAATACGACCCGGCGCAGCAGAGGGCACGCGTCGCTTAAGACGGATTTGGAGGTCAACTCAGATGAGCAAGGATTTCAAATGTGAAGCGTGCCGCAGGACGGCGGACCGCCTGCACATGCGCGACGCTGACGGGAAGTGGGTGTGCGCGCAGTGCATCCCCGAGCGCGAGCTGGATGCCTGTCCGGGTCTGCGTGAGCGCCTCGGATTGCAGGTCAAACGCTCTTCACTTCCAAGGCGAAAAGCTGCTTAAGGACGAGGCTCGAAGGCTCCGGCCAGCAGCGCCGGGGGGCGCTGCTGGCCGGGCACTTAACTCTCTGATGCGCTACGTGGAGAATCCTCCGAACCCCTGGCTCACGACGGACGTGGAGTGGATCGGCGAGCCGCCCGCAGCGCGCCTCGAAGTCTTTGAAGAGACGGCGACGCGCTCCATCATTACGCATAACAAGAGCCCTGACGTGGGCTTTGATTATTCCATCAACTGCTATCGCGGCTGCACGCACGCGTGCAGCTACTGCTTCTCGCGCCCCACGCACGAGTATCTGGGATTCGGCGCGGGCACGGATTTCGAGCGCAAGATCGTGGCCAAGGTGCGCGCGCCTCTGCTTCTCAGGGAAGAGCTGATGAAGCCTTCATGGCGCGGCGACGAGCTGGTCTTTTCCTTCACTTCCGATCCCTATCTTCCCTTAGAGGCGCATTACCAGTTGACGCGCCGCTGCCTTGAGGTGTGCCTGGAATTTCGCCAGCCCGCGAGCATCGTCACGAAGTCCGCGCTGGTTCGTCGTGACCTGGAGCTGTTAGGCGAGTTGGCCCACGCGGCCAGGTGTTCCGTCTTCTTCACTATCCCTTTCAGAGACGACGAGACGGCGCGCGCTTTAGAGCCTTATGCGCCATCGCCATCTGCACGCTTTCGCGCGATGGAGGAGTTGTCCCGAGCGGGCATCAAGACCGGAATCGGGATCGCGCCGCTTTCGCCCGGCCTCAACGATTCGCACATCCCGGAGCTGCTCAAGCGTGCGCGCGAGGCCGGGGCGACGGTCGCCTGGATGACCATGCTTCGCCTGCCGGGAAGCGTCGCGCCCTACTTCGAGCAGCGTTTGAAGGAACGTCTGCCGAATCGCGCCGAACGCATACTGAAACACATCAGGGAAGAGCGCGGCGGACGACTCAACTCGGCAGAGTTCGGCGCGCGCATGAAGGGAACGAGCGAGCAATGGAGAATGACAGAGCAGCTCTTCAAGCTGCATTGCAGGCGGCTGGGCTTCAATAGCCAGAGGTATGCGGAGGATAAGCCGACAACTTTTCGTCGCCCGACGCGGCAGGGCTTGCTCTTCGACTGAAAGGGCCTGCGAAGCCTGCCAATAGCGCACCCTTCGGGTCAGTAGCGCCAAAGCTCCCGAGCGCGTCCTGGTTGCGGGCACAGACCCGCCCGAGAGCTTTGGCGCTACTGGCAAAGCAATACCCGTAAACTCATCGGCAATCCGCTCCAAGCGATAACGGAAGCGCTCACTGCTGCGGGCCCAGGCGCAGCCGCAGACCGAAGCGCAGGAGAAGCGGTGGGCCCAGCGTGACGACAGGCGTGCGCCCGATCTCATAGCTTTGATTAAGCAGGTTCTCCGCCGCCGCGAATATCTCCAATTGTCGCGTGAGGCGGCGCGCGGCGAGCGCGTCGAGAGTGAAATAGCGATGCAGCTCGAAGCGATTCTGGTCGTCGTCGTACTGCGCTCCCGTAATGCGCCCCTGCAATCCGGCGGTCATCACAGAAGGATTCGCGTAGCGTATCTGGAAAGTCAGTTGATGCCTGGCCACCTGTGGGATGAGCAGCCCTTCGAGCGCAGTGTTGGCGGGAAACCTTGTGACCGTCGCATCGGAAAAAAGATAGCCGCCGGAGATATTCCAATGCTGACCCGCTTGCGCCTCGGCTTCGATCTCAAGGCCGCGTGAGCGAGTGCGGCCCAGGTTGCGGCGCTGCCGCGTAATGAGGCCGGGCGCGACGCTCAAGGTCACGTTGGCGACCGGGCGCGTCGTCTCCGTCCAGAAAAACAGCGCGCGCGTGTTAAGGCGTCGGTCGAGAAAAGCGAGCCCGGCGCCAGCCTCCGCGCCCGTCAGGCGCTCCGCGCGCAGGTTCTCGTTGGCGAGCGTCAGGACATCGCCGACGCGAAACGACCTGTAGAGCTCGTTCAAGGAAGGCTGGCGAAAGGCGCGATAGGCCGCCGCCGTCAGCGAGATTCTCTCTTGCGGCCTGTAGAGGACGGAAAGCTGTGGGCTCAGCGCCGTCTCCGTGCGATCAGGAAAACGATTGACCCGGCCAGGGGCGGCGAGGCTGAGAGGCTGCGTCGTCTGTTGCGCAGAGTAGTTTCGCCAGCGGTCAAAGCGCACGCCGCCCGTGATGAACAATCGCTCCGTGAGGCGCAGTATGTCTTCGACGTAGAGCCCGAGCGTGCGCTCGCGCCCGCCCGCGCCGACCACTGACGTGGGCCTGTTGCCGACAAAGACCAGCTCGTCGCTCGTGCCGCGCACCTCGCGCGCATCCAGACCGGCGACGAGCGTGTGGCTTGGGCCAACGGCGCGCGACCATTGCAATGTCAAGCCCGTCACCTGTGCCGGGACGCGCTGCACGCGCGTGAGCGTCTCGCCCGTCCTGTCTGCGTTCACGGCGGTAAAGTTCTGATCGTAGAGCTGCGCGGCGGCGTAGGCACGCAGGGAGATCGAGCCCAAGTGAGTGTTGGGCCAATCCGCGCCCGCGCTCAATTGCCTGAGATGTGTGCGGTTGGTTTGCAGGGGCGTGCCGTTCATGCGCGCTTCGCCGAAATAAGCTGCGCGTAGAAAGACGCGGCCTTCATTTTCAAGACCGCGTTCGAGCCCTATGTCCAGGGCCGCGCGCTTTGAGGCGGCGGGCGTATCTATGGGCCCACGCTCATCCTCTCGGACGAGGACGTAGCCGTCCGTGTGGAAGATTTCGGCGGCGATGGTCGCGCCCCAGCGCCCGCGCCGCCCTCCCATGAAGAGCGAAGCCTCGGGCGTCCTTTCGTTGCCGTAGGCGGCTTCGAGCGAAAGCGACGGCGCTGGGCCCAAGCGCCGCGTGAGGATATGCACGACGCCGCCGAGCGCGCCGCTGCCGTAGAGACCCGAAGAGCCTCCACGCAGGATTTCGATGCTGCCGATTGCCTCGCGCGGGACGCGTCCCCAGTAGACCCAGCCGCCAAAGGGGTCATTGAGCGGAACGCCGTCGGCAAGCACCAGGGCGCGGCTCGCCCCGCTCGCGCCGACGCCTCTTAAGGAGACTCCCTGCGAAGTCGGGTTGGCCGTGCGGCTGCCGGAGCGCCGGAACAATTGAAAGCCCGGAACCTGTCTGAGCGCGTCGTCAATCGTGGCGGCTGCGGTCGCCGATAAATCTCTCGCAGAGAGCACGACGACGCTCGCCGCCGTCTCGGCGAGCCTGGTCTGCGTGCGCGTCGCCGTGATCGTCACCTCTTCTTCAATCGGCGCGGGCAGAAGGACGATCTTGAGCGGCAAAGCCTCATTTTCTTTCGCGCTCCACTTCCGCTCGGCGCGACTGAACCCGCGCGCTTGAACTCTCAGCGTGACGGATTGCGCCTGCACCGCGTCAAAGACAAACGCTCCGTCATCGCCGGTCATCACCTGAGCGAGCACGGAAGATTGATCGTCGAGAGAGACTTGAGCGTTGGCGATTGGCGCTCCTGATTCGTCGAGCACCAGTCCCTCGACGCGCGACGACTGCTGCTGCGCCGCGCTTGCCGCACAGGCGTAAGAGCCGACGAGATGAAACGCGGCGAGCACGCACAGGGAGATTGAAGCCGCACGCGCGAGGAGAAGGAGAGAGAAAACTGCTGCCGCTGCGCCCCGATGATCTCTTGAATAAAACTTCATTGCTCGGTCGTCGTTTCCGGCCCTGCATCCTGATTTGTCCGAAGCGCGCGCCGTTTGGTCACAGGAGCGAAGCCTCGCACGCTCTGGCCATCAGGGCTTGATGGCGATGGCCCAGGGGCCGTCGCCCGCCTTGATCGTCTTAATCAAACGGTTGGTCGCAGTATCTATCACCGATACGTCGTTAGACAATCCGTTGGCCGTGTAGAGCTTCTTGCCGTCGGGCGTGAGGGCGATGCCCCAGGGCCGCTGGCCGACCGCAATCATGTCGAGGAGCTTATGGCTCGCGGCCTCTATCACCGCGACGCTGTTGCCGCGACCCGTAGCGACGTAGACGCGCTGCCCGTCGGGCGAGACGACGACGCCCTTCGGCTTCATCTGCGCCGCGCCGCCGCGCGGCAACTCGATGGTCTCGACGACGCTGTGATCTCTGGTATCGACGACGGAAACAGTCCCGCCGTTCTCCGCCGT
This sequence comes from Pyrinomonadaceae bacterium, assembly GCA_036389095.1. GTDB lineage: Bacteria > Acidobacteriota > Blastocatellia > Pyrinomonadales > Pyrinomonadaceae > DASQYE01. The sequence goes on from DASVQM010000002.1 coordinate 53,361, forward strand.
GACGTAGGCGCGCGCGCCGTCGGGAGAGAAGGCCGCTTCGCGCGGACGCGCGCCGACGAGAAAAGTCTTGACGACCAGATTCGTTTGCGTGTCTATGACGGAGACGGTGCTGCTGCTTTCCGAGGTCACGTAGACCCATCGCCCGTCCGGGCTCAGGGCGACTCCTTCCGGCTCAAGCCCGACGACCTGCGTGGCGATGACACGGTTCGAGCCGAGGTCTGTGACGGAAGCCGTTCCGGCATCCTCGTTGGCGATGTAGAAGCGCGTTCCGTCAAGACTGACGACGAACTGCTCAGGGTCTGTGCCCGCGTCGTACTTCGCCAGGACTTTACTGCTGGACGTATCAATAGCTGCGATCTTATCTTCGCCCTCCCGCCTGTTGGACGGGTAGCTGAGCGCCACGTAGACGAGCCGTTTGTCCGGGCTCAGGTGTATGCCACGCGGCCGCGCGCCGACATTGATCGTCTCGACGACGCTGTCCGTGACGGTGTTGATAACAGTGATCGTGCCGTCGCGCTCATTACTCACGTAGGCGAGCGGCCCCGTCCGGTTGGGCCCACAGGCCAGGATTGATTGCAGCAGGAGAAGCGCTGCAATCTTCGAGCTGCGTCTATAACTACACTTGATCGGCATCTCTCACATCAGCAGGCAGAGGGCTCTTCTTCAGCACCCGCTCATCTCTTTTCACCTAGAGCGGATAATGACTGTACGGAGGTTGCCCTGTCAGTAGCGCCAAAGGTCTCGGGCCGGTTCTCCTCAGCAAAAGCACCGGCCCGAGACCTTTGGCGCTACTGACCTTACTTCTGATCGCAAACCGCTCTAAGCTTACTGCTGTTCCTGAAGCAATGCGCGGGCTTCACGCCTTCTGACACGCCGCTCGGATTCGCGCATCCAGCCAAGCATCAGCGCCAGTCCGGCTACGATATAGACTGTGGCGGCTGGAACCCACATGATGAGCCCGCCGAGTTGTTGATCTTCCAGGGGCGTCAGTCCCCAGGACTCTGTCGTCTGAGCATAGGCCGGATACCAGACCTTGTTCGCAAAGGTGATGAGCGCGCCGAGCACGCCGCTATGCACGGATGTCGTGAACATGTAGAGCACCGCCGCGCCGTAACCCATCAAGCCACGCCGACCGTGTATGAGCGCCCACCAGAAGAGCAGGGCCGAGCCCAGAAAGCTCAGGTGTTGCAGCGTGTGAACGAGGTCGCTCCTGAGCGTCGCTTGAAACAGGGCGGGCGCGTGCCAGACCCATAGCGCGGCCGCATGAATGGCCCAGGCCGCGAGCGGGTTCGTCAGCGTGCGCCAGAGCGTGTGCAACGCGCGCCGCTTGCCCGCAGCCCCGATCGATTGTCGCCAACTCCTGGGCAGGGCCCACAGAAAAGCCAGTAGCGGATGCGCCAGCACCAGGAGAGGTGCGGCAACCAGCATCAGGACTTCATGCTGCGTCATGTGCGCCGAAAATAGAACCTCGCCCCAGGGGTGAAGCGGCGAAACGAGCGCCACGAAAAGCGCCGCCCAGCCGCCGGCGAAAGCCCAGACCTCTACACGGCTCGTCCCATGACCCCGCCCGGACTCTCGCCACACGCGCCGCACGCCGCGAAAGTAGAGCCACGCGGTCAGAGCCAGGCTCAAGATCACCAAAGGGTCGCGCCCCCAGGTGAACCACAGATCATGAAACGTATGCGGCCTGCCCTCGTGGAAAGCAAGACGGAAGGCGGAAGGCGGGAGAATGAAAGCGTGGGTATTCAAGTTGATTAGTCTCTCTTTCATCCTTCCGCCTCACCTTTTATCTCATGCATGGGTTGAAGATGAACTGCGGAATCCATTGGGCGACGATGAGGAGAAAGCTGAGCGCGCTGAGCATGAGCCCAAGGGTTGCCAGGAAACGGTTGCGCGTGAGTTTGTCTTCAGCCTCGCCGGGCCACTCTCGACCCGCTCGTCCCCAGTTGCGCCAGGAGACGAAAGCGCCGAGCGCCGCGATGAGCAGGAACAGGAGCGTCATCAAATGAAGCAGAGAGGTGGGCCCGCCGGGGCAGAGCTTTTGCGCCAACGTGTAATTGACTTGCAGGTTGGAGAGAAACGCCAGCGGCGCGACGAGCACGCCCGCCCATAAAGCCAGTAGGCCCGCGCTCCCCCTGCGGTCTTCCTTCGCCTCGCTCTGCGTACCCTCTTCGGCAGACATCTTCCGGCCCTCCTTCCCTAAAGAAAACGCGGCGCGAGATAAAGAAGCGCGTAGCACGGAATCCATATGGCGACGATGAAATACCAGTAGAGCGCATTGTCCGCCGCGTCAACCATGTACCTGGGCTCCGTGTGTCCCGTGGTCAGGAGCACGGTGACGACGATTGTCTCCACTACTTCCGAGACGAGGTGAAAGGTGTGAATCACTATGATCGTCCAGAGAATCGAGCCGTAAGCGTTGGAATCCCAGTAGACGTTGAGCGATTTGAACTCGAAGAACCTGAGCGTGATGAAGGCCATGCCTATCAGGTCACAGACGACGTGCCAGCGGATCACAGACCGCGCGTCCAAACGCTTCGCCGCGCGCTCAAGCAGGTACATCGGCAGGGCGCTCAAAAGGATGACGAAAAGATTGATGGTCGGGATGAGGAGGTCGGGCAGCAGGGTCGGCGGCGGGGGCCAGTCGTAGACTCGATCACGCAAGTAGAAGTAGGTGACGAAGCAGAGCGCGAGCATCGTTCCTTCGATGACGAGGAAACCCCAGACGGCCCACCACGTCACGGCGCGGCTGCCGAAGGCGAAGCCCGGCAGGCGAGAAACATCAATCACTTCTCTCTCTCTCATTGCGCTCGCCCGGCCTCCCTTCTTCGCTCTTCTGCCGACATCTCTTCGACCGGCGGAAGCTCACACTTCTCTTCCTCTTCCCTCTGGGGCCAACCCCACACCAGCAGCGCCAGGAAAGAGAGCACCATCCCGGCGGGCAGCGCCCAGGGGCTAAAGATCGAGCCGATGAAGGTCGCCGTCGCGGCCAGAGCCATCAAGAGCGGCCCGATGTTCGGGCCCGGCAGAACGAGCCTGTGATCGGGCTCTGCGTCCATCGTCTGCGTAATCAGTATCTCGCGGCAGTCGCTTCGGAGGCCGCCCACGACAGGCGCTTCCTCGCTCCTGGCCCAGAGGGCTTCGCGTCCCTGAACTACCGGCAGGCGAAAGAAGTTGTAGCTCGGCGGCGGCGACTCTGTGGCCCATTCGAGCGTGTCCGCGCTCCAGGGATTTGGGCCCGCGGCCTCTCCCGCGCGCAGGCTTCTCAGCGCGTTGACGATGAAGACCAGGACTCCGAGGCTCAGTATCACTCCGCCTGCGGTTGCCAGCAGGTTGAGATTTTGCCAGCCCGTCCCAGGCACGTAGGTGTAGATGCGGCGCGGCATTCCTTGCAATCCGAGTATGTGCATGGGGAAGAAGGTGAGGTTGAAGCCCACGAACATGAGCCAGAAGTTGAGCTTGCCCAGGCCCTCGGAGAGCATGCGCCCGGTCATCTTCGGAAACCAGTAGTAGAAAGCCCCGAAGAGCGGGAAGACCGAGCCGCCGATGAGCACGTAATGAAAGTGTGCGACGACGAAATAGGTGTCGTGCAGTTGAAGATTGACGGGCACGCTCGCCTGCATCACTCCCGTCATCCCGCCGATGATGAAGATGAAGAAGAAGCCCAGGACAAAGAGCATGGGCGTCTTCAGTCGCAGTCGGCCCGTCCAGATCGTGGCCGTCCAGCAGAAGATTTGAATGCCGGAGGGGATGGCGATGAGCATCGTCGCCGCCGTGAAGAAGCTGGAGCCCAACTGCGGCAGCCCGGTGGCGAACATGTGATGCACCCAGAGGCCGAAGCCGATAAAACCGTTGGCGATGATCGCCAGCACCAATGCCGTGTAGCCGAAGACCGGACGGCGCGTAAAGGCCGGAAGTATCGCCGACACGAAACCCGTCGCCGGAAGAAAGATGATGTAGACCTCCGGGTGTCCGAAGAACCAGAAGAGGTGCTGCCAGAGCAGCACGTCGCCGCCCTCCGCCGGGTTATAGAAGTGTGTCGCAACCAACCTGTCGAGCGTCAGAAAGAGGCTGCTCGTCATCACGGCGGGCATGGCGAAGATGACCATGAAGGAGACGACCACCATCGTCCACAGGTAGAGCGGAATGCGGTTCAGAGACATCCCCGGCGCACGCATCTTGAAGACCGTCACGATGGTCTCGATGGCGGCGGCCAGCGCCGCGATCTCCGTAAAGTTTATCAACTGCGACCATACGTCAACACGCTTGCCGGGCGAGAACTCCGGCCCGGCCAGCGTGACGTAGCTGAACCAGCCCGTGTCCGGCCCGGTGTTCAGGAAGAAGAAGACGTAGAGCATCACGCCGCCCGCCAGATATATCCAGTAGCTGAAGGCGGCCAGGCGCGGAAAGACTATGTTGCGCGTTCCCACCATCAACGGCACGAGATAGATGGCCATCGCCTCCATCACCGGGATGGCGAAGAGAAACATCATCGTCGAGCCGTGCATCGTAAAAATCTGGTCGTAGAGGTCCGGGCCGAGAAAACTGTTCTCGGGACGCGAAAGCTGTAGGCGCATCAGCACGGCGAGAATGCCGCCCGTGAGGAAGAAGATGAAGGCCGTGATGATATAGCGCTTGCCGATGGATTTATGATTGGTGCTCGCCAGCCATCCCCAAAGCCCGGGCCGACTGCCCCAGGTCTTTTCGAGCAATCGCCGCTCCTCCTCCGATGTCATGACGGTCGCGCGCTCGTGCGCGGGAGAGTCTGCGACTGTTTGCGCGCGGGCAGCTTCGCCGTCAATCTCGTCTTCAAGTCTCATTTGAGGCTCTCCAGATAGCTCAGCAATGACTGCAAATCCTCAGGGGAGAGCGGCACGGGCGGCATACGATTGCCCGGCTTGATCTGCTGCGAATCGGTAATCCAGCTTGCGAGATGGGCGCGCGTGAAGGGCAGCGTACCGGCGGCGATTGAATGACGGCTGGCCAGGTGCGTCAGGTCCGGTGCGACGCTGGCGCTCGCGTCCGTGCCGCGAACGGTGTGGCACATGATGCAGGGCGCGGAGAGAAAGACCTGCTGCCCACGGCGCAGCGCCGCCTCAGCCGGTGGCACGGCGGGGCGGCGCTGCGCCTCGACCCAGGCATCGAACTTCGCTTGCGACTCGGCGATGACGATAAAGCGCATGTGCGCGTGCTGGTGGCCGCAGAACTCCGCACACTGTCCCCAGAACACTCCCTCCTGATCGGCCTTGAGCCAGATATTGTTATCGTGTCCGGGCAGCAGGTCTTTCTTGCCGTCAAGGTTAGGGGCCCAGAAGCTATGGATGACATCCGTGGAAGTAAGCTGTAGCTGAACCAGTCTGCCGACGGGGATGTGAATCTCGTTCGCCGTCTTGAAGATGTTGCTCGGAGTGGGGTCTTCATACTCGACTTCCCACCACCACTGATGCCCGGTCACTTTGATGGAGATGGGCTGCGGGTCTTGCAGCGTGTAATAGCCCTTGCCGGTTCTGAAGCTGGCGACGAGGAAGACGAAGAGAATGAGGCACGTCAAGACGACCGCGCCCGTCACGACTCTGGCCGCGCGCTGCTCGGAGCGCGGCTCGGGTGTGATGTAGGCCGTATCGAAAGTCGTGCTCTGTTTACTGCGCGAGCGGTGGACGGCGACGAGAATGGAGATGATGACGATGAGGAAGACCGCCGTGCAGACGTAGAACATCAGCCACCAGAGACTGCTGATGCGCGCGGACTGCGGCCCCGCCGGATTGAGCGCCGACTGCACGCCGCCGCCGCAGGCCGAAAGCAAGGGGAAAAGCAAAAAGACGACGGATAAAAGGAGAGCCCGAAGCGCGCCGAGCGGCTTTTCGCGCTTCGTTGCGCTTCTGACTTTTACCTTTGGCCTTTCGCCTTTCATCTGGGCATCTCCGCAGACTTGGGCACGGTCGAATTCTTTGGCTCTTTCGTTTCCGTCTGTTGCTCAGGCTTCTTCGTGCTCATGTTGTCGTCGCGCCCGCTGGCCGCCGTCTTCGACGCCTGCCCGCTCAGGCTGCGCACGTAGGCGGCCAGTTGCCAGACCTGGTAGTCCGGTATCTTGTCTCGAAAAGAGGGCATGCCGTTGGGGCGTCCCTCGACAATGGTGGCGAAGATTTGATCGGGGTCGCTCCCGTAGAGCCACTCGTCGTCAATCAGCGGTGGGCCCATGCCTCCGCCCCCGTGCGCGTGGCAACCGACGCAGTTAAACCATTCATAGAGCCTTTTGCCGTCGCTCATCGCAGGGCCGTTCTCCTCGTACTCGTTCTTCACAGGGACGTGCTCGGCGGGCGCGCCCGGCTGCAAGTCGCTTATCCTTTTCGTGTTGATTCGATTGGCCGACGGAGGGCTGACGCGAAAGCCCCTCTCTTCGCGTTTGCAGGAAGCCGACAGTGCAGCCACGGCTAAGACGAGCGTCCACGTACAGAGGATTTTGAAGGCGCTCATTCTTGCCCGGAGGCGAAGAGACGGCCTTCGAGGGATGCCGGGGAGACGACACGGCAGCTCTATAAATCCGCTCAGCTCGAAGCCCCCGTTTTTATCTTTGATATGAAGCGGCCACGCTGCGGCCCTGCTTGATTCTCGGCACGCCGTACTCGTCGAGGATGGTTTCGATCTCAGCTCGTCGGCGCGCGAGAATCTCTTCAAGCTCTTCTCTGAATGCGTCATCGCCTCTTCTCACCCCCATCGAAATGTCGTACACAAAGGGAAGAAACGGGAGATCAATCTCCGGGGAAACGGGCACGATTTCGAGCGCCGCCTTTTGCCTTCGAGCGAAGTAGCCGGCGAGCGGCCCCCAGGCGACCGCCAGGTCAACCTCGCCTTTGGCCACCGCCTCGATTATCCGCGCCGGAGGATTGGCCTGCGCGTAATCGCCGTACAGCGTATAGCCCCTCACGTTCTCGATGATGTGTCGATTGCTGAGCGCGTGGGCGGGCGGCGTGTTTGCGAAATCATCGCCGATCATCTGCACGCCGATCTTGAGCCTGTGAAGCAGTGGGTCGTCGAAGGAGCGTACGTTCAATCGCCTGTCTTTGCGGTAGACGAAGACATAGGTCGAGCGATAGTAGGGCGAGGTCGTGAGCGCCAGCTCAAAGCTGCTCGGCACGCCCATCACGAGGTCGCATTCGCCTGCCCTGAGCGTGTTGCGAAAAAATCCCCTGCGCTGGGCCCACCAGGTATATCGAACTTCCGTGCTCATCTCGCGCGCGATGAGCGCCGCGATCTTATTCTCGAAACCTTCCAGGCGCTCGTTGGAGAAAGGAAGATTGTTCGGGTCGGCGCAAACTCGCAATGGGCGATGAGACGCCGGCGGGCTCTGCGTGGCGGACGCTTGCGAGGCTTGCTGCCCGCCCGGCGCGTGTTCCGTTTTGTGCGCGCAGGCGAGAAGCGTTGAGAGCGACAACAAGAGCGCGCAGAGCGCGGCCCGCCTGTAAGCAGCGGCGCGCACGCTCGCCCGCGCGAACGTCTCAGGCCCGGAGTCAGGGGAGCGAAAACACATAGAGTGTGCCCCCTTTGGTCGTCTGCTCCGGCAAGTCTCCCATCGCGTTAACGAAGCCGAGCGCGGCAGAGCCGTCGCGCGGGTCAAGGCCGCCCGCGACGATTGCTCCGGCCCAGCCACCAACGCCCGAGAGAATCGCCACGTACTGCTTGTTGTCAGGCCCGCGATAGGTGACGGGCTGGCCGATGATGCCCGAGCCGGTCTTGAACTGCCACAGCAACTCGCCCGTGCGCGCGTTGACGGCTTTGAACCATCCCTCCATCGTGCCGTAAAAAACCACGTCGCCCGCCGTCACCACCGCGCCGCTCCACACGGGAAAATTCTCCGTGATCTTCCAGACCTCGCCTCCCGTCAGAGGGTTCCAGGCCGTAAACTCGCCCCGGTGTCCGCCCGGCCCCGGATACATCTTCACGTTCGAGCCGACGTAGGGAGTACCGGCGATGTAGTTGGCCTCGACGCCCTCATGATCCATGCAGAGATTGTTGTGCGGGATGTAGAGCATGCCTGTGCGCGGCGAGTAGGCGGAAGGATTCCAGTCTTTACCGCCGGGCGCGGCGGGACAGATGTCACGCACGACCCTGCCCACAGAGCCCTGCTTCTCTTCGTTGTAGATGAGCTTGCCCGTTTGCAGGTCAACGCCCTTGCTCGACGTGATGTGGACGAACGGATTGGCCGAGAGCACCTCTCCGGTCGCGCGATCAAGAACGTAAACGTAGCCTGTGCGCTCCGGCCTGACGAGGACTTTGCGCGTCTGACCGTTGATCGGAAGATCGAGCAGAATCTGCTCGTTGATGCCGTCGTAGTCGAAGAGGTCGTGCGGGGCCCACTGGTAATACCAGACGGCCTCGCCCGTGTCCGGGCGGCGCGCGAAGATGCCGGATGTCCACTTGTTATCGCCCGGACGCTGTTCAGGGTTCCAGGGGCCCGGATTGCCCGTGCCGTGATAAATGAGATCGAGCGCCGGGTCGTAGGAAATCCAGCCCCAGACCGTGCCGCCGCCTATCTTCCAGGCCTCCGGCGGCCAGGTCTTGACGCCCAGGTCCGTGCCCTGATCCTGGCTGTAGAAAGGCTTGAAGCTCGCGCCGATACGCACGTCCGCATCAGGCCCCGTACTGTAGGCGCGCCATACTTCTTTTCCGCTCGCGGCGTCCAGGGCCGCGATCCAGCCGCGCACGCCGAACTCGCCGCCCGAATTGCCGACGAGCACCTTGTCCTTGACGACGAGCGGAGCCATCGTCATCGTCTCGCCCTTATTTATGTCGCCGAGTTTTGTTCTCCACAGCTCGCGCCCGGTCTCGGCATCGACGGCGACCGTCTGCGCGTCCAGCGTGTTATAGAAGATTTTCCCGTTTGCGAAGACCGCGCCGCGATTGACCAGATCGCAACAGGCGACGCCCTGCGCGGAGGCCACAGGCTTGGGCTCATACTTCCACTTGACGGGCGAGCCCTGCTTGGTCAGGTCCAGCGCGTAGAGAATATTGGGATAGGGCGTGACGACGTACATCGTGTTGTTGACCACGATGGGCGCAGCCTCCTGCCCGCGATTGACGCCCGTCGAGAACGTCCAGGCGACCTTCAGATTCCTTGCGTTCTCGGTATTGATCTCGTCCAGTCCGCTATAACGCGTGCTCGCATAGTTCTTGGCGGGCATCAACCACTGGCCGTCTTCCGGCTCGGAGGTTTGAATGCCCTGCTGCTGTGGGCCCGCTGGTTGCTGCGCGCGTTGCGGCTCAACCGATTTCCGGTCGCGTGACTGGCGCGGCGCACAGGCCGGTAGCAGAAGAAGAGCGCAGATGATCGAGAGGAGGAGAATATCTTCGGAGGACAAGAACGCGACGAGATTGTGTCGTTCCATCAAACCTCCTTGATGGGGAAAGCTTGCCGGGTGCTCTCAAATGTTTGGGAAATGTATAGGAATATGCATGGAATTTCCGTACGTTAACGTACGGAGGTCGGATGGCGGCGTGAGGCGAACGACGGGCGGGTGGGCCCCTGCAAGATCAAGGCCCGCTTCGACCGAGCAAGAGACGCGCGGGCCTCATCTTTATCTGAGCCGCAGGCTATCGCTCAGCGCAGGAGAAGAGGTTGATTAACCGACACGTTGCTACTCAAGAAAATCTTTCTTGAAGGTTCTAGTCTCGCCGTCGGGGAAAGAGATTCTAACCTTATCGTCTTCGACGGATTGCACGCGCCCCTCTCCGTACTTCTTAACCTGTACGTGGTCTCCGCGCTCAATCTCTATCTCCGGCGTCTCTTCTTTCAGCGCTGCGGCTGGCGAGGGCGCGGCGGGCGCTTCGGGCTGAGCGGCGAGCCCTAGTTGTTCCGCGAGGGGATGCAGGCAGTTGTCGCAATTGCCGCAAGCCGCCTCTTCCCATGGCTCGTCGAAATACTCGTGCATCAGCGTCCAGCGACAGTCGGCGCTCTGCCCGTAGCGCATCATCTTTTCCAGCTTCTCTCTATCCTTTTCGCCCCTCTCCTGGCACTGCACGGAGATGCCCTCGATCTCTTCTGGACGCAGATCGCTTTTGATGAGCCGGAAGCGCGCGCCGCGTTCTTCCCTGACGAGCCTCATATCCTTCAACATCGCCAGGATAACGCGCACTTTAGTTTTAGTGACGCCCGCCGCGCTCTCCTGTATGCGAGCCAGGCTGGTCGGCCCTTCATGGGCTTTGAGATTGACGAGCGCGGTGTAGACGCTCATCACATCGTCGAATTTCGGAGAGCGACCGCCCAGGAAGAACAACTGCGTGCGACGGTCGTCCAGTTGGTAGAAGAGGATGCAGCGCGCGGGCAGGCCGTCGCGCCCGCCGCGCCCGGACTCCTGATAGTAGGCTTCGAGCGAGCCGGGCATCTGGTAGTGAATGACGAAGCGTATGTCCGGCTTATCTATCCCCATGCCGAAGGCGTTGGTGGCGACGATGGCCTTCAGCTCGCCGGACATAAACAGGTCTTGATTCTCTTTTCTCTCTTTGGCTGCCAGCTTCCCGTGATATTTCTCGAGACGAAAGTCGGAAGCCTCGAAGAACTCCTTGAGGGCTTCGACCGTCTTGACCGTGGCGGCGTAAATGATGCCCGTGCCCTCTATCTCTCTGAGCAGGCGCGCGAGGTGCTGGCGCTTCTCCGCTTCGTTGGTGACGCGCACTATTTCGTAGCGCAGGTTAGGCCGGTAAATCCCCGTATTGATAACGCGCAGAGGGCCGACGGCGAGCTGTTTCTCTATGTCCTTGACGACCTCCGGCGTGGCCGTCGCCGTCAGTGCCAGGACGGGAGGCGAGCCGAGCGCCTTGATGGCCGCGCCCAGTGCCAGGAAGGAGGGCCGAAAATCGTGACCCCACTCGGAGATGCAGTGGGCCTCGTCAATCACCACGAAATCGATCTTATTGCGGCTCAAGGTGTCCAGGAAGCCCTGGTCTGTCAGGCGCTCCGGGGTGGTAAAGACGAATTCGCTGCGCCTCTTCTCGATCTGCTCAAGGCTCGCGCGCTGTTCGCGCACGGTGAGGGCGCTATTGACCTGGGAAACGTCCAGGCCCGCCTCGCCGAGCTTATCCACCTGATCTTTCATCAAAGAGATGAGCGGCGAGACGATCACGGTCATGCCTTCCAGATGAAGGGCCGGAAGCTGATAGCAGAGGGATTTGCCCGCACCCGTCGGCATAATCGCCAGCGTGCTGCGGCCATCCATGATCGAGCGGATGACTTCCTCCTGCCCCGGTCGCAGGCGCTCGATACCGAACACCTCGCGCATAGTATGCCGCAACTGCGTGCGCCCTTTTGATTTCTCCATGATTTAACCCCCCTGGCTCTCTCTTCGGACTGCCCTGCCCGCTCGCATCGCATCAGGCAAACGCCCGGCGCGCAGTCCAATGCCATGACCAAAGCCCTTGCAGGAACGGCGGGAACGATGCATTCTAACCGCCGCCTCTCGGTTAGCCTAACCCGCAGGCCGCAGCGCACCGGCGCGGGCGGGCCCCTGGATGGCGGCCCTGAACTCAGTTCTGCCGTGAATATCTCAAGAAAAGGGCGGTCGGGCGTTCTTCAGGACGGGGCTGCGGGCGCAAACTGCTGGACGCGTTATCTTAAGCAGTTCTTTTGACATCTCCGACGAACCCGGCGGCGCTCGCTCGCATCAAATAAGCTTAGCAATTTCAGTTCTTTATGGTTCTGAGCGGAGCGAAAGACATTAAATCGAAACATTTAAAAGGTAATAAGGAAAGTTTACCGGGAGGGATGAAACATTGGAGTATCCAGAGCGTATTGAAGCTGTCTCTTTGACAATCGCCGCAAAAAATCGTGAAATGGCTGATTTGCGCAATCAGATAGATTTGAAGCAGAGCGCCGCGACATTAGAGATTTTGAACGCGAAAGACGAGGGCGGCAAACCGCTCTATTCAAACGAGACGGCCAGAAGCGCGGCCATCAAGCTGGCGCTGGCGGCCAACCCCAGGTATCAGGAGTTGGAGCGAAAGCTTTCAGCCGCCGAATTGGATCGCGCGCAAGCCTTCGCAGCTCTTGAGCGGTTGCGCGGAGAATTCAAGCTCTACCTGCTAGACCGACAGCAGGAAGTCGGCATCAAAGATACGGTCCTGGCTTAGAGGGGAAGGTTTCAGCGCCGAACAATCTTCTCCCCGACGGATGACAACCGAGGCGCAAAGGTAAAGGCTTGAACATGGCTGATAAGAACGGGGGTAATGGCGGGCTGCGCATGGATTTAACAGAAGGCGATCAGTACCTGCCTTTCAAGGGAATGGATCAGGAACAGCAGGAAGAAGCTATCTCGACAGATAGAATCGAAGAGGTCTTACAGAAGCTCGGCGGCGCGAGCCTCACCGAAGTGGATTCGGATGAGCTCTTGATCGAAGAGGTCGCCTCCACGTCTGTCTCCGAGGACACGGACGAGTCTCTGGACGGAGATGACGAACTGGATTTATCAGCCGGTGTGGATGATAAATCGAGCGACCCCGTGCGCCTCTACCTGCGCCAGATGGGAACCGTCCCGCTCCTGACGCGCGAGCAGGAAGTCGCCATCGCCAAGCGTATCGAAGGCGGCGAGATCAAGACGCACAAGACTCTCTCCCGCTCGCCCATCGCCATCCACGAGCTGATCAAGATCGGCGAGGAGTTGGAGAAAGGGACGCTCAACGTCCGCGATGTCGTCAACTTCTCCGACCAGGCCGAGATCAGCGAGCTTGAAGAGCGCTCGGACGAATTTCTGCGCCTCACGCTCGAAGGCATCACCAGCGTCGGCAAGCATTACGTCGTGGCGCTTAAAGAGCTTGAGAAGCTGAGAGCCGAGCAGCAACTCTCGCGCGGCAAGAGAAATAAGAAGACGCTGCGCCTGCGCCGCAAGATCGCGCGTGCGCGCCTGGACATCGCCAAGGAGATTCGCCAGCTCAAGTTGAAGGAGAGCGCGCGCCAGCGTTTGATTGATGCCATCGCCGCCGTCCATAAAGAGGTGCGCGTGCATGAGCGCGACATTGACAAGTGGACGGAGAAGCTCGGCAAGAAACGTATCAAGCCTGAAGAGCAGAAGGAGCTGAAAAGGCAGATCAGCGTCGCCCGTCGTCATCTCAAGGATATAGAGCAGGCGACGAACGTCTCCGTCGTCGAGATCAAACGCTCGCACCAGGCCATCGCGCGCAGCGTCGCGCAGACCGTCGAAGCCAAGCGCGAGATGACCGAAGCCAACCTGCGCCTGGTCGTCTCCATCGCCAAGAAATACACCAATCGCGGCCTTCAGTTCCTGGACCTTATTCAAGAAGGCAACATCGGCTTGATGCGCGGCGTGGACAAGTTCGAGTGGCGACGCGGCTACAAGTTCTCGACCTATGCGACGTGGTGGATTCGCCAGGCCATCACGCGAGCCATTGCCGATCAGGCGCGCACCATACGCATTCCCGTTCACATGATCGAGACCATCAACAAGCTGATCAGAACGTCTCGCGCGCTGGTGCAGGAGCTTGGCAGAGAGCCGACGAGCGAAGAGATTGCCGAGAGGGTCGAGATGCCAGTGGCCAAGGTTCGCAGCGTCTTTAAACTGGCGCAGCAGCCCATCTCTCTGGAAACGCCCATCGGCGAAGAGGAAGACGCGCACCTGGGCGACTTCATTGAAGATAAATCGAGGGCCAACCCGGCTGATTCCGTCGTCGCCTCTAATCTTCGGGAGATTACGGACGAAGTGCTGGCGACCTTGAGCCCGCGTGAAGAGAAGGTCATCAAGATGCGCTACGGCCTTGGGCCCATCGGCGAAGAGCACACGCTCGAAGAGGTGGGCAAGGACTTCACAGTCACGCGCGAGCGCATACGCCAGATCGAAGCCAAGGCGCTCAGGAAACTTCGTCATCCTTCGCGCTCGCGTCTGCTCAAGCCTTTCATAGATGCAGTCGAGCGCTAAGACGCTAAACGAACGAAGCTCAAATCTCCTGCCGGTAACGACTCAACGGCAGGAGATTTTTTCTGCTCGCGGGCGGGCCTCCTCCGGTCGGCTCTTGGCCCAACTCGTTCCTAAGCGACCAGACTTGCCGGGCGCGGCGCGCCACGCAGTTGCACTGGAGGCTGCGGAGCGCAGCAGGCTTTGATCAGTCGCTCACGGTCGCGCTGCATCTCCTCGTCCCGGGCCAACCACTCCATCACCTCTCGCATGACGCGTGCGGCGTGCGGCTCCGTGGGCTCAGAGATGCGGTAATGCATCCACTTGCCTTCCCTGCGCGCCGAGACCACACCGGCTCTGCGCAGGTAGGCCAGGTGGCGCGATATCTTCGGTTGATTGGTCTTCAGGACCTCCACGAAGAAGCAGACGCAGACTTCGTCACCGCGCATGAGATTAAGCAGGCGCAGCCGCGTGCGATCAGCCAGGGCGCTAAAGAGCGCCTCCATGTCATATTTTTGCTTGCTCAACTTTTTAGTCCACCCCCACGACTTTGCTGCGACGTTCGAGCAGCAGCGTGTCGCGCCACTTGCTCTGCATCCGGCCTATACGCTCGCGGCGGCCCACTTCGCGGAAACCGCATCGCAGGTGCAGAGCGACGCTCGAACTGTTCTCAGGAAAGATGCCCGCCTGAAGCGTCCAGATGCCGTTGCGCTCGGAGGAGCTGACGAGGGCTTCGAGCAATGCGCGCCCCAAGCCCAAGCCTCTGTGACCGGCCCCGACATAGACGCTCGTCTCCGCCACGCCCCCGTACACGCACCTGTTCGATACAGGACTGAGCGCCGCCCATCCCTTGATGACATCATCCTGGCGCGCGACCAGCCTGCTATGCGGCAGATGAGAGGCATTCCACTTCTCCCATCCGGGGGCCTCGCTTTCAAAGGTCGCATGGCCGGTCGCAATCCCCTCAAGATAGATCAGACGCACCTGCTCCCAGTCCGCGCCGCTCATCTCATCTATCACGAACCTCGTCTCCATACGGAATTTCAACGCGAAAATCTGCGCCCGTAAAAAAATCTTAGCACGCCCCTACAAATGTGTCTTGACACATGTACAGGGCGGGCGTACCCTGCCCTCACATTCGTCAACGCGCATGTGATCTTATAATGATGTCAGGAGACAAGTCAAAAATGGAGAAAGAGGCAGCCGCCCCCACGGCTGAGGGAAGCGATGATTGATGCTTAAAGAAGGGATGAGCCTGTGGCGGCGTGCGTTGGCTGAGGCGTTGGGCTCGGCGCTGCTCTTGGCGACGGTGATCGGCTCGGGGATTATGGCAGAGCGGCTGGCCGGGGGTAATGGGGCGATTGCCTTGCTTGGTAATACTCTGCCGACGGGCGCTGTGCTGGTGGCTTTGATTCTGACGTTCGGTCACATCTCGGGCGCGCACTTCAACCCGGCGGTCACGCTGGCAGACGCATGGCAGGGCGACATGCCCTGGCGGGAAGTCCCCGTCTACGTCGGGGCGCAATACCTGGGAGCGTTCGCCGGAGTGGCGACGGCGAACCTGATGTTCGAGCTGCCGCTCTTCTCTGCTTCGCAACATGAGCGCAGCGGCCCGGCTCAACTGTTCGCAGAGTTTGTCGCAACCTTCGGCCTGCTGGCTGTGATCTGGGGTTGTGTGCGGCTGCGCTCTTCTGTGGCTATAGCCTTTGCGGTCGGCGCATACATTCTGGCCGCCGCATGGTTCACCTCTTCGACCTCTCTCGCTAATCCGGCTGTGACACTGGCGCGCACGGCCAGCGATACGTTCGCCGGCATTCGTCTGCGCGATGCGCCCGGCTTTAGCGTCGCGCAATTAGCCGGAGCGGCTGCGGCGACGGCGCTCTTCCGCTGGCTCTTGCCCGCCGTGGCGTCCGACGCCGCTTCAGTCCTCGTCCCACATCAAGATCAGGATAAAGCCGAAAGGAATTCCGATGAATAGACGTAAGCGCGTGCTCATACTCTGCACAGGCAATTCTGCGCGCAGCCAGATGGCAGAAGGTCTTCTGCGCCACGATGGCGTAGACTCTTTTGAAGTTTTCAGCGCGGGCACACGTCCGGGCCAGGTGCGCCCCGAAGCCATCGAAGCGATGCGCGAGGTCGGCATAGACATTTCAGCTCATCGCTCCAAATCCGTGGACGAGTTCGCTCAAGCCGAGTTCGATTACGTGATTACGGTCTGCGACAATGCCAGGGAGCACTGCCCCGTTTTTCCCGCAGAGGCCGTGCGTATCCATTGGAGCTTCGACGACCCGGCTTCACTCGAAGGCGATGAGGCCGCGCGCATGGCCGAGTTCCGGCGCGTGCGCGACGAGATACGCGAGCGGCTCAAGACTTTCATCTCCTCGGATTCGGGCCGCGCCCTGTAGCGCTTTGTAATTGGAACTGAGTCAGTAGCAGTCTCCGTACAGTCATTCGCAAAGCACGCTAGCCTCACGCGCCGCTCTGCTATCGCTCTCCAAAACCATGAACCCCGCGCACGCTTAGCCTCCGCCATCTTCCCCTACAGGCGACAACCGACGCTTGCTCAAATAAAGGTATCAATTCATTATTGAACCTATTATATTGAGTTGCCTGGCTCGGACGTGAAGCTCGATTGCAGAAGAGGGTGGTAGATGGGAATCTCGCTGAAAACGGAACACCTCAAGCGCTACAAGGACATCGCCTGGCTTTTCATGAAGTATGGTCGCTCAGACCTGGTCAAGCAGGCCGGGCTGGACGAGACGCTCAAGGACGAGGATGGGCCCATCGCGGAGGTCGGGATGGCCAAGGCCGAAGACCTGGCATCCGACCTTGAGAAGATGGGCCCAACCTTCATCAAGCTGGCCCAGTTGCTCTCCACCCGCGCAGACCTGCTGCCGCAGCCTTACCTGGATGCGCTCGCGCGTCTGCAAGACAACGTCGAGCCTTTCACCTACGAGGAAGTGGAACAGATCGTCTCGGACGAGCTTGGCGTGCGTATCTCGAAGGCGTTTATGGAGTTCGAGCAGAAGCCCATGGCCGCCGCCTCGCTCGGGCAGGTACACGCCGCGACGATGCGCGACGGGCGCTCTGTCGTCGTCAAAGTGCAGCGACCGGGCATACGCGAGACCATCGTTAAAGACCTGGACGTGCTGGCCGACATCGCCGCTTTTCTCGATAATCACACGGAGACGGGCAAGCGCTATGAGTTTCAGGGCATCCTGACGGAGCTGCGCAAGAGCCTGCTGCGCGAGCTTGATTATCGCCAGGAGGCGCGTAACCTGGCCGTCTTCGCAGAGAACTTGAAACAATTCGACGTGCTGGTCGTGCCGCTGCCCGTCGAGGGCTTTACGACTTCGCGCGTGCTGACGATGGATTTCGTCAAAGGCAAGAAGATCACTTCGCTCTCTCCGCTGGGCTGGATAGATATTGACGGCCTCATGCTCGCCGAGCAGCTCTTTCATGCCTATTTGAAGCAGATTCTCGTTGACGGTTTTTTCCACGCCGACCCGCATCCGGGCAACGTCTTCCTGACTGAAGACAGGCGCATCGCTCTGATCGATCTGGGGATGGTGGGCCGCATCGCGCCGCGTGCGCAGGAGAATATTCTTCAGATGTTGCTGGCGATCAGCGAGGGGCGCGGCGACGACGTTTCTGAGATGACGATCAAGATGGGCGAGCCGAAGGCGGATTTCGACGAGCAGCGATTCACGCGCCAGGTCTCAGACCTGGTGACGCAGCACCGCGATGCCGACATGCAGAACATAGATTCGGGTCGCATCGTGCTTGAGATTCAGCGTATCGCGGGCGAGACGGGCTTTCGCCTGCCGCCGGACTTTACGCTCATCGCCAAGGCGCTCCTCAATCTCGATCAGGTCGTGCATACGCTCGACCCGTCGTTTGACCCGAACGCATCCATTCGCCAGCACGCCTCTGAGATCATGCAGCAGCGCTTGCTGCAAAGCCTCTCGCCCGGCAATCTCTTCAACGCCCTGCTCGAAACCAAGGGGCTGCTTGAGAAGCTGCCCGGCAGAGTCAACAAGCTGCTCGACACGATTGCCAACAACTCTCTCTCCATCAAGGTTGATGCCATTGACGAAGTGAAGTTGATGGAGGGCTTGCAGAAGGTCGCCAACCGGATCACGCTGGGACTGGTGCTCGCCTCTTTGATTATCGGTGCGGCGCTCCTCATGAGAGTCGAGACCTCTTTCAGGATTTTCGGTTATCCCGGCCTCGCCATCATCTGCTTTCTGGCGGCGGCGGCGGGAGCCGTGATGCTGGTCGTCACCATACTCTTCTACGATGAGAAGCAGGACGATAAATGAGCGGCCTGGCCGCGACCGCCTCTGTCATCGAATACGAACGCGAAAAACTTTTAACCCGGAGACCGAAACGATGAGACGAAGGCTTGCCTGTGTAATAGCACTCTCGCTGCTGGCGGCGCTGTTTGTGTCCGCCCTTGGCTCGCGGCAAATCACGAAGAGCGGCGGAGCGACGAGTAGGGCGGCGGCGCTCGACGCCTCTTCGGCGCGCGAGCAGCAGATCGCGCAGGCAGCCGAGGCGCTACGCTCGCAGATGATCGCGCAGCGGCGAGACTTTCACATGCACCCGGAGCTATCGAATCGTGAGGAGCGGACTTCGCGCATCGTCGCCGAACGCCTGCGCGCGCTCGGGCTCGAAGATGTCAGGACGGGCGTGGGCCGTTACGGCGTGACCGCGCTGCTCAAGGGCGCAAGGCCCGGCCCGGTCGTCGCCGTGCGCGCCGATATGGATGCGCTGCCGATACGGGAGACGAACGACGTGCCCTACAAATCGCTCACGCCGGGCGTCAAGCACGCGTGCGGTCATGACGTGCATACGACGGTCGAGCTGGGCGTGGCGGAAGTCCTGAGCAAGATGCGCGGCGAGATCAACGGCACGATCAAGTTCATCTTTCAACCGGCGGAGGAAGGCGCACCGCCCGGTGAAGAGGGCGGCGCGGCGCTGATGATTAAAGAGGGGGCGCTTGAGAATCCGCGCCCGCAGGCCATCTTTGGCCTGCACACAGAGCCTAACTTGCAGGTCGGGCAGATGGGCTATCAGGTGGGGCCCGCGATGGCCTCCTCCGATACCTTCACCATCACCATTCACGGCAAGGACGCGCACGGGGCCCAACCGCAACTGGGCATCGATGCCGTCGTCGTCGCCTCCGAGGCGGTGCTCGCGCTTCAGCACATCAGGAGCAGGCGCATTGACCCTCTGGAGCCGCTCGTTATCACGGTCGGCACGATCCAGGGAGGCAAACGCTTCAACATTATCGCGGGCGAAGTGAAGATGACGGGCACGATGCGCACGCTCAACGACCAGGTGCGCGAGCGCGCGCAGGCTTTGATGAAGGAGACGCTGCTGAGCGTGACGGCTGCTTACGGTGCGACCTTTGAGCTGACGTTCGAGAACGGCAATCCCGTGACCTACAACGAGCCGTCGCTGGTGGAGCGGACGCTGCCCACCATCAAGCGCGTCGTCGGCGACAGCAACACCGTCTCTCTCAAACCCTTTATGCCCGCCGAAGACTTCGCGCACTACCAGAAGGTCGTGCCCGGCTTCTACTACTTCCTGGGCGTCGGCAATCGCGCCAAAGGCATCAGCGCGGGCTGGCACACGCCGGAGTTCGACGTGGACGAAGAGAGCCTCGTCATCGGCGTCAAGGTGATGAGCAACGTGCTGCTCGACTACCTCGATCAGCACCAAATCCCTGCGGGAGGCGCTGCCCGGCCCTAGAGCGGATGGCGAACACTGTGCGGGTGCTACTTTGTCAGTCGCGCCAAAGGTCTCGGGCAGGTTCTATCCGCCTCCAATTCCCGCCCGAGACCTTAGGCGCGACCGACCTCGGTTACATGCAATCGCAAAACCACTCTAAATCCCCGATTTCCGAGCTGAAAATAGAGATTTTCGCCCGCAGAATCGCAATTCCATGCCCTGGAATCGTGATTCCATGCCTCGGTTGCGCGCAACCGAGGCAAAGTTGCGCGATACTGAGGCTCGCTAACGCATAACTTTGCCTCCGTAACACGCAACTTTGCCCTGGTAAGGCATAACTTTGCCTTGGTTGCGCGCAACTTTGCTTCGGTTGCGCGCAACTTGACTTCCGTAACGCGCAACTTTGCCTCCGTAACGCATAACTTTGCCCTGGTAAGGCGCAACTTGAGGCTGGGAT
>DASVQM010000003.1:0-134416 GCA_036389095.1 Pyrinomonadaceae bacterium
GTTATCGATGGAGTCGAAAGCGCGGACCGTGATCTTCGGGTTATGCTTGGCCAGGACTTTGGTGATGGCGGCAGTCAAAGTGGTTTTGCCGTGATCGACGTGACCGATAGTCCCGATGTTGACGTGTGGCTTGCTTCTATCGAATTTCTCTTTAGACATTCCGAGATGGCCTCTTTAGTTAAATGTTCCTATCAAAGCTTTGAATGGTGGAGCCCGCGATGAGATTTGAACTCATGACCTCCTCCTTACCAAGGAGGCGCTCTACCCCTGAGCTACGCGGGCCGAGGGCTCGCCGTTCTGCAATCAAAAATCTGGAGCGGGCGACGAGGCTCGAACTCGCGACCCTCAGCTTGGAAGGCTGATGCTCTACCAACTGAGCTACACCCGCTCAAACTGCAAGGATGAAGGCAGAAGGATGAAAGCGTGGCTTTCAGCATCTCGCCCTGACTTTCATCCTTCCGCCTTACTCTCCGTGGTGCAGGGGGTAGGATTCGAACCTACGTAGGGCGTGAGCCCGCCGGGTTTACAGCCCGGTGCCATTAACCACTCGACCACCCCTGCTCGTCTTGTCAAAACACTCTCAAGCCGGTAATAATTTCAACCCCCTGACTACTACGGACGACAATTTCATACCAGCTACAAAACGGCCACTTTAACTGAGTTTTATTAAGTTTGCAAGTGTGCGAGGCGGGTCTCGCGGCGACTTGAGTCCGGCGAGGGTTCGCTGGCGTTGCCCCGTTCCTTTTCCGCCCTCTCCCGCCCTTTTTGAAGGTCAAAACGCGCAAAACGCTCTTAGAGCCGATGGCGAACTGAAAGAAGGCTGCTCTGTCAGTCGCGCCAAAGGTCTCTGGCAGATCATTGCGCCACTTGAGACCCGCCCGGGGCCGCAGGCGCGACTGACCTTACTTCCAATCGCAAATCGTTCATAGGGTGAGGTGGAAAAGGCGGCGGTGTGCTCGGGCTTTCGGACTTTCGTAAAAGGTAAGGAGAGCAAAGGCGGGCCGGATTATCCTTTGCCGGGTTAAGCTCGACGGCAAATCGGCCCGTCATTCGCTGCGCAGCGCGACCATTGGGTCTATCTTGGTTGCCCTGCGAGCGGGCAGGTAGCAGGCCAGCAGCGCCACGAAGACCAGCAGGAGGGCGACGCCCGTATAGGTCACAGGGTCAGCCGCGCTCAGGCCAAACAGCACGCTCTTCATTAAACGCGTCAGCGCCAGGGCGGTCGCCAACCCGATCACCAATCCAATCAGCACGAGCATCATCCCCTGGCCCATGACGAGTCTTAAAACGTCTGAGGCTTGCGCTCCGAGGGCCACCCGAACCCCTATCTCGTGCGTGCGTCTAGTGACGCTGTAGGACATGACGCCGTAGATTCCAATCGCGGCCAGGGCGAGGGCCAGTATCCCGAAACTGCCCAGCAAGGTCGCCGCGATGCGCGCGGGAAAGAGCGGCAGCGCCATCCGCTCGGCCAGCGGTTTTGCGCTCGATATTGGCAGTTGCGGGTCAAGCTGTTGCACCTCTTTGCGAAGGACTGCGAGCAGCCGTTGCAGGTCTGTCGCGGTGCGGACGATGACGGTGGTCGAGCCGGAGTAGGCTTGCAGCAACGGGCGACAGACGTAAGGCTGCGGCGCTTCGTTGAGCCCGGCGTATTTGCCGTCCTGCACTACTCCGACGACCTGCATCATCGGCGACTCGGCGCTGCCCTGACTGAAACGCTTGCCGAGCGGGTCCTGGCCGGGCCAGAAACGGCGCGCGAAGGTTTCGTTAACGATGGCCACCAGTGGCGCTTTCTCGTCGTCCTGATCTGTAAAATCGCGGCCCTGCACGAGACGCGTGCTCATCGCCCGGAAATAACCGGGACTGATACGGCTCGACATTGCCCTGGGCGCGTTCGTATTTCGCGCTGGCGGCTGCCCTTCGATGAAAACCGTGTCCCTGGAGAAATGCAGGTCGACGGGAGCGAGGTCTGTGATTCCGGCAGACTCTACGCCGGGCAAAGCCCGCACGCGCTCAAGCAACTGTTTCTGAAACTCCCGGCTGCGCGCCGCGTCGTAGCCCTGCAAACGCAGATCGAATGAAACCTCGACGGCATTCTGCGGGTTAAAACCGAGATCGAGCGCCTGTGCCCGCTGCAAAGCGCGCAGCATCAGGCCGCCTCCGACCAGGAGCAAGAGCGACAGGGAGACCTGCAAAACAATCAGGCTGCTTTTCAAACGCGAGCGACGCGATTCGCCGCTCGGAGGCTCGTCCTTCAAGGCCGGCAGCAGATCAACCTTCGTCGCCTGCAAAGCGGGCAACAGTCCGAAGAGCACTCCCGTGATGAGCGAGATCAGGCAAGTGAAGGCAAGGACACGATAATCAATGTGCAAGTCTATAAAAAGAGGAACGTCAACGGGCGGCTTAAACGCGACCGCAAGGCTTACCAGCCAGTAGGCCAACAGAAGTCCCAATGCACCGCTGCCGAGCGAGAGCAGCAGGCTCTCTGTCATCAATTGCCACACGATACGCAGGCGGCTTGCGCCCAAAGCGAGGCGCACGGCAATCTCTTTGCGCCTCTCCGTGGCCCGCGCCAGCAGCAGATTCGCCAGATTCGTGCAGGCCAGCAAGAGGACGAAAGCGACGACGACCATCAAGAGCCCCGTGAAGCCGATCAGGGCCCCGCGCATCGCGCCGCCCATCAACCCCGGCTTAGACAGAGCGATGCGCTTGCCTTCGTTAACGTCCGGGTATTCCCGCTCAAGCTGCAAGGCAATCGCGCTGAGCGCCAACTGCGCCTGCGACATACTGACGCCGGGCTTGAGCCGTCCCTGCACGAAGGCGTTCTCCACTCCTCGCTTCTCCAACCACTTATTACCTACTTCGATCTCCCCCTGCATCGCCATCGGAAACCACAATTCCGGCGCGGCGATAATCTCAGTTCCGAAAAAGCCCTGTTGCGCGACGCCGATGACGGTGTAGCTGCGCCCATTCGCAATCAGGCTCTTGCCTATAATCGCCGGGTCTGCGCCAAACCGCTGCTGCCAGCTCTGGTAGCTCAAGACGGTAACGGGATGAGCACCCGGCAGCCTGTCATCCTCGGGCGAGATCGTCCGCCCGAGCGCTGCGCGCACGCCCAGCACCTCGAAGTAATTGCCCGTCACGACGTAACCCCAGAGCCTTTCATTAACGCCGTCGTGGCTCAGGCTCAAGGGCGCGAAACGATAGGCCAGGAGGCCCGCAAACACTTCGTTGCGGTCGCGTATGTCCTTGTAGTTCGGATAAGAGAAGGTTGGAAACGCTCGGTTTTCGACAGCATTGGTGAGGGAGACAAGTTCGTCCGGCCTCTCGATTGGCAAAGGGCGCAGGAGCGCTGTATTGACCAGACTGAAGATGGCCGTGTTCGCCCCTATGCCAAGCGCGAGCGAGAGCAGGGCGACGGTCGTAAAGCCCGGACTCCTGGTGAGGCGGCGCAGGCCATAGCGCAAGTCCTGCAAAATCGTCTCGATCAACGGCAGCCCTCTTTGTCTACGGTATCTCTCTTTGGTCGGCTCGACGCCGCCGAGCTTGATGATCGCCTGCCGCCGCGCCTCCTGCGGCGACAGTCCGGCGCGCAGATTATCTTCCGTATGCATCTCTATGTGGCTCTCTAATTCCCGCGCCAACTCGCGGTCGCGCTTCTCCCGGCTGAACAACCCCGATAGGCGCACGGCGAGCGCGCGTAATTGTCGAAGGTACATCATGACTCCTTTGCCGGGGCGAAGAACCGCGCCATGATCGCCGTGGTCTGCTCCCACTCCTGCACCTCTTTCGCAAGCTGGCGGCGGCCCGCGCGGGTTAACTTGTAATACTTAGCCTGGCGGTTGTTGTCCGAGACGCTCCACTCGGACGAGACGTAGCCCTCCTGTTCCAGCTTGAGCAGGGCCGGATAGATCGTGCCGTAGTTGATGGAAAGCAGATCGTCGCTCGTCTGCTCGATGCGGCGCGCGATGCCGTAGCCATGCTGTGGGCCCATGGCTTCGAGTGTTTTCAGTATCATCAGGGCCAGCGTGCCCTGCCAGATGTCGGTCTTGACGCTCATCGTTGATGGCTCCTATGGCTTTCAAATAGGAGCATCTCATACTTCATATTGGAAAGCAATACGAAAAGGGCGCGGCCATTCTGAGCTGACCCCTGCTCGGGCATCGCACGGTTGACGTTATAGCTTCCGAAACGTAGCTTTCCTTGAGCCGCTGGCGTCGCTGATAATGAGGTTCATTATTTTGCCGTCAGCGGAAACCGACCCGCTGTACGTTCCGAGAGACCAGATGCTGCTCCTGCCTTTTATTACTTTAGTGTCTCTCATCGAAACTCGCCGCGTTCGATTATTCACTGTGCCGGTCAGCGCGGCGCGGGTGGTTTTATCACCCATGCTGCCGGAAATCGAATCGCCTTCCTGCCAGTTTATGACTAATGTGTAACTGATGCCTCTATCCTTGCCCGCCCAGGTTCCCTTGACATCGATGTTCTTCGGAGGCGCGGGAGAGCTTTCCGGTGCAGGCGTCCTTCGGGGTGTAGGATTAGGCGTGGCGGCAGTTGCCGCAGGTGTGGCGGCAGGAGACGCAGATGTGTTGGCAGGCGACGCATTGCGGTTCGGGGTTGGAGAACTATTATCTGCCGCGACGGGCTCGGCGGCAGGCGCGACATTGCCGTTCGAGTTCGCGGAATTACTGGCTTGCTCAGCCGTCCTACCATCTTTGGTTGACCACCTGCTGAGTCCGAGGGCGATCACGAGCCCGATGACTATTCCGAGAAATATTGCGCCGCCTATGATGACCCAGCCGACTTTGCCCTGCTTCTCCTGCGCCGGATGGGGCTCTGGACTTGGTATAGAGATCGGTGGCACGGGCGCTTCCATTGTTTGATAGAGCGCCGCTGCTGAATCCGAGTCGGTGCGCTTGGAGGGGTCGTATAGTATTTCCGTTGGCGGAGGGTCGGGCGCGCGTGGCGAGGACGGAGGGTCATTCCCCTGAGGTTCATAGGCAGCCGACAGCACCGCGCCGTCAATCAAGCAATAGGTCAAAGAGTCATCCGTATAGGTGCGCTGACAGGTGGGGCAACTTTTCATCTTGGGCCTCTATCACTCGCCGGCTTCGTTTCAACGGCGTCGAGAAGGTCAGCGCTCGACTCGGATGAGAGAGCTACCAAACGCCGTCATGAAGCACGCGCGCTTCGACGATCAGGCAGGCGACACGCTCATATGAATGCCAGCAAGGTTTCATCAAGTGAGAGAAATAGGCGGACGCGAGTGAAGACGCCAGCCCTTTTATTTCACGCGCGTTCCTTTGGCTTGACGCAGACCGATGGTGGCGAGCGCGAGGGTTGCCACAGCGCCGTTGAAGATAGTTCCGACGATGAACACTATCCAGCCGGGGATAATACCGATGGACGAGCGCGTGATGAATTCGTTGAAGTCATGCGCCGGTTCCGGTTGCAGATAGACTTTCAAAATCCAGCAGGCCGCGAGCATGATTAAAAGCGGGATGTAGTTGCGGCGCAGTCGCCGTCCGAGGGCTTCCCACATGCTGATCGTGAAGTCCGGTGTCGAAAGATCGTCGCTCAGATGCGCGGCCCAATCTTTGTCGCCGATTGTCTGCGAGGAGAGCATCGGCGCGAAGTAATCCATCTCGATAACACGCGCGCGGCTTGAACAGATTTCATAGTAGCGATAGCGCCTCGCTTCGATAAAGAGAAAGACCAGGACGAGCAGTGAATTGATGGGGATGACGAAGTGCGGGTGAGTGGCATCGCTGAAAGTGAATGAGAGCGTCGCCCCTGTGAGGAGCACGCCCCAGTTCGAGGTCGTGTCCAGGCGGCAGCGCCAGGTGTTGGAGCTGCCGACTTCGCCGCGATAGAACTGTCCCATGGCGGTGGCGAGCGCCGCCGGGGGCAGTTTCACGTCTATCGAAGAAGGCGCTTTATCTCTCTCCAACGCATGCCTCCAACAGCCTGATGCCTGAACTCATCGCGCCGGGAGCTTCACGTCCGGGGTCACTCCCGGCTGCTTGACGCAAAGGCCGCCGTTCACGCTCGACCGGCTCAAAACGCAGGGACGCCCCTCGCCTAAGTGCCGCCCGTGATGTAGTTCTCAAGCAGCTTGATCGTGTCCTCCTGATCGGCGATGATCGCCTTCACCACGTCGCCGATGGAGATGATACCGACCAACTGCTCGCCGCTCAGCACCGGCAGATGCCGGACATGCTTGTCCGTCATGAGGGCCATGCATTCCTGTAGATTCTGCTCGGGGCTGACGTAATAGACCTTTGAAGTCATGATCTCACCCGCCAGCATCTCTCTGGATGATTTTCCGTGCAGGATTACCTTTCGCGCATAATCCCTTTCCGACATGATGCCCGCAACGGATTCGCCGTCGAGCACGACCAGAGCCCCGACGTTCTTGTCGGCCATGATCTTCAAGGCGTCGTAGACCGTGACATCCGGCGTGATTGAAAGTACGTCCTTCCCCTTGACCTGCAAAATGTCTTTGACGGTTATCATATCTGCATCTCTCCAGGAAGTATCTTTCTGAAAAAATAGCTGGACTGAAGGGCTATTTGAGCACTCCCTTCATCATTAGTCTTGCGAGAATCGGCGACGGCATCCGAATCGCCTGCGGCTCACAGTTGACGCTCTCCATCTACGGCCTCTGAGGAAGCAGGAGGACTAGCGCGGTATCGTCAGCCCGCCGAGATGCAATGCCGAGATAACACGGCTGGCCGTTTCGCGCCCGGCCCCGTTAAGCTGGACATCCCCCGTCCGACCTGTCGGGATGCGCCCGCCCAGGACGCCGCGGTATGAGCGCACATAGACGCGGCCCTGGTCTTTAATCTTTCCCGTGACGGGCGAAAATATAGTGTAGCTGACGATCAGATCATCAGGATTGACGCGCCCCAGGCTTGCGCCGCTCATGTCATCCGTTCCCAGTTCCAGCAGAACGACGAAACTCTCCGTCTCCTTCTTTGCCCGATTGTTTGCATCCTTGCGATTCATGTTCTTGACCGTGTTGATACCGATGGTGGCAAGCCCTCTGAACCGTTCTATAAAACCGCTCATGACCGCGTCTGACATATACAGAGGGATATTCAGAGACCAGCTCGCGCCGTCCATCCCGACAATCAGTGTCTGCTCTTTGACGGCGGGCCTGGCCTGTGCCGCAGGCTGTTGCGGCTCGGGCTCCTTAGGAGGCTGCGTGGGGGAGGTCGGACTGAGCGGCTTAGGCGCGCGGCGTCCTGATTGTGCTCCTGCGATGGAGCAGCTCAAGATGAGCAATAGGAGGCTGAGCGGAATGCTCAAATACGGCCTCATGAATCTGATCTTCACTTCACACCGCCTCTCTCTCTTACACATGTACGTGGGCTCGACTGGCCCCTTCGTGGGACTGCCGGTCTGGCGCTGGCAGGCCCCAACGCGCGGCGGCTACAGTAGTGCTCAGTAGGTTTGCCATATCCTGAAATAAACCTGACGAACCCATTTGTCAATGAAAAGATTTCCAGCGCGAGCAGGTTCACGGCAAGCAGGAAGGCAATTTGTAAGTGGGGAATGGGACTCAGGGACGAAAACAAAAGAGGGCATCGCGGAGCGCGACGCGCGCTCGCAGCGATGCCCTGCGTTGGAAGAAGTCAGAGACCCAGGCAGCCTATCGCCCGTCCGGCTCAAGGACTCTTTGTATCTCTGGATGGCTGGCAAAGGCCGTGACGGCCCCCTCTATATTCGGCTTCTGGGCCGCCTGACCTATCTCCTGATCGATCACCTCATAAACATTTTGCAGCAACTCTCCGGGCGTCAGGTTGGGCTCGGCGCTTTCCTCCATGCTTGAGAAAGACGAGAGCAGCTCAGTCCCGACCCCAGGCACGAAATCGGCCCGGAAGGAGGAGGGCAAGTTCGCTGCCGACGGCACAGGATTGGCTTGAAACACGGTCTTGACTATGCCTTCCAGGAATTTCTGCCACACGTTAGGAGTGCCGATGCTGCCTGTGATTCCGAGACCCGTCAGGGCGCGAGCAACGGCGTCTCTCGTCTGGTTGCCGAAAATCCCGTCGCGGCTGACCGGCTGGCCCAGGACGAAGCTGAGCGCGTTCTGCACGAAGAAGGTCGCGGTCTTTGAGCTTTGCCTGAATCCCGGCGCGATGTCGTCTATATGAAAATGGTCGTGATGCGCTGCGTTGAAATCGTAGTTGAGCACCTGGCCGAAGTGCATCCTGAGAACGGCCTCGATAGCCAGATAGAGCGGCCTGTCTCGTCCCTGAAAACCATCGAAGAGGGTGACGAACGTCTTGTCGCGCCAGAATATTCCGTCCAGGTCAAGGGCGCGACCGAGACCATGAAATCCCGGCTTGGCGACGAAAGCTCCCGCGCTGATCAGAAGCTCGGCCTTCCCGAAGGGCGTGCTCTCCCATAGCTGCATGAAGCAGCGATCAAGCTTCGCTTCAAAATCGCTCGTCGCGTGAAAGGTCGCCGGGACGCCGCGCGTGCCGTAATCCTCTCGACGCAGCCTGTCATAATGGACTGGGACGCCGCCGCCCAGCGTTCTGAAAGAGTTAGCCGGTCTGCTCATGGTGTGCTTGCCTCCAACAAAAATTTGGCCCCTCTGAAATGGCTGTGAAGCGTTCATCCAACTCGCGGCTCCGGGCGCTAAACAGGGTCTTGTCCCTCAACCCTTGAAGTCTTGGCCGGGGGGTCGAATATCTGTTCGAGCACGCTCAAGAGCGTCGAGATGAAGATGGCGAAGAATCCGGCGATGGCTCCCTGACCATCGCCTTTGACGTAAGGATTGTTAGGGACAGCCAGCGCCCACACGAGATAAGCTATGGTCGCCGCGATTGTTTTCCACCAGGGCCAGTCCGCCAGGGGCGGTATCACAGGAAGGCCCGCGGCTTTTCTCTTGCCGAGGTAGATCAGCACGACCAGCAGTGGCGTCAGCACGGCGAAGAACCAGTAGATTCCCAGCTCTGTAATCCCTATGGTTTTGAGCGCGGTGGCCGCAGAGATGGCCGCGACATAGAGGGTGATGGTCTCTGTCGGGATGTACTTGACGAGCTGGCTGAGGGCGTTTGAGACGTTCTTCTCGCCTTCCGCTTCCGTGTCGGCGGTTCCCGGTTTCCCCTCTGCGCGCGCTTGCACGGCCCTGGCGGGCAGCGCGTTTCTCAAAGCCCTGTAATCGGGGCTCTGCCTGAGTTCGGCATCCGTCAGGGAATTGATGCTCATGGTCGCTAAACCTCCGTGCTTTAACATTCCCGCTTCGTCATTCTCCGATGAGCGCTGGCTGAATAATGCGCGACTGAGGTGCGAAGAGCCTGCGCCGTGCGCCCGTTCTATCTTTTAATGTCATTCCGAGGCAGAACATTTCATCGCCGCCCGTGGAGGCAGGCGACGCAGGGGCAGGCGCGGGCGGGATTGAACACAGAAAGGCCGCCCCGAATCGCTCGGAGCGGCCTTTTCCTATCTTCAAGTTACGTCTGAATGAGTTGACGGACGTTGCTTTGTCAGTCGCGCCAAAGGTCCCGGGCAGGTTGTGACGCGACTTGAGACCCGCCCGCGGCTTTTGGCGCGACTGACCTTAGTTCCAATCGCAAACAGCTATAGAGGTCTCATACTACCTGGCCCTATGGCTTGAAAGCCGCCGGACAGTCACATGATTTCCTCAAGCTCGACCCGGCAATCAATCTTCATGGGCATGTCCTGCGATTGCAGGGAAACGTCCGGCGAAGGGATGAAGGGGGCTGCGAGCTGTGCTTCGGGCAACAAGTCGCTCATGAATTTATATAACTCTCGGCTCTGCCCGTCGCGCGTCAGGCGAAAGAGATGCTCGCGTGCGTGGCGAATCTTCTCCTCGGGGTAAGCGGCGATCTTCCCGATGAAGATTTTGGGATGACTCGTCTTGGCCACCAGCTCGTCGGCCATGTTCAGCTCTTCGAACAGTTTTTCGCCGGGACGTATCCCCGTAAAAGCGATGTCAATATCTTCGTAGGGCTTGAGCCCTGAGAGCGTGATGGTGTCACGCGCGAGGTCTAAGATCGAGACGGGCTCGCCCATGTCGAGGATAAATATCTCCCCGCCGCGCCCCATCGTCCCGGCCTGAAGCACGAGCTGTGCGGCCTCCGGGATGGTCATGAAATAACGCATCATGTTCGGGTGGGTAACGGTGACGGGGCCTCCCTTGCGAATCTGTTCGAGGAAGATCGGAATGACCGAACCGGTCGAGCCGATGACGTTGCCGAAGCGCACGGCCACGTAGCGCGTCGCGTAGCGCTTGTCCAAATCCTGAATCATCAATTCCGCGATGCGCTTGGATGCGCCCATCACGGACGTGGGCCGCACGGCCTTGTCCGTCGAGATGAGGACGAAGACTTCAACCCCGCACTCGCCGGCGATTTCGCCGAGCAGATCAGTGGCAAGCACGTTATTCTTCACGGCCTCGGTGGCATTGGATTCCATCAGCGGGACGTGTTTGTGCGCGGCGGCGTGGAGTAAGACCTGCGGCTCGTAATCCTCAAAGATGGAGCGCATGCGCCGCTCGTCGCACACGTCTGCGACGAGCGGGACGACGTGCAGCTCCGGCCACATGGCGCGCAGCTCTCTCTCGATCTCGAAGAGGGCGAACTCTGCGCGCTCCACCAAGAGCAGTTTGCCGGGATGGAATTGTGCGACTTGCCGCGCCAGCTCCGAGCCGATTGACCCGCCGCCGCCCGTCACCATCACGGTCTTGCCCGTGATGAATAGCTGGACGTTCTCTTCATCCAGATGAACAGGGTCGCGCCCGAGCAGGTCTTCGATCTGCAAGTCGCGTATGCGCGTCAGCCGCACGCGCCCTTGAATAATATCGTCCAGGCCGGGAATGACTTTCACCTTGAGCGAGACCTGCTCGCAGATGTCCAGGATGCGCCGGAACTCGCGGCGCGAGGCCTGGTCTATGGTGACGATCACATGGTCTATCTCGTACTCCCTGACCAGACGAGGCAGGTCTTCGGTCGCGCCGAGCACCTTGACGCCCTGAATCATCTTTCCCAGTTTGTTCGCCTCGTCGTCGATGAAGCCCTCGATCTTCAGACCCATGCCGCCGCTCTTGATTTCACGCGCCGCGATCATGCCTGCGCGCCCGGCCCCGATCAGCAGCACGGACTTTCGATGGCTGTTGCCGTCCGACGGCGTATGGCGCAACCTCTTCTCCCACTCGTAGACGGCACGCCGCAAGACGCGCACTCCGAGCGTCCCGGCGTAGGCGAAGAAGGTGTTCATCAGGATGACGGAGAGCGGGACGCGCCAGTCTTCCATGCTTTCCGGCAAACCCAGACGCAGCGCCAGGACGAGCAGCGACGACCACCATCCGGCGATGAAGAAAGCCTTTACTTCCGCCATCCCGACGTAGCGCCAGATGAAGGTGTAGACGCCCGCCAGCAGCAATGCCGTGAACTGTATCAACACCACATAAGGAAGCTGTATCAACAGGCGGTGAAGCTCGTGTTCCGTCATGGCGAAATCGAAACGCAACAGGTAGGCGAGGACGAAAGCGCCCACCAAAACCGATAGATCAACCGCCAACTGGTAGCGCTTGGCGCGCAGCTTCACCAAACCCAGACGTGTGCGGAGTTGCTTGCTCTCTTTACCCATAATCGTAAACTCCAAGCGCCTCCGCTACGTCTCTGCCAGGCGTAAACGGAAGCGCCTCTTTTAACCCATTAAAGTTCTAATGCCGAGAGAACCGAAAAAATCGGAGCTAAAAAAAGCGGATTCTGCGCGCTTATCTCTCCCCGGCGCGCAGCCGCCGCTTTTCCTCCGGCGAGGCGTTGAGTTCCAGGCTCGTCAGCGGGGCGACCCTGCCGGGCAGCATGATCGCCCGCAAAGTCTGCCAGAGGACTCTCACGTCCGCGCGCCAGTTGCGCGCCCGCATGTATTCCAGATAACCGCTCAGCTTGAAGGGCTGCAATGTTTCCAGGTAAAACTTCTCGCGGTCGCCTTCGACACACGCGAGCAGCGTCTCCTCATTGCGCAGGCGCAGCGTCACAGGGTCTGTCAGGCCCGGTCGTGCCTCAAGCACCATCCTCCATAAAGGATTGTCCAGATCGACATAACGGGCCACTTCCGGGCGTGGGCCAATGAGCGACATGTCGCCCTTAAAGACGTTCCACAACTCGGGCAGCTCGTCCAGCTTCGTCCGTCGCAGGAACCTGCCCACGCGCGTGACGCGCTCGTCGTCGCGCGCCGTGACCTGCGGCCCCGCTTCACCCACCCTCATCGTGCGCAGTTTGTAGAGCACAAACTCCCTACCGCCGCGACCCACGCGCCGCTGTCGAAAGAGCACGGGCCCGCGCGATGTGAGCGCGACCGCGAGCGACGCCGCTCCGAGCACGGGAGACAATGCCGCGAGCGCCGCTATCGCCACCAGGGCTTCGACCGTGCGCGGGATGCCGCCTTTGAGCGGCGCGGCTGTCGCCCGCTCGTCCTCCGTCGCGTGTTCTCTTCCTATCTCAGCCATCGCCCTTAAATGAAAACTCCCGACGCATTGGCCCAAACGAATGAGCGCGCTCTAAAGCGGTTTACAAATGGATGCGACTGTTGTCAGTACGGCCAAAGGTCTCGGGCGTGTGATGACGCTTGAGACCCGCCCGAGACCTTTTGGCGCTACTGACCTGAAGGCTGCGCTAACCTCTATGCTGCGCTATGTGGTCGCGCTCATGTGCAAAATCGCTATAGCGTACTGAGGTAGCGCGTTGCCCCCAGCGCCTCTTCAGGACTTTCGCAAGAGAACGAAGACGGCGAACTCCGGCGCGGTCGTTTCGAGCCTCACCGTCCCGCCGATAAGCTGCGCCGTCTTCAAGCCCCTGAGCGGCAGGCGGAGCGGCTTGCCGTCGTACGTGCCGATGGCGACGGGCGGGCCGAAAAAGTTCTGCGCGTCGCGCACCTCGTACTTCGCGCCGATGGGCAGAACCCTCCCGGCATCCGCCTCGACCACATCTTTCAAATCCCAGTTATAGATGATGACGTGCGCGCGTCCCTGCTCGTAGACGTTCGGGCGAACGAAGACCTCTACGCCATCGGGGCGACCCTTCGCGTTGCTCACGAGGCGGCTGTTGCGATCAAAGCCCGTCGCCCTCTGCCACTCGGCGAAATCGAGCGACTCGTCCTCAAAGCTGAAGGCCGAAGCTTCTCTTCCCTGAACGTAAGTGTTCGCGTCCCAGGTATAAGCCGAAGCGCTCGCGCCGTGCGGCAACCCGAGCGCGAGCAGTCCTTTCGGCCCGTAGAAGAGATTGCCCGTCATCGTCACGCTTTGCCAATCGCGTATGGAGGCGACGAGGCTGCCGCCGACGAAGCGGTTATCCCTGACGGTCAAGTCCTCGTTCCCCTTCGCCCCGTAGTGCAGGCGCACGTTCGGCTTGGTGTCGCTTTTGGTCAAAGCCTCGTAGGTGTAGTTGCTTGAGAGCGTGATGCGCGCGGCGGGCTTTTCGCCGCCGACCAGTATGTTGTCGTAGCCCGCATCCTGAATGGTGGCCGCGCCGCTATTGAAAGCGACGTTGCCCTCGAAGTGAAAGCCTTTGATCTCACCCTCTTCCGTGTAGGCGTGTATGCCCCAGCCGAACTGGTTGAACATGATATTTTCACGCACCAGCTTCATGCCCTCTTCATTCTGCGTATAGAGGGCGTGACCGTGGCCGCGCTCTGCGGGCGATGCCTGCCAGCCGTTGTTGTAGACGATGTTGCCGTAGACTTCCGCATCAACCGCCGGAGACCAGAGGGCTATGCCGTTGCCGCAGTCGTGCACGATCAGGTTGATGAACTTCGTATGCGCGCCCGTTATCTCCAGGCCCGTCGCTCTCTCCCGCGTGCGGTCTGTGTCGGAGTTCGTGATCTCGAAACCCCAGTAGTTGGCCCAGGCTCCCTCGACCGTGAGCGAGCCGTCGATGGCCGCGCGCTCGTTCGTAAACTGGCAGAGAAGGACGGGCCGACCTTCTTCGCCCGAGAGCCTGCTTCTAAACGCGCCCTTGTAGATTCCGCCGCGCAGCCAGATGGTGTCTCCCGGTTTGACGCGCGCGGGCTGCGCGAGCGCCGTCGCCAAGTCCCAGGGGCGATTCTTGCTCCCGTCGCCGTCTGCCCGCCCCGTCGCGGCGACGTAAAACTGCGCGCCGCCCGTCGGCACAGGACGTGAAGGCGGAGGCGCAGAATCCTCTGCGCGCCGCACGTCGGCGTAAGCGACGGGGGGCGTTTCCAGCCTGCGGGGCGAAGAGGTTTGGCCCGCCGAGCCTCCGCCGCCGAAGTTGAACGTGTGAACGGCAAAGGCAGCGACGAGGATGAGGGCCAAGAGCGCGCCGCCGAACGCGTAGCGCAGCGCGTGCCCTCTATTCTTTGCTCGCCGGTGCAATGGCTCATCCTCTCTCAAGAGACAGAAGCACCCGCCTCTTCCCCTGCCTCTTCCCCTGCCTCTTCCAAAGCCACGCGCGACGCCCCTTGAGAGTTGCGCGCGCAGAGGCTCTTCAAAGTGTAGATGACGTGGGCCAGCTCTTCCGGGCGCATGCCGGGGAAGATCGGCAAGCTGACGAGCCGCTCCCAGGCGCTCGTCGCAACGGGAAAATCTTCCGGCTGCCAGCCGAACGTCTCGCGGTAGTAAGGATGAAGATGAAGGGGACGCCAATGGACGGAACAGCCGACGCCCGCCCGCTTCAACTCTTCTATGAACTCGTTGCGGCTGAGCTTGAGCCGCTCAAGACGCAGCCGCACGGGGAAGAGATGCCAGGCGTGTATGCGATTCTCATCCTGCGGCGGCAATTCCAACTCTTCGACATCCGCCAACCGCTCAAGATAGTGACGAGCAATCTGCTCGCGCTCTCGTCGCATCTCTTCGGCACGCGCGAGCTGGTGAATGCCTATGGCGGCGGCGATATCCGTCAGGTTGTACTTATAGCCGGGCGCAACGATCTGGTAATCCCAGCTACCGCCGCCCGAATACCTACGCCAGGCGTCGTGCGAGAGCCCGTGAAGCGACATCGAGCGCATACGCGCGGCCAACTCGGCATCATCCGTCGTCGCCATGCCGCCCTCGCCCGTCGTGATCGTCTTGTTCGCGTAGAAGGAGAAGCAGCTCACAGCCGCAGTCCCCTCGCCGCAGCGACGCCAGCGCGCGTCCGCATCGCCTCTATACCCGGCGGGGAAAGCATGAGCCGCATCCTCAACTATCCATAGCCTGTGCTCGTCGGCGAAGCTCTTCAACGCTTCGACATCCAGCATCAGCCCGCCGACGTGGACGGGGATAACGCCGACCGCCGTCGCGGCGTCCGTGCCCCGCGCGGCGCTTAATTCTCCCGCTCGCAGTCGCGCAAGCTTCAACGCCGCGTCGTCCATGCTCATGTTCAGCGTCGAGGGGTCGCAGTCCACCAGCAGCGGAAACGCGCCCTGGTAACGGACGATCTCAGCCGTGGCGGCGAACGTCATGGTCGGAACCAGCACGACCTGTCCTGGCTGCAAGTCGAGCGCTTCGACCGCCAGGTGGAGCGCGGCGGTACACGAGTTGACGGCGACGGCGTGCGCCGAGCCGACGCGCGCGGCGAACTCCTGCTCGAAACGGCTGACCCTGGGCCCACTCGTCAACCAGCCCGAACGCAGCGTCGCCACGACCTCATCTATCTCCGCCTCGCCGACCTGCGGGCGGAAGAACGGAACTTGAATGCTCATACAATCTCTCTACCTTATTCGACACCCTTCATCCGCCCGCTTCAACGGCGAACAGCAGTTCTTTTGAGCTTAATCTACGCCCGCTCTCTTCCTCGCTCTCTCTTAGCGAGCCTGAGCGTTGACGGCATAGTCCGCCAGATTCGCGCGTGCGCCCCAACGATTCCAGAAGCGCGCCAACCCGACCAGAAAGCCCGCGCCGTAAGAGACATGAAGCGTCGGATGCGCGAGCAAGAGAAGCGGCAACAAACAGAGCCCTGCCCTTAAACCAACCCCGGCCCTGCGCGCGGCGATTACGGAAGCGGCGATGTTCGCCGTCGTATAAGTGACGAGCAGAAGCGCGAGGGCCAATGCGCCGAGCGTCGAAAGGAGCGCGAGGGCAAGGGCGACGAGGAGGGCGGCGACAAAGAGCGGCGGCGCGAACTGGCGCAGGCGCATCTGTCGCGGGTGCTTCTGCATGACGCGCACCTTCCAGTAGCCGTACTGGAAATACTGACGCCACAAAGAGCGGAAGGTGCTCCGGCTGTAATAGCGCGAGCGGATTTCGGGCGCGAGCAGCAGCCGCCCGCCCAGTTTCGACAGACGGTAGTTGTACTCGTCGTCCTGATTGCGCACCAGCTCCTCGTCAAACCACCCGGCCAGCTCAATCGCGCGGCGCGTGTATGCCGGGAAGGCCACGGTCTCGACAAACATCCGCCGGTCTTTGATCGTGCGAAAGGCCGACCCGCCCACTCCGAACATGGAGCTCATGGCGAGCGCGATGGCGCGTGCGCTCAAGGTGCTGCCAATCGTCTCGATGGGCCCACCGACGCCGTCAGCCTCCTCTTCCTCCAAGCACTCTACGCAGCGGCTCACGTAATCCGGCGCGATTTCGCAGTGTCCGTCCACGCGCACGATAATCTCGCCCGTCATTTGCCTGAGCGCCAGGTTCAATCCCTTGGGCACGATCTGGCCGGGATTATCCAGTAGGCGCAGGTTCGGATGACGCTCCGCGAAAGAGCGCACGACCTCGCGCGTGCCGTCATCCGACATCCCGTCAACGACGATCACTTCCATACGCTCCGCCGGATAATCCTGCGCCAGGACAGCACCGAGCCCGCGCGCAATGAAGGCGGCCTCGTTGCGTACGGGCATGATGAGCGAGACGAAAGGCCGTGTCCCTGTCCCGTAAGTTTCGGACTTCATCTGGCGATCCCTTCCACGCGCATGCGTTCTTCCGGCGAAAGGTTACAGATCACGGGCCGGAATTTTCCGTTCGTCGTGCGCGGCACTTCCCTGACCTCTTCGAGAATCACTTCGACCTCGCCCATACGCTCCTTCATCCCGGCGATGAGCGACTCGCCGGAGGCATGCGTCCACTGTGGCGCGGGGACGTAGCGCACGCGCACCTGGCTGAGCGATTCCTGTATGATCTGCGCTTCACGCAGATGCAGCTCCGAGTCGTAGACGGTATCAATGCAGTCTATGCTTCGACCGTCCGCCGTGTAGAGCGTGTCCTGCACGCGCCCGTCAACGGAGGCGATGACGGGCAGCGTGCGCCCGCACATACACATGCTCTCTTCAAGGGGCAGCGTCGCGCGATCACCGACGCGGTAACGAACGAGCGGCATGTCCGCGTTGATGAGGCCGGTGCAGATCAGCTCGCCGGATGAGCCCCGAGGTGCAGGCAGCCCGTCGGTGAGCAGTTCGACGTAGCCCGCGTCTGGCCAGAGGTGCAGGCATCCCGCCTGGCACTCGCTTGCCGCCGCGACCGCTTCCGCCATCCCGTAGGTCTCGCGCACAGGACACCCGAACGCTTCCGAGATCGTCTCGCGCTGATGCTTGAAAAGGGGCTCGGCGTTTGTCACGACCACTGCCATCTGCAAATCGCTTCCGCCGAGCTGCAATATCTCTCGCGCCAGCGTGTAGAGAGAAGACGTGTAGCCGAGCAGGTACTTGACGCGATAACGCTTGAGCGCCGCGACGTAATGCGGGACGAAACGTGGCGCGAGGTGATAAGAGGACATGTAGAGCTGTTTGAGGCCAGCGTTCCAGACCCAGAAGGGAGGACGCCGCGCCGCGACGGGAGCGACGAGCTGCCCGCCGAAGATGGCCCAGCGGTCGCGCCTAGACACGCCGTACCACATGCGCCAGCGCGCTTCCGAGAGCGCGTACCAACTGCGCACCGTCTCGCGCGTGAGCCACAGGTCGAGCGACTTTCCCGTCGTGCCGCTCGTGTGATCGTGGAACATGCTACGCACGTCGCAATCATCGGCCACGAAAGCGCGCGGCATCTCCCTCAGACTCTCCTTCTCAAGCACAGGCCAGTTTTCCAGCTGCTCCCAGGATGAGCGGTCGCCCCGTCGCCTGCGCTCGCTCCACTGCGCGCGATAGTAAGGGACTGCGGTCGCGGCGCGATGGAGCACGCGGGCCAAACGCTCGTCCTGCCACTCACGCCAGCGCGCCGCGTCCCACCTTTCACGCTCAAGCGCCTCTTCGATCAAGCGCTCCGTCTGCGCCCCGTAGCGCCATGAGCGCAGTTGTACACCGCGCACCGTCGCCGCCAGCGAACGCATCCACGCGGGCGAGCGATGATAAAGGCGCAGCAGTTTTTTATTCATCGCTCGCGCTCCGCCAAGCCCGCCTGTGCTCTTCCCCTGAACTCAGGCGCAGACTTTCCTTCCGCCGCTGTCCGGCCCGGCTCATCAACCTGCGGTCGCGCCTGTTGCTCTTGCCCGCTCGAACTGACCCCTCTTGCGAGGCGGCCTCTCAAGGATTGCTGCCAGCGATATAGCTTCTCCGCGCCGTCGCGCAATGCGGCCAGCACTTCATAGCGACTCCATAGCCACTGTTGGAGTGTGCGGTCGGGCGTGGCCCCGAACTTCAGTTTGGCGTCACCGCCGCCAGCCATATCGAGCGTCAGGCATCCGGCCTCCATGCCTTTCAATATCGCCGTCCAGGTCAACAGCTCCATCGGGCAATACCAGCGATAACTCGTCCGGTGGGCCCATCCCCAGAGATGCAGCTCACGGCCTTCGATCATGAACAGCCCCGTGGCGATGCACGTCTCGCGCTCGTCGGGTAAGCGAACCGAGAGGGCCAGCAGGTTGCCCCCCATCTTCAAGTGACGGAAGCAGGCGACGACGCGCCCCTTCGTGAAGGGCACGGACTTTCCGCGTCGCGTAAAGACCTCCTTCGTCTGTTCGTAGAACTCCTCAACGAACGTCTCTTCCGTCTCCACACGCGCAAGCAGTCCGAGCTTGATTGCCTTACGCAGTTGATTACGCGTCTTCGGCTTGACGGCGCTGAGCGCTCTCGCTTCATCACCCGGAAAGAGCGGCACGCGATAGGTCGAAACCTCTCTGCCTCTGAACCTGTGGGCGCTCAAGGTCTCGGCGTCCAGGTGCGCGCTCGTCATCTCGATGTGCTGCACGCCGTAGCGCTCGCGCAGGAACGCTGCGAGCGGGCGGCTGATCTCCGCAGCGGAGATAAGCGAATCGTCGAAGGCTGGGCCCATGCTCTCCGTCTGCCAGCCCGCGAGCGGCGAGCCGAAGATGCGCAAGCCTCCCTTTCGCAAGAGCAAGCCCGGCAGGCAGCCGACCCTTTCCCCGCCCTTCTCGTAGACTAAAAACAGCGCCCGCGCGCCCGAGACCGCTTCGAGATAGCGCAGCCAGCACGTCTTATGAAAGATGCGATGATTGCCGAAGCGCTCGACCATTTCATCCCACGCGCCCACCTCGTCGGCTGTCGCTTCGCGCAACACGGCCTCCCCTACATCGCCCCCCGTCAACGCGTCGGAACTCCTATTTTCATTTGAGCCAAGCAACATAAAATCAAAGGAAGAATTTAACAGGATGGATAGGATAAGCAGGATGAAGAATAAGAGAAGAACTATTCATTGCAGCAATGCTTTTGTCTCTTATCCTGCTTTTAGTTCTTATCCTGTCTCTCCTGTTAAATTTCTTCCGTGGTCATACTCTCTATGAAGTGCCGCCGACGACCTTGCTGGCAAGCCATCTCATTTCCAGCCGCCGAAGGTCTGCGGCCTTGATCGTTCTTTCGTCCGTGCCCTGGCCTTCGCGCAGGTAATCGAGCGCTTCCGAGACGGTCGGGAACCAGCCGCCCTGCGCCGCTATGTACTCAAGTCGCTTTTTGAATTCCGGCTCGACCTGACCGTCGCGCGCGAAGTCGGCGGCGAAGTGAACATATGCGATGCAGAGCCCGCCCTCGGCCACCAGGCGATCAATCGCCGCGTAGGTGAAATTCTCCAAGAAACGGCGCAGGCTTGAGCCGTTGGCCGAAGCGAACCAGTAGTTGACGTACGGCTTGGAGGGGTCGTGATATGGCATCTGCCGACAGAGCGCGAGCGTGTTCAGTTCGTTGAAGACAAAATTTCTCACGTAGCTGATGCGCTCGCGGCAGAGGTCGCCCCAGAAAAGCTCGTCGCCTTCAATATGGCCGCGAGAGTTGTGGCCATTGCGCCCGCGCGTCAACGCGTTGTAGACGAGGCGTCGCCAACCCGTGAGCCGCGCCGCGCCCCAGTAGAGGTTTTCCGTGCACCCCAGGTGATT
This sequence comes from Pyrinomonadaceae bacterium, assembly GCA_036389095.1. Taxonomy (GTDB): domain Bacteria; phylum Acidobacteriota; class Blastocatellia; order Pyrinomonadales; family Pyrinomonadaceae; genus DASQYE01. The sequence goes on from DASVQM010000003.1 coordinate 20,223, forward strand.
GCAATGAATCGCCTGACCATTGCCGAACAGCTCGCGGAAGCGATCAAGCCCGCGCTGCGTTTGCGTCCTGGAAGAGGTCGCGGGCGCGACGTTGTGTAGGCCTATCTCGAATCCCTGTCGCTGCAAGGAGAGAACCCATTCGAGGTATTCACGCTCTTCACACGTCGAGCCCTCGTTCTCGCCCGCGCCCCCCTCTGCCTTCAAGACCCAGACGGATTTGGTCGCACGCATGCCGAGCGCGGCCAAGAGGTCATAGACCGGCGCGACACGCTCGCGCGTCGCCCAGTCCGTGTCGTCGAAAAAGGTGAAAGCGAACCTCCTGCCGTCAGGCCAGCTTTTCCTGAGCGCTGTTGCCATGCTTTCGTTTCGTCGCCGCCGCCGCGAGGAGCGTCTTCCACTGCGGTAAAATCAGAGACCAGTCGAACTGCTCGGCCTTGCGGCGCGCGTTCATTGATAATCGCCCGGCAAGCTGCGAGTCCGTCAGGATGCGACGCACGGCTGCGGCCATCGCCGACGCATCGCCTTGTGGAACAAGCAGCGCGTCGCGCCCGTCTTCGAGCAGGTAAGGTATGCCGCCGACGTTCGTGCTCACGACGCACAACCCGCACGCCAGGGCTTCGAGCACGCTCACAGGCGTATTGTCCACGTCCGTCGTATTCAGAAAGATGTCGCCGCGCCTGAGCCACGCGGGCACTTCGCGTTTGAGCACTCCGCCCGGAAAAGTTACACGGTCGCTGACGCCCAGCTCAGCCGCGACCTGCCGCGTGCGCTCAAGGCTCCCGTCGCCCTTGTCCCTGCCGACCATGATCAAACTGATGTCCGGGTATTCCGCGGCGAGCTGCGCCAGGACACGCGGGGCCAGCGAAGGATTGTAGATTTCATGAAAGGAGCGCAGCCATACAAGGCGCGGGCGTGGACTGCTTCGCAGCTCGTATTCGTAGTTATCCAGGCTCACGGGATTGGGCAGCAAACGCAAAGCATCGTGGAACGGTCGCATCCCCTCAAGCAGGTAGTTAGAGGGAGCGATGACGGCCTCTGCCCGCCGCAGACAGGCGCGCACGCGCCGCGCACGGCCCGCGGCGAACTCAGGCAGCGCCCCTCCGCGCAACACGAGTATGAAGGGACGACCCATCGCACTGAGCAGTATTGATAGCGCCTCGCCGATCAGAAAAGCCCTGCCGCTGTAGAGATCAACGACCGCCAGGTCGTAGTCGCGCCGTCGCCTGAGCGCGGTCAGGAGCATGTGCGCGCCGCGCAACAGGCCGTTGCGATAAGGCGAGGCCGTGAGCAGCTCATAGCCGTCCGCGTGCAGACGCTCGCACAGGTCTTCGACGACCGAGCGGCTTCCGCCGCTCGCCGAAAGAAAGTTAGCGGCGAGCAAGACTCTCGGCAACGTACCCTTCTCCGAGCCTGTTATCTTCAGCGGTGCTTTCATGAAATCTCTACGCAGCCTGTATCGGATTGCGAATGGCTGGACGGCTGTTGCTTTGTCGGCTCCTTTGGCGGTACTGAGCTTACTTCCATTCGCAATCCGCTCTAGTCTTTGAATCAAAACACGTAATCGCCGAGTCTCACCAGGAAAGATTGTGCCTGCGAAGCCAGAGTTCCAACGCGAGTACGATGAAGATACGTTGATAGAGACCCTCGCGGCTGATGGTCGTCTCGCGCCCTCCGCGCCGCGCCTGCGCGAAGAGGCTCAGCCAGCGGCTCACCACTTTCATATCGAGAAAGGTGCTGATGCGAGCGCCGGGCAAGAGCAGCAGATCACCCAGCAGCTCTTGAAAACTGTCGGGAAGCATACGGTCGAGCGGGATGCCGAAGCCGTGTTTCGGGTGACGCGCGACCTGCGTCGGCAGCCACCGCGCCGCCAGGCTGCGGAGTACGAGTTTTCCCTCCCGGCCATCGGTCTTCATGTCATGCGGCAGCCTCAGGCCCAGCGCCGCCACCTCTTCATCCAGCAGGGGCACGCGCACCTCTATGCCGGCGCGCATGCTCATCATGTCCACCTTGCGCAGCATGTCGCCCGAGAGCGAGACGGCGAAAAGATTCTCCGTCAGACGGCGCGACAACTCTTCCAGATCAGAGACGCCCGGCGGCTGGTAGCCGTCGAAGTGGCGATAGACCGTTTGCAGCTGCTCGCCCATTACTGACGGCATCAACTCTTGTTTCTGTTCCTCGCTCAGGTAGTTCGAGAGACCGGCGACGAGCACGGATGAATCGCTCTGCCCGGCGCGTGCCAGAGCTATTGCCTTGACCATCTGCCGCCCTAAATCTTGCGTCCGCGCGGAGAGCAGACGGCCCGCCCCCTTCGCCGCCTGCTGCATCAAGCGGGGCATACGCATCAACCGTATGAACTGGTTTGCGCGCCAGAAGCGACCGTATCCGCCGAACACTTCGTCGCCGCCGTCGCCCGAGAGAGTACAGATAATGCCGCGCTCCCGTATGGCGCGCGAGACGAAGAACATGGGTATCAAGCTGGTGTCGGCGAAAGGCTGGTCGAAGTGCGCGAGCAGTTCGATGATGGATTCGGTGGTAATCGCGTCCCGCTCTAAATCAATCGTCTGATGCTCAGTGCCGCAATGCTGCGCGACCGCCTGGGCCAACGCTGTCTCGTCGTAATCCTTATCGGGAAAGCGCACGTTGAAGGTCTTGGGACGCTGGCCGGTGGCACGAGTGTATGCGGCGACGACGAGCGAGGAATCAATCCCGCCGCTTAAGAGCGCGGCGACGGGCACGTCCGCCGCCGCCTGCATCCTGACGGCTTCGAGCAGGGCGGCGCCGGCCCTCTCGACCGTCTCCTCCATCCCGCGCTCCGCGCAGGGTTGAGCCTTCGCCTGATAAAACTTCGCGGGCGCACGCTCCCCGTCACGGTCGAACACCATCGTCGTGCCTTTCGGGAGCGCGAAGATATTGGCGAAGCCAGTGGCCGGTTCAGGGACGTAGGTCAGGCCCAGGAAGTCGTAGCATGCCTGGCGGTCGAGCCTGGGCTCGAAACCTTCGAGCGCGAGAATGGCTTTCATCTCGCTACTGAAAACCCATTGCCCCAGATGCCGCGCGTAGTAGAGAGGCTTGATGCCGAAGCGGTCGCGCGCGAGGAGGAGTTTCGAGCGCCTGCGGTCGTAGACGGCGAAGGCGAACATCCCACGCAGGTGATCGACCAGCTCCGCCCCGTGCTCCTCGTAGAGATGAACGAGCACTTCCGTATCGGACGCGCTGCGAAAGATGTGCCCGCGCTGCTCCAGGCGGGCGCGCAGCTCGCGGTGATTGTAAATCTCGCCGTTGCAGACGACCTGCACGCTCCCATCCTCGTTCGACATAGGCTGCTGCCCGGCGGGCGACAAATCCACGAGCGCCAGCCTTCGATGCACCAGCTCGCAACGCTCGTCAAGGTAATGCCCATCACCGTCGGGGCCGCGATGGGCCAACAACGCGTCGGCCCGGACGTGCCAGTGCGCGTCGTCGGGCAACATGCTTGAATGAAAGCGACCGGCTATGCCACACATCTCTGTTGCTTACTCACCCGTATTTTTTTGCGAGAGCGCCTGTTCGTCCGAGAGCAGCGAGGCGAAGGTGAGCCCAATGAGGAACGACGGCGCGACCGTCCGCATCGCCATGTTGGACATAAAAAGAAAGCTCCAACCGGCCAGCATGGCCACCACGGCCTTGCCCCTCTTCGTCCGTGCACGCCGCAGATTGAAGAGCGTCATGAGCGCGAGCGTTAAGATCGCTCCCAGCCCGAGCACGCCATGCTCGGCCAACAGGCGGGAGTATTCCGTGTGCGCCGCCGCCTCGCGGAAGAACGACTCGTGCAGGAGAGCCGAGACGCCTGGGCCCACGCCGAGCACCGGGTAGGCCAGCCAGATTTGCAGGTCTGCGCTGATGAGCAGTTCGCGCCCCGTGAGCGACGTATCCTGAAAGCGTTCCAGAAGCGTTCCGCCCGTGAACGCGTCCAGGCCCGGCACGATCAGGTAGTAGCCGATAAGGAGTAGAAGCGCGAGCGTGACCAGCAGGCGAAGACGCGCGCGCGCATCGCTTGCGAGATAGAGCGCAGCCGCGAGCGCACCTCCGGCGGCGTTATAGATTCCGCCGCGCGAAAAAGTCATCACGCTCTGGACGAGCAGGAAAGTCATCAAGGCGAACATCAAGACTCTGTGCTGTAAGCGAGCCTTCTCGTTCAAGGCGAACCAGAAGGCGGCGAGCGCCCCGAGGCCGAGCGCCGCCGAAACCTGGTTCGGGCCAAAGCCGCCGCTCGTCACGTCGTTAGCTTCTCCGGCGAAATGCAGGTTCGTCGCCGAGAGCGTCCCGTAGAGCGTCACGAACGCGATGCCGACGAGGGGTGCAAGCAGCGCGACGAACATTTTGCCGAGCTGTGCGTTGTCCAGCCGCAAGTGTGAGAAGAACCAGGCGGCGACAGCCAGCGCCAGGGGCCCGGAAAGATTGAAGCTGACCTGATGTTGCGCTTCTGCCGTGGACAAACGCGCAAACGTCAACGCGACGGATGGAAGCAGCAGGGCGAAGTAGATGAAAGGCAGGCCCGGCGTTTTCATACGCGGCGCGCGCAGGAGCGCGACGACGAAGATACAGACGATGGCGTACTTGCCGAACTCCCAGAAGACGGAGGCGTCGCTCATGCGCCACAATACTTCCGCGCCGACTATGTACGCGCCGACGTAGCCGACCTGCATCGGCCTGCGACCGAGCAAAGCCCACCCCAGGCCCAGGCCCAGCACGAGGAACGCATGGGCGGTGGCGAGATAACTGTACTGGCGCATCAGCAGCGCGAGCGGTACGTGCGCGGCGATCAGCGCGAGCGCAATGAGCCACCCCGCGCGCTGCACGCCTGCGCGTTCCTTAAAGGACGCACCCATCATCCGCGTGTTCTGAAGATACGCGTCCAAGGATTACCCCCGCCCACGCTTCGATGCGAGCAATACTTCGTAGACCTGGCAGATTCGCTCGATAATAGAGCCCGCGCTGTAGAGTCGGCGTGCGCGCTCGCGTATCAGTCCTCCGAGAGCGTCGCGCTCTGCGGGCGATGCCAACAGTTTGACCAGAGCCGCCGACAACGCTCGCGGCGACTGTGCGGGCACGAGCATCCCTGCGCGCCCTTCATCGAGCACTTCCGCGCACTGCCCGACGCGCGTCGCCACGCTCGCCAGCCCCGCCTGCGCATACTCTATGAGCGCGAGCGGCAGACCCTCGGCGATAGAGCTCAGCACCCCTACATCGCAGGCGCGCAGGATCGCCGCCACGTCGCGCCGCTCTCCAAGCAGAGAGACGTGCCTCTCCAAACCGAGCAGCGCAATCTCTCTTTCGATGGCTTCCCTGTAGCTCGCATCCACGACCGCTCCCACCAGCAGAAGATGCGCCGCCGGAACTTGGCCCACCACTTCCGCCATCGCGCGCACGAGAGTTAAATGGTCTTTCTGCGGTCGAAGATTGGCGACACAGACAATCCTCGCGCCCACCTCGCCGGGCAACTCCGGCGGCGGCGCGTTCGACTGCTGCGGCAGGCAGACGAAATTCGGGATATACCAGACGCGGTCTGCGGCGACGGCCAGCTTGCGGCGCGACCACTCGGCCAGGGGTTGACTGACGGCGATAATGCCGCCCGCGCGCTTAGCTAAAGGACGCTCGACCCACGCCGCGCGATCTTCCAGAGGCAGCCCGTAATGATCGTGCCAGACGATTGTCGTGCGCGGAGCGAAGAGAGATGCGACGCTCGCCGTAAAGATGGAGGAGCCATGCGCGTGAAGAATCTTTATCTCGTGCTCGCGTATGTAGGCGAGCATGCGGCGGAGCGCTGCGCCGTCCAGTCGCCACCTGCGCGCGAGTCGCAGACGCCCGACATCCGGCGTCAACTCGTCGGCCAGACGCCCTTCGCGCCGCGTCGTGCAGAGGTGTGAGGTGAAGCGCTCGCGCGGCAGTAGGTTGGCGAGGTTGACGGCCACCTGCTCTGCCCCGCCCGCTTCCAGCGTATCCGTAATGTGCATGACGCCGATGCGATTCATATCAGGTTCACGCGCGCCGCGCCTCTTTCGGTCGCGCCCAGCTCTTGCCGCGTATCTTTGACAGGGACATTCCAGTGCGTTTTGAACAACTCGCGCAGAGCTTCACGCAAGCCTTCGAGCGAATAGCTTTGGGCCCACGTCGCCGCACGCGCGCTCATCTCACGACAGGCTTCCGGCGACCCGGAGACGCGCCTGAGCGCGGACGCGAGCGCAGTTGCATCACCCGGCGCGACGACGATGCCCCTTCCCTCCGCGAGCATCTGCGGCATCAAGCCCCTGTCCGAGCCTACGCAGACGAGGCCGAAGGCCATCGCCTCGGCCAGCGCCTTGGGCCAACCCTCGTTATCCGAAGCCAGCACCAGCACGTCGGATTCTTCATATGAGGCGAGCACGCGCTCGAAGTCCACGCCGCCCGTGAACTGCACTGCGTCGCCGAGGCCCAGACTCTCGACCTGCGCTTCAAGAGCCTCTCGCAAAGGGCCTTCGCCGACCAATTCACAACGCAGCGAGAGCCCTTCTGTCTTCAACTGCCCGAGCGCCGCGAGCAGCACCTCGACGTTCTTGCCCTCGTAGAGCCGTCCGACGTAGAGCACGCGCGGGCTCTCACTGAAAGTTTTCCGCGCGGCGGCGTCGCGCGCTCGCAAGAGCTGCTCGTCTGTGAGGATGGAAGTAAAGAAGGGGACGACGTGAGCGGGCTCGTTGGGCCAACGGCCATAGACCGTCACGGGCCCACGCCACCAGCGCGAGCGGAGCAGCCTGCGCTGCCAGCGCGACGTTCGGGGCTCGCCAGGGTAGCCGTTCCACTGCCCGGCATACTTCGCCACCAGGTTACGCGAGAAGAGCGGCGCGAGCAGAAGCCCCAGCAGGCCCAGATTGGCCGGACAACGGACGTGGACTGCCTCCACGCCCCGCATCGCTCTTGATAATCCCCACACGAGCCAGGGCAGCGCGAGGATCTGTTTGAGCTTGGCGCTCAAGCTATCGCCCCCTGTCTCCTTCTGCGCGACGACCTCTATGTTGGAGCGCGTGAAGGGCAGGCAGTCGCCGGGCGGCCTCTCTGCACGACATGGTGCGGCAATCGAGACTTGCGGAAAGAGGTCGGCCCAGATGTCTATCTCGCGCGCATACGGGCCGTAGGCGTAGAGCCGCCCTTCGTGCCGGTAATGAACGGCAGCCGAGATGATGAGAAGCTTGCTTATACTCTGCGTCAAGATCAGGATGACCTCAGGACTCCGGCCATTGCTCCAGCCTCCTGCGAAGCGGCTGTCTCCTCCGGCTTCTTCCAGAAGAGCGACGCCATCCCGCAGACGCGACCGCAGCCTTCGGTCAAGGACTGCAAGCGTTCGGGCCCACCGACGGCCTCCGCGAACCGGCAGAGCGTCAACAGCGCGGTCGTCGCCCACCAACCCAGGCGGCCCTTGAGCGGGGGCTCGGGCCAACGCCTGCGCCAGACCATCCAGCCATTACGGACGACCATCAAGCCGTAGCGGAACTGGTTCGGCCTGCCCGACGGCGCGTGGTAATGCGCGAGGCGTGCGCGCGTGCAAAGGTAGAGCGGCGCAAGACGCGCGGCGCGCACGCAGAAGTCAAGGTCTTCATAAAGGCCGTAGCCTTCAAAGTAGGAGGAGAAGCGCTGGCGGTCAAAGACCTCTCGGCGAAACGCGAACGAACAGCCCATGAAGAATTCGACCTCGTAGTCCTCTCCGTCGGGCGGCAGGTATCCGACCGGGCGACCGTGCCCCGTGTCGGGAACCCATCCCGGCGCAAGCGTGCTCACGAGTCCGAGCCTGCGCCGCAGACGCCAGCGCAGGGCTTCACGCCTCTCCCATGAGCCCCACTTAAAAAGAGCGCTCGAAGCTTTGCCATTGCTGCCGGGCCCATCAGTTTGCCGCCACTCGACCTCGTTGGTGATGTAGCCTCCGACCCCTGCGGCCCGCGGGTGTCGTTTGAAGCAGGCGACGGTCTCGGCGAAGTAGTCCGGCTCTGGAATCGTGTCATCATCGAGAAAGGCTATGAGGTCGCCGCTCGCGCGCTCGACTCCGTAGTTGCGCTGGCGCGTCAGCCCTCTATGCTCCGGCGGCGCTTTGTAGTAGGTCAGCTTCGGCAATGCGTCCTGGCTGATAAAAGTCTCGACCACTCTTTTCGTCTCGTCGTCGGTCGAAGCGTCGACGATAAGCGTCTCGTCCGGCAGACGCGTTTGAGAGGTGAGCGAGCGCAAAAGTTTTTCCACTTCCGGCGCGCGCCGGTAAGTGCAGACGATCAACGAGAGGCGTGCGTCACCCTGCATCTTCAGTTTCCCAAAACCTGCTCGTAGCGAGCGATGGTCTGACGCGCCACCACGTCGGCGGCGAAATTCTCTTCCACCCTACGCCTCGCGGCACGCCCCAGGCTGTTGGCCCGCGAAGGCTCGGCCAGCAAATCTTCGATGACCCGCGCCAGAGCTTCCGTGTCGCCCGAAGGGACGAGCATGCCGCTCACGCCATTCTCGATCACCTCGCTGGCCCAGCCTATGTCGTAAGCGACGACGGCCTTCTCGGAGGCCATCGCTTCGAGCCACGAGAGCGGGAACGCCTCGGCATATGAAGGGAAGACGCACAGCGCGGCTCGTCGCACGTACTCCTGCATCCTGTCATAGGGCTGTGGGCCCATGTACTCCACGCGCTCGCGCGCCGCGGGCGAAAGCTCCGCCTCGCACAATCGCCAGGTCGAGTCTGAGCCGGTCGCCTGATCGCGCATGTCACGCCCGACGAGACGCAGCCGCGCTTCCGGGCGACGCTCTACGAGCCTTGAGAAAACACGGCACAGATCGAGCACGCCTTTCTTACGCGTCAGCGTGCCGAAGTAAAGCACCGTGTTCGTTTCAACCTCGTCCGCCGAGGCGGGCTTAAACTGTGTGATGTCTATGCCGTTGGGAATCACGCCGACATCCGCGCGCAGGTGAAAGAGACGGCGCGTGACATCAGCCGTGAAACGACTGACGGCGATCACGTCGTCGGCCTGCCTGAGCGCAAGCGATTCGGCCAGGCGCACCGACGGCCTGACTCTCTTCCGCAGCAGGTGCGCGAAGTAAGTGTCCGTGCCGTTGCAGCGCACGACGACCGGACAGCGCGGGTGAACGCCAGCCGAGACGCCCCCCCAATCGTGTGCCTCGACAATCTCCGCGCCCTCTTCGCGGACGAGGCGATTCAACTCCCGCTCGGCGCGTCGTATGTCCCAGAGCCAGCCTATCTTCGGGACGCGCGTCTCGCCTATGAAGCGCACCCTGACGCCTTCATCTTCAAACTCCGCTTCGGGCCCAGCGCCGACGACAGTCACGCGATGCCCCTGCCGGACGAGGGCGCGGCCCAGATTACGCACGCTCGTGCCGATGCCGCCCGAAGGCATCGGCGGATACTCGATGGTCAGAAAGAGGACGTGCATCGAAACTTAAATCCCTGTCAGGGCCCGGCTCCAATGGGCTATGGGCCCAACGCTCAACGCTTCTCGAACAGAAGCAGCCTGCCGGACGAGTCCGGCTCAAAAATTTCCGACAGATGAAAGTGACGCTCCATCGCTTTGACGAAGCTCTCCAAGCCGTAAGCAGCGAAACGCGACTCTCTGTGCTTGAAGACGTAGGGGCCGCGCGGCTCTATGAATTCGACGATCGCGTGGCGGCGGCTGTAGGCAGCGAGCAGGTCGGCGATGCGCTCGAAGCTCAGCTCAAGCTCGAAAAAGAGTCGCGGCAGAATCGAGGGCATGAACGTGACATCGCAGGCGAGGCGCGCGGTTGATGAAGGGAACTCTTTCTTTCGTCCCTGCCCGAGGGTCTGGATGCTGAAATCCAGCATGAGCGGGAGAATCCTTTGACCGCCCTCTTTGACTCTGCCGTAAAGCGAGTTGACGCGCGCCTCGTTCCAGTCAATGGCGACGACCTTGATGCCTTGACGCTCGGCCAGCATCGCATAGAGACCCTGGCCGCAACCAACGTCCATGAGCGTCGAAGGTCTGAGGCGTCCGAGCAGGAGCGAGAGCGTGCGCGCGCGCGAATCGCTCCGCACGAAATCATCGAAATTCTCAAGCGCATGCAGCTCAACCTCGCCCGCTCTCTTCTCTTCATCTTCGCTCAAGCGCAGGGCTTCCAGGCGCTCTTTCAGTTTGCCGAAAAATGCGGTCGGGTTTGCTCGCGCCTTTCGCCTGAGACGTTGATACCAGAGAGGAAACCAGCGCAGCTCGCGTCGCTTGAGCAGCTCGTCTATGGGCTCCGTCACTTCGCAGGACTTGCGCAGGCTGCGGGCGAAATGCGGGTGGCCCATCTTGATGAAGACGAGCGGGAGAATCCAGTAGTCGCGGAATCTTCCGGCCTGCTCGTCGAGCCAGGCCGAGTCCAGGGGGGCGATGGCCGCGAAGTCAATGAAGACGGGTCGGCTGAAGTCGAAGAGGACGTTCCAGGGGTGTATGTCGAGCGCGCCGTAGCCTCGACGCGACAGCTCAAGGCACAACTCGCAGACCATCAGGGCAGCATCCCTCAACATCAGCGAGGGCCATTCTCGCCAGTCCGAGACGAAATCTACGCGGCGGTGCTTGAGGACGAGCGGGTAATCGCCGATGGGAACCTGGGCCCGCTCGGTGCGGACGAGTCCGGCGTCGAAGAGGCGTTCGAGCGCGGGGTCGGAGAGCAGTCGTTCATAAAACGGCGCGTGCTCCGCAGTGACTGCGCGCAGCAGTTCGCCTTCGCTCTCGAAGAGTCGCGCGACGGGGTCGGAGAGCGACTGCGGGTGCGGCAAAACTTCTCTGAAAGCCATTTTAACGGGATACATCTCAGCCTCGGACGCTTTGCCAGAGCGAAGATCAGTGCTTGAAGTTGAGGCCAGAGCGCCAGAGCAGCTCAAGCTTGTCGCGGTTCAACTCCCGGCGAATAAAACGAAAGTATTCGACGAGGGGCTCAGAGGATTCGCGCTCGGCCACTCTGCGCAGAACCCGCTGCTCTCGTTTGTTCAGCTCTTCCTCTGCGAGCGCGCGGCTCACCTCGCGCCTGTCGCGCGTGAGCGAGCTGGTATCGAAGAGATGCAGGCGTCCATCCAGGAGCGCCCAGTTCTTCAGCTCAAGCACGGCGGTGGTCGTCGAAAAGGTGATGCCGTACCGCCACAGGCGATGATGCGCCTCGACTATCTCGCGCCACTCGAAGGAGCGCAGATTCTCGCTCCTCTCGAAAAGAAAGTCCGCGCGCCGCTGCTTGAGTATGGGCCCACGATAATTGAACGTCGAATCGTCAACCGCAAGAGCCGCGCTCGCATCCTCAATGATCTCGCAGGGCAGAAGGATGTCCGACAACCCGTGTCGGTTGATCTCTTCAATGCGCTCAAGCATCGTCTTGAAATTCCTGAGGCTCAAGGCGCGCAGCCGCTTACTGTAGAGGCGCTGCGCGAAAGGCGTGCGCGCAAGCACAGCAGCACAGCTTCGCGCGAAGATGCCCGCGGGCCTGTACCTGAGCGGATGATCGAGCGGCAGCACGTAGCCGAAGGCGGAGGGGATCTTGTAGACCCAGTTCTGTTCGCCATCATCCCTGCTGGTAAAGACGTGTTGCCACGTCCCCGTCGCCAGAAAAACCAGATCGAGTTGTTCGCCTTGACCCATTATTGCTCGTCCGTCTGCGCCGCGGCGTGCGCGAGCGTCCATTTGAGAGGCGGACTGATGATCGCGCGCCCTTGCCCGTTGAGCTTGCCCGTCACGTTGAGCATGACACGCTCTGAAGTGTAACGTCGCTCGTCGCCCTCCTCCATTCGCCCCGTGAGCTTGAAGAAGAGTGTGTAGATGCCTGGCACGAGCCAGAGGGGCGGGAACTCTACGCGCAGGTGATGGACTCCGGCTCTCAGTCCGGGCCCGGCAAGCTCCCTGTCCTGCGTGACGTGATAAATCAAAGTGTTGCCCGCCGTATCGTCCACGCGACACTTGAAGTGTGCCTCGACAAATCCCTTCGGCACTTCCAGACGCGCCTCGACCGTGAAAGGCTCTGCGCCGCTGATGGCAGAAGAGAGCGCGGCGTCCGTGCCGTTGACTCTGACGTTCGTCCAGCGCGTGCCGCGATTGGCTCCGGTCGCGTCCGCTTCATTCGTCTGCGCGTCGCGGCTGTAGTAGGCCACGCCGTCAACGACCGGCCCGTGAAAACCGACCACGCCGTCCTTTAAAACCACGCTCGTACGGCACAGTTCCTTGACCGCCCCCAGGTTATGGCTCACGAAGAGGACTGTGCGCCCCTCCGCCGCGACATCCTCCATCTTCCCCATGCACTTTCTCTGAAAAGCCATGTCGCCCACGGCCAGCACTTCGTCAACGAGCAGAATCTCCGGCTCAAGATGCGCGGCGACGGAGAAGGCCAGGCGCAGGTACATGCCGCTTGAGTAATACTTGATGGGCGTGTCTATGAACTTCTCGACCTCCGCGAAGGAGACGATCTCGTCGAACTTCCTCATGATCTCTGCGCGACGCATGCCGAGGATCGCGCCGTTGAGGTAGATGTTTTCGCGGCCCGTCAGCTCCGGGTGAAAACCCGTCCCGACTTCGAGCAGGCTGCCGACGCGCCCGTTGATGTCGGCGTAGCCCGTCGTGGGCTCGGTGATGCGCGAGAGAGTTTTCAGAAGCGTTGACTTCCCCGCCCCGTTGCGACCGATGACGCCGACGGTCTCGCCCCGCTTGACCTCGAAGGAGACATCCTTGAGCGCCCAGATTTCGGTTGACTGCTTTGCCGCGCCGCCGTTGCCGCGCCGCAAAGTCGAACGCATCGCGCGGAAAGGCGCTGTCGCCGTCCTCGCCAGCGTGTCGCGCAGCGTGCCGTAGGGCTCCTGCTGCGCGCCTATGCGATAGCGTTTCCCCAAACTCTCAACTTTTATAGCCAGCTCATTTCTCAATGCGATGTCCTCAACCGAAAGCGCCGCCACTCGCACAGAAGCTCGACGGCAGAAGCGCCGCCCGCAGCGCCGCCCGCGGCTTGCCCTTCATCTTCACACCACGTCTGCGAACATCTTCTCCATGCGGCGGAAGTAGAACGCGCCGCCGATGAGAATCAGGAGCGCCGCCAGCGCCGAGAGCGCGACGACGGCGTGCGGCCTCGTGTCCGTGCCGAGCAGGGCCCAGCGAAAGCCCTCGACGACGCCGACCATCGGGTTCAACCCGTAGAGCGTGCGCCATGGTTCGGGCAGCAGGCTGCTCGGGTAGGCGATGGGCGTGGCGAACATCCAGAACTGCACGATGAAGGGAACGACGTAGCGCACGTCGCGGAACTTCACGTTCATCGCCGAGAGCCAGAGGCCGACGCCGAGCGAAGTAATCAATGCGAGCAGCAGGAAGAGCGGTAGCCAGAGCGTGTTCCAGGTCGGCGTGATGCCGTAGTAGAGCATCATCAGGACGAGCACGGCGAAGGAGATGACGAAATCAATGACCCCGGCCAAGACGGTCGCCATCGGAATCGCCAGTCGCGGGAAGTAAATCTTCTTGATGAGATTCGAGCTGCTGACCAGGCTGTTGGAGGCTTCGCTCAGCCCGTTGGCGAAGAAAGTCCAGGGGACGAGCGCGGCGTAGCTGAAGATCGGATAAGGGATGCCGTCGGAGGGAACTTTCGCCAGCCTGCCGAAGAAGAGGCTGAAGACGACCATCGTGAAGAAGGGTTGAATGATGGCCCAGGCCGCGCCCAGGGCCGTCTGCTTGTAACGCACTTTGATGTCGCGCCAGATGAGGAAGAAGAGCAGTTCTCTATACTCCCACAACTCGCGCAGGCGAAGCGAGACCCATCCGACCGAAGGCTCTATGCGCAGCGTGCGCGGCGTCTGCTCCTGCTCAGGCCCGCTCATCGTGCTCGCAGGTAACTTGAATTTGCTGACGGTTGCCATCTCGCTCCCCGTGTTCTCTTCAAACCCGACCGGCGCTCTCGCCCGGCCTACGACCTGGCCTCGTCCGTTTCCACGTTCTCAGCCTCGTCTGCGTCCTCATAATAGCGGTCGTAGTACCGCTCCTCGTTGGTGCGCGGGTTGACGTTATTGAGGACGACGCCGATGATCCTGGCCCCGGCTTCGTTTAATACCTGTCGCGCACGGCGCGCAACGTCGCGTGAGCTTTTGCCCCACTGCACGACGAACAGCACCCCGTCCGTGATCGAAGAGAGGAGCACGCCGTCGGTGAAGGAGGCGACGGGCGGGGAATCTATGACGACGTAGGTGAAGATGGTCTGGAGGAAGGTCAGGAGTTGACGCATCTGGTCTGAGCCGAGAAGCTCTGCGGCGCTCGGGGTCGATGGACCCGAGGGAAGAATGTGCAGGCCGCTCGACTTATGCCGCTTGATGAGCGAGAGCACCTCGGGCGCAGCGCCGCCCTTGGACAGAAGCGTGCTCAGGCCGCGACCATTATCCATCTGGAAAATCTTGTGCATCTGTGGCCGTCGCATGTCGGCGTCTATGAGCAGGACGTTGACGCCCGTCTGCGCCAGGCTGACGGCGATATTGGCAGCCGTCGTGGTCTTGCCTTCACCCGGCTGGCCCGAAGTGACGAGCAGCGTGTTGAGCCCGCCGCCCGGCGTCGAAAGCAGTATCGAAGTACGCAAGTGCCTGTAAGACTCCGCGAGAGGAGAATGGACGCCCGCGTTAATGAGCAGTTCCGAGTGACCGTGGCCATTGCCGTTACCGTTACCGTTGCCGTTGCGAGAGGATGAAGCCCCTTTCAAGGCGAGCAGGCGGCGCGGACGCAGGGCGTCAGCCGTCGGAATCGAGACGAGCGCGGGCAGCCGCAATAGCTGCTCGACCTCGTCGGTCGTGCGCATGGTGTTGTCGAAGCGTTCGAGCACGAGCGCGAGGCCGACGCTGAAGCAGAGCCCGAGCCCGAAGGCCAGGGCGACGCCGAGCAAGCGATGTGGGCCGATGGGCGCGCGCGGGATGATCGCGTGATCTATGATGTGTATGTTGTTGGATGTCCCGGCCAGCACCACCTCGTTCTCTTTCGAGCGCTGTAATAAGCCGTTGAGCAGGGTCTTGCTCGTCTCGATCTCCTGCTGGATGATGCGATAGTTGATGGCCGCTTCATTCTGCGCGAGCGTCTGGCCGCGCTGCTCATCGAAGGCCGCGCGCAGCGATTGTTCGCGGGCGAGCGCCTGGCGATAGCGCGTCTCAAGGTTGACCTTGACGTTGGAGACGGCGCGGGCTCTCTCGTCGCCGATCTGTTTTTCGAGGACGGCGATCTGCTGGTTGACCTCTTTGACCTCGGGCCATTCCTCCGTCACTTCGACGAGGAGTTGCGCCCGCTTCTGCCGCAGCTCGGCCAGCTTGGTCTCCATGTCGCCGATCTGTTTCTGGCTGTCTGCGGCCTGCGCCTCGGCAGCGCCCGGAAGGAGCGCCGAGCGGAAGGCAGCCTCCGCCGCCTTGCGCTCATTCTCGGCCTCAAGCAGTTGACGGTTGAGACCGGCGAGTCTTTCGACGACCGTATTCTGGCTGGCGTCGAGCGAGAGAATCTGGTTGTTGCGCGCGTAGTTGACGAGGCGCTCCTCGTCCGTGCGAATCTGCGCTTGCAGCTCGGCGATGCGACGCTGTAGGAAATCGCCAGTCGTCGTGTTCGTCTCGGTCTTCATCTCAAGGTTCGAGAGAAGAAAAGTGTCGGCGATGGCGTTGACGACCTTGGCGGCAATCTGCGGGTCAGGGTGGACGAAGCGTATGTCTATGAGGCGCGTCTCGGTCACCTTCAAGCGATTGTCCTTGACCGGCTCGATCTCAAGTCCGCGCTGAAGCGCCTCGACGTAGGGCGCTAGATGCGTGGCCTCCATCAAGTCTTCCTGCGAGGTGGCAGGCGCAGAGGAGATTTTAAGCGCCTCGACGGCGGCGGGCGTCTTTTCAGCCTCGTTCCTGTTTGCTTTACCGAGCCCGAATGTCTGAAGGATGTTCTGCCAGAAGGTGCGTGCGGGCTGCGGGTGCAGGAAAGCCTGGTTGTGTTCGAGGTCGAGTGTCTTGACGACGCGCCGCAGCAGGCCGCTGCTCGAAAGGATTTGGAGCTGCGTGCTGAAGTAGGTCGGGTCGTTGAAGGTGAGCACGTCGCTCTTCGAGGGAGTAAGCGCAGGATTGACGCGCTCGGCATCAACCTGTACGCGCGCATAGGCTTCGTAGGTGTCGGGCTTGCGCGCCATGTAAAGGGCCGTGAGCACGGTGGCGAGTATCGTCAGGGCGACGATCAGCCAGCGACGCTTGCGCACCGCGCGCCAGTAGTTACGCAGGCCCAGCTCTTCGTCAATGCTCACTTCCCCGGCGTAGCCGTTCGATTGCTGAGCGGGCGCGGGGCTAACGATCTCGACCGGGGCCAGGGCTCGCATCTTGAGGGACGGCTTGGTCAGTTCGTGCGATTCTTTCATCATGACACCTGAATTTTCGACATCAACCGAGCCCGCCGACCGATGAAGCGCAGCCGGATTTGGTCAGGAGATGCGTAGTTGCTTCGCGGCAGATAAATTTTAGGGAATAACGCGCACGGGAATCTGTGAAACCGATGGAACGATAGCGCCGAGGAGGCTGCGCAGAAGCCTCTTTCCGTTCGACGTGGGTACGTCCACGATGTCGTTGGCCAGGAGCGTCACGTCTTCAGCCTGCCGTTTGTCAATGGCCTTGAGGTCGACGAACAGCTCCGTCTTGACCGTGCTTCCCGGAACCTGCCTGATGATGCGCACGCGATTACTCTTGGTATCGGGCATCACGCCGCCCGCCATCGCAATCGCACGCGAGACCGTGATCGGCTCTTTGAGCGCGAAGGCCGAGGGCTTCAAGACATTGCCGACGACGTAGACCTGCTCGGCGTCCGGCAGCGTGATGACATCTCCCGGCTGCACGTAAGGGTTAGCGCGTTCATCGCCCCTGAGCGTCTCGCTCAGGACATATGAGCTGAGCCCTTCTGAAGGGTCTTCCGGGGCGTGCGCGGTCGTAGATTCTCCGCAGAGGGGAACGCTTGCGGCATGCACGACCTGTAGGCTTCTTCCGGCCCGCTCGGCTGGGCCACCGGCGAAGGTCAGAAGCTCGAGGAGGCGGACGCGGCGTTGAAGCTGGAAACGGCCAGGCGTATTGACGGCCCCGATGACGGCGACGGGCTGCGAATTATACTCCTTAATGAAAACATCCACCTGCGGGTTCCTGAGATACTTCAGATAACCGGCGGCAATCTCCGCGGCCAGCTCGCTCTCCGTCCGACAGGCCGCCTGAATCTCTTTCTCAAAGAACGGCATCCGAATCATTCCCCGCCCGTCAACGCGCACGGCGTCGCGCGAAAGCTGCGGGCGATTGAGAATACGTATGTCCAGCAGGTCGCCAGCGCCGATGCGGTAACGGTCATCTGGCCGCGCAGCAGCGGAAGCGACCTGGGATGATGCCGGCGTCGTCGCCACGGTCGCAGTTTGTTGGGCCGAGGCGGTCGCGCCCGGAAGAAGGCAAAGCATCAAAAGGGAGGTGGCGTAAAGGAGCTGCGCCCCAGCGCCTTGACCCGCGCCCGTCGAAAATCTACAGCCTTTATTCATGGCCTTGAGCCTCCCGTCCCTATTTAATCTCAGGCTTTTCAAACGCGTGCGCCTCTCTGCACGTTCCGGTTCGTCAAGGGCGCTTCCTCAACAGCCGCCTTGAGAGCAAAGCCTCACGCAGGTGGTTCGGAGAAGCGAGATTGAGCATCGTATGGTTGAGCAAGACGGTCAACTCTTCATCCTCGCGTCGAAAGACGCCGGTCAGTGGACGATCCTGGATTTTAATCACGACGCAATCTCTGACCCACTGCCAGAACTCTGTTTGCGTCGTCCAGAACTGTTTGCCGTTGCGGCACATGACGAGCGCCGTCCGCTTCTTCGCCTTCTTGACCTTCTTCGCGTTCACCCTCGGCTGCTCGACACCCATTTAGAGACACCTCCGCCCTATGCCTTTTCGCCTGCCGCCTTTCATCACAATGGAAAAGTGCTGGCTCATGCTGATACCCCGAAGGGAAGCCTCGTGCGAGGCGGCTTGGAATTCCCTGTAATGTAAAGTGTTAATCAATAAGCTTTCCCAACATTAAGCCCCTGTTTAGCCCGATAGTGAAGACAAGTTAGCAATTAAGATCAGCGAGCACATGCTATGAGTGGATTTAATTCAAGACTGAACGAGTCGGGTTGGGGAGATTGTAAACGGACGCCTCTGATTTTACCAGTGTTTCAGAGATTAGCAGGAGAATTTTGACGGCGCGGAGCCCTCATGCCTGCGTGCTCTCCTGATAGCGAACTGCAATCCAGCCGTAGTATGCCGCCTCGCCCTCACATAATCAACCCCGATGTCACCCATGAGGGTTCTGTTCGCTTTCGGCCTCCGACACTTATCGTCCTGGCTAATACCGGGTGGCAGTCAAAAGAGCGGACGTAACATCATGCAGGCAGTCGCGCCGCGGGTCTCAAGCATCGGCACCACCCGCCAGAGGCCGTACTGACCTCTTTTTCTATTGCAACTTGGTATAAGACCCCTTGACGGGTTGCTTTGACCGGCAAGCTCATGCGAGTAATATTTTAGAGCGGCTTGAGCTTTCAGAACCAGCATCAGACGATCAGGAGAGGGAGCGTAGATGAAGAAGAAAATCACCAAGACTGACGAAGAGTGGCGAAAGGAATTGACGCCGGAGCAGTACGCGGTCGCCCGCCAGAAAGCGACGGAGCGGCCCTTCACCGGCAAATATTACGATTCGATGGACAGGGGCACATATAAATGTGCGGCCTGCGGAACGGAGTTGTTCAGCTCCGACGCGAAGTTCGACTCAGGATGCGGCTGGCCGAGCTTTACGGAACCGACGACGGAGGAGAACGTCCGCACGGAGGTTGACACAAGCCACGGGATGGTACGGACAGAGGTGCTGTGCGCCGTTTGCGACGCTCATCTGGGGCACGTCTTCGACGATGGCCCACGCCCGACCAACCTGCGCTACTGCATCAACTCCGTCGTGCTGGATCTGGACAAGGCGGAGTAGCGCAAGAGCCGTTTCGTTAATCCAGGAGATTGTAGCTGCTTTCGTTTGGTCTGAGCCGGTATCGCGCCGCGTTACCGGCTCTCGTCCATCTTTCATTTCTCTGCCTGAAAGCTTCGCGGTAAAAGATGGGAGTCGGGCCGGGCTTGACAGAGATTTTATAGGCGTTCGTTTCGCATTGTTCCACGGCCCCGCAGTTGTCCTCATAAACGTCCGCGATGCCGAATTTCCTGACGCCCGGCGGCGAGATTTCGATCAACAGCGCAACATTTACGGTATAACCCTGGTTAGTCGAACCGTCGCCGATAATGATTTCGGACAAGCCGTTGCCGTTGATATCCTCCAGGGCTCCAATCGAATAATCTTCCCCGCCGTCGTAAACGATGTGGGCCACGATGCTCCCGCCTTCGATGATGACGATACCGTTATTTGCGATGTTATGGCCCCGTATACAGAACCGATAGAGAATGGCTCTCTGCGCGGCGTTAGGTTTTGTGAATGAGCCGCTCGCCGCGTCCACCACTTCAAAGCCTTCCCTGCAAGCATCGTCGCTGCGCCAGAACCGGCGGGCTTTCGGCAGGGCATAACGTCTGATGAGCTGCACCTCTGCATGTGAAGGCTTCGTGATGCTCCTCTCTATTCGCCCGTCGTAGACGACTCGCAGATTTTGAGCCATCACGCTCGCCGCTTCATCGAAGAGTGAGAGAAAGAGAAGCATGCTCAGGGCTCTCAATGCATCACAGGTCAAAGTGGTTAGCTTCAGCATCGCTCAGACGGCTCCTATTGTTGAAAGGCTTTTCGACTCGACCGCGCCCGACGCCAAAAAACCCCGTGCCGGGTGAACTGTATTCTACCCGATTCCCTGTGCGAAGCATGTGAGAATTGCTATCCAGGCATCGCGTTCGGATGCGCTGCGCTCCGTTTATCCTGAAAGCATAAGCTTGCAGGTCGGCGCTCTTTCGACCCCGGCGCGAGCGCGCAAAGTCTCGCAGCCGTCAGTTAGCAGCATATTGCGCCGCCCCTTTGCGAGCCTGGCGGGATGCCTTTTGCGTCCAACCAGAGTTATGATGGGAGCATCAAAACGGACTTGGCCGCGAGAGCTTGACCGGCGACTGAACGCGACGCTTAAAGCGGCCCTTAAATTAGAGTTAACTGATTATATTATAAGGTCTCGATGTATGATGATACGACGCTTCGCTTTACGCTTCGCAGCCCTGGCCCTCTTGCTCCTCCTGCCATCGCTTCTTGCGCCCACGTCCCGTGCCGTCGCGCAAAACCGTGCGACGAACGATGTCGTCATCATTCTGCCTTTCGAGAATACGTCCAGCCACCAGGAATATAACTGGGTCGGCGAGAGCTTCGCCGATTCCCTCTCGGAGCTGCTCAGCGTGATGCCGGACCTGATCGTCGTCTCAAGCGACGAGCGAGAGCTTGCCTACCAGCGCGTGCGCCTGCCGCAGACGACTCTGCCCTCGCGCGCCACCGCCATCAAGCTCGCTCGTGAGGCGCGTGCGACGATGATCGTGCTCGGCACATACAGCATCACTCCGCCGCAGGGCGAGACGCCCGCAGCCTTGCAGGGCAGCGCGCGCGTCATCAAAGTCAACGAAGGCCGATTGATGGGCGAGCTGATGCCGGACGGACGCTGGGCGACGCGCGAATATGATTTCGGCGGCGCGCTCACCACTTTGCAGACCATCCAGGGACGGCTCGCTTACCAGGTGCTCTACCAGCGCGACAAGGCGCTCCCCTTCTCGCAGAATCAGTTCGTTCAGCAGGCGACGAAAGTTCCGCCCAAAGCTTTCGAGGCTTACGTCAAGGGCGTGCTCACGCCCGCCTCCGACGCCAAGCGCGAGAACTACTTCAAGAACGCTTTGCGCTTCTACGCCGACGCCAACGCGGGCGCGACCTACCCGCAGCCCGCCTTCGAGCTGGGCCACTTCTATCTGAGGCGCAGCGATTGGAAGAACGCCGCAGACTATTTCTCGAAGCTACAGAAGAAAGACCCGCACTATGCCGAAGCGGCCTTCTACGCAGGGCTCGCCTACTGGCGGCTGAGCGACCTGAGCGCCGCGCTCAATGTGCTCGTGCCCTTATCGTCGGAGATGCCCCTGACCGGCGTCTACAACAACGCGGGCGCGATCTCCATACAGGCCGCGCGCGACGAGAAGAAACCGGATGAGCGTGCGCGCCTGCTCGAACAGGGCTTGAAGTTCCTGGCCCGCGCCGCCGAATCCACGCCCGAAGATATGATGGTGCGCTTCAACTACGCTTACGCGCTCTTCCTCAGCGGCAAATATGCCGAGGCCGCAGAGCAGTTGCGCCCCGTCATCACGGACAATCCGAAGGACGGGCAAGCCTACTTTCTGTTCGCCAAGTCGCTTGAGCGATTGGGCAGCGCCGAACCGGCCACGGCTGCCGACGATCAGGCCAGACGCTATCTACAGGTTTACGCCAAGTGGCAGACCGAGTGGCAGAAGTCGCAGACCACGCCCGGCGTCTCGCTGCGCCTGAGGGATTCCTTCAACCGCAGCGATTATTTCGAGGTCACGCGCGAGAAGAAGGAAGAGCCCGTCGAAGCCTCCAACACGCAAGACCTGCTGGCCAAAGCGCGCGAGCTTTACCAGGCGGGCCGGGACGACGAAGCTTTGCCGGAACTGCGCCGCGTCCTGACGATTGAGCCGATGAGCGGCGAGGCTTATCTCCTGATCGGTCGGATCAACCAGAGACGCGGCGATCAGGAGGCGGCCATCAGTGCCCTGAAGACCGCCATCTTCTGGGACGCCAAGCAGATCGACGCCCACATTCTCCTCGGTCGTATCTTTCTTGAGCGCGGAGATCGCGCGATGGCTCTCACCTATGCGCGCAGCGCCATGCAGATAGACTCCAACAACCAGGAGGCCATCGCACTGCAACGCCTGGTTGACACCGGCGGCAGGTAAGTGAGGCGAAAGTAAAACCGAATCGATTGCGCTTGGCTGCTGTCCGCGCGTGATGCTCGATTAATCACAGGAGCGTATTTACATAGATTGGCGGAGTGGGAATGACTCACTCTATTGAGATTTCGCGCCATTGCTTAAATCAAGTAGTTCCTCCGCGAATTTTAGAAATGCCTTGTAAGTTGGCTCAGCGCTGTAAACAGACCCATCGGCATATTCCACCCTTACGACCATTAGCACAAATACGGCCTTCATTGGCCCGTCGAGTTTCAATTTGTCGCGTAGCTCTTTAGATAAAGGCAAAATCTCCGTATCATCGTTACCCGGAACAGTCCTTTCCCCTGGCATGAACAATTTTTTAGTAAACTCCTCCGACCATGTTTCGGTTCCCCAGGCCCCGCCGACAGTAAAAGAGCGGATTGGTCTGGTTCCAACATTGCGTACCAGGACACTGGGTGAATCACCTCCGTCAACACCGGCCAGAAATTTGACCTCCTCAAATTTAAGCTTACACTCAGGTTGATACGCGATGACCATTAAAACCTGCTCGGGTGGGACGACAACATACTTCCGCTTCTTTTGTCTATCAGTTTGTTGCCCATTGACAGAGCTAGCCAAGCACCCACAGATCAAGCACAGGAATATAAGCTTCTGCCTCATCGTTCTTACCTTTCACCTTATTTTGACGCAGCTGATCTCGCCTTTTTTCACCATTGTAACTAAAGGGCCGTAAAGTCGAGGCTCCATTATTCACAAATAATTCCAACCTGTGCCATCACACTAAACCCTTTCAATGCATTATAACCTGCCACATTGAAGCGAATCGGCTTGTTAGTATTGCTAGGGCTTATGCGCCGGCAGTAAGTAGATCAGAGCGTTCAGGATCACGGCATACAGGGCTGAGGTTTTCATGGCTGCTATCCTTATTGGTGTGAGGGTTATGTGGGCTGGCTTGTCTTTCTCTAACGATTATCAATGTTACCATTGGGAGGTTGTTGCCGAGGCTTAACATGCTGGATTTCAGGTGCGACCTCGCTACGGATAAACTGATCGAAGCGCATGAATTCCTGTTCGCCGAAGGCTGCGCGCAGTCGGTCGCGGGCACGCAAAACGATGGCATCTCGCTCTTTCTTCATCACCTGTAGTTCCAGCGGGGGGGGCGGCAGCGTCTCGCCCGGTGGCACTATTCCATTCGGGTAACGCGCTCTGAAGGCGTCAATGACCACCTTTGCTCTAGCGTCCTGCTGCGCGACCTCCTGTTCGCATTCGGTCGCAATTTGCTCAAGCATGTAAGCTTCGTTATCGCTGAGGTCTGCCTTATGCTTGTAGGTCGAGCGCAGCCCCGAGCCGTCTTTGCCCAAGCGTTCGTTCTTTATCGCTTGCTTCTTGAGGACAGAGACATAACGCAGGAATAGCCCGTACATGACGTGATCAGGCACTGGTACTTCCCGCCTTGCCAGCTCACGCTGTATGGTTCTTATTTGCTGAAAGGGGGTGGGATTCGCAGACAGGATATTGGTTGAAGTGGTCGGACGTGCAAATGCAAGCACACTTAGGGCTAAAACCACTCCAGACAGAGCAATAGTCATATATTTTCTCTTCTTCATATAAACCTCCCTGAGGGACAAAGGTCTGTCAAATAAGACCAAAGCCAAAAATCTTGCCTGTGTGGGGCTCTATTGTTTGGAATCTGAGGTTAAAGCAAATGGTCGTGAGGTCTGAGAGCACGGCCATAGTTGGCTCTACCGAAAAGCGAGAGTAAATTAATAAAGAGCATGCCTGTCAAGACAATTAATATGGCCGCAATGAGGATTTATTGGGCGAGACGCAGGTCTGCGTTACCACTTCAGATAAATGGCATTAAAGTGTGGTCATATGACGCTCACTTTTACCTTTTGCCTTTTTACTTTTGCCTTGTGTTAGAATGAGCCGCATTGTCGGCTGTGACCTACTTGACGGGCGCGCCTCCGGCCAGCAGAAGTGTATATCATGATGAGTTCGGCAGTAGTTTTCGTGGGCCTCGTTCTCGGCTCGCTGTTGATCGCGGCGCTGTACGCCGCCTCGCTGTCCAGGCATAAAAAATCCGGGACGGGTCAGCTCAAGCTGATGCATGCTGTGGCCCTGGTCGAAACGACTTTGCAGCCCGAGGGCTCTGTGCTGGTCGCAGGCGAGCTGTGGCGCGCGCGCTCAAGCGCAGGTCTTACGGTCGAGCACGGAGAGCGTGTGCGTATCGTCGGAGCCAGCGGACACCTGCTCGAAGTCGAGCCCGCGCCCGTCACGGTTCCTTCGATCAAAGAGGCTTAAATTATTCGCTTCTGACTTTGAGCGCTGGCGATGTCAACTGAAACTGACAAATACGAGACGGAGATCGAGCGCGAGCCGCGCCATTCGGCCTTTGAAGAGTTCAGCCGTGATGAGCGTCGCCCGGCCGTCATGCTCCTCAGTGCGCTTCTTTTGTCCGCGCTCTTCTTCGCCATCGGCATCATGGTCGGGCGCTGGACGGTCGAGCCTCTTTCACAAACGGGCGCGGCATCGAGCGCTCCCACCCCACCTCCGACGCCTTCCAACCCTGGCCCATCCCCGCAAACGGCGAGCGTGCCTTCGGCTTCGCCCGGGCCCACTACGGATAACAAGCAGCGACGTTACAGCCTTCTCATCCCTGACATCAGGACGAGCGAAGCGGCGCGCACCCTGGTCGAATCCCTTGAGCGTGCCGGTTACAGGGACGTTCGCACACAGCCGCGAACGCCGGTTCTGGATTCCCCCTTCAATGTTCTCGTCGGCCACTACACACGCGCAGAGGCCGAAGTTGAAGCCGCACGGCTGCGCGGCAAGGGCGGCCCACGGACGAAGAACGTGCGCGTGATCGAAGAGCCCGCCGGTTAGCATCACGTAGTTGGCCCAAGGACGAAGCCGCCGAAGCCTTGCGTGTACCATCGAACTGACACCTCGAAAACGCTGGCGCGCCCTCCCTTCTATATCTAATCAACTCTCGTTTCCAGAAAATAATTTTCCGTGGCACGCGAAGTGCTTCCCTTATCGTCGGCAAGCACGAAGCAGTAACCGTGACCCCGCCGCCATCACTTCTCTGAGCGCCGCCTGCCGCTGCGCCAGCCGCCCGCCGAGCGATCCTTCAGTTTACCCCCCGAAATGCGAACCCGGTCAGAAATGGCCGGGTTCTCCCGCGTTTAGAGCCTCTCGAAATCCTGTGACCGACCCGCTTAACTAGTCAGATTGGGCGCGGCAGCACAGCCATGAGCACCCGGAAGACGCGAACGGAATATGTCAGGCGACGAAAATTGTCACTCATCGAGTGACTTTTTTTGTCTTCCACCCTTCTCTCTTAGACGATTTCCGTTATCGCGCACCCGTCTCGCCTCAAAGCGTGCGAATATTTTTCGCGCCCGCGCTTTTCTCATAGAGGCGACCAAGCCGCATGGGCAGCGCGTGGTCGGGCTCGCCCGGGTTGCGATGACGCGAGCGCGGCTTCTTTGCTAAACTCGCGTGCATGGGCGAAGCCATCTCTCTGGACGTGCCGGGCCGCGTGCTCTCTCTCGCTGCATTGCGCGAGAGGGCGCGTGTTAATGCTCCGACGCGCGCAGAGGTGGGATGGGCGACGCTCTCCGCAGTCCTGCTCGTCATCTCTTTTCCCGATTTCAACCTGTGGCCCCTGGCTTGGGTGGCTCTCGTGCCGCTCCTCTCTAGCATCGCGCGCAGACCGCGCAGCTCGCCAGCCTTCATCTCGGGCCTCATTACGGGCGTGCCCTTTTTCTTCGGCTCGTGTTACTGGCTCACGTATGCGATGGTGCGCTACGGAGGCATACCGGCCCCTGTCGCTTATCTGCTGCTCGTGCCGGGCGCCGTGGTGGTGGGGTTGTTCCCGGCCCTGTTCTGCCTGCTGCTCGCGCGCTCCATCGCGCGCTGGGGCGCGGGCGCGATGCTGTTCGCGCCTTTTATCTGGGCGGCATCGGAGTGGGCGCGTCTCACCCTGACGGGCCAGTTGTGGAATGCCATAGGGTACTCGCAAGCCTATCATCCGTCGTTGATTCAAGCGGCGCGATGGGGCGGCGTCTACGCCGTCGGCTTTCTGATCTTAAGCGTCAACGTCGCGCTCGCCTATCTCTTTCTACAAAGGAGCGCTCGGGCGCTCGTCTGTGCGTCTCTCATCCTTCTCTGTACTCTGGCCGTCGTGTTGGGCAGCCACCTTCAAGCCGCCAGCCGTGCGCCGCAGGCGTCCTCGAAACCGGATGCGGTCGTCATCGCCTTGCAGCCCAACGTGCCGATGGAACCCTTGCAGGAAACGTCCGAGACAGAGGCGCTCATCGCCCGTCATCTCTCTTTGAGCAGTGAAGCGCTGCCTCAATGGGTCAGGGACGGCGTGACGCACAATGGCGGCGGCCTGCCGTTGGATAGCGATTGGGCCAGGGTTAATTCGCCGCAGGCCAGGGCCGACATTCCGCGCGTCGTCGTCTGGCCGGAATCCCCCATGAACTTCATGTATGCGAAGGACGCGGAGTTTCGAGAGATCGTCCATGGCTTTACGACGAAGAATCATACGGCGGTGCTCTTCAACTCGCTTGAGCCCGCTCCGGCTGGCGGCGCTTATAACTCTGCCGTGCTGGTCAATGAAGAGGGCCGCGCGGTCGCACAGTATGATAAGATTCGCCTGCTGCCGTTTGGCGAGTACGTGCCGTTGCCGCGATGGCTGCCCGGAGTCAGTCTCGTTCCCGTGATGGTCGGAGATTTCACGCCGGGCGCGCAGTATCCTTTAATACCTCTGGGCGAGGCGCGCGCGGGCGTCTTCATCTGTTTCGAGTCGGCCTTCCCTTCCATCGCGCGAAGGTTCGCCGACGAAGGAGCGGACGTGCTGGTCAACATCTCGAACGACGGCTACCTTGGACGCACACCCGTCATGCGACAGCACCTGGCCAACGCTGTGTTCCGCGCGGTGGAGAACGCGCGCCCCGTTCTGCGCGTCACTAATACGGGCATCACGGCTTATATTACCGGGCGCGGTGAAGTCCTGGACGAGACGGCTGGCTTTGAGCCGAGCGTGCGTATATGGACGGCGAGCCGCGCCGCCGAGGGCAAGACTTTTTATACGAAGCGGGGCGACTTGTTCGTCGGCATCTGCGCCGCGCTCAGTCTGTTAATATTTGTCGCATCGTTACGGAAGACTTCCGGTATGATGAGGCCGTAGAGGGCGAAGGACTTTTGGCCGGAGGGAGAATCAGGATGATCGGAACAGTATCAATCGAAGAGCTGCGCACGACCTATGAGGATTTACGTAAGCGCGTCGAACAGCTCGGGAGGTTTCTTTGATGTAGCGGCCAAGCGCGATGAGCTACAGCGCATCGAAGGTCGCGCCGCGGCGCCGGATTTCTGGCAGGATCAGGAAGAGGCGCAGAAGCTGATGGAGCGCCGCAGCCGTCTCGAACGCATCATCGCGCGTCAACAGCAGTTTGAGTCGCACATCGGAGACGCGGGCGTGCTCTTCGAGTTTGCCGAAGAAGATGATGAAGCATCGCTCAGGGAATTGCGCGCGCTCATCGAGCAGCTGGATGCGGAAGTGGGCCAGGCGGAGACGGAGATGCTGCTCGCGGGCGAGAATGATGCGCGCAACGCTATCTGCACGATTCATCCGGGCGCGGGCGGGACGGAATCGCAGGACTGGGCCGAGATGCTGCTGCGTATGTACCTGAAGTGGGCCGAGCAGCGCGCCTTCAAGACAGAGATACTGGATTATCAGCCGGGCGACGAAGCGGGTATTAAAAGCGTCACCTTCAGGGTCGAAGGGGAATATGCTTATGGACTTCTGGCGGCTGAGGCTGGCGTGCACCGCCTGGTTCGCATCTCACCCTTCGATCAGGCGGCGCGGCGTCATACGTCCTTCGCTTCGCTCTTCGTCTACCCGGAGATTGACGAGGACATCGAAGTCGAGATCAACGATAAGGACTTGAGAGTTGACACCTATCGCTCGACGGGCGCGGGCGGGCAGCACATCAACACGACGGATTCCGCCGTGCGCATCACGCACCTCCCGAGCGGCATCGTCGTGCAGTGTCAGAATCAGCGCTCGCAGCATCAGAACCGCGCCGTCGCCATGCAGGTCTTGCGCTCGCGTCTCTACGAGCTTGAGCTGGCGAAGCGGCAGGCCGAGACAGCCGAGCTGGAAGCCAACAAGCAGGACATCTCTTTCGGCTCGCAGATACGCAACTACGTGCTCGCGCCCTATCGCCTCGTGAAAGACGCCCGCACAAAGCTTGAGCGCGGCGACGTTGATGCAGTGCTCGGCGGCGACATAGACGATTTCATCAAGGCTTATTTGCTCTCGCGCCGCGCCGCGTAGACCAAAGACGAAAGCTTCGATATGTGGAAATGTTCAAAATGCGGTGAACAGATCAAGGACGAGTTCAAGTTCTGTTGGAGTTGCGGAGGTTCAAAGGACGCGACTCGACCAGCGAAGGAAACGAAGGCCGGAGGTGATATGGCAACCACGCACACGGAAGCCCGAGCCAAATCGGTTGGCCCAACAGGAGCGACCAGAAACAGTCGGCGCAACGAGGTTATCGGCATCGCGCTCTTTACTCTGGGCATGCTCCTGACGCTCTGCCTCGTAACCTACAAGCCGAACGATCCTTCGGCTCATGCGGGCGGACAGGCAGAGGCGGGCAATCTCATTGGCCGCGTCGGCGCATACGTCGCCGCAGACCTCTTCCAATACCTGGGCCTCGCCTCGATCTTACTGCTGCTCATTCTCTTCATCGCCGCCTGGCAGCGCTTTCGCCAACATAGCATTCAATCGCCGCTCCGGCGCATTGTCGGCTCCGTCATTCTCATACTATCTACGGCGGCGCTCTTTTCTCTCTTCATCGCATCGCCGCTGATTGACAGGAGCGTCCCGCCTGGGGGCTTGACCGGCGCGCTGATCACGCGCGTCATGGTGAGCGGATTAAACCCGGTCGGGACAGCCCTCATGCTGATCGCCGCCGCCGCCATCGGGCTGGTGCTGGCAACAAGCTTCTCTTTCGTGGACGCCTACGGGCGCGCGGCGTCTGTCTTCGCCGGTGATCGCTTCGCCTTCTTTCATAACATTCCCGCGCGAATCAGCGCATGGCGTGCAGAGCGCCTTGAGCGGGCGCGCGAGCATTCCGAAATGCGCCGCCTCGCGCGAGTCGAACGCGAAGAGGCGAGCCGCCTGGAAGCTAAAAGCAGCAGGACTGGCGCTGAGCTTGTGGACGAGTTCATGCGTAGTACCGCCTCTCTGGCGAATAACTCTGCGGTGGGGCCTGTCGTCTCAGCCTCGACGGCGATCAAGCGCGCAGCCAACGCATCAGCTCAATCGTCGGATGAGACTTCCGGTGAGACTTTAGCCGCCGAGATGGAGATGGCAGCTGCGGCGGCGGGTATGGGCCCAGCAAGCGCACCCGCGCCGCCGCCGCAGCAGCGCGTCGTAATGCAGGAGCAGCCCATCTCGCCCGGCAAGCAGGCTCGCGCCGCCGCCGCCGCCGCAGTATCGGCGCGCAGGGCTGCCGCGACGACGAACCTGGATGAAGCGGCGGAAGTTGAAGAGATGGTCAGAACCGCGTCGGTCGTGCGTTCCGAGACGGACTCGCAGGAAGAGACAGCGCTTTTGCCCGCCGCGCCTGATCGCGCTCCGTCGCGTCGCGCGGCAAGTGCGCTCATGCCTCAGCCCATCACAGACTACAGGATGCCGGGCGTGGAGTTCCTGAATGCTCCGCCGCCGCACAGCGAACAGGCAGACGAAGAGCTGCTTCAACTCGCCACGCGACTCGCGGAGAAGTGCAAAGAGTTCAACGTCACGGGCCAGATCAAGCACATCTGCCCGGGCCCGGTCGTCACCACTTACGAATTCAAGCCGGACCCGGGCGTGAAATATTCCCGCGTCACTGGCCTCGTAGACGATCTCTGCCTCGCGCTCAAGGCCGAGTCCATACGCATTGACAGGATGCCGGGCAAGCCGCACGTCGGAATAGAAGTGCCCAACCCGACGCGCGAAACCATTCACCTGCGCGAAGTGGTCGAGTCGCGCCAGTTCCGCGACTCCACCTCTAAGCTCACCATCGCTCTGGGCAAGACCATTGACGGCCTCAACTACGTCGCCGATCTGGCCAAGATGCCGCACCTGCTGATCGCGGGCGCGACGGGCGCTGGCAAATCCGTTGGCGTCAACTCGCTCATCGTCTCCATCCTCTACAAAGCGCGGCCAGACGAAGTGAAGTTCATCCTCGTTGACCCGAAGCGCCTTGAGCTTGGTCTCTATGACGGCATCCCGCACCTGGCGACGCCGATCATCACAGACCCCAAGCGCGCGGCAATCTCGCTGAAGTGGGCCGTCGGCGAGATGGAGCGTCGCTACAAGGAGTTGGCCGGGTGGGGCGTGCGTAACATAGACGGCTTCAATACGGAAGTGACGCGCCGCAACATGGTCAAAGACTACGACGCAAGCGGAGAGCCGCATAAGCCGCTGCCCTACATCGTTATCATCATCGACGAGCTTGCAGACCTGATGATGGTCTCCGGCCACGAGGTCGAGGAATCCATCACGCGCCTGGCACAGATGGCGCGCGCCGTCGGCATTCATCTGGTGCTGGCGACTCAGCGCCCAAGCGTGGATGTCATCACCGGGCTGATCAAGGCCAACTTTCCCTCGCGCATCTCTTTCCGCGTCTCTTCCAAAGTTGACTCGCGCACAATCATTGACGCCAACGGGGCCGAGCAGCTTTTGGGTCGCGGCGACCTGCTGTTCCTGCCGCCGGGCACGTCCCGCCTGGTGCGCGTCCACGGCGCTTACGTGGACGAGGCGGAGATCGGTCGCATCGTCTCGCACATCAAGTCGCAGGGTGAGCCGCAGTACGACGAGACGATCACGCAGTCGGAGGAGGAAGCCCTGGGGATGGACGGCGCGGGCGGCGAGCGCGACGAGCTTTTTGAAGACGCCCTGCGCATCTGTGTCGAGATGAAACGCGCCTCGACCTCCGTCCTCCAACGTCGCCTGCGCATAGGCTACGGTCGCGCCGCCGCCATCCTCGACATGATGGAGCGCGAAGGCTTCATAGGGCAGGCGGACGGCGCGCGCCCCCGGCCAGTCCTGGGCCGCGCCCACGAGCTTGTTGCCGACTGGGATGAGCCTAAGGAAGGCGTCTGAAAATAGTTGTGCGAGCATGGAATCATGGCCGGCGCGCGTACCTGAAGCTGCTTGTATACGGCCTGAAACCCTTTATCTTCGGATGAAGACCTCCAAATAGACATTTTGTTGGCCCGCTACAATTTTGACACTTTTCCACAGGAATCTGTGGAAAAGTCTGTGGAAAAGCCGCCTTTGGACGTTACAAGTTCCTGAAAATTTTAGACTTCTAGCATTTTGCACACGTACGTGGCATAAAGGGCAGCTTCAGCCCGCCGGGCTTTCGGCGACATGAAAGACAGCGCCTTGGAAAAACGCCTGCTCGCTTCTCTTCTGCTTCTGGTGGTCACGTCTCTCGATGGGGCCTGCGTCAAATTGCCACGCCGCACCTCGCTCTCCTCCACTGAGACGACGCAGATTCTTCGACCGGACAGCTCAGCCGCGCCGCCCGTCAATCTCAATACGGCACAGACAGAAGAATTGGAAAGACTGCCCGGCATCGGCAAGGCTCTGGCCGCGCGCATCATCGCCTATCGCCAACAATACGGTCGCTTTCGTCGCGCAGAGCATTTGATTATGGTGCGCGGCATCAGCGACCGCCGCTTTCGCGCCCTTCGCGCGCAGATCACAGTGGAGTAAAAAGCAGCTTGAGCCTGAAGCCGGAGCTTCGTCTTGCCGCGCGGGAGATTTTCGACGCCGCGCTTAGTAGCGTTGACGCCGGGGCTGCCCTGCGTCGCGCAGTGAAGTTTGACGGCTCAAGCCTCAGAGTGATGGAAACGACCTTGAGCCTGTCTAAGCGACGCTCAAGCGTTTACGTGATTGCCATCGGCAAGGCGTCGCTTTCGATGGCGAAGGCGCTCGACGCTATCTTGGGCGAACGCATCGGAGCCGGAATCGTCGTTGGCCCAGGGGCGGGACGCCCACACGCTTCGGCCATCAAGCCCCGGCTCGAAGCCTTCTCTTCAAGCAGGCGCTGGCGCGTCATTGAAGGCGGGCATCCGCTGCCGAACAGGGCCAGCATGATCGCGGCGCAGGCCGCCTTCGAGCTGCTCGAAGGCGCCGAGAGGGAGCGAGCGCCGCTGATCTTTCTCATCTCCGGCGGAGGTTCTGCGATGATCGAATGGCCGCGTGATGAGCGAATCACGCTCAAAGAGCTGCGCGCGGCTAATCGCCTGCTCGTCTCCTGCGGAGCGGGGATAGCCGAGATCAACGCCGTGCGTCGCGCCTTCTCCGCAGTCAAAGGCGGCGGGCTCTCGGCGCGTGCGCCGCATTCAGACCAGTTGAGCCTGATCGTCTCCGACACGGCAGAAGGCGAGGAAGCGAATGTCGCCTCCGGGCCGACCTTCGATACGGACGCCGCTCATACACCTGATGCCGCTCAGGTCTTGGAGCGATACGGGCTCGCGCGGCGTCTTCCAGCATCTATCTTGCGGGCGATCAATCAAGCGTCCGTCTCAAAGGCCGCCTCGCCGAGCCGCGCCCGGCGCGCGCACCATGTACTGTTAGATAATCGTCTTGCGGTCGAGGCGGCGGCTCGTGCGGCGCGGCGGCGCGGATTCGCGGTCGAGGTCGCACGCGACATATCGGAGCAGCCGGTTGAAGAGGGCTGCTCTCAGATGCTCGCAAGGCTTCTCTCTCTGCATGGCCGAAGACGTGTAGGGCGGAAGGGGGTCTGCTTGGTTTCCGGCGGTGAATTCGCGTGTCCGGTCAGGGGGCGCGGCGTGGGCGGCCGTAACGCTGAGACTGCTCTGCGCTGGGCGATTGAGATTGACGAGCGCGATAGTTTATCGAGCGATGCGAGAGCGCTGCCCGAACAGATCGTCGCGCTCAGCGCGGGGACGGACGGCATCGACGGCAATAGCACGGCGGCGGGCGCGCTCGCAGATCAGACGACGCTTAGACGCGCTCGCTCGCTCAGCCTGGATGCACGGCGCTTCCTGGATGCGAGCGACGCTTACTCGTTCTTCGCTGCCCTGGGCGATTCTGTTGTGACGGGGCCGACGGGTACTAACGTGCGCGACCTGCGCATCATGCTTGCCGTTTGAGGCTTTCATTCTCTGCCCTCTTCTATCAGTTGACTCGCGGGCGCTGCGAGGACTATAAAACCTTCGAGATAGACGGGCTCTCTGCGCGCTCCGCCTCGTTCTGGAGTGAAGAGATTTGTCAAAGGAGTTAATTCCATTCATGTCAACGACCGTCAACACAGCGTCGGATTCTCTCCCGCTAAGAGTCGAGAGCGACGAAACATTCGCACAATCTTTCCGGGCGCTGCGAGGAAGGCTCGAAGCTTTGCGCGAAGTGCCTTCGCTCGAAGACCTCAACGCATGGCTGCGCGAGGTGTCGTTGCGGGTCGAAGACTTGCGCCCCTACAGGGGATTTAAAGCGGGAACCTATGCGCGCCACAGAGTTTTTCGTAACGAGTACGCGGAGCTTCTGGTCTTGTGCTGGCGACCGGGGCAGCGCACGCCCATACACGATCACAACGGCTCGCACGGCGCAGTGCGCGTCTGTGAGGGCGTCATGTGGGAAACGATGTTCGCCTTGAACGAGGCGCGCGAGCTTTACTATCAAACGGCGCGCGAGTGGACGCAGGGAGGCGTGACGGGCGCGGCTGTGCCGGACATACATCAACTCGGCAACCCTGAGATCAGCGGTCAGGACTTGATAACGCTGCACCTCTACGCACCGCCGCTCGGCGTCCTCAACACCTACAAAGTCGGCAGCTCCGAGATGGGACACTATAGGCCCGACGAATTCATGGACGGCGCGGGGATTTAAGAGAAGTTGTATTATCCTCTCTAATACTCAAGTTGCAAAGAAAAGAGAGATCAGAAGCGCCAAAGCTCTCGGGCGGGTCGTCATCGTAGCCTCACCCGCCCGAGAGCTTTGGCGCTTCTGACTGCGATGATGTTACCCGCTCTCTTTTTACTGCAACCTGATATAAGCTGAACCGCACTCGTCCCGCATCAGAGCTCCGTTTCTACTCCCAAAGCTTTCAAGTTAAAGCATCAGCCATCGCCCGCGGGGCGATCAACGGACGGCGCGGGCTGAGTATCGGAAGCGCGGCGGCGAGGCTCCGGGTCCGTCGAGCGTCGGCGCGGCGTCGTCTCCGTACCGCGACGATTGTCGTCGCGCATTTGAGCGGTCAGGCTGCGGATGTCGTACTTGTCTAGTAGATGGCGCAGCGAGCGCACGGAGAGGTGCAGCAGCTCTGCGGCGCGCGACTGGCTGTAGCCCGTGCGGTGCAGGGCTTCCAGGACGTAGCTCTTTTCCAGATGCTCAAGGTGGGCCACGAGGTTGAGGCCGCTCTCGGGTAGGTCGTAGGGGTCCTGGTCTCGGCGGCGGGCGAAATCCGGGTTGTAGTTTGTGATCTGTTCCGGCAATCGCTCGGGCTGAATCGAGGTCGAGCGTTCGAGTGCGACGGCTCTCTCGATGGTGTGCTCAAGCTCGCGCACGTTGCCGGGCCAGGAGTAGGCTTCGAGCAGCAGCATCGCTTTTTCGTTGATCGTCAGCGTGCGGCCCGTCTGCGCGCAGAACTTTTTGACGAAATGCTCGGCCAGCTCCGGTATGTCTTCGCTTCTCTCTCTGAGCGGCGGCAGCTCAATCGGAATCACTGAGACGCGGTAAAAGAGGTCTTCACGAAAGCTTCCGTCCTTGACCATAGCGGAAAGGTCGCGGTTGGTGGCGGCGATAACGCGCGTGTCTATCTCAAGCTCTTCATGCGCGCCGACGGGACGCACCTTGCGCTCTTGCAGGACTCTGAGCAGCTTGACCTGCATGGCCGCAGACATCTCGCCTATCTCGTCCAGAAAGATCGTGCCGCGATTGGCGGCCTCAAAGAGCCCCTTGCGATTGGTGTTCGCGCCGGTGAAAGAGCCCTTGACGTAGCCGAAAAGCTCGGATTCCAGCAGCGTCTCGGTGAAGGCTCCGCAGTTGATCGAGACGAAAGGCTTTTCGGCACGGGGGCTCAAGTCATGAATGGCACGCGCGACCAGCTCTTTACCCGTCCCCGACTCGCCCGTCACCAAAACCGTTGACTGCACCTCGGCGACGGTTTCGATCATCTGGTAGACGGCCTGCATCCTTTCGGAATGGCCGATGATGTTGCCGAGGTTGCCGCGCTCGCGCTGCTCTTTGATGAGCGTCTTGATCTCTTCCTTGAGCGCCAGCTTCTCCAGGCCCTTGGCGACGATCAGCTTCAGCTCCTCGATGTCGAAAGGCTTCTGGATAAAATCGTCCGCGCCGAGCTTGAAAGCCTCGCGCGCCGTCTCGACCGTAGCGAAGGCCGTCATCATCACGATGACGACATCGGGCAGCACCTCACGCGCTGCGCTCAACAACTCGATGCCGCTCATGTCCGGCATCTTCACGTCCGAGATGATGAGGTCGGCGGGAGCGCTTCTGAGGAGTTCGAGCGCGCGGCGTCCATTTTCCGCCGTGCGCACCTGATGCCCCTCGCGCCCGAATACGAGCGACAAAAGCTGTCGCATGCTCTGTTCGTCGTCAACAATGAGAAGATTAGCCATAACAATCAGGGGTCGGATGTCAGATGCCGGATGCCGGTCGGCAGGAGCGTCTCAGGCTCTAAGCTCTGACCTTTTGTTTCCGGGCAATTCAATCGTAATGGTCGTGCCCTGTCCCTGGCGGCTGCGGACATTGATTGTACCACCGTGCTCACGAATGATCTGGTAAACAATCGAGAGGCCGAGGCCCGTGCCGCCCGTCGTCGAAGAGAAGGGCTCGAAGAGATGCTCTACCTGTTCGGGCGTCATCCCACGGCCTGTATCCGTGAAAATGATTGACAAGCGAGCGCCCGTCTCGCGCCGCAGCTCGACAGAGAGCGTACCGCCGCCGGGCATCGCCTGCAAAGCGTTGCGCGATAGATTCCAGAAGACCTGCTTGAGCTGCGCGGCGTCGGCCTGGGCCATCACCTGCGTCTCGGGCAGCTCGGCTTCGAGCCTGTGATCTTCTCGCATCTCGTGGCTGTGACGCAGGAGCGTGAAGGTTTCGCGCAGCAGATCGCGCACGTCCACGCTCGTGAGCGTGCTTGAGCGCGGGCGCGCGTAGGTCAAATAATCCGTGATGATGCGATTGAGGCGGTCGGATTCGCGCAGGATGATCTCCATCAGCTCTGCCTGCTCGGAATTGCCGTCCACCTCGGAGAGCAGCACCTGAATGGAGCCGCGCATCGCCGCCAGCGGATTCCTGATCTCGTGCGCGATGGAGGCGGCGACACGACCGACCGCCGCGAGCCTGTCCTGGCGGCGCGAAATCTCTTCGAGCGCGCGCACTTCCGTTAAATCCTGAAAGGTGATGACGAGCCCTGTCGTCTCACCCGTTTCGGCGAAGAGCGGAAAGATGCTGAAGCCCAGGCGCACGCGCAGCCCGTCCGGCGTCAGGCAGTCGGCCTCGAACCTGGGGCTTGTGCCCCCGGCCTCCGCCGCGCGCATCGAGTCCTCTATGTGATTGTCCAGGGCTCCGAAAAATATTGAAGCCTCCTGCCCGCGCACCTCCGCAGCCTTGTAGCCGGTGATCTCTTCAGCCGCCGCGTTGAACGTATAAATGCGTCCCTGCAAATCGGTCGTGACGACGCCCGAACGGATCGATTCGACGATCCTCTCGTGCAGCGCTCTGAGGGAAGCCAGCGATTGCGTGGCCGCGATCAAGCGCACGTCCGAGCGCGACTGCCGCTCTGTGAGGCGGGCCGAGAGCAGCCCGACGACGAGGAAGGCGACATCGTTGATGCCGATGGTCTCAACCGCTTTGTAAGCGGGAGCGGCGATGGCCGTCTGCGTGTAAGGTGGAATATAGCCGGTGACGGCGGCCATCGCTATGCCCGTAAAGGCGATGACGCATCCGACGGAGGTGATGAGCGCGCCGCGTGGGCCCAGAAAGATGCTGGCGACGGCGATGGTGATCACGTAGAGGGCGACGTAAGGCGAGTAAACATCGCCCGTCACCCAGACGAGCCAGGTGACCAGCAGCACATCTGCGAACAACTGCCCCCCGGCCTGGTACTGCAAGCGCCCGAAGAAGCGCAGGCCCAGCACATAAAGCAACGTCAGCGCGACGACACAGAGAAAGATGGGCAGGGCCCCGCGCAGAGCATTGCCGCTCGCGGCTGAGCCGAAACGCTCCTGGGCCCACATGGCGCTCAGCAGCAGGAGCAGTATCGCCGCGAGCAGACGACCGACAACCAGCCACAGGAGTCTGGGGGCGAGCGCATTGCCCTCCTCTATCCTTTTTCCGCCATCCGCCATCGCCGCAAGCGTACCATAAAACGGCGGGCAAAAAGCAGAAAGCGCTGCTTTAATCTGCGCGGCCCAAAGACCCGTCAGAGGTCGTGAGCCGCACTGTGGCCGGGCGGCGAAGTAGTCCATGACGGCTACGCCGATACTACTTCTTACGCTTGACAGCTTCGGCGACCGCTTTAGCGGCATTCACCTTCCCGAACCCGAACCAGTCGCAGCGCCCCTTGCTGTTATACTGGCCACGATTTCCGCCGCGCACGATGTCTACATCCTTATCTACGATCTTATCGGTCGTAGTCTGTAGAACATCTTTCACCTGCGCCGCCGTGAGGTCGGGATTGGCAGATAGGATCAGCGCGGCGATTCCGGCCAGCAGGGGCGTGGCGCTGGATGTGCCGCCAAAGTTGCCGGTGAAGCGGCTATTGGAGGTGAAGCCGCTGCCGAAGGCTTCGTTGTCGGTCGTCCAGATGCCGAGGCCCGGAACGAACTTCTGCGTGTCCAGAGGATGAAAGTTATTGCTCGGGGCGCAGACGCTCACCTCCGCGCCGAAGTTGCTGTAAGCGGCATGTTTGTTGAGGCTCGTCGAGGCGGCCACCGCGATGACGTGCGGGTGCGTGGCGAAGCCGCTCAGGATGGGCCCAACCGTCTTGCGAATCATATTCGCGCTGAAGTCGAACCAGGTCAGGCCGTTGCTGTTCACAGGGTCATTGAGCGGCGCATCGAAGTTAGCGGCGGCGAAACAGATGACGCAGCCTTTGCCTCGCGGCCCGCCGGTCGTCGCAAGTTGTCTCAGCGTGTTTGAGACAGCCGTCGAAAGCGGCGCGAAGACGGGCGGCGGCCCCCAACTGCAAGAGATGACATCAGCCCTTTGCCCCACCCACTTGAATATTTCGATGAGCAGATCATCGTCTGCCTGAAGCGGAAAGCGAACCGGCATAAAAGCGCAGCCAGGGGCGACGCCGACCACGCCTTCTCCGTTGATCTCGGCAATCGCAACGCCCGCGCAGGGCGTGCCGTGAAAATCGCCATGAGAAGCCTCCGGGAACGGGCTGGCATCGCCGTCCACGAAATCCTTCGGGAAGACCACTTTGCCCGGCCCTTTAAAGTCAGGGTGAGCGAGGTCGAAGCCGTCATCGATGACGGCCACGACTATGCTGCGCTCGCCGAGCGTCACGTTCCAGGCATCGGAGGCGCTGACGGAAGCCTCTGCGACGAGTTGCGGCCCGGCTTGCGCGCGGAGATGCCATTGACGAGGGAAGAGCGTGTCGCTCGGGATGAAGGCGGGACTGAAACGATTGACCATGTTCGGCTCGGCAGCTTCGACGAGCTTTTCCTGCGCCAGGTCATTCGAGACCTTGATGGGATTCTCGCCGCTGCTCGATGTCACTTGCAGCAGGTAAGTGTTCTCCTCATATTCCTTGACGACTTTCAGTTGGTACTTTTCCAGCAGCTTCTCTATCTGGGGCACACTCGCGCTGCTCTTGAAGTGGACGATGATTTTGTCTGTCAGGTAAAAGACCGTCCCTTCAGAGTCCTTCGGCTGGTAGGCGTGATGAGCGATGACGTTGTAAACCTCCGAGCGCAATGCGCTCATCGAAGCGTCACGCTCCGTCTTGGTAGTCTCGACCTTGTAGACCTGGTTTGTAATAGCCGTGACGTTGCGCACGCCCGGCGCGTTGCGCAGAGATTCGAGCTGCACGGGCGTGGCCGGTATCACCGTGAAGCGATCAACCACCTTCTCAACTTCGATTTTATGCCCGCCGCGCCAGAGGTATTGACCTTTCGCGGAATCAGTTGAACGCGTGACCATTTCTTCTTCCTTTCAGGCTTCAGGGCCAGGCCGTAGAGCCGCCGGAAGCGACACACAGCCGACCATTGAATGGCTCTGTCGTGATGCTCGCGCGCACCCCTACAGGTGCCGAGAGCTTGTGCCGGAAGTTTGAGCGAGCGACCCGCTCAAGGATTCGGCAGGTCTTTGATCTTCTTCGCCTTGACGTAGTTCACGTAGTTGGTCTTCGTGTCGGATACCTGCGAAGCTCCGGTCTTGCTAAAGAGGTTGTATTCGATGATCGTGCCGCCGCTGTGGGAGACCTGGCTGCCGGTGAAAACGGTTGTGATCAGATTTCTTTTGATCCTGTTATTGCCACCAGCCTTGAGCACCGTCAATTCCAGCCAGTAGCTATTCTCATCCTTGAGAGCCTCGTTGATATTCTCCGCACGGAGAAAAGCGGTGAGGGCGTTGACTCCGCTCGCTTCATCAACCTTGATGAGGTCGTTGACGAGCTTCTCAAGCTGGGCGTTGAGCGCCTTGAGCTGCGTGATGGTCTCTTTGAGCGTGTCGGCTGTGCCCTTTAACTGCGCGAGATTTGCAGTATCGGTTTTGATCGTCTCCTGCGCCTTATCTTTCTCCTTCTCCAGGTTGAGGATTTTATCCTGATAGTATTTGATCAGCTTGGCATTCTTATACCTTCCCTGGTTCTCCAGCTCCGCGACCTTATCGTTCAAGGCTTCGAGCTTCTTGTCGTACTCCTTGATGGCCTCCTTCAAGGTCTCTATTTCGGCCTTCAACTCCGCGATCTTTTTGTCGTTCTTTTCCGCCTTGGTGATAATCTCATCGGCCTTCGCCTTTAAGTTATGCAAGGTCTGAATATCGGTTAAGATTTGCGAAGTGTTATCCATCCTGAGCTGGGGCGGAAAGACCGCCGGGTAATAGAGGTTGATGCCCGCAGGGTACTGGGCCCGCAGGGCGCGAAAGACCTCTGAGACGAGCGCCGCCTCCCCGATGTTGAAAGCCTTTCCTTTGATCTCGACATCGGTTCTGAACAGCGCGAGCAGATCAATGAAGGAGCCGACGACGCTTGTCGCCGCGCTGATGGGAACTATGGGCGCAAACTGCGGTTGAATTACGCCCGGCGGCGTCGCCGCCAAGATGAGTTCCCTGTATCTCCTGTCCATTGCGGCGATACGGTTGCGTGCGGCGCTGTAGCTTTGTAAAAGCCTCACGTCTTTCTCGTTATAAATCGCCAGGTTCGTAATCGCCCGAAAGCTATTATTGGGCTGAAGGTTTTTCAGCTTGGCGGCGATCTCGTCGGCGGCGTGGGCCATTGAGACATAAGCGACCATTTCGCTCTCAAGGAAAGCATTGTCGTCAACCGTGGTTCTGCCTTCGAGAGCCGTCGTGGTCGGCTTGGGGAAACGCGCCTCGAACTCTGCTTTTTGAGCTTCGGCGATTGCCTGTCTCGCTTCGGCCCTCGCCTGCTCGGCCTGCAATCTTTCCAGCTCGGTCTCCTGCGCGAGAGCGACGTGTGGAAATAGTTGTAGCGCGCAGGCGAGCATCAGTACCGTTAACGCTGAACGGAAGCTTGATGAACGGTAAAACCGCAGGCCGCCTTCCGCGGCGATGGCTGTGCCGCGAGATTTTGTTGAAGCTTCTAATAGACGCATCGCATTCTCCTTCTTTGTTGTCCACAGATCGTCCGGCCAGCGTGCGTTGCGCTCAACCTAAGCCGAGCCTGAAGGCGATGCGCTCGACTAGCTCCGGGTAATCAATGGCCGGGTTTCGATTCCCCTGTTTCCTGAAGATCATCATGTTTCGATGTTTCTCGTGCAGCGTCACGGGGTTTGCGAGATGCCAGCCCAGGAGTATCTGCAAACGATCCTCCGTATACTCCTGTGCCACGTTGTTGATCTCGCCCGGATAGCGCAGGAGGAAATAGAGCACGGCGCGCGCCACCGTTCCCTTGCCCGCCGTCGGCTCGAACTTATTCCCTTCCCGCCTGCCGCAAGCCTCGCGCACGGACTCCTGCGCATCGTCAAAATCGAAGTAGGGCACATTGCTGCGGAAACTGTTGCAGCCCGATTCGCACGCGAACAGGTGATGGAGGTCGCCGCGCATGGGCTCGCGTTTGCCGAACCACGACTGAGGGACGACGTGCTCGCAGTTGTACGGGAGGCTCGCTTCGAGGAGGTCGACCTCTTCCCGCAGCCGTTCATGGCTGAGGCCGGCTTCCATCGAAAGCATTTCCCGCACACGCGTGGCCCTCTCCCGGTCGATGCGAAAGTCTTCGCGGATAATCTGCTCGGGCTCATACTCAAGCCCGGAATAGATGCTGCGCAGCTTGAGATTCGGTTGCAGGTCAACCCAGGGGTAAAGCTGCTTGACGGGCTGGTACTTCAACTCCGTTTGATGAGTCTCACGCAAGAGTGTGCTCAAGCGCCTGTAGAGCTCTGACGGCTTGAGCGAATCGGGTATTGCTGCGTAGTAGGATTCGCGGTCGGAGGCATCCTGCTCCTCGTCGTAGTAGGGCTTTGAAGCCGCCTCCTCAAGCTCTCTTAAAGCCTCCTTCACCTCCTGGCTCTCGCTCCCGGCAGATGGCCGAGCGCTGGGCCCTTGACCGTACCCGGTCGGCACATGCGTGGTGAGAGTCGAAGGGTTTGGTGTGAGGGAGGAAACGGCACTGGGTGGGGCTAGCCGGACACTGATTTCCAGAGGAACAGTCCAGACCGCAGTGCCGTTTCCGTTGCCGGCGGGCCGAGTATCTTCCGTCCTGGCGAGTGGGGTGAGATTCGATGGCGTAGTAATAAAAGATGTCGCGCCGTTTGTCGGGGCTGCCGCCTCCGCCTCGAACATCTGGCTGCGCAGCCTGCGCTGCGCGTCCGTGAGCGTTTGGTCTTTGACGAACCGGGCGATGCGG
The DNA here is from genome assembly GCA_036389095.1 of Pyrinomonadaceae bacterium. GTDB lineage: Bacteria > Acidobacteriota > Blastocatellia > Pyrinomonadales > Pyrinomonadaceae > DASQYE01. The sequence continues at coordinate 62,229 of DASVQM010000003.1, forward strand.
CTCGCGCGTATGCCCTCGTTGGCAATCCAGTCAATCTGGTCGTCGCCCATCTGCGGCGTCCACACGGAGCCGTCGCGCGCGAGTATTCTTCTCTGCTCATCGCGCTTCGGAACTCCTGAATGGTGTAGGCCGACGACCTCCCACTGATCGTTGAGGACGGGCGAGCCCGAAGACCCGGGCGCAGTGTCGGTCCGGTACTGTAGGAAATCATCCGGGAGATCAATAAGCTGATTCTCTCTGAGCGCGACCTGTTTGGGTTCTCCGTTCGGATGCTGAATGATGTTGAGATACTCGCCGAGGATGACCTTCCCCTGCGCCTCTATGAGCCTGTTCCAGCCGAACTCGCTCAAGTTCCCGTTGCCTCCATCGTGCGGGCGCTCGCTGACGGCGACGAGAGTAAAATCCAGCTCGACGCTGGTGATGAAGAACTGGTCCGGCTGTAGATCGTACAGGGCGGGCAGCAGCAGCCTGCCGTCCGGGCCGTCCTGATAGTTAAACTCTATCTGGCTGAAAGAGGCGACGCTGCTGTCCGTCAGCACATGATTGTTCGTCAGCATCAAACGAGGCGAGACCATGAAGCCCGTCCCGTAGCCGACGACGACTCCGCTCGTGGAGCGAATACGCACGCGGCCCACGCTGCGTGCGACCCTGATTCCCAGTTCCAGATAGTTGACCCCGATCAGATCGCTCCGACCGATGATGCGTTCCAGGGCGATGGGGTCGGCGGCCAGGGCGGAACTCCTCAAGGGCCGTCGCGCTAACGTCTCGAAGGGGGAGAGCGCCGCTGTTGCCGCCGTGACCGGCGAAGCCAATGAGGCGGCGTGCCCGCGTGCCAGCCTTGAAAGGCGCTTCTCAACGCGCTCCGGCGTATCGGCAGACAAAGGCGAGCCTTCGGAAATCCGGCGCAGGGTCTCGTGTCGAGCGGCTTGCCGGTCCTGGTAACGCTTTTCTGTCGCCTTGATAATTTGTTCGGTCAGAGCCATGACTATTCTCCCGTACTGATAAGAAAATTATTTATGACGTTGCAAGACTGAGGCTATGGGCCCAACAGGCAGAGCGCCTGCGGCCTCTACACAGCCAGACTCCCATCTACATCTACTTATGTCCGCATCCAACAAAACATTTCACGCGGCATTTTCGAGCAGAGGTGAATGGCCTGTTTCAAGGATTGCAGAGGGGCGGGCTGTTTCTGAGCTATCCGACAAAAGTGGAAGAATTGCTGGCCCGAGCGGTCGTGTCTAATGACTCCAACAGGCCGTCAGACGAAGAGGGCGCAGCCGCGCTGCTCCAAATGCCGTAACCACGCGGGAAGGGGCGATAGCTTAGTCCATCTCAAATCGAGCTTCTCAAGCTGCGTCAACTCTCCCAGGCTCTCCGGCAGAGAGACAGACCTGTTGGCTCTCAAATCCAGATAACGAAGGTTCTTCAGACCGCCGACCGATTCCGGGAGCGCCGTCAATCTGTTATTTCGTAAATTGAGGTCGGTGAGGCTCGTCAGATTGCCGAGCGAGTCGGGAAGCGAAGTCAAGATGTTATCTTGCAGGTCGAGTCTCCGCAGACTCGCCATCTGGCCGAGCGAAGCGGGCAGGGATTCCAGCCTGTTGTTCATCAAATGCAATTCGCGCAGCTCCCTTAATTGACCGAGCGTTTCAGGCAGAGAAGAAAGCTGATTGTTGTAGAGACGCAGCTCTATCAAATGGGCCAGACCGCCGATCAGCTCAGGCAGAGAAGCCAGCCTGTTATCCGTGATGTTCAAATAGACCAGGCCGCTCAGATTCTCCAACGAGCGGGGCAAAGAAGCCAGATGATTGTTGCTCAAGTAGAGGAAAGCGAGGCTTCGTAAATTTCCGAGAGCAGCCGGCAGACTGCTCAATTCGTTATGGCCCAAATCCAACATCCGAAGGTTTGTCAGGTTCCCTATTTCCTCCGGGAGTGAAGAGAAGCGATTGTCCGCCAGGTTCAGCGTTTGGAGATTCGATAGCTGCCAAACCGACACCGGGAGAGAGGACAAACGGTTACTATAAAGACTCAAATATTTTAGATTCCTGAGTTGGCCGACCCATTCCGGGAGCGAGGCCAACCGGTTTCGATCTAGGTCCAATTCCTCAAGCGTGATCAGCTTCTCGACCTCCGGCGGAAGAGAAGTCAATTGCCTGCCGGCCAAATCCATCGCCTTTTCCATGCTCATTTCCTTCACCGCACACGCGCTGCCATGACGGGACCGCGACGCTCATCCAGGCAAGTATTCCTCTTCGTCCGTCATGAGCCGCCCGCAGCGCCCGGCATTGACCAGGGCCGAGCTTATAGCATCCCGAATGAAGAGACCAAATGTGGCTCACTTTTTTTGCCACAAAGCTGGCGTCCGTGGTGTTTCATAGGTAAGCACAAGTCCAGCCGACGCTTGAAAACCGCTCTCTTGCGAGCAAGAAGGCGGGCGGAAGATCAGGCGACGGCCAGTCATGATATAGCTTCGTTGATCGTTTCCAAACCAGCCCGAGAAGGAGGAGATCGTTATGTTTGACGGCTTATGGCAGGATATTCAATTCGGCGTCCGTATGCTGATTAAAAATCCCGGCTTCACACTCATCTCCGTGCTCGCCCTGGCGCTCGGGATCGGCGCCAACACTGCCATCTTTTCGGTCGTCAACGCCGTCTTGCTTCGTCCCCTCCCCTACAAGGATCCTGATCGTTTGGTCAACGTGTTCAGGACACAGCCGCCGATTATGCGCGGGCCCATCTCGCGCCCGGACTTCCTCGAATGGCAAGCGCAGCAGAAGGTCTTTCAAGATATCGCCGCCTACTACTTCGAGACTTTCAATCTTACCGGGATAGACGAAGCCGAACGAGTCGTCGGCACGCGCGTGACCGAGAACTTCTTCTCTCTGTTCGGCGTCGCTCCGGCGCAGGGCCGTTTCTTTCTTCCTGCGGACGGGCAGCCCGGCGCTGGCCGCGTCGCCATTATCGGTTATGGTATCTGGCAGCGTCGCTTCGGGGCCGACCCCAGGGTGGTCGGAAATACCATCGCGCTCAACGGCGATACGTACACGGTTGTAGGGGTCGCGCCTCCGTCGTTCAATTTCCCCGGGCGCAGCGAGGTGTGGACGCCTGCCATGCTACAGGAGGACACGCGACAGCGCGGCTCGAATTACCTGAAGGTCATCGCGCGCCTCAAAGATGGAACATCCGGCGAGCAGGCGCAGGCGCAGATGAATCAGATTTCAGCCGTGCTCGCCCAACAGTACCCTGAGAACGATACCAATCTGAGCGTGACCATCGCCTCGCTCCTGGAAGATCAGGTCAGGGGGATTCGTTCCGTGCTGCTGATTCTGCTGGGAGCCGTGGCCTTTGTGCTGCTGATCGCGTGCGCCAATGTGGCCAACCTTCTGCTGGCCAGGGCAACGTCGAGGTCGAAAGAGATAGCCGTCCGCACGGCGCTCGGCGCGAGCCGTTGGCGAATCATGAGACAACTGCTGACGGAGAGCGTCCTGCTCGCCCTTCTGGGCGGCGGCCTCGGCATCCTGCTGGCGATGTGGGGGATTAACGTGCTCGTGGCGTTCGCCCCTTCGACTATCCCGCGTGTCAAAGAGGTTCACCTGGATCAATGGGTACTGGGCTTCACCCTGCTGGTCTCAGTCATCACCGGCATCATCTTCGGCCTCGCGCCCGCCATGCAGGTATCCAAGACGAATTTGAATGAAGTGCTCAAGGAGGGGACGCGTGGAGCGGCGACCAATAGCCCTCATCGCGCATGGCTGCGTCGCATACTGGTCGTCTCGGAGATAGCGCTCTCGCTCGTACTGCTCGTCAGCGCCGGTTTATTGATAGAGAGCATTAGACGTTTGACGGATGTAAACCCGGGCTTTGACCCGCAGAACTTGCTGACGGCGAACATCTCATTCCCGCGCAAGGCTTCGTCGGCGGAGGATGAGAGCGAGGAGGGAGCGGCGAGACGGGCACAGGAGACGGCCAACTTCCTGGCCGCAGTCAGGCAGCGCCTCTCGTCTCTGCCGGGCGTGCAGGCCGTCGGCGCGATCAACGATCTTCCAGTCACGGGCAGCGGCAGCGTCAACGGTGATTTCAATATCGAGGGCCGCCCGAAATACAAAGCGGGCGAAGCCCCCGTCGCAGAGTACAGGCTCATCACGCCCGACTATTTCCGCGCCATCGGCATTCCCCTTTTGAAGGGCCGCGTCTTCCTCGAAGAGGAAGGCCCGCAAAGCCCTATCTCCATCATCATCAACGAAACTTTGGCCAAGCGATTCTTCCCCGGCGAAGACCCCATCGGAAAACGGCTGCTCGTGATGGACGATCAACCGCACGCCATCATCGGCGTCGTGGGCGACGCTCGCCAGTGGGGGCTCGACCAGCCGCCCGACCCCGAAATCTATTTTTCCAACGCGCAGATAACTTTCAACCCGGGCACGACGCTCGTCATACGCACCAACGTCGAACCGGCAAGCCTCAGCGAGAGCGTGCGGCGCGCGCTGCGAGAAGTTAGCCGCGACGCGCCGGTCTATGCCGTTAAGACGATGAAGCAGGTGGTGGCGGATTCGACCGCTCAGCGTCGCTTCAATACTATTCTGATGGCGAGCTTCGCGGCGGTCGCCCTGCTGATGGCGACCATCGGCCTCTACGGCGTGATCTCTTATTCCGTGGCGCAACGCACGCAGGAGATAGGCATACGGATGGCTCTGGGAGCACAGGCCGGGAACGTCCTGCGCATGGTGTTGTGGAATGGATTCAAGCTCGCCCTGGCGGGCGTCGTCGTCGGGCTCTTCGCATCGCTCGTGATGACGCGCGTGCTCTCAAGCTTGCTCTACGGCGTGAGCGCCACAGACCCCTTCATACTGCTCGGGGGCTCTGTCTTTCTGGCCGTGATCGCACTCCTGGCCTGTTACATCCCCGCGCGGCGCGCGACGAAGATCGATCCGATGATCGCGCTCAGATACGAATGAACGGATGCAGCTTTAACTTCACCTTCGAGACGAGATGAGCGCTTCAGGTATGACGCGAGCGCTCATCTCGTCAACTCCCTCCGGTCAAGGTAAAACTCACTTTGAGCTTACTTCTCAAGATGCTTCTCTCTGATGTAGATTGAAGGCTTCAGGCTCGACGCGCACGAGATTCGGGCGCGCGGCGCATTTCATCATATCTTGTTCTTACTATGGGAAAAGTCCTGGCAGCAGTGATACCGGAACCGCACGCGCCCGTGGAGGTGCGCGAGCTATCGGAACCCGAGCTGGAGCCGAACTCGGCTTTACTTGAGGTCGCCCTCAGCGAGGTCTGCGGAACGGATGTTCACCTGCAACAGGGACGATTGAAGGGCGTGCCCTACCCGCTCATACCCGGACACGTCTCCGTCGGACGCTTGAGCAAAATCCGTGGTCAACTGTTAGACGTGACAGGGCAGCCGTTTTTGGAAGGTGATCGCGTCACCTTCCTGGACGTTCATCGCACCTGTCATGCCTGCTGGTATTGTCTTGTCGCTAAGGCCACGACGCGCTGCCCGCATCGCAAAGTTTACGGCATCACTTACGGACTGGCAGACGGGTTGGCTGGCGGCTGGGCCCAAAAGCTCTACCTCAGGCCGGACACGCGCTGCATCAATCTGAGGGGCGTTGACTTTGAAAAGTTCATGGCCGGAGGATGCGCGCTGCCAACGGCGCTGCATGCTGTGGAGCGTGCGGGAGTGGAGATAGGCGATACAGTCCTGGTGCTGGGCAGCGGGCCTGTAGGACTATCGGTCATCATCTTTGCATCGATGCGCGGGGCGCTGCGTCTTTTGTGTATCGGTGCGCCGGAGCATCGCCTCGAAGCAGCCCGTAGGTTAGGAGTAGCCGCCGCGCTCAACGTCGAAACGAGCGATGAGCAAACGCGCTCGCAGTGGGTGCGCGAACACACAGACGGGCGCGGAGCCGATGTCACCATTGAAGCGACGGGCGCGCCTTCGGCAGTCGTTGAGGCGATGCGCTATACGCGCGATGCTGGCCGCGTCTGTATCGTCGGCCAGTATACGGATCACGGTGATGTCTCCTTCAATCCCCATCTGGATTTGAACCAGAAGCACTTGAGCGTGCGCGGCTGCTGGGGTTCGGACTTTTCGCATTTGTACAGGGGCGTCCAGATTATGACAGACCCTCTTCGCTCCGAAGCCTGGTCGCTATTGAAGCTTAAGCATTACGACCTCACACAGGCTAACGAAGCACTAGCCGATGTCTCCACAGGCAAAGTCGTCAAAGCCCTCATCGCGCCGCAGGCTTGAGGGGCCGCGCCGCTCACGATTTGAATCTCGCCCGACGGCCACATTCAATGAGTTCTCAGATCGCTTGCGCCGACGACAGGTACTTCTTGCGCAGAATTTCCCGGTGATGTAACTCATGCCCCGCGATAATGTATGCCAGGGCACGAACGCTTACCTCGCTATCATTAGCCATCCCTGTGCGCATCCATGCCTCTCTGTCCAGATGCTTCAACAAAAAGATGCTTGATCGCCTGACGCTCTCGAACTCGCTGGTAAGCTCGCCGAGCGCGTGATTATCAAAAGAGGCGTTGCGAATGTAATCGTCCTGCTCGTAGCCGGGCAGGGGCGTTTTATCGTTGCGGGCAAAGCGCAAGGCCCTGTAGGCGAAGATTCTCTCGGTATCAATGACATGACCGATCAGCTCCTTCATGCTCCACTTGCCGGTTGCGTAGCGGAAGCCGCCTTGTGATTCCGGGATGCTTCGCAAGAGGGATATAGTCTCATCCATCTGATCTTTCAAGATCGTCAGGATATCACCATCAGGGACGAGCGAAACGTACCTGCCGTAATACGCCAGGTATTCCCTCGTCTCCGGCTTACCTGTAATCAACTCTGCCATTGAATAGATAATCTCCTTCCGTTGAACAGCAATCTAACGCCGGAACAAGCCCACCGCGAGCGCACAGCATTCAGGCCCATTCCAGCAGCCGAGCACAAGCGCGCGACGCATCATATGCACAACCGATTCGCCCGCAGTCTCCGCTCGCTTGATAAGCTTGTTAGCACACTGCCGGTGGTCCCCACAAGCTGCGTCAAAGTTAGCTCCGCCCACCGAGGACAAACAAAGCGCCCGAAACATTGTCGCTCTTCTCATCTAATCAAACGGGCCGGGGATTCAGAAAAACTCTCTCCTTGACAATCTAGGGAAGGCTGTATTAGTCTCTCCTAGATTATCTAGGAAGGGGCGACTATGGCGAAACAAAAAGGCGATCTCTTGCAGGGCACGCTCGACATGCTCATCCTCAAAGCCCTCACCCATGGGCCCATGCACGGCTATGGCGTCGGCCAACGCATCATGCAACTTGCCGACGACATGCTCAGAGTCGAAGAGGGCTCTCTCTACCCGGCCCTCTACCGCCTCGAAGAGCGCGCCTGGATTAAATCCGAATGGGGCACATCGGAGAATAACCGCAGCGCCAGATTCTACAGGCTCACGGCTAAAGGGAGAAAGCAGCTCGGGGTGGAAGAGGAGAACTGGGAGCGGTTCGTCTCGGTGATCGGCAAAGTGCTGCAAACCAGCTAAGGAGGTATGCGAAGATGATGCAGCTACGGAGTCTGTGGGCGCGCGTGCGCGGAGTGTGGCGCGCCGATGAGATCGGCAAAGAGATTGATGAGGAGATGGCTTTCCACATCGAGATGCGGACGGAGGAGAACATCAAGGCAGGGATGAGTGCGGAGCAAGCGCGGCGTGATGCTCTGGCGCGTTTCGGGCATCGGAGGCGGATCAAGGAGGAGGGCTATGAGGTGAGAGGAGGGCGGTGGATGGAGACACTCTGGCAGGACATCCGCTACGGAGCGCGAATGCTACGCAAGCATCCAGGCTTCAGCTTGATGGCGGCGCTTACTCTGGCGCTCGGCATCGGCGCGAACACGGCCATTTTCTCAATCGTCAACGGCGTGCTGCTGCGTCCCCTGCCCTACCCGGAACCGGAGCGTTTGGAGAGGGTGTTTCAGCAGAACAGCTCCATGAACCGTTTCGGCATCTCCGTCGCTGATTTCCAGGCGCTCGAAAAAGAGTACCCGAAGATCGGGAGCGTCGCGGCCTTTACTCAGCGCGCCGTCACGCTGACGGGCGGCGAGCGTCCCGAGCAGATTCAAGCCACTTTTGCGACCGCCGAATTCTTCAAGACCCTGGGCGTCATGCCCGCCAGCGGTCGCACGTTTCTGCCGGGCGAAGATCGTACGGGCGGCAATCGCGTGGCAGTTATCAGCCACGGTTTCTGGCAGCGCCGTCTGGCCGCTGATCCGAAGACGATAGGGCAGCAGTTAACATTGGACGGTATCAGCTACACGGTGGTTGGCATTATGCCGCAGGGCTTTGTCTCCCCGGAGGGTGCGGCCCCGGACCTGTGGCCGATTCTACAGTTGGAGACGCCGAAGCGGCGCGGCCCTTTCACTCTTCGCATCGTTACAAGGCGCAATGCCGGAGTGAGCGAGCAGCAGGGCCGAGAGGAACTACAGAGGATTGCGCGTGAAGTGTTCCAGCAGTGGGCCAGTTCCTTCCCTGACCGGAATGCGACTTACGTCTCGATGCCGCTCAAGCAGGCGCTCGTCGGCGACATAGGCACGACATTACTGGTACTGTTCGGCGCGGTGGGTTGCGTGTTGCTGCTCGCCTCCGTCAATGTCGCCAATCTCCTGCTGGCTCGCGCCACGACGCGACAGCAGGAGATAGCGATTCGCGCGGCGCTCGGCGCAAGCCGTCTACGACTGGTGCGGCAACTCTTGACGGAGAGCTTGCTGCTGGCAATCCTCGGAGGCGTGGTCGGATTGCTGCTCGCCGTGTGGGGCGTTGACTTGCTGCTGGCCTTGAGCCCTGGGAACATTCCGCGCCTCGATCAGGTGAAGGTGGACGGCTGGGTGATGGGGTTTGCCGCGCTCGGCACAATCTTCAGTTGCCTGGTCTTCGGGCTTGTGCCTGCTCTCTACAGCGTTAATCCTGATCTGGGCGAGCCGCTCAAAGGCGGAGGCCGTGGCAGCGCGGAAGTTCCAGGGCGGCGGCGATTGCGTGACCTACTGGTCGTCACGGAGTTTGCGCTGGCTCTGCCGCTGCTCGTCGGCGCTGGCCTGATGATCAATAGCTTTTTGCGATTGCAACAGGTCAAGCCCGGCTTCGACCCGAATCATCTACTGACGGTACGTGTCCCGCTTCCGGTTCAGAAGTACCCGGAGGCGGAGCAGGCGGTCAGCTTCCATAAAGAGCTGCTACAGAGAATACAGACGATGCCGGGCGTTCAATCGGCGGGCATCTCGTCTAATCTCCCTCTCGATAATATTATGGACACGAACAATTTCAATCTTGAGATTCGTCCGACGCCTCCGGGCAAATCCGAGGATGTCGCAGAGTTCATGTCCGTCAGTCCCGAATACTTTCGCACTCTCGGCATTCCTCTCTTGAAAGGGCGCTATCTCTCCGAGCAGGACAAAGAGGAGTCCCCGCCCGTGATGGTCATCTCTCAGGCCATGGCCCAACGATACTTCCCCAACGAAGACCCCATCGGCATGCGCTTGAAAACAGGAGGATGCACGGAATGCCCCTGGACGACTATTGTCGGCGTGGTCGGAGACGTGAAGGATCGCGGGCTTAGCGATGAAAACGCCCCGGCCATGTATGCTCCGTTCGTTCAAGAGCCTTACAACATTCGCATGATGAGCCTGGTCGTGCGTACGGATGGCGAGCCGACGAGCATGGTCGCAGCAGTCCGCCGCGAAGTGAATGGCATTAATCCTGATCTGGCTCTCGCCAATGTCAAGACGGTGGAACAATTAGTGTCCGAGTCGCTCGGGCAGTCTCGCTATAGAGGAGTGCTGCTGGGGATTTTCGCCATCGTCGCGCTCATCCTCGCGGCGGTCGGGATTTACGGTGTGATCGCATACGCCGTCAATCAGCGGACGCACGAGATAGGCATACGCATCGCGCTCGGCGCTCAAAAAAGGGACATTCTCAAGCTGGTGGTATGGCAGGGGATGATTCTGAGCATGATCGGTGTCGCCGTCGGTGTGGGGGCATCGCTCGCTCTGACACGCTTTTTGTCCAGCCTGCTTTACGGCGTGAGCAGCACTGACCCGTTGACGTTCGGGGGCGTAGTGCTTCTATTGATCGGCGTCGCGCTCCTGGCCTGCTCCATCCCTGCACGGCGCGCAACGAAAGTCGATCCGATGGTCGCCCTGAGAGCGGAATAATCGTTTATTCCGCTCAACAACTGTTTGTGCCGCTCAATAGCAGTTCGCCCGTGAAGCCGCGGGGCGGGTTCGCGCACATGAGCCCTCACGTCTTCAAGGCGCTCACGTCCTTTCCCGCAGTCGGCTCAGGCTACCCGATTTAATGGGGCAGCACCTACCCATTCGGCTGATGCGCGCAGCCTTCTTATTGTGACAATCTTCGTCCACAATGTTGTGGAACTCCCACGGAGGATTGTCATGAACTCAACGAACTCGGAAACAAATAACCCATTGGTCGCGCTCTCCGGACAGATCGCCTGGGCCGTAGAGCGCGTCGGCCCACTGGTGGTCGCAGTGGATGCGCGCCCGCGAGTCAGAACGAGCGGCGTCATCTGGCGGCCCGGCGTCGTCGTTTCAACTAATCACACAATCCGGCGCGACGAAGAGATTACGCTCACTCTCGGCGATGGAACCCAGTTGAAAGCGTCGCTCGCCGGGCGCGATTCGGGGACAGACCTGGCTGTGCTGCGCCTGGAAGATGGCGAGGCGGGAGGGACGAACGCGTCCGCACAAGCGGCTGCGGCGTCCACACAATTTGCCGAAGCTTCGGCCCTCAAAGTCGGGAGCCTGGTTCTCGCCGTCGGGCGGGCCCATCCAGACCAGGGCGTGAGCGCGAGTCTGGGCATCATAGGCGCTGCGGGCGACGGGTGGCGCACCTGGCGCGGCGGCGTGATTGACCGCCTGATTCGCCCCGACGTTTCCGTCTTCATAGGCTTTTCGGGCGGCGCTCTGGTGGACGGCGAAGGCCGCGTCATCGGCATCAACACGACCGGGCTCGCACGCGGCGCGGGGCTGACGATTCCGGCTGCGACTGTTGACAGGGTTGTTGACCAACTGCTCTCAAGCGGTCGCATCGCGCGGCCCTACCTGGGCGTTGGGATGCATCCGGTCTTATTGCCGGACAAGCTGCGCGAGCAATTCAACCTGGCTCAGCAGTCTGGTTTAATGATGCTCTCGGTCGAGGCGGATGCTCCGGCAGACAGAGCCGGTATCTCAATCGGAGACGTGCTGCTGGCGCTCGGCGAAAAGCCTGTGGCCGACACGGAGGACGTGCAGGCGATACTCGGGAGCGCGCAGGTCGGGGCCGTCATCAAGGCCAGATACCTGCGGGGCGGAGATGTCAAAGACGCGGAGATAACTTTGGGCGAGCGCCCCTTGAGAAAGGGTTGAGCGAGAGCTTTTGTGAGCGCGCGTAGAAGAGGCGAAGGCGGAGAAGCGGCGACTGTTTTCATCGTCGCCGCTTCGGATGTCGTGCGCCTCGGGCTCGAATCGCTGATAGCGAATGACGCTCGCTTCGCGGTTCTGGGCAGCGCGACTGATTTGACGCTCCTCGCGGCGCAGGAAGCCGATGGCTTGTCGGTGGACGTGGTGGTTTTGGACGCCGAGGGCCAAGGTGAAGAAGCGCTCGGTGCGCTGCGCGCCTCCTTAGAGGAGATGAACGAAGGCGAAACCCATCCCGCGTACGTCCTTATCGGCGGCGGGCAAAGCGAGTGGGTCAGGGACGCTTTGCGTGAGGGACTCCTCTGGGCCGTGCTGCCGCGCGCCGCATCGAGCGACGGGATTATCGCTGCGGTCGAGGCCGTTTCCGCCGGACTCGTCGCGCTCGATGCGGAGACGCTCGCGGCGCTGCTTTCGCCCAGCAGCCGCGTTGACGAGCCGCCGAGCGATGAAGGGAGACGAGAGGCAGTCCTGCCGGAAATAGACGCGCTCACTCCACGCGAGCGTGAAGTGCTTGAGATGCTGGCCGCCGGGCTCTCGAATAAGGAGATCGCCTGGCGCATGAAAATCTCCGAGCACACCGTCAAGTTTCACGTCGCCTCTATCTTCGCCAAGCTTGATGTCTCGACGCGCACCGAGGCCGTCATGCAGGGCATACGCAAGGGTCTGGTCATGATGTAAAAGGAGAGTATGGCAGAAGTCCTGGAAGGAAGACGGAGGAGAGGGAGATGATGAAGGAGATGGGATTGACAGGCACGGGGACAGAAACTTCTCAGTTTTCGGGCGAGGGCTTCACGCCCGGCATGGAAGAGAGCACGAAGGATAGGAGCTACGCCGATGACGGGCTCCTGGATGCTTACTCGCGGGCGGTCATGAGCGCGGCGGAGCGTGTGAGCCCTTCCGTCGTCAATATAGAGGTGCGAAAGCTGCCCGGACGTGGGCCCGCGAGCGCTCGTCGCCAGCGAGGAGAAGGCGGCGGGAGCGGTTCGGGTTTCGTCTTCACTCCAGACGGCTTCATTCTCACGAACAGTCACGTCGTCCACGACGCATCTCGGATTGAAGTCACGCTCAATGACGGTCGCCGCTGTGAAGCTGCCCTCATCGGCGACGACCCCGATACAGACCTGGCCGTCATTCGCATCAACGCTTCTCAACTGTTGCCCGCCCAACTGGGCTCTTCGCAGAAGGTCAGGGTCGGGCAGCTTGCCATCGCCATCGGCAACCCTTATGGCTTTCAATGCAGCGTGACAGCCGGAGTCGTCAGCGCCCTCGGGCGCAGTCTGCGTGCAAGCTCGGGGCGTTTGATGGACGACGTGATTCAAACCGACGCCGCGCTGAATCCCGGAAATTCGGGCGGCCCGCTTGTCACTTCCCTGGGCGAAGTCATCGGCGTCAACACGGCGATGATTCTTCCGGCGCAGGGGCTTTGCTTCGCCACCTCGATTGACACGGCGAAGTTCGTGGCCAGCCGCCTGATTCGTGACGGCAAAGTCAGTCGCAGTTATATCGGTCTGGCGGGCCAAAACGTCCCGCTGCCGCGCCGCTTCGTGCGCTACTATGGCCTCGCGGTCGAGAGCGGCATCATGGTCGTCTCCAGCGAGGATAACAGCCCGGCTCGATTGGCCGGTGTGCTCGAAGGCGACATTATCATCGGTTTCAACGATCACCCCGTCGCCGGAATAGACGATCTACACAAGCTCCTGACGGAGGAACGCATCGGTCGCAAATCGTCGCTCGTTATTCTACGGCGGACGGAGAAACTAACGCTTCAAGTAGTGCCCGCAGAATCTCAGACAGGACGCTAAGGATGTCGCGCAGGTTTAAGGAGAGAGAGAAGGATGAGGCGCGCACCTGGCGCGAGCGCGTTCATGCGCTGCGATACGTCGTGCCTTTCCTCAGGCTCGTGTGGCAGACTCATCGCGGCTACACGTCCGCCATCATCCTCATGCGCCTGGTGCGCGCCTTCATCCCGGTCGTCATACTCTGGATCGGCAAGCTGATTATTGACGCGGTTGTCGCGGCGCGCAGTAGTAGCGCCACGTTCGAGCCTTCCCGTTTGTGGAAGCTGGTGGCGCTTGAGATTACGGTTGTCCTCGTCGGCGAAGCGCTCACGAGGGCTTCGTCGCTCGTCGAAAGTCTGCTCGGCGACCTCTTCTCCAACCACACGAGCGTGCGCCTGATGCAACACGCCGCGACGCTCGATCTATACCAGTTTGAAGACCCGGCCTTCTACGACCAGTTGGAGCGGGCGCGCAGGCAAACGACGGGCAGGATTGGCCTGCTCGCTCAATTTCTCTCGATGGGGCAGGATGCCTTGACGCTGCTCTCGCTCGGGGCAGCGCTTCTGGTCTATAGCCCCTGGCTGCTCCTGCTGCTGGCCGTGGCCGTTCTGCCGAGTTTCCTTGGCGAGACGCATTTCGCCTCGCTCGAATATTCGCTGCTCTACCGCTGGACTCCTGAGCGTCGCCAGCTGGATTATCTGCGCTTCATCGGGGCGAGCGACCGCACGGCGAAAGAGGTACAGATGTTCGGTCTCGCCCCCTGGCTGATCGAGCGCTACAGGTCGCTCGCGGAGCGCTTCTATCTTGAAAACAAAAAGCTCTCGATCAGGAAGGGCCTGGTCGCAACAGCCTTCGCCTTTATCGGCACGCTCGGCTACTACGGAGCCTACGCGCACATACTGCTTCGCGCCGTCGCGGGCGCAATCACGCTCGGCTCGCTCACCTTTCTCGCCGCCTCTTTCGCGCGCAGCCGCGACCTGATTCAGCGACTCCTGTCCGCCGCCAGCGACATCTACGAGCAGAGCCTTTATCTTAAAGACCTCTTCGACTTCTTCGAGATGAAGCCCCAGATCACTTCGCCCGAAGGTGCGCCGGAAGTTCCCGCAGTTATTCGTGAAGGGTTCGTTTTTGAGGACGTGGGATTCCGGTATCCGGGCAGCGACCGCTGGGCCGTTCGGCACGTCGGCTTTCGGCTGCGCCCGGGTGAGCGCCTGGCGCTCGTCGGCGAAAACGGCGCGGGCAAGACGACGCTCACCAAGCTGCTTGCCAGGCTCTACGAACCGACGGAAGGGCGCATCATGCTCGACGGGCGTGACCTGCGCGAATACGACCTGGCTTCCGTGCGCCGCTCCATCGGCGTCATCTTTCAGGATTTCGTGCGCTACGACCTGCGCTTTGACGAAAATATAGGCGTCGGCGAAATTGATAAGGTTCACTCCTATTTGGAGCTTCCTCGCAACGGGAAAAGCGCGGAGGCGAACGGGCCCGGCAACCAGGAGTTTCCGGCGGGCGAGGGCCAGGAGAGAGTGCCGGAAGTGCTTACCTCTGCCGCCGAGAAATCGCTGGCGGCATCGCTGCTTCCTCGTTTTCCAGAAGGCTACCGTCAGATGCTTGGCCGTCGCTTCGAGGGAGGCGTTGATCTCTCCGGCGGCGAATGGCAGAAGGTTGCCCTGGCGCGCGCTTACATGCGCACCGCGCAGGTGCTCATTCTGGACGAGCCGACGGCAGCCCTCGACGCGCGCGCCGAATACGAAGTCTTCAAGCGCTTCTCCGAGCTATTGCGCGGGCGGATGGCCGTCATTATCTCTCACCGTTTCTCCACGGTCAGGATGGCCGACCGTATCGTCGTGCTCAAGGGCGGCGCAGTCGTCGAAGACGGCACTCATCAAGAGCTGGTCGAGCGCGGCGGCCTCTATGAAGAGCTTTTCCGTTTACAGGCGGACGGCTATCGCTAAGCTCACGGCGATGGGCATCTTTAGCGGCTCTCAGATAAGCGCGATCACAGGTCAGTCCTGCATATGGCGGTTTGCAAAAGGATGCGAATGCTGTCAGCACCGCCTGCGGTCTCGGGCGTGTGTTGGGCTCACGATGAGACCCGCCAGAGACCTTTGGCCGTACTGACCTTTCTTTATATTGCAACTTGGTATGTGAGAGTTCTCCTCATCAGCCCTTCACCTGAAAACAGGGCCAGGGGAGAGAAAGCCTTGATGTCATTGTCCGGTATGGAATGCCTCGGGAGTCGGGACGGAAAGGCGAGAGTGAATAGAAGTCGAAGAACCGCTTAATGCGTAAAGCAACATTTAGACTTTCAAACGTGAGTGTTTAAGGGTGGGCCAGGTGGCTTTCGTTCAATCCTTCGCCTAAAACGCAGGGTTAGATATACACCACCACCTGGCCGGATAAATGTCCTTCATACCTCTTGGAGCTATCAATAAAAACTTTTCCATGATTGGGCTTCACATCGAAGCGAGCCTCGCCGTTAGCATCAGTCCATTCGCCGTGCGTCACGCCGCTTGCAAATAGCGCATCAATCCCAAGTGCTACCTTCTTCCCTTTGACGGGATTGCCTGAACTTTGATGAATCACCTTAATTGTAACCATCGCTTAGCCCTCCTCAAGAATTTTGTTATCTCAAAGTTAACCGAAATCGAATATAAATGTAAGTAAAGAAGTGACAGGGCGGACAGGGTCTTACGAAGAAGAGCGCGCGCCCCATTATCTCCTGCGTTAATATGCGACTGCGGAATGCCCGGCTCGTCCCCAACTATCTTTGAGGTTTTGTCTCCTTCAACTTCCCAGGTCTCAGTCGCGCGACGAAAGCAAAGCGCCCCGGCGAAACTGTTTTGTCGCCGGGGCGCTTTGTGGTTTGTCAGGGTCGCTGGTCATCCTGCAACGCGCGCATGGCCTGCGCGACTAAGGGCTATCTGCCGTAATTGCTGCGCCCGCCATTGCGATTCTCGCGTGGCTTGGCCTCGTTGACGTTCAGGCTCCGACCATTGACTTCCTTGCCATTGAATTGCGCGATTGCCGCCGCGCCTTCTTCCTTGGAGGACATCTCGACGAAGCCGAAGCCGCGTGAGCGACCCGTTTCGCGGTCTTCCACGACTGTGGAGGACTCGACCGTCCCGGCCTGCGCAAAGAGCTGCTGTAGATTCTCGCTCGAAGTCTCGAACGACAGGTTACCAACGTACAGTTTCATAGACATAAATGTGTTTTCCTCTCCACTAGCGGAGTGTAAAGAGAAGCTTCGAATAAAAGTGACTTCGATGAAACGGTAGCAGCGAAGGCTTAGGGTTCGGGTGCTCTTTGCAGAGCGGCTTCTGTAAGTGAAAATCGGCCCACTCTCGAACTATCCCGAAACGCCGCCGGTTTTCCAGGCGCGGGGCACATCACCGTCGATGCGCAAGAGAAGGATTCAACTACAAACTAGGATGCGCTCATTGTCGCTTTGGTTGTCGCGGCCATCAGCCGTTCATGAGCTTACGATATGAAACATAGAGATCGGATAGCCTGTCTGCCGCAGCCGGGTCGCTCCTGGCAAGCAGCGTGATAATGTCATCGCGTCCGGCAAACAATGGCCCCACACTCTCTCTTTGGGCCTGCGTCAAGGCCGAAGCATTCCCCTTATCAATTTCTGCACGTAAGGCGTTGAAGAACTGGCTGGCAGCCTGGCGGGCTGGCTCGTAATCGCCGCGCCGCGCGTCTATAACTGCCGAGGCAAGATTACTCTGCATCCTGACCAGAAGCAGCTGATGCTCCGACGCGGCAAGGCTGCCGGCGCATTCACGGGCCTTGAGCCACATTGGAATGAAGCCGAGCAGGAAGACTGCGAGCAGCACGACAGCATAGATGATGAAGCGCGGTCGCTGGGGAGTTGGTTTGACAATTTCAGGTTGCAAGTCTTCACTCATAACAAATCCTTTATCTGACGCCTGTGACGAAGTCAAGCCATCTATGTATCGCTTAGGCAAGATAAGCGGGAGTCATTCTCCCATCCCGTCCCTTTCATCTTGAGCGCTTCCCTTTCGGCCATCAGCTTGACCTTCTTCAGCTCCGCTCCCTTCATTCCAAAAAAAGTAGCCATCTGGATTATCTGGCTCGGACTGACGAAGTCTTTCGGATTGGAGCAGAATTTCTCGATGCCTGGGCCAAACTCACGACAGCTCATCCGCTTGGCGACGTTAAGGCCAAGCCCGCACGTACCATCCGGCTTGTACTGCAAACAGAAGTCACAAACTATCATGATGAGCTTTCTTCACAGACTCGCACGTTGTTTCGGGAGAGGCAGTGGCGGGACATACCGTCTGGTTCGCAAACGCCGAATCGGCGTGTTGGGCGAGGTATTCCTCGCGTCGAAGCAGACTTGTCGTTTCCACTGCTTCTTGTATCGTCATCCTCTCGCTATCATCGCCGCCGCTGAATCTGACTCCGCCCGCTCTCAATTCCCAGTCGTCATGGCCCTTATATTTCCGCTCGTTAAGCATCGCTACCGCTTCATAGCCGCTCACGGCGGTCAACGAGCGTAGGAGCGCTGCCGTTCGGTTGCGTTCCTGCGTACTGCTTTCAATCGCCAGGCGGACTGCTTTCCTGGTCTCGTCAATATCTTCGCTTGATGAAGGCGGCCCTGACCATTTGATGGCGGGCGTGACGGGAAGCTTATAAAGTTCACCGCGGTATTCGGCGAGCAGCAAGAGGTACTGCTTGCAAAGCTCGATGAGATTCTCGCTGTTCGCTCTTTCGAGAGAGAGCCGGGCACGATGGAGTTTCTCTTCCAATTTCGGATATAACATACAAACGGCTCATCAGTGGCCTATCGCTATCCGTTGAAAGCGTGTCTTCCCTTCCGCATCTTGCCACGAGATGTCCAGCACATAGGGCTTGACTTCACCGGCTCTCACTCGAAGACGTTCCAACTGGTCGTGCGTAGAATCCGTTGGTTTGCCATCAACCCAGGTTCTATGAGACAAGACGGCCTTCTCTTTAGGATATATACACTCGATATCCTTAAACTTAATATTGGCTCGTGAAGGGCCGCCGCCCGGAGTCTCTTCATCTTTCAAAAAGACAGTTAGAATCTCGACGCCCTTGAGGGGCTGATCGGTCGTATTCATCAACTCTAATCGAACCTCCGGGCCAACGCCCATGAAGGTCGCCGTCAAAGGCTTTTCCGTTCTGCCGCCCGGTAAATTATCTTGCGCCATATTCACCTTTCTCTCCGACGAGATGCCATTCATCCTCAGCGATCCTTGCCACGTCACGTTCAATCGTGCGTCAGAACCAGGGCGTCCTGACGTGCCAGATGATTACCGTTCTCCTTGTGGGCTTCGACAATGGTCTTGAAAGGGACGAGCCCCTGCTTGACCTCTTCAAGAGCGATGCTCGTATTTTTAAGCCTCTGCGAGTCAACGGCGATTCTGGGGAGCGAGCCGCGCTGAAGCTGCTTGCTTCTCAAAGCCGCGACGACAATCAGCCGATACCTTGAGTCTATCCCCGGCCACACCTCTTCATTCGAGATGTGGCTGAAGCCGTTGTGTGTTGCCTGATCTGTCCTAATCATAAAGTTCTCCGGTTCCGCATTGTTCGCGTATCGCGTGAAAGTGCATTGCAGCTAAATATCTTTCCTCAGATGGTAAGCTCGCCTGACTTGTAGATACCGATTCCAAGGATGCTTTTCATAATGGGCGTCTCACACAAGTGCAGGCTGAAGCTCTGCGGGCTTTAATGCGGGATGGCGGAAGCTGTCGAGGGCTTCCGCCTCGTTTTCGTAAACGTCGAAGACGGTCAGCAGCTTCGTAATCACCATCAATTCACGGACTCTCTTTGTCAGATGAAGCAGCTTGACCTGCCCATCGTTCTTCCTCAGCACATTGTGACTTGCAATCAGCTCTCCCAGTCCGCTCGAATCAATGTTGGCGATTCCCGCCAGATTCAAAAGAATCTGCCTCTGACCTTCTTCCAGCAGGCGGCGAATCGTGCTCTGAAACACGACGCCGCTTTCGCCGATTCTCATGCTGCCGTCCATGTCCAGCACAACCACGTTGGCGACCCGGCGCTCTTTGATATGAAGGTTATTCATTTGTAGTTTCTCCGTCGCTTTCCCTCAGAAGAATATCGAGAGGCATTTTCACACCTTGGGAAGTTTAGCTGTGGCGTCAGGTAATCTGGATGATTCCAGGTTGTCTGAGAAGGGAGTGAGCTGAACTCGGTTCTTACCGATTATATTGCACATGTAGGATATATGTCAAACAGCCCGGTCGGCGGCTGCCTTGTAACTCTCGCGTCTTGGCTGAAAACGTGTGCTCCATGATTGCTTGCGGATTGAGAGTATCGCCGACAGGTCAAAGCTTCGCGGATGATGAGACACGTCTTCGCTTGACGCCTTGCCTTTTGCCCGCCCTCTGGTCGCTCGCCAGTCTCAGCACGTCGCCCGGTTGACAGTCGAGCGTCCGGCAGATGCTCTCCAAAGTGCTGAAATTAATCCCCAGCGCCTTGCCCTTCTTCAACCGCCACAGCGTTGTATGGCTGATGCCAGTTTCTTTCGCCAGCCAGTAGAACGACCGCCCGTGTCCTTCCAGCAACTCATCAATTCTCAACTCGATCATAATAGCCATCCCCCATCTGAAATTCGGTATTGCCACATACGATGTATGTCATACATGTAAACTATATCCTACACTTGATATATACTCCCTGCAAGGGTCGGCAAGGAAGAGGCCGACAATTATTTTATAGCGATGTGCAAATGAGTGCGACGACTGAGCGCAGCATACAGGTCAGCACCCGCTCTCAGGTCTCGGGCGGGTGATGCTGCGAGTTGAGACCCGCCTGAGACCTTTGGTGGTGCTGACAGCACTCGCTTCCATTTGCTCACCGCTATAGATAGGCGTCCAAACTTATTTTGGAGTATATTCGGATTACGAAAGTGCCAGATTCATCTGGCCCGGATAAATCGGCATCGAGCGTCAGCTTCCCTACCGGATGAGTCAGAGGAATATTGGAGAGGCAAGTCTTCAGAAGAATGTTTACAGGCTATTGAAGAAATGCGGCAGATCATTTATGGATATGACCTTTTACCTCCCGGCTGAAAAGAAACCGTTAGAGGGATTCGGAACCCGATTGGATTTATTATGAACCCGTTCACGAGAGCGATTTCCCTCTCAATTGTCTTTATCGCCTGCTCGCTATCGGCGGTGGCACAAAGACAACAGGAGCAGCGACAGGAGAGACAGGCAACGCGCCGCGAGAGGGTAGATCGCGGCGCGCAGAATCTAACGACCTCGCCCGAGCCTCTGACAAACCTGGAAGAGCTTGATACGAAAATCGGCTCCGTCATCGTCAAGAACTACACCGTCACCGGAGGGGTTTCGGGATTCGGAGGAACCGCCACGGTCACAGGCTATGAGTTCGTAGATACACAGTCCGGGCGCAAAGAGTATGGCATCGGCGTTGAGCTGGAAGAAAGCGAGCGGGCGGAAAGAGCAGCCGTGGAAAGGCTATACGTAGATTATGACGAGCTTGACCCTCTGATTAAAAGCATAGACCAGATCATTAAGATCGAGAAGAGCTCGACGATGGAGAACTTCGAGGCACAGTATAAGACCCGATCAGAGTTGACGGTGACGACTTTCAACAGAGCTACGGGTGCGCTTCGGGCAGCCGTCTCCAGCGGCTTTATGGGAAGAATCAGGATCGGTATGACGCTGGGCAACCTGGCTGATTTTCGCAAGCTGATCGTTGATGCTAAGGCGTCGTTGGACAAGATCAAATGACGGCATGAAGGCTTACGAGTTAACAGGCGCGTCCTGTGCTGAGCCGAGTCGGAATGGATTATGAGCAAGACGCCCCAGCGGTTTGTAAGGTGCAGGTTGAAAGTATGAGATAGATGGTAACGGGGAAAGGGCTTGAACTCCCGAGCCAGTCAAAGAGCGTGGCGCTCATCTGAGAAGATAAGCGCCACGCTCTTTGACTTGGCGCACGGAATGCGCGGGAACAGGGAGCGATTGTCAAAATCGCCTCCTGTGTGGTGGGCGACTCCGACTTATCAAGGCCCGAAGCGCTGCCTGTATTCGGCGGAGTTCAGGAAGCCATTAACTAGCAGGCGGTAGTCGTTGGTCTGATTGAGGGTCTGAATCCAGTTGAGGTAGAGAATATCAGGGTCACGACGCAGGTAGCCGAAGTATTCTTCGACGACGAACGCTTCATTGTAGAACTTGACCCTCACCACCTCGCTTTCGACTATCGCCCTCAAGACCTGAGCGCGGTCTTTCCTTCCCTGTGCCAGATCATCGATCAGGGCTTGCTTGTTCGGGAGCGTCACGCCTGCGGTCTGTTCGAGGAGGTTGACGTAAGCCGCAGGGTCTGTCTGCGAGTCATATCTATTTTTGAACTCCTGTCTGGACATGAACTCGTTGATGAAAGCCACACGCCCTGCCTCCACTTCCTGCTCCGTCAAAAAGCCCGTCGTGCGGCTCAAATCCATCATGAACTCCTGGTAATGGGGAATCCGCCCGAGGGCGACAGAATAGAAGCGGTAAAGGAAGTAGCCCCTGAGTTGAAATTCCTCCGAGCGGTAGAAGGCCGATGAGACCTCTATGCGGTCGCAGAAGTTGCCGTTGGCATCGCGGCCCGACGGCGGGCAGTTGTTGAGTATGGCTTGCCAGCCCTGAAAGCCTCCGGGTTCGGGCTGGCGGTTGAGGAAGTCATGGTAATGCTGGCAAACGAAAATGGCAGTATCGTCGAGGGCGTTGCCGGTTGACTCCGGCGTATCGTCAAGTATCTGGACGGTGGCAGCCGAGGGCGTGCCGAGACTTCCGCCCGAAGGACTGCTCAAAGAGATGGTGAACTGTTCGGTTCCCTCTGCTTTCGAGTCCTCGTTGATGAGCAGAGAGATGGTCTTCTGTGTCACGCCCGGCGCGAAGGTCAGGCTACCGAGGGCGAGGTTATAGTCCATTCGCTGCGCAGCTGTGCCGTCTGTTGTCTGGTAGCTGACTGTGGTCGTGGCGGAAGTGTCGCCCGTGCGTGTGACGTTGACGTTCAGCGCCGTACAATCTTCCTGAATGCTGTAGCTTGCCTGACTGAACTGCACAGTCGTCGGCGTCGGCGTTGGTGTCGGCGTCGGCGTCGGCGTCGGAGTTGGCGTCGGGGTGGCTGCCGACAGGTAGCGGGCGAGGGCGAAGTCGCGGCTGCTGCCTGTGTTAGTGCTGCCTCCGGCGACGATCTTGCCGTCGGATTGAACGGCTACGGCGTGGGCCTCTTGAAAAATGCCGAAGAAGTCTGTCGTGACCTTGCCGCCCGCCCCGAAGGACGCGTCGAGCTGGCCGTTTGCGTTGTAGCGCGCAACGGCGAAGTATACGGAGGCTGTGCCGTTGGGCGGCGAGGAGAGGGAAATGTCATAGTATCCGGCGGCCACAATCTTGCCGTCCGCCTGTAGGGCAATATCCTCGGCTGCGTCAGCGCCGCCGAAGTCTGTCGTCACCTTGCCCCCTGTTCCGAAGTTTGTGTCGAGTGAGCCGTCCGTGTTGTATCGCGCAAGGGCGAAGTCCTGACCCGAAGGGGCCGTGCTGCCTTTTCCGACGCCAGCCGCCAAGAGCTTGCCGTCCGCTTGGATGACGAGGTCTCTGATAACGTCTAAGCCGGTGTTGAAATCGGTCGTGACGAGGCCGTCGCCGTCGAAGGTGTTGTCGAGCGAGCCGTTAGAGTTGTAGCGCGCGAGCCCGAAGAACTCCCCGTTGGAGGCCGCGCCCGCCGCGACGATCCTGCCGTCTGTTTGAATCGCAACGGTGTTGGCTGCGTCCCCGCTCCCGCCGAAGTCGGTCGTCAGCCTGCCATCGCCGTCGAAGGTGTTGTCGAGCGAGCCGTCCGCGTTCAATCGCGCGAGGGCGAAGTCGCTGCCGTTAGTGCCCACGACGACGATCTTGCCGTCGGACTGGACGGCGACGGCGACCGCCGCGTCATGCGTCGTGCCGAAGTCAACCGAGGCCCGACCGTCCGCGTCGAAGCTGGTGTCGAGCGAGCCGTCCGCATTGTAGCGCGCAACGGCGAAGGAGGTGTCGGCGCTGGGAAGTTGACTGAAGTGCGCTCCGGTCTGCCCGACGACGACGACACGACCGTCCGCTTGCAGGGCCGCGCCATTAGCGAAGTCGTCACTGTTTGAGGCGAAGTCCGTCTGGACGATTCCGCCAGAGCCGAAGGCGGTGTCCAGAGAGCCGTTGGTGTTGTAGCGCGCAAGCTGGAAATTAACGTCTTGCGCCTGGCTAATGCGTATGCTCAGATTATTGAATCCGACGGCGATGAGCCGTCCGTCCGGCTGTACCAGAAGCTCATTGATGGCGTCTTCGTTGAGCGCAAAATCCGTGAGGACTTTGCCGTCGGTGTCGAAGCTGTTGTCGAGCGCACCCGTGGTGGTGTAACGCGCGACTCCGAAATCTCGCTGACCAGTGATGTTGGCGTCGCCTGCGGCCACGACACGACCGTCCGCTTGCAGAGCAACGCCCTGCGCGCCGAGCCCGAAGCGCCCGCCGGAGAAGTCTGTGGTAACTTTGCCGTCCGTGTCGAACGTGTTATCGAGCGCGCCGTTCGTGTCGTAGCGGGCGAGGGCGAAGAAGGAGCCTGCGGGTATCGTGCCCGCACGGCCCGCCGCGACGACACGGCCGTCCGTCTGAATGACCACATCGCTGGCCGCGTCCACCAGGCCAAAATCGGTGATGACCTTGCCGTCTCCATCGAAGCTGTTATCAAGCGAACCGTCGGTGTTGTAGCGCGCGAGGGCGAAGTTCATGTTGGCGGCAACGCTTATGGCCGTCTGCCCTGCGGCGACGATCTTGCCGTCAGTTTGAATGGCTAAGCCGTTGGCCTCTTCAAAAGTTCCGCCGAAGGCTGTCGTGACTATGCCGCCCGTGCCGAAGGTGTCGGCGGGCGTCGAGTCGCCAGCCGCGCCGCTGTCGAGCGAGCCGTCCGTGTTGTAGCGCGTGAGCAGGAACGCAGCGTTACCCAGACCTGCGACGACGATACGCCCGTTCGACTGTATGGCGACGGCGTGGGCATCTTCAAAGGTAAGGCCGGGGATGTCCGTGGTCACGCGCCCGTCCGTGTCGAAGCTGGTGTCGAGCGCACCCGTGGTGTTGTAGCGCGCAAGCGCAAAGAGGCTGGCGAAAGTTGTGCCGTCGGTGCTTGAGCCCGCCGCGACGATCTTGCCGTCGGGCTGGAGCGCCAAAGCATTGATCTGTGCGCCGATGCTGTTCGGGAAAGCGGTCACGACGCGCCCGTCCGTGTCGAAGCTGGTGTCGAGCGAGCCGTCGGTGTTGTAGCGCACGAGCGCAAAGACACCATTCAAAGTGTTGGCCGGGTCTGTGGCGTTGCCGCCCGCGACGATCTTGCCGTCCGGCTGGATGACGAGCGCATTAGCAGCGCCGCCGAGGTCGAAGGGGAAGTCCGTATGAACCCTTCCGCCTGCGCCGAAGGTCGTATCCAAGCTTCCGTCTGTGTTGTAGCGTGTGAGCGCAAAGTCTGAGCCCGAGAAGCCCGCGACGACGACACGGCCGTCCGCTTGGATGGCGACATCCTTGGCGGTGTCGAGCCCGCCCGGAAACGAGGTTGTGACCCTGCCGCCGTTGCCGAAGGTCGGGTCGAGGTCGCCGTCCGCCGCCCGGACGAGCCACCACGTCTGACAAAGGATGACGAGCAGGCAGAGGCCGACAAGCGCGATGAGGATGTCAGACCTGCGCGACCGTCTCATAACTTTATGCGATAGGCTCATGCTTCGATTCATAGTGACAACTCCTCGCTCTCCGCCGCCCGCCCGCGCAGGCGGAATTGACTTTCCTGGCCCAGGCTGATGAACCAAACCGTTGATCGTGTGCGATACCACGAATCCGATGTGAGCGCCCCACCCGCTCAGCGGTAAATGGCCCTCTTTCAAGGACGGGCCAAAGCGGGTGCGGAGCCTCTATGAGAGCTACCCTTCAGGGAAGGAGAATCGTTTCCTGACACAATCTCCCCTTCAGGCGTCAGAAAAATCTTTCGTTCGCCCTACAAGGCGGAAAAAGGCGGCGGATCGGCTCAGGTTGACGGAAAAAATTTTTCCTTCGGGCGGGCGAAAGGTCGTATAATTTCGGGGAATCAAGGCGGTGATTAACCTGCCAACAACTCCGCAACAAGGTTTGTTCCTGATGACATCGACGCAGGATGTTACGCAGTCCCTACGCCAACTGAGCGACGGAAATGAGTCCGCACCCGCGCGCCTGATGCCGCTCGTCTATGGGGAGCTGAGGCGTCTGGCGCAAGCCTATCTTGAGGGCGAGCGAGCTGACCATACGCTGCAAGCCACGGCGCTCGTCCACGAGGCTTACATTCGCCTGATTGATTGGAAGAATGTCTCCTGGCAGAATCGCGCGCACTTCTTCGCCCTGGCCGCGCAGGTCATGCGGCGCATACTGGTTGACCACGCGCGCGAGAAACAGGCGCGGAAGCGCGGCGGAGGTCTCACTAAAATCGCGCTCGAAGAGGCCGTCAGCTTTCCACAACAAAGGGAGATTGACCTGGTGGCCCTGGACGATGCGCTGCAAGACCTGGCGGAGCTTGACCCGGCACAGAGCCGGATCGTCGAACTCAGATTTTTCGGCGGCCTGACTATTGACGAGACGGCTGAGGCGATGAGAATTTCGCCCGCCACTGTCAAACGCGAATGGCAGATGGCGAAAGCCTGGCTGCACAAACGGATCGTGCGCGAGCTTTAGAGGACGAGCCGGGGCAGGCCCGATCTTTTTTCGCAGCCCATGCGAGTTCCAACCAGAAGAGAGCCGTCAAGTTTCTCTCGCGTGCTTGCACGTTTTTATCAAGACGGGCATTTCGGCCTGTCTTTCAGCACGGATGCTCTCGCTTAGAGCGCTTTGCGATTGAGTGTATGGGGCAGTACCGCCAAAGGTCTCGGGCGGGTTTACCTACGCAGCCACCCGAGACCTTTGGCGGTACTGCCCTGAGCGGCATTCGCAAATTCACCCTTGCCTGTCATGACGCCTGACCGCTGGTTACAAGTTAAAGAGATTTTCCACGAGGCCGTTGAGCTCCAACACGAAGAGCGGCGCACGTTTCTTCTAAAGCGCTGCGAGGACGACCCGGAGATGCTGCGCGAGTTGGAGCTGCTCATGGAGTCGCACGAGGAGGCGGGCCCATTCATAGAACGGCCCGCGATGGCTTCCGCCTCGGACATACTCTTAGAAGGCGAAGCCTATATATGGGCAGGGCGTACGCTGGGCCGCTACCGCGTGCTGCGAGAGTTAGGACACGGCGGGATGGGACTCGTGCTGCTGGCGGTGCGCGCCGACGATCAGTTCAAAAAGCAGGTCGCCATCAAAATTCTGCGGCGCGGCATGGACTCCGAAGAGATCGTCCGCCGCTTTCGCACGGAGCGACAGATACTGGCTTCGCTCGAACATCCCAACATCGCGCGCCTGCTCGACGGCGGCATCACGGAAGACGGCCTGCCCTATATCGTGATGGAATACATCGAAGGCCAGCCGGTTGACAGCTATTGCGACAAACGCAGGCTGAGGACGGACGGGCGGCTCTTGTTGTTTCGTAAGATCTGCTCGGTCGTCGAGTTCGCGCATCAGAACCTGATCATCCATCGTGACCTCAAGCCCTCGAACATACTCATCACTCCCGACGGCGAGCCGAAACTTTTGGACTTCGGCATCGCCAAGCTCTTGAACCCTGCATTGGCCTCACAGACCCTTGCGGCGACCGCGACGGACTTGCGCCTGATGACGCCCGAATATGCCAGCCCGGAACAGATACGGGGCCACAACATCACCACTGTGAGCGACGTATACAGTCTGGGCATATTGCTCTATCGCCTCCTGAGCGGACACGCGCCTTATCATTTCAAACAGACTTCGCCGCAGGAGATAGAACGTCTCGTCTGCGAAAACGAACCGGAGAGGCCCAGCACGGCAATCCGTCGCACGGAAGAGATCACGATTGGACAGCGCACGATTCGCATCACGCCCGAGATCGTCGGAGAGGCGCGGGGCGAACCAGCCGAATCACTGCGCCGCAGGCTACGCGGCGATTTGGATAACATAGTTCTCAAGGCTCTGCGGAAAGAGCCCGAACGACGTTATTCATCGGCGGCGCAGTTTGCCGAAGACATACGCCGCTACATGGATGGTCTTCCCGTCACAGCTCGTAAGGATACTTTCGCTTACAGGGCGTCAAAATTCATCGGGCGAAACAGGATCGGCGTGGCAGCCGTCTCACTGGTTCTGCTGGCCATACTCGCGGGCCTGACCGCAAGCATCTGGCAGGCGCGCGTCGCCGCACGCGAGAGAAACCAGGCGCAGCGCGAGACGGCCCGTGCCGATCAACTCAACAACTTTTTGAAGTCCATTTTGTCCGCCGCCTCGCCCGAACAGAAGGGCAGAGACGTTAAAGTCATAGAGGTCTTGAACGGGGCGGCGGCGCGTATAGACACGGAGTTTGCCAACCAGCCCGAACTCCGTGCTCAGGTGCTGCAAACCATCGGACAGACCTACTTTGACATAGGGCTCATGGACGAGGCCGAGAAGTATTCGCGTGAGTCCCTCAAGCTCAATCTGGAATTGTACGGCGCGGAAACGAGCGCGACTGCGGACAACAAAATCACGCTCGGCTCAGCCCTTCTAAACAAGGGCAAGTTGGAGGAGGCCGAACAATTCCTGACCGAGGCTGTCGCCGTCGAGCGCAAACTCTCGTCTGAGGGTAGCAAAGAGCTGGCCCTCGGCCTGTTCGTGTTGGGCGAGCTTTACGTCAGGCGAATCACGGATAAAGAGGCGTTAGAAAAGGCTAAGCAGTTGTTGCAGGAATCCATCTCCATATTCAACAAAGTCTCCGGCGAAAATAACGAAGACTCGGCCTACGCGCTCGTTTCGCTGGCACGCGCACATCAGTTCACGGGCGACCTGGATAGCGCCGAAGCCACTTACCGCAAGTCGATCGCCATCTTTCGCACTCTGCCTCAGCATTACGAACTCAGGATGGCGATGGCTCTGTTAGGTCTGGGACGGCTGCTCTCCTTGAAAGGGAAGCATGACGAGGGCATCAATGCGACGCTCGAAGCCTATAGGATTGCCCGGAAGCAGGGCGAATCGGTCACCACATACTGGTCGCATTACTATCTCTGTATGGCCTACTACAATAAGGGTGATTACGCCAGAGCTATAGAAGAAAGTGCTGAGGCGATGGAGATAGGGACCAAGCTCGGGGTGATGAACTCACGCGATTTCGCCTACCTGCTAAGCTATCGCGGCCTCGCTTTGACACACACCGGGAGGGCGAAAGAAGCCGAGCCGTTGCTGCGTAAAGCGCTCGACCAGCACACAGGGAATGATCCCCGTCACGTAGATGTCATTGCAGCCAGCCAAGGCGCGCTGGGCGAATGCCTGACGGCGCAAGCCCGTTACAGCGCAGCCGAGCCCCTGCTGCTTGAGAGCTACGAGAATCTAAAAACCTCCGCCGGCGCAGACGACCCCGGCACAAAGCTTGCGCTCCGGCGTCTCGTCACACTCTACGAAAACTGGAAAAAGCCGGAGAAGGCAGCCGAATATCGGGGCCGCCTCTAACCGAAGGCCCGCAAAATGTTGAGCGATGCTTTTCAAGCATTCGTAAAGACCCTGGCTCTATGACAAAAACATATGCATGAGAGGAAGCGGACAATGAAAGATAGAACGCTCCCGATTTTGACGCCTGTTCATAGCACTGAGCGCTTCCGTCATAGTGATCAGCAGTCCTCCGCGGGCAATTCCCTAACAAGACCGGAGAGCATGATCCGGTTCGACAGTCGGCCCGGCCTTCTCAAGACTTAAACAGTTCCCCTCCGAAACCACCCGGAGACGGCGGGCAGGCCACGGCTGTAACCCGAAACTTCAACGCGCTGGACGCTGCCCTGCCCCTGCACAAGCCCTTTTGTAGTAACCGACGACCAGCTCGCTTGTGCTGCGATCCGATACCGGCCACAGACTCATCACCTGGCTCTCGGCCCCTGCCAGAACCAGTGAGCGTCTGAGCCCATAAACGCCGTCGCCGCTCTTCACCACGCTGATGCCGGTGTCGCAGGCCGAGAGCACGACCAGTTTCGTGCCCCAGAGGTCGAGGCCCGCCGCCTCAAGCGCCGTCAGAGCGCCGTCGTCCGTCTCGCCGCTGCGGCCCTGATTAATCCCGGCCATCGCCAGGCCAGAGCGGAGCAGCGGATTCTCCACCTGGGCCACCCACTTGCCCAGACGAGTCGCTTCTTTACCCCGCGACGCCGCAGCGCGGCTTTGGTTGTTCGCGCCATCTTGTTCTTCAAGAAAGAAGCCGTGCGTTGCGATGTGCAGAATCGAAGGGGCGCTGATGCCCTTGAGCGCTGCTTCGACGGCCTGCTCTTTGGTCAGAAAGGTGGCTTGCGGCAGCAGCTCTCTGAGCGCGCGCACTTCGTCGCCGACTCCTGGTAGTGGGCCGAAAAAGATTTGCGAATAGTCCACTTCCGCCGTGCTTCGACCCGCTTCGCTGCGGCTCGCTACATTTGCCTGCGGCCCCTCTCGGCGCGAGGCGACCATCGCCGGCTCGCCAAACGCCGGGTCAGCCACAACGAGGGGAGGGCTCTTACTCTCTCTCGCCACCTGCAAACGCAACAGGTCACGTCCACTGGTTAGATACGTGATCGTATATCGCTCGACCAGATATCTGTCATGCTCGTCAACCAGGGCGGCGAAGGGGATGAGGTTAAGCGGGCCGTCAGCGGAGATCAGCAAGTGCTGCGACTGGCCGAGCAGAGCACGCACGGGCTGCATCAGCTTCAGATCAACCGCGCGAGCCAGTCGCCCGACCTCGCCAGCGCGATCTTGTACGAGTGAGATTCCCCGCTCCTCATCTCTCGCTCAATCGGCTTTCCATCTTCCAGCGCGCGCATTTCCGTCGCTCTCTCCTGGCCGACGCCCTTTGATACGACGACAGCCTGTGCAGGCTGTAAAAGCACGCCTGCATCTGCCTTAATCACTGGCCCGACCATTAACACGAGGCAGAGAGACCGGACAAAGACGCGGTCGGTAAAAGACGGGTGCAACTGACTTGAAATAAAGATTGATGCGGTTTTGTTTGCCATAAAACCACCTCCGGCCTCTGAAGCAGCGATCTATCGGAAGCATCCTGGAATCAAGGAAGGTTTTCTATAGCATCCTGTCTATACTCATTACACAAGCAAGGGAACATGTGCGCGGCCTCGCGGTTTCACTTACCTTACTCTCTTTGAAAAGAAAGGGATAAGGTGGTAGCGGGGGGGAGGCTT
The DNA here is from genome assembly GCA_036389095.1 of Pyrinomonadaceae bacterium. Classification (GTDB taxonomy): domain Bacteria; phylum Acidobacteriota; class Blastocatellia; order Pyrinomonadales; family Pyrinomonadaceae; genus DASQYE01. Next base: position 92,770 of record DASVQM010000003.1, read on the forward strand.
GAACTCCCGACCTTGGGGTTATGAATCCCACGCTCTGACCAGCTGAGCTACCCCGCCACGGGGATGAGTAATGATTGTTAGGATTATAAGGGTGGCGAAATATACGTCAAGCGGATAGGCAGAGATAAAAGGATGGTTTCCCGGAGGAGATGGCGATTGATTCGGAGCGGATGAAAATTTGGTTTTCAGATGTGCGGGAGCGAAGAGAACATGAAGCGCCGGGAGGAGGTGTTTCCAGGCGCTTCCGTAGATGACGCGGGGGCAGGGGCCGCCACAGCAGTACTGTCTGAAAAGGTCGTACTATCTGAATCCCTCGCATCTTAAGAGGTCGTCATTTGTCAGATCCCAGTGGGTGTGATCTCTGCACATGGACACTTCTCTGATCTCGCAGGCATCGCCGTCCTGGTCTACGACTTTGACATCGTAGAGGCCGCACGGGATACGGTTGAGCGTGTATTGGTCTCCGGGTTTGATCACGCGGCGCCCGAGCTGGTCCCTTCCCCAACGGCGATTGCTGGAGGGCGAAAGATAGAGATGATAAATGGTAAACCTGGATTTGTTGACGATCATAAACTCACCGCCACGCTGCGGCTCCACCGCGTCTAAACGCACGGGCAGCAGAGCAAAAGCGCTCAAGATCACGGCGAGGGCGACGGTCGAGCTGATCAGGTAGCGTTTCCGATGCCTGAGTCCGAGGAGGTAGCTTTTCATGTCCGGTTTCCTTTCCAGCAGGTAGTGGGTAAAGCTAAGAGGGCGTGATCATATACTTCAATTTGGAATAATGGCAATATAATTTTCTCGCCCCACGGGCCCATCCGACATAAGCATTGACATTTATTCTCGCTCTTACTATTGTGCATCTGCTTTGCAACCCCGCGCGTCTCAATGGACGATGGTTTTCGCTTCCATTGACGTTTGCGTCAAACACCTGGCCTCGATGGGCTGCGGCTTCATAATCACTCTGCTTGAAGCTTGTGGCCCGTCTACCTTCAGCCTTCGGGCCGTCAGCCTTCACCCTTAAAGGAGAGCTTATGAGCAATTTCTATACTGACGTAATTCAGAAAGACCCTCGCTTCAAAACAACCAAGATCGTCAATGACGTGGCGCTTTTAGAACCTGTCACCAAGCAGATCGTCGATGCCATCATCGCAGACGCCGCCGCGCACGGCCTGGAGCTGATGGTCTTTGAGACTTTTCGCAGCCAGGCGCGGCAGACTCAGTTATTCACTCAAGGAGCGACCAGGCTCAGTAAAGTTGGCGTGCATAACTACGGGCTGGCCTGCGACATCGTGAGAGTCGTCAATAAGCAGCCGTCCTGGAAGGGTGATTTTTCGCTGCTCGGCACCTTGGCCCACGCGCACGGTTTGATCTGGGGCGGAGATTGGGGTTCGCCGCAGCAGCATCATACTTTTATCGACAGCGTTCATGTCCAGAGATGCTCGATCAAGAAGCAGGGCGCTCTGTTCCGTGGCGAGTGGTATCCTGACGCCGCTTACAATCCGTATAACGATTGAGGGGCTGGCCCTCAAGCGCAGGTGGAGCGCACCTGCGACGCTCTTAACTTAGCACGGCACGCTTTTCGAGTCGGACGGATTCGGAGGGCGTGCCGTTTGGTATAAAAAGAGCCGGTGCGCTATCGTTATCTCTCTCATATCCGAAGAACGTCCCGGTGCAATTGAAGGGGCGGGTTTGTTTGCCGCCTAAGGAGCGAATGAATGAAAGCTTTCCCGGCAGAAACCCAGGCAGAGGGCGCATCACCACTCCTGGGCCGTAAGGCAGCCTGGCTCTTGTTGTTGATAATCATGCTCGCAGCCCTCCTGATGGTGCTCGCCCCGGCGTGGCTGATTCAGCCCTTCCGGCCTCAATCGCAGCCCGGGCTCGCCGCCTCCTATAGTCTTCGGCGCTGGTCGCCCGCGATGACGCTCGTCGCTTCAGTATCGGCGCTGGCCCTGGTCTTCTGGCTCTGGCGCGGCGCTCGCCGCCGGTGGTTGAAGGCGCTGCTGTTGTTGCCCCTCGCGCTGACGCTGGCGGCGACCTGGTTTGCCAGGCAGAACCATTTCGAGTGGATGTTCAATCCGCTTCCCAATCCGGCGTACGCGCGTGCGGGCGAGGTTGATTTTCTGGCCGACACGGATATGGTGCTCGCCGTAGAGGTCAAGGGCGAGGCGGCGGCTTATCCCGTTCGCCTGATGGCTTATCATCATCTGGTGGCGGACACTGTCGGGGGTGTGCCCATCGTCGCCACCTATTGAACGCTCTGTCACACCGGTCTGGTGTGGGCGACGACAGTAGACGGGCGCAAGCTGAGCTTTCATCTGGCGGGCATCAATAACCAGAACTTCATCATGCGCGACGATGAGACGGGTTCCTGGTGGCAGCAGGTGACGGGCGAGGCCATACTGGGCCCACTCAAGGGCCGACGCCTCGAACCGGTCTTTCACGACGAGTTGACCTTTGCGACGTGGAAGCGCGAGCAGCCGCAGGGTCGCGTGCTGCGGCCCGATGAAGCGGTCGCGCGCGCAGGCCGCTACGCTCCGGCGAACTGGGAAGAGCGCACGGCGAAAGCGCCGGTCGCCACAAGCCTCACGGATGCGACGATGCCGCCGCGCACGCTCGTCGCAGGGGTCACCGTGGGCCGAGCGTCGAAAGCCTATCCCTTGACGGCCATAGAGCAACAGAGCCCCATCATGGATACGGTCGGCGGCGTGCCCGTCATGATCGTCCTCGGCGAAGACAAAAAATCCGTGCGCGTCTATGAGAGAACGGTGGACGGGCGCAAGCTGGAATTTTTCCGTAAGCCGGAGGCCGCTCCATTGCGGCTCATAGACGGCGAGGGAGGCAGCGAATGGGATTTTACCGGACGCGCCCTGATGGGGCCACTCGCCGGGCGGCAACTACAAAGAATCTATGTCCTCAACGACTACTGGTTCGATTGGAAGAGCTATCATCCAGACACGGAAGTTTATAAGCTCGGCGAGCGCCAGGCGAGGTAAGCTTCAGCAGAAGGAAATTTAACAGGGATGGACAGAATGCACGGGATATAGAAAAGCAAAGAAGACATTCAAGCAGCAATGCTTTTATCTTTCATCCTGCTTTCTTTATCCTGACCATCTCTGTCCATCCCTGTTAATTCCTTACTGTTCCATGCTGGCTATTCAGTTCCGTCAGGGACTCTAAACCGGGTTTGCAATTAAATGTTGATGAGTTTGATGAATCTAAAGACAATCGCCCTCCTGCTTCTCTTGTTAATTTTCGGATCGAAGGCGGCGCACGCGGAAGGTGTAAGCGCGAGGGCTCGGATGCCCGCTCGGCTGCTCAGTCGGGCGGCGCGGTCTGTACAGAGTCAGGCGAGGAACAAAAGTCGTCAGGCTTCACGCGGTAACATTCTGAAGCTGACGCCTCATAAAATAACGCTCGCCAACGGTAAGACCTTCGATCTCAATGTGGCGGAAGGATTCGACATCACGGTCGCAGCCGAGGGCTTGAAGAGAGTGCGTTTCATGGCCCGCAGCCCGGACAATCGTATCTTCGTCACGGACATGTATAACCTCACGGATAACGAGCGCGGGGTCGTCTATATCTTAGACGACTTCGACGCGCGTCAGGGAAAGTTCGGCAAGACGACGCGCTACCTGACGCGCCTGCGCAATCCGAACAGCATCGCCTTCTACACTGACAGCAGCGGCACGAGCTGGCTCTACCTGGCTTTGACCGAGCGGCTCGTGCGCTATCGCTATACATTCGGCGACAACGCACCGTCCGGTGCGCCCGAGGTGCTCGCCACTTTTCCCGATTACGGGCTGAGCTATAAGTATGGCGGATGGCATCTGACGCGCACCGTGACGGTGGGCCCAAACGAGAAGATATATGTGTCGGTCGGCAGCAGTTGCAACGCCTGCGAAGAGAAAGAGAAGATCAGGGCGACGGTGCTTGAGATGGATGCTGACGGTCGCCATCAAAGGATTTTCGCCAGCGGGCTACGCAATGCCGTCGGGATAAAGTGGGTTGGCGGAAAACTCTTCGCCACGAACATGGGCGCTGACCATCTGGGCGAGAACAGGCCGCAGGATACCATGTACGTCGTCAAAGACGGCTCGAACTATGGTTGGCCCTACTGTTTCCAGTATCGTTCCCGGGCCTATGCTGATGCGCAGTTCAAGAGTTCTGCGAAGAAGTTTGATTGCAGGAATGTCCCGGCAGCCTACGCCTCTTTTCCCGCGCACAGCTCGCCGCTCGGGCTTGAATATTTCGACTCCGACAATCAATCGCCCGGCTTGCAGCATGCTTTTCTGGTCGCGCTGCACGGCTCCTCCGATCACCGCCTGGGGCGCGGCCATCGCATCCTTCGTGTGAAGGAACGCGCGAGCGCGCAGGATTTCGTTAACGGTTTTACTCAGAACGGCAAGCTCTACGGGCGTCCGGCGGATGTCATGCGCCTCGGCCCTGATCGCTTTCTCTTTACGGACGATCATGCGGGAGTCGTCTATTACGTTTTTAAGCGCGAGCGCCCACCCCGTTGATAAACAGTCTAACAAAAATAGATTTGAGTTAGCGGCTCAGGCCAGTCGCGCCTGCGGTCTCGGGCGTGTCTCAAGCTGCGGCAGCACCCGCCCGAGAGCTTTGGCGCGACTGACAGTTAAGCACTGGTTCCCATCGCTCTCGTTGATAGTCCAGCCGGTATTAAGCATAATGAGCACCGCCTTTATACGAACGATCAGGGGAGAGCAATGAATGTTAGTCCACATCATAGCCGATTACGGGCAGGGCGATCTGGCCTTCGCCGAGGTTGTCCAGCGCATTAAATTCTACCTGCCGGATGCCGAGCCGGTGCTCACGCCGGTTCCGGCATTCTCGACGCTCGCCGCCGGATTCTGCGTCGCGCAGTTGGGCCTGAACGAAGCGCCCGCCGGGACGATCATCTATCACAACGTCGCGCCGCGCGCCGATGACGAGGAAGCGCGAAGCCGCAACGCCGGAGAGCGGCTGGCGTTTGCGCGTTTGCCGACGGGCGTGCGCGTCATCGGCGTCAATGCCGGCCAGGCATTCTCCTTCGTGCGCGAGCAGGCGGAGGAGCTGCGCTGGGCCTCTGTTCCGGCGGAGGGCTCGCAGTTTCGCTCCCGCGATCTCTTTCCACAGGCGGCGAGCGCCATCGCCCTGGGCCAACCGGATGCCCTCGCCGAAGAGATTGACCGCGCAGACATTCCCGACGTGCCCTCCAACTGCATCGCTTACGTTGACGGCTACGGCAACCTGAAAACGACGATCAGAGCGGGCGAGAGCGTGACGCGTCCGGGCTCAAAGATGCGCATCCGTATCGGAAAGACGGAGCGCTTTGCGACCGTCAGCGATGGTAGCTTTGAAGTCGAACATGGAGAGCTTGCTTTCGCGCCGGGCAGTAGCGGCTGGACGGACGCGACTGGCAAGGAGACGCGCTGGATAGAGCTTTTCCTGCGCGGAGGCAACGCCTGGGAAGCCTTCGCCCGCCCGCAGGTCGGCGACCGCGTTGAGATGAGCACCTAGAATCCCGCTCGCATTACAGCAGCTCGCATCGCAGTACCGTGACGGCCTGCCCGCCTAGAAACACGCGGTCTCCGTCATTGCGAACACGTATGACGCCGCCGCGCTCGGAAGCCTGGTAGGCCGTAAACTCATTGCGATTAAGACGCCCGGTCCAGAATGGGCCCAGACAGCAATAGGCGGAGCCCGTCACAGGGTCTTCGTCAATGCCGGAACCGGGCGCAAAGAAGCGCGCGATGAAATCGTAGTCGGGCGTGGCCGACAGGCTCGTCACGATCACGCCGCGCACGCCCAGGGATTTCAGCCACGTAAAGTCCGGGCGAATGCCGCGCAGCACTTCTTCCGACTCGACCTCGACCACGTAGTCGAAAGCATTCCTGCCGACATACTTCAGTTCAGCTCCGAGCGCCCGCCCTAGCCCTTCGGGAGTGTCCGTTGGCTCTTCGCGCTTGGCCGGGAGATCAAGCTCGATCCAGTCGCCTTTGCGCGTCGCCGTCAAGAGGCCGCTCAACGTATGAAAGCGTGCCTGCTCGCCCGCGTCCAGTTGGCCCGTCTCCCACAGGACGTGCGCGCTGGCCAGGGTGGCGTGGCCGCACAGCGCGACCTCTACGGTCGGCGTAAACCAGCGCAGGTCGAAGCCGTCCTCCTGCTTGTGCAGAAAGGCCGTCTCGGCGAGGTTCATCTCGCGCGCTACGTCCTGCATCCACTTGTCGTCACGCGGTTCCGGCAGGATGCAAACCGCCGCCGGGTTGCCCGCGAATGGCCTGTTCGTGAAGGCATCCACCTGAGTAATCTTCAGTCCCATACGATTTTCTCCTTAAACATCTATGAAGGCGAGCCCGGATTTATGCTTCGTCAACGTAATCGCCGGTCAAAGCGGTCGCCCCGGTGCATCTACGCAAGGAGGTTGGGGAGACTTGTGGAGTCCGTTCCCAGGCACTCGTGCGCCAGTTGTCGGCTGTCGTTTTGGCCGGAATCCAGGGCGGGAGCGGCATCATCAGATAGTCCGCGAGCGAATTAACATAGGGCTCATACATGAGCCGCAACTCCGCCAGCCTCTCGTTGGCTTCCTCTCCGTCGCGTAGCGATAAATTGGCCGCCGTCAGCATCGCGCGCAGCCTCGTCATCTCCGCCGGAGGAAAACGGTCTTCAGTCGGCGGCTGCGGCGAGGCGTTGAAGATTTGCGAGAGATCGACCACGGCATGACGCGCCATCGCAAAGGTCAATTGCGCCTGCCGCGCGGATGCTCCGTCAATGCCGACCATGACGAGCGCGCAGGCGTCGAGTACGGTCGTCAGCGATGCCAGCCAGGACTGGTTGTCATGCTGCGAGCGAAACCAGCAGAGCACAGGGTAAGAGAGATGACTCTCCATCAACTCCGCCGCCCAGCGCTCCCAGTCCGAGAGGAGTTGGCCCAACTCTGCCATATTGTCTCCCTCGCTATGGCGGCGCAACAACTCAGCCGCGCTCGGCGGCGTCCCGGCGCGCGCATCCAGCAAAGAGATATTAACCTCGCGGCGCGAAAACGCCTGATAGAGCACGGGCAGGTAACCGATCACCAGGGCCAGGAAGCCGAAGCCCAGCCCCGCCTCGATGACCGTCACCGCCCGCCCCACAGGCGAGAGCGGAGTCACGTCGCCGAGACCCAGAGTGAAGAAAGTCTCGCCGCTCATGTAGAGGTATGTTCCGGCAGTGACGGCTTCATCGGGCACGTTGAGCTTGGATTGCAGCGACCATTGCAGCATCGAGAAGCCGACGACGAGGCCGAAGGCCCAGACCGCCAGGAGCGCCAGCAGCGAGAGCGGGCCGAAGAAGCTGAGGAACGCTTCGCGCCGTTTCTTGCCGCGCATCCGGCGCGCAATCGCGGCCCAGGGCATCCAGGTGGATTGATAGAACACCTTGGTCAGCCGAAAGCGACGCGTCACGCGCCTGGGCAGCACGATGGTCTCAAACGCATCGAGCACGACGCTCACAATAAATATAGAGCCGACGATGGCGAACAGTATTCGCATCTCTCTTTTTCGCTCCTCTTAGAACATTACGGTGACATGAAGAGAGTAGTTCCATTCCCCGTCATGTCTCCTGCATTCGGCCAGCGCAAGTGATTCCAGAGACCTTCAGCATACTTCATGGCTGTGTGCTCGGCGGCGGGCAGGGCGTGACGAGCGCGCGCTTGAGCCGGACGGGCTTGGCGGGCTTCTCTTCTTCGGCGGGCGCGTTGTTGATCGCGTCGGCCGCCTCCATGCCGCGCGTGACCCGAGCGAAGGCGGCGAACATCCCATCCAGACGCGGGCCGTCGCCGACCAGGATGAAGAAGCTGCTCGTCGCCGTGTTGGGCTTATCCGAGCGTGCCATGGAGACTATGCCACGGACATGCTTGACAGGGTTCGGCTCGTCAGGAATCACGCGCGCCATTCTTCTGGCCTGTTCCAGCGTCAAAGGCTGTTTGCTCGCCAGGCTGCCGCCCTGGATGATGAAGCCTTTGACCGTGCGATGAAAGGTCGTGCCGTCGAAAGCGCCTATCGCCGAGAGGTTGAGAAAGTTGCGGACGGTTTCCGGCGCGGTCTCTGGCAGCATCTCCATCTCTATCTCACCGGCTTCGGTCTCAAGCCTGACGCACTGCGCCGCCATCTTCTCGACGGACGCGCCGTCAAACGGCTCACGCGCGGCGTCTAAGACGGCGGCGGGGCGCTCATTCTTTTTCGGCGGCGGCGCTGTATTGCTGTTGTTATTCTGCGCGACGGCGCTCTGCTGCATAGGCGCGAGCGCGCACGTTGCCGCGAGGCAGGCTGTAGCAATTGAGCTTGCGAGGAAACTGATTCTCATTTCTCTTCTCTCTTCAGCGTTAATATCCATTCGCTCCCGTCTCTACCTGGCGCAGCTTGACGCGGTAGAGGATGAAGTTGCCGATGCGCTCGCCCTGGTCGCGCTCGTACCAGCGGTCCAGGTTGGCGAAGTTCGGCTTATCACCGCCCCAGGCGATGACGTAAGAGAGGGGCCAGCGCGCGGCCCTCTCGCGCGAGAAGGAGGCCGCGTAGTCCATGTAGAGGCCCAGCTCATAGCGAATCTCTTCCGCCGTGATCGGCTTTAAATCGGCTGTCAGCGTCCGGTTGATGCGCTCCTGGCCAAAGAGCCCGATGCGATACTCGAAGTTGTACTCGTTCATCGCTTCCAGAAACCGCCGCTCGCCGATGCCCGAATAATATAACTGTTGATAGAAGCGCTCCTTGTTCTCGGCCAGCGTGACGCCCGAGAAGACTCTCATGTGCAGGGCCCAGAGCACGGCCTGCGGCGCGACGGTCGGCAGGTTGTCCGCATGGACGACGTGCGTCGAGAGGACTCTCTCTCTCTCCGCGCCCGCAGAAGAAGAATGCCGCGCCAGCTCCTTCAGACGGCGCGCGACCAACATCGCGTCATCTCTGAGCACATTGTAATCGCTTAGAATGTCGGTCGCTACCTTCGTCTCGACCATTCCCCAGGAGAATGCGACGAGCGCGACCGGGATCAGCACGCGCGCCGGACATCTACGCACGGCTTCGCCAGCCTCGTCGCCCGTTCGACCGCGCCAGACGAGCCACACAGCCAGCACCAGCGCGACGAGCACAACATGACCGACGATAAACTGCTCGTAATGGAAAGGCTGCAAGGAGCGCCCGGTGATGACTTGCTGATTGAAGACTGCGAACGGCACAAGGGCGAGCGACGCCGTGAAGAGCACTGCACGCTCTCGCCAGCGCACAGCCCCGCGCCGCACACCCCAGGCGAGCAGCGCACAGACCGCCACGCCGATGATCTCCGTCATGCGAAACAGGTCCGGCCTGTGCGAGAACGATAGCGCCTGCACGGCGTCCATCTCAGCAGCACGGCGCGCGAGCATGAGCGCATATAAGAGAAGCGCGACCGCAGCGAACCCGCCAATGACGGCGAGTGCTTTCGCATCGCGCCGCCAACCCTCCGGTCGAACCAAGAGCCAGAGGAGCGCCAGGCAGGCGAGCCATGCGGCGGCGGCAGTCCAGAGGTAAAAATAGGAGAAGACCAGGAGGCAGAAGACGAGCCCCGCGATGATGGACGTAATATACGCGGCACGCCCAAGCTTCGCCGTCACTGTGCGCCAGACCAGCCCGCACAGGATGAAGAAGAGCGGGAAGGGCACGCCCGGCACGTAACGTCGCAGGAAAGGAAGATAGATGTAGGCCGATTCCAATCCGAGCAGCGCTTGAGCCGCACCATGCGCCGTGGCAAGCGTTCCCAGAGAGAGCGCGACGATCACGCCCGTAGCCGCCAGGCGCTCGTCACGAGTGACGGATATGAGCAGCCAGAACACACCCAGGGCGGAAGCCAGTGGGACGATGAAGGCGAGCGCGATGAAGGCCGTCGAAGCGGAAAGACCGAGGGCTCGCGCGGGCAGAGCCACCGTGTAGGCCGGAATAAACTGGATGGAAAAAAGCGATTCGGGCAGGGGCGCTCCCGGCCCGTCGTCACGGCCCGTATACGGGTCGCTGCGGCGCGGTCGGCCCTCGATCAAAGAGTTCAGGTAGGCCGAATAGGCTTCCTCGTCTATGTCGTAATAGGCATAAGCGCCATTCCATTGCCGGTCATGCTTGAGCCACAGCCCGAGCTGCGGATAGAGCGCCAGGAACATGATGGCCAGACCAGCAAGGAGACCCAGACGCCAGCGGGCAAGCTTCATAAGATGGCGGATAACTCACGCGCGAAACCTTTTTCGCGGTCGAGGTGCTTCAGAAGATTCTCGAACGAAACGGTTAGATATTACGTTGATATGGAGTAGAGTCAAGAAGCGTCGAATCCTTTGGCAGCCGAACGCATACAAGACGGGGCCGCGAGCTGATCGGCGCGATGGGCCATGAAGAGACGTGAAAGCGTCGGAGCGAGACAAATGGAGGAGCCATGAAGAAGGTCAATATCAAACAGAGCCTTGATTCATTCACGGACATGTGGAGTCCGAAGATCGTCGGCGAAGTCAACGATTCCTACGTCAAGCTGGTCAAGTTCATAGGCGAGTTCGTCTGGCATCATCACGACGAGGAAGACGAGATGTTTCTCGTCGTCAAGGGCAGAATGCTTATGAAACTGCGAGACGAGGAGATCACCGTGGACGAGGGCGAGTTTATCATCATCCCCAGGGGCGTCGAGCACATGCCCGTCGCAGATGAAGAGACCCACGTCCTGCTCTTCGAGCCACGCTCGACCCTCAACACCGGCAACGTCCATAACGAAAGAACCGTCGCCACTCTTGAGCGCCTTTAAAGCAGAATTTAACAGGAATGGACAGGATAAGAACTAAAACGAGGATGAAAGATGAAAGGCAATGCTTGATGAATGGTTGATCGCTTTTCCTTTATCCTGACCATCTCTGTCCGTCCCTGTTAAATTCTTGATCAGCCCGTGAACTTGTATCCGACTCTGTGCACGGTGATGATGTAGCGCGGGTCTGCCGGAGAGTCTTCGATCTTCTGTCGCAGCTTGGCGATGTGCATGTCAACGGTGCGGGTCAGGGGAAAGCCGTGATAGCTCCAGACGGAATCGAGTAGCTGGTCGCGCGTGATGGCCTCGCCGCGATGCTCTATGAAATATTTGAGCAGCTTGAACTCTCTGGACGAAAGCTCTAAGGGTTTGCCCGCCTTGGTCGCCTCGAAATTCTTGAAATTGAGCAGGCAGTCGCCGAACTGGTAAGTCTCAAGCTGCTCGTCCTGCTTGGAGGCGCGGCGCAGCACGGCCTCGACGCGCGCCATCAGCTCAAGAAAGCTGAAAGGCTTCGTGACGTAATCGTCCGCGCCGCACTTGAGGCCGAGGACTTTATCAATCTCCTGGCCGCGCGCCGTCAGCATGATGATGGGCGTGCCATTGCCCGTGCTGCGGAGCTGCTTGCAGACATCGAGCCCGCTCATCTTCGGCAGCATCACATCCAGGATGACCAGATCGACTCCCTTCTCAGAGGCGAGGCGCAGGCCAGCCGTGCCGTCGCGCGCCACCGTCACCGCGTAGCCTTCGTATTCAAAACCATCGCGCAAGGCGATGGCCATCGCTTGATCGTCTTCGACGACGAGAACTTTACGCATAGACACATTCATCCGTGATTGATTTTGCGATTGAGCGCCAGGGACGGCGATTCGAGAGCTTTGACCACCTTGTTCGAGCCCTCGCTACGCATGTCTTCGCCGGAACTGTTCGCCGCCGGCAGGTGAATCGTAAAACTGCTTCCGCGCCCGGGCTCGCTCTTGACCGTCACACGGCCACGATGCGCCTCGACGATGTGCTTGACGAGCGAGAGGCCGAGGCCGCTTCCCTTCACGTCATGCACGAGCCCTGTGCTGACGCGGTAGAATTTTTCGAAAATCTTCTCCTGCTCCTCGCGCGGGATGCCTATGCCCTGGTCTGTGACGGTGAGACGTATAAAGCCGCCCTCCTGTTCGAGGCGGACGACGATCTCCTTGGCGGAGCCGGAATATTTGACGGCGTTGTCGAGCAGGTTCATGAACGCCTGCGCGATGGCGTCGGCGTCAATGACGGCGGGCGGGAGCGGCGGTCGCGGCGCTTCAAAGATGATCTGAAAGCCGCTCTGCTTCAACTGGACTTCGAGCGTCCGAAGAGTCTCGCAGATTACTTCGCCGACATCCGCCTGCTCGAACTGGTAGGTCTTACGGCCCGATTCGATCTTCGAGAAATCGAGAATATTGTTGATGAGCTGCGTCAGGCGTCGGCTCTCCGTCTCGATATACTCGCCGTACTCGCGTATCTTCTCCTCTTCCTTGACGCGCCCGAGCCGGAGGAATTCCCCGAACACGCGCACCGACGAGAGCGGCGTCCGCAGCTCGTGCGAGACGTTGGAAACGAAGTCCGTCTTCATGCGCGAGACCTTCAGCTCGTGCGAAGCGGTACGCAGCGCGAGCACGATTCCCCCGATCAAGACCGTCGTCATCAGGATTGATAACGAGAGATTGACGTTAAAGTTCCAGCGGGCCCATTGTTCCGGCGTCATGTTGCGGCTCTGAATGGCGAGCAGGAGGTCTGAGAAATATGGCAGCCCCATCCACACTTCGTCATTCTGTCCCTTGACGGGCTGCGTCGCGTAGATGAGCTTGTGCTTCGTGTCATAGACGCTGACGATGACGTTCTCCTGCGCGTGGCCGGGGAAAAACTCCGGCAGCGCTTTTGTGATCGCCTGCGGGAGAAACTCCTGCTTGAAATAGTCTATGTCAATGATGAACCCGGCGACGCCGACCACCCTGGAGGATTCGTCAAGGATAGGCTTGAGGACGATTCTGTTCTCAAGGTCGCGGTCGTCAATGCTAATGCCGGGCGTGCGCACGACGGCCTGTTTCTGGTTCATCAGCTTGAAAGAGGCGGCGGCGACATCAATGGCACGCGCCTCCGATGCGACCGGAGTACAGACGTAGGTCTTGCAGGACGGATCGTAAAAGTAGGTCTTCGCTTCACTATCCTGGCCGAAGGCGATGACGAAGAGGCGCTTGGCCCCCTTGATCTCGCAGGAGCCGAAGGGCGACTTGCCCTGCTCCAATCTTTCGGCAGAGAGGGCGTAGGCGGGGATGTTCAGAATCTCTGCGTTGTTCTTGTAGAAATACTTGACCTCGTTGGCGACATCCGAAAGATAGTTTTTCATCCCGACCTTGTCGGCCACGCTTGAGGTCTTTTCCAGCTTCAACAGAGACCAGTATTGCAGCGCGAGGATGCACAGCAGCGGGACGACGACGGCGACGAGGCCGACCCAGAGCATATGCTGTTTCAGAAATATTCGGAGCTGACGCATCTCTACCATTCCTTACCGACGCCGCATAACATACACGAATCCATGCTCGCGCGTCTGTAGCCCGCACGCCTGATTTTACAATTCATTGACATCTTTTACTTCTATTTACCCGTGCTTGATGACATTTACATGCGATCAGCCTAAATTGCACCGCAACAAACGGGGACGAGGTGAAAGCAGAGAGAGGAGGGACCAATCAAATGAATAGGATCAGTAACACCACGCTTTTCTGGGCGGCTTTGATCACGGGACTGGTTTGGAATGTCTACAGCACTACGGCTGAGCTGATAGCACAGTTCGATTGTTTGAAGAACACGCTTCTCATCTGCGGCAACACCTGGCTCATCAAGAGCGTGATCTGATCGGCAAGGATCATCCGTCGGGGGTTTGGCCCACAACCTCAAGTATCGGCCTTGACGTATTGGCCTCGCCCTTCTCATCTTGCGGGGCACAAGCCTGGCAATGGAAGCTTCGCCGCCAGCCGACAGCGTTACACCAGGTTGCAGTAGAAGAGAGGAGACGGCTCATGCAGTTCACTCCCGCCAAAGGTCTCGGGCGGATTCTCATGAGCCGAACAGCGCCCGCCAGAGACCTTTGGCGGGAGTGACCTCTCTTTGTAAAGCCTCTCTCCCATGACGCTCGCCTGGACGCGGCAAAGCCGCTCGCCGTCTCTTCACTTTTTCCTCTTCCGCTATTTTCTGAGACCTGCAACCGATAAACAGAGCGCACCCTCATGTTGTATGATACCGGCGCGCAGCAACGATCAAGACCGGCGCTCAGTTTCAACTGGCTGAGCCGCACAATCCGGAGACAGTTGTCAGGATGAACCATGGTTGACGAGAGAAGAGACGAAGAGCGCATTCCGCTGAGCCTGGAAGTACGCTGGGAGGGCGTTTCGCACGGCGCGCGCCTGAGCGACATCAGCGTGGACGGATGCTACATCGACACCATCGCGTCCAGCGTTTCGGTCGGCGAGCTGATCTCTTTCGCCGTCAGGCTGCCGGGCGGCGAGTGGCTGCCGCTGCGCGGAGAAGTGACGCACACCATGCCCGGCGTCGGCTTCGGCCTGTGCTTTACGTTCCTCACGGATGAGGAGCAACGCTTGATCGCGCAGTTGAACGGCATCTGAGACTATCACCGTATACGAGGGTAAAATATGAAGAGATCGCTGACAGGCGAATCAATCACAGAGGCGACCGCCGCGCTGCGGGAAGCAAACGCCGCTTTCGCCGAACGCTACAGGGGCGAGACGGGCCGCCGCCAACCAGTTCACACCGTCTACGGCGGCGCGCATCTCTTCAAGGCGGAGTCCGCGCAGCGTCTCGGCGCTCTCGCCCTGCGCTCGCTTGAGCACTACGCGCCCGATTTCCTGACCTTCGCCAGGGCGATCGGCCTGCCCGGAGCGGAAGCTTTACCGGACTCTACCGCCTGGGCGACGGAGCTGAGCGCGCGTATGGAGACTGAGCCGGACGCGATGCGCCTTGAGAACAAGCCCGCCTGGTTGGCCCATACCATCTACGCACGCGTGCTGGATAAGCTCAGGCGCGAGCCGGTCGAAGACTTTCGCATAGATTTCGAGGACGGTTACGGCAATCGCCCGGACGCCGAAGAGGACTCTCATGCGGCGGCGGCGGCGACAGAGGTAGCGCGCGGGCTCGCCTCCGGCGTGCTCCCGCCCTTCATAGGCATCCGCATCAAGACCTTCACGGAAGAGCTGCGCGAGCGTAGTATTCGCACGCTCGATATCTTCGTCTCCACCCTCCTGGAAGAGAGCGGGGGGAAGCTGCCGGATAACTTCGTCGTCACGCTGCCGAAGATCACCATTCCCGAACAGGTCGCGGCGCTCGTCCGTCTCTTCGACGGGCTCGAAGCGGAGACTGGTCTGCCCGGCGGGTCGCTCAAGATGGAGATGATGGTCGAGACGACGCAATCCATCATCAACGACTTGGGCCAATCTTCTCTTCCCATCCTGTTAGACGCGGCGCGCGGGCGATGCGTCGCCGCACACTTCGGCACGTACGATTACACGGCCAGTTGCAGCATCACCGCCGCGCACCAGCACATGCTTCACCCGGCCTGCGATTTCGCGCGCCACATGATGCAGGTCGCTTTCGGCGGAACGGGCATCTGGCTCTCCGACGGCGCGACCAACATCATGCCTGTCGCCCCGCACCGCGCAGCCGATGGCGCAGCCGAATTGACGCCTGCGCAGGTCGAAGAGAATCGCGCGGTCGTGCATCGCGCATGGAGGCTGCATTACGAGCACATACAGCATTCACTGACGAACGCTTACTACCAGGGCTGGGACTTGCACCCGGCGCAGTTTCCCACGCGCTACGCAGCCGTCTACGCTTTCTTCCTCGAAAGTCTCGCGGCTGCTTCCGAGCGGCTTAGCAATTTCGTCGAGAAGGCAGCCAAGGCCACGCTGGTCGGCGATGTCTTCGATGATGCCGCGACGGGCCAGGGGCTTCTCAACTATTTCCTGCGCGCGATCAATTGCGGCGCGATCACGGAAGCCGAGGCGCTCAGGCTGTCTGGTCTCACGCTTGACGAGCTGCGCTCAGGCTCCTTCGTCAAGATCCTGAAGAACCGGCAGAATTTGTAAAAGAGGCGCGTGCGCTCATGCCGTCAGTACGGCCGAAGGTCTCGGGCGGGTCTCATTGTGAGCACAGCACGCGCCCGAGAGCTTCGTCAGTACTGACCTCTCTTCAACGTCAGTTCGAGATAAGCGTTAGCGCGCGGCTTCAGCCGCTTAGATCGAACTCGCGTTCTCTTTAAATTTTTCGGAGGAAATGCGCTGCGACCCATCCCACGAGGATGAGCACGGCGAGAGTAGTCCAACGGTAGCCGCCCGTAGCGTTGCCTGGGAAATGGTTGCTGATCATGGTGAAGACGAGCGGGACGACCATGTAGGTGTTATGTTTGGAGCGCTGCTTGGCCCGCGCCGCCAGTGTTTCGTCCGGCTGCTTCCCTTCCTTGACGGCAGCGATCATGCGTCGCTGCGCCGGAAGGATACGCATCCAGACGTTGGCCGTCATGATCGTGCCGAACATCGCGCCGATGTGAATGTAGACGGCGCGCCCGCTCATCACATGAGCCAGCCCATAGACGACGCCGACGATCATCGCGTAAGAGATGGCCGCAAAAAGTATCTCCATACGCACGAGCGGCGTTAAGCAGATGAGGTCGTAGACGACCCAGGCGACGACGAGTAGGCCGAGACCGATGGCGACGCCCGTGCCGACGCTGATCTCGCGCACGTCCGGGTCAACGAGCGCTCCGCCCATGTAATAGATGAGCGTGAGCAAGACCATGCCGCTCACCCAGGTAAAGAGCGCCTCGTAGCGAAACCAGTGCAGCTTGCGCGAGCCCGGTATCTTCTCTTTTTCGACGACGTAGAAGCCGCCGCTGTGAACCATCCACACCTGCCCCTTCTCGCCACTCGCTTTCCCGGCGGCCTCGTCCCTCGTCAACTCTCCGTCGAGCCAGGTGAAGAGCCATGTCTGGCCGATCCACAGGATAGCCGTGAAGATGTGGAACCAACGCACGAACAGGTTGAGCCATTCGCTCGTGTTGGGGTCTAGTTTCATCGTTAGCTCCCGCGATAGGTTGAATAGCCAAAGGGGCTGAGCAGAAGAGGGACGTGGTAATGCGCCTGCGCCTCGCGCACGCTGAAGACGACCGTCACCTCAGGATAAAAGCTCTCTGTGTTCTGCGCCGAGAAGTATGCTCCGGTATCGAAGGTGAGCCGGTAGGTCGCTTCCGCGAGCACCGCACCGCCTGAGAGAAGCTCTCTGACTCGCCCGTCAATATCGGTCGTGCCATGCCCGACCACCTGCCAGTCGCCGACGGCAGATCGAACCTCTAAAACCACCAGCACGCCGCTCGCGGGCTGGCCCCTCGATATATCCAGGATGTGTGTCGTAATCGCGCTCATTGTTCCAGCAGCTTCCTGAGCCGCAGATGTGTGATGCGGCGCTGCTCTTCGGCGGCGACGCGCAACTCCCGCTCCGGCTCGTTGCCCAGGCGCTCTTCCAACAGGGCCAGCATCTCTTCCGTCGTCTTGCCCGTCGCGCAGACGATGAAGATATAGCCGAACCTCTCTTCATATTCGAGATTGGCGCGAAGCAGCGCGTCCAGGGTCGCCTGACGGGCGCTGCGCGTCGCGGCCTGTTCTTCCTCAGACCAGCGCTGGGCCAACGGGGGCGCTTCGGGCGCGGCCTTACGCTCGCCGATCTTCGGATGATGGCTGAAGGCTTCGAGCCAATCGCTTGCCTCTAAACCCCACCAGATTGCGTCCGAAGCCTCAAGCAGCTCGTCAACGGAATCGAACGGACGCCGCGCGGTCAAGCGCTGGGCCCAGCGCGTCGAGCCGCAGCATTTGAGAAGCTCTGCCTTCGCCTCTTCCGCCGAAAGAGCGTTCAAGCTTTCCAGCCCGCGCTTCAACCTTCTCTCCCCTCCATGACGCCCATCACGCGCAAGCGGCTGACGCCGCCGTCCGGGTAGATATGGAAGCGCAGGTGCGTGAGTGGGCCCACGTCCGTAATCTCGTCCTCGAAGAAGTGGCGCGTGTGAGCCTGCAAACGCGTGCGCGGAAGGATTTCGCGCCAGGCGATGGATGGAGCGCTCAGCTCATCCGCCATATCGCCCTCAACCTCGCAGCCCTCAAGCGAACAGCTCTCAGGGAAATTTCCCTTGAAGTGAGCCGTATCCACCTCTATGCGGCGTACGCGCCCGCGTGTGCCCAGGCGAATGATCGTCCAGTCGTGGCCGGGGCCGCGCCGCCTCTTAGTCTCCCACCCGTCGCTCATGTTCAGGGCACGGCCCGGCATAATCAGGTTGTGACGATGGCCGAAGAACATATCGCTACAGGAGAGGACGAGCCCGCCATGCTCTATGGCCGCCAGATCAAGCTCGCCGCCGTGCCGCGCCAGCCGCTTCCAATCGGGGACTACCTCGCCATACACGCGAAGGCGCGCCACGCCTCCGTCGGGGTATATCTTCAGGCGCAGGTGTGTGAAGCGTCGCTCGTCAGCGATCTCGAATGGATTGCGGGAATCCCCCTCAAGCTTGGAAAAGGGCAGAATCTCCGCCCACTCCACAGAAGAGTGCGACAAGCGCTCGGCGTCGGCGTGGCCTTCGACCGCGCATGCTTCCAGAGAGCAATGCTCCGGGTAGTTGCCCTTGAAATGGCTCGTATCCACGACCACGCCGCGAATGCGCCCAGCTAATCCCAGACGGATAATGCACCAATCATAGCCGGGCGTGCGGCGGCGGCGCGTCTCCCATCCGTCCATCCACTTGCCTAAGTCTGTGTATTTGCCCTCAATGAAGATGGGCTCGCTCGCTTTGAGCAGGTTCTCTTTGGGGGCGAAGAATTCGTCGTTGGCGACGAGCACGGCCCCGCCCAGGCGCTCAGAGGCAAGATCAACCAGCTCTGTGAAATCCATCAATGGAAATCTCCTCGCTTGAGCAGTGCACCACCGGGCACGCTCGCAATCTGCCCGCGATCATAAACTTTAACGCCTCGCAGGTATGTCTCCTCTACCACGCCGTAGAGCTTCAGGCCCGCGTAGGGCGTGAGCTTGTGGCGATGCTCTATCATGGAAGGCTCGACGCGAAAGTCGGCCTCCCCGTTCCAGATCACGATGTCCGCATCGCAGCCCACCCTGATCGCACCCTTACGCCCGTCCAATCCGACCAGGCGCGCCGGAGCCATCGCCATCCATTCGACCAGATGGTTGATCGTCTGCCCGCGCTCGCGCATGTGCGTCCACATGACAGGCAGCCGCAGTTGCAAAGAGGAGATGCCGCCCCAGGCCTGCATAAAGTCGCCCGTATCCTTGCGCTTCATCTCCGGCGGGCACGGCGAATGATCCGAGACCACCATGTCTATCAACCCTTCCGCGAGCGCGGCCCAAAGCTTTTCCCTGTTCTCGCGCTCGCGTATCGGCGGGCAGCATTTGAACTCCGTCGCCCCCTCCGGCACATCCTCCGCCGCGAACGAGAGATAATGCGGGCACGTCTCAAGGGTCAAGGGCAGCCCCTCATCCCTGGCTTCGCGCAACTGCGCGAGCGAATCCGAAGACGAGTGATGAACGACATGCACGCGCGCCCCCGTCTCGCGGCACAGGCGTATGACGAGCGCGACCGCTTCATCCTCGGCCCTGCGCGGCCTGGACCGCAGAAATGTCTCGTAGCGGCGCGGGTCATACTCCTGCGCGGCGCTCTCTGCGGCGAGAGCTTCGTCAATGGGCCCAGGCAGCTCCGCGTGGACGATCAGCACTGCTCCCATACTCTTCAGCTCGGGCAAAGCGCGACCGAGGTCTTGCTCCGTCACGTTGGGAAACTCGTCAACGCCGGAATGCACCAGGAAACATTTGAAGCCGACGACGCCCGCATCGAAGAGGGGCCGCAGCTCAGCGAGATTTCCCGGCACGACGCCGCCCCAGAATCCGACATCCACGAAGCATTTTCCCTCAGCCGCCGCGAGCTTGGCCCGCAGACCTTCCACGCTCGTCGTCGGAGGAATGCTATTGAGCGGCATCTCGACGAGGGTCGTTACTCCGCCCGCCGCCGCCGCACGCGTGGCCGTCCGAAAGCCCTCCCAAAGGGTGCGGCCCGGCTCGTTGATGTGCACGTGCGTATCCACCAGGCCGGGCATCACAAACGAATCCTTTTCCGCTTCGACCACTTCGCAGCCGCGAGGCAGATCGTCGTATGGGCCCACGGCAACGATACGCCCGCCGTTAATCCGTATGGAGGCGGGCGCAACCCTGTCGGCGTTAAAGACCACTCGCTGGCCGCGTATGACTAGCTGGGTTGAACTCATATGCTATAGGGCGTGCGCTCTATCATCCCCCTGACGGGGGTTTCAAGCCTGTAGTTGCAGCAGAAAATCCTCCAGGACGTTTGCCGCCACGCGCAGGCGGTAGGTCGCCGTGGAACGTATGTCGTCTATCGGCACGATCTCTTTCGAGAGCGCTTCCCTCGCCGCTTTGATCAGACCGGCGTCGAGCCTCTGCCCCGTCAAGACCTCTTCCGTTTTCGTGGCCCGCACGACGGTCGGAGCGACGCTTCCCAAGGCGATGCGTATCTCTTCGATTCGTCCTCCGCCGACGCGCGCCGCGCCGGCGAAGCATATCTTCGAGATGGCCTGCGCCTTGCGCGTGCCGACCTTCCGATAGTAGTGGCGAAGGCCACTGTGCCGTCGCGGCAGGCGAATGCGCCCGAGCAATTCTTCAGGGCGCATGCTCATCTGTTTATAGCCGGTGTGGAACTCCGCATAAGAGACACGGCGCGAGCCCGCCGCAGAGAGCAGCTCCAATTCGGCATCGTAGACCAGCAGCGCCGGAGGCGAATCAGCCGCCGGAGAAGCGTTGACGATATTGCCGCCGAGCGTGCCGCGATTTTGAATCGCCAGCCCCCCGGTCTCGCTCGCCGCGCGACAAAGCATCGGGAACTCGCTTTGCAGCACCTCGCTCCGCCGCACATCCGTGTAAGTCGTGAGCGCTCCCAGCGTGATATGCTCGTCACTAACATCTATGCCACGCAGCTCGCCGAGATTCCGTATGTTCAGAAATCGCTTGTGCGCGAGTCTTCCCGCCTCGAACAGCACCATCAAATCCGTCCCGCCCGCGAAAGGCTTCCACACGCCAGGCTCAGCCGCCAAGACCTCAAGCGCCGCGCCCAGGTCTCGCGGCGTCTTCAACTCGTACTCTGGAAGATAAGCTCTCATTATCAAAAGCAAGGATGAAGGATGAAGGATGAAGGATGAAAGGAATGCTTCTCGTTCTTGAATGTTTTTATTTCATCCTTCATCCTTCATCCTTCATCCTTTCGCTTACATTGTGTATTTGCGCCCGGCGTTGGCCTTCTTCAAATAGTCCATGAGCGGAGCGAAATATCTGACCATCGCCCTGGCGCTCAGGTCTTCGCCGGTCTTCTCTTTGAGCACCATGCGCCAATCGCGCGAGCTGCCCGGCCTCATGATCGCCCGCAGGAAATCGCCGACCTCGCGGCTGCCGTAATAGTTTGTCGCATGCGGGTCTTGCTTGAGAATCTTTCGCGCGATGTGATCGTGGAGCTGGAAGAGCAGGACGTTGGCGAGCGCGTAGTCGTAGTATTGCGCGGGGTCGTCGTTGATGTGCGTCTTCGTACATGCGTCGCAATACTCTTCGCCGCGCTCTGCGGGCGGCGCGATCCCCTGGTACTGCCGGGCCAGCTCCCACCAGCGACGGTTGTACTGATCGGGCGACAGATTTTTATCATAAACCTCGTACTCGAAACGAGACATCGTCTCGGTCGCAAATGGCATATAGGCGACGAAGTTGAGCGCTTCCTTCAAGAGCAGCTGCATCTCGTCCACGCGCGCATCGCGCGGCGCCAGTCCCCTCGCTTCCAGATATGGCTTCTGCATCGCGGCCAAGCCCATCAGGCTGCCCATCGCTTCGTGATAGGCGCGGTTGGCCCCTTCGCGCAGCAGCGGCGGCACGTCCGGGTTGGTGTAGGTGAGATAGTAATAGATGTGCCCAAGCTCGTGATGCGCCGTCTCGTACCATTCGGCGTTCGCCTCGACACTCATCAGCGAGCGCACGTCCGACTCCAGATCCATATGCCATGCGCTGGCGTGAGTATTCTTTTTGTAGGTCGCGTTGGCGGGAAGCGGGTAGAGCGAGGACTTCTCCCAGAAGCTTTGCGGCAGGCGCGGGAAGCCCAGGCTGACGTAAAAATCTTCGCCCTGCTTGACGACCCACTCCGGCGTTTTGTCCTTGAGCGCGGCGTCCACATCCATGCCCTGGACGTTGACCATCGCGCTCCAATCCTGGGCCCAGCGGTTGGGCAGCCAGTCGGCGGGAATCAAGTCCGGGACGGGCTTGTTATATCTCTTCGCCAGCTCATAGCGCGCGTAGGTGTGCAGCTCTCGATAGAGCGGGCGCAGCTCTCGATTGATGTCGTCCATCAGCTTCATCATCTCTTCCGAGGTCATCCCGTAATCCGAGACCTGGTAGCTGAAGTAAGACTTGTAGCCGAGAGGTTGGACGACGCCGTTACGCAGGCGTTGCAGGTTGGCGAGGCCGGGCTTCAAGACCCGCCCGACTTCCTTGGAGGCGAGCCATGCCAGGCGGCGCTCTTCCGGGTTGGTAGAGGTGCGCAGGATTTCGTCGATCTGGTTAGGCGTGACGGATTTCCCGTTTATCTTGAAATCGAAGCCGTAGAGCTTTTCGGTCTGGGCGGTCTCGGCGGCGATCCGTTCTTTAACGAGGGCTTTGGCCGTCTCCGGGTTTTCGGCGGCGGCGTAGAGGATGTTCTGTAGCTGCCTGATCTGAAGCGGCGTGAGCTGCTCTTTCTGTTTCAGGAACGCGGTCGCCGCTTCGATATTGGCGCGGCTTCCCGTGAAGGTCGTCAACTGCTCAAGGGCAGCGTTGGTCGCCTTGGCGTTGGTCTGGTCGCCCTCGACGATCTGCGTATTCGATCTCCACTCAGCCTGTTGATAGACGTAACGCAGCTTCATGTACTGGGCCGTATATTCGTCAATGAACTTCTGAGCCTCGGCGCTCCCGGCAGTCTCCCTCAAACTCCTCTGGCCGCTCGTCGCCACCGTCAAACATAAAACCAGGACAACCAGCAGCAGGCTCGTCGCGCGTCTCAAATGAAATAACTTCTTATTCATATTCATACTCCCCGTTTAATAAAAGATGAATTTAACAGGGTGGACGGGATAGACAGGATGAAAGACGAAAGCATTGCCGACTGCATTTGTTATTGCCTTCTCTTTCTCCTGACCATCTCTGTCCATCCCTGTTAATTTCCTTCTTTCATCCTTCCGCCTTGCTTTTCATCGCCATCACAACAGACTCGAAAATCTTTATGTAGCCCGTACAGCGGCAGAGATTACCGGCGAGCCCGTCGCGTATCTCTCGCTCATCGGGGTTGGGCGTACGCTCCAGGAGATTGACGGCGGCGATCACCATGCCCGGCGTGCAGATGCCGCACTGCGCCCCGCCGCAGGCGATGAAAGCCTCCTGCACGCCGTGAAGCTGTTCATCAGTGGCGATGCCTTCAATCGTCTTGATCTCCGCACCTTCGGCCTGCAAGACCGGAACGAGACAACTGTTGACCAGCTCGCCGTTAATCAAAACAGAGCACGCGCCGCATTCACCCTCGCCGCAACCCTCCTTCGTCCCCGTCAGGCGCAGCTCTTCACGAAGCACGTCGAGCAGGCGGGCCATCGCGTAGACCTCAAGCCGCTGCTCGCTGCCATTGACCGTGCAGTTGACCGTGACTTTGCCGTTCGACTCAGACACTTTCGACTCCCATCTCCTCAATCATCGCTTCGGGCATCAACGGTACGTGAAGAAAGCTGATGCCCGTCGCATGCTCGATGGCATTCAAGATCGCCGGGGCAGCGCCGTCCATCGGAAGCTCGCCGATGCCTTTCGCCCCGCCCGGCCCATAGGCGTAGGGCACTTCCTCGAAGAAGACGCGAATCGGCGGCACGTCCGCAGCCGTCGGGATGATGTAGTTGGTCATCTGGTTATTCTGCATACGCCCGCCCTGCCAGACCACCTGCTCGAAGAGCGTATAGCCTATGGCCTGGGCCACCCCGCCCTCTATCTGCCCGGCGGCGAGTATCGGATGAATGACCTTGCCGACCTCCTGCAAGGCCACGAAGTCATCCACGCGCGCTTCGTAGGTGCGCGTGTCCACGCTGATCTCGGCGACGTAGACGGCCCAGGCGTAAGCGCCATAGGCGTCGCCTCTATACTTCTCGTCGTCCCAGTTGATCTCAGGCGGCTGCTCGTAGCGGCTCGAAGACTTGAGAGCGCCGTGCGTCTCAATGTAACGCCTGGCTGCGTCCTGAAATTCCGCAGAGCCGTAGGGCTCTTTGAGCAGCCCGCTACTGATGAGCGTCTGTTTTATTCCGCGCACGACGGATTCCACCAGTCGCCCGACGATCATGCAGGTGCGAGAGGCGACGGTCGGGCCGCTGTTGGGCACATGGCCCGTATCGGGCCTGGCAATCTCGATCAGCCCGTAGTCTACGCCGAGCGCTTCGGCGGCGATCTGCGCGAAGATGGTGTTCGTGCCCTGGCCTATCTCCGTGCTCGCGGCGAGTATGAGTATGCGCCCCTCCGGCGTCGCTTCAGCGCCGACCACAGATTGAAGGTATTTCTCGCCCGAGCCGGTAAAGCCCGCGCCGTGCATGAAGGAGGCGAAGCCTATGCCCTTCTTGATGGCGCTCCGCTCGTTCTCAGCGGCGAACCGCTCGCGCTTTCGCCGGTAATCGGTCAGCTCGAAGGCGCGCGAGAGCAGTTGGCCCATATCAACCCTTTCACGTATGACCTGGCCGGTCGCGGTCGTCTCGCCTTCCCTGATGAAGTTGCGACGACGAAACTCTTCTGGACTCAGGCCGACCGCCGCCGCGACTTTATCCATGTGCCGCTCAAGCGCGAAGATGCTCTGCGGCGCGCCGAAGCCGCGAAAGGCTCCGTGCGGCGGGACGTTGGTCGCCACGGCGCGACTGCGTATGCGTACGTTCGGACAAAAGTAAGGCCCGGCGGCGTGGATGGTTCCGCGCGAGAGCACGACCGAAGAGAGTGTGGCGTAAGCCCCGCCGTCCACGACGAAATCAATCTCCATCCCGAGGAGCTTTCCTTCCTTCGAGACGGCTGTGCGATGGCGCGTGCGCGATGGGTGTCGCTTGGTGGTGGCCGCCATGTCTTCCGCGCGGTCGTAGACGATCTTCACTGGCCGCCCTGATTTCCACGCGAGCAAAGCGGCGTGACCGGCGATCATCGAAGGATATTCCTCTTTGCCGCCGAAGCCGCCGCCCGTCTCCGTCTGGATGACGCGAATCTTTTCTTCCGGCAGGTTGAAGAGCTTGATGAGCGCCTTGTGCACGTAGTAGGGACACTGCATAGAGCCCCAGACCGTGACGCCATCATCGGGGTTGGCGATACTGATGACGCCGTTACACTCTATGTAGAGCTGCTCCTGCGCGCCCGTCGTGTACTCGCCTTCGACGATGAAATCCGCGTTGGCCCAAACTTCATCCACGTTGCCCTTATCCACCAGGAAAGTCTTGAAGACGTTGTCCTCTCCCCAGATGATCTCTTTCCTGGAGAGCGAATCTTCGAGGTTGAAGATGGCGTTGAACTGCTCGACCTCAAATTTCACGGAGGCGCGAGCTTTTTCCAGCAGGTACTTGTCGGCGTGCGCGAGCAGGAGCACAGGCTCTTCCGTGTGATTGACGTACTCGTCGGCCAGATAGGGCTGATCGTTTAAGATCAGCGCGACGTAGTTGTCGCCCGGAACGTCTTTGGCAGTGACGACCGTAAACTCGTCCCAGGGGATGCCGTCACCGAACTTGACTTGACGGATGCGCCCGCGCGCGATGGGGCTGCGCACAGTCGTGCCGTAGATCATCTCTGGAAAAGTAAGATCGTCTACGTAGAGCGCACGGCCAGTGACCTTGTCGCGTCCTTCCTTGCGCGGAACTGGCCGCCCGACAAATTGGTTAGACATAATGGTAAGCTCTTCAAACGGAAATGGACTGCCACCCTCAGATGTGCCCGGTCAACGCGCGCTCCCTCTCTGACGCGCGCGCGCTCGCTCTCTCTCGTGTCCCCTTACTTTACAACGTCTTCGCGCATTATGAAAATTTTCCATGCTCAAGTAAGAGCAGCCCCACGGCTATGAGGGCCAGCGCGTACATCACCGGATGAACCTCCCTGCGCCGCCCGGCCATCAGGTAGAGCGCGACGTGTGAGATGAATCCCCACAGTATGCCCTGCGTGATGGAGAACGTGAGCGGGATGAGGATGATCGTCAGGAAGGCTGGCAACGCCTCTTCGATGCGCTCGAAATCTATCTCCGAGACGCTGCGAAACATGGAAGCGCCGACCAGGATCAGGACTCCGGCGGTCGCGTAAGGCGGAACCATCCCGGCCAGAGGCGACAGGAAAAAGCAGGGCAGGAAACAGAGCGCGGTGAAGACAGAAGTCAGCCCCGTGCGCCCGCCCGCCTGTATGCCCGCGACGCTCTCTATGTAAGCGGTTCCCGAAGACGTGCCCGCGAGCCCGGCCCCGAGCGTCGCCAGAGCATCAACGATCAAGCCCTCTTTCAGATTACGCGGCTGCCCCTCTTCGTCCAGCATGCCGGAAGCGTATGAGACGCCGATAAAGGTCGAGATCGAGTCGAAGAGGTCTGTGAAAAGAATAGAGATGATGGCGGGCAAGAGCGCCAGCCTTAACGCTCCGAGAATATCGAGCCGGAGTAAGACGCTGCCGAAGTCCGGGGCGCTGAAGATTTTTTCCGGCGACTTGACCAACCCTAAGCCCCAGGCGATGAGCGTCACCGCAAATATTCCGGCGAGAAAGGCGAAAGGGCTCTTCCTGTTAAGCAGCCAGAGCGTGAGCACGGTGCCACAGAGCGTGAGCAAAACTTTATAATCCAGTTGGCCCAGCGTCACGAAAGTGACCGGGTGAGGCGCGATCAGTCCGGCGTTCTTCAAGCCGATGAAGGTCAGAAAGATTCCGATGCCCGCGGCGGTCGCCATCCTCAGGCCCTTCGGAATCGCACGCGCGATGGTCACACGCACGGGCGTCACCGAGATCAGCAGGAAAAGCATGCCCGCCCAGAAGATGATTCCGAGCGCCACCTGCCAGGGCACTCGCTGGCCCAGTATGATCGTGAAGGCGAAGAAGGCGTTGATGCCCATGCCCGGCGCGACGGCGAAAGGAAGCCGCGCATAGAGTCCCATCAACAGCGTCATCACAAAGCAGATGAGCACGGTCGCCGTCAGCACCCCGCTAAACGACATGCCAGTGCCTTCTGTCGAAAGGATCGACGGATTGACGATGACGATATAGGCCATCGTAAAAAAGGTCGTGACACCCGCAATCGCTTCCGTGCGAATGTCCGATTTCTGGCTTGTGAGCGAATCCATAGGGGTCGGCGCTTTATAGCGTATGCCAATGAGAGCGAGCACTGACCTGCATGAGCATCCATTCGCAAGCCGCCATAAGCGGATGGCTTCTCGCGCGCCGCGACAGCCTGCGTCACACACGCCGCGAGCGTAACGCTCTGGAAGGGCGCGGGCAGTCTAGCTTTTGGAGGCGAATTGTCGCCGCATGTATTGACGGGCGAGCCCTGGGGCGTCAGACGGCCTTCTCGCCGGAGATTAATCTTCGCTTCGGCGGTTTATACTCGGACTTGCGCTTGAGCCCGAGCGCCTGCACTTCGCCGGAGTCTTTGCCGAACTGCGCTATGACCTGCTCTTTGACGCCGAGCATCAGGTTGTGAAACTCCCACTCTTTGGCGACTGTACGGTCGCGCGCCGCAGCCGCAGCCGCGGCGGCCTGCGTTTCCGCATCGCGCAAATTTCCCAATTCGACGTGCACAGCCCTGACGGCATCCAGCGCATAAGCAGGGTTGATCGGAGTGTAGCCTGTGATCGCTTGCAGCGCTGCGAAACCGTTTTCGTCTGCCTCCATTTTGAGCGGAGGCAAGCGCTTGCTCTGATTCCTAGCCATGTGAGAAATCTCCCTGTAAGTGAAAAGAGATGGTAGTGAGAACCGGGCGCATTCTATGCGATGGCTAGATGCGGCGCAAGCATTATCTCCGTCTAAGATGAAGCGGCGAGACCCGGCTGGTCTCGCCGCTCGCGCATGGCCCATACATACCTTTAACGATCACTTAACCCACGGACGAATTCATTGCGGCTTCGGGGCTGGACAATTCTTGGCGGCCCTGTATCCGGCGGCTTCGGCGGCTTCTACGTTGTCGAATTTGATTCGATTCTTTTCCGAGACGCTATCGTAGCCGGGACAGTCTGAGCGGTGGTAAATCTTGCTGTTCTTATTGCCGACGACTTGCCCGGGCGTGGCGGGGCCGGTCGCGGCGGCTGCTGCTGTCGTCGTCGTCCGCGCGCTTGCCGATGCGGCGGCGGGCGCGGCCACGGCTGTGGTAGCGGAAGCGCTGCTCGCCGCTGGCGATGCCGAGCCTGCTCTTGCCGCCGGCGCTGTCCTCCTGGTTATGACCTGTGCCGGACAGTTGCCCGCTCTCTTAAAGCCTGCGGCTTCGGCCTCTTCGACGCTCTTGAAGAAGACGCGATTGTTCTCGGCCATGCTGCGATAGCCTGGACAATCCGGTCGGTGATAGTTCTTATTGTTCTTATTGCCGATGATCGTCCCTTCGGGCGGCGCTTCACCCCAGCGTTCCGTCTTGGCTTCCACTCTCCATTCGCCGGGAGGTGTCGGATTGGGGTCTTGCCACAAACCGCGCTTGGCCGCACGCGCCTCCGTTTCGGCTGCCGCATATGTCTGGCGATCTTCCGGCGGCTGTTCGCGCTCGTACGCCTTGTAGTGCCAGGCGAATCCGGCCCTGACCTGTTCGAGGTTGATGTCGCGCCCGTCGAGCAGAATCTTGCCGACCGTGCGCCCGTATTTGTCCATCTTAGACCAGACGACTTTGACCTCCTTGCCGAAGATCATATTGGAAAGGTTCTCTTTCGCGGCCTGCCCGTATGCCTGCCTTGATTCGGGCGCATCAATCCCCTGGAAGCGTATCTTGTGCTGCTTGTTCTCCTTGTCCAGCACCGTGATGGTATCGCCATCGGAGACTTTAACAACCTTCCCCTCGATCACATGCTCGGCAGCCTGTGCACGAACAGTTGCAGCAGCCGCCCTTTGCGGCGCGCTCGGTGTAGAAGCCTGAAGAACTGCCCTTGGACAGGCGCAGATCAGTAGGAAAAGCAGAGCGGCTTTGATTTTCGAGTTCACAAGTATTTCCTCCCCACACGCGTATTTCTTCTTCCGAAATGGGGGCTCCACAGAACGAATCAACTTAAAACCAGAGGGAAACGCGGAATCTTCAATTGGAACTGAGATGTATTTCTTTGGAAATCCAGTTGTTTCTTAGGGGAGAATGTTTGTTTCATATGGAAGAAAGCAACTTACCATATGAAACGATAATGTTTCCTTATGAAGCAAAGGTTTATCAGATAAAAGAACCCGTGGCAAGGGCGTAAGGCGGCGAGGTTTAAGCCTGTATGCGGCGGAAACCGTTCGGAGACTGCCTGCGTGGCGTGGAGGGATGTGGCGGGATATGCGTAGGCATCCGGGCGTCGGGCAGAGATGTCGCTACATCAGGTTGCAGTAAAAGAGGGCGCAGGATTATGCAGTCAGTCGCGCCAAAGCTCTCGGGTGGGTGTCGTCAGCGTTGAGAACCCGCCAGAGAGCTTTGGCCCGACTGACCTCTCTTTGTATTGCAACTTTGTAAATCAGGTCGCGCGAGGGGCTGGCCATGGTTTAGAGACGCGCCGGCCAGGCCGTCTCAAGGGATTTTGGATGAAAACGCTCTATATACTTGCGATAGGCGGCAATCTCGGCCCGGGCCCTGTCGGCAGGCCACCCAAGATATTTGGAGGCGATGCGGGCTGCGCTCTCAACCGCGTCGAGCCCGACCGAAGCGTTCAGGCCGATCACCGTGCGCCGCAGCAGGCAGTCGGCGAGCGTGCGCGCCAGCTCATACTGAAACGCCATCAGGACTTCAGCGCCGATTGCGCCTGTCTGCGGGCTAAAGACTTCCCTGAGGTCTGAGCCTTCTGCGGCAAGGGCGAGCACATCGGCGGCGCGCGTCCCGTAAATGCGCAGGAGTCTTTCGGCAACGGGGAGTGGAAGGCCGCTGCCCGCTTTGAAGTGCTCGCCGAACTCCGTGATGTTTTCGACGCCCGCGCCCGGAAGCGCAACCTTTGCGGTCTCGCAAGGCGGCGGCTTTCGACCAAGCTTTCGGAAGACCGAATCCACAGCCTCCTCCGAGAGATTGCGGTAGGTGGTCAGCTTGCCGCCCACTATCGAGAGAAAGCCTTGCAGCCTGTCGGCATGATCATGTACGAAGTGCCTGCGCGTTATATCGCCGCCCGCAACGCCTTCGTCGTAGGCCAGGGGACGCACGCCGCTGTAGGTGTAGAGGACGGATTCGCGCGAGAGATGTGCGGACGGAATGACGCGGTTTGTCTCGCGCAGCAGGTAGGCGATCTCGCGCTCGTCGGCTTCTACTATGTCCAGGTCTCCGTCGTAGCGGTAGTCCGTCGTCCCGATCAGGTATAAAGCGTTCCAGGGAATGATGAAGAATGGACGAGCGTCCTCCTGCGCTTCGACGTAGAGCGCTTCAGAGGGCGCGCCGTCGAAGGCAGCGACGACGAGATGACTGCCCTTCGTGCCGCCGATCAGGCGCGAAGAGGGCGGGTCGTCGAGCGCCGCTAAGACCTCGTCCACCCATGGGCCGGAGACGTTCACGGTGACGGCGGCGAGTGCGCGTCTTCTCGCGCCTCCCGCCAGGAGGTCTGTGTATTCGACGCCGCGTGCCGCGCCGCCTTCAACGATAAATCGCTCAACGCGGGCGTAGGTGAGCACCCTAGCGCCGTGCTCGCGTGCCGAGAGGACGTTTTCCAGGACGAGGCGCTCGGCATACTCGACCTGCGCATCGTAGTAGAGGCTTGCGCCCATCAAGCCTTCAGCTCGCAGGCCGGGCACGCGCTCAAGAGTCTCGGCGCGCGAAAGCATGTGATGATGATCGAGGCTCTTGTCGAGCGAGAGCAGGTCGTAGGCGATCATCCCGGCGCGAATCATGAGCGGCCCGCGACGCGCGCCCCTGTAAATCGGAATGAGAATGGCGAGCGGCCTGACCAGATGCGGCGCGATGCGAAAGAGCCGTTCGCGCTCGCGCAGTGATTCGCGGACGAGGCCCACCTCTCTATGTTCGAGGTAGCGAAGGCCGCCATGAATCAGGCGAGTTGACCAGGCGGTCGTGCCGGAGGCGATGTCGCCTTTATCCAGCAGGAGCACACGCAGGCCACGCATCGCCGCGTCGCGTGCGATGCCCGCTCCGTTTATCCCCGCTCCGACGACGATCAGGTCGAACGGAACTTCTTCAATCTCCGCTGCTGAAACGCTGTTGACCATAGACCGGGTTTTGTCTCGCAGATCAATTTTCGTC
Organism: Pyrinomonadaceae bacterium; assembly: GCA_036389095.1. Lineage (GTDB taxonomy): Bacteria > Acidobacteriota > Blastocatellia > Pyrinomonadales > Pyrinomonadaceae > DASQYE01. The sequence continues at coordinate 124,079 of DASVQM010000003.1, forward strand.
GTCCAGGGCCCATGCCCTGGCGCGGTCAACGGCGCTCAGCCATCTCTTGTGCAGGCGCTTGCGCTCGGCTTCGCTCATGCGCGGCTCGTAACGACGGCCCACCTTCCAGCTCTTTTCAAGCTCGTCAAGGTCTTTCCAGAAACCGACGGCCAGCCCTGCCAGATAAGCCGCGCCGAGGGCGGTCGTCTCCGTGACGGACGGCACTTCGAGCGGCACGCCCAGGATGTCGGACTGAAACTGCATGAGAAAGCTATTACTGACCGCGCCGCCGTCTGCGCGCACTTCCTTGAGGACAATGCCGGAATCGCGCTCCATCGCGGCGGCAACATCGAAGGTCTGATAGCACATGCTCTCAAGCGCGGCACGCGCCAGGTGAGCGCGCGTCGTCCCGCGTGTGATGCCGGAGATGGAGCCGCGCGCGTAGGCGTCCCAGTGCGGCGCGCCGAGCCCGGCGAGCGCCGGAACGAAATAGACCCCCTCGTTGGAATCGAGCGAGCGGGCCAGGGCTTCGGTTTCCGACGCCTCGGTGATGATACCCAACCCGTCACGCAGCCATTGCACGGCTGCGCCCGTGATGAAGATCGCGCCTTCCAGGGCATACTCCACGGGCTCATCCTTGATTCCCCAGGCGATGGTCGTCAGCAGTCCTTCGCGGCTCTCGACGGCCTCGCTCCCGGTGTTCATGAGCAGGAAAGAGCCCGTCCCGTAGGTGTTCTTGGCGAGCCCTTTCGCGTAGCAGCACTGGCCGAAGAGCGCGGCCTGCTGATCGCCCGCGATGCCTGCCACGGACACGCTCGCGCCGAAGAAGACGGACGGCTCTGTCTGCCCGTAGATATAGGAAGAGGGCTTAACTTCTGGAAGGATGTGGCGCGGGATGGAGAGCGTCTTGAGCAGTTCTTCATCCCAGCAAAGCTCGTGGATATTGTAGAGGAGCGTCCGCGAAGCATTCGAGTAGTCCGTGATATGCGTGCGGCCTGCGGTCAGCTTCCACACGAGCCAGGAATCAATGGTCCCGAAGGCGACGAGGCCCGCTTCGGCTCTCTCTCTTAGTCCTTCCGTATGATCGAGCAGCCATTTGACCTTCGTCGCGGAGAAGTAAGCGTCAATGACGAGGCCGGTGCGACGGCGAAAGTCTGCTTCAAGACCGCGCGCCTTCAGCTCGTCGCAGATAGGGGCGGTGCGTCTATCCTGCCAGACGATGGCGCGCGAGACGGGCAAGCCCGTCTTCCTATCCCACATCAGGGTGGTCTCGCGCTGGTTGGTGATGCCTATGGCGCGCACTTCATCCGCCCGCAGGCCGGACTGTTCGAGAGCTTCCGCGACGAGCTTGATCGTTACCTCCCATATCTCCTCGGCGTCGTGCTCAACCCAGCCGGGCTGCGGGTAATACTGTTTGAACTCCGAATAAGCCAGGGCCTTCGTCGCGCCTTCATGATCTAGGATGAGCACTTTCGTTCCCGTCGTCCCCTGATCAATCGCCAGTATGTAGCCATCGGCCATCGCCTTTCCTCCACGAGCGGAATTTAACAGGGATGGGAAAAGCAAGGATGAAGGATGAAGGATGAAGGATGAAACAAGGATAGTTCAACTTGAATCACTCTTCTTTCATCCTTCATCCTTCATCCTTCATCCTTTCTCCCCTGTCTATCCCTGTTAATTCCTCTTCTACTAACGCCCGGAGCACGGGTTGTCAACAAGAGGCGCTAGACTGTAACATCTTCCGGCCTTGAATTACGCTATCACTCATCCGACAGACGAATCGCTTTCAGTGCTCGACCACGAGCTTGCGCCTTTCCTTCCAGAGCTGCTCCCCTTCTCTTCGACCAGGGAGATGCAGGCATCTGAGCTTTATGCCCAGATCGGCCCGGAGATCGAAAGAGTCCTCGGCAGCGTCGCGCAGGAGGATTTCTCCAGCGCGGCGACGCGGGGATACGGGACGCGCGCGGCGTCCAGGCTGCGGGCCACGGCCTGGAATATAGAGCGAGGCATACGGCTGCACAGTATCATCCGCGTCCTCGGCGAGCATCCGTTGATCGGCGAAAGCGATGTGCTGCTGCTCACGGAGCTGGATTACGGGATGGCTCGCTCGGGTAATCTGTTCGTGGCGAGGGAAATCGCGCAGGCTCTCGGCCTCAGCTATGTTTTCGCGCCCTGCTACCTGGCGCTCACCAAGGGCAGCGGCGTCGAAGCTTACATGGAGGGAGAGAACACGCTGGCGCTGCATGGCAACGCAGTCCTCTCGCGCTATCCTTTGCTGCGGGCGCATTCGGTCGCGCTGCCCAACGGCAAGGATAAGATGCGTGGCAAAGAGAAGCGTCTGGGCTGCCAGCGTGCCGTCGTCGCAGACTTAGATCATCCGCTCGGCATGGTGAGGGTCGTCAGCCTGCACCTCGACGCTCATTCCACGCAGCGTCATCGCCATCTTCAGATGAGACTCATGCTCGATCATCTGGACGGGCTTGAGCCGCGCCTGCCCGTGCTGATCGGCGGCGACTGGAACACCTCGACTTATAACTCCCGTCGCGCAGCTTACGCCGTGCTCGGCTTCTGGCGTCGCGTCATGATGGGCCCAGGCTACTTCATCAAAAATCATTACCCGCACCCTGATCGCTGGTTCGAGCGTCATCTCTTCAGAGAGTTGGATAAGCGCGGGTGGAATTACAGGGATTTGAACGAGCCAGGCGGATGTACGCTGCACTACGATGTGAGGGACATGGCCGTTAACAAGAACATGGCCGATTGGGTTCCACAGTGGTGTTTCTATTTCCTCAAGCGCGCGCTTGAGAAACACAAGGGGCGAGCCTCTCTCAAGCTGGACTGGTTCGCGGGAAAAGGTGTGCGGGTCGCGCCGGGCCATCCGCCAAAAGTCGTCGGCGGACTGGAAGACGAGCAAGGACGCCTCTCAGATCACGACGCGATTGTCGTGGATGTCTTGCCCGGTTAAAGAGACCGTAAAGAGAGAAGCGGCCAGCCGCTCATCTTTAATGAACGACTGGCCGCTCGCCCGCCTTGCCCGGGGAGACTATTCGGAAGAGGCGGAAGGGCCGCGCGTCAGTCGCACGCTGCCGTTGACGCCGCTCAAGGTAATCGGTGCGCCCCCCGCACCGATGCGCGCGCTGTAGTTTGAGCGATCAGGCTCGCCCTGCACCGTCACGTCCGGCATATCCGCACTGACCTTGCCGTTGATGCCGCGCGCTTCGAGGTCTGCGTTGAGCTTATCGCTGAAGCGAAGCTCGACTGTGCCGTTGATGCCCTTAATGCGTATGCCCTTCTCGCCGATCTGGCGTATGGCGACCGTCACTCTGCCGTTGACGCCGCTGATCTCTGAATAGCCCTGGGTCTGCGCCGTCTCGACCTTGCCGTTGACGCCGCTGATCTGCACTGCGCCGGTCACTTCGCCCGCTTTGACAGTTCCGTTGACGCCTTTGACCGTGAGGGCTATCTGTCGCGGCAGCTTCAAGGTCACATGATGCTTGACTTCGCCGTGCCAGATACGCTGCCAGAAATTGCCGGAGCTTTTCTCGCCCTGAATACGCAGGCTCGTCGGCGTGGCCGTGATCGTGATCCTGCTGCTATCCAAATCCGTCTGATTATTTGCCGTCCGAAGGATATAGACTTCGGCGCTATCGGTGTCCCCCGTCTCTATCTCGACGGGCCCATTGATGCCGCGTACTTCGACGTTAGCGCCGGGCGAAAGCTGATAGCTCTGGCGTACCTCTTCGCGCGCTTCGCCGGTCGTGAGATTGTTCGCATTGAATTTTCCCGTAGTGCTGCGAAAAGCGCCGGCCGCCGCCGCCACGACCACCAGAAACAGAGCGATCATCCATCGTTTCATCTGCCAAGCCTCCCAAGCCTTACGGTCTTCTTCCAGAATCGAACAGCCTCTCTCTGGTAACGACGAGAAAGGCGCTCCGGTTCATATTATTTTCGTCACGACGGCGAACTCGAAAAAAAGCGTACGCTTCCGTTCGCCTCAGCCGCTTCGGCCCAGGCCGCCCGCCGGTGCTCCTTCGTCAACTCGCTTTCTTATGTCCGGCGTTGCTGCTATATTCCGCTCGATTCCAGTATATGTGCGAGAAGATTTCCGGGGCCGTCGTTCCAAAGGGGGAGCTATATTTGGCAGATCATCGCTTCACGCGTTTGCGGGCCTTCGCCAAGGGCTCCAAAGAGCTTAACGTCATCATAGAGACCCCGAAGGGGAGCCGCAACAAGTTCGATTATGATGAGGAGCATGGTCTGTTCAAGCTCGGAGGCGTGCTGCCTGCGGGGGCCGTCTTCCCTTTCGATTTCGGTTTTCTGCCCAACACCGTGGGCGGCGATGGCGACCCGCTGGACGTGCTGGTGCTGATGGAAGAGCCTGCCTTTGCCGGTTGTCTAGTGCCGTCGCGCCTCGTCGGCGTCATCGAGGCCGAGCAGACGGAGAGAGATGGAGAGACGACGCGCAATGATCGTCTCATCGCCGTCGCCGCAGACTCGCGCGACCATCGCCATATCAATTCCCTCACAGACCTCAACGATAATCTCCTGGCCGAGATAGAGCACTTCTTCGTCTCGTATAACGAGATCAAGGGGAAGCATTTTCGTCCGCTCGGGCGCTTCGGCCCGGAGCGAGCCCATCAACTCGTCGAGAAGGGCATGCAGAGCGCTCGCAGGCGAAGCAGCGGGAAAACGACGGCTCGAAAAAAGAGTGCGGCCAGGCGACGTTAACAGCCGTCACCAAATGAGCGACGGGCCCATTGCAAGCGCTTCATCCTGAGCGCAGCCGAGAGGCACTGTGCGAGCGCCTACGGTCTCCCGTAAGTATCAAGACTCTGAAGGCGTGCCGTAGACGCTCGCGCCTTTTCGCCAACCTTAGAACCCGGCCTTTTTCTCTTCCCGCGTCGTGCGGAAAGAGCCTTCTTCCGAGGCGAGCTCTCCTTCCTCGAAGTAAAATTCCGTGACGCCTTCGACGCTGAGATTCAGAAACTGGTGCGCGCCCGTGACGTGGCCCCGCCCTTTTAATTTCTCCTTCTCCTTGAGCCGCTGCGCAGCGGTATTCGGTCTCTCAAGAAAGACGACCTCGACGCCGCCCGCCAACTCCTGCTCGGTGATCTTGTGCCCTTCGATCTTGACAGAGATGATTTGATCGAAGTCCGGCGGGGTGGTGATCCGATGCGCCAGGAACAGCTCTCCGGGCCGGCCAAAGAGAAGATAGGTCAATTTGTCCGGCTTCGTCCTCGTGCCGTCAAGCTCCTGCGCGTAGATGACCCTCTTGATCTTGACATCGAAATTCTTGAAGCCGTCCACGACCGTGGCTCCTCTCTCAAGGTGGCCGCGAAAGAGCGTGGCCTTGAAGGAGCTGCGGGCCGGGGGTCTTGGCTCGAACAGGGTTTGAAGCTTGAAGGAGTCCTGCGGCTCGATGGTGTACATCTTGACCTTCGGGTTAGCCTGGCGATCCTTGACGTAGAGTTCCTGGACGCTGTTTGCGCCCTGCGTGAAAGCCGCCTCCAAGATGACCTGGAAATTATGCGGCTTCATGAACATCGGAAGATGCGAGAGATAGACGCTCTTTTCTCCGACGACCATCATGTTATGAGGAGGCTCATTTTCGTGAGACATGTGCATGTCATGACTCGTCATGTTATCCATAGCGGTTCTCCTTTCTTCAGTGAGAGCAAAGTTTCCGACAGCAGCGCTGTCATGATGTAGGGAGGCTTTTGAAGCCTGCGGCGTGGGTGGCGATCATCGGCGTTGAGCCTTAGCAAGGCTCTCGTTCGTTGACGAGCGGCGGGGGCGCTCGTCGGCGTGAATCAATATCTGCCGTCGAAGTAGACACCCGTTCATCTTTGGATGTCAATAGAGGATCAATCCGGGCGAGCGGGCGCGGCCACGGCGGACAATCAATCGAGCGTCTCAAGCTCGGCTTCGAGAGCGCGTAAAGTTCGCCGGAGCATTTCGCGGTAGGCTTGATTGGTGGCGCGTTCGAGCTGGTCGAGCGTGCGCGCCCGCGATAGTTTCAAGGATTCCAGGTGCTGGCGACGCTCGCGCTCCTGCGGCGACAACTCATCTTCGGCCGAGCGTCCTGCACGCGCACGCTCGTCAGCCTCTTCCATCTGATCTGCGACCGCTTTGCTCTCCCAACCTCTTGCCACCCCGGCTTCAGCCCTCCCTGTTTTTCGCCAGCGATTATAGCAGCATCGAAAAGCCTGGATGAAGAATGAAAGGGCGTCTGCCGGATGCCGGACAGCGCCCTGCACCGTCCGGCATCTCTCATCCGGCAGCTATCCTGTCGGCCCTGCTTTTCTACATTCCGCTCTCGACCTGTGTATCCTGATGAAAGACGGCGAGCCACTTCCCGCCACGCTTGGCCCAGACCGTACTCTCGCGCGTAACTCTCGTCATCGCCTGACCGTTGACAGTGCCTTTGGCCGTGACCCTATAGGTCACAAGCGCAGTCTCTTTATTTATCATCATCACTTTCCATTCATCCAGGCTCAGCTCCGACGGGCCGGACTCCGCGATCCCCTTCCCCGTCTCGGCCTTCGTGTGGACGCCGTTGCCTGTGACGTACAACTGGTCTTCGGCGAGATAGCCGGAGAAGCCCTGTATATCTTTCTTCTTGATCAACTCCCAGACCTCTTTCTCTCTGGCGATGAGGCTCTCTGTGAGGCGGCTCTGACTACTGGTCGAAGCGCCCCCGGAGGTCGCCGTCGGCGGCTTGATGCGCTGGGAGCCAGGTTGATTGGTCGGCGCTGACTGGCCCAGGCAGGTCGCGCAGAGCGCCAGCGAAGCGAATAGCAGGATGCAAACTTTTCTCATCTTCATGCTCCTTACGGATTCAAACTGAATAACAGCTCTGTCATGCGCGCGAGCACGCATATAATGGATGCGGAGCGCGTGTGTATCAGATGGACGCTTCCCCTGTCAACAGCCAAGAGCTAAGTTTCTGCGGCCCGCACGGCCAGAGACGAAGGCCAAAGCGATTCGCCTCTCAATACTCAAGGACGAAAACACCGCCCGGGTCAATTGAAGAGTTCAATTAACCCGGGCGGTGCTTTCATCCTTTCGCCTTCCGTCTTACATCTGCGGGGCGATGTAGCGGACGGACTGTAGCTCGGCGAGAGCCGCCAGCTTATCAAGGGCGACACGACCGATGAGCATCTTGGAGGTCGTCGGATCGAGCAGCACCTCGAAGCCCAGTTTCTTGAGCTGGGCGATGGTCTCCGGCGACTTGTCCGCGAGCCAGATTTGCACCTCGGCCTTGCCGTCGCGCACGAACTTCGCTTCCTCCGCGCTCGGCTGAGCGATCTTCTTACTCAGGCGCTCGACGACTGCGGCGATTGACGGGTGCAGCTTCGAGAGAAGCTCTCGCTGCTTCCGCTCTTGGGGTGACAACCGCGCCGCCTGGTCTGCATCGCGCGCCTCTCTTGTCACATCATTCCTGACAGGATTGGCGCTGGCAGGCGAGACGTTGGCTTTCCTGCGTGCCGTGACGGGTCTCCCGAGAGTGCCGCCGCCGCCACCGCCTCTTCCTGCGCCGCTGGTGTTGCCTGACATAACAAGTGGCGCTGGCGCATTCACCGACACAGCCTCTTCTTCACCGAGGATGCCTCTGTAGCTGACGCCCTCAGGCATCTCTATGGGCACATCGACGCGGCGCGGCTGCCCGCCCTCTGTGACCGTCATCTCCTCGACGGCGACGAAGGAAGTGAACTGCGTCATCAGGCGATATTCAAGGCCGAGCTGTGTGATCGGCTCGCGTATATCACTGCGCGCGTGGCCGGTCTGTATGCCTTCCAGGTCTTGTGCCATCAGGTCGTCAATGCGCGTGCGGGCCCAGAGCGTCGCCAGCACGTCATGCTGTCGTTCCGAGTCCGGCAGCTCGACCGGAATCTCGCGCACGAAGTCGCGGCCACTCATCTTGCCTTTCAGCTTGATGGTCGCGCTGCCGCGCCCAGTGTACCGGCCCGAAAGAATAACCGGCTTGGCGCTGAACAGGTCAGGGATGCGTTTGGGGTACACGTCCGCGACGGGCAGGCCCGACCAGTCAATGGAGATGTCCGTCAGCAGGGGGCTTCGCACGCGCTCGTGAAAGCGACGCGCCGCCGCCGAGCCGTCGTCGTTGAGGCCCACGTACTCGACCTCGCCGCGTCCCTCCTGGGCCATCTTGTCCAGCAGAAAACGGTTGACGGAGCTGCCGATGCCGAAGGAGAAGACGCGCGCGTTCGGGTGCTTCTGCACTTCGCTGATGATCGTCATGTCGTCGCCGACGTAGCCGTCCGTCATAAAGCAGACGATGCGTATGTGATCCTGCTTATCCGAAGGCTCAAGCGCGGCGCGAATGGCCTTCATCATCTCCGTGCCGCCGCTGCCCTCGCGCGTGGCTAAGAATGCCTGTGCCTTGCGCAGATTCTCGCGGGTCGCAGGCACGGGCTGCGGGAAAAGTATGTGCGTGTCACCGGCGAAAGTTATCAGGTTGAAAGTGTCCTGCGGATAGAGCCCGTCGAGCGCGAGCTGCATCGCTTCCTTCGCCTTGTCAATGGGAAAGCCCATCATAGAGCCGGACGTGTCGAGCACGAAGACGATCTCTTTGGGCGTCACGTCTTCCGCCGTCACGCGGTCGGGCGGCTGAAGAATGAGGGTGAAGAAGCCGCCGCGCTCGGCGCGATGCGTGAGCACTGCGTCTTCGACTTTTCGTCCCGCCACGTCGTAGCGCAGGACGAAATCCCTATTGGGAATCTCTGCCATGTTCTTCAAACGCACGCGGGCGCTCCTGTCATTCGCCTTGATGACCTCTATCTCGTGCGTGTTGGAGCGCAGGCCGTCAATCGGCACGCCTGCGTCGAGCGAAAGCTCAAGCGATATGTCCTGGCCCGCGCGCGTGCCCTGCGGCGTAATGGGCGGGGTGATGCGCGAAGCGTCCGGCACGCGATTCGTGTCGGGCGCGGCTGCGCCCGCCTGCTGTCCCGTCGCAGAGCCGGGGATGTATCTTGGGCCCACGACCATCGGGAATGAGAACTCGTAAGAGCCCTCCTCGTACTTCAACGTCTCGACGTAGCTGATCGTGACCGTGATCTTCTCGCCCGGCAGGATGTTGGCCACCGACTGCGTGAAGATGTTGGGCCGCTCCTGGTCGAGCAGGCTCGCCACCTGTCCGTTGTTGCGCGCGGCTTCATAGACGGCCTGCGCCTCTTCGCGGCGCATGATCTTGCCCTTGACGGTGCGTTCGCCGACGCGCATGGTCATGTCGTCAACGGCTGCCTGCTGCGGCAGAGGAAAGGTATAGACGGCTTCGATCTTATCCTTGAACGGATTCTCGAACTCCTGCGTGACGGTGACGCGAGAGAGAAAGCCGCTGATCTCCGCCTTGACCGACGTGTGCTTGAGCGGCGCGACGCTCAAGGGCTTGCCGCTCGGGTCAACGACCTGTAGGGTTCCCTGCGTGATCGGGGTGGACGATGGGGTCGCCGCGTCGCCGGTCCCTGTTTTCGCCAGGACGAACAGGCTCACGAGCGAGAGCGAGAGAAGGGACGCGAGAGCAAAAAAGAACTTTCGATGCATAACAGTCTCCTCTATAGAACAGACTTAAAGACTAGCGCAGGCCGCCTGGCCCCACGCGCCGCATGAAGCTCGGACTGCCGCCAATAGCAGCGCTGCGAGGACTCCGCCCGGCCTCTATGCGAGAACCACTTCGCTGATAGAACGAGAGGCAGCCTGCGGCTTGCACAGAAAATTTGAGTTGGGAATGGTGATCGCGGAAATTGTCTCTCAAAGTACGAGGTGATCTCTTCCAGAGAAGAGACCACCTCGTACTTTGAGACGGGGCGCGAGATGGGCGCGCTCGTTCAGTAGAGATTGAAGTTGTATTCGATCTGGATGTACTGCGACACGGCCCGTCCATCCTTCATCGCGGGCGTGAATCGTATCTGTCTCGCCGCCGCTATCGCCTTTTCCGTCAGGCCAAAGGGCAGGCCGTTAACGGCGCGAATATTTGTGACCTGTCCCGAGGATGAGAAGACGGCTCTTAGGATTACCGTCCCGGAAATCTGGTTTCTCCTGGCCTCTTCCGTGTACTGCGGCTCCGGCTTCGAGATGATGCGCGCCTTCTGCGTCACCTCGCGCGGGTTGAATATCTTGTTCACGTCCGGGCCGTCGCCTCCGCCGCCGGGCCCACCGCCGCCCGGATGCCTCGGGCCTCCGCCGGTATTGCCTCCCTGTCCGGGCCCGACGCCGCCGCCTTCACCCGAGCCGACTCCTCCCCCTGTCCCCGTCCCGATCCCATTGCCCGTCCCAGGCCCACTGCTCACATCCGTCGACCTCGACCTCGGGTCACCATACGGAATCGGTCTCGTGTCGGTG
>DASVQM010000004.1:0-417579 GCA_036389095.1 Pyrinomonadaceae bacterium
TTCCTGTGCGAGGTCTTCGGCTTCCGAGACGTTTTGCGTCATCCTGAGGCAGAGCGAGTAGACTCGGCGATTATGACGGGAGTAGAGTTCTTCGAAGGCCGTCATCTCGCCTGCTGCCGCTGCTTGCGCCAGGGCGTAGTCCGTGCGCTGTGGTGTCTCGGTTTCGGCTGCGGTCACGTGTCCGTTTGCTCGGGCCAGCGGCGGAAGTCTTGCTAACTCTTCCATGCTCCCTGGAGAACCGGCGTGCGGCGCAACCGCTTGATCTCGGTGAAAGACCTCACATCGCCCTTCTCTTCGCCCAGACGGGAGGAGGCGAGCCGAAGGGCTCTTTCACGTTCTTTGAGATGCGGCGCTTCTCGCGCGTCGTTGCCTTATTTTACTAAAAGTTAATCTTTTTAGTATGCCGAACCAACGCTTTGGTGTACACCCGTCGCCCTGCACGTCCGGCAGGCGCTATTCAGGGAGCGCTAAACGGAAGCTTCCGCCAAGGCTTTTTTCCCTGCCCGCTCGCTTGCAACCGGCTCGGCGATGGTGCGGCTGAGCTTCAGAATACGGTCATAGGCCCGCGCTGACAAGTCCGGGCGCGTCCCCGGCCCCTTCCGGCCATGCTCCCATCATTGCCATGTTCGGAAACAAGCCATATAAGCCTCGGTATCATCAGGCGGCGCGCTCCGTCTGTCCGGTGGCGCAGGCCATGACGACTTCGGGGGTCGCGCTGGCGCGCGTAAACTCGCCCGTAATGCGTCCCTCATGCAGAACCAGCACGCGGTCTGAGAGGCCGAGCACTTCCGGCAATTCCGAAGAAACGAGGATGATGGCCAGCCCGTCCTGCGCGAGCCGGTTGATCTGCGCGTAAATCTCTTGTTTCGCGCCGACATCAATACCGCGCGTCGGCTCATCCAGAAAGAAGACGCGGGGTTTGGTCAGCAGCCACTTGGCGAGCACGACCTTCTGTTGATTACCGCCCGACAGCGTTCCGGTGATGGTCAGCACGTCGGGCGCTTTGATGCGCAGGTCACGCGAAGCACGCTCGCTGGCTGCGCGCTCGGCGTCTCGATTAGTGATGAAACGGCCGGAGACCTGTTGCAGGCTGGCGAGCGTCGCGTTATTCAGAATGGTCTGATCTAACACCAGGCCAAAGCGTTTCCTGTCCTCCGTCACGTAGCCTATGCCGTAGCGGATCGCGTCCGAGGGGCTCTTGATCTGCACGCGCTTGCCCACGACGAAAACCTCGCCCGTGACGCGGCCCGAGTGGGCTCCGAAGATGGCCATCAGGAGGTCGCTGCGGCCTGCGCCCATGAGCCCGGCAATCCCCAGGACTTCTCCGCGATGGACGGCAAAGCTGGCGTGATCGACCAACAGCTTACCGCGCACGTTCGAGTCTTCGACCGTCATATCGCGGACTTCAAAGACGACTTCTCCCATCTCGTGCTCGGCCTTGGGAAAGATGTCGCCGACTTCGCGCCCGACCATGCGCGCGATGACCCTGGCCTGGTCGAGGGCGGCGGTCGGCTCTGTCCCGACCGTGCGCCCGTCGCGCAGGACTGTGATGCGGTCGCTCAGGCGGAACACCTCTTCGAGCTTGTGCGAGATGTAGACCATGCCGACGCCGCGCGCGCGCAGCTTATTGAGGATCAGGATGAGCGTTTCGACCTCCGCATCCGTGAGCGCGGCAGTCGGCTCGTCAAGAACGAGTATGCGCGCGTCCTGCGAGAGGGCTTTGGCAATCTCGACCAGTTGTTGCTGGCCGATGCCGAGGTTGCGTACGGGCGTGCGCGGCGCAATCTGTAGATGCAGATCGTTGAGCAGCTTTTGAGCCTGCCCGTAGAGCTGATCCCACTTGACGATGCCGAAGCGGTTCGGCTCGCGCCCCAGGAATATGTTCTCGCCGACCGTGAGGTCTTTGACGAGCGAGAGTTCCTGAAAGACGACGGCGATGCCCGCTCTTTCGGCCTGGCGCACGTTGCCGAAGCGCTGGATTTCGCCGCCTACCAGAATCTCGCCGCCATAGCTGCCCGCCGGGTAAACGCCGCTCAGCACTTTCATGAGCGTTGATTTGCCCGCGCCGTTTTCGCCGACGAGCGCGTGAATCTCTCCCGCGCGCAGGTCGAAGGTCACGCCGTCGAGCGCGCGCACGCCCGGAAAAGTCTTCGTGATGTTGCGCATCTCAAGAAGCGGCAACGCTGCGCTCGCCAATGTTCAAGCCTCCCGGAAAATGGTTCGGTTGCATCGAGAAAGATTGGGCCTGGCTCTGGGAGAACCCACTTTACACTAAAGCTGCTGTCAGGAGAATATTTCGTTGCGGCTTTGAGAGAGAATAATCAAAGCAGAACCGCGCAGATTGTTGGGGCACAATCGCGGGGCGCGCGAGGGGAATCCCCTTTTGCTGATACCGGCGAGGCTCAAGATTCTGAAGCGACGCTCGGGCGGAGCGCGGGATTTCAGCTACTGGCTCTTGGCGGCAGTTTTGCTCAAAGCCTCCGCGCGTTTCTGAATCTGTTCGCTCAATTTGAGAATCGCTTCTAGGTCGCGCCTGGCCTTGACGGAGTTTTCGACATCCAGGACGTTGGGCTGTTGAAAGACAGGATTCCAGACAAAGCGGTTGACGATTGCGTCGAGCGCGTCAATCGCCGGCTTCAGTTCCTCTGAGGCGGCGAGCTGGTCTAAGCTCTTTTGCAGTTTCTCATCCTTCTCAAACTCCGGGAGCACGAGATTGTTTTTAAGTCTTGAGGCGCGCTTCTTGACCTCCGCCGCATCCTTCCTGATCTGCGCGTAGTCGATGGCCTGTCCCGCGATGACCGTCCCGGCAAGATGATAATTGACTCTTTGCAACTGCTCGAAATCATCTTTAATCTGCTGGTATGTCATCAGGTGCGGCTCGGAAGGTCTGCGTGAGAGCTTTTGCTTCACCTTCTCTAAATTCCAGAGCGCCCTCTGTCGCGCCTCCATCTCGGCCCTGGCCGTCTCACGACTGCTCTGCGACTGGGCATGCAGATATTGCTCACCCGGCATAACCGGCAAGATGATGGTCAGAGTTATGGCGGCAGCCGTATAGACCGTCAGCTTGAGAACTGATCGAACCGGATGGTTGAGACGACGCATGTTCTCCCTCCTGCGATAAAGTGGGAGCTTATGCCGGGGGTTCATAAGCGGCCTGCGCTCGCTGTCCTGGGGTGCTGGAATGGTATTACCGGCAGCGAAGCTTAGTCAATACTTATCGCACGCGCGTCCGGCAACAGCACGACTCGCCGTGCTGCGGCGAGAAACTTTCCGCTTTGCCTGATGATGATCTCCAGATAAGGGCGGCTGCACAGTGAACGAACGAGATAAGCGCGGCGGGCGCTCTTTTTTTAAGGATGCGGGTTTGATGGTATGCTAGTTTAAAGCTCGTATCAATATTCGAGAAGGCGTGCCCTAATGCGAAAATCCTGTTCGGCGTTCGCGGCTCTACTACTTCTCATGCACAGCGCTCTTCCGATTTTGTCCCAGTCCCCAGCCGCTCCGCCTTCAGCCGAAGTCGAGCGCCACGTCGAGTCCATACTCGCTCAGATGACGCTTGAGGAGAAGGTGGACATGCTCGGAGGAGTGAACGACTTTTTCATTCGCGGCCTCGCGCGCCTGGGCGTGCCCCGCATGAAGATGGCCGATGGGCCCGTGGGCGTTCGCAACTTCGGGCCCGCCACGGCCATGGCGGGCGGAATCGCGCTGGCCGCCACCTGGAACACGGAACTGGCAGAGCAGGTGGGCACGCAGCTCGGGCGAGACGCGCGAGCCAAGGGCGTCCATTTTCTGCTGGGCCCAGGTGTCAACATCTACCGCGCGCCGATGAACGGCAGGAATTTTGAATACTTCGGCGAAGACCCATTCCTCGCCTCGCGCCTCACCGTCGGCTACATACGCGGCGTGCAGAGCCAGGGCGTAAGCGCGACCGTCAAACACTTCATGGGAAACAATTCCGAGTTCAATCGTCACAATACGGATTCCATCATTGACGAGCGGACGATGCGCGAGATTTACCTGCCAGCCTTCGAGGCCGCCGTCAAGGAGGCGCGCGTCGGGGCCATTATGGATGCCTACAACCTGACCAACGGCGCGCACATGTCGCAGCACGCTTACTTGAACACGGACGTGGCGAAGAGGGAGTGGGGCTTCGACGGCATCATGATGTCCGACTGGGTCTCGACCTACGACGCTCTGGCGGCGGCCAACGGCGGCCTCGACCTTGAAATGCCTTCCGGCAAGTTCATGAACAGAGAGAATCTCCTCCCGGCGATTGAGCAGGGCAAGGTCTCGAAGGCTGTGATTGACGACAAAGTACGCCGCATCCTGCGCACGGCTGTACGCTTCGGCTGGCTCGACCGCGAGCAGACGGACAACACTATTGCGCGTTATAACCTGGCGGGGCGCAGGGTCGCCCTTGAAGGCGCACGCCAGGGCATGGTGCTGCTCAAGAACGCAGGCAGCCTTCTGCCGCTCGATAAGAGGAAGATCAAGTCCATCGCCGTCATCGGCCCCAACGCTCACCCGGCTGTGCCCGTCGGGGGCGGCAGCGCCCGCGTGGAACCGTTCACGGCCACCAGCTTCCTTGAAGGGCTCGCCAATTATCCTGGCACTGCGGCTCAGGTTCACTATGCGCGCGGGCTGCTCTCCTTGAGCGAGATGGCCGAAGCGACCAACTTCTCGACCGCAGAAGCGAACGGGCAACAGGGCTTGCGCGCCGAATACTTCAGCCTCCGAGACCTACAGGGTGCTCCGGCGGTCACGCGCACAGAGCCGCACATCAACTTCTCAAGACAGGCTCGCTCATTCCCCGAGCAGACGCTTTCCTCTCGCTGGACGGGCTATTACATCCCGCAGAGTCCGGGCCAGTATGAAATCTTCGCCACCTCGACCGGGGAAGACGGAGGCTTCTATCGCCTGTACGTGGACGACCGGCTGATATTCGACAACTGGACTGCTGCCAGGGCGCTGGTGAGCGTGGACACGCTCTCGCTCGACGCGAGGGCTCACAAGATCGTGCTCGAACAGCGCATGGGCAGTCGTGCGGGCAGGCTCGGGACGCGCATGCAAATGGGAATCATGCGCCAGGGCAGCATGGTTGATGCGGAGGCTAAGAGACTCGCGGCGAAAGCCGACGTGGTGTTGATCGCGGCGGGTTTTGACCCCGGCGTCGAGGCCGAAGGCGCTGACAGGACATTTCGACTGCCGCCCGGACACGATGAACTTATTCGTGAGATTGCGGCGGTCAACGGCAAGACTATCGTCGTTCTCACGAGCGGCGGCGGCGTGGACATGAACAACTGGCTCCATTCCGTTCCAGCGCTCATAGCGGCATGGTATCCGGGACAGGAGGGCGGCACTGCGCTGGCTGAAATTCTTTTCGGAGACGTGAATCCTTCTGGCCGTTTACCTGTCACCTTTGAACGCCGCTGGGAGGACAATCCCGTACACGAGAGCTACTACGCGGAGGCTGGAACAGATCGCATAGTCTATAAGGAAGGCGTCTTCGTCGGTTATCGCGGCTACGAGAGGAGCGGCACGAAGCCGCTCTTCCCCTTCGGCTACGGCCTCTCCTATACCACTTTTGAATATAGCAACCTGAAGATCAAACCCATCCCCGGCATAACTTCGGGCGGCGCTTCTGCGGCGACGCGCTACGAGGTCTCCTTCGACGTGAGAAATACAGGGAGCCGTGAAGGCGCGGACGTGGCGCAGGTCTATGTCGGAGACCGGCACGCGAGCGTGGAGCGCCCCATCAAGGAGTTGAAGGGTTTCGTCAAAGCCAGTCTTCGCCCCGGAGAGAGCAAGAGGCTCACGGTTATCCTGGATGACCGTTCGCTCTCCTTTTATGATACGGCAGCGAGGGGGTGGCGCGCAGAGCCGGGCGAGTTCGACGTCTTCGTCGGGCGCTCTTCGCAGCAGATCGAGCTGCGCGGCAAGCTCCTGCTCGGGGCCGCCGCGCAGAGCCGCTAAGTCCCAGGGCGTGAGGTTTTCCATCCAACCAGCAGCAAAAGGGTTCGTCAAACGGTATATAGAAAATGCGCCAACGTATCTCGCTCGTCATACTACTATTGTGTCTGGCCCATCTCCTGGCCACCGCCACAGCTCAAACTCAAAGCCCGGCGCAATCGCCTATCACTCAGCCGTCGCCACCGGGCGGTAACGATGTGCGACCGATAGCCGCGCCGCGCAACCCTCTGCCGAAAGAGGAAGCGTCGGCAGGCATCCAGAGATTTTCCTTCATCGTCTACGGCGACACTCGCGGTCGAAGAGACGGCTGGGATATCCAGTATGAGCATTCTTTGATCGTGGACTCGATGCTGCGCACGATAAAGAAGCTGGAGCGGACCTCTTTCCCCGTCCGTTTCATTTTGCAATCGGGCGACGCCGTGGTTGACGGTCGTGATGCGAAGCAGTGGAACAAGAGCTTCGTGGATTTGGTCAACAGGTTAACGACCGAGGGCGGCGTCCCTTATTTCCTGGCCCCCGGCAATCATGACGTGACAGCCGCCCAGGAGCTTGACGCGCCTGACCGGCAGAAGGGACTGCGCAACTACCTCGCGGCGATGGCACAGCTCATTCCGCCCGATTGGACGACCAGAAGATTGAACGGCTATCCGACCTTCGCCTTCGGCTACGGCAACACCTTCGTCGTCGCGCTCGATTCCAACATTGCGACGGATGATCGCCAGTATGAATGGATCAAAAGCCAGTTGGACTCGCTTGACCGCAAGCGCTACGTGAATGTCCTCGCCTTCTTTCATCACCCGCCCTTCTCTTCCGGGCCGCACGGCGGCTCTAAAGTAGAACCGCAGGCGGCGGCGATCAGGGCCAGATATCTACCCTTATTCAGACAGCATCATGTCAAGGCGATCTTCACGGGTCACGAGCATCTCTTCGAGCACTGGGTCGAGCGATACGAAGATAGTAGGACCGGACTCAGATACCGTATGGATCAGATCGTCACGGGCGGAGGCGGCGCACCGCTCTACCCTTACAGCGGCGAACCCGACACGAGCGAATATCTGAAGGCCAATAAGGCTGTCAAGCTCTCGCTTGAGCATCTGGTCAAGCCCGGCGTCAATCGCGGAGATAACGCTTATCACTACCTGGTCGTGCGTGTGGACGGAGAGCAGATGAAGCTCGAAGTGATCGGCGTAGATTGGGGCATTGATTACCAGCCGTACCGCAGCAATAAGGCCGACCTGCGCGACCCGTCCGAATCGCCGAACCGATAGACGGTGGAAATAAATCTTCTACCCGTCAAATACCATCCTTGTTATGATATGACCATGGGTAGCGACATCATGGCCCGAAGGCTTTAGCACGATTGCTTGGAGACCCCGCAAATTTTCTCGGAATAGATAGAGGCATGGGCGACGCGCGCTCGCAGGCGTCATTGCAGGAGCGACGGCACACATGCGCGCGTGTCATAGTCGCAGACGGCCCTCCCCGGCCAATAGCATAAAGCTCGCACGAAAAGCGCCGGAACACTTTTTTCATTAACAGTCAGGTACGCCATATTATGAGCACGGAAGCCATAGCGGGTATTGATATCGGTGGAACCAAGATCGCGGTCGCGCTCTCGGACACGGACGGGAATGTGATCGCGCGTCATCGCTTTGCCACGCAGGTCGAAATCGGGCCGTATCGCGTCGTGGAGAACGCAGTCAAAGAGATCGAGCGGATGGTGAAAGAGACAGCCACACGCCTGATCGCCGCCGGGGTCGGATGCGGTGGGCCCTTAGATCGCCAGCGCGGCGTGGTTCTCTCGCCCCCGAACCTCCCGGACTGGGACGAGTTTCCCATCGTCGAGCTGATTGAAAAAAGGCTCGGGGTGCGCTCGGTCTTGGATAACGATGCCAATGCCGCCGCGCTCGGAGAATCCAAGTACGGCGCTGGACGCGGCCTGCGCAACGTGGTCTACATCACGATCTCGACCGGCATCGGCGGCGGCATTATCATCGAAGGCAAAATCCTTCACGGAGTCAAGGACGGGGCCGGTGAAGTCGGGCATATCACGGTGCTCCCGGATGGGCCCAGGTGCGGATGCGGGGCGCGCGGGTGTATGGAGGCGATCTGCTCGGGGACGAGCATTGCCCGGCGGGCCAGGGAGCGTTTGTTGACCGGAGAGCAAAGCTCCATGACGACGATGGCGGGAGGGATAATGGAGGTGACGGCGAAGACTGTTGCCGAGGCTATGCGCGGCGGCGACCGTCTCGCCGCAGAAGTCTGGGACGAGACGGTCTATTATCTTGCAGTCGGCATCAGCAATATCATCAATGTTATTTCGCCCGAGGCCGTCATCCTTGGCGGTGGTGTCTCGACGGCGGGCGAACAGCTTTTAGAGCCGCTGCGACGCCAGGTTCGAGACCGCAACACCATGCTGCCCCCCGAAAAGATCAACATACTGCAAGCCACTCTGGGCGGCGATAGCGGCGTCTACGGCGCACTTATCCTCGGACGACGCGCTATCGCTTTGGAGGGCATGGCGAAGGCGGAAACCTTGAGCCCGGAATAACCGTTCGGGCGGCTCTCATGCGGCGCAGTCCCCGACAATCAGAGCGCTCTATTATTCCCATTCAAGAGGCATTTCAAATCGGATGAACCATCAAGCTTGCCGTAGAACATGGCCGTCGAAGATGACCTGCGCCCTCTACTTATCGCTCATCATCCTACAGCTTTGCCTGATGACGGATGGCGCACTCGCGCAGCGCAGGCCGCCTGGCCGGGCGACGAGGCCAAGCAGCGCGCGAAGCTCTCGCTCTCGCGGAACGCCCTGGTGGCAGCGTGCCGTCTTTTATGAGATTTATCCGCGCAGCTTCAAGGACTCGAACGGCGACGGGATCGGCGACCTCAACGGCATCACGTCGAAGCTGGATTACCTCGCCGGGCTCGGCATAGATGCGATCTGGATAACCCCTTTCTATCCTTCTCCTCAAGTGGACTTCGGCTATGACGTGAGCGATTACGAAAATATAGACCCGCAGTTCGGCACGCTCGCCGATTTTGATCGGCTCGTGCGTGAAGCGCACAAACGAAATATCAAAATCATCATAGACTACGTGCTCAATCACACGTCCGACCAGCATCCCTTTTTCAAGGCCTCGCGCTCGTCGCGCGATTCGCCTTATCGAGACTGGTATATCTGGCGCGACCCGAAGGCGGGCGGCCCGCCCAATAACTGGTCATCCTCCTTTGGCCCGAGGGCCTGGACGCTCGACGAGAAAACGGGCCAGTACTACTATCACCGCTTTTATTCCGAGCAGCCGGACTTGAACTGGCATAACCCGGCGGTGGAGAAGCGCATGTTTGAGACCGTGCGTTTCTGGCTCGATCGCGGGGCCGACGGCTTCAGGCTCGATGCCGTCAACTTTCTCTTTGAAGACAGTCAGCTACGCGACAATCCGGTGAGGGCGGAGCTGCGGCCCGGCAGCACGACCGAGCACTTGCAGGACTTGATATACAACCGCGACCTGCCGGAGATACATGACGTGCTGATTCGCCTGCGCTCTTTCACAGACAGGTACGACCCGAACCGCGTCCTGATCGGCGAGGCGTACGTGCCGGAGTGGGACAAGCTGATGAGCTATTACGGGCCCACGAATAATGAGCTGCAACTGCCCTTCAATTTTTTCCTGGTGATGGGGAAAGTGCGGACGAGTCTGGATGCGACGGCCTTTCGCTCCGTCATCGCGGACTCTGAACGGGCGCTGCGAGGCAGGTGGACGACTTACGTGCTGAGCAATCATGATATTCCACGCGCCTATGACCGCTACGGCGACGGCGTGCATAACGATGAGATCGCCAAGCTGTTGGCCACGATGCTGCTGACGCTGCGCGGCTCGCCCTTCCTCTATTACGGAGAAGAGATAGGGATGGTGACGACCGAGCCCAAAACCATTGACGAGGTGCAAGACCCCGTCGGCAAAAGATACTGGCCCGCCAACAAGGGGCGCGACGGCGAGAGGACGCCGATGCAGTGGGACGACGGGCCGCAAGCCGGTTTCACCACGGGTCGGCCCTGGCTCAAGATACCCGCGACGGCAGCCCGAACCAATGTCAGCGTGCAGGACAGGGACGCGTCTTCGATACTCAATTTTTACAGGCGTCTCATCAGCCTGCGCCGCCGCAGCCCGGCGCTGCTCGACGGCGACTACGCGAGCATCGGCAATGACCCGCACGTCTTCGCTTATCGTCGCCGCAGCCCGTCTCAGACCATGCTCATCGCGCTCAACATGTCCAGTGAAAGCCGCAGCCTGCGCCTGGATGAGAGCATCGCTCGTGGAAGAGCGCGTCCACAGTTGCGCGTGATCTTTAGTAACAGGGCCGCGTCCGAGCAACAGGAAGTCCAGGAGAGGCTGCAACTCGCACCCTTTGAAGCCGTGATAGTTGAGGCGCGAACAAGGTAGCCGGAGAAAATCCTGCCGTCGAGCCAGAATTCCCTTTAGCTTGAACGCAAGAGGAGATAAGAGAGATGCATTCGCCGCATGCCGTGAAGAAGTCTATCCTTTTGAGACCTACGACGCGCCGGATTCTGACGCTGCTCTGTCTCGGCTCGATCTTCATGCTGAGTCTGCCCGTCGGCGCTCAACAGCCTTCGGCTAAAGCTTCAACGCCGGACTATCTCAACCCTCATGTGCCCGTCGCGCGCAGGGTTGACGATCTCCTCAGCCGTATGACTTTGGAGGAAAAAGTCTCGCAGATGATGAACAAGTCCGCGGCCATCGAGAGGCTGAAGATTCCCGCTTATGACTGGTGGAACGAGGCGCTGCACGGCGTCGCTTATGCGGGGACGGCCACAGTGTTTCCGCAGGCCATCGGTCTGGGAGCGACCTGGAATGCCGGGTTGATGCAGATGGTGGCGAGCGCCATCTCGGACGAGGCGAGAGCCAAATATAACGATGCCGTCAGGCACGACATCAGGAAGAGGTTTTACGGCCTCACCTTCTGGTCGCCCAATATTAATATCTTCCGCGACCCGCGTTGGGGGCGAGGCCAGGAGACCTACGGCGAAGACCCTTACCTGACATCCAGACTCGGCGTTGCCTTCGTCAGAGGCATGCAGGGCGACGACCCGCGCTATTTGAAAACAATCGCCACGCCCAAGCACTACGCCGTGCATAGCGGGCCGGAATCCGAGCGCCACACCTTCGACGCCAGGGCGCTCGAAAGAGATTTCAGGGAGACATACATGGCGGCTTTCCGCGCCGCCATCGTCGAGGGTAAGGCCGGTTCCATCATGTGCGCCTATAACAGCGTTAACGGCGAGCCGGTCTGCGCCAGCCGTCGCATGATGACGGACATACTGCGCGACGAATGGGGATTCGGCGGCTACGTCGTCTCCGATTGCGATGCCGTCGCAGACATTTATAAGAACCATCACTTTGCGAAGACCGAGGAGGAGGGCGTCGCCCTGGCCGTCAAGGCCGGGACAGACCTGACCTGCGGCTATGAATACAGGGCGCTCATCCCGGCGGTCAAACAGGGCTTGATTAGCGAGGCCGAGATCGACCGTTCGGTGAAACGTCTGTTAGAAGCCAGGTTCAGGCTGGGGATGTTCGACCCGCCCGAGATGGTTCCCTTCTCGCGCATCCCCATAGAGGTTAACGACTCTCCCGCTCATCGTGAGCTGGCCTTGACGGCTGCGCGCGAGTCCCTGGTCCTGTTGAAGAACGAGAACAATATCCTGCCGCTCAAAAAAGAGATCAAGACCATCGCCGTCATCGGCCCTAATGCCGATGCGCTTGACGTGCTGCTCGGCAACTACAACGGCATTCCATCCAGGTGGGTGACGCCGCTCGAAGGCATCCGGCGCAAGGTGTCTGCGGGCACAAGGGTGCTGCATGCTCTGGGCACGACGCTCACAAACGAGTTCGTCATCCCCGTCCCGGCTTCAGCCCTGTTTTCTTCCGACGACAGGCGTACGCCCGGGCTCAAGGGAGAGTATTTCGACAATAAAGATTTGCAGGGCTCGCCCGTTGTGACGAGAGTTGACAACGATCTTAACTTCGACTGGTTTACGAATCCTCCCGTGCCTCAACTGCCGATGGATAATTTTTCGGCCAGGTGGACGGGTGTGATCGTGCCTCCTCGCTCGGGGACGTACCAGCTCGGCGCGCGGGCCGACGACGGCGTGCGCATGTACCTGGACGATCAGCTCTTTGTTGAAGCCTGGCGCGATGGCAGCGGGAAAACCGTGACCAAGCCCATCGAGTTAGAGGCGGGCCGCGCCTACAAGATTCACATAGAGTATTACGACCGCTATGCTGCGGCCACGGCCAAACTGGTTTGGAGCCCGCCGAACTTCGCCTCGACGCTGCGCGAGGAAGCCATCGCCAAAGCCAGGGAGGCGGACGTAGTGGTCATGGCGCTCGGGCTTTCGCCTTCGCTCGAAGGCGAAGAGATGGAGGTTAAGACGGAAGGCTTTCGCGGCGGCGACAGGACGGAGCTGGGATTGACGAAGGTACAGGACGAGCTGTTGAGGGCCGTTCATGCGACGGGCAAGCCGGTGGTGCTCGTCCTGCTGAGCGGCAGCGGGCTGGCCGTCAATTGGGCCAAAGAGAATGTCGCGGCTATCGTTCAGGCCTGGTATCCGGGCGAAGAGGGCGGCACGGCTATCGCGGATGCTCTCTTCGGCGATTACAATCCGGGTGGCCGCCTGCCCATCACATTCTATAAGTCCGTAGAGCAATTGCCGCCCTTCAATGATTACAGGATGGAGGGCAAAACTTATCGCTTCTTTAAGGGAGAGCCTCTCTATCCTTTCGGCTACGGGCTCAGCTACACGAGATTTAAGTACGCCAACCTTAAATTAAGCGCTAAGAGCCTGAAGCCGAACCGGAACCTTCGCATCAGCGTCGATGTCGAGAACGCGGGCGAGAGGGGCGGCGATGAAGTCGTTCAGCTATACCTGACAGACGTGGCCGCTTCTGTTCCCGTTCCCACGAGAGCGCTCAGAGGCATTCAGAGAATATACCTCAAGCCGGGAGAGCGCAGGCGCATCACGTTTACGCTCATGCCTGCGGACCTGGCCCTGATTGATAATAACGGCAAGCGCATGCTTGAGCCGGGAGAGTTTAGAGTCTCTGTCGGCGGTAAACAACCGGGCTTCACCGGCCCGTCAGACGCCGAAACGACGGGTGTCTTGACGGAGAGTTTCGCAGTCACGGGCAGAGTCACCGCAATTCCATAAGACCGATTTTAACCGGACGAGCGCTCTCGATAATTGAGGCTTCCGCCGCCGCCGCGCGCCCCTTAGACCAGCGATGACCTGCCAGCTATTTATTCTCTTGACGTGGTTGCTGTTTCTTTCAAGCAGCCTGCAACAAGGGGCCGCAACGGGCACGGTCTATGGCCCATACAACGCGAGCTTCATCCCGTCCGGGCTCGGATTGAAAAAGCCGCTCCTGCCGGAGGACGGCCCCGTTCGAGCGGATCAATCCTGGACGATGTATGGCTGGTTCAAAAGCGATGCTCCCATCAAGGAGAGCACGGTGCTGGCAGGATTCGGCGACCCGCTGGGCGAGCCCGGCACGCAGCGCTACTTCGTCGTCCAGCAGGCCAATCGTCTCTCCTTCTGGTCGGGCAGCGGCGTCGTCGCTACTGAAATGCAGCTCACTCCCGGCAAGTGGCAGTTCCTGTGCGCCACTTTCAAAGACGGCGAGCTGTTCCTCTACGGCGAAGGCGTGCTGCTCTCTTCCGGTAAATTAGATTTGTTTCCGGCGGCCCCCATCATTCACCTCGCGCCCGTCGCTTTACCTTGGACGTTTGCCACACACTTCTCTGGAAAGATCGCGGGCTTCACTTTGCTCCCGCGCGCGCTCTCAACCGATGAGATAAGTTCTTTGATGACCCAGGGGAAAAGCCTGGACTTGCTGGCATTCGAGGCCGCTTCAAAAACCTGGCCCGTCCAGACCAAGGGACAGGACGGGCTACGCGCTCCGCAGGAACCGGCGACGCTTCCCAGATCCCAGACAGAGCCGTCGAAGCCCAGGCCCTTACCCGCCGCGACTAACGCGCCCGCCCTGACGCCGCGCGGCGAAGATGAATGGGCCCTCTCGGGCGGATGGCGACTGCTCGAAGCATCCAGGGTCGGCATGGACGGCTCCGTCATTTCGCGTGCCGGTTTGACGACCGCCGACTGGATGGACGCGACCGTGCCGGGCACTGTCTTGACGACGCTCATTGACCGTGGCGTCTACCCGGACCCCGATTACGGATTGAACAACTTCGCTATTCCCGAAACCCTAAACAAGCAGGATTACTGGTATCGCACCGAATTCACGCCGCCCTCCTCAAGCGCAGGCCGCCTGTTTACGATCACCCTGCACGGCATCAACTATTCCGCGCTCGTCTGGCTGAACGGGAAATATCTGGGCAGGATCAGGGGCGCATTCACGCGCGGCGAATTTGATGTGAGCGGGCTCGTCGCGCCGGGCCGCCCAAACGCCCTCGCGGTTCGCGTTTCACCGCCGCCGCATCCCGGTATCCCGCACGAGCAATCAATCAAGGCCGGGCCGGGCCCGAACGGCGGCGCGCTCTGCCTCGATGGGCCTACCTTCATCTGTACTGAAGGGTGGGACTGGATTCCCGCAGTCCGCGACCGTAACACAGGCATCTGGCAGGAGGTCACGCTCAAGGCCACCGGCCCTCTGAAAATAGGCGACGTGCAAGTCGTCACACGCTTGCCTTTGCCGGACACGAGGCGCGCGAGCGTCACGCTCAACATACCTCTTCGCAATGATTCCGGTCGGGCGCTCTCCGGTGTGCTCGAAGCCACGTTCGAGGGCGTCAAGGTTCGCCGCCCCGTGATGGTCGAGCCAGGACAAACGGAAGTAAAACTATCCCCGGCTGACTTCCCGCAGCTCAGCCTCCAAGCGCCGCGACTCTGGTGGCCCAACGGCTATGGCAGCCCGGAGCTTTATCATTTAAAGGTGAAGCTCACGACCGCCAACAGGGAATCCGACACAAAGACTCTGCGTTTCGGCATTCGGGAGATCAGCTATGAGCTGACGCTGCTGGACAAGTCTGGTAGCACGCGCCGCGTCGAGTACATGCCGTCCGTCGCAAGCCTCGCGGGCCAGCACGTCGTCAATCTGAGCCACGAGGGAATCATCGAGTCGGCAGAAGGATGGGTGGCATCCTTTATGCCCGGCGGAGAAGAGTCTGCCGCGATTCGCACTCTGGAAGATCGCCGCGCCTCGCCCTTCCTGGTGATTCGCGTCAACGGCGTTCGCATCGCCTGCAAAGGCGGCAACTGGGGCCTGGACGATTCGCGCAAGCGCGTCTCGCGCGAACGCATGGAGCCTTTTTTCCGGCTTCACCGCGAAGCCAATATGACGATGGTTCGCAACTGGTGCGGCCAGAATACGGAGGAAGTCTTCTACGACCTGGCGGACGAATATGGATTGCTCGTCTGGAACGACTTCTGGCTCTCGACGCAGGATTGGAATCTTGAGCCGGACGACCCGGCGCTTTTCCTGGCCAATGCCCGCGAGACCCTGCTGCGGTTTCGCAATCATCCTTCGCTCGCCATCTGGTGCGGGCGCAACGAAGGCGTCCCGCCGCCCATCATCAACGAGGGACTGGACGAGTTGATACGCACGCTGGACGGCACGCGCTACTATATGCCGAACTCGCGCAGCATCAACCTGCAGGACAGTGGCCCCTGGCATTACGGTGAACCGTCCAGTTATTACACGCGGCGCGGGCGCGGCTTCTCGACAGAGATCGGGTTGCCTTCACCTCCTTCCTCCGACACTATGCGCTCTATGCTTCCCGCATCAGACCAGTGGCCTCCGAGTGATGCATGGGCTTACCACGACTGGCATTCCAGGGGCGGACAGGAGATCACGGCCTTCGTCAAAGCGATGGAGCAGGAACTGGGCCCACCGGCCAGCCCGGAGGACTTCGACCGCAAAGCCCAACTGATAAATTACGTGAGCCACCGTGCGATGTTCGAGGGCTTCAACAGCCAGCTCTGGAATCCCAACACCGGACGCCTGATGTGGATGACGCACCCGGCCTGGCCGAGTATGGTGTGGCAAATGTACAGCTCGGACTACTCGGCCCACGGCGCTTTCTACGGCATCAAGAAAGCGTGCGAGCCCCTGCACGTTCAGCTCAACCTGCCGGGCCTGGAGACCGCCGTGATAAATAATACGACGCGCGCTTTAGACAACCTGCGGCTGAGCGCACGCCTCTTTTCCTCCGCCGGTCAGGAGCTTTACACGCGAGAGGAAAAAGTTTCGGCGGCGGCGAACGCTGCGAGCGTGAGCTTCCCTGTCGAGATGCCGCAGCAGTTGGTGGGCGGCGTGGTCTTCATCAAGCTCTCACTGCGCGACGAGGCGGCCCGGTTGCTTTCAGAAAATTTCTACTGGTACGCCGCACAACCTGCCGACTACCGCAAGCTCAACGAGATGACGGCAGTCAACCTCGATGGCGCGGCCACACGGCAGACCGCAGCCGGATGGGTGCGCGTGCTCGTTGACCTGACGAACCGTAGTCCGGGCATAGCCCTGGCGACGCAGGTAACGCTTCGCAGCGCCTTGACGAAGGCGCGCGTGCTGCCAGCCTATCAGAGCGATAACTTCATCTCGCTGCTCCCCGGCGAAACGCGGCGCATCACAGTGGAAGTCCCCGCGACTGCGGCGGGCGAAGAAGAGTTGCAAGTCTCTCTGGCTGGCTGGAACGTGCGCGGCGCAACCGTTCCGGTCAGTGGAAACAGGTGAGGCAAGGGGGGCGGTCTCGTCAAAGCGTACGACGACGACGCCCCTGTCGCTCAGCTTAGTCCAGACCTTCCAGGAGTGATAATTGATGGCACTCGGCGCGAAACGCTTTCTATCACTTTTACTCTCTTACTCGATTGTGGTCATCACTGCATGGGCCCAGCAACCGGCAGCATTGAGACCGCGCGACCTGAGCAGAGAGCCGACGCTCTACGTCGTGGGCTACGCACATCTGGATACGCAGTGGCGCTGGGAGTACCCGCAGGTCATCAACGAGTTTCTTCCGAGGACGATGCGCGACAACTTCGCGCTGTTTGAAAAGTATCCGAGCTACATCTTCAATTTCAGCGGGGCAAACCGCTATCGCATGATGAAAGAATACTACCCGGCAGACTACGCGCGCCTGAGGCAGTACGTGGCGGCGGGTCGCTGGTTCCCGGCCGGTTCTTCGATGGAGGAGGGCGATGTCAACTCGCCTTCCGCCGAATCAATCATCCGGCAAATCCTTTACGGCAGCCACTACTTCCGCCGCGAGTTCGGACGAACGAGCGCGGAATACATGCTCCCCGACTGCTTCGGCTTTCCGTCATCTCTGCCGAGCATCCTGGCCCACATGGGCCTCAGAGGGTTTTCGACACAGAAGCTTTCGTGGGGTTCGGCGGCAAGGGTCGGCGGCCCGGACTCACCCGAGAGGACGCCCCCGGGCGTTCCCTTTAACGTCGGCTTTTGGGAGGGGCCGGACGGGCGCGGCATCATCTCGGCTCTTAATCCGCGCGCCTACGACAGCAACGTGCGCGAGGATTTCAGCAAGAGCCCACCGGCGTCCGCGGCCAACCCGGCTGTCAATTACACGCCGGTTGACTGGCCGCCGCGCATACGTCGAAACGGAGAGGTGAGCGGGCTCTACACCGACTACTGCTATTACGGCACGGGCGACATCGGCGGTGCTCCGCGCGAGTTCGCGGTGAAGATGCTGGACGCCGTGGTGCGGCGGCAGTTGACCGTCATTCCTCCTCCGCCGCCGACGATACCGCCGGTAGACAGACCGGGCCCGCTCGTCAGAGTGGGCGATGGGCCCATACGCGTCGTCTCGGCCACAGCCGAGCAGATGTTCCTCGACATCAAGCCGGAGCAGACGGCCCGCCTGCCGCGTTACAAGGGCGAGCTACTGTTGACCAACCACTCGGCTGGCTCCATCACGTCTCAAACCTATCAGAAGCGCTGGAATCGTCAGAACGAGTTGCTGGCCGACGCCGCCGAGCGTGCCTCGACCAGCGCCGCCTGGCTGGGCGCAAGGCCCTACCCGCTTGAGCGGCTGAACAATGCATGGACGCTCGTCATGGGCGGGCAGTTTCATGACATCCTGCCCGGCACTGCCACGCCCAAGGCATTCGAGTTCTCCTGGAATGACGACATCATCGCCATGAACCAGTTCGCAGGCGTCTTGACGAGCGCGACCGAGGCCGTCGCTTCCGGGCTCGACACGCGTGGCAAGGGCACGTCCATCGTCGTCTATAATCCTTTGAATATTTCGCGCGAGGATGTGGTGGAAGCCTCCGTCTCGTTTGTCGGCGGGATGCCGAGGGGAGTCCGCGTCTTCGACCCACAGGGACGCGAAGTGCCCGCTCAGATCACGGGCGAGAAGGATGGGGCGGCGCAGATTCTGTTCCTCGCTAAAGCGCCCTCCGTCGGCTATGCCGTCTACGATGTGCGGCCCAGCGATGTCGCGGCCTCTCTCACCTCTTCGACGCTCAAGATCACCGATTCGTCTCTGGAAAACGGGCGCTATCGCCTGAAGGTGAACCGTCAGGGAGATGTCGAGAGCATCTTTGATAAGAGGCTCAATCGAGAACTGCTCTCGGCTCCCGCGCGCCTGGCGTTCCAGACGGAGAAGCCGCATGACTGGCCCGCCTGGAACATGGATTGGGCCGACAGGCAGAAGCCTCCGCGCTCATACGTCGAAGGGCCCATCAAGGCGCGCATCGTCGAGCATGGGCCCGTCCGCGTCTCACTCGAAATCGAGCGCGAAGCGGAAGGCTCAAGGTTCGTCCAGACAATCCGCCTCTCGGCGGGCGACGCTGGCAATCGCGTCGAGTTCGGCAATCGCATTGACTGGAAGACGGGCGAGGCGGCGCTGAAGGCCACGTTTGCGCTGACGGCTTCCAACCCACAGGCGACCTACAACTGGGACGTGGGCACAATCGAGCGCGGCAATAACGATGAGCGCAAGTTTGAAGTTCCCTCGCACCAGTGGCTAGACCTGACAGACAAGGGCGGCGGCTACGGCGTGACAGTGCTCTCGGATTGCAAGTACGGCTCAGACAAACCCGACGACCGGACTCTGCGATTGACGCTGCTCTACACGCCGGGGCTGGGCCAGGGCAACGGACGGGATTATCACGATCAGACGACGCAGGACTGGGGCCGCCACGAGTTCGTGTACGGCCTCGCCGGTCACTCCGGCGACTGGCGGCGCGAGCAGACTGATTGGCAGGCGCAGCGCCTCAATCAGCCGCTCATCGCCTTTGAAAGCCCGCAGCACAGGGGAGCGCTCGGCAAGAGCTTCTCGCTGCTGAAGGTGAGCGACAGCCGCGTGCGCGTGCTGGCCGTCAAGCGCGCGGAAGAGAGCGACGAGATCATCGTCCGGCTGGTGGAGCTGGACGGACGGAGCGCGCCCAGGGTTCGCATAGGCTTCGCAGGCCAGGTCGCAGCCGCCCGCGAAGTCAACGGGCAGGAGCAGGGTATCGGCAACGCCACCGTCTCGAAAGGCGAACTGGTGACGGACTTCACTCCTTATCAGCTTCGCACCTTTGCATTGAGGCTCGCGCCGTCACGCACAGTTCTGGCCCCGCCTCAATCCAGACCTGTCGAGCTGCCTTACGACCTGACTGCGGCGAGCCTTCACGAGACGAAAGCGTCCGGCGGTTTCGACGCTTCGGGGCGCAGCCTGCCAGCCGAGATGCTGCCCGGCGAAATCACTTACGCGGGCATACGCTTCCGCTTAGCACCCGCCACGAGCGTTGGGCCCAATGCCCTCGTCTCGCGCGGGCAGACCATCACCCTGCCCGACGGCAAGTTTACGCGGCTCTACATTCTGGCGGCCTCGGTAGACGGCGACCAGCATGCCGCCTTCCGCGTCGGCGATAATACTTTGGAGCTGACGATACAGAACTGGGGTGGCTTTATAGGACAATGGGACAACCGGCGTTGGGCCCGGCGAGAGGTCGCAGTTGCGCCGCAAACACCTATAGACCCGGCGGCCCCGCGAACCCGCATAGACCCTTACGCGGAGATGACGGGCATTGAACCCGGCTATATCAAGCGCGCGCCCCTTGCATGGTTCGCCTCGCATCATCATACCGCCGACGGGCGGAGTGAGCCGTACGCCTACTCCTACCTGTTCGCTTACGCCGTTGACCTTCCGGCCAGCGCGCGCACTTTGACGCTTCCCCTTAATGACAGGATACGTATCATGGCCGTTACCGTTTCGGACGAGGGGGCCCAAGTGCGACCCGCCCGCCCGCTCTATGACACGCTTGAGAGGGCTGCGCAGTAGAAGGGCGACTCAAGCCCAACAGGCTGTCATGAGTTAGAGCATCGATATGATCAGAGCTACCATCGCCGTCTTAATCATCTTCGCCGGAGTGAATTACACATTCGCGCAGGAGGGCCGCGCCGATTTCACCTTCCGACAGGCCGGGCCCGTCACGATGTCGGAATTAAAGAAGATGACGACCGGCGGGGTTTCCGTAGTCGAAGTCTCCGATTACGTCTATGGAAATTATCGTGGTGATTTCACGTCACCGCCGCACGCCGATTTTAATCCGAAGAAGGCTTTTATTATCTTCTGGAAGGATTTCGATTACCGCTTCGTCTTCTCTCACGAGGCCAGCTATTGCCCCTGGTTTGAGTTGCCTTCGGGCGCGGCTGTCTCTTACCAATTCTTCGAGGGCAATCAAGGCTGGGCCGAGCTGTTCAATAATTTCGGTCGCAGGGAGCAGAACAGTTTCGTCGAGATCATCGAGAGTGGGCCCAGTCGGGTCTGGCTGCGCTGGACTTACTTCGGCGTCAACATGGAAACTGGGGCCGCGGCCTTTCGCGGAGTCGAAGACTTCTGGGCCTTTCCCAACGGCCTGGTCCTGCGCCGCCAGCAATATTATTCGCTGATGCCGAGCGACCACAGAGGCTATGCGCGCGAGCCCATCGAATTGATTACGCTGAGTCCCGTCGGCAAATTGTGGTTCGACGTTCTGGCCGAGGAACCGTCAACGGGCGAGAGCCGCGCTTTCGTCGGCCTGGATGCCTTCTCAAAAGCACGCGTCGACATCTACTGGAAGAGAGAGCACAAACCCAATCGCCCCTTCGCCGGCACGTCGCGGCGAACGGGCGCTCCCTGGAAGCAGATTGACGATGCGCGCGGCGTGGCCGCAGTGATTCCTCTGCGCGACGGCTCGCCGTTTTTCATCATCGGCGATGATTCCGGTTTCCCGCACGACACGACCAGGCTCAAGGAGCACTCGGATAAAAGCACGGGCGGATGGGGATGGCGCTCTCTGTCCTGGGATCATTGGCCCATCGGCTGGCTCAACAGCCAGGCTCACGACGTTGATGACGAATCCTACAAGCGTTACCCGAGCCATTTCGCTCCCTTCGGGTTAGACCTCTGGAGCTTACCCGATGAAGCGACCGAGCGCAGGGCTTTCTTCTCCCTGCTGGGCGTGGGCGGCAGCGATGTTGAGGCTATACGCAGCCTCGCCCGCAACTGGTTGGAGCGCGGAGCCGTGAGAGCCACAGACCCCGCGCACGCGGCTCGCTTAAGACCGCTCAGGAAGGATGCATCTGGCAATCGCGGGCGATGACTGGTGGACGGGTCGGCCCCGTCCGGCTTTCAAATTTCAGATTGGTTGGTGAAGAAAATGGTATACAGGAAAATTTATGCCCTCGCCTTGATCTTGAATCTGGCGGCTCTGTCCTTGCACGGCGCAGTACCAACGCCGGCTCAGGCTCACGGCTCTGCCTCTTATAGTCTTACGGAGAAACTCAATCCGGCACAGTACGTCAACCCGTTTGTCGGGACGGCCAACGCTCCGTTTAAGGATTACCTTGGAGGCAACGGGAGCGGAAACACTTTTCCCGGGCCCACCATGCCCTTCGGCATGATTCAATGGAGTCCTGATACGGATAAGGGTTTCGGCAAGGACGAGCGCGGCAGCTACCTTTACGCGGACACGGCGATTCGCGGGTTCAGCCTGACGCATTTGAGCGGGCCCGGCTGTCCGGTCTTCGGCGATGTGCCCATCATGCCCATCGTCGGGCAGTTGGGAGTTTCCCCCGCATCCGACCCGAACGCTTACCTTGCAAAGTTCTCTCATGCTCAGGAGAAAGCATCGGCTGGCTCTTACGAAGTGTCTCTCGAAACGGGCGTTAAAGTGCAGCTCACCGTGACGGAGCGCACGGGATACGGCATCTTCACTTATCCATCTTCGCCCGATGCGACCCTGCTCTTCGATGCCGGTCGCAATGCCACGGGCGTCAGCGAAGCAGAGGTGCAGGTGACGGGCGACAGGCAACTCAGCGGCTCTGTCACAAGCGGCGGGTTTTGCGGGGCGCGCAATAAATACAGGCTCTATTTCGCCGCCGAGTTCGACCGGCCTTTCAAGTCCACGGGGACTTGGGAGGGGTCTGGAATCACGCCCGGCTCGCGCGCGGTTAAGGGGGCGAAGATCGGGGCCTATGTGACGTTTGATGCGACGATGAACAGCGCCGTGCAGATGAGGGTCGGCCTTTCCTACGTGAGCACGCGTAATGCTCTCTTGAATCTTCAGGCGGAGAATCCTCGCTGGGATTTCACAGCCGTACGCGAGCGCGCGACGGAGCGTTGGAACGAAGCGCTCGGGCGCATCGAAGTGAGCGGCGGGACGATAGCCGAGAAGCAGCTCTTCTACACGGCGCTTTATCACACGCTTCTTCACCCGAACCTCTTCAGCGATGCCAACGGCGAATACATGGGCTTTGATGATCGCGTCCACCTCTCTCGCGCTCACAAGCAATATACGAACTTTTCGGGCTGGGACATTTATCGCTCCGAGAGTCCTTTGATCGCGCTGCTCTTTCCCGAAGAGGCGAGCGACATGGCGCAATCGCTGGTCGTTGATGCCGAGCAGGGAGGAGGCTTGCCGATCTGGCCCGTCGCCAACGACGAGAGCGGCGCTATGTACGGCGACCCTTCAGTCCCGATCATTGCGAGCACCTATGCCCTCGGCGCTAGAGACTTCGACACGCGCGCCGCGCTCAAAGCGATGATTAAGGGCGCGACCGATCCCGAGACGAAGTCGAAGACTTACCCGCAGCGCAACGGGCTCGCCGACTATCTCAAGTACGGCTTTATTCCCATGGAGCAGAAGGGCTTGAGGGGCTCGCCCTCGGTCGCGCTCGAATACGAGATCGCAGACTTTGCGCTCGCGCAGTTCGCCCAAGCGCACGGCGACGCGAAGACCTACCGCGAGATGATGCGCCGCTCACAGTTCTGGACGAGAATCTTCGACCCGCAGACGCGCTACATACGCGGGCGCTGGGCGGACGGCTCCTGGCTTCCGGGCTTCGATTTCAAAGCGATGCTCTACGATAAGAACCTGCCGTGGAGGCCCGAGAGCCATAAGAGCTACGTCGAAGGCAACGCCGTGCAATACACCTGGATGATTCCGCACAACATGCGCGCAGTCTTCGACCGCATCGGCGGCAATGAAGCGGTCATCAAACGTCTCGACAGCTTTTTCACAGAGCTGAATGCCGGGCCCGACCGCCCCTACTTCTTCATCGGGAACGAGCCGGTCTTCGCCGTGCCCTGGCTCTATAATTACGCGGGCGCTCCCTGGAAGACGCAGGCCATCACGAGGCGCGCGCTGCTTGAGCTTTTCACCGCCACCCCTGGCGGAATACCCGGCAATGACGACCTCGGCGCGACCTCCTCCTGGATTGTATTTTCAGCCATCGGTCTTTATCCGATCATACCGGGCGTCGGCGGCTTCTCCATCAACAGCCCGCTCTTCCCAGCCGTCACCGTGCGATTGAAAGATGGCAAGCAGTTGAAGATCACTGCGCAGGGAGCGTCGGCCACAGCGCCCTATGTGCAGGAGCTGCGTCTGAACGGCAGGCCCTATAACAGCACATGGCTGCCCTACGAGAGCATCGCCGGGGGCGCAAGGCTACAGTTCAAACTGGGCTCGGCTCCGAACACACGCTGGGCCACGGAGGCTTCGGCAGCGCCGCCCTCTTTTAATGAAGGGATGGAGGTTGAGGCCGCGCCGTCGCAGTAAGGTTCGCCCCGATGTCTGTGCTTGTCCCTCAGGCTAGTTTTTGTTGGCGAGCGTCGTCACATGGCTCTTCCAATCGGCTGGCGACATGGTGTTGAGCTGCGGAATCTCTGCGGCGGCTATGATCAACTGCTTAAGCGCCGGGAGAACGGGGAACTCCACCTCGGATTTCACCTTTCCCGTATTCGCTATCAATGCCAGCCTTTCGTCGCGCCACTCCGCAGGCGGCGCGACGCCCCGCGAGAGATATTCGACGGCTTCGAGCCCGGCTGTGCTTAGCTCTGACAGTTCCCTCGCAAGCGGCTCGGCATCGCGCATGACCGGAGACTTATCGGCCATGACGTAAATCGCCGGATGCACCTGACGCCACTGGGCCAGTAGATTCCCGATGCTCTCGCGGTAGGCGGAGAAGCGCGGGGCGTCCTGTAGCATCCCTTCAACCATTGACGAGAACTGACGAGCGGCGCGGCTGTCCGGCCCGGCCACGTCTACCAGCCGCGTCAACGGCGTCATCTGTGTGATCGGGTAAATATCACCGCGCCTGATAGCCTTCAGAGGCTCGATGACGCCCGCCAACGTCCTCAGCGGTTCAATAGCGCCAGTGCCGACCATGCGCCTGAGCATCCTGTCGGCGTACGTCTCATGCATGAGGCCCAAATCTTCCAGTTGCACTGTGACGAATGCCAGGCGGCGATACATATCCGAGACATCCGTGACCGAGCGCGGAGACCAGAACCGCTCGGCAATGGCCGCCATGCGCGGCCAGATGCGCGAGTCTATGTTTTCCTGGCTGACGTATTCGCTCCACATGCAGGCTTCGCCTCCAAGGATACGCGCCTCCTCTTCCGGGCTGAGGCCGCTCTCCGCGCTAACGGGGTCAACCGCGTAGTGTCTTGCTGCCGTGAAGAGGTGATCCAGGTAATAACCGCTCGATAGAATCCCTGTGTACCCTTGCTTTGCGCCCTCCGCCAGATACTTCTGCCCGCGCCAGGATTGGACGACGATGTTCTTGGGCAAGTCAGGATGTAGAATCTCGTCCCAGCCCACCATCTTCTTTCCATACTTCTGTAGCATCTGTTGGACTCGCTGGTTGAAGTAAGCCTGTAGAGCGTGCTTATCCTTCAAACCCTTCTTCTGCATGAAGGCTTGAATCTGCGGGTTGAGCCGCCAATGCTTGCCGGTCACTTCGTCGCCGCCGATGTGCATGTAAGCATCGGGAAAGAGCGCAGCCATTTCTCCCAGGAACTTATCTAAGAACTTGTAGACCTCCTCGCGCGTCGGGTCCATCGCCGGGTCGAAGACGCCGTATCGTCGCTCGATCTGGTATGGGCCAGGCGCGCTGGCAAGCTCCGGGTATCCGACGAGCCAGGAAGTCGTATGGCCTGGGATGTCGAATTCGGGAATGACGCGAATGCCGCGATCACGCGCATACGCGATGATCTCCCGAATCTCATCCTGACTGTAGTAGAGCCCGTCGGAGCCCATCTGATGAAGCTTGGGAAACCTGCGGCTCTCGATTCTGAAGCCCTGATTATCCGTCAGGTGCAGGTGCAGGACGTTGAGCTTGACTGCCGCCATGCCGTCCAGATTCCGCTTGATGACGGCAATCGGCTGCCAGTGACGGCACATGTCTATGTGCAGGCCGCGCCAGGGGAAGCGCGGTTTATCCTGAATCCGGGCGAGCGGGAGGAAGTAGCCGCTGCGGTCTCCGTCCAGAAGTTGCAGGAATGTTTCCAGGCCGCGAAGCACGCCGACGACAGTCGGAGCGCTCAGCACAGCCTGCTTCTCAGAGACTTCTAACGAGTATGACTCGTCTTCATTCAAGGCGGGTGTGGATTGCCCTGCCCCCTGGCAGCGTATGACGAGCGAGGCGAGCGCGGGGTCTGTTGCCATCCCACGCGCCAGCGCGAATCCCGTGCGATCTTCCAATCGTCTCAAGGCGCGACTCACGCCCCCCTGCAAGCGCGCGTCGCTGAAGCCGCCGACGGCCACTGTGAAAGACTGGTTGACGGCCAATCTTCCGGGCTGGAAATGAAGCGACATCGGCACGGGCATGAGGTGATGCTGCGGGAGTAATCCTGTGGGCCCATCCTGTGCCGGTGCATAAATGTGGGCCGCTAATAAGAGCAGTGCTGCGAGCAGCGCGTATTTTCTTTTCTTCATTATCTTCTTCTCTGGCCTGAATCTTTTTATCTTCAATTTGGCGGGCGCGTATCTTGCAACTCGTGTTATGGTTATATCACAGACCTGAGAATCAGACATCACGGAAGTTGGCCCACGCGTCGGTCAGAGACGATGTTGGGCCGAGACCTATAGAGGATTGCGGAATGACCATCAAACGTCTCTTGATTTCATCTCTGTTTTCACTGCTCGCCTTCCCTGCTACGTTCGGTAAATCAGACGCCTTCTCGCCCCCCGCGCGGGCGGCACAAAAAGCGCCGGTCGTTAAGAGCGCTCAAGCCCCTTCGTCTCTCGGCATCTCGCTCGAAAGGGGCACGCTACAGTTAAAGATGTCGGGGGGAAATGTCCTCTCCGGCATCAAGCTGCGTTTGCGACTGGGCGATGACTCGTCCGTTTTATATGATCTTGAGGCGGCGGGCGAGGATCAGGGGACGGATAAGGCGGGAGCATATGAGCGTCTACGCTATCGCCTGAAGCCCAACACGGCATCGCAACCCGCGCGCAACGTCTCCGTGAGCGCCGTGCTTGAGATACGCCATTACGTCAAGCCCGAAATCATCGTCGCGTCATTGGATTACGATGGGCCCGCTCTGGCTGCCAGGGACGGCGTGCAGCTGCTCATGGGCCTTGAGGGCTTCGCTCGCGGGATGGCCATGAAGCGTCTCAAGCTCTACTGGACGGCCCCGGCCTTCGTCTCCGACTACAGGCTTTTATCCACCTCCAACCAGCTACTGTTGTGGCGACAGATCGAAGGGGATAATTATCACCTGCTCGTCCCGCTCGCCGGTGACGGCATGATCGGCGAGGTGGGCGTGTCAGAGATCAACTACCGATATGAGTTTCGCATCTCTTCGTCGAGCTATGACCCGAAGTTTGCGCCGCGACGAGTGCCGCTCTTTGCGTATGCGGCTTCCAAAGACCCTTACCGCTTGCCGCGTGAAACCTACGAGGCGGCGTTTGAGGCGAGCGGCCAGTATGGACGCTTGCGCTGGCAAAAAAGCTACCCGGAAGTTTTTAGCTGGCTCGGCTGGTGCTCCTGGAACGCTTACGAGCATGGGGTGACGGAAGAGAAGATACTCAACAGCGTGCGCTCGCTCAGCAGCAAAGGGATTCCCATCGGCTTCGTGCTCGTAGACGATGGATGGCTCAGCATTAAGGCAGACAAACTGGTCGGGTTCAACGCCGACCCGCAAAAATTCCCACGCGATCTTGCCGGTCTGGCGCGTGTGCTGCGCGAGCAGTACCGCATCGCTCACATCGGCGTCTGGCATACCTTTCAAGGCTACTGGTCGGGCGTCGAGAGCGATTCGGAGATCGGTCGCGCTCACCAGCTCTTCAAGGGCCTTGACGGGAAAGCATTGCCGGACCCGCGCGACGGCAGGGGTGAAAGCTTTTACGCGGAATGGTATCGCCGCCTGAAAGAATGGGGGTTCGATTTCGTTAAGGTTGACGGGCAGGGCAACAATATCAAATTCACCAACGGCCTGATGCCGCTCTTCGCTTCGGGAGGCGGCGAGCATCGTAATTTTCAGGAAGCGGCGCGCAAATATTTCAGCGATGCAGGCACAGGTGACGAGCGACGCGAGGCCGGACTGAATGTCATCAACTGCATGGAGATGTCGCTTGAGAACGCTTATAACTGGCGCATCTCGAATATCGCTCGCAACAGCGACGACTATCTGCCGGACACGCCTCAGAACGCCAAGGAGCATACCTACTACAACGCCTACAACGCCTACTGGACTTCTAACTTCGCTTATCCCGATTGGGACATGTTTCAGTCTCACGATGCACACGGCGCGTATCATGCCGTCGCCCGCTCGATCAGCGGAGGCCCCGTCTATATAACGGACAAACCCGGCATGGAGCAGCCGGAAATCCTGCGCCCGCTGGCATATTCCGACGGGCGGCTGCTGATGCTGGACGAGCCAGGACAGGTGACGCGCGACCTTCTGTTGACAGATGTCGCGCTCGAACCCGTGGCTTTGAAAGTCTTCGGGCGCATCGCTCGTCCGGGTCTTTCAGCCGGAATGATCGCGGCCTTCAACGTCAACAAGAGCGCCCGCAGTGTGGCGGGAAAGATCAGCGCTTCGGATGTTGAGGGACTCACGAACGCGGGCGCGAGCGCGCAGACGACATTCGCGGTTTACCAGCGCAGTAAGGGCCTCGCGTCACTGCTCGGCACGAGACAGACGAGCCTCACGTTCAGCCTGGATAGCTTCGGCTATGAACTCTTCACGCTCGCGCCCGTCAAGGAGGGCGTCGCAGTCTTCGGGCTCCTCGATAAGTACCTGGGCCCGGCGGCAGTCGTCTCTCAGGAAATCGCGGCGCATCAGGTCACAGTCCGGCTGCGCGAAGCGGGAGAGTTCGGCGCGTGGCTTGAGAATCCTCCGACGAGAGTCGAACTCGACGGGCGCGCGCTGCCCGCCTCGGCCTTCCGTTACAGCCAGAATTTGTTGCGCGTCCCGCAATCGAGCTTCGGTGCGCGGACGGGCGAACGGGAAATACGCATCCTGACAACGACGCGGCGTCCATAAACAATCAAGCGCACTGATAGCGGATTGCCAATGAGAGCGATTGCCGTCAGTACGGCCAAAGGTCTCGGGCGGGTCCTGGTCGCGGGAGCACACCCGCCCGGAGAGCTTTGGCGGGACTGACCTCGATGCTGCGCTCGGTCGTCGCTCTCATCTCAAACCACTACAAAGCAATCGCAGAGCGGGGGCTCAAACAAAAAGGCTCTCCCATCTCTGGGAGAG
Organism: Pyrinomonadaceae bacterium; assembly: GCA_036389095.1. Taxonomy (GTDB): domain Bacteria; phylum Acidobacteriota; class Blastocatellia; order Pyrinomonadales; family Pyrinomonadaceae; genus DASQYE01. The sequence continues at coordinate 28,981 of DASVQM010000004.1, forward strand.
CCTTTCGGGAAAACACCGCCTCGCACTTCAGAAGTAGAACTTGCCTCCGAGTTGTACCTGGCGATAGTTGGCCGAATTCCTGACGCTGTTCTCGGGAATCAGGATGCCGAAGTCTGAGCTGGTCGCGTTCGTGTTCGGAGAACCGAAGAGCGGCGTATTGAAAGTGTTGAAAGTTTCAAGACGGAGCTGGAACCTGACGCGCTCGGTAATGTTGAAGGTCTTGTTGAGCGACATGTCGAAGATCGGGGCCCATGGCTCGCGCAGGTGGGCCAGGCGCAGCGGAGTGTTGGCCAGAGTGTTCCCGGTGTTGCGCAGCGCCCAGGCAGGGTCTGTGCAAGACTGGAACGACGTGGTGTTGGTCGCCGGGTTCAAGACACCCTGACGGGCCGTCACGCCGTCCGTCTGCAAGACGCAGTTGTTGAAGTACCGCCTGAAGCTCGAATCGCTGAGCGTCGGGTCTTTTATCATGTAGACGTTGGTCGGAAGATTGATCGGACGGCCTGATCTGAACTGCCCGTTCCAGCTATACTCCCAACCGCCGAACAGCAGGTTCGCCACCCTGCCCACGTCGCCCATGAACCTCTGTCCCCTGCCGAACGGCAGTTGATAGACGCCGCTCACGACGAAGACGTGCGTGCTGTCGATGTCGGTCACGGATTTGGTCGGCCTCTCGTCCTGGTCGTTGAGGAACGTCAGCGCCCCCAACTGCTTCGAGAAGGTGTAGGAAGCGACCATCACAAGCCCGGCGCTCAAACGCTTCTCAAGGCTGGCCTGCGCGGAGTCGTACCAGAGCCGCCCGACGTTCTGCCCGACGACCGTCACGTTCGTGAACTGCGGGAACGGAAGCAGCAGTTGCCGGCGTGAAATAGTGGCCCCGTTCAAAGAGGAGTTGTTGGGAAGCAATCCGAAGAACGGATTCGTCACAGACTCGTTAAAGAAGTTGGGGTCTTGTCTGAACTGCGCGATCTGCGCCGCCGTCGGGACGTTGATGTTGTGCCCGCCGCCAGCCTGATCGTTGCCGGACAGGATGCCGCGCGTGCGGCTGCCGGAGTAGGAAACGTCCAGCTTGAGCCTCCAGGGCAGCTCGCGCTGTACGCCAGCCGAATACTGGTGGACATAGGGAATCGTGTGGTTTGGATCGACGATGGTCAGGCCGCTGCCGAGCTGCGTACTCAAGCCCAAGGACGAGCCGAGGGGTTGAAGCAAGCCGTTGGGATACGGGTTGCTCAGAGTGTTGACGGGAATGAAGGCGTTTGCGCCGCCACCGCTGGTCGCGGAAAACGTCGTCGTGATGTTGAATCCGGCAGCACCGCCGTATTCGGCCTGCGGGAAATAGAAGAGGCCGTAGCCTCCGCGAAGCACAGTCTTCTCATTCCACTGGTAGGCGACGCCTATACGCGGCCCGAAGTTATTACGATCTTTTCTGAACGCCTCCTCGGGCTGGCCATTGACACCGGCAAACAGAAGCCCGCCCGTCAGATTGGAGCAGGCGGCGCACCCTGCCGCACCGGGAGCGGCCCTCACGGCAGCCGCCAACGGACTGGCCTGACCGAAACCGAAGCCGCGATTCTGCCGGTTGAACCGCTCAATCGGCGGCGACTCGTAGTCGTAGCGCAGGCCCAGGTTCAGTGTCAGACGGGGAGTGATCTTGAAGTCATCCTGTATGTAGGCGGCATAGTAGCCCCAGTCGAAAGTGATGTCTGAGATGTACTCTATGCGAGTGTCGCCCGAAGGGTAGCCGAGCAGCAGGGCGGCGATGGCGCTGCCCTGGTCGGAGACGTTCGTGTTATTGGGGTCTTGCACGGTGAAGTCTTTGCTGAATCTGAAGAACCCACCGCCCCAGGTGAAAGAGCCGCCGCCCTGGTGGACTTGGAGGCGACGATACTCGCCGCCGATCTTCATCGAATGCTTGCCCGTGATGTGCGTCAAGGTGACGGGAAAGCTCCAGGTGTTCGTGATGTTCGAGTTCGGATTCCTTGGCCCAAACTCCCTGATCGGATCGCCCGAGAACTCTATCCTCGGCACAATCGAGACGGGACGGGCATTTGAGAAGGAGGCAGGGAAGCCCAGCGACGTGGCGTCGAAGGGAGAAGAGCTCTTGCGGTAGGCCGCCTGTAGGAAGCGAGAGAAGGAGACGCGCATGTTCAAGATGGTGGTCGGCGAAATGGTCGACACCCAATCGAGCACCGCGCCGTTGTTGACGCGAACCAGCGGGTCTTGAGCGTCCAGGCCCAATCCCACCCTTCCGTTGCCGCCCTGTTGAATCTGGTCGCGCCGGTTATGGACGTACCTGAAGAAGACGTGCTGATTCTGCGTGAACTGATGATCGACGCGCGTGACCAGAGAGTGAAAGTCATCTGTACCGGGGAAAGGTTGAAGGAAATTGTTGAACCTCTGTGTCGCAGGGCCGACATTGGGCAGCGAGAATGCATTGACGATTGACTGACCGATGGGGTTGATGCGGTTCAATGGAATGACATTGCCGGGGAAAGCCTGGCGCGTGCAGACTCCCGCGTTGCAGGTCGTCGTCAGCGGGTCGTAGATGGTGACGCCGGATTGCGAGAAATCACCGCGTCGCTCAAGGAGCGTCGGCACGTCGCTCAGGTTCGCGGCCGGGTCTATTCCCTTGAAGCGCTCAAGGTTGATGAGAAAGAAGGTTCTCTGCCTGCCGTTGACGAAGACGCGGCCACCTTCACCGAAGCGCGGGATAAGCAGTGGGCCAGAGAGCACGAAGCCGTACTGGTCTTGCGAGTGGCCGCCGAGATTCGCAAAGGTGATCGGGTCGCGGACGAAGCGCGGAAATCTCTCCTGCCCCGCGAGCGCCCCGGTGGCAAACGAGCCCCGGGCATTATTTCCAAACCGATTGGCTTCCCATTCGTAGCGGCGCGCGAACTCGTAGAGCGAGCCGTGGAACTCAGGGCTGCCGGATTTAATAGTCACGTTGATGACGCCGCCGCTCGTGCGACCAAACGACGCATCGTAAGCATTGGTCTGCACCTTGAACTCGTCTGTGGCGTCCACGGGCGGCACGAAGGCGACGTTATTGACGCTGCGCGTGCGACCCGCGTCGGAATCCGTCGCGGCGTTATTGGGCGCACCGTCGAGCAGGAACTCGTTGTGCCGGTTAAGACCGCCGTTGATTGAGAAGTTGACGTTATCGCCGTTGTCGAACAGGCGATTGAATTCCGGGTTGCCGTTGAACTGCACGCCCGGAGAGAGCGTGGCCAGGTTGAGCGGGTTGCGGCCATTGAGCGGCAACTCGTTGATGCGCATATTTTCAATCGTCTGGCCGCGCGAGCCTGTATCCGGCTCAAGGAGCGGCGCTTGCGCGTCAACGGTAACGGTCGTCGTCACCTGGCCGATTTCCAGCGCGACATCCATCGTCGCCTTGTCGGCTGTGTGCAGCTCGACGTTGTTGCTCTCAGCTTTGTTGAAGCCTTGCGCTTCGACCGTCACGCTGTACTTCCCGGGCTGAAGAAAGGGCACAGTATAGTTGCCCTCTTCAGAGGTGGTGGCGGTCTTCTCCTCGTTGGTTTGTAAGTTTCTCACAGTGACGGTCGCGCCCGAGACGGCTGCGCCGTTAGGATCGCTGACATGTCCCGTCAACGTCGCACGGAAATCTTGGGGGAAAGCTGAGAACGCTGTCGTGAACAGAATCCCGACCAGAGCCAGCGCTCGCCAGCAGAAATTAGACTTCATAGAGCCTCCTTAAGGGAATTAAGAATGGCGTGGCAAGTTTAGGAGTTGGTTTTAGCTATGGAAGAACTATGTTGTCGAACGGGTTGCGGCCCTATTCAATCGGAACAGGCCGATAGTATATTTATGTCAGGAAAAACGCAATGGTAATTTTCAGAAGCATGTCTTTCTCGCACACCTCTTAAGTTGGGCCCAAGAATTAATCCACCGCGCACTCTGAGATGATTCTTCGGTATACCTGGCGCGCGTGCTCGTAAGCCTTCAAGGCTTCGGGCCGCTCCCGGTCGGAAATCTTCGCGGACTTCTGACTCCAACACTGATCTACGGCCTTCAGACACCACTCTGCGCTGCGGCGCGAAGCGCGAACGGGCTGAGAGCCGACCGTGACGAAGATCGGATTGGTATGAGAGGAGGGCAGTATGCGGAGGGCTATCCAACTGCTGCGCGCGATGGGAATATCGAAGGTGATGTCCTGAAGCGTGCCGTCGGCGAGGATGTTTCTGGTGGCGACGGCCTCTCCGTTGACGATCACTTCGAGAGGCACTTCTCGCGTCCCGCGTATACGCGCACGCTCTATGTCCCAGTAGGGCTGCTCGTCGTATCGCTTTGCAGAAAATGTTTCATTGGGCTTTACATCCAGCAGAGCCGCCACTTTAGCGGCGACACGCACTGTCTGCGGCTGCGCCAAGGCCACTTCACTCCCGCGCGTGCCGACCTCCAGATCGTTGACGCGGAAGTCCATCAACTGGCTCTTACCATCGGAGACGTAGGAGCGCCCGTCGCGCAGTCCCTTGACCCACGAATCATAATTGAGCTGCCCGTCGAGCCGGACATAAGAGCGACCCATGCCGACGCGCTCGGCATAGATGCATGGGAAATCGGTTTCGCCGCTGAGGCGCGTGCGAAAGCCGCTGTTGAGCGTGTGATACCAGATATTGAGTTCCCAGACGAAGGGCGTGTCCACGGCAGAGATGAAGTCCACGGCGTCGTGCGTCACGTCCACGATGTACTCGTTCGCGCCGATGCCGTCAAACTTCGGCATCTCGTAATTGGGCAGCTTATCGGTTTTGACTTCGAGCCCCCAGCCCGAATGCGCGAAGCCCGCGACCGCGCCCTGAGCCCTGGCCCATTTGAGGATGGGCAGATTCCAGGTGGGCCAATCCTCTAGCTGCCGCGTGCCCGGGTAATCCTGCTCTCGTAAGCCGAGCAGCGCCAGGTGGCCGTTGAAGCTTGAGGGAAAGCCCGAGACCTCAACGTCATAGCGCATCAGGTTATCTGCCGTCGAGAGCTTATTGACTTTCGCCTCGAAGAACTGTTTCTGATAGTAGTAGCATGGCCCCCATGTCAGGACATCGCCGACGTTGAGCGCTTCGCCCAGGATATGGCGAATCATGTCTTTCGGCAGCACGCCCTGCGTCGGAGCCTCGTAGTGCGAACAACCGGCGGCGTGTATATGATGATCGCCCGAATACCAACCCAGGGCCGAAGGGTTGACCCAGCGCTTGAGCTGAAACTTCCACTCCTGCTGCGCCCGCCCGCGCTGCGGCGTTACGCTCAAGGTCTGGCGCTGCACAACGTATTCAGGGCCGCGTGTGAATTCGACAGAGTAAACTCCCGCCGGCAACCTGACACGCTCGCCGTCCGCTCGATAAATTTGCAGGTGAAAAGAGAAGTCCGGGGCGAGTCGCTTAGTCCTGGCAGGATAAATGCGCTCTTGCCGGTCGCGTATGATGAAAGAGGCTGTCGTCGGTCTGCCCTGTTCGTCCAGGACGCGCAGCGTCACGTCGCTCGACGCCAGAGAGTTGAAGAGGATGGGCACATCGTTGCGGTATCCAATATCCTGCGTTCCCTGCCCGGCATTGAAACCGATCTGCGCTTCGAGCCTGCCGGGGTCGCGGCTATAGAGTTGAATGATGCGGTATTCAAGAGAGAGGCCGGAAAGGCGCGGCTCAAGCGGCTGCTTGTCGAACATGGAGAGTTCGAGCCAGCGGTCGGCCAACTGTCGCGGCGTAATCCTCTGCTTCGGGCGTGGGTCTGTGCTGAACCCGCCCGGAACTTTCGTGTCCTGTCCGCGAGCGTAGACGGGCAGCGCGTTCGGGCTCGTGGCTTTAAGCTGGGCCGTCACCCCTGCATCGTTTCTCACTTTGACGAGAAAGGAGCGCCAACCCTTTTCGACGAGCGTCGCCTCTGCCGGGCCACGGCTCACGCTGATGCGGCTTTCCGGGCTGATCTGGACGTAGGCCAGGGTGCGACGGTCGAGGATGGTTTGAATCTCAACGAGAGCCCGCCCCTCGTCTTCGTCCTCTGCGGCGCGCGCAAGCGCCCGTTTGTCGGCTGCGCTGAAAGGCTCGCCCAGGTAATCCATCGCTTCCACCAGACGCCTGACCTGCGCGATGAGCGGCTGCATCTCTACCACCTGCATGCCGGGCATCTTTGCTGCTGAAGAGGACGCAGAGAGCAGTAGAAGCATGAGTGACAGGGAGGCGAGCAGGAGAGTGTCGGCGGCTTTAACGCTCAAGCAGGTTGACCTCCCTAACTTCCTGGCGTCTTCCCTTCCCTCCTGTAACCGAGAGCGTCCTGATCTCCCAGGGGCTGAGCCGTCCTTTGTGGGCCAATCCGAGCAAGGAGCTTTCCAGCGTGTACTCCGTGGCTTTGCCCGCGCGCTCCTGTAGTCTGACGATGACCCCTTCACCCTGCTCCGCGCGCTTCAAGGCGGTCAGGGTCACAGTGCCCGGCGAAAGACGGAAGAAGGAGCGCTCCCAGGCTTCGGTTCCCTCATGGGCGGATTCCATCACGTACTCGGCTGGCGTCTGCATCTCCTCGGCCAAACGATCAAGCTCAAGGGCCGTGAACGCACCCTTGCCTCGCACAAGCCAGAAGCGTCGCTCCTGTCTTCCCTGATCCTGCCAGGCGTTGTTGTCATTGTGCGGAACCTGATGCGGGTCGTGCCGCGCAAACGGCGCAGACCTGATGAGAATCGTACGCAGCAATCCTTGCAGGCAGTCGTAGCTGTAGGTCTGGTTGTTAATCAGACCGACCGTGTAGTCTTCAGCGCCCGCCCTGCCCTGCACGGCCACCCAGTCCTGATAAGGTTCCTCTTCCCCGTTGGGCTGGCGCTCGATGGCCGCCCCCGGCACTTTGGCAAAGACGCGCGGCGAGGCAAGAGCGGTCGGGATTTCGAGCTTGAGGATCTGCTCGCGTTCATGCCAGTCGATGACGAACCGCAGCTCTATGGCATCTATGGCCTTGAACTGTGCGATGTCGAGCACGATCTCCGAACTATTCCAACGGGCACGCTGGCGCGTGACGCGCGTGACGGGCCCATCTTCTATCTGCTGCGAGGAGCTGAGCGTGGGGCGTGCAATCTCCTGTCGGAATTTCGTGATGCCGTGGGCCCAGGTGTCGCTCGGGTCGCTGATGACGACCAGGCCGATGGGCCCAGCGAGCAGCTCTTTCCCGTCCGCAGCCTTCAGCGAAGCGATGCCGAAGCCACGATCGGAGACGGCGAAGAGATCGTTGAAGGGCTCCGTCGCGGGGGCCGTGCCCTTGACCAGCTCAAGGACTTTATAGCCGCACGCGGGCAGCTCGACCCAGGCGGAGATGCGCGGCCAGAACTGCGTCATGCTGTCGGCTGGCCGCCACTGAATGGGAATCTTCTGCTTGCTCTCTGTTTCCAGATGCGTGATCGGCGTCGGGCTCGGCCCAAACCACGGCGCGACGTTAGGGTCTTTATCAGTGTGATACTCGACCAGCGCCTTCCGAGGCCAGGGCAGAGAGTTGAAGAGGAAGACCGCGCCTTCCTTGACGCCGCGCAGGTCAACGCGCCGAGCCATCGCTTCCAGCGCTTCGACTCTTGAGGTCTGCGCCGTCTCGCCTGCCCAACCCATGCTGTCCCTGGAATCCTGATAGGCCGTATAGAGCGCCGTGCCCGCCATGAGGTCGTGAAATTGATTGAACAGAACCTTCCACCAGGCCGCCGCGTAGCTTTCAACAGGATAGGCGTGTCCGTTATTGAGATTGGCCGCCAGGGAGATGGTCTCTGCCTGTCCGAGCCAGCGCTCGGCCCTGCGATTGAGCTGCTTGCCTTCGCCATAGGCCGAGTAGCAGCCGCGCGCGTGATGTTGCAGCTCGGTTTTGATGACGGGCAGGTTCGCCATCGCGGGCGATTTCTCCACCGCCGCGAAAAACTGTCCGACCGTGCTCCAACGAAGCTCAGGCAGCGCGGCGTCCTGCTGCTGTTCCTGAACCCTCTTGATCTGCGCACGAGTCACTGCTCCGCCGTGATCGCCCACGCCCAGGAAGTAGGCGGCATGGTCGAAGCCCTGTGCAAAGTTATTCTGCGCCGCGTCCGCGATGCGCTCGGCGCTCATGCTGTAGCCGCGCCGTATGCGAAGCGTGAGGACGCGCGAGCCGTCGGGCGCTTCCCACCAGAAGAGCAGCGGCAGGCTCATCTCGTGTTCCTGCGGGCGCATGAAGACGTAATAGCGATAGCCCGCGCGCTTGAGTATGGCTGGCAGGCCCGCCCCGTGGCCGAAGGAGTCAGGGTTAAAGCCGATCTGGACATCAACGCCGAGCGCTCGCTGAAAATAGTTTTTGCCATACAGGCAATGGCGCACGAAGCTTTCCGTGGACGGGATATTACAATCGGGCTCGACGGGCCAACCGCCGACGACTTCCCAGCGCCCTTCGCGCACACGCTCCCGCACCTCCTCAAACATCTTCGGGTCTGCGCGCTCAACCCAACTGTAGTGCATGGCGGAGGAGTGGACGTAACGAAACTCCGGGCTCTCTTTCATCCGCTCAAGCACGCTGCGAAACGTGTTGAGCACGACATTAGACCCGTCGCGCCAGGGCCACAGCCAAGCGGCATCTATGTGCGAATGGCCGATGATGTGCAGCGTCCTGCTTTTCGGATCGCCCTGCGAGTTCTTTAATGCTGAAGATGAAGCTTGCTGTCCGAACGCGGGGAGAGAGGCGGCGGCGACGGCGCCTAAGGTCGCCGCCCCTTTGATGAGAAAACGCCTTCTCGAAAGCCCTTCTGCCTGACTTGACATCTCCTTGCCTGCCATTCCTTGAAGTCCCTTCCTGTTCTATGACTGCGCCGCCACGCCGAGTTCCGCATCAATGTAGATACACCAGACGTGCAGCAGCATCAGGTGAAGCTCCTGCACATGGGCCGTCGCATCGCTCGGCACGGCGAGAACATGATCGGCTGTACCATTGATCAATCCGGCAGCGCCCGTCACGGCCACGGTCACGGCCCCGCGCTCTCTGGCCATCGAGAGGCCGCGCCTGACATTTTCCGAGCGCCCGCTCGTCGTAAAGCCGAACGCTACGTCGCCCGGTTGGGCCAACGCCTGAAGCTGGCGCTCGAAGATTACGTCATAACTGAAGTCGTTGGCGATGCACGTCACGGTCCCGGCATCGCTCGCCAGCGCGATGGCGGGAAAGGGCTGGCGCGTCGCGGCGAAGCGGCCCAACAACTCGCCGACCAGATGGCTCGCCTGCGTCGCGCTGCCGCCGTTGCCGAAGGCTATGATCTTATGTCCTTCCTTGAGCGCCTTGACCAGAGCGCGGGCGACATCCTCCGCCTGCCGTTCCAGCTTCTCTATGCTTCGCTCGACGACGCTCCCGTGCGAAGCGAAGTGCTCGGCGATAAAACCCGCTTTCATATTAGACTCCCTTATGAACCCGAATAATTGTGAGCTCGAATAATGTTAATGACCGGCCCGCCCGCTCCACTTCTTCCAGAGCGCGGCGTCTGCCAGCATCTTGATATAGACGCCGCCGACCACCGAGCGGGCCTGGAAGCCGCGCTGCTTGCCGTCTTGCGTCCAATACCAGTCTGTGAGCGGAACTCTGTCCGGCGTCTCGTTGACGAAACGGTAGACCGGAGCGATGAAGGCGCGGAAATCTTCCGGCGACTCGCCGAGCGTCGCGCTCCACACAATCCAATCGAGCTTGGTGTAGGTCTCACGGCTATCGAGCGGGAGGCCGAAGCGGTTCTGCTTTGTCTTATAGAAGGCGACCTCGCGGCGCGCAACCTCTGGGGGAAAAAGATTCAAGCCGAGCAGTTTGTCCCACACCAGATTGTATTTCTGGCTCCACGTTCCGGCCCTGTCGAAAGCCAGGCGGTAGTGGTCGCCGTCCTCCGCCGTCCTTATCCATTTTTCCACCATCGCTTTCGCCGCCTGGCGATACGTCTTCGCCTCCGCTCTCTTATCGAGCATGTCGCAAAGCATAGCATAGCTGCCTAAAGCCAAAATCGCTTTTAACGAAAGATTGGTGTTATGGGCCAGGTGGCCCGCGAAGTCATCCGTGCTCAACTGGTTTTCAGGGTCCATCCCCTTCTCGCGCAGGTACTGGGCCCAGCGCGTTAAGAGCGGCCAGTACTTTTCCGCGAAGCTGGCCCGCCCCTCTGCTTTTGCGAGCGCCGCCAACATAATCAGCATATTGCCGCTCTCTTCGACGGGCATCTGATCCTCTTCCGTTTTTTCGCCGCCGCCGTAGGTCTGCCCGTTAGCCAGAGGGTATGTGCCCAGGTCGTGCGGAGCGAAAGGAAATCGCCAGCGCTGTGAGGAGGCGTAATCGAGCACGGGCCTGAGCTGCGCCTTGAGCAGTTGCGGATTGAAGAGAAGAAAGAAGGGTGATGAAGGATATGTCACGTCAACGGTGGCGATAGAGCCGTTGCTGAAGTTTTCTTTAGAGAAGAAGAGCGGCGTCCCTTCCCAATCGGCGGCCAGCTTATGCGCGGCGATGGTCTGCCTGTAAGCCAGCGCGGCGATCTGCGCGTACTCCTCGCCTCCGACCCGCTGCAAGTCCGTCATCAACTCGACATCGAATCTACGGCAACGCTCCCTGACCGAAAGATAATCGCGGGCGGCTGATTTTAAGAGCGCCTCTGCCTGGACATCTCCGCGTCGCCAGTAGGGCCGCAGCTTTCTATTAAAATACTCGACGGAGAACTGATCGTCGTAAGCCAGCATCATGTGACGAGAAACAGTCGTTGGCCCAACCTCTCCAAGCTCCATCACGCTGGCCGCGACCGGCAGCTCATTGCCGACCGTGCGAGGCATACGCAGGTCGTCTGAGTCCGGCAGTATGCCGGAGGAGGCGAACGCGCTTCGCGTCACACGATTCCAGGCGATCACATTCGACCCCGCGACCGACGGCGGAACGACCAGGTGAAGGTATCCCCAATCTATGCGCAGGTTGTCGCCGAACTTCTCAAGGACGGGCTGCTCCTGAGAGCCGAACGTCATGACGCGCAGATCGCCGACTTTAGGTCTGGACCAGATGACTTTCTGATCGGGCGTGTTGACGGCCCACTCGGCGGTGCAATCGAAATAGAGCGAGACCTGATGCGTGCGCCCGTCTATCGCTCGCGCATCCCAGGTCAGGTAGGTGACGGGCCGCGACATTAAATCCAGATCGTCCGGCAGCAGCGGGCTCATAAACGTGAGGCCGAGGCTCACCCCGTCCGCCTCGAATTGATAAATGGTGCGCGTCGGAAAAACTTCCACCCCCGTTTGCTTCATCGCTGCGGGCAAGGGGCTATAGGATTGGCCCATGAAGCGGTAAGGCTTGCCGTCAATGCGTATCATGCCGACCATCCCGTGAAAAGCGCCCGTCCAATGCCTGGTACGATCATCCGCCAGATTGTCCGCCATAGACCACACGCTGAAGTAAGGGTCATGCGTGACGAGCGGCACGGCGGGCGGGCGTAGAGTCGTGGCCTGCTGCGCGAAGCCTGTCAAGGCGACCGTCAATAGCAGACAGATGGCTGTCGCAATCCTGGCCTTCGGGTAAATCCAGTTGGTCATCGCGGAAGTTTTTCAGGAAGACTTAGGAGAACATAATAAAATCAGGAGATTGCTGGGTAGCCAGCAACGCCGAAACCGGCAAGAGAACGAAAGCGGGATTTAACAGGGATGGACAGGATAAAGAAAGAGAGATGAACCATTCAAGCGGCAATGCTTTCATCTTTCATCCTGCTTTATTCATCCTGACCATCTCTGTCCGTCCCTGTTAATTTATTTCCCGCCGGGTCTCATGCCTTGACCTGTCCCTGCGGCTTATTGATCTGGTCTGCGAGCACGGCCAGCAGGATGACAACACCGAGGGCGATCTTTTGAATGTAGGGGTCAATGCCCGCCAGATTCAATCCGTTATTGAGGACGCCGATAAAGACCGCGCCCCAGAATGTGCCGACGATGCTGCCGCGACCTCCGTTCAGGGACGTTCCGCCGACGACGACCGCCGCGATCACATCCAGCTCATACTGCAATCCGGCGTTCGGCACTCCGGCCCCGAGCCGCGATGCCAGCACCAGCCCGGCCAACCCGACCAGCAATCCGTTCAGGACATAGACGAGCAGCGTGACGCCCTTGATGCTCACGCCCGCCAGATAAGCCGCTTCGGCGTTGCCGCCCACCGCGTAAACGTAGCGACCGAACGTCGTATGCTTGAGTAAGAACCAGCCCGCCGCGAATACGATCAGCATCAACAGCACAGGGACAGGCATCCCGAACAGGCGCTCCCTGCCCAGGAATCCGAAACTCGCGGGCAGATTACCGATTGAGCGCCCGCCCGTCACGATAAACGCCAACCCTCGACAGATCGTCAGCATCGCCAGGGTGGTAACGAAAGGAGGGACGCGAAACTGCGAGACCATGACGCCGTTGAACAGACCGACGACGAGACCTATGCCGAGCGCCGCCATGCTGCCCAGAATCATCGCGCTCCCGCCTGAGCCGCTGGCGATCATCGCCGCGACCACGCCGGCCAGCGCCGCGACAGACCCGACAGAGAGGTCTATCCCGCCGGTCAAAATCACGGCTGTCATTCCGACCGCGAGGATGCCCGTGATGGCGATGCTCAGCGCGACGTTGATGAGATTGGGAACGGAGACGAACTGCGGGGCGATGACGGCGAAGACGATTGATTCCAGAATGATCGCCACGACGATGACATACTCTGCGATACGCTGCCACTGTAGATAGCGCCCTCTAAAGGATAGCTCCTGCCCACCAATTGTTTCACTCATAAGCTCGCAACTCGGCGAATGAAATGCTTTGACGCTTTGATCTTCATTCTTTGAGACTTTGACCGGAGACGCGCTCTCAAGCCCGAAAGGGCGCGAAGCCTGGCCGCGCTCTACTGCTGTTTCAGGCTATTAGCGTCAACGATCTTGACCGGAACGGCGATGCTCTTTGCCACCTCTCCGCCGCTGAAATAAGTGCCGATGGCTTCGATGGTCTTGGCTCCGAGGTCGCGCGGCTGCTGGGCCACGTCCGCCTTGAGCGCGCTTCCTCTTTGAATGGCCTTGACCGCCTCGGGCGTGGCATCGTAACCGACGATGATCAGGTCGTTACGGCTGCGCGTTTCTCCGGCTGAGAGAGCGCCGAGCGCCGAATCGTCGTTGATGCCGAAGATGGCCTTCAGCTCAGGATTGCCCTGTAGCATATCGTCCGCGGCTTTCAGCGCTTTATCACGCACGCCCCCGCCGTTCAAGACCGAGACGATCTTGATGCCGGGATATTTCTTAATCTCTTCTTTAAATCCGGTTTCACGATCAAGGCCGGACTGCACCTCCTGCTGACCGATGATGCCGACCGCGCCCTGCCCGTTCAGAGCCTTGGCGATAAAATCTGCGGCCAGACGCCCGCCCGCCAGATTATCCGAAGCGATATGGGAAACGACTTGCCCGCCCTGCGCCGAGATGTCTGCGGTGAAGACGGGAATCTTCGCCTCGTTGGCCCGCTCGATGGCCGGGCCAATGCCTTTTGAATCCGCCGGGCACACGATGATCGCGTCCATCCCCTGCACGATGAAGTTCTCTATCTGCGACTGCTGCTTGGCGAGATCGAAATCGCCGGACGTGACGGTCAACTGGTAGCCCGCACGATCAGCCGCCTCCCTCAGCCCGGCTTCCAACTGCCTGTAGAATTCGTGCTCCCTCGTCAGCAGCGTCACGCCGATGCGCTTGCCGCCAGTCCTGCTTTGTCCTCCGCGTTGACAACCACCCGCAAGCAACAACACGGCCAGCGCCGTTGTTACGCACAATACGGAGACGATTGATCTCATCATACGGGTCAGACCTTTCCTATGAAGCTGAATAAGAGCACATGGCGACTCGACAGGGCCGGCGGAAAGCGACGAGCGATTTTCCGTAAGCCGTCATGTGCGACGATCAAGTTTATGATGCAAACAGGGCGAAGTGCTGCCGGATGAGCACGAACATTAACAGTTCATCGCGGTAGCTGACAAGCTTGATTTTAACAACTTGCAGCTTTAAGACGGGCGAGTATAATCCATGGCGATTCGCGGCTGATGCCAGTGACCGTTGCGCTGCGCTGCGCGCCCGATATCTGCATTAACCGGCGATCAAAACAGCGCTCAGACAAGTTGGCCCGCTCGATTTCGATCATGATGAACCCGTCGCAGAGAAAAGTTGCTTTCATTCATACTTCGCCTCCGGCCATTGGCCCATTGATGCAATTCTACACTGACGCCGCACCCGAGCTGGAAATCACAAACCTTCTGGACGACGGGCTGCTGCGCCTGCTCTCGGCGCAGCAGCTTGTGACGGCGCAGGAGCGCCTCACCGAGATGATCGAAACGGCCAGCCGCATTTACGGTGCGGAGCTGGCGATGGTGACGTGCTCGTCCGTTTCCAGAGAGATGGTCAAAGAGTTGGATACGGAATTTCAGTTGCCCGTTTTGAAGATAGATGACCCGATGGCCCGCCAGGCGGTGCGGGCGGGCCGGAGAATCGGCGTCGCCGCCACCTTTGCGCCCACACTCGGCCCGACCTGCAAGCTTTTATACGGGGCGGCGGCGGAAGCCGGAACTGAAATAGAAATTGTTCAGGAGGTTTCCACCGATGCCTACAAGGCTCTACTCGCGGGCGACACCTCCGCGCACGACGCGCTCCTGCTCGATCTTATCAGGCGACTGGAGAAACAGGAGGTGTCGGTCATCGTCCTGGCCCAGGTCTCCATGGCACGCGTCCTTCCGCAGTTAGAGGGCCGCTTATCCGTGCCTGTGCTTTCGAGCCTGCCGACCAGCCTGCAAGCCATACGGGATGCGCTGCGCGCGATTCCCTTAAACTGATCTATGATGGCCTTCCCCGAGATTGAGCGACGTAGCCGACCCGTACTGCGCTCCTCCGACAAGCGACGATGAACAGCCGACTCGTATTCGCCGCTATCGCGGACGATGATACAGGCGCGAGCGATTTGGCGGGCATGCTGGCCGAGCAGGGCTTACGCACGCTCCTCGTGATAGACCTCCCGGCGGTCGAACAGTTCATCGAGTGGAGCGAAGGCTATCAAGCGGTCGTGATGGCGGAAGGAACACGCAACCTGCCTTCGGCAGTCGCGCGAGAGCGCACGCGTGAAGCGATACGAATTTTGGAGGCGAGGCATCCCAGAATCTTCCAGCTCAAGTATTGCAGCACTTTTGATTCCACGCCCGAAGGAAATATCGGCCCGACGATTGACGCGGCATTGGAGGCGCTGGGCCAGGATTTCACCATCGCCCTGCCCGCGTTGCCCGTCAACGGGAGAACCACATATCAGGGCTATCATTTTGTGAACGGGCGCTTGCTGAGCGATTCTCCCATGCGCGAGCACCCGTTGACGCCGATGACCAATCCCGATCTGGTTGACCTGCTCAGTCATCAGACGACGCGGCGCGTCGGCCTGGCCTCATACGCGGAGGTTGAGCGCGGCAGCGTTCAGCTCAAGCGATGTTTTCAGAGCTTGCGCGACGAGGGCGTCGCTATCGCGCTCGTGGATTGCCTGGATGATGTGCATCTGGAAACTATTTGCCGGGCGGCATGTGACCTACGTCTCATCACCGGCAGCTCCGCTTTCGGCATCAAGCTGCCAGCCATCTGGCGCGAGCGCGGATGGATGGCAGAGTTGGAAAAGCTTCAAGCCGACGCGGGCATGAAAGGCGCTCACGCTTGCCTGGTAGTTGCGGGGAGTTGTTCCCTCGCCACTCGCTTGCAGAATGAATGGCTCGCGGCGCAGGGCGCGAAGCCTGTGCAGATTACTCCGAAGGAGCTGCTCGAAGATGGCCCGGAGCGCAGGGCCGCGCTGGCAAGAGTGCTCGATCAACTGGCAAACGAAGAACACTGCCTGCTGAGCACTACGGATGAGCCTGTGGAAGTCCGCCGTGTGCAGGCCTGGGGAGCGGGCAGAGGGATGACTGTGCCCGCGCTCGGGCAAGCCATCGCGTATGGGCTGGCGGATTTCGTGTCGGACGTTTTAGAAGAACGGATGGTCGGCGGTTTGGTCGTCGCGGGTGGCGAGACTTCCGGCGCACTGTGTCGCCGCCTTGAGCTGGGCGCTCTGCGCGTCGGGCGCAATATAGAACCCGGCGTTCCTTTATGTTTCTCGCTGGGGAGATTACGTCTGCCCGTCGTGCTCAAGTCGGGCAATTTCGGAAGCCCCGATTTTTATGGCAAAGCTCTGAGAGCAATAAGTCATCCGGACGCTTACCTGATTTGAGCGGCAACTAATTTTCCGGCGGTCTCTCTAGCACGCGGGGTAAAATCTTTTACGCGCTCGCTTGAAGTCCGTTTCTCTTCTCGACTGGTGAGATGCGATGAACAACTCAATGCTTGAAAATCTGTGCGAGGTGGCAGACAGCTTCTATCGCAGGGGATACGCCTTCGGCTCGACAGGCAATCTCTCCGTGCGCGTTGAAGATGAGATATGGATAACGCCCACCGGCCAATCACTCAAAGGTTTGACCCCTGCCAGGCTTGCCCGTATTGATCTTCAGGGCGCAAGCCGCAATGAGAATCGTCCCTCCAAGGAGTTCCCTTTCCACCTGGCTGTCTATAAACGGAGGACGGAAGCGCGAGCCATCATTCACCTGCACACGATCTACTCGGTGGCGCTCTCCTGCCTGAAAGGGTTTGACCCGGAAAATCCTCTGCCGCCGCTGACGCCCTATTATTTCATGCGCGTCGCCCCGCTCGCGGTGCTGCCATATTTTCGGCCCGGCTCGACGGCGCTGGCCGAAGCGGTCGGAGCGGCGGCCCCCTCACATAACTGCATGCTGCTCAGCAACCACGGCGTCATCTGTGCGGGCTCCACTCTGAGCGAAGCCGTAGACCGCACGGAAGAGCTGGAACAAACCGCACGCCTCTATTTCATCCTGCGCGGCGAAGAGGTTCGCCACCTGACCGGGGACCAAATCGAAGAGTTGAAGAGAGTTTTTGGATGAAGCGGAATTCAACAGGATGGACAGGATAAAAACAGAAGCAGGAATGAAAGACAAAAGCATTGCTGACTGAATTTCTCTTTGCCCTTTCTTATCCTGTCCATCCTTGTTAACTCTTTCTTTCAGGAAATACGAGACAGCCAGTCCATGTCGCGCCCGCGATGAGCGGCTTGATTGTCGAGCGCCTGCTCGACGCTCCACCCCTGGTGGATAATCCCGCCGACGGATTCGATGATGGCGAGCGGGTCGTCATCGCCCGGATAGAGTATGTTGCGACCGACGAGCGCGCCGCGCACGTTTGGGCCAGCCTTGAGGCCAGCCGCAAGCTCTCGTAAGAACGGCGTGGCATTGCCGATTGATTCTCCGCCTAAAAGCAGTATCGGCAGTGTGGTCGCCTGCGCCACCATCTCGTAGTTTTCACAGTAAGGCAGTTTGAGCCAGAGATAACGACTGCTGTCGCCCATCGCTGATGCCGCGCCAGCAGTTCTCGCCAACTCTTCGGCTGTCTTGATGATCGCGTAGCCGTTCTCGGTCTTGACGACCGGCAGTGATTCGAGAAACATCGGCAGGCCGACAGCATTCAACTCCGTAATTGCGCGGACGGTGGAGAGCAGCGTTTTCAGCGAGCCGGGCTCGGCGTCGCAGATGCGCAATAGAATCTTCGCGCCATCCAGTCTCCACTCAGCACAACTGGCCGCCGTCGGCCCCGAGACAGGATCGTCTATCTCCCAGCTGCTCCCGAGCAATCCGCCACGGTTGAAGCTGGCGATGAGCAGCTTGTCGTCTAGAAAAGCTGGCCCACCCTTCTTGCGCATGAGATCGTGCAGGACTAACAAGTCCTCCAGAATATCCATCGTCGCCAGCAGCCCGTCCACCGCTTCGCTCATCATGACGCGCAGGATGCGGGCCATGTACTCATGACGGTCGGCCATCCTCAATCCATTATCGCCGACGCGCGTGACGCGGCGAGCCGGATGGTCTGCGGCCAGAATGTTGAGGCGACCGTTACGGGTCAGGCGCTCGCGGCGCTGACGCTCCCGCGCCACACGCAATGAGCGCTCGGGCTCCCTCACACGTATCTCTGTCAGTTGGGCCAGCACGGTTGCCGGAAGAAAATCTTTCGCTCGGAAAGTCAAAATTCAGAATCCTCCTCGTTCCTCTATAAAAGCCAGAGCTTCCTGTTCGTAGGGCATAAAATTGGCGCAGCCGTGGCGCGTGACGACAATCGCGCCGCAGGCGTTACCCATGCGCGCGGCGCGCGACCAGTCCCAGCCCTTGAGATAACCATAAAGAAATCCGCCCGCGAACGCATCGCCCGCTCCCAGCACGTTATAGACCTCGACGGCGAAAGGCGCGACCTCCACCGCCTCGCCGCCCGGCAAGTAGATAATGGTGCTCGCGCCGCCGCGCTTCATCACAAGGGCTTCCGGGCCCGGAGCGGAGAGCATCGCTTCGATTCCTTCCAATAGCTTATCGCTCAAGTCTCCCGACAGTGCAGGCTCGGCTGTTTGATGGGCCCAATCTTTGAGCACAGCGGTTTCAACTTCGTCGGCTGTGCCGATCATGACGTTGACGAGCGGCGCAATCGAGCGCATGGCGATGCCGAAGCTACGCACGTCCGGCCACAGCTCGGCGCGAAAGTCCAGATCGAGGACGACCTTCGTGCCCTCGGCCCTGGCCCTTTCGGCGGCGAAGAGGGTGGCATCCCGGCTGGGCTGACGACTGAGCCCCGTACCCGTAATCAGAAGCGCGCGGCTTGAGGCGATGGGCGCTGCGATCACGTCGTCAATGGTCAGCTCAAGGTCGGCGCAGTTATCACGATAAGGGACTAAAGGAAAATGGTCTGGCGGCTCTATGCCTAAGAGAAAGGCGCTCGTGCGGCGGCCAGGCTTGCGCCTGCTGAAATCCGTGTTGATGCCTTCGCGCTTGAGAAAGCTGAGCACGAAATCGCCGACGAGGTCTTCGCCGACAGCCGTCATGAGCGCTGTGCGCAGGCCCAGGCGGCGCGCGCCGACGCTGATATTAGTCGGGCATCCGCCCACATAGGCGGCAAAGCTTTTGATCTCCGTGAAGGGCACGCCTATCTCGTTGGCATAGAGATCAATCGAACTGCGGCCTATGGCCAAAACGTCAAAGCGTCGCTCCATCTCGATTCTCTTCTTCGTAAGAAACTAACAGGGATGAAGAGAGATTGTCAGGATAAGAAAAGCGAAGAGAATATTCAGACAGCGATGCTTTTGTCTTTCATCCTGCTTCTCTTTTTATCCTGACCATCTCTGTCCATCCCTGTTTGATTCCTGCTTTATAGACTCTCAGCCGCACGCGCCAGATTTTCGTCGAGTGGGCGCTCGGGGTCTATAAAGAGCCACATGACGACGCCGACGGCCAGGAAGCTCGCCGCGACATAGAAAGGAATCGTCCACGAGCCCCACTTCTGCAAGACATAACCGAAGACGATGGGCGCAAGTGTTCCGGCCAGATTACCGAACGTGTTGGTCGTTCCCGCGACCACGCCCGATCTTCTTTTCCCTATATCGAGACAGGTGGCCCAGACCGCCGGGGTCGTCAAAAACTGGAAATAGAGTGCGACCGCGATGAGCAGCGCCGCGACAATACTGTTCTGCGCCCGCGCGACGAAAACCAGCATGATCGCGCTCATCGTCAGGCCGAAGGCCCCGATGCCGCAGCGTGCCAGTTTCCGTCGGCCCTTCGTCACGAGCCAATCCGTCAACCAGCCGCCGCAGAGAAAAGCGAAGGCCCCGAATATCCAGGGCAGAGCCGAGAAGAAACCGGCGGAAAACGTCGAGAGCCCGCGGGCTTTGAGCAGGTAGGTCGGCAGCCAGGTGATATAGAAATAGAGGCTGTAGCCGTAGGCGAAGTACATCGCGCACAGGAAGAAGATATTCTTACTGCGTAGGAAGGCTTGCCAGGGAATCTTGTGCGCGTGAGCGGGCAGGACGGGCAGGCCCGAGTTGATGATCTTGATCTCGGCGGCGTTGACCGACGGGTGCTCTTCCGGCGTATCACGAAACCACCAGTACCAGACCACGCACCAGATGATGCCCAGGGCTCCGAACTCGACGAACGTCAAGCGCCAGCCTTGCCACTCGACCAGCTTAAAGACGAGCGGGGGAGTGGCAGCCGCGCCGATAGCATGACCGATGCAGACAGTGCCCATCGCGCGCCCGCGCTGCGCCGCCGGAAACCAGCGGGAGACGGTCGAGGCGCTGTTCGGGATCGCCCCGGCTTCACCGGCTCCGAACAGAAGGCGCACGATCAAGAGCGAAGTAAACCCGACGGTCGCGCCCGTCAGCATGGTAAAGGCCGACCACCAGAGGACGATTCGCGTCAAAGCCTTGCGTGTTCCGAAGTAGTCTCCGAACCAGCCGCTCGGTATCTCGAAGAGCGCATAAGTGAAGGTGAACGCGCTGAAGATATAGCCCATCTGCACGGGCGTGAAATTGAACTCCTGAATGATGGTCGGCGCGGCTGCCGAGATGCACAGGCGATCAAGGTAGGTCAACGCGGCCAGCGCGAACAGCAATGAGAGGACTTTGAAGCGCCCGTTTGTCGGGCTCAAGTCCAATGCGGAATCGAAGACGAGGGCGTTGTTTTGCGCTTTGCCGATGTGCATGATAAAGGCTTCCTCTACCGCTTTCAGAGTAACGTCGCCGGGCCTCAAGCCTTCGCTTCACTCCCGCGCCCCGGTCGTCTTCACCTTCATGGTGAATATCTGTCTTGGGCCCATAGTGAAACTGAAGCCGTTTGCGCCGCCCTCTATCGCCCGGTCGCATTCTTCGACCGCGTTGCAGGCAAGCGCTGCCGCAGAAGCTTTGAGCAAGGGACTGTTGACCAGGACGTTGGCCCGCCTGCCGCCCAGCTCGATGAAACGAAGGACGGAGCCTGCGCCATCTTCCGATTGCTTCCAGGTGCTTAAAACAACCGCAGGGTCGTTGACTTCCAGAAAGCTCATACGCGCGGCGGGCAGCGATTTCCTTGCCGGGTAAGTCTGATCCTGTCCTTTCACCAGCGTGCGCTCAAGCGGCGTGGTCTCTTCCCAGCCCGCGCGGCTGAGCGCCGCCTGATCGAGGCTGCGGGCGCTCGTCATCACGTACCTGAAAGTAAACTCGCCTCCCTGTGCCGCGACGTAATTTGTATTCCAGTAGTTGTTCATCACGTAGGAGAAGGCTGTGGCGCGGCGCTGGCCGAACTCTCTGGGCCAAGTGCCGCGTACGATATCACCGAACGTCCACAGAAACGAGTCCTTATTGATGAGGCTGATCGCCACGCCCGCATCGCTCACACTCATCCAGTTCTGCGCCGAGAACCATTCGAGCCCGGCCCCCGGTATCATGTCCTTCGCGGGATCGACGACGCCGTTCTGCACCTCGTAGCGGAACTGCGGCTCTTTGACGGCGAACGGAAACGCGAAATAGATTCCTTCCTTTTTGTAGACCTCATCTTTGCGGACGCGATTATTGAACTCGATCTTCTTCTCTTTATCGAAGAGGACGATCTCCGTGCTGATGCGCGGGGTGTTTGGGCCGTGACTTTCCAGGCGCGCGACCGTCCCGACCGTCGTTTTCGAGATGGAGATCAGTTTGCCGCCGCCTGCCGCACGTGTTTCGAGGCGCGCCGTCGGTGACCACTTGCGAAAGGTCAACATCTGGTTCGGAAATTCATCCCCGCCCGTGACGTATAGGTACTGGTTGAAACGAAAGGGGCTCGACGCGTCAACCAGCTCACGACCCAGTTGCTTATCGTAGATGCTCCTGACCGCGCCCGCTTGCGGATCGAGAACGATTCTATAAAAGGAGTTCTCAATCACGTTGGATTGAGCTTCTAACGGTGGACTATCGGCCTGCGCTCTGGCGGGCTGCGGGCTGCGCTCCGTGCCGGACGGAGCGCTCACACTCTTGTCCTTAACCGCGTATGTCCGATAGCCCAGTGCCGGAACATCTCGGGCCATGAAGCGTATGCGCTGGTAAGCCGCCTCGTCTTGAAGGACATCGAACCTGACGGTCTGCTGCGTCTCTACGTCAACCAGCTCGCGCGTCTTTTGCAGGTCGAAGTCGACCCATCCGTCGCGCGTCCAGTTGAGCGGGTTAAAGACGACGAGGGCGCGCGAAGGCGTCTCGATCTGACCGGCGATGGCTGTCATCGCGCGGTCAAGCACGTAGTCCAACTGGTCGCGCGCCATCGTCCCGCGCAAACGCTTGTAGGCGAGTTCTCTCACGGAGTCTTCGCTATGCGGCTCGGTGATGCTGCGTCCCCATCCCCACGTATGCTCATTCATCAACAGAATGTTGTTCCACATATCATCAAGCGCAGCACGCGAGGGTTGGAAGCGGCGGTCTACGAGGGCCGCGATGGTTGACAGCTTCTCAGCCGACACGGCCCGGCGTTCCGTCTCGCGTTCCATCGCCGCGTAGTAGGCGTTGGACGCGATGCCGTCTTCCCAGTATGGCCCACCGTCTCCGCGAATGACCGGCAGCTTCTCTTTCGAGCCCGCCGCAATCTTCTCTATGGCTTTACCGAAGCCGGAGAACTTCAGCTCCGGGAAAGCGTAGAGACTGTTCCACTGGCGAACGAGCCCGGCCTGCTGCGCGTAGAGAGAAGTATTCTCCCACTGGCTGCCATGGAGCATGACGGCGTTGGAGCTATAACCGGGCCGCTCGTAAACATCAAGAAAGCTGGCAAGACCCTCATACCCTGTTGCCACCACCGGCGGCAACCCGAACTCGCTGCGAATCTGATGATAGTGGCGCGCATACCACATGAGCACGCGGCTTCCATCCGGCCCTTCCCACCAGAAGGGCGAGCGACGATGCAGATCGCCCAGCATCAGCGTGGGCCCACGGTCGGCATTGGCTGCCGCCGAGAAATATTTCAGCCCGGCAGCCGCCATGATCGAAGCATAAGACCAGGAGTAAGAAGGCACGTCCGTGATGTTGACATAGTCCCACGCTCCGCCGTGCGCGCGGTTGAGCTTGTGCGCCCCGTAGAAGGAGCGCACGAGCGTTTCGGCTGTCGGAAATCCCGTCAGCATTACCGAATGCTGCGCGGGCACGAAAATCTTTTTCGCGCGCACGGCAGCATAGAATTTTTGCTTCTCTGCCTCCGTGCGGCCATCCAGAAATTGCTGCGCCTGCCAGTAGCCGTCGAGGCTGAAACTAAACTCCGGGTGCTCGGCGCTCATCTCCATCGCTTCGTCAATCACGCGGCTGTGAAGCTCCGACAGCTTCGTCTGAAAATCCGAGTAGCCCACATCCAGGTGCTCATGAGGAACCAGGTAAACAGTCCACTTCCTCGCCGGTCGCAGGCTCGCGGCGAAGCTGTAGTCTCGGCCATTAGCGTTGACGACGATTGTCGCGCGCTGCTGGGCGTTGAACTCGGGAACCAGGAACTCGACGCGGCGCTCTCCGAACTCCTGATCGCTCGCCAGGGATTCCGTACGGCTCCAACCGGGCAGAGAAAGCTTGATCGTGCCCTGCGGTGCGAGCTTATTCCAGCGCACCAGAACCGAAACCACCTCAAGGAGACGACCACCCTCGCGCTTGTAGAAGACCGTCGGCGTCGCTTCGGCGCTCGTAATGCCCACCGTTGACTGAGCGCCGGGGACGTTCTCTAAAGCGAGCGCGTCGTAGGTGAGGAGCGCATCGTCGGTGATTTCACCGCCGGGCAGCGCCGTCGAGAGCGGGTCGGTCAGGGCCAGCAATGAAATCTCATTTCCACCCTGTCGCAGGAAATCCGATGGAATCTCAAGCGCGAGCGTGCCTGTGGAGTATTGAGGGAAAATGGAAGCCTCCGTATTCCCTTCATGGTAATCCGCCAGGCGTTGATAAAACCAACCTCTGTGGCCGTTGACCTCCAACTGTATGACGGGAGCGCGCGGCGTATGCACGATCAGACCGAGCCGCAAGCGGTATACTCCGCGCGGCGCATCGGAGAGCGCGAACCGTATGCGACGCGGCGTCGCCTCAACTGCTTTGGCGGGCGTCACTGCCTGCTGCACGCCCGGCCAGTCTCGCGGCTGGCTCTCGTTGACGACGAAAGGGCCGGGCGTCGAAGCCTGTCCGCCGAACTCGGCTGATGAAAGGTCGAAGCTGCCGATCTTCCAGACGGCACGCTCCTGTGCCAAAGCACTCGCCGCCAATATCAAAGAGAGCACAACTCCCCGCAGAGCATGTCTGTGCATCAATGACTCGTCTCCCGAAAATCGCTGCGAGGGACGAACCCGACGAGCGATCATAGAATGTGATGGAAATATAATTTGTCTTGCGGGATTTTAGCTGTATCTGCCCCGTTTAAGACCCAGTTAGACTTGACCCTGAGCGAAAGGCATGCCTCTTCTGCCTGCCAACCGAGTTGGGCCCAAGCATGGGCCCAATCAACTTGTCCGCGCCCAATGAAAAGCGTCAACAATCGTAGCTGCAAAATACTGCCAATTCAGTAAAGGGTCAATATCATTCTCGGGTGCTGCCCGGAGAAAGTGTCGGCGGGAATGAAGGCCGTTGGTATAACTGAACGTCAGTTCGAGATAAGCGATAGCGGTCGGCTTGAGACGCTTATCTCGAACTCACGTTAAATGACGACTAGAGGGAGACACCACGTCACCCATCCGCCCGGCCATTGCTGGATTGTTGCTCTATGCCTTCATCACTTACGCAGAGTCGTGAGATCAAGTCCAGTAGGTGCGGTCTAGGGAACGATAACCTAAAGCCTCTGCGACGTGCTGTGTCTCGACCTTCTCGCTTGCATCCAGATCGGCGATGGTGCGGCTGAGCTTCAGAATACGGTCATAGGCCCGCGCCGATAAGCCCAGGCGCGTCATCGCCGATTCCAGCAGCCGCTCGCCATCAGCATCTATGCGGCAATAACGGCGTATGAGTCGCGGCGTCATGGCGGCGTTCGAGAAGATTCCCTCGCCAGCGAAACGCTCAAGCTGTCGCCCGCGCGCACGCGTGACGCGCTCGCGGATAGTGGCGGAGGATTCCGGCTCTGGCCCTGCGTCGCCGGTCAAATCACGGAAACGGACGGCGGGCACGTCAATGTGTATGTCTATACGGTCAAGGAGCGGGCCCGAGATGCGCCCGACATAGCGCTGTATCTGCAAGGGCGTGCAGCGACACTCGCGCGTCGGGTCGTTCCAGAAACCGCAGGGGCAGGGGTTCATCGCAGCCGCCAGCATGAAGGATGCCGGAAAGGTCAAGGACATCGCCGCGCGGCTGATCGTGACCTGTTGATCTTCGAGGGGCTGGCGCAGGACTTCAAGGACACCGCGGTCAAACTCCGGCAGCTCGTCCAGAAAGAGCACGCCGTGATGAGCGAGGCTGACTTCGCCCGGGCGCGGCATAGCGCCGCCGCCGATCAATCCCGCGTCGCTGATTGTGTGATGCGGAGAGCGAAAAGGTCTCGCCGTCACGAGCCCCGCGCGTCCCGTGAGCCCCGCCACGGAATGAATCTTGGTCAATTCCAGAGCGGCCTCGAATTCGAGCGGCGGCAGGATGGTCGGCAAGCGTTTGGCGAGCATGGTCTTGCCGGAGCCGGGCGGGCCTATGAGCAGGATGTTATGGCTTCCGGCGCTGGCAACTTCCAGCGCACGCTTGGCCGAGAGCTGTCCGCGCACTTCACGAAAGTCAAAGCGGTAGTGCTCGTTTATGCGCAGCAGCTCCGAAGGGTTGACGACGAGCGGTGCGGGAGGCTCGCTTGAGCGCAGGGCGGCGATCAGCTCGACGGCGCCGCGTAAATCGGCGACGGAGTAGACGCTGACGCCTCGGACGACTGCCGCCTCCTTCGCATTCTCTTCGGGCAGGAGCAGGTGTTTGACCGAAGCGTCACGCGCGCGCATGGCTATGGGCAGCGCTCCCTTGATCGGGCGCACGCGCCCGTCTAGCGAGAGTTCGCCGACAGAGAGCGTACGGGTCAGGCTCTCGGCGTCGCCCAGGTCGCCGTTCGCGCCGAGTAT
The DNA here is from genome assembly GCA_036389095.1 of Pyrinomonadaceae bacterium. Lineage (GTDB taxonomy): Bacteria > Acidobacteriota > Blastocatellia > Pyrinomonadales > Pyrinomonadaceae > DASQYE01. The sequence continues at coordinate 54,884 of DASVQM010000004.1, forward strand.
GCCGAGCGCAATCGGCAGATCGAAGCTCGCGCCTTCTTTACGCACGTCGGCGGGCGCGAGATTGATCGTCGTCTTGTGAAAGGGAAAGAAGAAGGCGCAGTTTGTGATGGCGGCGCGTATGCGCTCGCGCGATTCGCGCACGGCTGCGTCGGGCAATCCGACGATGGTCACAGAAGAGGGAGAGTCGCCTTCAGAGCGCGCAGGCGTGAGATCAACTTCGATATCAACGAGGTCGGCATCAATGCCGTAGACGGCAGCCGAGAGCGTGCGAAAGAGCATGGTGAGATTGCTCCTGTGTGTAGGTTGAAAGCGCCGGGCGCGTCGTGGGCCCATAGAACGCGTGCGCGTGCCCGGCGATAGATGAAAATAGAGAGGCGCGCTTTCATCCCCAAGGTTGAAAGCGCGCCTTTAAGCCTTTTTTACTGCCACGGCGTTCGATTGAGAGGAGCGAACCCCGCGCCCGTGTCCGAGAAGCTTAGCGCCCGCCGCGACGGCGCGCGCCGCCCTGCGAAGAGGCCGATGAAGGAACCTTGATCTCCTGGCCGGGCTGCAACTCCGCGTCAACGGCCATGCCGTTTAAGCGGGCCACGTCGTCGGCTGAGACGTTGGAGCGCTCGGCGATCTTGGCAATCGTGTCGCCCTGTCGCGCCTTGATCTTCATCAGGCTGCTTCCGGCTGAAGGCGCGTCCGCGTTCGCTTTGGCGCGGATGAGCGTCGTCATCTGCACGTTATTGGCGCGCGGCGCGGAGTCGCGCTGGTTGGCCGGGATATTCTTCAGGTAGGCGACGAACTGGTTGGCTTTGCCGCCGGGGATGCGTATATCGTAAGCCTCGCCACGGGGCGTCACGTCGCGCCTGAGCTCAGGATTGATGCTGCGAATATAGTCTACGCTGAAGCCCGTGGCCGCCGCGACCTGATGCAGGCTGGTGGCACTGGGCACGCGCACGATGTCGTAAGAGAGCGGAGCGTCTGGACGAATGTTGCGGAAGCCGTACTTCTCAGGGTTCTTCGCAATCAGGATCGTTGCCAGAATATTCGGCACATAGTTCCTTGTCTCCTGCGCGATATACGGATAGATGGCCCAGAAGTCTGCGCGTCCGGCGCGCGAGATGGCGCGGTCAACATTGCCCTGGCCGGTGTTGTAAGCGGCCATCGCCAGTTCCCAGTTGCCGTTGTAGTGCTTGGCAAGGTCTTTCAGGTAGCGGGCCGAAGCGCGCGTCGCTTTCTCGAAGCTGTTGCGCTCGTCAACCCAGGCCGTCTGGCGCAGGCCGTAGGTCGCGCCCGTGCCGGGGATGAACTGCCAGAGACCGGAAGCGGCGGCTGACGAATAGGCTTTCGCACGCCAGGCGCTCTCGACCTGTCCGAGCCAGGTGATGTCCTCGGGCACGCCCTCCTCGCGGAAAATCTTGCGCGCCATTCTCATAAACTGGCCCGAACGACGCATACCCGTCTCCATCGTCGCACGTCCACGGCCCTGGTAATAGTTGATAAAACCCTGAATCAGCGGATTGGTATTGAAGCCGAAGTCAATGGAATTCTTGGCCTGCTCAAGCGTCGCGACATCTTCTGGATTGATGTTCTGCTCTTCCTGCGTCAGGACTAGCTTGCTCAACTCGTCGAGCGGCGAGGGCTCGAATTTCTGCTCGCGGAAACCGACCTGCGCCACCTGCTGTTCCTGCGTCTTGGTTGCGCCGCCGTCGCCGAGCGAGGCCGGAACGACGTTGTTCTGCGCGAGCATTCCGCCCTGCGGAGCGGGCTGGACGTATTGCTGGTTCGGTACTTCAAGGCGATAAATTCTCTCGACCAGTTCCAGATAATAGGTTTGCAGGCGAGCGCTGGCGCGCACGTCCATCCCGGATTCGAGAATCATATCGACGGCCCTGTCGAACTCCTCGCGGGCTTCGTATCGCTTGTTGTCCTTGAGATTGAGCTCCCCCTGTTTGAAATGGACTTCGGCACGGGCGATGACCTGCATCACGCGTGCGTCGGCCTTCTCCACCTCAGTCGGAATGGAGCGGGCCGAAGAGCCTGACGGAATCTGTGCGGAAACAATAGCGGCGGGGGCGACGAGCGCCAGGAAAAGCGCGGCGCGGGCGATTAAACGGGGGAAGCTCGTTGTCATCAATTCGTCGGTCTCCTTATAAAGTAAAGCTTGAGCGAATCCCTGGAAGACGGCGACTCCCCTACTCAGGAGAAGTCGCGGCCAGAGGGCATCCACATCTCGAACGCGAGGGCTATATGCAAAGTTCCTTTATTTGCGTGACTCCGAAGCGGTAAGGGCCATTTCGTGCATCGGCACGACTTCAAGCCACAGGCCGCGGAGATTATCACACGCTTTCGAGGGGTGTCAAACAAATATCCACTTTAAATAGAAGGCGAAGCGGTTAAAATTTCCACTAAAACCGCTCCGCCCACTGCTTATAAAGATGCTCCTTTTGGGCACTTGGTTGTGCCGCCCGGGGGATAATTTTCAACCGGCCTAACTGTTGGAATAGCTGACCTTAGCCCCCTCCACGGAGGCTCGGCCCGCTGGCCGCCTGGGGCATCCTGGCCGGGCGCGTTCCGGTGGTCGCCGGAGGGGCATCTTTGCTCTTCAGGGCCTCCCGGAAAACCTGCCGCACGTTGTCCACGAAGACGAAGCGAATGTCCTTAAAAGGCTCTTTCGGCACTTCGTCCATGTCGCGCCGGTTCTGCTGCGGCAGGATGATGGTCGAGACGCGCGCACGCCTGGCGGCCAGCACCTTTTCTTTCACGCCCCCGACGGGCAGGACGTTGCCGCGCAGCGTTATTTCGCCCGTCATGGCGACATCCTTGCGGATCGCGCGCTGCGAGAGCGCAGAGACCATGGCGGTCGCCAGGGTTATTCCTGCCGAGGGGCCGTCCTTCGGGATAGCGCCCTCCGGGATGTGTATGTGCAGGTCGTAGTTACTGAAATCGTCTTCGTTGATCTCAAGCTCGCGGGCGCGCGACTTGGCGTAGGAGTAGGCCGCCTGCGCCGATTCGCGCATCACCTCGCCGAGCTGCCCGGTCAGGACCAGATTCCCCTTGCCCTTCATGCGCAGGGCCTCTATGAAGAGCACATCGCCGCCGACAGCCGTCCAGGCCAGTCCCGTGGCGACGCCGATCTGGTCTTTCTTCAAGACCTCGTCGGGCAGAATCTTCGGGGCGCGCAGGAACTCGTGCAGGTTCTTCAGAGAGACGCGCACCGTCTCCGTATTCCCTTCGGCGATGCGCCGGGCCACCTTGCGACAGATAGTGCCGAGCTCGCGCTCAAGCTGGCGAAGTCCGGCCTCCTGCGTGTACTGCTGGATGATGGCGAGGATGGCCGTCTTAGAGATATGCAGGTTGCGCGCGGTGATGCCGTTCTCCTCCGTCTGTTTGGGCAGGAGGTGACGGCGCGCGATCTCGCGCTTCTCTTCTTCTGTATAACCGGCCAGGCGTATGACTTCCATCCTGTCGCGCAAAGCGGGTTGAATCGTCTCAAGCACGTTGGCCGTCGTCATGAACATTACGTTCGAGAGGTCGAAGGTGATGTTCAGATAGTTGTCGCGGAAGCTGTTGTTCTGCTCCGGGTCTAAGACTTCGAGGAGGGCCGAGGAGGGGTCGCCGCGAAAGTCAGCGCCGACCTTGTCAATCTCGTCGAGCATGATGAGCGGGTTATTCGTGCCCGCCTGCTGTATGGCCTGGATGATGCGGCCAGGCATCGCGCCGACGTAGGTGCGACGGTGGCCGCGTATCTCCGCTTCGTCATGCACGCCTCCGAGTGAGAGGCGCACGAACTTGCGATCAAGCGCGCGGGCAATCGAGCGGCCCAGAGAAGTCTTGCCCACTCCGGGTGGGCCCACCAGGCAGAGGATGGGCCCTTTCGGTTTCTCTTTCAGCTTCCGCACGGCGAGCGCCTCTATGATGCGCTCCTTGACTTTCTCAAGCCCGTAGTGATCTTCGTTGAGGATACGCTCGGCCTTGATGAGGTCCAGGTTATCGACGGAGGCTTTCGACCATGGAAGGTCGGTCATAATCTCCATCCAGTTGCGAAGCGTGGCGGTTTCGGCAGCGTCCGGGTGCATACGCTCAAGCTTCTTCAACTGGCGCACAGCCTCTTCCTCCGCAGCTTTCGGCATCCGTGCGGCTTCGATCTTCTCACGAAACTGCGCTATCTCCTCGGCCAGCTCGTTGCCCTCGCCAAGCTCGGATTGAATGGCCTTCAACTGCTGGCGCAGGTAGAACTCGCGCTGCGAGCGATCAATGTCGGCGCGCGCCTGCGTGTTGATCTCCTGCTGCACGGTCAGGACTTCGATCTCTTTGTTCAAAAGCTCGTTGACGCGGCGCAGGCGCAGGGTCGTATCGGCGATGTCCAAGACGCTCTGCGCGTCCTCGACTTTCAATTCCAGGTTGGAAGCCGACAGATCGGCGAGGCGTCCTGCGTCATCCAGATTGGCGATGATCGCCATCACTTCGGGCGAGATGTTTTTGCCGAGGTTGGCGGCCTTCTCCATCGAAGCGCGCACGTTGCGGATCAAGGCTTCGACTTCGAGCGAGCGCTCGGGCGCGGGCATCTCCTGTAGCACGTGCAGGCGGGCACGAAGGTATTCGCCGCCCGCTTCGACCGATTCGATCTCGGCGCGCGCCAAGCCCTGCACGAGTATGCGTATGCGTCCGTCAGGGAGCTTGAGCATACGCATGATGACGGCGACCGTCCCGATGCGGTAGAGGTCCTCGCCCGTCGGCTCTTCCTTGTCCAGGTCTTTCTGCGAGGCGAGCAGGATCATGCGATTCTCGCCCAAGGCTTCGTCAACGGCGCGAATGGATTTCTCGCGCGAGACGAAGAGCGGCACGATCATGAAGGGGTAGATAACTATATCGCGCAGAGGCAGGACGGGCAGCTCGCCCGGAATCTGTAGCTGCTGTTCTTCGCCGCCGGAGGAGCTGGCGACCTCCAAGTCCTCTGCTATTTCCGCGTTTGTAATAATAGCCATAGTTTTAAATGAATAAGTGCGCCGCCGTTAGTTGTCGAAGACGACTGCCTTCATCAACACACGGCGAGCGTCAATTATGCTTCATCGCTTTCTTTGATCGTCACTTTAAATTCCGCGCCGCGCCTGTCTCTTCTCTTCGGCAAATGAATGACGAGCACGCCGTTTGTAAGCTCAGCCGTCGCTTCCCTCACGTCTATCGTCCAGCGCAGAGGAATGGTGCGGCTGAAATGTCCGTAGCTTCTCTCAGAACATAGATGCGAAATGATGCGCGTGCGTGGCGTACGTTTTTTCTTCTCGCCGCAGATACGCAGGTGCGTGCCCGTCAATCCGAGCTTGATCTGCTGGGCCGCCACACCCGGCAGCTCGACGCGCACCGTGACGGCCTCAGCCGTTTCGCACAGGTCAACGGGCGGCGACCATGCGCCCGGCCTCGCCGGAGCGTCCGCCAGCGTCGCCTCTTGCAGCGCGTCGAAGAGACGCCCCACGCGGTCGCGCAACCTTTCAAGTTCGAGGCGTTCGAGCCCCGTCGCCTGTGCCGCTTTAATCATATGAGAACAGTGACGAGTGACGTGTGACAAGTAACGAGTTAAGGACAAAAGCTTTTCAGCTTGTCAACCGTCACCTGCCGCCCGTCACTGCCTTTCAAGCTCTTTTGGCGGCCTGGCCGCTCTGGCGCGCGCGAACCAGATGTTTCAGCTCGTGCATGAACTCCGAGACATCTTCAAACTCAAGGTAGACGGAGGCGAAGCGCACGTAGGCCACCTTGTCCAGCTCCTTGAGGCGGCGCATGATCTGTTCGCCGATCTTACTGGTCGGGCGCTCGCGCTCGGGTGATTCCTGCACATACTTCTCGACGGAGTTGACGATGCCTTCCAGCTTGGAGGACGGGACGGGCCGCTTCTCGCACGCGCGCAGGAGTCCGGCCATCACCTTGTTGCGGTCGAAGGCTTCGCGCCGCCCGTCCTTCTTGATGACCATGTAGGGTATCTCGTCAATGCGCTCGTAGGAAGTGAAGCGCCGCTCGCAGCGCAGGCACTCGCGGCGACGACGAATCGCATCGCCTTCACGAGACTCGCGCGAATCAACCACCTTGTCTTCGATGAAACCGCAGAAGGGACATTTCATAGTCGCTTACGCTCCTAAAGGTAAAAGGCAAAAGGTAAAAGGTAAAAGTGCGGACAAAAGCATTTTACCAGTGGTACGCCGCCTCGCTTTTGCCTTTTTCCTTCTCACTTCTCTTCCGCCTTGAGTCTCATGGCCGCAGGCGTCCCGGTAAACTCTCCGGTCAGGACTTCGACCGCTTCGTCCTTCGTGCAGCGCACGCTCGCGCGTATACGCCGCCCCTCCTGAATCTTCTCTTTGACCTCCACCTCGCATGTCACGGTCTCGCCGACGAAGACCGGCTGGTGATAACGAAAGTGCATCTCGGAGGCGAGAAAGGCGAGCATTCCTCCGATGTGCGTCGCCAGGCTCGCCGTCAAGAGGCCGGGGACGATGCGGCGTCCGAACTTGGTTTGACGCGCGAACTCGTCGTCTATGTGAAAAGGGTTGAGGTCGCCCGTGACGCCGACAAAGAGCGCGACATCGCCTTCCGTGATCGTCCGGCTCCAGCGGAAACGGTCGCCGACCTCTATGCCTGCAAAGGTCTTCTCCACCTGCGAGCGCAGATCAGTCATCCTCGCCCTCCCAGACTTAAACTTCCGGCCAAACTCACTTGCCGACCGCCACGGCCTCCAACTCCGCCTCCGCATCTGCGGCAGGAGGAGGAGCAATCTTCTCATCTTCAACCGCGTGCTCGACAGCCTCCGGCGAAGTCAGCTCACGCAGGCGCGAGATGCTGATCTGCCCGCGCAGCACGTAGTAGAGCCCGAAGAGAACCGCCGGGGCGAAATCAACCAGGTGGATGATGATCGAGACAGCCGCCGCCCTGTCGCGCGCCACGCCAAGGAAGATCAACCCGGCAGCCGTCGCCGCGTGAAACGCTCCGGCAGCGCCGCCGGGCGTCGGCACAAGCGAGCCGACCAGCGCCCACCCGAGCACAAAGACAGTCGCCCCGAAGCCGAACGGCAACCCGAAGGCGCGTATCACGAGCCCGTTGGCCAGCGTGATGGCCAGCCACAGCAGTGCCGTCCAAGTCGCCGTCACCAAAAGCTCGCGCGGGTGCGCCAGCACTTGCAGCGCCGTCGCAAGCTGTTCGAGCGTGCTGATGCTTGCCAGCCTGATGCGCTCCGGCACAAACTTCCAACCGGCCAACCTCCGATCGAGCCAGGCTAAGGCTCTGCCTGAGCGCCGCTCGAACCAGGCCAGACCGCCGACACCCAGCAGGGCCAGGATTAACAGTATCCCGCCTGCCTCGCGCACGTGCGCGAACTGCGTCGGGTCGCCGCTGGGCGCGCGAAACCAGACCAGATTAACGGCAAACAGGATGACGACCGCCACCGAGTCGCAGAGTCGCTCGACCATGATGGTGACGAACGACGCAGCCGGGCGCACACGCCTGTCGCGCAGCGGAAGCACGACGGGACGCACCACCTCGCCCGCTCTGCCGAAGAGAAAGACCGCTCCGAAGCCGACCGTCGTAGAGACAAAGAGCGCATGCAGACTGGCCGGAGTGAGCGGCGAGAGCAGCGCCCGCCAGCGATATGCGCGCAGCAGGTATGTCGCACTGACGACCGCGATGGAGGCCACGAGCAGGCGCTTATCCGCCAAACGCAGGCTCTCTTTGACCTCCGCCCAATCGAGACCGCGCCCGAACCACCAGAGTATGAGCGCGGCGAGCGCGACGAGCGCGATGAATTTCAGATGTTTACGCAAAAGCTCAAAGCCCTTAGCATGGGAAAGCTCGCTCGCTCTCCACGGAGAGCACTTGACTCGACTCACCCCTTAAACACAAGATATAGTGTGGCGCAGCAAGGCTACAATATTTCGCTACAGGGGCGCAAGAAGCCGGAAGTGGGTAAGAGGCGCGCGGGGAGGCAGCCCGAGTGCGCCCGGGCACTTGCGTTTACTGTCAATGTTTTCAGGAACTTTCGCTTCTGACCCGTCGTAATCTGCGCTGTGCAGGGGAGTTTTCCACCTTGCCGGAAGCGCACCGAGCGAGTGAAGACCGAGAGCGACGGGATCGGAGAGACGACAGGTGGGAGCTGCAAAGGTTTTGGCGACGAGTGAGGGAGCCGAATTAGTCAGACGATGTCGTGCAGGCGACGGTGCGGCGTGGGAAGAGATTGTCTCGACCTATTCACGCCGCATTTATAATCTGGCCTATCGTTTCACCTCGCGCGCCGACGCCGCAGAGGATTTGACGCAGGAAGTCTTTATTCGCGTCTACCGCTCTTTGGAACAGTACGATTCAAAGCAGGGCGACTTGCAGAACTGGCTCATGCGCCTGGCCCGTAATCTGATTATTGACGATTACAGGCGCAGGCAGAGGACGCCGCACGATACGCATGCGGACGACCTGGAAGATCATACCTATCACCTGCGAGCGACGAGCGGCTCGGTGCAAAGCGAGATGGAGCGGCGGGAGCTGGGCGCGCAGGTGCAGGCAGGCATTGACAAGCTCTCGCCGGACCTTCGCACCTGCGTCATCCTGCGCGATATAGAAGAGCTGAGCTACCAGGAGATAGTTGATCTTTTAGAGATACCGGAAGGCACTGTGAAGTCGCGCATCAATCGCGGGCGCATAGAGCTGGCCAAAATCTTGCGCCGCATGAGAGTCGTCGCCATGACGAGCGCTTAGACAAAATTCGGGAGCCGTGTGCGTCCCCTCGCTGGGGCGGGAGAGGCTCGCACTGAAGGGCGTCCTGAGAAGAGGAATTTCATAACAGGGGTGGAAACGAGTAAACGATATGCTTTGCGGAGATTTTGAAGACCACTTGACGGACTACATCGAAGGCGCGCTCGCTGCCCCTCTGGCCCGCGCCGTCGCCGAGCACGCCATGCGCTGCCCCGTCTGCCACGAGCTTTTGAATGAAGTCAAAAACACCATTCGCTCATGCCAGGCTTCGGAACCCGCTCCTCCGCCCGCCGAACTCGAAGCACGCATCCTGATGCAGACCATGCCGGAAGCGGCCATGACTTGCGAAGAGTTTGAAGAATGCCTGACCGATTACCTGGACGGATTTCTTTCCGCTCCCCAATACCATCGCTGGGAACGCCACGCCGCTCTATGCGCCAGTTGCACTGAGCTTCCCGGTCAAGTCGTACGCTCAATCGGCGCATGCTACACGTACATTACCGAAGAGAAGCCTGTGCCCGCCGGGCTGCACGAGAGAATCTTGCAGGCGACGCTCGGCACGACGCAGGCCGAAGAGGTGCGAGCGCCGCTCGCGGCACGCATCGCCGCCTGGATGCGACTCTGGCTCGACCCGATCATCTCTCCTCAACTGGCCACGGTCGCCACCATGCTGCTCGTCGCCGTCCTTGTTCTGACGAGCACTGTCTCCGCCGACGGCTCGATTAGTGGAATCTATCGCGCCAGCGTGCGTATGGCCGAGAAGAGCTACGAAGCCAACTCGGCTGTGAAGGGCATCGCCAGCGGGATTACGGATTTCATGAGCGGCCAGCAACAGGCCGCGCCCGCGACCATCAGGAAAGACAGGGACGCGGCCAAACCCGAACAGCCGAAGGAACAGAAGAATCGTTAAGGGAATAGGAAGTCCGTAGAGACTGAGGGACAAACTGCAAGGCGATGAATTGCGCTTACCACATTAGAAATCCGGCGGTCGTACAGTGTAACAGTTGCGCGCGCCCCCTGTGCCCGGCCTGCGACCATCGCATACGCGGTTTCCCCTTTTGTCAGGACTGCATCGTCGCCGGAGTCGAGATGCTGCAACAGCAGCAGTCGCGCTCCGCCAGGCTGCCGGTCGTGCGCCGCAAAAGCTCTCCGCTCATCGCCACGCTGCTCTCCATCGTGCCCGGCCTCGGCGCTGCCTACAACGGTCAAACGTCTAAGGCCATCGTGCACTTTGCCATCTTCGCCAGCTTCTTCCAGATGGCGGTGGTCACGGACGGGATGGCATTTTTCGTGCTGGGCCTCTTCGGCACGCTGCTCTTTGCGGCGGTCGACGCTTGCCGCACGGCTCAGTTGATGCGCGCCGGGCTTGCGCCGGACGCGGAGGAAGATGTCATCGCGCGCCGTCTTTACGGTAATCCTTTCGCGTGGGGCGTGACGCTTTTGGTGCTCGGCACGATATTTCTGCTCCACACTCTGCTCGGCATACAGCTTCCCGTGCGACAGTTCCTCCCCGTCGCCTTAGTCGCCCTCGGCGCTTACATGCTCTTTGATTACGTCGGGCGGCGCAGGCGGCGCGACCGCGAACCCCTGGCTTTTGATACGCACCGGCCACCGCCCTCCGTCGTCGTCAGCTCTCAGCTGGAGTCGCCGCGTTTTCGCACGGGCGAGCTGGTGACGCAGGTCACCGCGCGCGATCAGGGAGCGATTCCCTTCGAGCCGCGCCCTTGATGAAAGGCTCGGGCGGGTTAGTTTCGCCAGCGCCTTTCATCTTTGTTGGTTGGCCCATCTCTTTGTTATGATGAGGCCGGGCTTGCACGCGCAGGCGTGCGATTAGCGGGCCGACTTCAAGAGGTCAAGGCTATGGCCGATGCTCTTCCGGTAGTAATTTGTTTGTAGAGGTTACATATCATGTCAGCTTTTCTTAAAGTAGCGGGTCGTTTGGGCGCAATCATCACACTCATCCTCTTGATCGTGACGCTGCTGCGCCAGCTGATTTCGCTGGTCAGCTTCCTGATCGTTGCCATTAAGGTCGCCATCGTCGTCGCCTTCGTCGGAATCATGCTGCTGATCGTGCTTGCCATCTTTCGCGGTCGCCAGAGCCGTCGGCGCGAAGCTGAAGATATTTGAGCACAGAAACGGTCGGATGTAGTAAAATAGCTCACGCGCGGGACGTTTATCCCGCCCTGCGCGTGAGCTTTTGTTTCTCCCCCTGGGCCCTCCCTTAGCAACCGCCGGGGTTGCAATCTCGCCTTTCATGTGATAGTTTCGCAGACCTTTGCAGCACCTGAGCAGGTTCAATCATCATTTTGCGACCTTCGACGGCGGAGTCATCGCTGCAAAATCTCCAAGCAGGATCAAAGTTTAAGTCCTCGATATTTTTGTGATTGCACAAGTCGCCCCCGTCCGGCAGGCTGTGCCTTTCCGGGGTAATTCGCGCCTCTCTCTCCGTCTTAGGCTTTACGCGCGAATTTGACCGCCAAGGAGCACGTATGATGGCCAGTGACGACCGATTTTATGCTTTTATCGTCGCCCGCACTTCCCGTTCAAGTTCACGCGTCCGTCGTATTTCCCTACGCAAGAGATGGGTCAAAGCCTGCGTTTGCTCCGTGGCTGTGCTGCTGGGCGTGGCCGCTTATGGTATTTACGGTTTAACCCAGCAAGCCATCCATCTGCGCGTCGCGGAAGAGAACGAGCGTTTGCGCGCGGAAAATGAGAAGCAGCGTCGACAGCTCAACAGCCTCAACCAGCGCGTTGACGCCGTCGAGAACGTCTCGCGCCGCATAGCCGAGACGGCGGGCGTCGAACACGCGCAGCAGCAGACAGTCCAGCGCGGCGCGGGCGGCCCCGAACTGCCCTTCGACATCGCCAGCGCGATTGAGTATCGAACCAGGCACATCGAACAGGACTTGCGTACCTACGAGGCCGTCCTGCGTGCGCGTGCGATGACGCCCTCGATCTGGCCCGTCCCGGGCGAGTTGACCGACGGCTTTGGCGGTCGCAGCAATCCCTTCGGCGGCGGCTCTTTCGAGTTTCACACGGGGCAGGACATCGCCACGCTCTGGGGCACGCCCGTCATGGCGGCGGCCAGTGGGAAAGTCAGTTTCGCCGGTTGGCAGAACGGTTATGGACAGATCGTGATCGTAGATCATGGCGGCGGGCTCACGACCCGCTACGGCCACCTGTCACATGTGGACGTGGTTGAAGGGCAGAAGATCGAGCGCGGCTCCGTCCTGGGTCGCGTCGGCTCCACGGGGCGCTCCACGGGCCCACACCTTCACTATGAAGTGCGCATCAACGACGAGCCGGTCAACCCCAGGCAATACCTGCCGCACAGCACGGACTGATCCTTCATCACGTTTGAAGACATAAAAAGCAGTGAGGAGTGAGAGGCTTCCTCGCTGCTTTTTTATGCTTTGCGGTTTTCGGTTTTCGCTGCGCTGTCTGCTAATATCCATCCCATAAGGCTGATTGCTCTTGCATCGAACGGTTAAAGGAAAAGGTCTTAACGAGATGGCCCCTAGACTCTCCGGCGCGGCGGCGCTTGCGCTCGTCGCGCTTCTCTTCTGCACGCTCATGCCGCCGCAGCGTGTCTTCGCCGACGAAGGCATGTTCATGCCCGATACTATCGGGACGCTTCCCATCACTAAGCTCAACGAGCGCGGCCTGAAGATTCCGATCACGGACATCTACAATCCCGCGGGCCCGAGTCTCTCCGACGCCGTTGTGATCATAGACGGCGGGACGGGCGAGTTCGTTTCGCCCGAGGGTCTTCTGCTCACCAATCATCACGTCGCCTTCGATGCGCTTGTCGCCGCCTCCTCGACCGCCAATGATTACGTGGCCAAAGGCTTCACGGCCCAGACGCGCGCCGAAGAGATACAGGCTACAGGCTACACTGCGACCATCACGCAGGAGTTGCGTAATGTGACGAAAGAGGTCACCGGCAATCTCCCCGCGACGCTCGCGCCCGAGGAGCGCGACCGTCAGATAGCCGAAAAGATCGGGGCGCTTGAGGCCGCCGCGCGCACGCGTACGCCGCAGGGCTCGCGCGTGCGCGTGCAGGCGCTTAATGACGGGCTCTCCTATTACATGTTCACCTACCTGGTGCTGCGCGATGTGCGTCTCGTTTATGCGCCGCCCAATAGCGTGGGCCAATTCGGCGGCGAGACGGATAACTTCGAGTGGCCGCGACACGGCGCTGACTTCGCCTTCATGCGCGTCTACGCGGGCCCCGACGGACAGCCCGCGGACTATTCGGCCAGCAACGTGCCCTTCAAGCCGAAGAAGTTTTTATCGCTCTCGATGGGCGGAGTCCGCGAGGGCGACTTTATGATGGTGCTCGGTTATCCGGGCTCGACGCGCCGCTACAGGGAAAGCTATTCGGCTCTTTATAGCCAGGAGATCAACTGGCCCTTTCTGGTTGACCTCTACTCCAACTATATACGCACGCTCGAAGACCTTGGGCGCTACAATCCAGAGCTTCGCATCAAGCTTCAGTCCGACATCGCCGACTACAGCAATGCGCTCAAGCTTTACGCCGGCTCGATCCCTGCCCTTCGCCGCGCGGGCCTCGTCGCCAAGCGCCGCGCCGATGAGGAAGCGTTCACGCGCTGGGTTAACGCAGACCCGGCGCGCAAAGCCAGATACGGTGAGGTCTTGCCCGGCATCGCCAAAGCCTACGAAGAGTATCTCACGACGGCGCAGCGCGACCTGGTCGTCCAGCAAATGTTTTCCGTCAGCGATCTGGTCGGCATAGCCTTTCTCGCCGAGCAGTTCGCCGTCAATAAAGAGCGGCCCGAAGCGGAGCGCAATCCACTCTTCACGAGCGCCGGGATGGAGAGAGTCAAGTCGCGCCTCGGGTCTGTGCTTCAGTCGCGCCAGCCGACAGTGGAACGAGAGCTTCTGACCTACCTTTTGAGAAAGGCAGACGAGCTGCCCGCAGGACAGAAGATCGAAGCGATTGAGAAACGCTTCGGCGCTCTGCGAGGCGAAGCGCGGCGTCGCGCCGAGGCTGATTTCGCACGCGCCATCGTTGACTCAAAGCGCTTCTCGACCGCAGAAGGACTCTCGTCGCTCTACAGTCTCTCGACCGTGCAACTGCGCGAGCTGCATGAACCGCTCGTCGAATTCGCTTCCGAGATCGGCGCCGAAGAAAGACGGCGCACGCTTCTGACGCAGCAGTTCAACGACGTGGTCGAGCGCTTGCGACCGCTCCTTGTCGCGGGCATGAGCGAGATGCGCGGCGCACCGCCTTACCCTGACGCCAACCGCACGCTGCGTTTCTCTTACGGCGAAGTCAAAGGCTACGTGCCGCGCGAGGCGATCAGCTACCAGCCTTTCACGACGCTTTCCGGCGTGATGGAGAAGGATACTGGCCGTGGCGAGTTCGACGTGCCGGAAAGGCTCAGGCAGCTTTTCCGGGCGCGCGACTTTGGCCCATACACGATAGCGAACGGCGCGGACGTGCCCGTTAATTTTCTCGCCACGCCCGACATCATCGGCGGAAATTCCGGCAGTCCTATTCTGAACGGGCGCGGCGAGCAGGTCGGCATCGTCTTCGACAGCAACTACGAAGGACTCGGCAACGACTACCTCTACAACGAGGCGACCAATCGCGCCATCTCCGTCGACATTCGCTACGTGCTTTTCATCATGGACAAATTCGGCGGCGCGGGCTACCTCTTAAAAGAGATGGATATTAAAAACATGCCGGGCCGGGCCGCCGGCGCGGCTCAACAGTGAGGGCCGCGTGAACCTCATCTCGGCTTAACCATTGCGGCAGTTTGCGATCCGATGCGACCCGGACTCAGCGGCGCGTCAGGACGCTTCAAGCGCCCATAAAAATCATTGCTTTTAGCTGTCATCGCTGCTAGGCTATAGCCTCCGAACAAGGGTTTTAAGCTTCTTGGCAAAGAAGCCGCTGCCAGTTTGAACTCTTAGCACGAGACGGCGCTCAAAGCCGCATCGCCTCAATCCTATCGGTTAGGACCAGCATCTCATCCCTTCCCGGGACTCGTTGCTGATAGGAGCCAACAATCATGCACCTCTCCGATCTGACGATCAACAGCTTTCTCACTATTTGTGGCATCCTCGTCCTTCTCCTCTGCCTGTTCCTGATTTTCACGCAACGCGGGGCCAAGTTCAAAGAACGGCAGATTCTGCGTGGCTTCGGACTGGAACTCGAAATCTCCGTCCTGACCCTGCTCGTGCTGGTCGGCTTCACCTTGTCGCTCGCCAGCATCTACCTTCAGATGACCAACTATCAAAGCTTGCTGGCTAAAGCCCAGGAGAACAGTAAAAGCCTTGAGCTGGCACTCCGCCAGGCCAGTAAGATAGATGCCTACGTGCTCGTCACGCTCGAAGGCGTCAATTCCAGAGAGATGCCCAGGCTCGATGATATTTATTGCCAGTACTACTCGAAGCAGAAAGGGGGCTGGTCGAAAGCGACGGTCGAAAGCGGGCTACAGGGCAACGAGTTTCTGCTCACCCTCAACGACATCAATCCGCAGATGTCGGTTGAGCGCATCGAGCTCAGGTACAAAGACCCGACGCAGAAAGTGATCTGGGTCAAGAAGGAGGCCTTCTACCCTTTGACGCAGTCGTTCCAATTGAAGAAGGAGGATTAGCCGCATCATGAGCAAACCTCGTCGGATACTTTTCTGGCTGCTTGCCGCGTGCTTACTTCTCACGAATGTTTCCGCCTCCTCTGCGCAAGTTAAGGGGAGTGTCAGACTGGCTGACAATGTCGCCAAGTACGTCGGCTCAGGTCTCTTCGAGTGGACGATCTTTATTAGAGCCGACGAGCGTTGGCTGGGGCAGGTGTCCTATGTCGTCTATACCCTTCACCCGACATTTCCCAATCCCGTGCGGACTGTGCGCGAGCGCGGAAGAGGCCCGTATGCGTTTGCTCTCTCGGATTACGCCAGAGCGGAATTCGATATCGGCATTTTGATAGTGTTGAAGAACGGGAGTAGTTTCGAGGAGCAGTATCACCTCAACTTAATTGAAAAGAGTAAAGAGAATAATCAGAGTCGAAGCACAACGCCCTCGACGGCTCCAAACACGCGCCGCGCGCCGCCGCAGCAGAGGCGAAAGCCGTAGTCAGTTGTGGCAAGACGCTCTTTTAAGGGCAGCGGCAAGGGTTGGGCCCACACGGTCTATCGTCAACGGCAATCCTCTCTAATAATTCAGGTAGAGCGCCGCTCCGGTTCTTTCCCCG
This sequence comes from Pyrinomonadaceae bacterium, assembly GCA_036389095.1. Lineage (GTDB taxonomy): Bacteria > Acidobacteriota > Blastocatellia > Pyrinomonadales > Pyrinomonadaceae > DASQYE01. Next base: position 70,815 of record DASVQM010000004.1, read on the forward strand.
CGTGCGGATAAACGGGGCGAACGGGCGGGCACGATTCTTCCAGGCGCATCGATCTTCGGCAAACTTTTTTGGATTTTTCGCTTGACAGACTCGCGGGCTATCGCTTAGTATGCGCCGTCGTTTCAATGCAGGGTTTTCCTTTAACTCGTCCCCGCAGAGAGATTTGCAAGCAATACAGAAATGAGTTGCAGCTTTTCCCCATTGGCCTGTGTGTGATGTTTCGTCGCCTTCAGTTTGCGGCGGCCATCAGGCACAGTTTTTTGTTGGTTGTGTGTTTCCGTGTAGCGCCCCAAAAGTAAAGCGCGTCCGGCTCACAAGCATTAACCTCAGGTCGGCGCGAAAGCCTTCAAAGCTCTCACGCCCCGTTTTACCGAATCGTTAGGAGGATTCGTCTGTTATGTCTAGAATAACCGGTAAGGTCAAGTGGTTTAATAATTCGAAGGGCTACGGCTTCATTGAGCAGCCTGGCTCCTCCGACATCTTCGTTCACTACAGCGCCATTCAGGGCGACGGCTTCAAGACTCTCGAAGAGGGTCAGGAAGTCGAGTTCGAGGTCACACAGGGCCCCAAGGGCCCGCAGGCCGAGAAAGTGACAAAGATGTAATCTCCCCAGGCTTAACGTAAGTCAAGCCACTGGCCGCTTCCGGTCTTGAGCCCGGAAAGCGTTAGACAAATAGAGGCGATCTCTTGACACGAAGAGGTCGCCTCTATTTTTTTGCTCCGGCTTCTATTTTTGGTCGGCTTTAGCTTTGAAGTTGACGCGACCACCTTCGACATCTATGGAGAAGCGCACGCTCTGGCAGCCCAGATGCTCTTTGAGGTTAGCCGTCTTGGTGGCGATCAGGTGATGGAAGCGCGGGAAGGAGAGATCATCCACGGCCTCGCCGCACTTGCGCTTGGCTTCGATGAGGGCTTCATATATCTGCTTAACGGTCTGGACATCGCCGTGCGCGTCCGAACAGACGAAACTGGATTGATCCTGGCGCGCGCTCTGTTCGAGGCCCGGCGCAGAGGCACGGGCGGCTGACGCCGCATCGCGCCCTTCTTCGCGGGCCTGAATGGTGCGCCGCCACAGCTCGCGGAAAGAGTTATAGCGCGTCGCCAGTGAGTTATAGCGATAGCGCTGCGCGAAGTTGAGCGTGCGATCGTCGCCGAGTCGTTTGATCATCGTCTCGACGCGGCTCTTGGTATCATAGGGCGGGCGCTTGGACCCGCCGTTGAAGTAGATATCATATTCGATCTTGAGGCGGCGCATATCTTCCTCAAGGCGCGTGAGCTGTTCGTCAACTGTCGGCTGGTCGTCGGCTGTCGCGTTGGGCTTGGCCCGCTGTTGCGAGGAACGCGCCAGCTTATTATCGCGTATCGGCACTTTCCAATTTCTCCTTCGCTGCTTGCACGGGGTTCGTAAGGGACGCCTGGCGGGAAGAGGGATTCCCCTGTAATTCAGTCTAGGCGCTTTGAAAGCCCAGTGTCAACGATAATATTTGTTCGCCCGCAGCCGCTTAGGCCCGGAGCGGTCGGCCATTGCTTAGATCGAGAGAGAAGACATATTCTAAGCGCGGACTCGAAAAGCCTTAACCATTCGGACTCCTATGACTGAAAAAGCAGAAACCGTGCAGCAGGCGCTGCGGGCATTGCCCTCCGTTGATGCGCTTTTGCGGACGGAAGCGGCCCGCTCTTGGCGCGCAACCGTAGGAGCGCAGCACCTATCGGCGCTGGCACGCATCGTGACGGAAGAGCTGCGCGCTCATATTCAAAAGGGCCTGGCATCAACAGCAGAACCCGACGGCGACTATTCGCGCGAGGCTTTATTGCTGGAAGCCGAGCGCAGATTGGAGAGCGCTTGCCGCCTGGATAGGGCGAGCGGCCTGCGCCGCGTCATCAACGCGAGCGGCGTTATCCTTCATACCAATCTGGGGCGCGCGCCGCTATCGGACGAGGCGCGACGCGCTGTTTCCGAAGAGGCGGCTCGTTACTGCACGCTCGAATACGACACCCCGACGGGCAAGCGGGGGCGGCGCGGCGCGCGCGTCGAAGGGCTCCTCGCGGATTTGACCGGAGCGGAAGCAGCGCTTGTCGTCAACAACTGCGCCGCCGCAGCCCTGCTCATCCTGACCGCGCTGGCCAGGGGCGGCGAGGCCATCCTCTCGCGTGGAGAGTTAGTGGAGATCGGCGGCGACTTTCGCGTCCCCGATGTGATGGCCCAATCGGGGACGCTGCTCAGAGAAGTCGGCACGACGAACCGGACGCGGCTCATGGACTACGAGCACGCGATCAATGCCGAGACGCGCCTCATCGTCCGCGTTCATACCTCTAACTACCGGATCGTCGGCTTCACGTCGCAGCCTGCGCTCGAAGAGCTTGCGGAGCTTGCGCACAGCGCGCAGCTTCCGCTCTACGAGGATGCGGGCTCAGGCGCTCTGTTTGATTTAAGAGCGTACGGGCTCGAAGGCGAGCCCGTCATCGCTGATTCGATCAGGAGCGGAGCGGATGTCGTCTCTTTCAGCGGCGACAAGCTGCTCGGCGCATCGCAGGCGGGGCTTATAGTCGGTCGTCGGCAGATCATAGAGACCCTGCGCAAGCACCCGCTCTATCGCGCCCTGCGCGCAGACAAGCTGGCGCTCGCCGCGCTCGAAGCCACTCTCGACGCGCATCGCCGTGGCGCTTCTCTCAAAGAAGTTCCGACGCTGCGGATGCTCGCGCTTAAATTTGACGAGATCGAGGGGCGTGCGCGCTCTCTCCTCTCAAGATTGTCGGAGCGCACGACGCAGCAAGCCTCTTCCCTTCACTGCGAGATCGTCGAGGGAGCATCGGCCATCGGCGGCGGCTCGGCCCCGACCACTCATCCGCGCACTTCTCTCGTCGCATTAACGCACGCGCGCCTGTCCGCCGATGCGCTTGACGAAGCGCTGCGCTTATCGACGCCTCCGGTCATCGCGCGCATCATGGAAGATAGGGTTCTGCTGGATTTGCGGACGGTGGCGGAGGATGAGGAAGCGCTGTTGCTCGATGCGCTCTCGGCGCTGGCTGGCTGAAAGAATCCCGCTTGGGCCAATACGCCGTGCTGCGCTCTAACGCTGCGGCTTATTGATCGTTCCGCGACAGGTCGAAGCGCCGCAGCGGCAGCGCTTTTCGTCCGAGTGCAGCGTCTCTACGTAATCAATCGTAATCTCTTCGCCGGGTTGAATGTCTCGCAGGGCGTAGAAGAGTATGTGCCCGTAGATGATTTTCATGTAGCTGTTGGGCTCGCAGGAGTGATTGATGTAATGCGTGCCGTTGCCGCCACGGCTGCCGTCTATGCTCCACTTCGCATCCACCTCGCAGATGCGTAGCTTGGCGCGGTGGGCCCGTCTCTTGGCCTCACGCGCGGATATTCTCTCGCCCGTATACTCTGCGATCTTCCTGCCGCCCCGGAAATGAACCGTCGCAAAGCAGCCCTTCCCGTTGATGGCGGACTTGCCTATCGCCAGCCCGTGCGCCAGTGTCTGTCTCATAGAGGTTGAAAGGCCGTAAGCGTAAGACCCTTGGCTGATAGATCGAGCTACTCCCTGGCGCGAAGCATATTATCACCGATGCTGCGGCGCTACAGACCTTTATGCTCACTCCAGATCTCTAAAATGTTGGCCGCCCGCGCGCTTTCAAGGCGACGAGCGGCCAGACTGGTTTTCGGCATTGTCCGGTCGAGGATTACTTCAGTTGAAAGCTGCGGGCGATCAAGTCAGTCTGGTTACGTATGCGCAAGAGCTTATCTCGCATCCCTGTGAAACGCAGGGCGTAGATGGTGCGATTATCGGCTTGCAGGTAATAGGTGCGCCCGGCCATGGGCTTGCCGCCGCTCGTGTACTCGTAGGAGATGGTCACGCCGTTCAGGCGTCCGGCGAAGCGCTCCTGTTTGCCGTCCACGTAGCCCGGCATAAAGCGCAGCTTCTGCTCCTGGTCGCGCCGCGCCAGGTCTGAGGCGGTCGTCCCTTCATCAACCACTTCCTTGCGAATCCGCAGGTAGCCGTCGTTTCGATCACCGTAAATAAATTCCGTGTGCTGGTGAACGCTGTCGGCTTCCTGGACGACGCGCCAGGTCGGCGAAGGCAGTTCCAGCGTGTACTCGACCGTCTCGCTCGAAAAAGTCTGCGACTGCGCCAGCCCCGGCGTTGACAGCAGCAGGGCCATACCGAGGGCGCAGATGAAAAAGATGCTCAGGCGTCGCATAATTAAGACTCCCAGGTGAATTCTCGTTCGGATGATAAGCAATTATTTGACAATCGTGAATGCTGCGCTCAAGCTTCGGGCCAGCGCGTGCGAAGCCGTTCCATCGCGCTTGAGATGCCGGACGCGCGGCGTGAAGTTGTCCCCGATCATTCTAGGGCGCGGCCTGTTCGATGGCGGCGCGCTGCAAGATGACCAGGCTCTCTATGCCGCGACCGGCAAGCGAGAGCATTTGATCCATCTCCTCGCGTGAGAAGGGCGCGCCCTCGGCTGTGCCCTGCACTTCGATGAAGCGACCGTCGCCCGTGCAGACGACGTTCATGTCAACTTCGGCCCGCGAATCCTCGTCGTATTTGAGGTCAAGCAGCGGAGCGCCCTTGACGATGCCGACGCTGACGGCGGCGACCTCCTGCGTCAGGACGTTGCGCGTGATCTTACCTGAGCGAAGCAGTCGGCGGCATGCCAGCGAGAAGGCGACGTAAGCGCCCGTGATGGAGGCCGTGCGCGTTCCACCGTCGGCCTGAAGCACGTCGCAGTCGAGCATGACCGTGCGCTCGCCGAGCAGAGACATGTCGGCGACGGCGCGCAGGCTGCGACCGATCAAGCGCTGAATCTCGTGCGTACGGCCAGATGGGCCGCCGCGCCCCGTCTCGCGCGCCGTACGCTGCTGGGTGGAGCGCGGCAACATCGCATACTCGGCCGTCACCCAGCCCTGGCCACGATTGCGCAGGAAGGGCGGGACGCGCTCTTCGACCGAAGCCGCGCAGATGACGCGCGTCTGGCCCATCTCGATCAAGGCGGAGCCCTCTGCGTTCGGTAGAAAATCGGGCGTGATTCTCACTGGCCGCAGCTCTTCATGGGCGCGCCCGTCAGTTCGTACGAAGCTCATCCTGCCCCCAGACTTCCACCGCCTCCAGGACGGAAGGCGCGGTTCCCAAGAATCTCTCCGCCACGCTGCTGAAACGCTCGGCGGCATCCGTCACGTAAAAGTGATCCAGGTCGTCGCACAGTTGACGCTCGCGCGCCTCGTCCTCCTGAGCCTCGCGCGCCAGGCCGTTGCGCTTTAAAAGCAGCTCGACGCGGTGCGCCGTCGCTTCGCCGGAATCAATCAGGCGCACGCCGTCGCCCACTGCCTCTTGAATGACGCGACGCAGGATAGGATAGTGCGTGCAGCCCAGGACGAGCGTATCGGGGCGGCTGCGTCTTATTTCAGAGAGGTATTTGGCGGCCACCGAGCGCGCCTCGTCCGATTCGGCCCAGCCTTCCTCGGCGAGCGAGACGAAGAGCGGACAAGCTTGCTCGATGACTTCGGCAGAGGGCGCGAGCCTCGCAATGGCTTTTGAATAAGCCCGGCTGTTGACGGTCGCTTCGGTGGCGATGACGCCGATTCGTCCCCTTCTGGAATGCTCGACGGCGGCGCGCGCACCGGGCTCTATGACGCCGACGACTTCAACGCTGACGCTGCGGCCAATCGCCGGGAGGGCGAGCGCCGACGCCGTATTACAGGCCACGACCAGCAGCTTGACGGCGCGCGCTTCGAGAAAACGCGAGTTCTCGACGGCATAACGCTCGACCGTGCGCAGCGACTTGGTTCCGTAGGGCACGCGCGCCGTATCGCCCAGGTAAATGAAGCGCTCCGCGGGCAGGCGCTCGTGCAGCGCGCGATAGACGGTCAGGCCGCCGACGCCGCTGTCAAAAATTCCGATTGGCAAATCCCGGTTCAAAATGGGCGGGTAATAAATGATGGTGGAGGCGCCGAGAGTTGAACTCGGATCCAAAAGCCAACGCCGACGAAATCTACATGCTTAGCCGCTTCTCTTCTTGTCCGGGCGCAAGAAGCGCCGGACACCTTCGCCCCTGACCGAGTAAGTGAAGCGACGAAGACCTCGGTCAAGAAGCTAGCCCGACTTTTTTCTCGCCCGACCCCACGGACAGAAGGGTCAGGCCAGCTCATCTGCGTGACATCTCACTCCGCGCGCATGAGCAACTTGCGGCGAGACGCTCGGTGCTTAATTAGGCAGCGAGAGCCAATTCTTGATTATTGGCGTTTGTGTTTCCCCACGCTTTTTAACGAGCTGCATAGAGAGAGCCCGGCATGCATCCGCTCGACGATTAAGACTCCTGTCGAAGCCTGTCGCCCCCATTTTGCGAACACCCTTATTATAGTTGTTTAGATGAACGCGCGTCAAAGAAGGGTGCTTCCCGTATGCCGCCCACAGCACGCTGGGGGAAAATTTAACAGGGATGGACAAGAGCAAGGCCGCAAGGATGAAACGCCGACAGCTCAACTTGCATCGCTCCGCTTTCATCCTTGCTTTTCCATCCCTGTTAGAATTCGCCTTCGGTTCTCTTCATACTTCGCCTGCTCATGGCACTTGCGTTATAATCGCCTTCGCTGAGAGTGACAGGAAAGACTTCCGTCATCAGAGAGAGATCATACGCTCGGGGCCGACGAAGGTTGCGCCCCGCCTGTTTTTGAAAAGGAACGATTTATGGCTTCCAGAGAACCGCGCGCAGAGCGAGCTGCGCTGTCGCGTCTTAATGCTCCTCCTGCCCGCCGCCGCCAGTTCCTGCGCCGTTTCTGGCTTCCGGCAGTCCTCTTGCTGGCGATTGCCGCCGGAGGCTTGACGGGCATCGTCCTGGCCTACCAGCTCAACTATTCGAGGGCGGCCAACGAGGTCGCATCGCTTGCGACTTACCGCCCGAGCGTCGTCACGCGTGTCTATGCCGACGACGGCGAGACGGTGATCGGGGAGTTCGCGCTGGAGAAGCGCATCCCGCTCAAGTACGAGGAGATTCCTCCCGTGATGAAGAACGCGATCCTCGCCATCGAGGACACGCGCTTCTACGATCACGTCGGCATTGACCCCATTCGCATCATCGGCGCGGGCTGGAAGAATCTGACGACCGATAGACGCGAGGGCGGCTCGACGCTCACGCAGCAGCTCGCCAAGAACCTCTTTCTCTCCAAAGAGCAGACCTTGAAGCGCAAGATCAACGAATGGCTGCTGGCGCTTCAGATCGAGCGCTACTACACGAAGAACCAGATTATGGAGATGTACGCCAACCACATCTTCCTCGGCGCGCGCGCCTACGGGATAGAGGCCGGCGCGGAGAACTATTTCGGCAAACAGGCCAAAGACCTGACGCTCGAAGAGGCGGCGCTGCTGGCCGGGATTCCGAAAGCGCCGGGCGAGTATTCGCCGACGGTCAATCCGAAGGAGGCCAAAGAGCGCCGCAATCTGGTGCTCGAACAGATGGCCAAGAACGGCTTCGTCACGCAGGCGGAGGCCGACGCGGCCAAGGCCAGACCGATCAAGCTCGTTGACACCGCCTACTATCCGTCGCAGTCGCGCTCCTCGCCCTTCGACTACCCCGTCGAAGAGATCAGGCAAGACCTCGAAGAGAAATACACGACCAGAGTCGCGCAGGGCGGCCTGCGCGTCTACACCACCATCAACGTCGAAGCGCAGACCAAGGCCGTCGAGGTCGTGCGCGCACGCCTGCGCGAGTACGACCGCACGCACGCCGGGTGGCGCTCCTCTTATACAAATATCGGCGCGCAGAACAGCAACGGCACGACCGCTCCCGTCACGCAGCCGCAGCTTGAAGCCTACAAGCACCCGGACTGGTACGGCAACGATTACGAACAGGACAAGTACGTGATGGGCCTCGTCATGAAGATTGACCAGGCGAAGAACGAGGCGCTGGTGCGCTTCGGCAGCTACAGCGCGACGGTGACTGTCAAGGATATGGGCTGGTCGAATCGCCAGCCGAAGAGCGAGTTCAAGCCGGGCGACCTCGCCGAATTCAAGATCAAAGGGGTGGACGAAAAAGAGCGCCGCCTGACGGTCGAACTCTCCCAGGTTCCGGGCGTGCAGGGCGCGATGATGACCTTGAATGCTAAGACGGGCGAGGTCATAGCGATGGTCGGCGGCTACGATTTCTACACCAACAAGTTCAATAACGCGACGCAGGCTTATCGCCAGACCGGCTCGGCCTTCAAGCCTTTCATCTACACGGCGGCGGTCGAGTGGGGCATGACGCCCGACAGCAAAGTAAGCGGTGCGCCCATACACATCGGCGATTGGATACCGCATAACTACGACGGCTCGACCAGCAACGGCGACCTGCCGTTGAAGATCGCGCTCGCCAAGTCCATGAACATTCCGGCTGTGCACCTGCTGCAAACCGTCGGGATTCAGACCGGCGCACAGATGGTCAGACGATTCGGCATCACCGTCCCGATGGCCCCTTATCTTCCTTCTGCGCTCGGCGCGACAGAGGTTCCCTTGAACCAGATGGTCTCTGCCTATTCGGCGTTTCCGAACAAGGGCGTGCGAGTCGAGCCGCACCTGGTCAGGCGCGTGCTCGACCGCGACGGCAACGTGCTCGAAGAGTGGGAGAAGACGACCTACAAGGTGACGAGCGAGTATGTCGCGCTCACCATGGTTGACATGATGCGCGGCGTCATCGAGGCGGGCACGGCGACGGGAGCGAAAGTGCTGGGCGTGCCGCTCGCGGGCAAGACCGGCACGGTCAACGATCACACGGACGTGTGGTTCGTGGGCTATACGCCGACCTACGTGACGGGAGTCTGGATGGGTTATCCGGGCAGAAAGAAGCCGCTCGGCAACGACATGACGGGCGGCCACGGCGCGCTCCCCTTCTTCGTGGATTTCATGAAAGCGTTCCTGAAGGACAAGCCCAAGGAGAACTTCGAGAAGCCGCCCTCAATGCCCGAAGACATGAAGGAGCTGCAAAAGCAGCGGCAGCGCGAGCAGTTGGAAGAGAACATGCAGCTCGTCGCCGAGCGCACCAGGGCGCGGCGTGGCGCTGAAGAGAGCGCGCTTCCTTCCGCCATCACAGACCCGAAGCTTGAACAGGTGACGCTGCCGCCCGCGCCCAGGACTGAGAGCGCACCGGCGGTCACGACCGACGCCCCGGCGACGCCAGCGCCCAGAAGGACTGAGACAGATACTCCCCGCACTGATTCCCTTCCGGCTCCTCCCCCCGCCGCCACAACGACGCGTCCACGCGAAGTCGAACCGCAGAGGAAGCGGGGCAAGAAGGGCACGGACGAACCCTAAAAGCAGATGCCGGATGCTGGATGTCAGATGTCAGATGAATGCCTTTACCGGCATCAAACATCCGGCATCTGATATCTATTTTCAGAAGAGTTTTCCGATGTAGTGGTCGAGCATCTTGCGCCACCAGGGCCAGTCATGGTCTACGTCGTAGCCCCACATATCCAGCGTGTGAGGTATTCCCCTGGAAGTTAAAATCTCCGAGAGCTGGCGGCTGCGTTCGGGCGCTTCCCACTTCCCCTGGCCCGTCAGAATATAGATGGCGTCGGCGCTGCGCAGCAGCGGCAGGTAGTAATCATCGTTGATGTTGGGCAGGTAATCCGTCGGGTTATTGAAATACACGTTGTCGTCATAGTAGCCGTCAAAGTAGGCGCGCACATCATAGCTGCCGCTCATGGCGATAGTGCCGCGAAAAAGGTCCGGGTGGCGAAAATAGGTGTTCCCCGCAAGGTATGCGCCGAGGCTCGCCCCGGTAGTCACGGGCCGCGCCCCCTGGTCATTCGTATCATTGCGAATGAGCGGCAGCACCTCATCCGTAAGATAACGGTCGTAGCGCATCAACAGCTCCGCCTTCCACTGCGGCGGGGCCTGATCGTTAAGCAGGCTGTAGCGATTGACGCTGTTGATCGAGTAAGCGCGCACGCGACCCCGCTCGATGTGATGGCTGATGGCGTCAATCAACTGAAATCTCTCGTACTCAAGATAATCGGCGGCGGCTGTCGGCAGCATCAGCAGCGGATAGCCCGCATGGCCGTAAGACACGAGCGGCATCTCCATTTCAAGATTCCGACTGTACCAGGAAGTAACGCGTCGCTCCATCGGAAAACTCTCCTCACCTATGCGCCCGGGACGAGCGAAGATCGAAGAACTCTTTGACGAATGGCTATTTGCTAATGCGAGTAGCGACAGATATTCCACCACTTCCGGCCCGCATGCAAGCTCAACCGGCCCCATAGATTAAGCCCCGCACCATTCGCCGAGCACTCCGCTTGACGCTCACTCAGCCCTTCTGCTATAAAAATTCACGCGCCCGCGCTGAGAGCATCCGAGAAGCTCCAGCGGGGCGCATCTTCCGCAGTAGCTCAATGGCAGAGCATTCGGCTGTTAACCGAAGGGTTGTAGGTTCGAGTCCTACCTGCGGAGTTTAAATTTTCATCGAAGGTTAAGGCCGCTTATCTTGGCGGCCTTATTCTTTTCTTCCGTACATTCCCCGGAATGCATATAATCGCATTGTCCACCTCGGATTGTTTAGACGATAGATAAGCTCCCAGCATGACAACAGAAGCCTTCTCGCGACTACTAATTGATCGAGCCCTCACAGATAGTGGGTGGAACTTATTAGATAAACAGCAAGTTCGTCTGGAAGTATCAGGGACCACCGGACGAGCCGATTATGTCTTGATGGACGATAATGGCAAGCCTTTATGTGTTCTCGAAGCGAAGCGTGAAGACCTTGACCCTTACGACGCGAAAGAACAGGCGCGCGGCTATGCTGAAAATCTCCATGCACCATTGATTATCCTTTCCAATGGGCGGGAACACTGGTTCTGGAACTACGAGCGCAGAGATCAACGTGACGCTTACCGCATTGAGCGTCTGCCGTCGCCGCAAGACCTTAATCGCCAAAGGCTGAAAAATCTACAACCGCCGCGTCCTTTGCTGACTGAAGAGGCTTTGCCTAAAAAGTACCTAACAGACAAGAGTTTTTGGGCAGCTTGCCGAGTTTTTGGGCAGTTTTAAATTTACCTGCTGGTGTGTGGTCACGTATGGGATATAATTCCATACATGAAAAAGCCGAAAGACTGTCATTCGTATTTCTTTGTAGATGAGTCAGGCGACCCTACCTTCTATGACGCGAGGGGCAATTTGATTGTAGGGGCTGAAAGGGGAAGTTCTCCGCTTTTAATCATCGGCTTCGTTGAAACGCAAGACCCCCACGCGTTGAGGCGGGCTGTCCTAGATGTACAACAGGAGGTGCTGACAGAGCCTTATTTTAAGCGAATACCGTCTCTTAGAAAGACGGCGGTCGCTTTCCATGCTAAAGACGACGCACCCGAAATCAGATACTTATTTTATAGGCGAATTAAAGAACTTGAGTTTAAAGCCCAATTTATTGTAGCGCGAAAGATTGAGAAAGTTTTTAGAAATGATTTTCGCGCCGACGAAGATCAATTCTACGATCACTTAGTTAGTCGAGCTTTCAGAGATGTACTTCACCGTTACAAACAAAATTCAATTTACTTCGCCAAGCGAGGTTCGCGTGATCGGCAAGAGCCTCTACTACAGGCCATTTTGAAGGCGAAAAAGACATTTGAGCAGACTCACAATAAGGGCATTGATACGGTCATAACAGTACAAGCTCAAAGCCCAAAGGGAGAACCCTGCTTGAGTATAATTGATTATGTAAATTGGGCATTGCAGCGGGCTTACACCAAAAAAGAGATGCGCTACTATGAATATATTGAGGAGAAGGTAAGTTTCGTCTTAGACCTGTACGACTGGGAAGCTTTTCCAGGTAACTGTTATTATCGAAGTAGTAGAGGGAAAAAAGTTGAGGGAAATCGATTTGATATAAGCAAGGCCACCCCACTGTAGCTAGGCTCGGTTACCGAGCGCACGGCATGTAGAGCCGACTTTCGCATACAGCAGAGTGGCCTCTGCTTTCCGTTATATTAGGTCACAAGATAGATGCTTTTACAACACTAAATGTTGCCTGTCAATGTCCATGTTATACACCATATGGGCTGCTTTCCGCTAAATACGGCTATTAGTAGGTTTATATTACGTGATATAGCAATAAAAAGTTTCCACAAGTGGAAAAGCCCTGCTTTTGCAGGGCTTTTCTCTAGTTTTGGCTATGGTTTTACGCCACTTGAGCCCAAAACTTAGGTTTCAGATTCAACTCATACATGCTCTGTATCAGACAGCAGATGTTATGGCAGAGCACCTTGCACTGCGCCCCATCTCTACGGTTACCACAACAATTCGCCGCCCGTGTGTTGGAAGTGCGCGCGTTAGAAGATAGCCAATCGGCGAGCCGGGACAGGCTTGACGATTTGTTTCAATCGCTCTTGCACCAAGCCTTCACAGGAGAGCTATGATCGGCAATATCTAGGGTTTGTGCTTCGCCTTGCTTGGTAATCTGTTGGGCAGGTCAAGCTCATCGTCAACCAGCACGTCAAGGCATACGCCCGCCGCCTGTGCGTACTTCAAAAGTATCGGTAAGGGTGGCTCGCGCTCGCCGGACTCGTAGCCGGAAATGCTGCTCTGGTAAATCAGTTCTTCAAGCCCTAATCGCCGGATTAGCTCGTTCTGTGAAAGACCCAAAGCCTCGCGGATAGACCGCAGCTTTTCAGCAAGACGCTCAGACCTCAAACGCGCAGCCCTTCCCATTAGAAGCTTTCTCCTAACGAAAGAGCCAAAATTCCCTCGCTGCTAATCCAAAATAGGATTAGAATGCCTTTGCAACCGATTGCCGCCGTGAGTATGAACCTTTCATGCTCAACGGCGATGCTCATTACTCGTCTTGAGGTTGAGGGTTGAGCCGTCGCATTGGCCGTTGTTTTGATTTTCAAAGACTGGAACGCGCGCCATCATAGCAGAGAGCGTGCGGACTTTTCATTACCTTATGGCCTCACCGATTTTATAGACAAATTTGCCGGGGGAGAGCGCGCCGGGGGGTTTGCCGCGCTCCCGCTGCACGCCTGCTACGGTGAGGGGCGGGCTGTGCGGGGAGGCCGCCGTGTTTTGGGAGACATGGCGGCCTTGCTTTCCGAAAGGCCGATTCAATCGAACAGAGCCGGGATTAAGCCGGAGATGGTCGCAGATAAGCTTCGGGCCTGTAATTTCGGCCCTTTTCCGCTAAACTCAAGAAAAACAATCATTTAGACAGATTCAGAGCCTTTTCAGACAGTCGCATAGCTCGTTCATACAGCGTCAAACCCCTTTCATACAGCGCGAAACCCTCTTCATACAGCGTCAAAGGTGGCTCAGACAGAGCGGGCGGCGTTTCAGACAGGTTGAAAGGCGGTTCAGACAGAGCGAAACCTCTCTCATACAGCGCAAAAGGTCGTTCAGACAGGGCGAAACTTTGTTCAGACAGAGTGAAAGAGGGCTCAGGCAGTGTGAAAAGTCCTGAGGGGGTAGAAAAAGGTTTTAAGCGCGGAGTTGCCGGGAGTATAATCCGCGCCGACGGGCGGCTCCTCTTGCTGTCCCGGCGCTATCACAACACGGGCGTTCGAGGCGTCCTCGCCACCTGACGCTCAAATGTTCCTTACCTCTTACCTGAATAGGAGACCTCATGAAAGACACAGAAAGACACAGATACGAGATGTTTCTGCGGGTGCACGGATTCGGCGCGAGCCGCGCGGCAGACTTTCCGACGACGACGCTGGCGGGCGAGTTGTTTGGTGACCTCAACGGTATCATTCAAGAGATTAATGGGTACATGACGGCGCAGGCTTCCGGGCAGAGCGCATCGCTGGAAAGCACCGGGAGCAAGTCGGCTGCGCGCGATGAGCTGCGGCGCGACCTTGAAGCCATCAGCCGCACGGCACGCGTGATGGCGCGTTCCGTGCCCGGCATTGAAGATAAGTTTCGCGCTCCGCGCAGCATCTCGGATCAGGCATTGCTCGCCATGGCAAGAGCTTTCGCGGCAGACGCCCTACCCCTGAAACAGGAATTCATACGGCGCGGCCTGCCGGATGATTTTCTGGAAGACCTCGCAGCCGACATAGAAGCGTTTGAGCGAGCCGTCAATCAGAAGATTCGGAAACGCGAAGCGCAGGTGGCGGCAACCGCCGGGCTCGATGATGCCATAGAGCGCGGCGTGGATATAGTGCGTGAGCTGGACGCAATCATGCGCAATAAGCTTGCAAGCGACCCCGCCTCTCTCGCGGCATGGCTCAGCGCAAGTCATATAGAGCGCACGCCGCGACGTGCCGCCCGCTCATCATCCTCGCCTGACACTCAACCTCCCGCGCCTGCGAGTTGACGAGAAATAGCAGAAGGCTCAGTGTAAGGAGAAAAAGGAATTAACAGGATGGACAGACAACAGAATTGATCGTCAAGCCGGGCCAGCCACGGCGTTAATTTATCCGATTAATCTTCGTGACCGGGTGCAACTCCCTGATGTGGTATCCGTATTTCGTCGGATGTCCGTAGTCTATGACCAGTTCGCCCGTGATAATCACATGCTTGCCGACGAGCGAATTGAGACGCGTGCGGCCAAGGGCGAGTGGATGGCCTTTGCCGTCCCGGTGGAATCGCGCGCAGGAATCTATGGCAGCGCCCTTCGTCGGTCTTTCCGCGCAGATGATCTCAACCACCAGTGAAGTCTGCCCTTTTGGAAGGCTCATATTATCGGGGTTGATGGAAAGGTGTATATCGCCGTCGCTCTCCTTGCCTCTGGGCCAAACCTTCGTGATTCTTCCTTTGACAGTCACGCAACGATGTACGGGCCGGGTTTTACCGAATCTGGACGGAGTGTAGACGTAATTCCACAATGACGGGTCGCAGTCATTGCTTGGCGTGGGGTCTTGCGCCCGCGTCGTGAAATTGCCGAGGAGTATCAAGACGGTGACGAAGATCAGCTTTTTCATGGGCACATCCTTTCTCATCTCTTTAAGAAGTGAAGTTGACTTTTGAAGCGCGCAAGACCGGACATCGGTTCAGAGCAGCCACAGTCCCGTCGCTCAAGAGAGCGCAACCCTGACATCTCAACAGTGATCGCCTCCTTAACTTCTACTGGGACGCTTCAGCATTCCATTACATGAGTCGCAGAGAATTTTTTGAAAGAGACGTGCAGGAGTTTTTCTTGTTAAGAGGAAGGGGCGAGGTATGAGGCGGGCGAATCTATCCGGTCTTTCTGGTACGGGCACGCCTCGCGCGGGGACAGAGTATTACTTCGCGCTGATGATTCTGAAGAAATATGTGGCGATTGGCTCGTATCTTCCATCCGCGTAGGCTTCAAGCGTGATGAGGTAATCGTTCTCGGCAAGAGCGTAGGGGTTGAGACTCATGACGACAGCCTGGCCATCTCCAAACCGCTGCACGCCGAGTTCCTGTTGCGTGTCGATTTCTTTGCTTTCCACCGTTCGCAGCGCGGCACGGTAATGCCTGTGATCTTCGTTCTCGACGACGAGCGCCAAACGCAGCTCTTCAACGTCCGCCGGTAGATTGAGGCTGGCGGCAGAGCCTTCGCTCCTTACCTGACCGGGTACCAATGCCAGCGACCAGATATGTGTGGGCGACCGGCGGACTGTTGCCGGGTTGAAAAATCCCGTGAAGACCAGAGCACGACGCAGCCACGCAGGAGACTCAGCCACCGGGCCTGGCGACTCCGTGACCGGCGATCTTTTTTCCGCGTGAGAAGCCTTCATGGCTGCTGAGAGTTGGAGGGCCCGCTTCCTCTCCGCAGTAGACAAAAAGTGTTTCTCAAACTTCTCGGCCTCGTCGCGGGAAAGCGCGCCTGATACGTAGTCGTCAATCAATTCCTCTTCGATGATTCGCATCCGTACAAAAAATTCTTCGTCGTCCACAAGCTGGTTCTCGACCCGGCGCTTTTCTTCCCTCCCCAGAGCGCCCAACAGGTAACGCTTCAAAGCCATCTCGCCATCCAGCTCATTGCCGGGCAGAATTTTTCCGAGGGAGGGTTCGTCGCCGGAGAGCCACTCTTCCAATTGTTGCGGGTCTTCAGCCTCAAGCTCTGCCCGCAGCTTGCTTATCTCGGCTTCCGCATCGTCCTTCATCATCCTGTCCTCTTGAGCATCCGAGCGCTCGCCTCTCGACACAAGACTTAATCGGGATGCACTTCATCCGCGAGCTTACGTTCGACGCAATCAACCACGCATTCCTCTATCATTCCCCTGATCCTGTGAATCCGCACTCTCAGAGTATTGAGCGATACGTTCAACTGTTCGGCCAATGTTTTTCTCTTGTCTATAGTCCGCTCGCCTTCTCCCTCCAACTCTTTTTTCGTCTCGCTTGCTCCCTGAAAATAGAGTTTGATTAACCGGCGATTCGTCGGCGTCAGGAGCTGCTCGCATTGCTCAAGACAATCATGCTCATATTCCAGCTTGATCTTTTCCCGCGTCTCATTTTTCCATTCATCGAATGAGCGAGGCTCCGCGCGTCTGACTGCTTCCCTCAATTCCTCTTCGCTCAAGTCCACGGTTTTTTTGATGGAACTTGAATTCAGATACTCAAGGTAAATATAACGCGCAGTCTTTTTGAAGTAGGGCAGCTTATCTCTATATTGTCGATCGGCAGCGTCGGCCCTTTCAAAGAGCGGACTTTCCACGAGCTTTGCGACGCGATCAATCGTCAGGTCAACCAAATCTTCCGCCACGGTGCGCGCGCCGTAGCGAGAAAAATAGCCGAGCAGTTCTTTGCGTATGCGTTCATATTCCAGAGCCGCCCGGTCACGTTCGGCGTCGATCCACTCAAGCAACCCGTCAAAGGCTTGCCGGTTCAACTCGAACTGTTCCTTCCTGGCTGAAGCCGCATCATCCATGACGACGATTCTCTATTGATTCACCGGCAATCGAGCCGCAGGATTGCTCGCCGCAAGGGCAGCCCTTAGCGCCACTCTCCCTGAATCACAAAGCCTGCCCAGTAAAAGGGCGCTTGCCAACGCTTCCGCTGCGAAAGCTCGACCTGCGCTTTCCGTAATGCGGCAACCGGCGACAGCTCATCCTTGAGCATCGCTTCGTAAAACTTCTTCATCAGCTCGGCGGTCGCTTCGTCGTCTACCTGCCAGAGGCTGGCGACGACGCGCGCGGCCCCGGCGTAGATAAACCCTCTCGTCAACCCTATCAGACCTTCACCCCTGATCTCCTTCCCGAGCCCTGTCTGACACGCGCTCAAGACTACCACGTCCGCCCTGAGGTTCAGATTATAGACTTCGTGCAAGCGCAGAAAGCCGTCCTGCGCCTGTCCCTGCTCATCCACGAGCGACAGGACAATGCCGGACAACTCCGGCTGCTCGCTGTTGAGCAAGGCATGCGTGGCAAAGTGGATGACGCGATACTTTGATAAGTCGCTGCGCATGACAACGCTTCGCGCGGCCTCGTGGTCAAGCGCGATGAGACTCTCTTTGCCCGTACACGCCGCCGCATCGAAGATGAGATTGGCCTCCTGTCGGCTGAACAACAGGCGCGGAAAGTATCTATGATTCGTAGTTCCGGCCTCGCCGTTTGCAGGCGGCAGGCCGAAGCTCGTCGCCGCAGAATGTGCGTCAGACGTTTCACCCTCCCGGCAGCTCTGATTCTCGGCCCCGTTCTGATGGCCCATCCCCCGCCTGACTCGTCTATCATCCTTGTCGAAAACCGGGTCGGCAAAGACCGCGACGCCTTCGGGCGCAGTCGCGCGCCTGCCTTCCTGCTCGCGCCGCAGAACAGCCAGTGTCGAAGCCGACGGAATATAGACGATCTCGTGAGCGAGCATTAAGGCCCTCCCTACACTGCGCCCATCAACGGCCAACGGCTCCGGCAGCGCGGCAAACGGAATATACTGCAACGCGCCTTCGCTGACGATCAGCAGTCGTTTCTTTTCCAACAGCGCGGCCACAGGCGCGAGCAGCATACGGCTCAGGGCCCTGGCGGCGTCCTCAGCTTCGACCGCTTCGTTCTTCAGCTTCGCCTGTGAAAATGGTTCCTCCTTCGTGCGGCGGTTGCGCGCCGTCAACAATTCATAGAAGCGCCGCGCTAACTTTTCGATTTCCGCACGGCAGGGCAGCCTGATGCTTGAAAGCGACGCTTTGGTGACGACCCATAAATAGCTTTGCGTTTCACCGAGCGAGTATTCCAGCAACAGCGTATCTTGATCGAGCACATCGCGTTGAATCTCCGTCAAGCTCAGGGGCACTGGCTGCGTGAGGGCCGCCAGGTGCGGGCTCGCGGCGCGGATTTGCGCTTTGACCTCCTGATATTCCGTAATCAGCGACTCTATCTCTTTGGATGAGGCAGTCGACTCGAAGATGTAAGACGCTTCATTGAAGGATTGCTCCCGGAGGAGAGCATGTGAGTTGAGCAGCTGCTGCGCCGTGCGCTCGCGTTCCAGTAGTTGAGCGTCAACTCCCTGACGAATGTCTGCGAGCGATTCGGGCAGGAGTTCGAGCAGGCTGCGGCCGCGAGCACGCTCGCTGACTTGCAGCGCGGCGGCGTCGTATCCCTGGCCCGGTCGCTCTGCGTCGAGCCGCATCAGCGCATCGATATAGACCTCGTAATAGTCATGCACTGAGGCCAGGTAGAAGGCGCGCAAGTCCTGGCTGGCGACCGTCGTGCGCAGGAACTCGGCGATCTCCAGACCCTTTTCGATTTCGGTAATGGCGGCGTCGTGAGCGCCGCAGGAATTCTCGATCAAAGCTATCTGGTATCGCGTGCTGGCCTCGGCATTGAGGTCGCCCATTGTGCGCCAGAGCGGGAGAGCCCGGCGGAAGTGATCGAGCGCCTTTTGCTTCTCGCCCAAAGCGACATGAACGAGCGCGGCGTAACATCGCAGGAAAGCGTTTTCTCGCCGGTTCTCGACGACGCGCGAGCGCGTCCTCATGCGCCTGTAGTGACCGAGCCCATCCGTTTGAGCCCCCTGTGAGTGCGCGCCCGGTTCATCTTCACCGTGATGAAAGTTGACAGGCACGCTCTCGTCTATTATTTCGCGCCCCCTGGTTTCGCATAGCGCCAGAACTTTGTCGTAACACTCTTCCGCCTTTTGCCTTTCGCCGCAGCCCTCGTGGATGCTGCCGATCAGGTAGAGCGTGAAGACTTCCCAGGCGAGGTCTTCCGAGAGGTGATAAAGAGGGAGTGCGCGCCCGAGATAATCCAGAGCCTTTTGACTGTCGCCCAGCGCGTGATAGGCCCAGCCGATCTCTTTGAGCGTGCGGGCTTCCTTTTCATGAACCCCCATGCGATGCCAGAGCGCGAGCGCCTGGCCGTAATATTCAAGCGCTTTGCGCTTTGCGCCCAGGTGATTGCAGATGACGCCGAGGCTATGCAGCGTGGTCGCTTCCCAGAAGTGATCTTCCACGCTGCGCCAGAGCGGGAGCGATTGATGATAATAATGAAGCGCCTTCCGGTGGTCTCCCATCGAGTTGTAAACTTTGCCGATCACGTAGAGCGTCACTGCTTCGCCGCGTTGATCCGAGACGACGCGCCAGACTGAGAGCGCACGGCTGTAATGATCGAGGGCACGCTGCTTATCGCACAGCTTGTCGTAGACGCAACCCATGTTGCTCAGCGTGCGCGCTTGCTCGACGGGAGTATCCATCTCCTGCCACAGCGCGAGCGCTCGGCGATAACAATCCAGCGCCTGCTCCTCTTGGCCCAGGTAACTATAGGCGACGCCCAGATTGTGCAGTGTCCCGGCTTCACCTTGAGCGATACCGCTCGCGCGCCAGAGAGGGAGCGCCTGCTGATAGTAGTCCAGCGCTTGGCCGTAAGCGTCTGAAGAGTCGTAGAGTTGACCGATTTGATGGAGCGTGCGGGCTTCTCTGAAGTTATCGCCGCTGCTTCGCCACAGCGGGAGCGCCTGAAGATACTGCTCGATGGCCCTTTCCTTCCGGCCCAGTGATTCGTAGACGCGACCGAGATTGGTGTGTGCTCGGGCGACGCCGCCTCTATCACCCGCTTCGCGCCAGCGGCGCAGGGCTTCTTCAAGCTTTGCGATGGCAGCCAGCAGCGCTTCCGTCGTTCCGTCCCGGTAAAGTTCAAGGCCTTCCGCATAACACCGCTCGGCGGCGCTGCCGCTACTATTGTGCGATGCACCGGATGAAAGCTCTTCAGCCTTTTCCTTGATCATGAGCCTTAAACTCGTTTTGCCCGGCAGGTGAGCGGCGCGCAGTTATGCCCTTGCTCGCCGTCAGTTATGGGTGTCGTTAAGATGGATGGAATTGACAATCCGCTGGAAGACTTGCCGGTATTTGTCGTAATCGTAATCCGGGACGATGGAGATCAGGTAGAAGAGATTGCCGTCGCGCAGCATGGTCGTATAAACGGTCACGCGTTCGAGACTGCCTGTGACGTTCGAGACGCCGCTCAGGGCCATGACCAGCGCCTGATGATTGTCAATGCGACTGCTCTCATAATCCCGGCTCTGCGGTTGCAGATGAGGATTGGCCTCAAGGAAGGAGTTGACGGACTGCCGGGCAGCAGTCAGCAGCGTATCCGTTTGCGGCTTAACGATGCCGACCATCACGCCATGCGTGTAATCGCTGCGCCCCTGGGTTTCGCTGTACGCTCCCTGCGGAGCGAAGGTGACGATATTGCCGCCGTCAAAATTGCGCCAGTTGGAGGGCACGCTGATGCTGCGGAAAACCGTGCTGCCGGAATAGGTGCGATAGGAGGCTGAAGGGTGCTCGACCTGCGGGCGGGATTGACGGCTGGCATGCTCGACATTATCCTGAGCGGGCGCTTGCTCGCTGACTCCGAACCTCCTCGTAATAGCGCTCAAGAGTCTCTCTGCCCTCTGGGGGTCTAGCCTCTGAAGCACGCGATACTGCTGCATGGCTTCATTTTTTTTGTTTCTTTCGATATACGCCAAACCCATGCCGTAGTAGGCTCTTGAGTAGCTGGGATTGAGGCTGGCCGCTTTCTTACACAGCTCTATGGTTTCCTCATAATCTCCCTGGAAATAGTGTGCTCCCCCAAGCCAGTAATAAGCCGAGACGTTGGCAGGCTGAAGCTCGATCACACGTCTCAGGGCCGTGGCGGCTTCCGGATAACTCCTGAGATAAATGTTTGCCAGGCCGAGGTTGTAGAATAAGCCCGCATCGTCAGGCGCGGTGCGCGTTAAGAATTGATAGACCTTCACCGCATCGGCATAGCGTCGCTGGTAGTAGTATGCGTTGCCCAGATAAAAGTAGACCTCGTACCACACATAATTCGGCTGAAGTCTGATCGCCTGGTTATATCTTTTCGCCGCCTCGGCATAGACTCCCCTGACGTAGTAAATGTTACCGAGGCCGATGAAGGGGCGATGATCGTAAGGGTAGAGCTTTTGCGCGCGCAGGTAATGCGCCTCGGCCTGAGTGTAGCGCCCTGCCTCGTATGCGGCGTTGCCGTCCCTGATGGCTTGTTGAAAGAGCTCTTCGGGAGGTTGCGCCGGGTGCGGTCGCCGCCCCGTTCTCGGCGCAGTTCTGGGCGTGTGCGATCCTCTGGCTGCGGGCTGTTGCTTATCGACGGAAGAGGGCCGCGACGAAGATGAGCGGCCGCCGCTGCTCACGGGCTTAGACGGCTGCTCATCCCTGTCCTTCCAGGGCACATCCTGCGCGCGGGCCGAAGCCGGGCCGACAATACAGCACAACAGGAGCGGCAAGCCCGCCAGTCTAAAGAGACGCAAAGCGAATGGATATGAGTTGAGCATCTGTCCTCCTTGTCTCCCCTGACCCCTCGCATTCGTTAAAGAGCCGGTCTTCAGAGCCGTCTCAAACGCCTGTTATCCGCCAGACCTTCACGGTTTTGTCATCGCTTCCGCTCATCAGCAGCTTGCCGTCCGGCGAGAAGCTGATCGAGTTGACGGGCTTGGCGTGCGCGACCCATCTTTTAGACTGACTGCTCTGCAAGTCCCAAAGGCAGATCGTCTTATCGTAGCTCGCGCTCGCCAGAGTTTTGCTGTCAGGCGAAAAGGCGAGCGAGGTAATAAACGCATCATGCCCTTTCAGCTCCTCTTTTTGCTTCCAGGTCTGCGTGTCCCAGAGCTTGATCTTATTATCGTCGCCGCCGGTCGCAAGAATCTTTCCGTCCGGAGAAAAAGCGACCGCCGTCACCCCGCCGTCGTGCGCCAGCGAGGAAGGGATTTCTTTCAGGCTCTGTATATCCCACAGCTTGACTGTCTGATCTTTGCTGGCGCTCGCCAATTTAGTGCCATCCGGGGAAAAGGCAACGGCCCACACGCGATCGCTATGCCCGGCGAGCGTTCCCAATTCTTCCCAGGTCTGCGTGTCCCAGAGCTTGATGAGATTATCTTTACTGACGCTCGCCATGAGCCTGCCGTCTCTTGAAAAAACGACGAAGTAAATTTTATCCCGATGTCGGGCCAGCGTCTTTTTCAAACGAAAGCCGTTCGCTCTATCCCACAATTTGATCGTTTTGTCATTACTCCCGCTGGCGATAGTTATCCTGTCAGGAGAGAATCCCACCGAATTAACTCTGGCTTTGTGTCCGGATAAAGGAGGGCTCGCGGGCTCCCATGTGCGTGTGTCCCACAGCCGCACCTGCCTGTCTTCGCCAGCGCTCGCCACCAGGCTGCCGTCGGGCGAAAAGGCCACCGACCAGACCTCGCCTTGCTGTCCCTTCAAGGCCCGATGAGCTGGCGGCGCGCTCGGAGCACTGCCGTTGACGGCAGTTTTGGTGGCAGCGGCGTTTGCTACGTTATTATTCTGGACAGCTTGGGACGCCGCGCCATTAGAATCAGAGTTGAGGTTCAGATTTGCGTTCGCCACTGTGCCGCTGCCGCCTGTGCTCATCCAGACGGCGAGAAAGACAATGATGCCGAGGACGATCAGCGCTGCGATGCCTTTGACAAAGGGCTGCTGCCAAAGGCGGCGTCCCCACCCGGCCACGTTCGATAAAGGCTTCCCGTACCTCTTCTCTTCCAAGGCCGCTTGAGCCGTCCCCTCAACGCTTGAATTCTGACGCTGCGCGGCCCGCCCCGCGTCGGTTTCGCCCGCGAAGGGGATAACAATTTTCCTGCCCTCCTCTTGCGAGCGCACCGCGTCCGAGGCTTTCACTTTAATGTTTTCATCGGGTCTGGCCGCCTGTTCCTTGTCCTCCCCTCGTACGACTGTCGGCGCATCGGCTGACTGTAGCTGCGGCTGCTCGTCCGCAGCTTCGATCATCTGCGGTGGCTCGGGCTCTATGATCTCCGCGCTGGGCTGCTCATCCGGCTGGTCGGCTGTCGAAGGCTCTACTTCCGCCTGACCTGGCGGGTCTTCTGCTCCTCGCAGCCGAAGTTCTTCGGCTGCCGCTTCTTCCGCCTCCGGCTCTTTATCCGGGCCTGCTGCCAGTCCCTCTTCAACGAACTCATCCGGCTTCGGGGCGGCGGGCGAGAAATTCCCACCGGTGTCAATGAAGTCCGGCCACTCGCTGTTGCCTGAAGTTGAAGCAGGTTCTCCGGCGAGCGTGGGCGGCGAGGCGATCTCTAACTCTTCAGCCTCATCAATCGCCTGCGTTTCACTCAAGGCGGCGCGCATCTCTGTCGCGGAGGCGAATCGTTGGTTTCGGTGTATGGACATCGCCCTGGCGAGTACCAGAGAGACGGCGCGGGTCACTGCCGGATTGGCGATGTGGGCGGGCAAGAGCGGGTCTTCGAGTTGTTGATCGAGCGCCCTGTTTCGGTTCTTGGCCGGTATCGGAACCTGCCCGGTCAACAGGTGATAGAGCGTCGCTCCGAGCGCATAGATGTCGCTGCGCTCGTCCGTGCCCATGTAGTTCAACTGCTCCAATGGAGCATAAGCCGCCGTGCCGCCCGGAACGCTGCTGAAATTCCTGCCGGGCGTGATGATCATCTGCCCCGTAAAGCCCTTCGACAAGCCGAAGTCGAGCAGGTAAACCTTACTGTCCGGGTGCTGCCCCGTGACCTTGATGTTCGCAGGCTTGATGTCACGATGGATGATCGACCGTTCATGCAGATATTCCAGCACGTCCAGCAATTTGTCGGCCCACACCAGAACCTGCTCGGGGGGGAAAGGCACGCCGCCGCGCAGCTTGAGCAGCTCAAGCAGATCATGGCCTTCGATGTGCTTCATCACGAGAAACTGCCCGTCATCTTCTTCTTCAAAGTAGTCGCTGACATCCGGGAGCGACGGATGCTCTAGTTGGGCCAGTCGCTCCGCCTCAAGCTTGAAAGCCTGCGCCAGCTTATGCATGAGAGTTCTGCGCTGCTCGCTCGAAAAACCTTCCAGCATCTTCACATCAATACGCATCTCTTTGATAGCGACCAGCCGGTTGACGCGGTCGTCCATGGCCTTATAAACGTGTCCCATCGTGCCTTTGCCAAGCGGATAAAGAATTCGGTAACGGTCTTGCAGGTAAGTGGCCGGGGCTATCTCAAAAGAGGCATTGCGAGGGAGCATGGTTAGATTCCCGCGAGCATAAAGGTCATAGAGTTTAGGGCGGTAAGACCCTGGCGCGGCGGAGTCTTAAATGTAACATATTTGCCTTAATGTTTATAGGATGTCACACTCTCGCTTGCTTCAAAGCCACGCTGATAAATTTGGACGCCGCCGGTGCGCTATTTTTGCGACTCATAGAGGGAGCGCAGATGCGCTCGCTCACACCGCCCAGCCCAGGATTATTTCGCCGTCGCTCTGTTACCTCGTTGTAAGACCGGGTGCGAACATGTCTATCGTAGCGCCGATGATAAAGCCGACCAGCAGAACGATAATTATTGCGACGATGACGACGGCGATGGCTGCCCAGACCGAGGCCGGAGCGCCGCCTTGCTGGAAATGCTTAACAATATCATCCCCCTGCACACTCTTCGCCAGCGTGTATAACCCCACCGAAAGACCAATGCTCAGACTCGTCCCCAAACTCCGAGCCCCAGCCGTATCTAAAAGCACGCTGGCGATGATCGTCAGCAGCAAGCCAATAGAGGTATAGACAATCGTCCGCCGCGCGGCTTTAGTATTATTTAGATTAGAGTAGTTGGCCGCCATCATTATCCCCCCGGCGAGGATTGAGCCCAGAAATGTCGCCACGCCTATTTGCCTGAGAGTGAAGAGCCTGTAGTCAGGCGCTTCAAACGTGGACTCTTCAGGCGTAGAGGTGGGATTCCGTACGGGCGCCGCGGTCAACTCTTCTTCGGTAGAAGCCTGGGCTGTAAACGGCGGCATCGTCGCCGCCGCAACCCCGCCATTCTCCTGTTGCAAAGGCGCACGCTCATGTCTACGCTCCACCTCTTCCTGTCTTGTTTGCTCCTCCCGTCTACGTTGCTCCGCCTCCTCCTCTCTGTGTCGCGCTTCCGTCTCCTGTTTTCGACGCTGTTCCTCTGCGACAGCACGGCTCAGACGAGCTTCTTCATCCGCGCGCTTGCGCGCAGCCTCTTCCTCGGCGCGTTGCCGTGCGGCCTCCGCTTCCTGGCGGCGACGCTGCTCCTCCAATCTTTGCCGCTCCGCCTCCTCTCTTCGCCGCTCCTCCGCTCTTCGCTTCTCCTCCTCTTCGATAACGGCCCTGGCCTGCCGCAAAGCCTCTCTCATCTTCATCGCCGTCTCGATGCGATCCTTTTTATGTATGGTCATGGCGTGCGAGATGACATCCGAAACCACCTGCGGCACAGCCTTGTTCACTTCACACACGGGCACGAGCGGGTCTGCCTTTTCCAGCTCGAAGATCTGCTCGTAGCGTTGCGCGGCGTTCAGAGAAGGGGCATTGCCCGTCAACAGGTGATAGAGCGTCGCCCCGAGCGCATAGAGGTCGCTCTTCTCGTGCGCGCCAGTGTTGCTCAACTGCTCGAAGGGCGCGTAAGCCACGGTCAGCCAGGGCATCGTTGTCGTCGCCTGGCCGCTCTCCTTCGCCAGCCCGAAGTCGAGCAGGTAAATCTTCCCTTCCTGCGTCAGCTTGATGTTCGCAGGCTTGATGTCGCGGTGAATGATTCCCTGCGCGTGCAGATACTCCAGGGCGTCCAGCAACTCGTCGGCCCAGCCTAGAACCTCTTCCCAGCCGAGAGGAACGCCGCGCAATTGCAGCAGCTCCGCCAGGGTTACGCCGCGAATGTACTGCATGACCAGGAACTGCCCGTCCTCTTCGATGAAGTGGTCGCTCACGAGCGGGAGCGCCGTGTGGCGTAGACGCTTGAGAAGCGCCGCTTCCTGCTCGAAGGCGCGACGCAGTTTTTCGCTATTGACCTCGGCGCGCCGCTCCTTGATGGCGACAAAAGGGTCTGTCGTTTTGTCCGTCGCGGCCAGCAGTTCGTCGAGCGATTCATAGACATGTCCCATCCCGCCCTGACCGAGCGGTCGGATGATGCGGTAGCGATCCTGTAGGCGCGTGTTTGGTGAAAGCATCCTGAGTTTCCATCAATAAAAAGAGGGCAGCAGCCAGCTACCCCGAGGCTCAGACAGGCGAGCGGTGAGTTCTTCTCTTCCCTCACGCAGGACAGGTCGGGTCTGGGTCAAGATTACTAGATTATTTCCGACAATGGAATACTCAGGTTCTCCTCTCACGCTCCCAATACCTTCCATGACAGGCGCTTGCGTCATAGCGATGTTGCAAATGAGCGCGCGCACTTAACGCGGCATACAGGTCAGTACCGCCAGCGGGCGGGTCTCCTTGTTAAGTAGAAACGCGCCCGAGACCGTTGGCGGTACTGACCGTAGTCCCATCCGCTTCAAACCGTTCGTCCCTAGCGTCTACGGCTATTGGCTCGCCGTCTCAAAGCATCATAGGCGATCCAGCCATAGCGCCTTTTGTCGGGGCTCCGAGGAGTCTTCACGTAGCCATAGACAAACCTCATCCGCCTGACAACCTGCCTCCCGTTTGGCCTGTAGAGGGGCACTAATCTTGATCGCACGGAATGCGTGCGATAAAAGGGTGTGCCCGTCCTGAAGGTATCCGTGCTCACGCCGCCTCTGCCCGGCAGGTTGTAGGTCTGGTTGACATAACCGCCGCTTCGACGTAGATAATCGCTCGCTCGCAGGTTCTTATTCCTGGGAACTCGCCGGTGGACTTTGAGGTCGCCATACCGGCGCGGATTGCCCCCGGTGATGCGATACGGGGTGACTCGTCCGGCGGGTGCGCGCGGAGCCCTCAGAGTCGCCATCCTGGGCTTATCCCTGAGCGCTGAACGCCGAATCCATCCCGAAGCGGGTCGGCCATTACGCAGCCGCGTTCCAAACGCGTAATAGTAGCGGTGTCGCTTCCCATCCCGGCCCCTCATCACCTTCTGATGGCCGTAGTTGATCTTCACTTCCCTGCTCGCAAGCTTGCCTCTCTTCCCGCCGCGGCCATCGAAGAGATGCGCGTCGCGTTTGACGGGAAACAGGAAGCTTCGCGGGTTCGTCGCCGTCCGGCGAACATTGCCTCCCGCGACTCGTCTCGGGTTGACGGCGCGATTACGATCTAAATCCCTGCGGCCACGGGCATCTTTTCTCGGACGCGGATTAAGCCGCCTGTTAAAATTCTGCTGCTTCCGCTCACGCTCATACGCGTTCACGGCGTTGACGGACAGCGCAACAGCAATCAAGCACATCACCACTGTGAGAATCTTTTTCATTTCTTTCACCTCTCTCACTCGGGTTCGCCCTGCGACTCCGTGTTGAAGTCACACGTCGCCTCTCATGCGGTGAAAGCTCACGCTCAAAGCGATCACTCTCAACATCCTGCATCGGAGAGGCACATCCAATTCAGTGCTCGTAACTCTCTCCTCTCTCTGAGCTGAGAGTTTTCACCGATTCATTACAAGAGTGCTTCCCTTCATCAGTGGTTGGGCTAATAAGTTAAAGCTCGGAATAAAATCCGAGCAATGTGAGCTATACTCCACCGCTCCGACAAATATTCGCCGCGCCTCCTATGGATGCGCGGGCATGACCGATCAACGGCAAAGCACGATGATGACCAGGCAGAGAGACGAACACGTACACGACTTCCGGCAAAAGGTCAGAGCCGCCAACAAGGAGGCTACCAAAAAAGAAGCGTTCAAAGATTTACTGAATCGCCTTTATGCTGGTGATGACGAAACGAGGAGGGTGATTGATTCGATCAGCGGCGGCGCGGAAGCCGCCATCGTGAACATCCCGCGCCAGGATAAGCTGCATAGAGGCAGCGCCGATACTCTCTACAATCAGATCATCATCGAATTTGAGAATGACCTGAAAAAAAGTCTGGCCCACGCCAAAGATCAACTGGCAGGCTATCTGTTGGGGCAGTTCAAATCGGGCGCGGGCTACAACTTCACGCTGATCGCTTCCGACTTTATCAACTGGAAAGTATTTGCGCCCGACGTGTTCAGCCTCGACAAGCTGCATGCTCTTGAGGAAGACGAGCTGGGCGCACAGCTTAAAGAAGTCGAGAGCGCCTCCTTTACGCTGAGCGAACATAACGCCGAAGAATTTTATTACTGGATCGACCGTTTTCTTTTCAAGGGAGAAAGACAGAAGGCCACGCTCAAACGCGTCGAAGAGTCGTTCGGCTATCAGAGCCGTGTCTTCATCCAATGTTTCGGCGAGATGACAGCACAGTTCCGCGTTGTCAAGGAAAGCGGAGAGGTGCAAGTCTCTTTCGAGCAGTGGAAGAGGTTTCTGAGCATCGCTTATGGCTCGTTCGTCCCGAGCGAACAGAATTTTCTCGTTCACACTTATCTCAGCGTCTTTGCCAAGCTGCTCGCCTACACCGTCGTCTCAAACGATGAATACATTGACGACGCGAATGCGCGCGAGATTATTGACGGCTCGGCTTTTCATCGCTACAGCATCGGCAACTTCGTTGAGAACGATTTCTTTCACTGGATAGCGAGCGAGCAGAGTTTTCCCACCTTGAAAAAAGTCTTTCGCCTGCTTACGCAGGAGCTTTCCGCCTTCGATTTCCGGGGCGTTGACGAAGACATTCTCAAGGGCATTTACCAGGAGATGATCGACCTCGACACGCGTCACGCTCTCGGCGAATACTACACGCCCGACTGGTTGTGCGAGAGGGTCGTCGATGAGTTCGAGTTTAAATCTACGGACAAGATACTCGACCCGTCATGCGGCAGCGGCTCTTTTCTGCGAGCGGTCATTGCGCGCATTAAAAGGCTTCACCCGCACGTCAAAGTCGAAGACCTCAACGACCAGATTTACGGCATAGACATTCATCCGCTTTCCGTCCAGATCGCCAAGACGACTCTGCTGCTCGCGCTCGGGCGAGAGGTTGTGACGGCGAAAAAGCCCGTCCACTTGAACATCATGCTGGCGAACACATTGCTCGCTCCGCAGGGCGTAGAGACCCTCTACGGCAACGAGTTTCTGATGCAGATAGACAAAGACAGGTATTCATTGAGCACGCAAATCTTCGACAACATGCACCTGTTTGACGAAGCCCTGAATGTTTGCGAAGAGCTTGCGGAGCAGACGCTGAAACGGCGGGAAGAGAAGCTTCCGACCTTTGCCAACATACTGAAGAACAGGGCGCGCGACGACGAGATAAAGGCTGAAGTGGCCGAAAGCTTTTATCAGATTTATCTGGGCTTGAAGAGCGTGAAGGAACAGGGCAGGGATAGCATTTGGAAGTTCATCGTGCAGAATCTCTACAAGCCTTACTTCCTTTCCGAGAAGTTTGATTTCGTCGTGGGCAATCCGCCGTGGTTCACCTACAGCTCGATACGCAATGAAGATTATCAGGACATTCTCGACAAGCTCGCCAAAGAGTACGACGTTAAGCCGGAACGCAAGGCGAACTTTCCGCATCTCGAAATCGCCGCCATCTTTCTCGCCTATTGCAGCAGCTATTTTTTGCGCGCGGGTGGCCGCATAGCTTTCGTCCTGCCGCGCAGCTTCTTTAGCGCAGACCACCACGACAACACGCGAAGCGGAAAGGCGAAAGGCTTCGCCCTGACCGCCGCCTGGGATTTAAATGCGGTTGCGCCGCTCTTTCGCGTCCCGAGCTGCGTGTTGTTTGCGGAAAAATCCAAAACCCGGAAGGCGCTGCCCGCTTCCGGCTTGAAAGGCAGATCGCTCAGCGGAAAGATACCGGCGCACAACTGCAATTTAAAGAGGGCCGCGCCGCAGTTGACGGAAGAGAACGTCCAATGGTTTTACGTCCAGCGCGGGAAAACATCCGCGCTCTCGACGACGAAGCCCGCAGGCGAAAATAAGCCAAACCCTTACAAGCAGGAGTTCAAACAAGGTGCGACGATTGTCCCGCGCGCCTTCTACTTTATCGACATCAACCAGCCGATGCCGCCGGACTTCGAGGACAGGCTCATCAACATCCGCACGTCGGCGAGCGCTCGTGCGGACGCGAAAAAGCCCTGGACGGATATTGATCTCAAGGGGCGTATCGAAAGCCGTTTCCTGTTCCGCACAGCCCTCTCAAAGAGCGTCCTGCCGTTCGCGCTCTTTAATCCGAGCCTGGTCGCCTTGCCGATCACGATTCATCAAGACAGCGACGGCAGCAGATGGATCGAGCTGCGCTCGGCGGAAGAGCTGATGAAGGAGGGCTACCTGGACGCTTCGAGCTGGTTCGCAAAGGCCGGGAGCATCTGGGAACAGCGCCGAACGGAAAGGAATCAAACAATCTCGGCGGAAGATTATTTGAACTGGCAGAATAAGCTGACCGAACAGAACCTGAACGCCCAGCACCTGATCCTTTATAACTCATCCGCGCAGGACGCGAACGCGACAGTAGTCAAGCGCGCGGATTTAGACTTCGAGTTTATAGCCGATCACAAAGCCTATATCTTCGCCTCATACAACGAAGATGAAGCCTATTACCTGACGGCGATTCTCAACTCGTCCGCGCCGAACAAAATGATGAAAGATTTTCAGTCGAGAGGATTGTTCGGCGCGCGAGACATTCACAAAAAAATCCTGGACATCTACTTTCCCAGATTCGACGGAAGCGACGCGACGCATCTCCTCCTCGCCCATTTGAGCGCAACGGCTCACGAAAGGGCGGCTCAATTTTTACGCGACAATCCGCCCGAAGGCGACCTCACACCCGGGCGACTGGGCCGCCTGCGCGCGAGCATCAAGAAACACGTCGAACCGCAGTTAATGGAAATAGACACTCTGGTTGAAAAGATAGTGGTGTGATCATAGTAGGTTGCAGTAAAAGGAGAGGACGTAACATCATGCGGTCAGTCGCGCCAAAGCTCTCTGGCGGGTTCTCAACGCTGACAACACCCGCCCGAGACCGCAGGCTGTACTGAACTCTCTTGCAGCTTGATATTAGAAGATCTCCCGGCGTTGAATCATCTCGTAAGCGAAACCCGCCGCGCTCGCCAGTTGCGTCCAGAGTAGGAGCGAGGTGAGCGCTAAGGCTTTGGTTGGCTTCTCGGTTAAAGATGGGCGGCGTAGTAATTTGAGGTAGAAGCTGCGGTCTGGCCTGAAGCGCCGAGCGCCGCGTTGTCGCCGGGCGCGATGAAAACGGAACGCGCCGCGCCCGTAACCGAAATGCTGTCGCCAGAGCGTGTCGAGCGTGAGCGGATGCGCGTGATGAACCAAAGCTTCCGGGGCATACTCCATTTCGTAACCTTGATGCAGCCAACGGTCGCACAAATCCCTATCCTCAGAGGTCTTGAATCCTTCGTCGAATCCGCCGATTGAGCGGAATCCTTCGACGGGGATGGCCAGGTTATTGGAAGCGAAAAAGAGTGCCGTCCCGTCCAGGTTAAAGTGTTCGTAAACGACATCAATGATCGCCTGGCTGGTCGCGGAGTAGATATTGTGCGGCAGCGCGTTGACCGTGCGGCCACCGATAAGGCGTGCGGGCTTGAGCCGAAAACGCGCGCCGAAGGCTCGCAGCCAGCCGCGCTCCGGCGAACAATCGTCGTCAGTGAAAGCCAGGCAATCGCCGCGTGCCTGCAACGCACCAGTGTTTCGCGCCGCCGCAGGGCCCGCGTTTCGCTGCGAGACGAGTCGCACATCAATACGTTGTCGAAATGAGGCGACCAGTTCTTCTGGCGGCAGAGCGCTTCCGTCATCAACGACGATGACCTCGAACCGCTCATGAGGATAGTCCAGACGCGCGACCGATTCGAGACACGCCGCGAGTTGCGCCGGGCGGTTGTAAGTCGGAATGACGACGGAGAAGAAAGGAAACTCTGGCGACATCAAACCTCGCGTGGCGCTTGCCTGGCTGTGGGCCGCAGCAGCAGTCGCATCAGAGAACGCGCCAGGGCAATCTCGCCGGCATGGAATTCATTTAAGAAGAAGAGCGCGAGCGGAATCAACAAAGCGATCATCATGAGCTTGAGAGAGAAGAAGAGTGGGCCCATGGCTGGCCACATGGCGGATAGCGTAAAGGCTAGCGCACCCGTCAGGACGGCGCGCGCCAGCGTGGCTAAAGGCGGAAGAATCCGCCAGCAGCGAAAAACGGCGTAGACCGTCAACCCTGCTCCAAGTCCCGACACGATGGTTGTGACCATCGCAGCACCCGGCGCTCCCCATCTCGGAATCAGCCAGAGATGGCCAAGGGCCGCGACGAGCGGAAGCGGTATGGATAAGAGCAGGGCGACGCGCTGCCTGCCCGCCGCAATCAGAATCGCGGTCCCGACCGAATAGATAGCCAGCGCCACAGCGCCCACGATAAGCAGCGCCAGCAGCGGCGCGGCAGGCTTAAACTGCTCGCCGTAAATCGCCCTCACTATATCTTCCGACGCCCCGGCAGTGAGGCACGCAAAAGGAATCGGCCACAGAGCGACCCGCAGAGCATCCCGGCTGATCGTGCGCGCCAGAGCTTCATCACCCTCACGCAGTACGCGCGCGAGCGTCGAAAGCAGCAGAGGCGAAAAGGAGAGTGCGAAAAGGCCAGGCATGAGCGCGAGGTTGAGCGCCGCGCCGTAGAAGCCCGCCTCCGCCGCCGTCGCGCCCAGCGCTTTCAGCATAAACAGATCAAGCCGGTCAAAGAATCGCATGCTCAAGGCGAGCAGGGAAAGCGGCATTCCATCCGCCCACAACACGTGCGCGGGAAACGTCGAGCGCCGGAATAAAGAGGGTCGAATGTAGAGGCGGCTCGCACAGAACGCGACGAGCGAGGAGGCAAGGCTCGCTAGAATTGCTCCCGTAATGGAGAGGCCCAGTTGAAGGAAGAGCAAGATTAAAAGCAAACGACTCGTCCAGCGCAGAGCGCTGGAGAGCGCCTGCTGACGGAATCGGCCGAGGCCCACAAGGATGTAGCGATGCGCCTGAGTTAAAGTGAAGAGAGGGATGTCCAGGGCGAAAAGCTTTAGATAACCGGAGAGCGCCGGTTCTTTGAAGGCGTCGCCGACGATTGCGGCACACAGCCAGACGAGCACAGCCGCGCCGATTCCGGCAGCCAGGTGCAGACGCAGGAGAGTCGCCCCGACGGGCCGCCAATCCTTCGCCTCGCTCACAAACTTGACGACGGCCCGCGAAAAGATCGAACCGATGGTCGCCTCGACCCAGGCGATGGAGGTCGCGGCCAGAATGAAAAGGCCGTAGCCCGCCGGGCTCAGGTAACGCGCCAGAAAGGCCGCGCCGAGAATCCCTGTGGGAATAATCAACATCTCCGCCAGAAAAGTGCGGGCTGTCCCGTCCAGCATCTGGCGGCCTTGCTGTGTTGCCGACAAACTCAACTATTTGTGACGGCCCTTCTTCATATAGCGTTGACGGTGAAATTCCATGTCGGAGAGTACGGCCATGGCGCGGCCCGCGCCGAAGGCATAGCCGACCATCTCCCCCGCCCCGTCAAAGACCAGCGCCGCGAAAAGCATCGGAGCGACGCGCGGCAGCAGGTGACACGGGCGACCATCCTGGCCCAGCTCGCGCACTAGGCGAGAGAAACGCACGAGCGGGATCAGCGGCGAGCCACAGGTAAAGAGCAAGCGTCGCCAGGCAGGCCAGTGGCGCGCGCGCGATGCGGCGAACAGACGCCCGCCGTAAAATCGCAACACGCTCGAAGAGAGGGGCGCAGTGAAGTTCTCATGAAAGGTGCGCGCCCCGGGCTCCAAGTAGAGTCTGTGTCCACGCCTTCTTAAATCCCATTGCAGGATGGTCTCGGCATCGAGCATCTCTTCGAGCCTCTCGCCATACTCAAGCAGAAGCTCGCGTTTATAGGAGCCGTTATGGCCGGGCAGGTGCTCCGCCTCTCCGCCCGCGAGCGGTTCGAGCCACGGGCCATACTCGACGAGCAGGTTGGCCCAGCTCGTCAGGCTTTTGGGATTGGCGTTCGCCATCACAGGGCCCACCGCCGCCCACTCCTGCCGATGAGCATTGACGAGCGCCTCGGCCCAGCCCGGAGCGGGGAAAGCATGATCTTCAGCAAACGCGACTATGGGCGCGGAAGCCTTGCGCACGCCTGCGGCCCGCGCCCTCGCAGTCGAACGCATGTCGCCGACGGCCACCACACTATATTGATGAAAATCACTCAACTCTTTTTCATCCGGCCCGAGGCCCTCCAAAGAGGGTGCGACCAGCACGATCTCAAGACGGTCTCTGATCCTTTGGGCCCGCAGGTGTCTGATCGTCTTACGCACCGTCTCGTAACGGTCGGGCGTGATGACGATCACGGACATGGCAGGTGGACTGTTTACACTCATCCCATTCTCCAACACTCGAAACCGTCGCCCTCAAGGTTGCCGCTTCGGTTAAATCAGCTTGCTTCTACATGATTAGCATGAAACGGGCTGCTCATCAATTGAACCGGCCTGCCGGTCCTGGCAGACTCCTCTGCCGCTTCCGTGATCGCAAGGCTGCGATAGCCGTCAAATAAATCCGGCGCTGGATGCTTGCTGGTGTTGGCGCTCAGCGTGGCGTGGACGAATCTTGAAAGCGCCGCTCGATAGGAGGGCTCTTGCAGGGGTGCGCGCGATTTTTCGAGGAGGTAGCGGCTGCGCGCCAGGCTGCGCAGGCCGTGCCGCAATTGCCTGAGCCGTATCCCGCCGAGCGTCGGAGGCGTGATGCGTGCCTCAAGCGAGAGGTAGCGGTCAACGCTCAGCTTGCCTCGCTCTCCGTAAATCTCGAAGCTGTCCTCTTCAACCGCGCTCGCCGAGAAGAAAGACTGCACGGCCATTCCATCCGTGAGACGCATTTGGAGCATAGCGGTGTCGCCATCGCTCCGGCGCGAACACGTCTCGGCAAACACTTCGCGCACCTCCTGCCCGAAGAGATAGCGGAGCAGATCGAAATGATGAGAGGCCAGGTCGAAGAGCACACCTCCTCCGCTTCCCCTGTCTCTCTTCCAGGGCGGCAGTTCTTGCGGGGCAGTTGAAAAGACTGAACGGGCATAGACCAGTTGTCCGAGCGTGCCCGAGCGGACGTGCTCGCGCACCGATTCATAATGCCGATTGAAGCGGTAATTGAAACCCATCATGGCGACGACACCGGCGCTCCGCCATGCAGTCATAACAGCCCGCGCTTCGTCCAGGCTCGTTGCCAGCGGCTTTTCCAAGTAGATGTGTTTGCGTCTTTCCAGCGCGGCGATGGCCGCCGCCGCGTGCAGAGCGTTCGGCAGGCAGATGACCAGAGCATCCACCTCTGCCCCGTCCAGCAACTCCTCGTAACCAGTAAAAGCGGCGGCAAGAGGCGCGAGGCGCGCAGTCTCTTGCCGCCGCTCGGCGTCCGGGTCGGCGAATGCTACGAGATTGGCGCTACGCAGCCCCTTGAGATTAACGAGGTGCGCTCGTTGCGCTATATGACCGCATCCGATGAGCCCAACTTTAAGAGTCGTCATGAACGAGCCGTGATTATTTCGGGGAATGAGCGCGCCGTTTAGAAAGGGGCGCACATCTGCCAGCCTGTTCCGGTTCGCCAGCTTGGCATAATTTATGAGCTTTGAAAAGTTTCGGGAGCGAGAGCGCGCGGATGACCGACGCCTCTCTTACTCAAATCGAGGCGGCCCACGCTTTCTCGTAATTGAAAAGGTGGCGGGCGCGGGCTCGCGTCAAATAGAATTGGCGAGCGACCAAGCCTGCGTCTTTGATTGTGCGGGCGAAACTTCGACCGCCACGATTTACGCTCGCCAAGGGATTGGCAATTGAAGGCGATGCAGGTGTAAAGCTTCCGGCTCTATGCAACAGCCTGACAGAAAGGCTCTCGGCCTCAAAGCATATCTCAACTCGACGAGCGCAGTAGTAGTAGTAGTGCTCGCCTCTCTTTTCCTGCTCGTGAACCTGACGATTATCATCTGTGGCGGCGTCCGCCTCGGAGGAGATTCTGAAAGGTATCTG
Source organism: Pyrinomonadaceae bacterium (assembly GCA_036389095.1). GTDB lineage: Bacteria > Acidobacteriota > Blastocatellia > Pyrinomonadales > Pyrinomonadaceae > DASQYE01. The sequence continues at coordinate 106,922 of DASVQM010000004.1, forward strand.
GGGGGCGCTGATAACCTGCTGCGCGGGATTCCGCTTCAGGGCAGACAAATATCTTACTCGGGCTATGCGTTGTTGATCGCGTTCTGCCGTTTGACGGGAGCGGGGATGCCGGGTGTGATCTTTGTCCAGCTCGTCTTCGCCGCACTGGCCGCCATCGCGCTCTACGACTTGGGCCGCAGGCTGCACGGGCATCGTGCGGGGCTTATCGCGGCGGGACTCTTCTCCGTCAATCCTGATATTGCGCGCTGGAACGCTTTTATCCTGACGGACTCGCTCTATATCTCTCTGGTCATACTGAGCGTGTGGGCTATTCATACGGCGGCGCTTCGCAGGCGGCACTGGTACATCATTGCGGCGTGTACGCTCGCGGCGGCTGCGCTCATCAGACCTAACGGGCTGTTTCTACTGGCGGTGGCTGTGCTCTATCTGGTCAGCCGCGCCGTCTCGCATAAAACTTTAAGATGGCTGGCCATCTCAAGCATCATTCTCGCGTTTATTCTTGGAGCGATAATCGCTTCGCGGTTTTATTCGGCCAGCAGCGAAGACCATCCCGAAGCGACCTTACGCAAAGGGATCACAGGGATACACCCCTGGCGCGTCCCTATGCCTTCAGACCCGGCGCCCATCGAAGGTGAATGGTCTGCCGCCTTCAGTTATGCGGCCAAACATCCCCTGGCATCCCTTCGGCTGGGCATCACTCGCGCCGGGATAGAGTTGATACATGTCCGCCCCTTCTATTCCTTCAGACACAATATCGCCCTGCTGGCGACCCTGCCCCTTCTTTACCTTCTGGCCCTGACGGGGCTGAAGCTTAACCGCGACCCGTCTCTGATGCGTCTCGTTCTCTTGGTCATCACCACTCACCTGTTCGTGGTCGCCATCACTTTCGCGGACACAGATGGTCGCTTCCTGCTCTACGTACTGCCGCTCATCTGTCTCTTCAGCGCTTGCGCCCTGGCCCACTTGATTGATCGGCTGGCACTCAGTGGAGAGCTTCCAACCTCTCGACGGCTGCGGCCCTCTTCCTTCCACTGAAGGCGTGAGCCATACAGCACAGAGCGAAGGCGGCGCTGCTGTAGCAGTAATAAAGGAGATGGAGCGCCGCCACCCCCGGCAAAGAGAGTGGGCCCATGCGCCGCATAAAGAAGTAGTACATCTTTCGGTTGAGGATGAAGACGAGCATCAATAGCAGAGAGGCGGGAGCGAGCAGATATGTAGAAGCCAGGCTCAAGGCCAGAAGCGCGAGCGCAGAGACGGTTGCCAGGGCGCTCACGCGCTCCCCGACGCGAAGGTTGAGGTCACGGCTCAGAGCCCCGCGCTCAAGCATCAGCCTTGACCACGGCACGGCTCGCCTGAAAATGTCGGCTCGAAGCAGGCTCGTGAGCGTCCAAGCCTTCAAGTGCTGCACCTGTAGCTGCTTGTCCAGCAGAACAGGGTAGAGAGCGCGTCGCAGGCGATAACCCAATTCTATATCTTCAATCGAAGGCTCTCTGTAACACTGTTCGTCGAACCCTCCGAGATGCATGAACACTTCGCGTCGCACTGCGCCGCACCCGGCCCAGAAAGTCTCGGCCTGCGGACGGGCCTGCTGATGCGTAAAGTGATGGAAGAGGTTTTTATACTGCGAGACAAAGCGCGTCGAGGCCGGTGAATCATCATAGGAGCCGAAGAGCGCCGCCAGTTTCGGCTTCAATCGGAAATGGTCTGTGACCCTCTTAACCGTGTCAGGCCGCACGCGAACGTCCGCGTCTATGAAGAGAAGAACATCACTGCGCGCCTGTCGAGCGCCGTGGTTGCGTGCCGCAGCCGGGCCGCCACGCGCTGCGAGCTGCAATAGCTTGACACGGCTATGCCGACGGGCAATGCGCGCGCTGTCGTCCGTCGAGCCGTCGTCAATGACGATGACTTCAAACCCCTCGCCGCAACACGAGAGCGCGCGCAGGCACTCGTCCAAGTGGGCCTCGCCGTTGTGGACGGGGATGATGACGGAGATGTAAGCGTCTTCGCTCAAGAGACTCCTTCCCAGGCAAAGAAGTCGCCGCGCTCAAATTTTCGATTCGAGCGCCGTCTGTCTCAAAGCTTGCACCCGTTCGGGAACGGGCGGCTGTGTGGAAGCGAGCAGCTTGTATTGCCGCGCTTCTTCCCCGGCCTCTTCGATGTGCTCCTGTTCCGTATTGACTTCCCACAGATCATAACTCGCGCCCAGGATATTTTTGACCGCCAGCATCGCCGTCAGCATCGAGTGATCCTGATTATTATATTTGTGCATACCGTTGCGCCCAACCAGTTGCAGGTTTTCGAGGGGGGACAAAAAGCTGCGAATGACGGTAAGCGACTGCTTATAAGTATGGTCGTAGACGGGGTATGCCTTGGGGACTCTGACGACCACGCCGTCTTCGACCTCCGTCGCCTTCACCAGACATACTTTCTCTATCTCAAGCTTGCCCAGCTCGATCAGCTCCGCGTCCGACATCATCCACAGGCGGTCGCCCTCGAAACAGAAATACTCAAGCCCCAGGCAGGTCTTTGCCGGGTCGGCGACCATGTACGGGCTCCAATTCTTGAAGTTTTGTATGCGGCCCATCTTCACATCGGGGTCATGTATGTAAATCCAGTTATCGGGGAATATGTCGGAGCGATTGACGATCAGCACGACCGTAATGAAGTCTCTATAGTTGAGCTTCTCCGCCGCCGTTTGTACCGCTGAAGGCGCGGGCGGGTCGAGGCTGCGCACCAGTTCGCTTATGGGCATACTGCTGATAAAGTGCGAGCCGTTGACGGCCTCTCTTTTTCCGTCAGAGTTAACAATTATCCGCTCGACTCTGCCTGCGCTCCACTCGATACTTTGCAGGCGCGTCTTGAGGCGCACTGTGCCTCCGCGCTCCGCGACCAGTGCCCCCATCCTCTCCCACATCATGCCGGGGCCGCGTCGCGGATAGTCGAACTCTTCGATCAGGGTTTTGATGATCGTCCCCTTATTTTTTTCTCGCTGCTTGAAGAGAAGATTCCTCAGCGTCGAGGCGAGCGAGAGGTCTTTGATGCGCTGCGCGGCCCAGTCGGCGGTGATCTCGGCGCAGGGAATGCCCCAGACCTTCTCCGTATACGTCTTAAAGAATAGTTGATAAAAGCGGCGGCCGAAACGATTCGTCACCCAATGCTCGAACGTCTCGACATGCTTGCGCGGAAAGAGCTGTGCGCGCAGGTAGCTGGCGAGAATCAGCAGGGCGTTGAGCAGTCCGATGTGGAAGAGAGCGGAGGAAAAGCGCAGCGGGTAATGCAGGAAACGATTATTGTAGTAGATACGCGAGAGCCGTTTGCGACGAAGGAAATCGCCGTTTGGCAGCACCTCTCGCCAGAGATCGTCAACCGCCTTGACCTTGGTGAAGAACCTGTGGCCGCCGATGTCGAAATGATAGCCCTTATAGCTGACGGTGCGCGACAGGCCACCCATTATCGAATCTTTTTCCAGCACGACGGAGGCGACATTCGCTTTACAAAGCTCGTAAGCTGCGGTCAGTCCCGCAGGCCCCCCACCAATGATGATGACACGCTTCTCGTCGGGCTCTACCATTGATCGAAAAAGCTCTTCCGGCCATCAGAATCAAACAGTCATAGCTAATAAACTCTTTTCATATTTTAATCAAGTGAGAGAGAACTCTTATGCGGTTCAATGAATCTCGGCAGGCTGTCAAGGGCTTTCAGGGGCAAAGAGCATTTCCACATCAGGGACAGTCGAAAAGCCTGAACAGTGCCCGGTGTCGCCGACACGCACCGGGCAGACTGCTCCTTATTATCGAAGAGACTAACGAGTCCCGCGCAGTTGGCTCCCACGCGCGGCAGGCTTAGAGGATTGCTGCTCGTCGGTCGTCGAGGGAGCACTCTTTGGAGCGTAGATGTAGCTGTCGCGCGCGGTCACTACCAGATTGGGCTGATGGACGCGGACTTTAATCTGCCGCCGCTGGCCCACGGGCCCAGCCGTCTTGGGGTAGTAGCCCAGGCTGTATTGACGCCGCAGCTCTTCGGCGACCAGCGCGAACGCCTGCGAAATACCCGGGAGCGTATCGCCATTGAAGAATCGCCCGCCCGTTCTTTGCGCAAGCTCTCGCAGGTAAGCGCCAGCCCGCCTGTAGTCTCCGCTCGGAGAGCCGCCTCCTCCGCCGCCGGGAATGCCGCCTCCACCGCCAGGGCCGGGCATCGGCATTCGCGGAAAAGGTATGCCGATGCTGATGCCGCCGCGCCCGCCCGGAAGAGGCAAACGCTGCTGGCCGCCCATTGGGCCCGTGCCGTCGCCTGTCGCATAGGCGACCGGATAAACAATCGCGTCCTGCTCTTCGGCCAGGCGCAACGTGCTCTCGTAAGATGCGCGGCGGCTTTCCGTATCAACTCCGTCCGTGAAGAGCACCATGGCCTTGCGTCCCTCGACCTGCTTGAGACGCTGTTTGATAACGAAGTCAACGGCATCATAGAGGCGCGTGCCGCCTCCTGTGCGCGTGCGGCGTATGGCGAGCGTCAGCTCTCTGCGGTCGTTGGTCGGCTCGGTCAGAACATTGATCTGATCGTCGAACGAGATGACCATCACGCGATCTTCAGGTTTCAACTGGTTGACGAAGGCAATCGCCGCCGCTTGAATGTCTTCGAGGCGAAAGTCCGTCGAGCGGCTCGTGTCCAGAACGAGAGCGACTGTGAATGGCTGGTCAACCGTGGCGAAGTAAGCGATCCGCTGCTCGACGCCCTCCTCGAAGATATGGAAATCTTCACGATTGAGGTCTGGAATGTACCTGCCGTTACGATCTTTGACGTTGACCGGGACCGTCACGAGCGTCGTGTCGACGCGAACCACGTCGCCCTCGACCGTCTCGCCCTGATTAAGACCATCCGTTCCCGCCGCGTTGTCCGCATCGTTCGGGACAGTATCGGAGGAAGTCTGATTTCTCTGGCTTGCGCCCTGGCCTGTGCGGCTTCGTCCTGACTGGGCGCCGAGTGCGTATGGCGTACAGGCGAGCGCGAATAGAACAAGCAAGAAGGGTGCGATCTTTCTCATACAACCTTGGGCTCCTTTAAAGGGAAAGCAGGGATGGACTGGCCATCTGCCTTGAAAGAAATGAGAGGGCCCGGACTGTTACGTCACCGGGTCAAGCTCCGGCTCTACCGGCTGGGCTTCCTGTTTCAGCAGCTCGCGCAGCTTCATACGGGCCTTGTGCAACTGCGACTTGCTCGTGCCGACAGTATTGCCACAGATACGCGCAATCTCCGCATGTTGGTATCCTTCGACATCGTGCAGGATAAAGACTATGCGATAACCGGGCGCGAGCTTGGCGATGGCGCTGTCTAAGGCCAGGCGATCAACCGCGAGCGTTTGACTCGGAATCGCAGCCGTGTCGACTTTGGGCTCCGGCGTCTCGCCGTCATCGGACACCTGCTCGCGTCGTACGGAATGCTTGCGGAAGTGCATCAGCACCTGGTTGGTCGTCAGGCGATAGAGCCAGGTCATCAAGGCGGACTCTCCGCGAAAGCTGCCGATCTTGTGATAGATTTGAATGAAAGCCTCCTGCGTGAGGTCTTCCGCTTCGTCGTGGCGGCCAGTCATGCGCAGGCACAGATTATAAAGGCGGCGATGATAGCGCCCGTACAGTTCTTCAAAGGCCGGCATGTCGCCGTCCGCGATCCTGCGCGCCAACTGATAATCGTATTGCGAGGCTTCCGTCGGCGCAGCCTTTTCCGCCACACCCTGCAACAATGAATGGGCTTCGCCGAACGTCATTGCTTGATCTACCATTTAATATCCTTCAGATTTTAATAGGCGCTTGATAGACGCGTTGCCCCGAAAGCTCGCCCACGGCAGCCCGGCGAGCACGCCTTGTGATTTGCCGACTTGGACGCAGGTTTCGTGCTGGGCGACGTAAAGAGTTCGTCAACGTGATGTAAAGTTTTGTAAACGTGTAGGGCGAAGGCGCTCGACGATACTTACGGAAAGCGACGCGAGACCTTGCGCCTGAGAGCGGATTGTGAACTGTACGGATGCGGCTTTATCAGTACCGCCTCATGTCTCTGTCGGGTCTCAAGCGGCAGCACCCGCCAGAGACATGAGGGCGCTACTGACCTGTTCTCGCATTCAATTGAGAACCGTTATAGAAAGGGGAGGGCGATTTCTTCACCCTCCCCTTTCATGACGCGAATTGCCTTGCTTACAACTCGCCGGCAGTTATGAGCCGTGACTACGGTCGCTCGCCGCCCCTATCGTTGCGGTGCTCTTCATCGTGCGCGCGCCGCCTCTGCTCGAACTCCTGTCTCCTGGCCGCGAGTTGAGTCTTTTGCTCCGGCGTCAGGATGGCGAGAATCTGCGACATCATGCGCGCATGTGCGACCTCTAATTCGACCTGCACACCGGCGCGTGCCTGTGCTGCCGTGCGAACCGCCGCCTCATCGAATGCAGCGCCGCTGAGCGGGTCGGCGCTCTCGTGCAGCGTACGCATCTGCTCGCGTAGCGACCTGGTGCTCTCTTCAAAGCTGTCCCTGATCTTTTTGATTTGAGCCTTCTGTTCCTCGCTTAGATTGATGTCGCGCCCCAAAGGCCCGAGCCCACCGGGCGGGCCTCCGGGCCCACCGTGAAAGCCACGGCCACGCGGCCCATGCTGTGGGCCCTGCGAGAATCCGACTATCGCCATCGTCAACAAGATCGCACCCGCAATAGCAATGACGCTGCTTCTCTTCATCCAATTTAATCTCATGTTTTTCTCCTCTTCATTCATTGACCTTCAATGCCATATTCGTCGAAACCCTTGGAGCGCTCCCTGCGCTCTCGATTGACGAATAACGGACACCGAGCATCGCCCGTTTACCGATAAGGCTTTGGAACCTCTTTCATCCGCCTCGTTATTTTGACGTGAACGACCCGGATAAAGGCGTAAAGAGTTCGTCAAAAGAGCGTAAAGTTTTGTAAAGCCGTAGGCTTGGGTGCTCTTCTTTACAGAAGATGAAGGCATGATTAAGATAGAATGATTGCTCGCAGCCATCCAGGCTCAGTGGCTTACTCTGAAGAAGAAATGAGATGAACGATGCAGCCGGTGCTTGTGATTGACGATGACGTTGGATTGTGCGAGCTGGTCGCAGAGTATCTGGAACCCGAAGGATACAAGGTCGAAGCCGTGCATAACGGCGAAACGGGCGTCGAGCGCGCGCTCTCGGGCGATCACGCGCTGGCCGTGCTGGATTTTATGCTTCCGGGCATCAACGGCTTCGAGGTGTTGCGCCGCATTCGCGCTCGCTCGCGGCTGCCCGTCGTGATGTTGACGGCGCGCGGCGACGACGTGGACAGGATCGTCGGTCTTGAGATCGGCGCTGATGATTATTTGCCGAAACCCTTCAACCCGCGCGAGCTGGTCGCACGCATCAACGCCGTCCTGCGACGTGCGCGACCCGCAGAGCAGGATGAGAAGGAGTTGACGCGTGGGCGGCTCCTTGTCGGCGATGTCGAGATAGAGACGGGCACGCGCGTCGTTCGCCGCGACGGAGAGATGGTTGAGCTGACTGTTGTCGAATACGATCTTCTGGAAAGGCTGCTGCGCTCTCCCGGTCGCATCGTGACCAGGGAGGAGCTGGTCAGAGACGTGCTGCATCGAAGCCTCTCGCCCTTTGATCGCAGCATAGACATGCACGTCAGCCATCTACGTAAGAAGCTGGGCCATAGGGTGCAGGGCGTCGAGCGCATCAAGACTGTACGCGGCGTGGGCTATATCTACGCCTCACCAAGCTAAGAAAGAATCAGGGCTCTGTTGCGAAGTCTCTTTCTCAAAATCTTCCTCTGGTTCGGGCTGGCGATGGTGCTCGTCAACGTCGCCTCCTTTGTGACCGGCGTCTTTACGGAGCGCCAATTTCATCCTCCACGTCGCAACCCCGCGGCTCCGGCCTTCGGTCTTTACGCACAAACGGCGGTTGAAGTTTTTGAAAGAGACGGGCCAGCGGCGCTCGCCGGATACCTGCGACGCGTAGAGGCGGCGTCAGGCTTTCACGCGATTCTGTTGGATGAAGGTGGAGAAGAGGTGACGGGCAGGACTGCTGCGCCCGCAGCGACGATGGAGCTGGCAAAGCGCGCGACGGAAAGCGAGCCTTTCGTCGTGGATTTCCCTCGCCCGCAGCAGCCTCCGCTCGCCGCTCGATTGGTACGTTCGCCGAAGGGCAAGCTCTACAGGCTGGTGGGAGAGCTGCCGAGGCGCGAGTTCCCTGGGCCCGAGCCACCGCGACTCGGCGAGCCCGGCTCGCTGCTCTTCGGTCTACGCATGTTGGGCCCACGCCTGCTCGCAGTCCTCGTGTTCGGCGCTTTATTCTGCTATGGCCTCGCCAGATACATGGCGACTCCGATAGTTAAACTGCGCGACACAACGCATGAGCTGGCTGACGGCAATCTCACGGCGCGCGTCAGTCACAAGTTGATTAAGCGGCGCGACGAGATCGGTTATCTTGGCCGCGACTTCAATCTGATGGCGGGGCGCATCGAATCCCTGGTCGAGGCGCAAAGACGACTGCTCGGCGACATCTCGCATGAGCTGCGCTCGCCCCTCGCCCGGCTCAGAGTCGCGCTGGAGCTTGCGCGCCGCCGCTCCTCCGGGCCCGAAGCCGCCCGCGCGCTCGACCGCATAGAGCACGAGGCCGAAAGCATCAACGAGATGATCGGCCAACTGCTGACGCTCTCTCGCGTCGAGACGGCGACCGACAGCCTGAAGACCATCAAGGTTGATCTCTGTGCTCTCTTGCAGGAGGTTGCCGACGATGCCGACTACGAAGCGCGCAGCCGCAACCGCTCGGTTCTGGTCAAGACCTGCGAGGCTTGTATGACAGCCGGTGTGCCCGAGCTATTGCGGAGCGGAATCGAGAACGTCGTGCGCAATGCCGCGCGTTACACGGCAGAAGGTTCTGAGGTTGAAATCGCTCTGCGGCGCGAGGACCTGGGCGTCGAGAGCTATGCTCTCATCAGCGTTCGTGACCACGGGGCGGGCGTGCCGGAAGAGGCCATTGATAAAATCTTTCGTCCTTTCTATCGTGTGGAAGACGCGCGCGACCGCCAGACCGGAGGGAGCGGCCTGGGCCTTGCTATCGCGGCACGGGCCATCCGCTTGCACGAAGGCGCGATCACAGCGGCCAATGCACCCGGCGGCGGCTTAATCGTCGAGATAAAACTCCCCATCAGAGAGTACCGGCCATAGGGACAGGCCCGTGACCGATTCACCGTACCCTTCGGAAGCTCCCCGGCACAAATGCCTCTTCTCGCGTCAACACCTATCCGGGACATTCTCATAAACGGCGGCGCGGCGCTTTGCAGAGTAGCGGGCGGAGGGAATTTTGGCTACCAAACTTTCCACCAAATGTTGTATATTGGCCTCGCACTCAGCACGATATCTGGACTAAACCGATCTTTGTCTCGGATACTGGGTTGCGAGATGAATCTCTCCCCCGAAGCGTCGGGCTAACGAAGTATGTCTCTCGGATGCAGGTTGGCTTTGTTCCCTTTCAATTGATTCAGATAAACCCGTGCACAGCCTGAGCTGTGTTGTTGCTTCTCAGAGAATCGGTTGATGTTGCGAAAAATCAACGTATCAGGGCCGCTCGGCATCTTTCTCTTCGCCTGTATCACTTTCGCCATCAGTTTCGCCATCTCTTACGGATGGGCGCAGCGCAACCACGCATCCGTCCCGCCTCCAACTTTGATCACTCCTCTCGGCAGAGACCGAGATCAGGATGGATTGCGCGGGCCGGTCAACAGGGTCAAGACCGAGACGGCGCAGCTCTCTGCAAAATCCGGCAGGCTCGTAGAAGGGCCGCGCGAGTTGTTGGAATCAACGACTTATGACCCTCAAGGGAAAAGAGTTGATAACTCATATTTTTTAGTTTCCGCCAGCTCTCAGCCGGGTACGGAGGAGTATGCGCGTGACGATAAAGGCAACGTCCGAGAGATGACGCTGCGCGACAGCAGCAATAAGATTGTGAGGAAAGAGGTCTACACCTACGAGTATGATGCCGTCGGCAACTGGGTCAAAATGGTCACCTCCACCGTCATCTACGATGGCGGCAAAGTAGCCCCGCAGCCGACGGAAGTCACCTACCGGAATATTTCATACTATTTCGACCAGGCCATCGCAGAGATCGTCGCGCCGAGTACGACAGCAACCGGAGGCCCTTTCAATGAGCAAGCCGAGCTGGTCTCTCTCAGGAGCGCGCTCGAAGGCTGGGTCGCCGCGACCAACGCGCGCGACCTTGACGCTTTGATGAAGTTTTATAGCTCGAAGGTGAATGCCTTCTACCGTGCAAAGGGTATTTCTCAAGAGTTTGTGCGTGCCGACAGGTCTCGACTGTTCCAGCGCGCGGAGTCCATAGAGGTGACGGCATCCGAGCCCGAAATCAACATCAACAGCGATGAGCGCACGGCGAGCATGCGCTTTCGGAAAGGATATGTCATCAAGGTGGGCGGACGAGACCGACATGGCGAGGTCATTCAGCAATTGCAATGGGAGCGCACGGACGACGGGTGGAAAATCGTCGGCGAGCGCGACTTGAGAGTGCTGCGCACGGATTGACGAAAGGGCCGGAGAAGCCACGAGCACGGATTATTCCGGGCGCGTCTGCCGTGCGGATTTTGTAGTACGTCATCGAAGAGCAACCGAATGCAAAGCACCAATTTCGTCGCACTGACAGGCCACTTGAACGATTATCCGCTGGCCGATCTGATCTCTATTCTGCGCCACCAGGGTAAGACCGGGCGCTTACTGATCGAATATGCCATGGGCCCATGTTCCATCTATTTCATGGATGGGAATATGGTTGACGCTCAACTCAACAGCATGAGCGGCTTGCAGGCTGTGCTGATTGCTGTCTCACAGCCCAACGCTTCCTTCAACTTCAATCCGCTCATCCAGCCGCCGGGCCGCTCCATCAGCGAATCATCACAAAAGGTCGTTTTAGAGTTATTGGGATGCTGGGAAGAAAAGACGATTGACGTGGAAGCGACGGCGGGCAACGGCAGGACTTTTTCCGCCGCGCAGCCGCAAGCTTTTGTGACGACCGTCGAGCCCGAAGCTGAAGCGCTGCCTCCGGCGAAGGAAGTCCTCGCCCTGCCCCCTTCCTCTATGGAGCTGGCGAGCCGCCGCCGCCACCGTCAGGCGCTCATTGCCAGCGCGGTCATCTCGCTTCTGGTCAGCCTCCTGACCGTCGGCGCGCTCGCACGCTGGCTCATTAAAAGAGACATCGCCATCGCCATCTCGGAACTGGACAAAAAGAGGAACGAAGGCAGGGGCGAATCTAACGGCACAAGCGCACAGACGATAAAGGTGGCCGTCCGCGTCGAGAAGGGTTATGTGATACAGGCGCTTGTCGAGGAGCATCGCCCCGGCATGGAGGCTTATGAAGGGCTCGCTCTGCGCATAGCGCGCACGCGCCGCTACGCCGCAACGTCCTCGGGCCAGGAGACTGTGCAGATCAAGATCCATTCGCCTGAGTGACAGGCCAACAGCATCGCGCGGCACGAACGGTTTATCAAACGAGTCGGCAGCACAAACAGGAGATCAAGACATGTTGTTCCTCGCAAGTAGAATTCTGAAGCATCAACTGAAGGATGAAGAGCGCCTCAGTCTGCTGGAAAAGCTGTCGGAGAGGAAATTCGTGCCCCTCATCCGCTCGACGCGTTTGAGCTGCTATGCGCAGGCGCTATCGGATACCGATCAGGTCTGTGAGATGGAGCGTCTGATCGCCGCTTCCGTCAACCCCGAAGAGCATCAAACGCCTTATGTCCAGGGCGATATTTTCTGCTTTGACGATCATACGTTCTTTCTTCTCTTCGCAGACCTCGAAGACGGGTCTGCTGGAATGCGCGCCGGCATAGTTTACGAGCCGCGGACGGCTGAGCCGCTGCGGAAACTGAACTCTTTCTGTCAAACGGTGAGCCTCTGCCTGGCGGATGCGGGCGAGCAACTAAGCGAGAGCGTCGAAGGGGGCTCGACGAAGATGTCGGCCTGGCGGCAGGACGCCTCGGCTGTGCATCAGGGATTCATGCGCTTTTTCGCTAAACAGGACGCCGATTCCCTGTCCACCATCGCCTGTCGAGAGAACGCACGCGAGCGTGTGCGCGCCGCCAGGTTGTTGGACGATGACGATACAAGGCTCTTCCTGCGTCGCGCCAAAGAGGCTTACGCGGAAGGCTATCACATGAGTCCGTCTTCTGCGGCGATGAACGCTTTGCCCGAGTTCACCGAGAATAGATTGATTGAAGCCGGTCTGCTTGAGCGAGAGGTCTTGGTGAGCTGCCGCAAAACCGGGCACACGTTGTTAAGTCTACCCTCCGCAGATGCGCTGGCCGTCGTCACCATCAGCCATGCGAGTTGCAGCGAGTGCGGCGCGAAGATAGCGGATGAGAGCATAGAAGAGGTCTTTGCGCCGACCAGGCTTTCATCCCTGCTGCTCGAAGACGGAGCGTGGATGGTCAATCGCCTGCACTCAATTCTTCGTGAACTCGGCATCCCCGAGAGCGATATCGTCATCGAGCCGCCATCAGGCGATGGCGAGGCACGCATGATCGTCCATGTGTGCGGCGAGTCGTTTCTGATCGTAGCGAGGGACGGGGATTTGACCCCGGCATTTGCGCGGCGTGCGATAAACACCAAGATCGAAACGGAAGTCCGGCACCTGTTGGCCATCGTCACCGGAACGATTCATAACGAAGGGCGCACGAGCCTGCTTGGTTTTGCGAAGCGGCTGAAGCGCGGCGGAAGCGATTTCGAGCTGCTCATTGCCGAAGGCATGAGCGCGGCTGAAGCAGAGATTCGACAGGTTTTCGCGCGGGTCTCGCAAAAGGCACTCGCCGAACAGTTGTATGAGCTGGATGCGAGTATGGGATTAAGCGTCGCCCGCCTGATCGAGGCCAGATTCCAAATGCTTCAGAATTCGAGAGAGGCGGCTCGCCCCGCTCAACTGCCGGCCCAGACCGAACAGGGCCAGAGCTTACAAAATATGGCGCACGCTGTATCCTTAATAGACTTTAATCTTCTCGAAATTAACGACGCAGAGGAAACAGCCAACCTCGCGCCGCTTCCTCGCTCCGGTTAACGAGCGTTACTTCAGCAACCTCCTCGATGAGTCATCAGTCCGGCAAAACCTTCCGCCTGGACAAGCACAATGCAAAAGCGCATGATCGGCCATCCGGTGCAGTGCGACGAGGAATACGGGCGGCGCGTGGCCGAAGGCTGAGGGCTTAACGTGAGCGAGTTGAAGAGCGAGAGCGCTGCGGCGCGTTAGCTCTTAATAGCGAAAGAGGGAGGCGCGAAAGGATGCGGCATATGCCCCGTAAGCGTCACCCTCAAAAAATTCAAGGAGGAGGAATCTATGACAGCTAAAGTTTATGCGAGCGACGTGAGGGGGCTGGCCGAAGAGAACGAAAATTTTCGGCAGGTGCTTTTCACCACCGAGCGATCACAATTAGTGCTGATGGCGATCCCGGCGGGCGCGGAGATAGGAGAAGAGGCGCACGAGGGTATTGACCAGGTTCTGGCGTTTGTCGCAGGGGAAGGCGAGGCGGTCATCGAGGGTGAGAGCCTTCCTGTGCGTGCGGGCAGCGTGGTCGTCGTGCCGTCCGGCACTCGCCATAATTTTGTGGCGACGGGCGGCTCGGCGCTCAAGCTCTACACGATATACACGCCGCCGGAGCACCCGGAAGGAACAGTTCATCGCACAAAAGAAGAGGCGGACGAGTACGAGCGGGAGCATCACCATTGACGAGGACAAGGAGTTGGGACAGTTTCGAGTGTTAGAAACCGGATTTTCTGTTACATTGAGGCCGCTTATACAGGCGGCCTTAATCTTTACTTCCGTACTTTGGCGACCGAGCGCAGATGATCTGGGCATCCGGCTTCGAGCGCCGGATAAATCATAGAGCTATGAATGACCCTCTCTTATTGGCTTTAGGGCTCGGCTTCCTTCTAGGGCTCAAACATGCGACCGAGGCGGATCACCTGGTTGCGATTACGACGATTGTCAGCGAGCAGCGATCAATCGGGCGGGCGGCTGCGGTGGGCGCTCTGTGGGGAGTGGGACACACGGCGGCGCTCTTCCTCGCCGCCGTGCTGGTTATTCTCCTGCGGGTCGCAATCCCTCTGCGCCTCGCCGCGCTCCTGGAATTCCTTGTCGCGCTGATGATCATTCTTCTGGGAACACGCATTCTCTATTTAGTCTTGCGCCGTCAGCACAAGGTTCACGTACACGCGCACGAGCACGACGGCCACGCTCATACGCATCTTCACTTTCATACGGAAACGGATGCTCACGGGGTCGCGGAATCTTCTTCACACGATAACGTGCCTCATAGAAGCCTGTGGGGATGGAAGCCGCTTCTGGTCGGCATGATGCATGGGCTCGCGGGCTCAGCCGCGCTCACGCTGCTCGTGTTGGCGGAAGTCGTTCGCGGCGGGTCGCGCGCTCTCGGCGTCGCTTACATGGTCATCTTCGGCATAGGCTCCATTGGCGGAATGCTCCTGATGAGCATACTTATCAGCCTGCCCTTCGTTTCCACGGCGCGGCGGTTTCAATGGATTCACACGCCCGTGCGCCTGGTCGCAGGAATCATGAGCGTCGCCTTCGGACTCTATTACGCTTGGCGGACGACCGGCGGATTATGAACCACATGCAAGCGCCAGGTCATTACGGTTCACTTAACGACGCGCAGCGCTTCCGTTCGAGGGAGGAATAGCGGTGAAGAAGCGTCGGCTCTTCTTTGGACTAACCTTCTGCTTTCTCATCTTTTCGCACATCCCCTTTTCGACGCTCGCGCAAGCTCAAATGAAACAGACGCCGAAATTCCATCTGCGTAAAAGCGGTCTTGAGCTTGAGCGTCGCACGCAGGCCGGCAGCTTCTATGATGTATTGGGACGCAGGGCCGCTGCCTTCGGCTACGAGCACAGGCCGCTCGAAGCATGGGTCTATCCCTTGAAGGTGCTCGACGAGTTCGAGCTTTCATTTCGCATCGAAGGCTATCCGCTGGAGTTTCGCGCCTCGGACATCGCCGCTCATATCCGCGTGCGTCCCGAAGCGACCATCTTCACCTATTCGCACGCCGCCTTTACAGTCCGACAGATCATCTTTGCTCCCGTGGACGAAGCGGGCTTGATCATGCTCCTCGATGTCAAAAGCGTCTTGCCGATGACGATAGGGGTCTCGTTCCGGCCAAAGCTCGGCCTGTCATGGCCCGCCGGATTGATGACCGGCAACGTCGGGTGGAACGAGGGCCAGCACGCTTATTTCATCACTGAAGAGTCCAAGCGTTTTGTCGGCGTGGTCGGCTCGCCCGCCGCGCGCGACATCTCCTCCATGCCTTACCAGGAAGAGCCGCGCGACGTTCCCACGCGCTTCGAGATCGAGGCTTCACCCGAAGAATTGAAGACGAGCTTTATTCCCATCATCATCGCCGGAAGCGTCGAAGGACGCGAGAAGGCGCGGCAGACTTACGATCACCTGCTCGGCTCCGTTCAATCTCTCTATGAACAGACGGTCGCCCATTACGAGCGGCTGCAAAATGAGACGACCCTCATCAGGACGCCGGACGAGCGACTGAACGCAGCCTTCGCCTGGGCCAAGGTCGGCGTTGATAAAGGCATTGCTACCAATCCGTTTCTCGGCACGGGGCTCGTGGCGGGCTTTCGCACCTCTGGCCGAAGCGAGCGTCCGGGCTTCGCCTGGTACTTCGGGCGCGACTCTATGTGGACGGCGCTGGCGATCAACTCCTATGGGGATTTTCCCTCCACGCGGGCCGCGCTCGAATTCCTCAAACGATTCCAGCGTGCCGACGGTAAAATCCCGCATGAGATTTCACAGAGCGCGTCGCTCGTCCCCTGGTTTACCGATTACGAATACCCTTGGGCCAGCGCCGATGCCACCCCGCTCTATGTCATAGCCCACACGGACTACTGGCGCGCGACCGGCGACACGGAGTTTCTGAGAGCGAACTGGGATTCGATTCAGAAAGCATATCGCTTCACGGAAGCGAGCGACACGGACGGCAATCAACTGGTCGAGAATACGAAGTTCGGGCATGGATGGGTCGAGGGCGGGCCGCTGTACCCGGCCCACGAAGAGATTTACATGCAGGGCCTCTGGATCGAAGCTTCGCGCGGCATGGGCCAACTGGCGGAAGCCTTGAAGGATACAGCGACGGCCCGGCGTGCGCGTGCCGCCGCAGAGAGAACGCGCGCCGCCATGGAGCAGACCTACTGGCTTGAGGGGCGCGGCTTTTATGCTTTCTCGACGCGATTGCCCGCGACGGAGCCCCCGGAGGCCGACCCTGGGCCCAATCGCGCAGTGCGCCAAGCACGCATGGAAGAGTTGAGGAGTGCGCGCCTCTTTGACGAAGACACTGTGCTTCCGGCTGTGCCGCTCTGGTGGCGCACGATGCAGGACGAGCGCGCGCAATCAGAGATAGATCATCTCGGCAGCGGACGGATGGCGACGGACTGGGGAGCGCGCATCATCTCTGATGAGAGCAGGCTCTATGACCCGCTCTCTTATCACAACGGCTCTGTGTGGCCGCTCTTCACGGGCTGGGCCAGCATGGGGGCTTACGCTTATGGCCGCCCGCACGTGGGCTATCAGGCGCTAATGGCCAATGCCCTTCTGTCTGACACGGGAGCGCTGGGCTACGTGACGGAGCTGCTCTCCGGCGATTTCAACGCGCCTTTTGGCCGCTCGTCTCATCACCAGGTATGGTCTGAGGCGATGATCGTCACCCCTGCCGTGCGCGGCCTGCTCGGGATAGAGATCGGCGCTGGCGGCAAAGAGCTGCGCTTCGCGCCGCAGCTACCGGCGGACTGGGATACGGTCGAAGTGCAAAATGTGGCCGCAGGCAACGCGCGCTACCATCTCAAGCTCACTCGTGCTCAGGGCCGCCTGACCGTCAACATCGATCATAGGAGCACGGCTTCGACTTCAACGCTCTCTCAACAGGTCGAGCGTTTCATCATCGCTCCGGCTTTCCCGCTCGACGCACAGGTGCGCAAGGTTACCGTTCAGGGACGCGCAACCGCCTACGAGATCAAGAGCGGCGGCGACGTGCAGCGTGCCGAAGTCGTCATCGATGTCAACAGCAAAAGCCTGGAGCTGGTCTTTAGCTATACGGAAGGCACGGACGTTTACCCGGTGACGCAAAGCCTGGCGACCGGCGCGCAGAGCGCGGGGCTACGCATCCTGCGTTCGCGCGCCGGGACGGACGCATTGCATCTCCTGCTCGAAGGGCTCGGCGGTCGAGCCTACACGCTGCGCGTGCGTAGTCCATACAGGCTTGAGCCGAGGGGCGGAGTGACGTTGCGCGCCCATGACATGGCCGACCCTGAATTGACCGTCGCTTTTGAAGGCCCAGCCGACGCTTACGTCCGGCGCGAATTCGTCATCCCCATCAATCGCGTTGCAGTTAAGCGACTTCAGAAGAAGTGAATAAACTGGCTGGACAAACGAGGCGTTCACGGATATGTATGCGGGGCCGCCCGCAAGGAAGAAAGCCAGGGCGCTAAATCTGTATGGCGGGAGGGCGCCGTACATAACAGTTGGATAGCCCTCGCGTTCCAGCTATCGAAGAGATGCTTTCTGAGACAGGTTAAACGGGAGGAGACTCTGATGCCGGCACATACACCCGAAGAAGTCCATGCCCTGTTCGCACAATATTTCTCCGGCGAAGACATGGACGGGATTATCTCGCTTTACGAACCGGACGCCGCGCTCATGCCGCAGCCGGGAACAATCGTGCACGGGGTTCAAGCCATACGCGAAGCGCTCGGCGGGTTTCTGGCTTTAAAAGGCGGGTTCGAGATGCAGCCTGTGAAGTTGATTCAGACGAGCGACCTGGCGCTGCTCTATTCCAGGTGGAGCCTGAAGGGAACGGGCCCGGATGGAAACGCAATCGAGCTCCGGGGCCAAACCTCCGACGTGGCCAGGCGGCAAGCGGACGGCACTTGGCTGCTCGCCATTGATAACCCGTACGGCGGTGAAGGCATGGGCTGATAAGACGCATGGGAGAGGCGCGAGCCGTGCATCTCTCCCTCTCGTTTTCGTACTACTTGAAGTTATCCCACACCGCATGGCGATTCACGTCGGCACGTCTGGATGGAGCTACGATCATTGGCGGGGCATTCTCTACCCGATGGACGCGCCCGTGCGTGAAAGGCTCGGCTATTACGTCCGCCATTTTCAGACCGTCGAGCTTAACAGCAGCTATTATCATTGGCCGCGCGAGAAGACTTTTATACGCTGGCGCACGGATGTGCCCGAAGATTTCCTGATGACGGTCAAGGCTCCGCGCGGGCTCACGCACGGGGCGCGTCTCTACGGGCCAGAAGCGTGGATAGAGCGTATCAGCTCTGCCCTGGGCCAATTGGGCCATAAGCTCGGCGTGCTGCTCGTGCAACTGCCGCCGCAGCTTGGGCGCGACGACGCGCGCCTGGACTATTTCCTGCGACGGCTTCCGCCGGGACTGAGAGCCGCCTTTGAGTTTCGTCATCCGAGCTGGCACTGCGAAGAGGTCTTCCGCCTGCTCGAAGCGAGAGGAGCGGCATACTGCGTCATGAGCGGGGCGCAGCTTCCCTGCATCCTTCGCGCCACTGCCTCTTTCGTCTACGTGCGGCTGCATGGGCCAGACACGGGTCATCTCTACGCGGGCTCGTATTCGGACGAGGACATGAGCTGGTGGGCCAATCGCATTCGTGAATGGAGCGAGATGGGGCGCGACGTGTTCGTTTACTTCAATAACGACGGTGGAGGCAACGCCCTGCGGAATGCTGCGACGCTGAAGTGGATGCTGGGGAGATGAAAGATCAATCTTCGACCGGGGGCGAGATCGTGCGGGCCGCGAGCGGGCACGCCGAATTGCAGTTCGATCCGCAGGAGGCCATCCGGCATCTCTCGGCAGCAGACGTGACGATGGGGCGACTGATCGCTCGCGTGGGCCCGTTCAGGATGGAACTGCGGACGGTGCATAACCTCTTTGAAGAGATGGCGAGAAACATCGTCTACCAGCAGCTTCACGGCAATGCCGCAGGGGCCATACACGAGCGCGTCAGGGCGCTCTTCAAGGGCAAGCGCCTTAGACCACGAGAGATTCTCGCCGCAAGGGAAGAGTTGCTGCTCGGCGCGGGCCTATCCAGAGCCAAGCTCGCGGCCCTCAAAGACCTCTCCGTCAAGACCATTGACGGAACAGTGCCGACGACGCTGGCGCGCCTGCGGCGGATGGAGGATGAAGAGATCATCGAGCGGCTGACGAAGGTGCGCGGCATAGGACGCTGGACGGTCGAGATGCTTCTGATATTCAGGATGGGCCGCGCAGACGTACTGCCCGTCGGAGACTACGCGATCAGAAAGGGATATGCCCTGGCGTACGGGCTAAAGGAGATGCCGAAGCCGAAAGAGTTGAGTTTGAGAGGGGAGCGATGGCGGCCTTTCCGCACGGTCGCTAGCTGGTACTTGTGGCGCGCGGTGGAGTTGCCCGCAGAGTCTCTGCCCGTCTAAAGAAGATCAAAGCGCGCGGCGCTCAAGCTCTTTTGAGCCGCCCGGCCAGGTTACTTATCGCCGCCACCAGCTCTTCGGGCTCGACCGGCTTGGTGACGTGCATCTGAAAGCCAGCCGCGAGGGCATGGGCGCGATCTTCCGTGCTGGCGTAGGCCGTGAGCGCGATGGCAGGGATTTGTCCATGCTGCCGGCGGCCCAACTCTCTAACCTTTCTGATTAAAGAGTAGCCGTCTTCATGCGGCAGGCCGATATCGCTGATGAGGAGGTCTGCATCCCAGGCTTGAATGGCGTCGATGGCTTCGGCTGCCGTTTCGCAGCAGCTCACCCGAGCGCCGCAGCGCGTCAGCACGGCTGTGATAAATTCGCGGCTATCAATATCATCGTCAACGATCAGTATGCGCAGGCCGTCGAGCACGGGCGGGAAATCAAACGTGTCCTGGCCGTCCTTATGAATGGCTGTCGGGGACTGCGCCGCGTGCTCGAACTGGCCGCGTCCATTCCTGAGCGGCAGTCCGAGGGTAAAGGTTGCGCCCCGTCCTATGCCGTCGCTATGAACCTTGATCGTCCCGCCGTGCAGCTCGACGAGGTGTCTGACGATGGCGAGCCCGAGTCCTAATCCGCCATGCTTGCGGGTCGTGCTGCCGTCGGCCTGCCGGAAGCGATCAAAGATAAAGGGGAGGAACTTCGGGTCTATGCCCTGTCCAGTATCGCTTACTGTGATTCGCGCATGAGAGTCTATGCATTCGAGCTTGACGGCGACGCTCCCGCCCTCGGGCGTAAACTTGACGGCGTTTGAAAAGAGATTCCAGACCACCTGCTGTAGACGGCTCGCATCACCGGAGACGAGGCTCGCCGCGTGGTCGAGCGCGACATCGAAGCGAATCGCCCTCGCTTCCGCCGCCGGTCGCATCGAATCAATGGCCGTCTCGATGATCGGGACGAGCTCGACGGGTCGCAGCTCAAGGCGCAGCTTGCCCGTGATTATGCGCGAGACATCGAGCAGGTCGTCTATCAACTGCGACTGCGAGCGGGCGTTGCGCTCGATGGTTTCCAGAGCGCGCGCGGTATTGGCCTCGTCCAGCTTGTTCGTCCGCAGCAGATGACTCCAACCGAGGATGGCCGTCAGCGGCGTGCGCAGCTCGTGCGAGAGCGTGGCTAAGAATTCATCCTTGGTGCGATTGGCCCGCTCGGCTTCGGCACGCGCCGCCTGCTCGCGGATGAGCATTCGCGCACGCCCCTCTTCGGCCTCGATGCGCTCTGCGACCTCCTGTTGCAACTCTGCGGCGTGGCGCTGGGCTTCCGTGTAGAGCTTGGCATTCTCGTATGCGACGGCCACTTGCGTCGCCAGCGTGACGGCCAGGCGCTCGTCCGCCTCGCTGAAATCATCGGCGCCGAGCTTATCCGTCAAATATAACCAGCCGTAGACCTGCGCCGAAGAGAAGATGGGCGTGCCGAGGAAGGATTGCGGCGCTTTCGACGAGCCCGGAAGTCGCGCCGACTGCAACAACGTGTCGGATTCACTGAGACGCAGCGGGAGGCGTTCTTTCATCAACGTGGCGAGCAGGCCCTCGTCCGCCAGCCGAGCGCTCTTATCGCCGTCTTCCATCTTTGTGCCCGCGCTGCTGCTACAGAAGAAAGGGCGCGGCTCCTGATCGTCGAGGACTCCGACACAGGCGTGCGCTGCGCCAATGATGTCGCGCGACGCGTGACAGAATTTTTCGAGCACGCGCGCCGGGTCGTGTTCGGCGGCCAACCGCTGGCCCAGCTCTATGAGCATCCCCAGGCGCTCAAGGTTGGCGTTCTCAAGCTCAAGATTCTTTTCGTGCAGCAGCCCGGCCTGGCGCTTGATCTCTTCGGTCTTCTTGAACAGCTCGACGAAGACGGCGACCTTGGAGCGCAGGATGTCTGGCTCGACAGGCTTCAGGATGTAGTCCACAGCGCCGAGGGAGTAGCCCTTGGCGATATGACGATTGCCCATGCTGTCGGCGGTCAGGAAGATGATGGGAATGTCGCGTGATTTCTCGCGCCCGCGTATGAGGGCGGCGGTTTCCAGACCGTCTATGCCCGGCATGTAAACGTCCAGGAGGATGACGGCGACCTCAGTGTTGAGCAGGTAACGCAGCGCCTCGTCGCCGGAGGTGGCCCTCACCAGATTTCTGTCGGGGCCCTGCAAGATCGTTTCCAGCGCGAGCAAGTTTGTCGGACTGTCATCCACCATCAGGATATTGATTTTTTCCTTCTCATCTTGCATGCAATAACCTCGAAATCGGATGACACAGTTCGTTCAAAAAAGGGGCTATTTCCGGCAGGGGCAAGATACGATCAACGGGCGTGGTGCTGATGGCCGCTTCGGGCATCGTGGGCGACTCTGCGCTCTGCGGTTCTTGCACGAGCGTGAGCCCGCCGAAGGACTTGATCTTCGCCAACCCCTGCGCGCCGTCACGATTTGCGCCGGTCAAGATGACGCCGACCGCGCGCTCGTGGTAGACCTCGGCCGCCGACTCGAACAGGACATCTATGGAGGGGCGCGCGAAGGCGACGGGCGATTCGGTGGAGAGCGCGAAGATGGATTTTTCGATCAGCAAATGATAGTCGCGCGGGGCCAGATAGATATATCCCGGCTCGACCTTCTCCTTATCGTTGGGCTCGACGAGCGGGAGTCGGCTGCGTTTTCTAAGGAACTCGCAGAGCCCGTCGTCTCCATCCTTTTTACGGTGCTGCACGATGACGACGGGCAGGGGGAAATCGGGCGCAAGCTCCGGCAGCAGGGCCTGGAGCGCAGAGAGCCCGCCGTATGATGCGCCGATGACCACGATCTCAAATGCCACTCGTCTACCGCACCTTTCGATAAAGCTTATCGCGGCCAGCCAGTCGCTCGTAGTAGGCCTCGCGCGGCGTGAACCTCAGAGACTCTTTGTTGCCGAGGCCGAGGATGCCGAACATGCTCAGGCTCTCGTAGATCAGGTTGTGCACCCTCTCCTGTAGCGCCTTGTTGAAATAGATCATCACGTTGCGACACAGGATGACGTGGAACTCGTTGAACGAGCCGTCGGTCGCCAGGTTGTGCTCGGCGAAGACGACGTTGGTTTTGAGCGAGGGATGAAAGATCACGTTGTCGTAGTGGGCCGTATAATAATCCGAGAACTCGCGCTTGCCGCCCGCCTTCATGTAGTTGCTCGTGTACTCCTGCATGGTCGAGAGCGGAAAGATGCCCTCACGCGCCTTGCGCAAGACCTCGTGGCTGATGTCCGTGGCGTAGATGAGGGACTTGCGAGAGAGCCCTTCCTCCTGCAACAGGATCGCCATCGAGTAGACCTCCTCGCCCGTCGAGCAGCCTGCGTGCCAGACACGCACGGTCGGATAAGTCTTGAGGATGGGCACGACCTGGCGGCGAAAGGTCAGGTAAAACTCCGGGTCGCGGAACATGGAGGTGACGTGCACGGAGAGGCCCAGCAGCAGCCTCTCCATGCACGCCGCGTCGTGCAGCACTCGATCCTGAAAGCGCGAGACGGTCTCGATCTTCTCGGCGCGCATACGCTCAAGGATGCGCCGTTTGAGCGAGGCCGGGGAATACTCGCGGAAATCGAAGCCGTAATAGCGATAGAGCCCTTCGAGCAGCAATGCTATCTCGATATCTTCGAGTTCGTTCTGTTCGATTTGCGGCAACGCGCTCATTCGGTCTCATCCTGCCGGTAGAGCCAGACTCTCAAGAGCGACAAGAGCTGGTCGATGTCCAGAGGCTTGGAGATATAGTCGGAAGCCCCCGCTTCGATACAGCGGTCGCGGTCTGCCTTCATCGCCTTGGCCGTCAGGGCGATGATCGGAAGCTGCGCGAACTGCTCGATCCCGCGAATCGCCCTGATCGCCTCGTACCCGTCCATGCCCGGCATCATGATGTCCATCAGGACGACCTCTATGCCGGGCGTCTCCCGCAGGAGGTCTATGCCCTCCTGCCCGTTCTCGGCGTGGAGGACCTCCATGTTGTGGCTTTCAAGCGCGCTCGTCAGGGCGAAGATATTGCGCACGTCGTCGTCAACGATCAGCACTTTACGCCCTGCGAGCACGGGGTCTCTGCGATGTAGTTGTTCGAGCATGCGTCGCTTTGGCTCGGGCAGGTTCGCCTCGACGCGGTGAAGGAAGAGCGCGGTTTCGGCGAGCAGGCGCTCGGGCGAGCTGGCCTCCTTGACGATGATGGCGTCTGCGACCTTCCTCAACTGCGTCTCTTCCCTTGAGGTCAGCTCTTTGCCCGTATAGACGATGATGGGCAGGTCTGCTCGGCCCAGCTCCTTCTGAATCGTCTCGATCAACTCGAAGCCGGTCATATCAGGCAGCCTGAGGTCCAGCACCATGCAGTCGAAGGGCTCGGACTTGAGCGCTTCGAGCGCTTCGGCTCCCGTGGCGACGGCTGTCGTGATGACATCGCCGTTGCCGATCAGCTCGACGATGCTCATGCGCTGCGTGTCGTCATCCTCGACGACGAGCAGTTTCCTGACTCGCTTCTCGGCGAAGGCGGCGATCTGGTCAAAGGCCATGGCGAGGTCGTCGCGGCTGACAGGTTTTTGGAGGTGCGTAATCGCGCCCAGATGAAGGGCACGCTGGCGCTGCTCTTCGCCGGAGATGATGTGCACGGGGATGTGGCTGGTGTTCGGGTCGTGCTTGAGGCGGTCGAGCACCGTCCAGCCGTCACGATCAGGCAGCTTGATGTCGAGCGTGATGGCATCCGGCTTGTATTTGCGCGCCAGGGCCAGGGCCGCATCGCCGCGTGTGGCGATCAAGCCTTTGAAGCCCTTCTCCCGCGCCAGGTCCAGAAGAATGCCCGCGAAGTTAACGTCGTCTTCGACGATCAGCACCACGCGCTCGCCGTCGAGGATGGCGTGACGATCATCACTCACCTCGACCACGTCGTCCGGCACGGACACATCAACATTGGAGACGGCGCTCGGCAGCCAGTTGGCCGACGCGCCCGCAGATGCGCCCCCGCTGGAAATCTGCCGCGCAGACTGTCGCCGCGGCCCGCCGCCGTTGCCAGGGGTCATGGGCGCGTAGGTGCTCGGCAGGTAGAGCGTGAAGACGCTGCCTTCGCCGGGCGTGCTCGTGACGCGAATCTCGCCGCCGAGCAGGCGCGCGATTTCGCGGCTGATCGAAAGGCCCAATCCCGTGCCGCCGTACTTGCGGCTCGTCGTGCCGTCGGCCTGCTGAAACGCCTCGAAGATGATGCGCTGCTTGTCCGCCGCGATCCCTATGCCGGTATCTATGACGGAGAAGGCGATCACCTCTGCGGCGCGATTGAGCGTCTCCTGCTGGAAGCGCCCGCGCTGCCGCTGCACAGGCTCGACGCGCAAGGTGACCTGGCCCTGCTCGGTGAACTTGAAAGCGTTGGAGAGCAGGTTTTTCAAGATCTGCTGCAAGCGCTTCTCGTCCGTGTGCAGGAATGGGCCCAGCTCCTCCGACCGCTCGATGACGAAATCGAGCTTCTTGTCCTGTGCGACCTGATGGAAGCTGCGCTCCAACTGCCCGACCACTTCCTTGAAGGAGACCTCGCCGATGTCTATGGCCATCATCCCGGACTCAATCTTGGAGAGATCGAGAATGTCGTTGATGAGCGAGAGAAGGTCTGCGCCGGAGGAGTGGATGGTTTCGGCGAACTGCACCTGCTTGGGCGTCAGGTTGTCCTCCATGTTCTCCGATAACTGGCGCGAGAGAATGAGCATGCTGTTCAAAGGCGTGCGCAGCTCATGCGACATGTTGGCGAGAAACTCAGACTTGTACTTGGAAGTCAGAGCCAGCTGCTCGGCCTTCTCCTCCATCTCCCACCGCGCCTCTTCCACTTCGCGGTTCTTGGCCTCGACCTCCGCCTTCTGGCGCGCGAGCAGCGTCGCCTTCTCTTGCAGCTCTTCGTTCGTCTGCTGCAGCTCCTCCTGCTGGCTCTTCAACAGCTCTTCGGATTCGCGCAAAGATTCGGCCTGCTTCTCAAGCTGCTCGTTGGTCTTCTTCAGCTCGTCCTGCTGGCTTTGCAGCTCCGTGGCGAGCGCCTGCGATTGTTGCAGCAACTGCTCTGTGCGCGTGTTGGCTTCAATGGTGTTGAGGACGATGCCTATGCTCTCGGTCAACTGATCGAGGAAGGTCAGGTGCGTATCGTTGAAGCGGTTGAAGGAAGCCAGTTCGATGACGGCCTTGACTTCATTCTCGAAGAGCACGGGCAGCACGATGATATTGAGCGGCTTGGCCTCGCCGAGACCCGACCCGATATGTATGTAATTGTCCGGGACGTTGGTCAACAGTATCCGCTCGCGCTCGATGATGCACTGGCCGACGAGGCCCTGCCCCGGCTTGAACTCGTTGGCCAGATTCTTACGCTCGGTGAAAGCGTAGCTGCCGAGGAGCTTCATCAAAGGCGTACCGTTGTTGGCCCCGTTGACGTAGAAGATGCCCTGCTGCGCGTCCACGAGCGGCGCAAGCTCCGACAAGACCATCTGCGAGACGGTCGTCATGTCGCGCTGCCCCTGAAGCATACGCGTGAAGCGCGCGAGGTTCGTCTTCAACCAGTCCTGCTCAGTATTCTTCTGCGTCGTTTCGCGCAGATTGATGATCATCTCGTTGATATTGTCTTTGAGCTTGGCAACCTCGCCCTGCGCTTCGACGGCGATGGAGCGCGTGAGGTCGCCCTTCGTCACGGCGGTCGAGACCTCTGCGATGGCGCGCACCTGCGTGGTCAGGTTGGCGGCCAGGCCGTTGACGTTATCCGTCAGGTCTCTCCACGTCCCGGCAGCGCCGGGCACGTTGGCCTGCCCGCCGAGCTTGCCTTCGACGCCCACTTCGCGCGCCACCGTCGTTACCTGATCGGCGAATGTCGCCAGCGTGTCGGTCATGCTGTTGATGGTATCGGCCAGCTCCGCAATCTCGCCCTTGGCCTCCACCGTCAGCTTGCGTTCAAGGTCGCCATTAGCCACCGCCGTCACAACCTTGGCGATGCCGCGCACCTGGCCGGTCAGGTTACCGGCCATCGAATTCACATTATCGGTCAAGTCCTTCCAAGTGCCTGCCACTCCGCGCACGTCCGCCTGCCCGCCGAGCTTTCCTTCCGTGCCGACTTCCCTGGCCACGCGCGTCACTTCCGAAGCGAAGGAGTTCAACTGATCGACCATCGTATTGATCGTGTTCTTGAGTTCTAATATCTCGCCTTTCACGTCAACTGTGATCTTCTTCGATAGGTCGCCGTTGGCGACCGCGGTTGTCACTTCCGCGATGTTTCGCACCTGAGCGGTCAAGTTTCCGGCCATGAAGTTGACGTTATCCGTCAGGTCTTTCCACGTCCCGGCCACGCCCTTCACATCCGCCTGCCCGCCGAGTTTCCCTTCCGTGCCGACTTCCCTGGCCACGCGCGTCACTTCCGAAGCGAAGGAGTTCAACTGATCGACCATCGTGTTGATCGTGTTCTTCAACTCAAGAATCTCGCCCCTGACATCCACCGTGATCTTCTTGGATAAATCACCGTTGGCAACCGCGGTCGTCACCTCCGCGATGTTTCGCACCTGGCTCGTCAGATTGCCCGCCATGAAGTTGACGTTATCGGTCAGGTCTTTCCAAGTGCCCGCGACGCCCGTGACCTGAGCCTGCCCGCCGAGTTTCCCTTCCGTGCCGACCTCACGAGCGACGCGCGTCACCTCGGAAGCAAAAGAGCTTAGCTGGTCGACCATCGTATTGATCGTGTTCTTGAGTTCTAATATCTCGCCTTTCACGTCAACTGTGATCTTCTTCGATAGGTCGCCGTTGGCGACCGCGGTTGTCACTTCCGCGATGTTTCGCACCTGGCCGGTCAGATTACCCGCCATCGAGTTGACGCTATCGGTTAAATCCTTCCACGTCCCGGCCACGCCCTTTACATCCGCCTGCCCGCCGAGCTTTCCTTCAGACCCCACTTCGCGCGCGACGCGCGTGACTTCCGAAGCGAAGCCGTTGAGCTGATCGACCATCGTATTGATGGTGTCCTTCAGCTCAAGAATCTCGCCCCTGACATCCACCGTGATCTTCTTCGACAGGTCGCCGTTGGCGACCGCGGTCGTCACCTCCGCGATATTACGTACCTGGCCGGTGAGGTTTCCGGCCATCGAGTTGACGCTATCGGTCAAATCCTTCCAAGTGCCTGCGACGCCTTTGACCTCAGCTTGTCCTCCCAGCTTCCCTTCTGACCCGACCTCACGAGCCACGCGCGTGACTTCCGAGGCAAACCCGTTGAGCTGATCGACCATCGTGTTGATGGTATCTTTCAACTCAAGTATTTCACCCTTCACGTCCACCGTGATCTTCTTGGACAAATCGCCGTTGGCGACCGCGGTCGTCACCTCCGCGATGTTTCGCACCTGGCTCGTCAGATTGCCCGCCATGAAGTTGACGTTATCGGTCAGGTCTTTCCAAGTGCCCGCGACGCCTTTAACGTCCGCCTGTCCACCGAGCTTTCCTTCCGTGCCGACTTCCCTGGCCACGCGCGTCACTTCCGAAGCGAAGGAGTTCAACTGATCGACCATCGTATTGATCGTGTTCTTGAGTTCTAATATCTCGCCTTTCACGTCCACCGTGATCTTCTTGGACAAATCGCCGTTGGCGACAGCGGTTGTCACCTCCGCGATGTTTCGCACCTGGCCGGTCAGGTTACCCGCCATCGAATTCACATTATCGGTCAAGTCCTTCCAAGTGCCTGCCACTCCGCGCACGTCCGCCTGCCCACCGAGCTTTCCTTCCGTGCCGACCTCACGAGCGACACGCGTGACTTCCGAGGCGAAGGAGTTCAACTGATCGACCATCGTATTGATGGTGTTCTTGAGCTCTAATATCTCGCCTTTCACGTCAACTGTGATCTTCTTCGATAGGTCGCCGTTGGCGACAGCGGTTGTTACCTCCGCAATGTTTCGCACCTGAGCGGTCAAGTTTCCGGCCATCGAGTTGACGCTATCGGTTAAATCCTTCCAAGTGCCTGCGACGCCTTTAACCTTCGCTTCGCCGCCGAGCTTTCCTTCCGTGCCGACTTCCCTGGCCACGCGCGTCACTTCCGAAGCGAACGAGCCCAGTTGGTCAACCATAGAGTTGACGATCTTGACGGAGCGCAGGAACTCGCCCTTCAGGGGACGCCCTTCAACATCCAGGGCCATTCTTTGCGAGAGGTCGCCGTTGGCGACCGCGCCGATGACGCGCGCCATCTCGCTGGTGGGCCGGGCCATGTCGTCAATCAGGACGTTAACGGAATCCACCAGGCTCACCCAGGAGCCGTTCGCAGCCGGCAGGGTCGCGCGCTGCGTGATCTTGCCTTCACGCCCGACCAGACGGCTGACGCGTTCCAACTCCCTGGTCGTCTGTTCATTTAATTCGATGATGTCATTAAAAGTGTCCGCTATTTTTCCCGCTTCGCCCGTCCACTCGGTCGGCAGGCGGGCGGAAAAGTCGCCTTTCTTGAAAGCCATCAGGGCTTTGAGCAGCAGCTTCGTATCCAGCATATCTGTGTTTGCCTGTTGATTTCGCATCGCTTCCTTTCGACAATTATCCCTTGAATGGGCATTTGCGCAGCCGTCAGCAACTGGTGGAGTATTCTTAAACCTCAGAAGAGCATATTTCCGAAGTGAAGTATAGAAGCGTCCGCTGCCGCGAGGCTTCGGACACCGCTAACCGGAGGGGAGATGGATGGGGGATTGTTTAGTTGTGCCGGTCATTGCACCGACTCTAATATTTTATACCTAGCTTGCTCTAATATGTAAATACCATATTGGAGCTTGACGCACTCAAGCGCCTCAAGAAATCGAGAGGGATGATAAGAATAAAAAATAGAAGCGTTGCCGGATGAGCCTGTCTTTGCTTTTCTTATCCCGCTCTACCCACATTTAATTATGCTTTAAGCAATTAGAGTGCTCAGAGCTTGCAACTTGGCCCAGTAATAGTGCATCATAGTTGTTGGTTATTCCTTCTCTCTTGCATCAACGGTGATGCGCTACACGCTGGATGGACTTTTGCGATGGCGTTCTGGATAGTTCGAGAGTAGGCTGATTTCAACTTTAGAAGCCGCTCATAGTAAAGAGCACCCGAACCCGAAGCCTTCGCTGCCTACCGTTACATCGAAGCCACTTAGATTCGCAGCTTCTCTCAAATACTCCTGACCTTACAGGAGAGGTACAACTACAATTATGTCTATGAAACTTTATGTCGGCAATCTGTCGTTCCAGACTTCGAGCGACGATTTGCAGCAGTTGTTCGCGCAAGCGGGCACAGTCGAATCTGCGTCAGTGGTGGAAGATCGAGAGACGGGTCGCTCACGCGGCTTTGGCTTTGTGGAGATGTCGTCGAGCGAGGAAGGCCAGAAGGCCATCGAGCAGTTCAACGGCAAAGAGATCAATGGTCGCAACCTGACCGTTAACGAAGCACGTCCGCGTGAGAATCGCGGCGGCGGCGGTGGCGGTGGTCGCGGTGGCGGCGGCTTCGGCGGCAATCGTGGCGGCGGCGGTGGCTACGGTGGAAACCGTGGCGGCGGTGGCGGCTACGGCGGCGGAAGCGGCGGCGGCGGAAACCGCGAGCCGCGCTGGTAAGACCGTTTCCGTCAGCTCAAGGCTGACTCTTTCAAGCGAAGCGCCTCCGACCGTTGACACAAAACGACGGCGGAGGCGCTCAAAAATTTACAGGACGGAACAAGCGAAGCGCTCCCCTCAATGAAGGGTTTGAGCGGCAACAAAAGGATTTTCATGAACTTTTCTCAACTGGGACTAAGCGCCGCGTTATCGAGCGTGTGCGAGTCTCTCGGATACACGGAACCGACACCAATTCAGACGCAGGCGATCCCTGTCGTCTTAGGCGGCGCTGACCTGATCGGCTGCGCCGAAACGGGCACGGGCAAAACGGCGGCCTTCCTGCTCCCGATCATTCAACGCATCTCGGAGAAGGCCCGCCCAGGCATTCGCGTGCTCATCCTCGCGCCGACGCGCGAGCTGGCATCGCAGATCGAAGCCAGCTATCGCTCGCTCGTCCCCAAAAAGAGCGCAAGCTGCGTGACGCTGATCGGCGGCGCGGCCATGCACCGTCAGACCGAAGCTCTGCGCCGGGGCGTGACGTTTGTCATCGCAACACCCGGACGCCTGCTCGATCACATGGAGCGTGGCGCAATCAACTTCTCTTACGTCGAGACGCTCGTCCTGGACGAAGCAGACCGTATGCTCGACATGGGTTTCTGGCCCGCCATCCAGCGCGTGCTGGCAACGCTCCCCTCGACGCGCCAGACCTTGCTCTTCTCGGCCACAATGTCGCCCGCGATTGAAAAGATCGCGCGCTCGACCATGCGCCAGCCGAAACTCGTTGAGGTCAGCCAGCGCGGGACTGCTGCCGTCACGGTCGAGCAGACCGCATATCCTGTGGCGACGGAATCGAAGACAGCGCTGCTGCTGGACCTTCTGGAGCGCGAACGCTTCGAGCGCGTGCTTGTTTTTACGCGCACACGTCGTGGGGCCGAACGCCTCTCGCACATCCTCGAAGCACGCTCACATAAGGTCAATCGCATTCACGCTGACCGCTCGCAGCCGCAACGCGAAGCAGCCCTGCGCGGCTTCAAGGACGGGCGCACGCGCGTGCTCGTGGCCACGGACATCGCGGCGCGCGGCATTGACGTTGATTCCATCTCGCACGTCATCAATTACGACGTGCCGCACGCGCCGGAAGACTACGTGCACCGCATAGGCCGCACGGGCAGGGCCGGAAACCTTGGCCGGGCCATCACGCTGGTCACGCCGGTCGAAGAGTTGTCCATGCGCGCTATCGAGCGTATGACGGGACAGGCCGTCGAGCGTGTCCTGCTGCCTGGCTTCGGCGGCACTCAACAGGTAACGCAAGGCTCTGCGGCGCGTCCTTTCGCCGCTGCCGGGCGCGGCAGTAGTATTGGCCGTCGCTCATTCCGTCCGCGTCGAGCAAGATAAGAGTTATGGCATGGGCCCAGAGCCCGTGCCGTAGCCAGGTTCTACTCTATGCGGTAGCGGCGCGTTACGTGTTGTCAATCGAGCATGAAGGAGACTGCGCTGTGCGGCTCGTTCCGCGGGACGCACAAAGCAGCTTCGGCTAAAATGAAGGAGAGTGGTTGATGGAGAATAAATTATTTGCGGTCGGTGATCGCGTTGAAAAACTCTGTACGGTGTGCGGGGTCGAGCGTGGGCACGTCGTCGCAATCGTCACCAAGCGCGGGCAGGTGTCACGCGTCAACTGTCCCGGATGCGGAACGCGCAGCACCTTCAAGAGCGGCGTCAAGTCTGCGAGCGCACGCGCGCAGAAAGCCGGAGCGCCTTACGACCAGTCGCATATGTATCGCACGGGACAGACCCTGCTGCACCCGTCATTCGGTCTCGGCGAGGTCACGGCCACCATCGAGCCGCATAAGATAGACGTGCTCTTTCCCGATCGCCTGCGCCGTCTTATCCACGGGCGAGCTTGAACGTCAGGCTTCCGGCACTTGCATTTTTCAGTTGACGATCTCAGGCCGCAGGCTCTCTGCTTTGAGCTTGCGGCGATTGATCTGCCGTCAGATGTGCACGCGCGCTGCTGCCAGAGCGCTTGGACAACTCAGGTTAAGACCAGGCTATATAAGCGCTCATCCTGAGATGACGGCTCGCCCTGCGCGCGTTCATCGGGCGCAAAGCCCATGCTTCTCAAATATTCCTGATGCTTCTTCGTGCCCGGCTTGCTGTAAATCTTCCTGATCCCTTTCTCTCTGAAAACTTCGGCCTTCTGGGTGAAGACGAACCTTCCGATCTTGAAATCCCTGTAGCCCGGGATAACGAAATCCAGGTCAATCAACAGTGAATCTTCATCGCGCGGCTCGGCGATGAATAATCCCGCCGGTACCAGATTCCTGAGGACGAAGAAGATGACCTGCCGCTCCGTCTGCCTGTAGGAGAACTCGGGCAGGAATCTTTTAATCTCCTTCTCATAGAATCTCAAAAAGTATTGCAGGTATTCGGACTGCGCCGAGACTTCAAGCAGCTTGAAATACTCTCTCGTAGAGAAGGCGTCATAAAGGTAGTAAAGGTTGATGAGGACGATCAGGAAATTGACGACCGCGACGGGATAAGCGCCGATCAGCAGGCCGTAGGCGGTAAAACATGCAGAGCCGACCAGGTTGATGATTCTCAGCCTGAGAATCGAGGTCATCATCAAAGAGATTGCGACCAGCGCGGAGGCAACATACCCTATCACCTCATAAACATTGAGATAGCCCATCGCCGAACGTCCTTTATCAATGGCATCAATACGCAGAATCTCACAGGGAGGGACAGAGATGGTCAGGATCAAGAAGAAGAGATCAACAATTCATGCAGTCATGCTTTTATCCTGCATCCTGACCATCTCCGTCCGTCCCTCTTAATTTTTCTCCTCGCGCGGCGGGCCACAACACTTTAATTAACTATTCGTAACGCTGGCGAAGTCTGCCGGGAGTAGAAGCTGACATTGGCCCCTAAGTGGTGCGAGGAGGTACGGCGCACATAGTGAAAGACTTTTCGATGTTCGAGCAGGCTCTGAAGCTGACGAGCCTTGCTCGACCGGAAGACCTCGGTTCCGTTCCCAACATCTCAAGGCGTACGCTCGACGAACACGAGACCATTACGTTTCGCGCGCCCGTTCCATGCCTGGAATACGTTAGCCTGCTGATCGAAAATGCGCTGCTGCTCAGAACCAACCGGACGGGCATGGTCTATGCCGGATTCGAGAAGCTCTCGCGCCTGGAACCCGTCATTGATCGCTATTTGAGAATCGCCGATGTCTCCGAGCAGGTCTACGTTTTCGGCGAGGCGGATTGGAAGCCGCCGCGCCACCCCAACATGAAGATCATCTCCTTTCCCGGCCATTTCAGGCTGGCCCGGGAGTGGTTCATCATCGCCCGCTCGCACACGCTGCACGCCGCGCTCGTCGCCTTTGATGAAGCGAGAGTCGAAGCGCCCGTCCATGAAGCGCGAACCTTCAGCGCCTTCAAATCCGGCGCTCCGGCCATCGTCGCCGGGCTGGCGACGACCGCCGAAGCTCTCATAGATTCGTCCCAGAACGCATGAGCGACGCACGCGCTCCCGAAACAACGGGGCTCTTCAGACTTCAGCGGGCCTTCAGCCTTTCACCCGCAGGGCCGGGTATTTCAATGAGCTTCGCTCCCATCGCGTTCTTCCGGCCAGAGCCTTCGGGCGCAACTTCTACTCGCGCGCTCAGCACCCTCTGCACACGACCGGGCAGCAGCTTCGGCGCGAGCCCGGCGACGGCTTCCGCCAGTTGCACTATGTCGCCGCCGCCGCGCCAGTGCTCGCGCACCACATGATCGTCCGTACGATTGATTAAGCGCAGGAGCGTGAGCGCGATCAGGTATGCATCATCCACCTGCCCGATGAAGGGCAGCATGTCCGGGATAAAATCGAGCGGCATGACGGCGTAAACGATGGCCCCGGCGAAGAGCAGTTTTTCAGTGCGCGGCACGCGTGCGTCCGTCATTAAGCGCCCGCACAGAGCTATCGTGTTCGGCAGAAACATCAGCAGGTTCTTCATCCGCCGTTTCGCTTGCAGCCTGGTCATAAGCCGACTCCTTCACCCGTCGTCAAAAGGGAGAGTTGATTGCGTTCCAATGTACCATGATAACCCTCGCACCCTAAACCAAACCGGATTCGGATAAGGGAAAGCCACGCTTCGACTGCGCCTGATTCGGCTGCGCCTGGTCCTGCAAGATGATGGGCCCACACGCTTGCGAGTCTCCTCAAATCTTGTCCGCTGCTTCCGACCTTATGTAGTATGTTCGCGCGAAGGATAAATCAGGGCAACAGGCGGCAGGCTTGACTGCGTTCGATGCTCGGTGGAGACTTACAGGCATGAATAGAATGATCGCCGTCATACTCATGCTTGAAGCTGCCATCCCGGCGGCCTCCTGCCACCAGACTGCGCGCACGCAGGAGAGCAAGCCGTCGAAAACCGAGCACAGACTCTTATGAATATACTCGAACGATTGAGAGAGCGAGCCTCCGCCAACCCGCAACACATAGTCCTGCCCGAAGGCGAAGACCCGCGCACGGTGGTCGCCGCTTCAATCTGCGCCAGCCGGCGCATCGCACGCATCACCTTGCTCGGGCGTGAAGAGAAGATACGCGCCGCAGCACAGAGCGCCGGGGGCGTCAATCTCGGCGGCGTCGAGGTGATAGACCACATGCGCGCCCAGGACTTCGAGAAGATGGCTGCGTTCTATCACGAGCTGCGACGGGCCAAGGGCTTGATGGCCGACGAAGCGCGGATGGCCGTGGAAGACCCGCTCTACTACGGCAACCTGATGGTACGCATGGGACGCGCCGACGGCTCCGTGGCCGGTGCGACCAACACCACCTCGCATACCGTGCGCGCCGCCCTGCACTGCATCGGAGTACGCGCGGGCTTC
Organism: Pyrinomonadaceae bacterium; assembly: GCA_036389095.1. Lineage (GTDB taxonomy): Bacteria > Acidobacteriota > Blastocatellia > Pyrinomonadales > Pyrinomonadaceae > DASQYE01. Next base: position 141,861 of record DASVQM010000004.1, read on the forward strand.
AAGCTCGTCTCAAGCTTTTTCGTGATGATGCTGCCGGACACAAGCTTCGGCCATGAGGGCGCGCTCATCTATGCCGACTGCGGCGTCGTCATTGAGCCGACGGCGACGGAGCTGGCCGAGATCGCCATCGCCTCGGCGGACTCCTGCCGCGCGCTCCTGGAAGCAGAACCGCGCGTCGCCATGCTCTCGTTCTCGACCAAGGGAAGCGCCAAACATAAGCTCGTGGACAAGGTGATTGAGGCCACGCGCACCGTGCGCGCGCGCGCCGCAGAGCTTGAGATAGACGGCGAGATGCAGGCCGATGCCGCGCTCCTGCCTGCCGTCGGGCAGTCGAAAGCGCCGGGGTCGAGCGTCGCGGGCCGCGCCAACGTGCTTATCTTCCCGGACTTGCAGGCGGGCAACATCGCCTACAAACTGACAGAGCGGCTCGCCGGAGCGACGGCCATTGGCCCAATCCTTCAGGGCCTGGACAAGCCCGCCAACGATCTCTCGCGCGGCTGCAAAGCCGAAGACATCGTTGACGCTGTGGCGATCACAGCCGTGCAGGCGCAGGCACGCGCCGCCGCGCGTTGAAACGCACACGCACGTGCAACCATCGCAGTGCCTCCGCCTATCAAATGGGCTGATTGAACTGAACGCAAGGCCGCTTCGAGGTGCTTCTGATTTTGTCCCATCGCATATTTCTATACTTTATCGTCACGGTTTTTCTCTTCGCCGGAGCGGCCCGCGTAGCAGATGCACAGGAGACTGCTGCGCCCTCGCAGTCTCCTTCGCCGAGACCCGTGGAGCGCGAAGAGCAGGAGCCCGTCAAAGTATTCACGGAAGAGGTGCGCCTGCCCGTCACGGCCTACGACGACTACGGTCACTTCGACCCGGGCGTCAGCCTCGCAGATATACTCGTCCTCGAAGACGGCGTGGCGCAGGAGATCAGAAGTGTGCAGCGCACGCCCGCCAGCATCCTCTTTCTCTTGGATACGAGCGGCGCGATCACGCTCGCCAAAGATATTAAGACGACGCGCGCGACGGCGCTCAGGCTGCTCGGGCGTCTGCGTCCCGGCGATGCTCTTTCCGTAATGCAGTTCAGCGACCGGGCAGAATTGTTGCAGGATTGGACGACCGATACGGAGAGAGTCTCTCAGGTGCTCAAGACCAAGCTTTCCGGCTCGAAGCGAGAGCGACTCTCGGAAGCCATCGTCGCAGCCGCCGCGCAATTGAAAGACAGGCCCGCAGGCAGCCGCCATATAGTGCTCATCACGGACGGCGTTGAAACGCCGGGCGGCAGGGTCTCTTATGAAGAGGCTCTCAAACAGTTGATGGGCGCGCAGGCCACCGTCCACGTCATCAGCTACACGACAGCCGTGCGGCTGGCGATAGAGCAGCGAAACGGCAGGGGAAGAGCCAGGAGCGGCGACGGGCGGCAAAGAGAAGCGCTGCCGATTCCAGACCCGGGGATGCCGCCGGGCCAGACGCGCAATCCGGCCTTCACGCTCGGAACAATCGATCTTGATCGCGCGATGCGGCGCTGGTACAAAAAGTATGCAGACGATACCGTGCGCAGCGAACAACGATTGACGAAGATCGCGGAAGAGACGGGCGGAAGGATTCTGCTGGCGACCAGGGCGGACGAGATGATCGGGCAGGCGGATGAAGTGGCGCGCGATATAGGCGCGCAGTATGTCGTCACCTACAGGCCGAAGCGACCGCTGGCGGCGGCGCGCAGCGGCGAGTATCGCCGCGTTGAAGTCGCCTCGCGCCGCGTCGGGCTGCAACTTCGCTCGCGTCGCGGCTACGTCGTGACGCCGACACCGTAAAGCTGTCCGGTCGTATCAATACTGGATGAGCTGAGAGCTATTGGCCCAAAGATTTAAGAAGTCGGCTTCTCAGCTCGCTATCACTCCGAGCCTGGACTCCAGGGGCGCTTCCCAGGGCTGCTGTTGCTGCCCGAGCGCACTCTCCTTCTCTCCTCTGACGAGCGGCTGGCGGCGCAGGGCTTCCCATTCCTCCTGCGAGACGCGGTGGAAGACCTCCACGACCTTCGGGTCGAAATGCTGACCGGCGCACCTGTCAAGCTCGGCGGCAGCCGCCTCGTATGATCTGGCCGTGCGATAGACACGATCACTGGTCAGAGCGTCGAAGGCATCCGCCACGGCGAAGATGCGAGCGTTGAGATCAATGTCGTCACCGCGCAGGCCCAGCGGATACCCGGACCCGTCCCACTTCTCATGGTGCTGCGCGACGACGCGCGCCGCGCCGTCCAAAAATTCTATCCCGCGAAGTATTTGCTGACCTTGCAGTGGGTGCTGCTTCATCTTGATCCACTCATCTTCGTCAAGGGCCGCAGGCTTGCGAAGGATGGCATCGGGCACACCGATCTTGCCTATGTCATGCAGCAGCGAGCCGAACTCCAGGGACTTCAACTGCTCTTTGCAGAGTCCGAGCTCGTAGCCCAGGCGCAGGCTGAAGCTGACGACGCGCTGCGAGTGGCCGTGCGTCTCGTGGTCGCGCGTCTCAAGCGCGGCGGCCAGCGCTTTGAGCGTCGTCCGGTACGCATTCTCAAGCGAGCCCAGGGCGCGATCCAGCTCCGTCGTACGCTGTTCGACCAGCTCTTCCAACTGTGTTTCGTAGCGCCGCTTTGACTCTCTCAGCTCGTAATGCTCAAGCGCTCGTTTGACGATGGCTTCGACGGTGCGCAGGTCAAAGGGCTTCATGATGTAGTCGAACGCGCCGACCCGCAGAGCCTCAATCGCGCTCTCTATGGTCTGCGCGCCGCTGATGAGGACGACGACCGTCTCGGGCGCGACCTTGAGCACATGCGGAACCATCTCTAACCCGCTCATCCCGGCCATCGTGATATCGCTGATGACCAGATTGAATGATTGCTTGCGCAGCAGGCCGAGGGCTTCTTCGGCTGAGCCTGCCGACGCACACTCGTACTGCGCGCTCAAGAGGTCGCAGAGCACGCTATTGATTTCCGGCTCGTCATCCACCACCAGGATGCTGGCCACAAACTCATTTACACGAGGCATAATACAAGAACTCACCTTCGGGGGTTTTCTTCACCGACGAACAGCAACAGGTTATGACGTTAACGGAGCTGGCCGGGGGGCCAAGTGATTTCTGTGAGAAGTCGGCAGCCAAGGTCGGCTGCCCACATGACGGGCAAACTCATTGTACATGCTCCCTCCCATTTCTGGCAAACATCTTTTTGCCCACTTTAAAATCGCCGCTAAAAGCTCTCTTTCAGGCCCGAATCCTGGCCCCGAGCGGTTGACGGCCCGGCTCGCGCGCCTCTATGATGGCCTTAGATCACACCCGCGCCGGAGTGGCGAAATTGGTATACGCACCAGACTCAAAATCTGGCGTTCGCAAGGACATGTCGGTTCGAGTCCGACCTCCGGCATTCCAAATCCTGATAAAACCCGCCTGAAATCAGAAATTCGAGACTGTCTCTCGATCTTTGGAGTCAGAGGTCAATGAGCCTTTGAATGAGCGCGAAGATGAACTCTCAGCAGCCTGGCAAGCCCGAACGGGGCGAGACACAACTGAAGGCGCGACTGCGCGGCGAGATTGAACAGGGTCTCTCGGCTGCGCGTGACCCGGCGAATGCCGGTCTGCCGGAGCTGGTCGTCCGGGTCACGACGATCTATTCGCCCTGGTATACGCGCGCCTGCCCGGTCTGCAAAGACAGGTTCCGCGATGATGATCGCGTTCGCCTCTGCCCGCAGTGCGAACAGGCTTATCATGACGATGACTCTTATCATCTGCATTGCTGGCAGGAGCGTTTCAGGACTCAGGAAGTTTGCAAGGTCGGTCGCTACGATCAGATTCTGGAAGCGTTGGAGCGAGGGTGCAGCTATCGCTGGCCGGGGAGGTTTCCGCAGAAGGTTGAAGGCAGCCGCGTCTCTTCAGGGCGGCGCGTCGCGCTGGTCACGGCCCATTTTCTGCAAGGCTTGGAGACCATCTGGAAACCTTACGGCGAGGAGGCCGTCTTCGAGGTCGAAGAGAACTCTCCGGTCATCGGTCATCATTGCCCCTGGTGTCGTTTTCAGGTGCGCGCCGGAGATCGCGTCGTCCGTTGTCCCTGCGGCAAGTGCAGCACCTACTTCCACAACGATGTCTTTCGTCATCTGACCTGTTGGAATGATTGGAACGGCTCGCGCGGCAATGATTACTGCCCGACGACGGGCGCGAAGCTCGTCGGCGAGCAGGGGGACGGAAATTAAGACGGATGGAAGCCGAGCGTTACGACCGCCAACAACGCATCGACGGGTGGAATCAGTCGGCGCTCTCTGCGGCGCGAGTCATCGTCGCAGGGGCCGGTGCGCTCGGCAACGAGGTGATCAAGAACCTTGCGCTCATGGGCGTCGGCCACATCCTGATCATTGACTTCGACCGCATAGAGCTTTCCAATCTGAGCCGGACGGCGCTCTTTCGGGAAAAGGATGTCGGGCGTGCCAAGGCCGAAGTCGCAGCCGAGCGCGCGGCGCTGCTCAATTCCGAGATCAAGGTTCGCTATGTTGACGGCGACCTCTCTTCGGACATCGGCCTCGGATTTTACCGCCATGCAGAGCTGGTCATCGGGGCGCTCGACAATCTGGCGGCACGCGCTGAGGTCGGGCTCAGTTGCAGCCTCGCAGCGACCCCTTTTCTGGATGGCGGAATGTGGGCGTGGGGAGGCGAAGCCCGCTGGTTTATGGGGGGAGCGGGAATTTGCTTTGCATGTACCCTGAGCGATGCGGAAAGAAGCTACGCGTCGGAGCGTCGTTCATGCACGGGCTTTCGCCGGGCGGAGGATGATGAAGGCGCGCGGCGCGTGGCGACGACCATCAGCACGTCTGCGCTTGTCGGCGGATTGCTCGCGCAGGAAGCGGCGCGTTACCTCTGCGGTTGGGAGATCGCTTGGGGCGAAGCGATTGTCTACAACGGGCTCAAGCTTTCACTTCATCGCAGCACGCTGACGCGCTCTGTGGAGTGCCCGTATCACGAGCCTTATGCAAACGTCAGAGAGCTTCCGGCGCGCGCCAGTAGCACGACGGCGAAAGAGGTTCTGGCCATGGCCGGGCAGGAATCCTCAGAGGCCTGCACTTTAGAATTGGGTCGGGATTTCGTGCTGAGTTTGCGCTGTTCTCTTTGCGGAGAGCGCGAAGAGGTGAACGCACTCCTGAGCCGCATGGACGAATCTTCGAGTGCCTGCCCGCGCTGCCAGCGCGCTCGCCAGCCGGAGACGACGAGCAGCATCGGACCAGACCATGCGATGGCAGCGCGCAGGTTGAGCGAGCTGGGCATTCCGCCCGGCGAAGTGCTGGCGGTGCGAGCCCTGGAAGAGCTTCTTTTATACGAATTGACGGGTGATGTCACGGCGCTCTGGCGGTAAGACCGAAATGGTGAAGCTTCTATGCCCTTGATGGATATTCTCAGCCTTGATGATAATCAGCGCGAATGGCTGGTGAAGGATTGCCTGCGGCGCGCGGCGCACAATTATGAGAAGGCGGAGGTGTTGCGAGAGGCTGCCGTTTGTTGGAGCGAAGCGGGCGAGACGACTAAAGCGGCGGAGCTTTACCTTCAACTCAAGGATTACGAGCGGTCAGCATCTATGCTTCTCTATGCCGGTCGCTACGACGAAGCACGGGCGCAGTACGAAATGTGGTTGACTGTCATCAGGCCGGAGGATGCTCTGGCGCGTGTGACGGCGTTGCTCGGACTCTCTCTGTGCCTGATAAGGATGAAGATGGCGCACGCTGCGCGCGGGCCTTATCTAGCGGCGCGCGCCGTCATTGAAAGCGATGATCTGCACAGGGACTCGCTCGCCAGCGGGCGCTGCTGGGAAGCTCTCGCGCAGTATGGCTTGAGCCGAGAGCGGCTGGACATCGTGCAGGTGGCCTATGAAAACGCCCTCTCCCACTACGGCCCGCAATACAATGGCGAGCGTGTGCGAGCGGCGCAGGATTACTTGAGAGCCGTCAGGGCAAACCGCCTGCTGGCCGAAGAGCTGACCGAGCGCTTGAACGAATGGAGTCTGGAACTGCCGCCGGTTGATCGGACGGCGGTCGAGCCTGGAAGACAGGCTGCCTTCATCGCAAGAGGCCGCGCCGGAAACGTCTCGGATGTTGATTATCTTATGCACATGCTTGAGAGCGAGCCGCAGCCCGCAATTACCAGGCTCGTGGACTACGCTCTGGGGCTGGTGCAAACGCCCCACGGTGAGGAGCGCATCAGGCACTACCTTTTCGAGGGCACGCAGGCTCAGCGGAACTACGCTGCGCTCTATTTCAGACGGATGGGGCGCAAACATCAGCCGCTCCTGCTTGAAGCTTTCAATCAGGGGAAGATTGATCGTGCTTAGGCTTCGGGCGGATTGCGAATGATTGTGCGGATACTGCTTTGTCAGTACCGCCAAAGTTCTCTGTCGGGTGCTGCCGATGCTTTGAGACCCGCCCGAGAGAGCTTTGGCGCGACTGACCTTACTTCAAACAGAGGTGAGATGGAGAGGAAGAGAAACGACTCAGTGTGAATCAACAGCAGGGAGGAGGAGCTTTATGGATATTTGTGAGACTGGCGTCGGAGCGGCCAGCGATTTTCTACAGCTCTTTATAGAGGACACAGCCGGGGAGCGCTTCGAGTGCGAGCTTCAGGCTGATACACCGCTCAGCAAGCTGGCCGCAGACTTTTTTGAAGAGCGCGGTTGGCCCACACAGGACGGGCACGGGCGCGGCCAGCGTGCCGTCGTCGAGCTGGTTGACCCGGAGAATCCAGACCGCACCAAGCGCCTGCGCGGCGAGCAGACGGTCGGTGATGCCGGACTTCGCAGCGGCGTTACGCTTCGCATCTTTCCCGAATCCATCGCCGGGGCCGTAGACGAACGAGAGAGAGTGCGTGCCCTCGTCGCCGATCATCAGGACATGAACGAGCTGGTGAAGTGGAATCATCACATCAGGTTTGAGCCGAACCTGACGCACGCCCCGACCCTGTATAAGATTACGTTCGACTATCCGGGCTTCCGCGCTCTTATGGAAGACGGCCACACGCCGCTGGTCTCAACGGAGCACCGCGTAGAGATTACGCTCGGCGCCGAGTATCCGCGCCGCGCGCCCTTCGTGCGCTGGATGACTCCTATCTTTCATCCGAACATTCGCACCGAAGACGGGGCTGTGTGCCTGGGCGTTTTGATGGATCGCTACCTGCCCGGACTGGGCCTCGCCCGTTTGGTGACGATGCTCGCGGAGATGGTGCAGTATCGCAACTTCGACATGAGCAGCCCGCTCAACGTGAGGGCCGCCGAGTGGGCCGCGGACTCAAGCCACTGGTCTCATATTCAAGAGATCGGCGGCTCGCCCTTTCAGGGCCCGGTTCACGAGCTGCTCGCGCTCTTTGAAGACCAGGAGCGCCCGCGCCTGACTTTCAAGCCCCTGGCGGGAGGCGCGAGCTAGAGATGGACGCCCGGCGCGTCCAGACGGCGCGCAGTTTTATCATCCTGCTTTACGACCACGCGATGAAAGAGCGCGGGAAGTTCAACGTGCCGCTCTCGGTCGCGGCTCCCTTCGCCAATCGCCTCGTTCGTGAAGCGCTCGCCGGAAGAGCCGACGCGTTGCGCGAGCCCTGGTACATACTGATTCCGCACGGCAGTAAGGACGCGGCCCTGCGCCGCACGCCGATGCCTGTTGGGCCAACCTCCATCCACGGAGAGCAGTACGTGCCCGAGACAGAGCCAGCGCCGCGCGTCACACTGCACCCGCAGGCACGCATCAGGCATTTCACCGTCAGGCTTCTCGAATACCAGCACACTCTTTATGAGGGCCATTATAGCGTTGATGATATTTTTCAGGCGTGGGCCGAGCTGCTGGCCCGCCGCCTCGTCGAGCGGGGACGAATGCGACTCGACGAAGGGCCGTTCTATTACGCCGTGGACGATAGCGCGCAAGCCGTGGGCTCGATCAGCTCCGACCTCTTCCCGGCTGAGGCTTACGAGGTCGAAGGCGTCTTCAAGCTGCCCGCGCTCGCGCGAGATCGTGAGCGCACGGTCTTTATCAGAGTACGCGACGCGCCTCTCGCCGTGCGCGAAGTGGAAAGCGACGCTCGGCTCGGTACGCCTGAAGGGGCGGGCGTAGAGGGGAGCGGCGTGGTCTTGATGCGCGCGGAGGTCTATCGCGGGTTACAAAGGGAAATAGAGTTGAGCGCAAAGGTGGAGAACGGCGGCTATCTGCTCGGCAGGGCGTTTCGCCAGCCGTCGAGTCCGGAGTCGGAAGACGAAGCGGGCTTTCGCTGGCTGTTGGAGATAACGGATGTTGTGCTGGCCGAAGCGGCCTGGGGCAAACGCGGCTCGCTGCTGTTCACGGGCGAGACCTGGAGCCGTGTCGCGCGGCTGCGTGAGCGCGAGCACCCGGATAAAAAGCTGGTCGGATGGTTTCACACGCATCTCTTCAAGGAGAGCGAGGATTTCGGTCTCTCCGGCCTGGATCATGATCTTCACAGGCGCTTTCTGACAAAGCCCTGGCAGGTCGCCGTCCTCGTCAACATTGACCCGCAAAGCATGAATCGCACTGTGCGTTGTTATCAAAGGGGGACGGAGGGCGATTTGATCGAGTCGCCATTTTGGGTCACTGGGCCAGCCTCGCGGGAAGGAGTAGAACATGAGTGAGAGGGGAGCTGAGCGGCCACCGCTGCGCTTTGTGGCGCACCTGCCCGATCTGATTACCGATGAGGACTATCTGCAACCCGAAGTCAAGCGGGTGCGACTGCGCATCGCCGTGACCGAGGATGGCATAGAGATTCTGGGCGACAGCATGTATGCGCCGCTGCTCGAAAAACTGTTGGCCCAGCTCGGCGTTGAAGAGATCGAAAGAATGCTATGTGGTTAGAGCCCGCGTCGCGGCCGGCGCTGGAAGAAACGCTTTTCCGCTTTCTCTTAACTGTGCGCGATAATCGCCCGCAAACCCTGAGGGCGATGGTCGCCGAGCGGGCGATGCTGCGCGAGATCGTCGCCGCTCCGCATCCAGACCTGCGCGAAGCCTTCGGCCACTGTCTGAACGCGCTGCTCTTAGAGATGGATTACGACATGGCCGCGCGTATCAAGAAGCGTGTGCCCGCGCTTGTCTTAGGTCTGGCCCTGGCCGCGAACAACTGTCTCGCTCCCATGCCCTTGGGCGAGGCCGCAGAGGCGGACGCCGTGGCGGGCCTGTATGACGACTTCACCGAAGCCCTGATCGCGGCGCTGCCGACCGCGCGCAGCTTCAATACGGCAATCGCTTATCACGCTATCCTGCGCGTGAGCGCTCGCGCGCCCCTGCGTGTCGGCACGCGGCGCGCGGCGCTGATGCGCGCGCTCATCGAGCGCAGCCCGCTCACGGCCCTCTCGTCCCTGGACGTGCACACGCCTGCGGGACTCGAATCGCTGGCCGCCGAACTCCTGCCGGGCTGGCAGGTCAAGCCCAAGGCGACAGCTTACGGCTGGGCGAGCGATGAGGACTGGTTAAGCGCGGTTGCCGGGTTGCTGAAAGACAAGCGGATAGCCCGCTTCGTGCGACGTGGATTGCTCGGGATGGCGGAGACGCGGGTATCTTGCCGCAACACAGGGCTGCTGCTCGAAGCGCTCAGACGGCGTGGAGAGAGCCGCGCTTTCATCCTCGACTTCTACGAATCCTACGACTACTTTCGCGCGCAAACACGCGAACGCGAGTGGCAAGCGGAGAAGCGATGCTGGCCCATCCTCGAAGAGATTGAGAAACTGCTGCGCGCCTCCGGCGATAGCGACGCCGCGCTTCAGCTCAACAGGCGCGGCAACGAATACTTTCTCAAGTTCCGCGCGCTCATCGAGACGGTCATTGCGGAAAACGGCGTCCCTGCCGATTACGCGCACCTGAGCCGTGAGTTTGTTCAAAGCCTGAGACCGCTGCTCGCCTTCGTCACGGAAAGCGCGCGCCAGCGCCTCTCCTTCGGTGCGGTCGCCTTCAACGACGCCGGGCATTGATGATAAGAGACGTACGAGGGAGATGAGAGAGCCGACCATTCTGATCAGCAATCGGGGCAGCGACAGCTCGCACTACGCGGACTTGTTGTATAAAAAACTCTGCGCGCGTTTCGGGTCGGAGCGAATCCTCAAAGTCTATAGTATAGAGAGCCCATGGGAGATGAGAGAGACGGTCGAGTCCTGCGACGTGCTGGTTGCGCTCATCGGCAGGCACTGGGTTTACGACTGGAAGGGCCTGAATAATCTCGCCGACGAGTTTGACAGCCTGCGCCTCTCCATCGCCACGGCGCTCGCTCGCGGCGTGGTCGTGATCCCGGTGCTGATGCCTTATTGCAGCATGCCGCGCGCAGAAGATTTGCCCGAAGACATACGGGCTCTGGCCTCGCTCCGGGCCATTGACGTTGACATCTTTACTTGGAAGAAGAACTCGGATTTACTGTGCGATATTATCGCCAAGCTTCCACCGAAGGGAGCGCCGCCCGAGCACACGCAGACATCATCAGCCATGCCCGCTTCAGCCGAGACATTGATCGAGCGCGCCAGGGGAATTGAACTCCGGCGCACGCTCTCTGGCCACGCGGACTTTCCGGCCTGCCTGGCTTTCTCTCCTGATGGTCGGCTGCTCGCCTCCGGTTCATACGATCAGAGCGTGCGGCTCTGGGATGTCGAGACGGGAAAACTGTTGTGGGCGCACGCCGATCATTGGCCGATGGTCGTCAGCGTCGCCTTCTCACCCGACGGTCGCACGCTCGCTTGTACGGGCGAAAAGCGAAACAGAGGCTACGGCTCCAGGTACGGCATTCGTCTCTATGATGTCGAGACGGGTCAAGCCCTGCGCGGGTTGTCCGGGCATGACAACTACGTCAACTGCATCGCCTTCTCGCCGGACGGGCGGAGACTGGCTTCCGGGTCGAATGACCGCACGGTGAAGCTCTGGGATTTAAAGGCGGGCTCGGGCAAGCCCGCGTCGCGCAGCGCTGCCTTTACCCTCTCTGGACATACGGGGACTGTCTGGGCCCTCAGCTTCTCGCACGACGGAGAACTGCTGGCATCGTCTTCGAGCGATGGCAGCGTGAGGATTTGGCATCTCCCGAATCGCTTCGAGTCTCGCATCCTGAAATATACGGCGCGCACCATCGCCTTCTCGCCGGTCGGACGCTTGCTCGCCTCAGACTCTAAGCCGAGCCGGGCACGCCACGGCGATGCGCGCTCGCGCCTGCTCTTAACCGAAGTCGGGCGGGGTCATGCGTTGCGGGAAGTGTTAACGGCGAGCGCCATTTCAGCCCTGGCCTGGACGCCGGACTCATCCGTTATCGCTATCCGTCTGGAAAACAGCCTGCAACTGCTGCACGCCGCGAGCGGAAGGTTGATATACACGCAACAGATGCCGGGCGGAGCCGAGGGCAGAGGATACGTACGCCCGCTGTGCATTAGCCCCGACGGCAGATCCATCGCCACTTTTGCCGGTGGGCCCACTCATGAGCTGCAACTCTGGGACATACGCGCGCTAGAGGTCGGGCCGGAAGCACAGCCGCGCCGCGCCACCGCTGCGAGCGAGCCCTTGCGCGAGCACCTGCGAACGCTTCCTCTCTCACACGCCGCGCTGCCGACGCCCGCGCGCAGCGCCGCCTGGCTCAGAAGTGCGGCGGCGACGGGCGTTCGCCCGCCGCTCTGCGTCGTTCAAGACCTGGGCGCGCTCTTAACGCAGCCGCGCTCCGCGCTCACACTTGAGCGCCCGAAACACTTGCCCTCCGCCGTCGATACTTCGGCCTATCTTAATCTCCTGACGAGGCTCGCCGCCAATCCGCTCTTGCGCGAGGTGAGCGGGTGGTCAATCTCCGACAGCATGACAGGAGTCGTCGTCGCGCGGCTCGTCGAAGGGTTGAGCTTCCCGGAGATTTACAGTCTGCCGGGCGGAATCGAGGCAGCAGCTTTCACGCAGCAGTTGAGCGCGAAGCTGTCCAGGGCGGAGGCGGCGGCTATCTGGCGCGAGACGAAGGCGTCAGAGCGTCCGAGCCTGGGCCGTCTTCTCCCGGCGGAGGCGCTGGCGCGCATAGAGAGTAACGTGCGACGACTCGACGCCGACGAGCTGCGATTTCTGCATCGCTACGGGCCGCGACTGGCGGGCACGCCCGACCCGCGAGAGATGCTGGACCTCTTCAACCTGATGGACTTGCCTCCCGCCGTCCGTCTCGCCATGGCTCAAGTCCTGCGCTTGCTGCCGAGAGTCAGCCAGTCTGTCAATAAAAGCGGCGGGATGCAGACGTATGCGATGGGCGGCTACGCCGGGCTGACGCACAGGGGCAGCCTGGACAGCCTGGTCCCGACGGAGCTTGCCTACCCGTCGCAAATGTTGCTGCACCGCTTGCTCAATCAGGAGGCGCTTTACTACGGGCGCGAATCGGAGCCAGAGCGACAGCGCGAAGCGGCCTACATTCTGACGCAGGCGGGCCTGGACGTGCGCGGCGACGCGGACGTGCTGGCGCGTGCGCTGACGCTGGCGATAGTCGAAGCCATGCAGGGGCGCGGCTATGATGTCATCCAAAGCTTTGTCGGCAGCCGTTGGACGGAACCGGCGCAGATGAAGCGCCCGGCAGACGTGCAGCGACTTTTGTATTACCGCGACGAGGGCGCACTGCGCCCCAGGGAGATGCTCTCGTCCGTGCTGGGCCAACTGCGCGCCTTCCGCGAGCGTTATCGCGCCGTCCACATCATCTGGGTGGTCGGCGAGCATTGGGACGCGGACGACTGCGAAGAGAACCGGGAGCTTTACGCGTCGCTCAAGTCCTGGGCAGACCAGCAGGCTTGGTTCATCAGGCTCGGGGCAGAGGGCGCGAAAGCGCGACGCGCGGAACCCGTCGCGGCCAGGAATTTCGGGCACTACCAGCTCATCGAGAGCCGCCTGCTGTGGGACAAGCTTGAGCCGCCCGTCGTGATGTACGCCCCGCCCGCAGAAGCCCAGGCGCAAGCGCCTGTCGAAGAGACATGGGTCGAGCCCGCTACGCCGCCGAGCCGCTTGATGCTGGTTCCGGGTCTTTTCAGCGGACACGGCGCGGAAGTCCAGACCTTTATTACGACGCAGATGCGTATGCGCGGGCACATGGTCATGATTGACAGCGTCCTCACGGGCCACGACGCGTGGATGGCCGGGCTGCGCAATGTCGAGCTGGTCATCCCGATGATTACTAAAGAGTCCGCCGATAGCGCAGTGGTCGTCGCCGCAGCGCACGCCGCGCGCACGCTGGCGTATAGAGGCGAGGGCCCACGCCCCCTGCCCATACGCATCGCTTACGAAGGGCCGTCGTCGGCCCTGCCCGGAGGCGACCCGCTGAACCGTGACGAGTGCTTTAACTGGCGCGGGCCGGAAGACAACAGCGCCCTCCTGAGAGCGATGATCGAAGCGCTCGCGCCCGCACCTTCGCTGTTGCGTTTTGATGGGATGTATCATCAGCCGTTCAATCACCCGACGCAGTTGCGCGAGTGGTTCAGGTTCTACCCCGATGGCAGGGTGATTAGTATTACGACGACCGAGGGCACGCCGGAGAATGCGACGAGATGGCTGGGCGAGGAATTGCGCGACGGGACGGCCAGGGTCGGGCGCTATGAGGTCAACGGCAACCGTCTCAGTATGAGCTTCCGGGAGAGAGGCGACGAAGGCGGCCTTTGGAGCTACGCGGGCGTGATCGGCAGTAACACCTTGAGCCTCGATGGCACTCGTAACGGAACTCAGCTCGCACACACAACGTATCGGTTCGTCGCCATAGATGATTTCTCCGTCGCTCCGCCTCAGCCGCCGCCCCTGCGTTTCGATGGAGCGTACCTGACGCAGGTAGAGTGTATTGACTGGACTCACCCGGAGAAGGATTGGAGCTGGATGGCGCAGTGCGTCAAGTTCCGTCAGGACGGAACGGTCTATCACTCTAGGGTGTGGAGTATGAATACGGCCAGCGATTTCCTTCCGACCGAGCGCGACGAGCGCGGAACCTACACGGTCGAAGGCGAGTCCGTGCGGATGATCTTTAAAAGCTCGACGGGCGAGACGAGAACCTGTCTGGGGCAGCTTCGGGGCGATGACCTTTCTGTCTCAGGGCCTTACGGGGGAGAGTATCATTTCCTCGCGCCGCCCGCTCCCGCCAGGCTCGGCGTGCGCTTTGACGGTCTCTATACGAATGAATCCATGTACATGGATTCCAGCCATCCCGAGAGAGGCGGTTGGGACAGATATACTTTAAGATTCAAGGATGACGGAACAGTCGCCTTTGCCCATTCAAGCTCTTGGGGTTCCCAGGTTCCCGCATTGCGAGAGCCGCGCGCCGACGATCAGCAGGGTATTTATGAGGCCAGCGAAACGATCATCGAGATCATGATGGGCTCGGCGTCGGGCGAGACGCGCGATTGGTACGGGACAATCGAGGGCGATACCATTACGCTCACCATGGATGATGAGGTGTTGAGGCAGTTCGGCTTTGTCGCCGATGAGCATGACCAAACATAAATTTCAGCTGAGGCCGGAAGAGAGTCAGGGGATGAGCCGGATTGTTCTGCAACTGGATTTGGGAGACGATTACGACGCGGCGCGGCGCTACAGGCGCGCCAACCCGCAGGTGACGCTCGGCGATTTCCTGCGCGTCTACCCGGCGATTTTTCCCGAGCACAAAGCGCCCGCGCCAGAATTCCTGCGACTGCCCGTCTCGTCCTTTCAGTTTCAACCAGTGCGGCTTCAGCGACAGGCCGACGCGCCCGCGAGCGTTGATAGCGGTGAGCGTGCTTTGCGCAATGAGCTTGACGCTTTATGGGAGCAGGAACAGGCGGGCGAGATCGCGGCTGCTGCGGTTGACACTGCCTCCGCGTCTGACGATTCACATCATTACCCGGAAGCCATCACGGATAACGAAGCCGTGCGGATTGCTTACCGCGAAGAGATGGACGCCGTCGCGGATTTTCTACGCAACGGTCTCTCTGTGCTCGTGGTGTGCGACAAAATCCTGACGGAGTTCATCTACGAGTTCGTGTGCAGCCGTGCGGGCAAGAAGGTCTTGCTTGAGAGCAGCCAGACCGAGACGCAGAAGATGGGACAGGGCGCGCGCCTGGACCAGGCTTTGCAGGGCGGCATGGCCAACCCGCTCGCGGGCCTGCCCGTGCTGATTCACAATCTCAAGCCGGGCGAAGTGCTCGTCCTGCGCTCGCTCGATCTGCTCGACACGCCGCAGATGATAGAGCTGCTGTACCAGCGCACGAGCAAAGGCGAGAAGCCGCAATTTCTGGCCTTCCTTGACCCGTCGCTCGAAGCGAAAAAGGTTTTGACGGATCGCTTCGCCGTCCACGTCTCGATCATGGGCCTGCCGCGCCACGTCTCGTCCGACGGCGTGCGCGCAGAGCACACCGTCTCGCAGCTTTTGACGCGCGAAGAGCACGCGCGCTTCGCACGCTATGACCCTGAAGGTCTCTACAAAAATGTTTCCGGCCTCAACGCCATACAATTCCGCAACGCGATGCAGTACGTCGGCTCGAAGGTCGCCCCCGGCTCTGAGCCGACGCGCATCTATCGCGTCATACGGCAGTTCAAAATCTCTTCGAGCGACGAGATAGAGATTCCCGACACGACCTTTGAAGACATCGGCGGCTACGAACAGGTCAAGCAGCAGTTGCGGCGCATCATCTCTCTGGTCGCCGGGCCCATCGCGGGCCTCAGCGAACGCCAGCGCCGCGATCTGATTCCGCGCGGCTTCATCTTTCACGGCCCGCCCGGCACGGGCAAGACCCTGTTCGCTAAAGCCATCGCCAACGAGATGAACGCCACCATCCAGATGATTTCCGGGCCGGAGATTATGGACAAGTATGTGGGCCAGAGCGAGAACAATCTGCGGCGTATCTTCGCAACCGCGCGGCGCAACGCTCCGGCTGTCGTCTTCTTCGACGAGTTCGACAGCATCGCCAGCCAGCGCAGCACCTACTCCGACGGCGGAGCGCGAGCCAATAACGCCGTCGTCGCGCAGTTTCTCACAGAGATGGACGGCTTTCGTCAGGAGCAGGCCGTGCTCGTCATCGGGACGACCAACCGCATTGACATCATCGACGAAGCTTTGCTCAGACCCTCGCGCCTGCGCCCCATAGAGATCAGCTTGCCCGATCACACAGGACGCCAGCGCGTCGCCGAAATCCACGCCCGCAACTTCGGCATAGACAGGCTGCTCAAAGACCTCTGCCGTCTGGTGGCGGAGTTCACGCCCGAGTGGGAGCGAAGCGGGGCGGGCGAAGCCGAGCGCGATGTGCCCGCAGCATTTCTTGAAAAACTGTTCGCCGCGCACGCGCCCTACGCGCGTCGTTATGAGATGGAATCGGAGCGCGCCGCTTTCCTGCGCGAGGTGCAGAAGTTTTTCCTCTTTCTGCGCGACTGCCAAAAGGCTGACGCGGGCCGGGAGCAATCCTCAGCCTTAGTTGACGAGATCAGGGCGCGACTCATCGTGCTCGGCGACCGCTACGGCCTGGACTTCCGTGCGGATGAGCTTCCAGACCTCGGGGCGGGGCAGGCGGAAAGCTCGCTCATGCCTATGCGCTCAGACCTGCGCGACCTCTTCGCCGTGGTCTTGCAGGAGAGGCGCAAACAGGGCGGCATGACGCCCGACGCTTTCTTCGCCGCCGTGATGGATCTGGTCGCAGAGTATACGATCAACTTTAACAACGACGAGATTCGCGCCATCTTTCAGGAAGCGAGCCTCGAACATCATCTCGAAGGCCAGCTCATCACGCCGCGCTACCTGGGCCAGAAGATCGGCCTCATACGCAAACGGCGCGACGAGCGCGAGGCCGTTCATCTCTCGGGCCAGCGCGGGAGAAGATAAAGGCAGAAAGTAACAGTGATGGACAGAGATGGTCAGGATAAGAAGAGAAAGCAGGATGAAAGATAAAAGCATTGCTCGATGAATGCTTCATCTCTTCCGCTTTATCCCCTCTCTCCTATCCCTCCTGTTAATTTCCTTATAGGGACTACATGCGACAAGCGTTACTTAATTATCTGGACGGTGTTGAGGATTTGACGGGGCTCTTGAAGAGCGCTTTCGTCAGTAAGGATGAGCTGGTCGAGATGCTCGTTACGTGCGCCATCGCGCAGGAGCATCTGTTGATCGTCGGCCCTCCCGGCACGGCCAAGTCCGAGCTCGTCAAGCGCTTTGCGCTGCTGTGCAGCGCAGAGGGGGGCCGCGCCAGCCGCGACGGGCGGATTCCCTACTTCGAGTACCTGCTGACGCGCTTCACCGAGCCGAACGAGATTTTCGGCCCCGTCAATATCAAAGCCTTTCAGGAGGGCGGCGGGCATCGCCGCACGACGGACGGAATGCTGCCGCGCGCCGAGATAGCTTTCCTCGATGAAGTCTTCAAGGCCAACAGCGCTATTCTCAACGCGCTCCTCACGGTCTTGAACGAGCGCGTCTTTTATAACGGCGGGAAGCCCGAAACCACTCCGCTGCTCTGCGCCATCGGGGCCAGCAACGAAGTGCCCGACGATTCTTCACTCAACGCGCTCTACGACCGCTTTCTCGTCAGGCTGTGGACGGACAACGTGGAAGAGGCGCGCTTCACCGAGCTGTTTCATCGCGGCTGGCAACTGGAAAGAGACCGCATCGGCAGAGGCTACAAGCTGGAACTCGTCAACGTGACGACGACGGAGGCGCTGCGCGGTCTCTATCATGCGCTGGACGAAGTGAACCTGGACGCCATCGCGCGCGACTATCGTGAGGTCGTGCGGCGCATTCGGGCCGAGGGTATAGAATTGAGCGACCGTCGCGTCATCAAGCTCTTGAAGATGGTCGCGGCTTCGGCCCTGCGTCGCCGCAGCCTGGAAGCGAACCCCGGCGATTTCTGGGTGCTCAAGCACGTCTGGAATAATCCAGACCAGATACCGCACTTACAAACAATCGTCGAGCCGTACCTGGAAGATTATCTCGAAGTGCAGTGGAAGCCGGAGCGTGGCCTGGAGACCATCGAAGGCGACATCAAGACGCTGGCCGCGAGACAGACGGCGCTGCGCACGGATGCCGATTACGCGGACTTCCTACAGCAGGCCGAGCGCCTGCGCCGCGAGCTTCTGCGCCACCCCGAAGATGAAGCGCGCCGCCCGCTCGTTGATCGCCTGAAAGAGCTGATCGAAGCGGCCATGAGTATTCTCGAACAGCAAGCCTGACGGATTTAAAGGAGCAGAGTTCATCATGTGCAATCCACGCAGAGTCATGATTCATCTTGATCGTTGCATCCAGCAAGCATGGCGGCAGACGGTGACGGAGGCGGCGACCGCGACGGGCGAAGTCGCCGAGCTGGCGCGCATCAGCGCGCAAGTGCCGCTCGACGAAGAGATGGGCGACGCCGCGCTGCGGATGTTGGAGCGCGTGATTGAAGGAGAGTTCGAGGGCTTCGACGCCTGGGAGCGGGACGAGACCGGGCGCTACCATCGAGACCTCGGCGAAGCGAGGATGATTTACGATCCCGCTTCGCACCAGCTCCTTATCGAAGCGCAATTGACCGAGGCGGTGACGGCCGAAGCGCGTGCCGCCGCCGAAGCGAGCGGAATCACCGTCGGTCAGGTTGCGGTCGAAGCGATGGCCCACTACTACGACGACGGCTGGGGCGGGAGCACGCGCGAGCGTGCGCTGGAAGAGGCGCAGCGTGAGGCCGAGCGACGCCTGCGCGAGGCCGCCGAAATGCTTGGCCGCGAGCAGCACACCGCCGAGATTGAAGAGGCACGCCAGCGCGCCTCGCAGGAAGCCACGCGCAGGGCCGAAGAGGAGCTTTCGCGCCGCCGGCAAGAGATGCGCGCCGCGCTCAGAGAACAACTTCAAGTCACGATGGCGCGGGCCCAGGAGCGTGTCTATCACTTGATGAACCGCGCCGTCGGCGAAGCCTACCGCCGCACACTTATCCAACTCGTGCTCGATAACGGCGGGCGCATCCTCGCCGACGAGCAGACCGGCTCGATCATCAATCTCGAACTGGAGCTGTATTAAGTCGGATTCTAACAGGGATGAAAAGGCGGAATTTAACAGAGAAGGACAGAGATGGTCAGGATAAAAGAAAAGAGATCAACAATTCATCAAGCAATGCCTTTGTCTTTCATTATGCTTTTAGTTTTTATCCTGACCATCTTTGTCCTTCCCTGTTAATTTCATATCCTCGGGCTATGGGCTGTTGAAGGAGGTATGACAGATGAGCGAAAAGAGACGGCCTCCGATTCGCATCTCTTTCAAGTACAACAAGGAGACCGGCGAGATCGAAGAGTTTATCGTAGATGACAATGCGCCGACCGCCAGCGAGACTCTGCATAATAAGATCGCCGAAACGATTTCCAGCCGCCTGGGCCGCAGACCCGAAATCGAGGACGCCGGAAATATTCGCCTGCCGCAGATAGAGCCGCGCGCAGTCGAAGCGCCTGCACCCGAAAGCGAGAAAGAGAAGCCCGTTGAGGAAGCGGGCGAATAAGGCGCCGCCCCATTTTTCGTTTCTCTGCTTCAGTCCCGCGACGTGAGTGTCTTTATCAATGGCCCAATGTAAAAAGCTATCGGCGGACGCGGAGCGATGCAGCAATCGCGCCGTGCCCGGCGCTGACTACTGCTGGGAGCATCGCCTCGCGCAACCTCTTCCGGCGGAAGATGAAGGCGTTCGCACTGCGCGCAAATCCCGCAAAAAGAGCAGGGTGACGGCCAGCGAGCGGGAGAACGAAGGGGTGGCGACGTGGGCCATACGCGCGAGCGCGAGCGGCGAGACGCCGTCGTTTCCCGGGCTGCGTGCCGATGCGCGTAATATTCTGGTCGCGCCGCAGGGAGTGATTCTGCTGCGCGAGCGGAAAAGCTCAGAACCGTCCAATTCGCTCGGGAGCTGCCTCTCTCGTCTGCTGGGCTGCCTCAGCCATGAATTCCCGCTCGCTGAAAACATACATATCCGAAAGACGCTCGAAGGCGACGAGGCGCTCATTCTGCTCAGGCCGCCCGAGCCGGAAACCTCCGACCTCTCTCGTTTCTATGACGGGGTGGCGGCGGCAGCCGCCCTGAGCGAGAGCCAGCTTTACATCGGTCAGGGCAGAGCCTTCATTCGCTATCGTGACGGCGAGGCGGCGCGCGGCTACGTGGCCGATGATGTCGAGCTGCCTGCGGGCGACGACCTGTTCCTGCTCGATCATGAGAGGACATATCGCTTTGCGCCCGGGACGCTGACGGAGCTTGCGCTGCCTGACCTGTTGCTGGCCGTATCCACGCTTCCGGCGCGAGAGGTAGAACTGCCACCGACGGCTTTCGCGCTCGTCGCCACGCCGCTCTATCGCATGGTCGCTCGCTACTTACGCGACCATCACCTGCGCTACTCAATCGCGCGCTTTCACACGCCGGAGCATGAGACCTTAACGCTCTTCGAGATTACCGCGCGGCGCACTGCCCCGACCGGCCCTCATGTGCCGTCCTTCGTGCTGCGCTACCTGGAAAACCTGCCGCGCTCCGTGGTCTTAACAGAGGTCTGGGCCCACGAAGGCAGCCGGATGCTGGTTCAGTGGGGCGGGCGTTATCCGGGAAATCCGCGCCACGTCTTGCCTGTCTTCCCGCCGGATAGCCTTCTTCTTTTCAACTCCGATGGCGACTATCCGAATCTGTGCGTGACGCCGATGCCCGTATTCTTCGAGGGCGACGACGTGACATCGGCGCAGACGCCGCGACCCGTGCTCGCGCAGTTGCGACCGCTCAATGATCAGGAGAGCCTGCCCTTGGAGCTGCCCGTGCGGCTCGTCGAAGACACGGGGGCGGTGCAGCAGACCTCGGCCTTGATTCTGGACGAGGAAGAGATCAGGTGGTTGCGCCGTTTATTGTACCGCCTGCCGGGAGAGGCTTTTAATGCCTATTCGCTCTGCATGGGCGAGGGGCGGGCCGTCCTGCTCGCAGAGGCAGTGCCGGTCGAGTCGCTGCCCTTCGGCATCGCTTTGCAGCGCGTGCAGGACACGCAGCTCTTCATTCCGCTGCGCACGCGTTTCGCGCCGGACTTGCCCTGGGCCCTGCTCTCGCAAGCGCTAGAGCTGAAAGACGACGTTTATACTTTTCTCACCGAAGAGTTTCGCCTGGACATTCCGCGCGCATCTTTTACGCCGCTCGCGCGCGCGCTGGTGGCCGAGAAGGAGCGGCAACCGCAGGCTTTCACTTTAGGTCAAACGCAGGGCTGGCCCGAGCTGAAGTGGAAGCCGCACCCGAAAGCCAGTCAGTCCTGGCGCTCCGCGCGCGAGAGCGGCTCATCTCAGGCTTCTCAACAGGGAGGGTCGCAACGTCAGGGATTGCTCGGACGGCTGAGGGGCGGGAGGGTGTCGCCACCGCACCAGGATTTCGTTCGGACTGCGACGCGGCGCGAGGCAGTTCCCAACGCTGAGCAGTCGCCAGAGCAGCTCGATGAGGCGGAGATATTTCGCCGTCGCGCAGAGTCGTTCCTGCAATCGGGCGACCAACTGAGCGCGGCCTTCTGTTTCGCGCTGGCCGGTGACAACTACAACGCGGCGCGCTCTTTTCAGGAAGCGGCGCGGCGCATGAAAGAGGGCTTGGAGGAGAGAGAAGAGGCCAGGGGCTAGGCCGTGGCCCCGTTAAGCGAAGGGATGTCTGAGATGCACGCGCACGTCGAAGAAGAGTGGCGAGAAGCGATGCTCTATGAACGCGAGCCTGGCGGCAGCGTGCTCTGCCGCCTGTGCGCTCATCTGTGCCGGGTCGAAGACGGCGCGCAGGGGCTTTGCCGCGTGCGCGAGAATCGCGGCGGAACGCTCTACGCGCTCAACGCGCAGAGACTCAGCGCCCGCCACGTAGATGCCATTGAGAAGAAGCCGCTCTTCCATTTTTACCCGGGCTCTCAAGCCTATTCCATCGCGGCGCATGGCTGCAATTTTCGCTGCGGCTACTGCACGAACTGGATGGTCTCGCAAACATCCGGCGCACGTTCTGCGAGCGCTGGTGAAGCGGTCGCTCCCGCAGATATTCTCCTCGCCGCGCAGGACGCACATTGCCGCAGCATCGCCTATACCTACATTGAGCCGACGATCTTTTTTGAATACATCAACGACACGGCGCACCTGGCCAGGGCCGCCGGATTGCTCAACGTCTTCAAGTCCAACGGATTTATGAGCGCGCAGATGCTCGACGCCTGTCGTCCCTTTCTGGATGCCGCCAATGTTGATCTGAAGGCTTTCCGCGAGAGCACCTATCGAAGCCTCGGCGGGCGACTTCAGCCCGTTCTGGATAACATGGTGCGGATGAAGGGCATGGGGATTTGGCTTGAAGTGACGACCGTTTTGATTACGGGCGTCAATGACGGCGCAGCAGAGTTGAAGGAGATGGCGGCCTTCATCGCGGGCGAGCTGGGGGCCGATACGCCCTGGCACATCAGCCGCTTCTTTCCCGCCTACCGCATGACAGACCTGCTCCCGACATCTGTTGACGTTCTCAGGCTGGCTCGTGAGATAGGGCTCGGCCAGGGTTTGAGATACGTCTATTGCGGCGGCATCCCGGATAAAGGCAGCCAGGATACTCACTGCCCGGACTGTGGAAGCTTGCTCATCGAGCGGCGCGGCTTTGAGCTGTTAGCCAACCGGGTTGATGATGATCGCTGCCAGCACTGCGGCGCGCAAATTCCCGGCGTCGGCATCGGAAATCGCTGCCGGTGAAAGCGCCCATTATCCGCACCGCTCGGCGAGCCCGGACGGGCCGGAGCAAAAGAATGATTCTCAACACGTCCTCCCGCCTGAGTCTTTCGCGCGCCCTCAAACTTTTCGCTTTGGCGCGCGGCTCGTTCGTGCTTAAATAGGCGGCACATTGAATGACAGTCGGACGGCTCCGTTGATGTCTCCCAGGACTTTCCAAAGCTCGGCGACAAGATCGCTCTCCCTGACGATCAAAGGGCAATCAGCACTCTGACGAACGCTTTGCCGATAGTACGCAGGGCGTTCTTAACTGAAATAGCTTGAGGCAATCTTTTCAGTGCAACTGCCTTCCCCCATCGCTTGTTGCATACTTCTAGCCTGTGTCCTGACGGCCTCGGCTTGCGGGCGTGCGCCTCAAGCGCACACCGCGCCCACTACCGAAGCGCGCCCTTCGCCCACGTCAACCGTCGCTCGCTGGAACGACTCAGACCACGACGGCATCCCTGACGGAGCGGAGCTTTATTCCTTCGACGACCGCGAGAACTTCCGCCGCTGGTTCACCACCCTGGCCGAGATGCAGTTCTATCGTGTGAGCGATGAGTGGAACACTGCGCAGCGCGATTGCGCCGGGCTCGTCCGCTTCAGTTGGCGCGAGGCTTTGCGCAAGCATGACCGGCTCTGGTATCAGAGGATGGGCCCGGGCTACGAGGGCGTTGCGCCGGACATACGCGCCTACGACCTGTTGAGCGGGCCGCTCGGCGAGATGCTCTTTCGCACGGCCTACGGCTCCTTTAAAGAGAGCGACCTGAGCGGTGCTGCCTTCTCGCAGTTTGCGGACGCGCGCACGCTCAAGAATTTCAATACCGTCTTCATCAGCCGTGACCGGCGGCGTGCAGAGCCCGGCGACCTGCTCTTCTTTCAACAACCCTGGGTGCAGAAGTTTCCCTTTCACGTCATGATTTTTCTGGGCAAGCCGAGGGTCGCCAACGAAGGCGCGGCTGACTGGGTGGTCTATCACACGGGCGCAGCGCCGGAGGACGGGGGCACGGTCAAGAAAGTGCGGCTCGCCGTGCTCGACCAGCACCCGGACAAACGCTGGCGGCCCGTCAAGAACAATCCGAATTTTTTAGGCTTTTACCGTCTCAAGATTCTGGACTGACACGCCCGCGCGTAGAGGCCAGCCACAGGCCGTCGGTGTGGGTGTTGACATCGTCAAACGGTTGCGGCTCTCTTACAAATAGAGTGCTGTCTCCCCTTCTGTCTATAGCTCGCAGGCGGGCGGCAGACACACAATTTATCTGGTGATACCGATGAACGCGAAAAAGCTTATAACCTCCGCCCTGATCTACCTGGCAGTGATCATCGCCATCCTCGGCCTCGTCACATTGAGAGCGCGTGCGCGCGCCCGCGAAGCCGAGCGTAAGGCGCAGGCCGTGGCCGCCGCCGAGCGCAAGGCGAAATCCCCTGACCCTGAAGTGCGGCGCGAAGGCGAGGCCGAGATGGCCGCCGCGCGTGCAAGTGAGACGGCAGAGAGTTCTGCGGGCAGCGACCCTGAGGCCAAGCCCGCCTTTACGCTCTCGACCAATCGCACCTACTCCACGAGCAGCAATCCGCGCGTCTGGATCAACTACCAGGGCATCAAGCAACTGGACTTTCGCGTCTATCGCGTCAGCGACCCCGCCAGATTTTTCAAGCAGCTTGATAACCCGCACGAGCTTGGCGAGCGCGAGAAGAAGGAGGTCGCATCATCGCACGGCACGGGCCCTTCCGTGCTGGAGCGCGTGCGCGCCTTCAAGAGCGCGGCCTACCGTCTTTTCAAGAACTACTTCCGCGAACAGCTCAAGCGCGAGTCGCGCACGACCTTCAACCAGAAGTTTCGCCAGCAGAAGGATCGCACGCCGCTCAACGTGGCCGACTACGCGCGCGTCCCGCTCTTAAATCCAGACCAGCTCGTCAGCAGTTGGCGCGAAGACCTTGCCCCGCTCGACTACGCCTACGACACGCTGATGGTTCCTCTCGGCAAGCGCGACCCCGGCGTCTACCTGGTCGAAGCCACTAACGGAGAGCTGCGCGCTTTCACCATCGCCGTCGTCTCCGACCTGACGATCATCAACAAGTCCGCGCCCAACGGCGACATGCTCGTCTACGCTGCTGATCGCAAGACGGGTGCGCCGCGCGAGGGCGTCTCCGTCGAGATCGCCAGAAGCCGTAAGACCCTCGCCACCGGCTCGACGGACAAGAGCGGAGTCTTTCGCACACGCCTCTCGAAAGAGAAGCCGCAGCCGTCCCCTTCCCCATCCGCTTCTCCCTCTCCTTCCCCATCGCCCGCCACAGAGGGCGAGGAAGGCGCGGAGGAAACAGAGCCGAGCGATGCTGTGTTGGTCATGGCCGCGCAGCGCGATCATTTCGCCGTGAGCGATCTGGAATCGCTCTCGCTCGGCATGGGCGATGCCGAGGAAGGAGTTGACCAGGGCGTCACGGGCTATATCTACACGGACAGGCCCATCTACCGTCCCGCGCAGAAAGTCTACTTCAAAGGCATCCTGCGTCGCTTGGGTGATAACGGCTACGAGATGCTTTCGGAGCGCAGCGTCAGCGTCACGGTCGAAGACCCCAACGGCGCGAAGCTGCTGGTCAAGGAGCTTCCGCTCTCGGCGCGCGGCACGTTCAACGGCGAGGCGGACATCGTGGGCGGAGCACCGCTCGGCAGCTACCGCATCACGGCGCAGGCCGGAGAATCACAGGCCAGCGACTACTTCGAGGTACAGGAATACAAGAAGCCGGAATATAAGGTCAGCGTCACCGCGCCGAAGAAGTTCGTCCCCGTCGGCAGCACCATCAAGTTCTCTATCGAGGCCAGATACTTTTTCGGCTCGCCCGTCACGACCGCCGACGTGCAGTACTACATCTATCGCTCGCGCTACTATCCCGGCTGGGCCGGGGAAGACGAGGGCGATGAGGGCGAAGAGACGGAAGAAGGCGAAGACTATTACGGCTACGGCAACGACATGGTCGAGGAGGGCGAGGGCTCGCTCAACCGTCAGGGTCGCCTTGACGTAGAGTTCACGGTTCCGTCCCCGGACGAGAACGACCCATACGATTACACCTATCGTCTCGAAGCGCAGGTCACGGACGCCGCGCGCCGCACCATTCAGGGAGCGGCCAGCTTCGTCGGCACGCGCGGCAACGTCGTCGCCAACGCCTCCCCGAATCGCTACGTCTATCTCGTCGGCGACACGGCGAAGATACGTGTCGAGACGGCGACCTACGAGGGCAAGCCCGTGGCCGCCAGCGTCGCGCTCGAATTCTCCCAGCGTGAGTGGGACAGGACTCCGGTCGAGGGCGGCGGCTTCGAGTACAAGATGCGCGAGACGAAGCTCGCCTCCGGCAACGTCCAGACCGACGCGCAGGGACAGGCCACCTACGAATATAAGGTGACGACCGGCGGCAGCGTCTACATCAAGACCATCGTCAAAGATAACGGCAAGCAGTATGTCTCGAACACGGATTACCTGTGGGTGACGGACGAGCGCAACGCCTGGATGGATTCGACCAACGAAGAGGCTGGCTCAATCAAGCTCGTGCCGGACAAGAAATCATACCAGCCCGGCGAGACCGCTCACGTCCTGGCGATGCTGCCGACCGACAAAGCACACCTGCTGGTGACCACAGAGCTTGAGAGCGTGATGACGGCGCGGCAGGTCTCTGCGACCGGGCGCGCGGTGATGATCGACGTGCCCATCGAAGCACGCTATGCGCCCAACGTCTACCTGGGCGTCTCTTTCATCAAGGACGAAGAGATGTACACGAGCGACCGCTCGCTCAAAGTGCCCGCCAAAGACAAGCTCTTGAATCTTGAGATCATTCCGAATAAGAGCGAGTACAAGCCGCGCGACACGGCCTCTTATACGATACTTGCGCGCAACCCGGACGGCACGCCAGCCGCCGGGGCCGAAATCAGCCTCGGCGTCGTGGACGAAGCCATCTACAGCATCAAGCCCGAGCAGGCCATAGACATCCACAAGAGCTTCTACGGTCATCGCTATAACCAGGTGCAGACGGGCTTCGCCGTCTCCTACTATTTCTCCGGCGCATCGGGCAAGGATGCTTTGAACCTCGCGCAGAATCGCAGGTCTTTCCAGCTCGCGGACTTTAAGAACGAAGGCCAGAACGCCGAGCTGACCATCCGCAAGGAGTTCAAGGACACTGCCTTCTGGCAGCCCGACGTGGTTACTAACGCCGACGGCAGAGCCGAGGTCAAATTCCAGCTGCCGGACAACCTGACGACCTGGCGCGCGACGGCCCGCGCCGTCACCGAAGACACGCGCGTCGGCTCAAGCCTCGGTCGCGTGCTCGCGCGCAAAGACCTTATCATGCGCGTCGAGTTGCCGCGCTTCTTCACCGAGGGCGACACGGTCACGCTCTCCGGCATTGTTCACAACTACCTGAAGTCTGCCAAGCAGACGCAAATCTCCATCGAGGTCGCGGGCGCGCAGCTCCTCGATGGGCCCACGCAGAGCGTCCAGATCGCCAAGGACGGAGAGCATCGCGTAGACTGGCGCATCAACGCCTCACAGGTGGGGCAGGTGCGAGTCCTCGCCAAGGCTGTCACCGATGCCGAATCCGATGCCGTCGAGATGACGCTCGACGTTGTTCCGCGCGGACTGCGTGAGAATCGCTCCGAAGTCACTTCGATCACGGACGAGCAGGCCGACAGGACTTTCTCTTTGAATCTTCCGGCGGGCGCGCACCCGCAGGCGCGATACCTGCGCATCGAAGCCTCGCCGTCTGTGGCGGGCACGCTCTTCGGCGCGCTCGATTACCTGACCGGCTACCCCTACGGCTGCACGGAGCAGACGATGTCCAGCTTCCTTCCCAACGTCATCGTCTCGCAGACTTTGCAGGAGGTGAAGATCGCCTCCATTCGTGACACGAACAGGATCACGGACAAGGTGCAGCGCGGGCTTGATCGTCTCTACGCCTACCAGCACGATGACGGCGGCTGGGGCTGGTGGAAGGATGATAAGACCGATGCCTTCATGACGGCTTACGTCGTTGACGGCCTGACGATAGCGCAGCGCGCGGGCTACTCCGTGGACGGCGGGCGCATCTTTAGAGCGCGCGACCGTTTGAAGCAGATGCTGGACGCCAACCGCGACGGCGAGAGCCAGGAGCTTGACCCTGAAACACGCGCTTATATGATCTACGCGCTCGCGGCGAGCGGGGACACGGACGACGTTTACGTCAACGGTCTCTACAATACTCGCGGGCAGTTGCAGCCCTACGGGCGCGCGCTGTTGGCCCTCGCCCTCAAACATCGCAATGATGGGCGGGCAGGCGAGGTCGCGGGCGAGATCGAGCGCTCGGCGAAGACTGATGATTTCCACGCTTACTGGGAATCCTCACGCCAATCTCATTACGGATTTACGGAGAACAAGACCATCGAAGCGAGCGCCCTTTCCATCAAGGCCCTCGCGCAGATCGCGCCGCAGAGCCCCTTGCTTCCGAAGGCCGCCCGCTGGCTCGTCGCCAGTCGTCGCTACGGCGACCGCTGGGACTCGACCAAAGACACAGCCTTCGCCATCTACGGCCTGACGGACTATCTGAAAGCGAGCCAGGAATTGCAGCCCGACTACACGGTCGAGGTCTACTTGAACGGCGAGCAGGTACTCTCGCGCCGCATGACGAACGCGGAAGCCGCTTCGGGCCAACCCTTCATCATCAAGCGTCAGGGCAATGAGCTTGCGGGCAATAACGAGGTGCGCGTCGTCAAGCGTGGTCGAGGAGCGCTCTACCTGAGCGCCAACCTGGACTATTACACGGGCGGCGAGACCACCCCGGCGCAATCCTCCGACAGGCTGAAGGTGACGCGCGAGTATCTGCGCCTGCGCGTCACGGAAGGCGAGGACGGCGGGCCGGGCAAGTGGGCCGTCGAGCCGCTCCGTGGAGAGATACGCTCCGGCGATCTGATCGTCGTCAGGCTGCGCGTGCAGGGTGCGCGCGGCGAGTACCTGATGATCGAAGACCCGATTCCGGCGGGCTGCGAACAGATCGAGCGGACGAGCGGCATTGACCTCAACTATAACGAGGGCAAGTGGACGGATTGGTACAGCGCGAGAGAGTTCCGCGATCAGAAGACGGCCATCTTCCTGCGCGAATTCGACGGCGACGCGGTCTTCCAGTATGCGATGCGCGTCCAGGTGCCGGGGCAGTTTCAGGTCTCTCCGGCGCGCGCAGAGTTTATGTACCAGCCGACCGTGCAGTCCAACACGGCAAGCTCGGTGATGACGATTCTCGATAGGAGATAAAAGAGATGTCGAACGAAGATGCAGCAATCGAAGAGCCCGAGGGCGTGGAGACAAGCGCACCTGTCTTGACGGAGCAGGCCTCGTCGTCGCCGCTGGTGTGGCTCAAGGGCATGGGCCAGGCAGCGCGCAGCCTGTTCGGCAACTGGCGCGCGCTTCTCGTGCTCCTCGTGCTCTACGGCGTGATGGTTGCCTCCGCCTATTTCTTCATCGCCAGCCGAGAGGCCAGCCTCTGGCAGGTGCTCTCGACTTTCACGCTCGCCGCCCTCTTGCCCATCCTCTTCTTTATCATTCAGGTGATCGGCATCAGGTATGTCGAGGCCGGGACGGGGACGAAAGAATTGCTGCGCGCAGCCGTGCGCGACTTCTGGAAGCTGATCGTCGTGACTGTGCCCTTGCTGCTGCTGGCCTGGCTGCTGGTTTACCTCTTCGGAAAGTTTCAGCCTAGTGTTCCAGCCGCCGTCTCCGAGGCGGGGCGCGCGGGAGCGGCGGCGCGTCCGTCCGTGCACAGCCCGGCTGAGCTATTCTCCTGGAAGGAAGTGATTCTGACGACTCTGCGAGCCCTGCTTCTGTATCTGGTTCTGCCGCTCCTGGCGATCCGTTTATGGATTAACGTGGCGCGCGCCGGGCTCGGCCACACGCTCAGGAATCTCAAGAGCGTAGCGGGGCTCGCTCTCGCACCCGGCGCGGTGCTCGTCTATGCCCTCGGCCTGCTGCTCTTCGGCGTCATCCCTTACTTCCTCATCACGACGCATCTTTCAAGGGGCGGCGCATGGATGGAGATCACACTGCTCGGCGTGCGCCTGCTGCTCGCCTCCCTCTTCATACTCTTCGGCTGGCTCATCACCCTCGGCGCGCTCTCAAAGGCAAGGCTGAAAGAATGACGAACGTCATTCACAGCATCATTCAAACAGGATGGACAGGATAGGCGGGATAAAGCAAACAACTATGAAAGCTTCATGCAGTAATGCTTTTAGGTTTTATCCTGCTTTTAGGTTTTATCCTATCTATCCTGTCCATCCTGTTAAATTCTTCTGCACGTCTCCGGCCTTCATCCTTGCGCTGCTGTGCCTGTTCTTCTCCTGTGCGTGCTCTGCGACGGATGCCGGTGGGCCAACGGCGGCGGCTGACGAAGCGAAGGCGCAAGTCAACGAGGACGAGGTTGATGCTGAGTTGGAGAGCGCGGCGAAGGCTGCGCTCGGCGAGCGTGAGGGCGCAATCGTCTTGATGGATGCGCAGAACGGTCGCCTGCGCGCCGTCGTCAATCCGCGACTTGCTTTCGAGCAGGCTTTCCCGCCCGGCTCTGCCATTAAGCCTTTCACCGCGCTCGCAGCGATGCGCGCCGGACTGATAGACGCCGAGACGCACAAGCTCTGTCCCGCCAATTACGCGCGCGAAGGATTTCAGATCGCCTGCACGCATCCGAAAATCAAGACCCCGCTCGACCTCACACACGCGCTCGCCTATTCATGCAACTTCTATTTCTCGACCGTCGGCGAGCGCCTGAGCGCCGGAGCGTTCGATGCAACTCTGGCCTCTTTCGGCTTCGGCGAGCGAACCGGCGTCAATGCGTCGAACGAGTCGGCGGGCACGCTTCGTCGTCGCAGCCTGCTTCCGGGCGACGTGCTCGGAGAAGGCGATCACCTGCTCGTGACGCCCATCCAGCTCGCCTCAGCCTATGCCGCGCTCACAAACGGCGGCCATCTCTATCGCCCGCAGCGTGCCCCCGCGAAAGATTTCAAAGCTCAACCCATAGCGCGCGTTAATATAGACAGGGCCCATCGCGCCATCCTCATCAACGGTATGCGCGGCGCGACCAGCTACGGCACTGCCGCCTCCGCCGCTCTCGACGCCCTGCCGCTTCAGATTTACGGCAAGACCGGAACGTCAACTTCCAGCAACGGCTTTCGCACCCAAGGGTGGTTCGTCGGCCTCGCAGATGACGCGCCCACAGGCAGAGCGTCAACGCCCGAGAGCGTGCGCCTCATCGTCCTGGTCTTCCTCAAACGCGCCCACGGAGCCGAGGGCGCTTCCCTTGCTCGGCCCATCTTTGAAGCATACCTGCGCGCTCGCTCCGGCCCGGCGCGCGCAGACGGGGCCGTTGCATCTACAGGCTCTCAAGAGGCCGATAGCGGCGCAGGCGGTCTTACCGCAGCCGGAAGCGAGACGACGGCGACGGCAGGCGAGACGGCAGCCGATGCCACGCTCTTTCGAGTCAGGGTAACTTCGCCCTCATCGGCAGGCATAGTGAGCGCCATGCGCAGTGTCACGCTGGAAGAGTACGTGGCCGGGGTGCTCGCGGCTGAAGCGAGCATAGAGGGTGAGCCGGAGGCTTTGAAGGCGCAGGCGGTCGTGAGCCGGACTTTCGCTCTCAGGAATCGTGGCCGCCATGCTCAGGAGGGCTTCGATTTTTGCACGACGACGCACTGCCAGCGCTCCATCTTCGTCGAGAGCGGTGCGGCGACGCCGACGCGTGGTGGTACTAACGCCGACGCTATTCGTCGCGCCGTCGCAGAGACGCGCGGCGAAGTCCTGCGGGACGAGCGCGGCCAGCTTGCCGATTCCTACTTCGGCGTCTCCTGCGGCGGCATGACCGCGAATGTTCAATCGTTATGGGGCGTTGACGATGCGCCCGGTTACCTGCGCGGAGTGCGCGACGATTACTGCACGAGCATGCCGCATCATCACTGGACGGACATCATTCCCGCCGAGCGTCTGCTCGCGGCCCTGCGCTCAGACCCGCGCAGCGATGTCGGAGCAAGGCTCAACGATGTGATCGTCGCGCGTCGAGACGCGACGGGACGCGCAGAGCTGATCAGGCTCGAAGGCGAGAGACGAAGGACGCTGCGCGGCTGGGACTTCAAGCTCATAGTGGGGCGCGCGCTCGGTTGGAATCTGCTGAAAAGCTCGCGCTTTAGTGTGACGAGGGCGGGCGGCGGCTTCGCCTTTCGCGGCTTCGGCTTCGGCCACGGCCTGGGGCTCTGCCAGGAAGGCGCGCACGTCATGGCCCAGCGCGGCTTAACCTACAGGCAGATCGTCGGCAAATATTTTCCCGGCACGAGCATCACGAGCGGCTCAGTCGCGTCGACGGAGCGTGCCGCGAGCGATGATAGAGCGCAAGCCTCTTCGCCTACGATGAGGCTTGTGAGTTATGAAGCTTCCAGCCCTCGGCCCGCCGGGCTGTTGCAGGGCGGGCGTTTGACGCTTGCGAGCGAGCACTTTCGCGTCAGCTACCCGGCGCGCGCTGACCGCCGCGAGGTTGAAACGGTACTGCGCGCGCTCGAAGCGGCGCGCTCCGATATCGAGCGCCGTCTGACGATTGCGCGCCTCGGGCTCGCCGAAGCCGCTACGCTCGATGTCGTCATACACGAGACGACCGCCGATTTCATCGCGGCGACGGGCCAGCCGGGATGGGCCGCAGCCGCCACGCGCGGCTCGCGCATGGAGTTACAACCGCTTGCGCTGCTGCGTCGTCGCGGCGTGCTCACGACCACCTTGCGTCATGAGTACGTGCATCGTGTGGTCGAATCGCTCGGGCGCGGAAGGACTCCGCGCTGGCTGGCCGAGGGCCTGGCCGTTTACGTGGCGGGCGAGGGCGCGATGCTCTCTCGTTTTAATCCCGGGTCGCAATGGACGCGCGATGAGCTTGAGCGAAAGCTTGCGCGCCCCGCCTCGGCTGAAGAGATGCGCGCTCTCTACGCGGCCTCCTACCGGGAGGTGCGCGCCCTCATCCGCGCCGAAGGGGAAGCGAGCATCTGGCGTCGCGTCTCGCAAAACTCAAATTAACAGGGATGGACAGGATAAGAAGAGAGAGCAGGATGAAAGATGAAAGCGTTACTTGCTGAATTTGTTATCGCTTCTTCTTTATCCTGACCATCTCTGTCCATTCCTGTTTGAATCCGCTTTGTCAATCTTTCTTTAGAAACGACTCATACTGTTCTTTGATGTAAGTGAGAGTGATGTCGTTCCAGTTGTCCGCACCGGCCTGGCTATCGCCTGCTTGAGAGGGCGGCTGCGTCCTCCGTTGTTTCAAGGCTTGTTCCTCAACGGACGTTCTCTTAACAAACTCTGCGTGAAGGCCGTCCATCCTGAACCAGACTCTATCGCGTTGCCGCCTCATACGGTGCATCTCTTTGAGTTCTTCATGATGCGCGGTGGCTTCCCATTCTTC
The DNA here is from genome assembly GCA_036389095.1 of Pyrinomonadaceae bacterium. Lineage (GTDB taxonomy): Bacteria > Acidobacteriota > Blastocatellia > Pyrinomonadales > Pyrinomonadaceae > DASQYE01. The sequence goes on from DASVQM010000004.1 coordinate 174,944, forward strand.
TTCGGGGCTCTCATGGTGCGAGTAATCCTTGCGCGAATAGTATGGGCTCACCTGCGCGACCAATAGGATGCCGACCGCCAATAAGATGAGCACGAATGTAAAAGTCATGGTGTCCATAAATTTTCACGCTCTAATCATCGGGTCGCATCCGGCAGCAGTCGCCCAGCGGAAGCAGAAGCAGCCGCGAAGTGGGAAAGCAACTTCGTTCCCCTTCGCGGCTGCTGGTAGTGCGGGGCCATGAACTGGCCACGACTGAATCCTTTCGCATTCAGCCCTCTTCGGTCTTCCTTTCGTCGATGGGCACGTAGTCTCGCTCGTCATAGCCCAGGTAGACCTGTCGCGGGCGCGTGATCTTCTGTTCCGAATCCAGCAGCATCTCGACCCATTGCGAAATCCAGCCCGAGACGCGCGGGATGGCGAAGAGCACCGGGAACATATCGACGGGAAATCCCATCGCTCGATAGATAATCCCGGAATAGAAGTCCACGTTCGGGTAGAGCTTGCGCTTGACGAAATACTCGTCTTCGAGCGCGATGCGTTCGAGTTCCAGAGCGAGGTCAAGGAGCGGGTCTTTGCCCGTCACTTCGAAGACCTCGTAGGCGATCTTCTTGATGATACGCGCGCGCGGGTCGTAGTTCTTATAAACGCGATGGCCGAAGCCCATCAAACGGAACTCACCGCTCTTGGCCCGCTTGACGTACTCCGGCACTTTATCAATCGTGCCGATCTCGTCCAGCATCCGCAGCACCTCTTCATTGGCCCCGCCGTGCAGCGGGCCGTAGAGGGCTGCTGCCGCACCGGCTATCGCCGAGTAGGGGTCTGTCTGCGCGCTGCCGATAGTCCGCATGGCGCTCGTGCTGCAATTCTGTTCGTGGTCGGCGTGCAGTATGAAGAGGACGTTCAAGGCGCGTTCGAGCACCGGGTCCGGTTTGTATTTGACCTCCGTGGTCTTGAACATCATGTTGAGGAAGTTGCCCTCGTAGCTCAAGTCGTTGTCCGGGTAAGCGTAGGGCAGTCCCCTGCGATGGCGGAAGGAGAAGGCGGCCATCGTCGCCACCTTGGCGATGAGACGGTAAATCTGTTTGCGGCGGCCCTCTTCGTTGAAGATGTCCTTGGCCTCGGGGTAGAAGGTCGAGAGCGCGCCGATGGTTCCCACGAGCATCCCCATCGGGTGCGCGTCGTAATGAAAGCCGTCCATCACCTTCTTGATGCTTTCATGAATGAAGGTATGGTGCGTGATGTTCCAGGTCCATTCCTTCAACTGCGCCGGCGTCGGCAGCTCTCCGTAGAGCAGCAGGTAGGCAACTTCGAGATAGTTGCTGCGCTCGGCCAACTGCTCTATCGGATAGCCGCGATAACGAAGTATTCCACGGTCGCCGTCAATAAAGGTGATGCGGCTCTTGCAGGAAGCCGTGTTCATGAAGGCCGGGTCATAAGTCATCATGCCGAAGTCTTCGTCCGAGACTTTGATCTGGCGCAAGTCCATCGCGCGGATGGTATCGTTCTCGATGGGAATCTCATATTGCTTTCCCGTCCGATTATCAGTAATCGTCAAGGTGTTCGTGCTCATAGCTCCTCCCATGCCTCACGGGCAGATGCGCCCGGCCCCACGATCAGGCCCGCCGCGCGTAGATAGTTTGTTGGCACAACCGTTATTGATGCGGAAAGGTACGCCATCGGCAGGCGAAGAGCAAGGGATGAAGGGGAAGGATGAAGGATGACAGAAGGACGAGAGTCATTCGGAGCAGGAATTAACAGGGATGGACAGCATAGACAGGATAAATACAGAAAGCAGGATAAGAACTAGGAGCAGGATGAAAGATAAAAGTGTTGCCTGATGAATTTGTTATGGCCTCTTCTTTCTCCTGGCCATCTCTGTCCATCCCTGTTAGTTCTCTTCTTTCATCCTTGCGGCCTTCCGCCTCTGTTTTTGTGGTATGCTTATCGAAACTCTTATCGGACTGTGTGAATGCAGGTGGCTCTTGCGGCTCTATTTATCCCTGGGGTGTTCCGAAGACTCGTTCGTACCCCCAAGGGGCGTGACGAGGAGCCGATTCGTGAAGAGTTGTATAGCGTCGAGCGTCTGGAGCAGCACGCCGCGACCCTGGCCTCGGAATTCAAAGTCTACGAAGGACGACGACGCGGGCGGCGCTTGCTGCCTGCGCTCGAAGAGAACGGACGCCAGCTCGTCGCCGCCTACCGCTCGCTCGTCGAGGCGATTCGTAAAGAGCGCACGATCTCGCCCGCCGCCGAGTGGCTCGTCGACAACTTTCATATCGTCGAAGAACAACTGAGAGAAATCCGCCAGGACCTCCCCAAATCTTATTACTACGAGCTGCCCAAGCTGGCGGCGGGCGCGATGGAAGGCTACCCGCGCATCTACGCCATCGCGCTCTCGATCACGGCCCACACCGACAGCCGTCTCGACACGGAGACGCTCAAGCGATTTATACGCGCTTATCAGCAGGTCACGCCGCTCAGCATCGGCGAGCTGTGGGCCGTCGCCATCACTCTGCGACTCGCGCTGGTCGAGAACCTGCGCCGCACGGCCACACGTATCGTCGCCGCGCGTGAAGCCAGGGAAGAGGCCGATGCGCTCGCCGATGCTCTGCTCGATATGGCTGGTCGCCAGCCCGAGGGGCTGACCTCGCTCTTGAAGGGCAGGCTCGGGAAGAGCGAGGATTTGGATCGCGCTTTCGTCGTCCAGCTCACACAACGCCTGCGCGACCAGAACCCGGCGGTCATGCCCGTCTTCGATTGGCTCGAACAACAACTGAAGAAGCAGGGGCAAAGCACGGAGCAGATCGTCCACCTGGAACACCAGCGACAGGCCGCCGCGCAGATCACGGTCGGCAATATCATCACCAGCATGCGCCTGCTTTCGACGCTCGACTGGCGCGGCTTCTTCGAGAGCGTGAGCCTCGTTGACCCGGCTTTGGGCTCCGACCCTGTGGGCGTCTACTCGCGTATGACCTTCGCCACGCGCGACCGTTATCGCCACGTCATCGAGCGTATCAGTAAACGCACGCGCGCCTCGGAGCTGGATGTCGCACGTGAGGCCGTGCGACTGGCCGCCGCCGCTCTCGAAACAGCGGGGCAGGAGGACGCGACCCGCGCGCACGTCGGCTACTACCTGATTGACGAGGGCGTCGTCGAGCTGGAAAAAAGTTTCAACTATCGCCCGCGCGCACGCGAGCGCATGAGGCGCGCGATCCTCTCTCACCCGACCTTCTTTTATCTGGGCACGCTCGCCATCTTGACGCTGCTCGTCATCACGGCGCTGCTCCTCTTCGGCTACAGGGAGGGAGCCAGCCCCGTCTTACTCGTCGCGCTCGCGCTGCTCTCGCTCATTCCGGCCAGCGACCTAGCCCTGAGCATGCTCAACTGGGATATCACATATCTGCTGCCGCCCCGTGTGCTGCCGAGCATGGAGATGAAGTCGGGCATTCCGTCCGAGGCGCGCACGATGGTCGTCGTGCCGACGCTTTTCACGAGCGTCGAGACGGTGAAAGAGCTGCTTGAACGCCTGGAAGTTCATTACCTCGCCAACCAGGACGAGAATCTATACTTCGCGCTGCTCGGAGACTTCACGGATGCGCCGCAGGAAGAGACGGCGCAGGACGGGTCGCTGCTTGAGACGGCCCTGGCGGGCATTGAGGAATTGAACGCGCGCTACAGGGCGGCGGAGGAGGAGGAGGGCAGCGTTTCGCGCTTTCACCTCTTTCACCGTCGCCGTCAGTGGAACGCGGGCGAGGGGAAATGGCTCGGGTGGGAGCGCAAGCGCGGCAAGCTGGAAGAGTTCAACCGGCTGCTTCGCGGCGCACGCGATACGAGCTTTATCGTCTCGACCGCCGATGCGGCGCTGCTCGCCACAGTGCGCTTCTGTATCACGCTCGATTCCGATACCCAGCTACCACGCGAGGCCGCGCGCAAGCTCGTCGGCCACATCACGCACCCGCTCAACCGCGCGCACTATGATGCGGAGCGCGAGCGCGTCACGCGCGGTTACGCCATTCTTCAGCCGCGCGTCAGCGTCTCTTTGGAGAGCGCCGCCCGCTCGCGCTTCGCGCGCATCTTCTCCGGCAACACAGGCATCGACCCTTATACGACCGCCGCCTCAGATGTCTATCAAGACCTCTTCGGCGAAGGCAGCTTTACGGGCAAGGGACTCTATGACATAGACACGTTCGCGCGTGCGCTGGAAGGTCGCGTGCCCGAAAACTCTCTGCTCAGTCACGATCTCTTCGAGAGTCTCTACGCGCGGGCCGCGCTCACGTCAGACATAGAGCTGCTGGACGATTACCCCGCGCACTACGACACGTTTGCGCAGCGCCAGCACCGCTGGACGCGCGGCGACTGGCAGATAGCCCGCTGGATGGGCCCAAGCGTCCGAAGCGCGGAGGGCCGCCGCGTGCGCAACAAACTGCCGCTCATTGCGCGCTGGAAGATTTTCGACAACCTGCGCCGCAGCCTCGTCGCACCCTCTATCCTCCTGTGGCTCGCTTTTGCCTGGACGCTCCTGCCCGGTTCTGCGCTTCTCTGGACGCTCTTCATTCTGCTGGTGCTGGCCTTCCCCGTCTACGCGCACGTCACGACGAGCCTCCTGCTGCACCCGCGCGGCATTCCCTGGACGAGCCATTTCTGGAGCGTGTGGGGCGATGTCAGGACGAACACGGCGCAGGTCGCGCTCTCCATCACCTTTCTCGCGCATCAATCCTACCTGATGGTGGATGCCATCACGCGCACCATCTATCGCAAGCTCGTTTCGGGTCGTCACCTGCTGGAATGGACGACCGCCGCGCAGGCCGAGCAGGGAAGCAGGCACGATCTTCCCTCCATCTTTCGCTTCATGTGGCCGACCGAAGCGGTCGTCGCCTTAATCGGTGCGCTCATCTTCGCGCTTCGTCCCGGCGCGATCATACCGGCTTTGCCTTTCCTCTGCGCGTGGGCCGTCTCGCCGCTCGTCGCTTACTGGGTCAGCCGTCGCATCGCCGTCGAGCGCCTGGAACTGACGGAGAGCGAAGAGCGTGAAGCGCGACTGGTTGCGCGCCGGACGTGGCGCTTCTTCGAGACGTTCGTCTGCCAGGAAGATCAATGGCTGCCGCCGGACAATTTCCAGGAAGACCCGCAGCCCGTCATCGCGCACCGCACTTCGCCGACCAACATTGGGCTGCTGCTGCTGTCGACCGTCGCGGCGCACGACTTCGGCTATGTCGGCACGCTTGAGATGGTCGAGCGCCTTGAGCTTACGTTCCAGACCCTGAACCATCTGCCGAAATTTCGCGGCCATCTCTTCAACTGGTACGACACGCGCACGCTGGAACCGCTCGCGCCGCAATACATCTCGACCGTTGACAGCGGCAATATGGCCGGGCATCTGCTGGCCCTCAAGCAATCCTGTCTTGAGATCTATGACTCGCCCCTGTACAGCGCGAAGACGCTGGCGGGCATCGGTGACACGATTGCGATGATGCGCCACGAGACCGCCAGGTTGGGAGCATCACGCCAGCGCACGGAAGTCGTGACCATCAAACAACTGCGCGAAGAGGTGGAGGCATGCGCGCAGCTCGTCTCGGTCGAGCCGCCCGCGGCCTTGAGCCAGTGGGCCGCGCTCTTCACCTCCATCGCGCGGCACGCCGCAGAGATTGACGACATAGTGGGCGCGCTCTCGCAGGAACATGGCAAGGAGAATTTCACCGAGCTGCGTTTCTGGATCAGCGCCTGTGTGCGGCAGACTCAAACCTGCCAGCGCGACCTGCGCATCCTGGCCCTGGACGGCCCCGCTGCGCTCTGGGCCCGGCTTGAGCCGCTCGTCAAGGATTTCTCAGGCGAAGCGGTCGAGCGCTTACGCGCCCATGCCCTCGCCCTGGAAGGCGTCAACAGCATCTCGCAGATGGCCGAGGAGTACGAGGCCGCGCTGCTGAGCCTGGCGGCGCTCAGCGGCGAGGTCGAAGAACATCAACGCAGTAGCAGCGCGTCAGCGCCGGAGAGCGTCGCCCCCACGAACGACGCTCTGGCTTCGCTCGCCAGGAGTTTCGAGGACGGCGCTCGCGCAGCCCGTAGCCTGCTGGCGCGTTTGAGCAAGCTGGCGCAGCGTGCTCAAACCTTATTCGAGGAGATGGATTTCAAGTTCCTGCTTGACGAGGAGCGCAAAGTCTTCGTCATCGGCTACAACGTCTCCGCCGGGCGCGTGGACAATTCCTACTATGACCTGCTGGCGTCGGAATCGCGCCTCGCCAGCTTCGTCGCCATCGCCAAGGGCGACGCGCCGCAGGAGCACTGGTTTCATCTTGGCCGACAGTTGACGCCCGTCAACGGGAGCCGCGCGCTCATCTCCTGGACGGCGACGATGTTTGAATACCTGATGCCGCTCCTCGTCATGCGCAGCTATGCCAACACGCTGCTCGACCAGACGCACAGGGCCGTGGTCGGGCGGCAGATCGAATACGGCGACGAGCGCGGCGTCCCCTGGGGAATATCCGAATCCGCTTACAACGCGCGCGACCTGCATCTCAACTACCAGTATGGGCCCTTCGGCGTCCCCGGCCTGGGCCTCAAGCGCGGTCTCTCCGAAGACCTGGTGATCGCGCCTTATGCGACTTTGCTTGCGGCGATGGTCGCGCCCTCGCGTGCGCTTGCGAACCTGCGGCGGCTTGCGCGTGAAGGCGCGCTCGGCAGCTACGGTTTCTACGAATCAATAGACTACACGGCGGAGCGTCTGCCGCAGGATCAGAAGCGCGCGGTGATTCGCGCCTTCATGGCCCATCATCAGGGCATGAGCCTCGTCGCGCTCGACAACCTCATCAACCGGGACGTGATGCAGCAGCGCTTTCACGCCGAGCCGGTCGTCCAGGCCACGGAGTTGATCTTGCAGGAACGCATTCCGCGCGGCGGGGCGGCGGCACACCCGCGCGCCGAAGAGGTGCTGTCAGGGCGTGTGGTTCATACGCTGCCGGGACTGGTGACGCGCGTCTACGATTCGGCTGATCTTCCGACGCCGCGCACGCAGCTCCTCTCGAACGGCACATACTCCGTGATGGTCACATCCGCCGGAGCGGGCTATTCCGTCTGTGGGCCCATCGGCGTCACGCGCTGGCGCGAAGATGTGACGCGCGACCACTGGGGCTCCTTCTGTTACCTGCGCGATGTCCGCAGCGGCGCGGTCTGGTCGGCGGGTTATCAGCCGACCGGCCACCCGCCACGCTCTTACGAGGTCTCCTTCTCCGAGGACAAGGTTGATTTCTGGCGCACGGACGCGGGCGTGACCACTCACATGGAGATCATCGTCTCGCCCGAAGACGATGCGGAGGTGCGGCGCATCTCGCTGACCAACAACTCGACGCGCGTGCGCGAGATAGAGCTGACGAGTTATGCGGAAGTAGTGATCGCCCCGCCCGCAGCCGACGCGGCGCATCCGGCCTTCAGCAATCTCTTCGTCGAGACGGAATTTTTCGCCGCCGAAAATGCTCTCATCGCGCGCCGCCGCCCGCGTTCGAGCAAGGACGAGCCCGTCTATGCCGCTCACGTTATCTTCACGGAGGGAGAGAGAGTCGGCGCTGTGCAGTACGAGACAGACCGCAGCCGTTTTCTAGGGCGCGGGCGCTCGACAGCAGACCCCGTCGCCGTCATCGAGGAACGCCCGCTCTCGAACACGACGGGAGCGGTGCTCGACCCCGTCTTTAGCTTACGACAGCGTGTGCGGCTGAAGCCGGGCGAGATGGCCCACGTCTCTTTCACGACCGCCGTCGCGCGCTCGCGCGAAGAGGCGCTGGCGCTCGCCGATAAATATCACGACCCTTCGATCTTCGACCGCGAGGCCCGCCTGGCCTGGACGCAGTCTCAGGTCGAGATGCGCCACCACAACGTAGACACGGAGGAAGCGCATCTCTTCCAGCGGCTCGCCGGGCGCGTGCTTTACTGCGACCCCTCTTTGCGCCCGAGCCCGCACACGCTGGCTTTGAATAGCCGGTCACAGTCGAGCCTCTGGCCTTACGGTATCAGCGGCGACCTGCCCATCGTCATCGTCCGCATCAGCCGCTCGGAAGACCTGGGCACGGTCAGGCAACTGCTGCGCGGCCACGAATACCTTCGCCTGAAGGGGCTCGCCATTGATCTCGTCATTCTCAACGAGCATCCGCCCAGCTACGTGCAGGCGCTACAGGATGAGCTGCTCGCCCTGGTTCGCTCATCCGGCTCCGCGGCGTTGCAGGATAAGCCCGGCGGCGTCTTCCTACGTCGCTCCGACCTGATGCCGGAAGCAGACCGTATACTGCTGCATGCCGTGGCGCGCGTCGTCGTCGTGCCTGAGCGCGGCGAACTCGCAGAGCAGCTCGTGCGGCGTATGCCGGAAGAGGCCCTGCCGCCCTCTTTTGTTCCGCGCACGCCTTCACGCGCCTACCCGGAGGCGACCTTCGCCGCTCCCCAGCTTGCTTTCTTCAACGGGCTCGGCGGCTTCAGTCATGGCGGGCGCGAATACGTCACGGTGCTCGGCGAAGGTCAATGGACGCCCGCGCCCTGGACGAACATCATCGCCAACGAGCAGGATTTCGGCTTTCAAGTGACGGAGGGGGGCGGAGGCTATACGTGGTCTGTCAACAGCCGCGAGAACCGCCTGACGCCATGGTCTAACGATGCCGTCAGCGATTGCGTAGGTGAAGCCATCTACCTGCGCGATGAAGAGAGCGGCACGATCTGGACGACCACACCCTTGCCCGTGCGCGAAGACGAGCCTTACGTGATACGCCACGGCCAGGGCTACACAGTCTTCGAGCACACGAGCCACGGCATCTCGCAGGAGCTGCTGCTTTTTGTCCCGCTCGACGCGCCCGTCAAGATTTCACTGCTTCGCCTGCGCAATCGCACGGACAGGCGTAGGCGTCTGAGCGTGACCAGCTATAGCGAGCTGGTGCTCGGCGTCGAGCGCGGGCGCTCGGCCCCTTACGTCATCACGGAGATTGACGAGCAGAGCGGCGCGATCTTTGCGCGCAACCCTTATAACAACGAGTTCGCAGAGCGCGTCGCCTTCGCCGATATGAGCGTCGAGAATCGGACGGTGACGTGTGATCGAAAAGAATTTCTGGGCCGCAACCGCAGCCCGAGTCGTCCAGCCGCCCTGCGCCGCTCTCATCTTTCAGGGCGCACAGGGGCCGGATTCGACCCGTGCGCGGCGCTGCAAACCGTCGTCGAGCTTGAGCCGGGCGAAGCGCGCGAGGTCGTCTTTCTCCTGGGCGAAGCGGAGACGAAAGAGGCTGCGCGCGCCGTGGCGAGACGCTATCGCCAGCCGCAGTTTGCCAGTGAAGCGTTCGAGCGCGTGCTCGCGCACTGGGACAAAATGCTGAGCACGATTGAAGTCCGCACGCCCGATGCGGCGATGGATACGATTCTCAATCGCTGGCTGCCCTACCAGACCCTTGCGTGCCGCGTGCTGGCGCGCTCGGCCTTCTACCAATCGGGCGGAGCCTACGGTTTCCGCGACCAGTTGCAGGACGTGATGGCTCTCGTCTACGCCAGGGCCGACATCGCGCGCTCGCAACTGCTGCGCGCCGCCCGTCATCAATTCAAGGAAGGCGACGTGCAGCACTGGTGGCATCCGCCGACCGGGCGCGGAGTACGCACGCGCTTCTCTGATGATCTCCTGTGGCTGCCCTACGTCGCCAGCTTCTATATCAACGCGACCGGCGACTCCGCAGTGCTCGACGAATCGGTTCCCTTCCTGGAAGCGCCGCTGCTCGGGCCGGAAGAGGACGAGTCCTACATGCAGCCGACGGTCTCCAGCCAACAGGCCAGCCTCTATGAGCATTGCGTGCGCACACTAGACCGCAGCCTCGCCGTGGGCGAACGGGGGCTTCCCCTGATGGGCTCAGGCGATTGGAATGACGGGATGAACCGCGTCGGAAATCGCGGCAGCGGCGAGAGCATCTGGGTCGGATGGTTTCTACACAACACTCTGACCTGGTTCACGCCCTTCTGCGAGGCACGCCTTGACGAGAAGCGCGCAGCCCTGTACCGCGAGCATGTGGCGAATTTGAAGAAGGCGCTCGAAGCCGAAGGATGGGACGGCGACTGGTATCGCCGCGCTTACTTTGACGACGGCACGCCCTTGGGCTCGGCGCAGAATGAAGAGTGTCGCATTGATTCGATTGCACAATCCTGGGGCGTCATCAGCGGCGCAGCCGACCCTCACCGCGCAGCGCGCGCGATGGCCGCCGTCGAAGAGTACCTGATTCGACGCGGCGACGGTCTCGTCATACTGTTTACGCCGCCGTTCGACAAGAGCGCCTTAGACCCGGGCTATATCAAAGGCTACGTGCCGGGCGTGCGCGAGAACGGCGGGCAGTACACACACGCCGCGCTGTGGACGCTCATCGCCTACGCCATGCTCGGCGACGGTGATCGCGCGGGCGAACTCTTCGCGCTCCTGAATCCGATCAACCACGCCTCGACGCGCGCGGGTCTGCACAAGTACAAGGTCGAGCCCTACGTCGCCGCCGCAGATGTTTACGCAGTGCCGCCGCACACCGGGCGCGGCGGCTGGACGTGGTACACGGGCTCGGCCAGTTGGATGTATCGCGCCGGGCTCGAATATATCCTCGGCTTCGGGCTGCGCGGAGACCGCCTGCGCATAGAGCCCTGCATTCCGCGAAGCTGGCGCGAATACGAGATCAACTACCGCTACGGCTCATCGCGCTATGCGATCAAAGTCGAGAACCCCTACGGCCTGAGTCGCGGCATTGCCAGCGTCGAAGTGGACGGTGAGCTTCAATCCACGGACGACATTCCACTCAGGGACGACGGCGCGCGCCACAGCGTCCGCATAGTGCTCGGCACACGCGCACCTGCGGCAGACGAGCGGCGCGGCGCTGAGACGGCGCAGGCATCCTCCTCCTCCTCGCACGAATAGATTGAGCTATCGTGATACAAGGTCGTAGTTGAAGAGAGGTCAGTAGGGCCAAAGGTCGCGGGCGGGTCGTCAGCGTATCCCGACCCGCCCGCGACCTTTGGCCCTAGTGACCTGACAGTCATTCGCCATCCGCTCTAATGCGCCTCTTCGCTCACCAGCTTCCCGTTGATGATCGTGCCCGTGCAGTGCGTGGTGTACTCGAAGGGGTCGCCGTCGTAGAGCGCCAGGTCAGCATCCTTACCCGTTTCGAGCGAGCCGACGCGCTGTGAGATGCCGAGCAGACGTGCGGCGTCAATCGTGATCGCCGACAGGGCTTCGTCGAACGTGAGGCCGTTGGCGGCGGCGACGGCGGCTTCAAAGAGAACGACGCGCGTCTTGGGCACATAAGCCTCGAAGCCGCTTTGCAGTGCGATGGGGATGCCAGCCCTGCGCAGCGTCGCCGCCGTCTCCATGCTGAGGTTCTCGGTCTCTCCGGCGGCGCGATACATCGTCGGATGAATGATGACGGGAACATTCGCCGCCTTGATCTGCTCCGCGACCAGGTAGGCTTCAGCCGCACCGTCTAAGACGACGCGGATGTTGAACTCTTTGGCGAGACGCAGGACGGCGATGATGTTATGAGCGCGATGAACCGTGACGAGCAGCGGTAGCTCGCCTTTGAGGACGCGGGCGAGAGTCTCTGAGCGCAGCTCGCGGCTGCCCTTCTGATCTTCCCTGGCGCTCGACTGTTTACGGTCATACTCCTGTGCCTTTAACAGCTCTGCTCTGAGCATCGCAATCTCTTTCGAGTATGTGCCGGGCGCACGTCCCGCCGTTCCCAGTCCAGCCTCGCCGACGGAAGCGGCGATCATCGCCGTCGGCAGGATGGTCGCTTGCTCGACCTCGCCGCTGATGGTCTTCACGATCATGGTCTGACCCGAAATAAGAGAGCCCGGCCCGTGTCCCGTATGAACGGTCGTGATGCCGAAGCTGCGCACCCATTCGACGAGGCGGTCGCGCCCGTTGTAAGCATCCACGGCGCGCAACTCCGGTTGGATGGGAGCCGAGCGTTCGACCTGCATCTGATCGTGAGGCTGGTTGAGATAGCCGGAGAGACCTATGGTCGAGTGCGCGTCGATGAGTCCGGGCGTGACGACGCGCGCGTTGATGGTTCGATAGCCTTCCGGGATGTGGACGCTTGATGCCGGGCCGAGGCGCTCTATGCGGCCTTCACGAATGAGCACGACGCCGTCGCGTATCGCCGGGCCAGCCATCGTGTAGACGGTCTCGCCGCGAACGGCCACCTGTGCCGACGCGGAAGAAGCGATCGCTGTCATGACGAGCAGAACAGGCAGCCTGCATCCGGCAAAGGTGAAGAGGTTTGCGATCATCACTGTCCGTCCTCTGCGCCCGTGCGCTCGATCTCGTCCAGGTCCAGGAGTTGGCCGCGTCCGGCACCCTGGCCGCCCGTGGCATAGAGACGGTCATCAGGGTTTGCGCGGTCAAAGACCTTCGCGCCCTCGACGTAAGTTTCCAGGACGTGCGTATAAACGCTGAAGGGGTCGCCCGAGAGAATGATGAAGTCTGCGTCCTTGCCCGGCTCAAGCGAGCCCGTGCGGTCTTGCAGGCCGAGCATCCGCGCGCCCGCGAGCGTCATCGCGTAGAGCGCACGCTCGCGCGTCATCCCGGCGCGCACAGAGAGCGCCGCCGCGCGCAGGAAGAGGCGCGAGTCCGTGATGTAATCATCCGTATTAAAGCCGACGAGCACGCCTGCGCGATCAAGGAGCATGCCGTTGCCGAGCGTCACGTCCGTGGATTCGAGTTTTCCTCCCGGAGCATCGACGACGGTCAGAGAGGTCGGGACTTGAGCGCGCGCTATCTCCGCCGCCACCTTCCATCCTTCCGAGACGTGATGCAGCACGAGCCGAAAGCCGAATTCCTTTGCGAGCCGCATCGCCGTCAGAATGTCGTCGTGACGATGCGTGTGAAAGTGAACTGTGCGGCGTCCTTCCAGAACTTCGACCAGGGCCTCCATCGCCAGATCGCGCGCGGGCATCTTCGAGCGGTCGCTGCCTGCGCGACGAACGCGCTCGCGGTACTCCTGCGCCTTGACGAACTGCTCGCGCACGAGCGCGGCGCTGCGGGCGCGTGTCCCGGGCAGCGGGCCGCTCGAATCAGGGCGCAGCGGGTTCGTGCCGTTGGCCATCTTCATCCCGCCCGCGATGTGGCCCTGCGCATCTCTTATCAACAGGTCATCAATGACCTTGCCCTGTCTCAGCTTGAGATAGAGCGTCTGCCCGCTCAGCAGAAGCGAGGAGCCAGGCATGACGTTGACGGTCGTGATGCCGCCCGCGCGAGCGCGGCGGAGGCTGTTGTCCTGGACGTTGATGGAATCCAGAATCCGCACGTCGGGCTGGATGGGCGCTGAGTTATCGCCTCCCGCGCCGCCGCCGATGTGACTGTGCGAATCTACCAGGCCGGGCATGATGACTTTGCCGCTGGCGTCTATGGTCTGTGCATCGGCTGGTATCTGCGTCGAAGCGCGAGGGCCGACGGCGATGATCTTCCCGCGAGAGACGACGAGCACGCCGTCTTGGATGGGAGGGCCGTTGATGGGAATGATGGTCGCGCCCGTATAAGCCTGCGGCCTGTCCTGGGCACAAACGGCGGGCGCAATCGCGCACACGAGCGCAAAGGCCAGCGAGAGCACAGCTTTCATCTTCTTTTCCTCGGAAGTAACGGCAGCACGGATTGTCTAACTGATGCGCGTTAGCATTGCGCGAAGCCGTCAACCGTGTCAAGCGACTCGCGCGCAACAGGCATACGGCCTTGAGCGAACCCGTCACGTTCAAACCCACACTTCTAGCGAGCACTCATCTACTGCCCGCGTGCTGCGACGAGCAATCTCTTCATCGTTGAGAGCACGCCCAGATGGTAAGCGTTATGGTCGGCAATGAGCAGCGCCTCGCGCAGGACGGTCTGCCCCTCGCCATGCGCGATGGCCGCGAAGAGGTCTGTCGAAGGGTCTTCGACAAGCTTCTCCATCTCCCTGAGGTCGGCGCGGAAAGCCGCCAGGCTCTTGTTCCATGCATCCTCATCGGGCGTCACATCATCCGTGGGCCAGTAGCCCTTCGGCCAATCGGGCGAAACGTGTTTAGCGTTACGGCTGAACTCAAGAATATCCCACTGCGCGATTCGCATGTGTTCAAGTAGCTGCCAGGGCGTGTAGGGAATATGCTCGACCTTTCGACCGATCAACTCGACGGGAAAATCTTCGACGACGCTCTCGAAGCCGATGTGCGCGCCGCCGCCGCGCAGTACGTAGAGCAAGTGTTCGCGCAATGCTTTGTCCGTCTCCATATGAATGTGCCTCACCTTGCGTCTCCCTACTCACAAGAGGGAGCGGCGGCCTTCGCCCGCCCGTGTTTTAGCCGATCATCTCGCACAGAGTAATTTCGACGGGCCCATCGAGCATCCCGTCAGTCCTTTCGTCGAACCGGCGCGAGTGTTCCGCGTCGAGGTGCTTCTCCAACTCCGACATGCTCGTCCAGTTTTCATAGAAGAGAAGGAGCGTCGGATCATCCAACGCTTGATGCAGGTCGTAGTTGATGCAGCCGGTTTCGCTGCGCGACGGCGCAAGCAGCGCGAGGCATTCCCGCCTGACCTTCTCCTCCATACCCTTGACGGCCTTGACCCGCGCCACAACGCTGACCCTCTTCATCATCACTTTATCTCCCGGATAAGCCGCCTTAGGCGGTACTGACCTGTATGCTGCGCTCAGCGGTCATGTCTCTACCCCGGCGCGTATGCGGTCAGACTCAAATATGTTGACGCCCGCCGGGTTCGCCTTAGCGACCCTGAGCATGGCGGTGGCGACGGCGCGAGCTTGGACGGGGCGGTACTTGTCGAGTGGGCCCACCAGCAGGAAAGAGAATGTTTTCATAGCGTATTCGGAGATTCTCTCGCCGCGCCTGAATTCGTCACGCTTGCCCAGCAGCAGCGACGGGCGGAAGATTTGGATGCCACGGAATGGAAGCTTCGAGACGGCATCTTCCAGCTCGCCCTTGACCCGATTGTAGAAGATGCCGGAGCGCGCATCCGCGCCGAGAGATGAGACCAGAAGCAACTGCTCCGCACCGTTCTTGACGGCGATGCGCGCGGCCTCGTACGGGTACGAGAAATCAACCTGCCGGAAGGCTTCTCTCGTCCCGGCCTTCTTGATCGTCGTTCCCAGGCAACTGAAGATGTCCTGCGCTTCGAGCAGCGAGGCGAAGTCTGCGAGGCGTGTGAAATCAACTACCTGCTGCTCAAGCTTTTGATGCTCGACCGGGAGCAGCCTTCTCCCGAGCGTCGTGACTTTACCGTAAGCCGCATCTTTCAACAGCAGGTCTAGACAATGACCGCCGACCAGGCCCGTAGCTCCGAGCAATAAAGCTGTGCGACGATTCATCCTCGCTGTCTCCGACGCCGCTGCTGCGAGTGATGGGCCCAGGGATTCTTCGCCCCTCTGGATTGATAAAAGCATTCGGCAGGCATGTGCTCTCAGATGTTCCGGCTTCTTCAGCGCCCGCGCGCCTGCTCTCCCTTGAGCGTCAGGCAGGTGCTCGAAGAGCGTGCCACGAGGCCGCCCTCATTGTCCGTCACGTCACACTCGACCAGTCCGACGGTGCGTCCCTGCTTGACGACGCGCCCGGTAGCCGTAAGCCTTCCCTTCCAGACGGGCTTTAAGAAGTTGATTTTCAGCTCAAGCGTAGTGAAGGACTCGTCCTCGCCGAGCGAGGAGGCGTAGGCCAGCCCCATCGCGGCGTCGGCGATGTCGCAGAGCACGCCGCCGTGAAGCGTTCCCATAGGGTTGGCGTGCGCTTCCGTGGCCTCTAACTCGACAATCGCTTCGCCCGGTCGAAGAGCGGTGAGCTTGAAGCCGATCAGACGCGCCACGGGCGGCGGCGGTATTTCACCGCGCAGCATCTTTTCTATCAGTTCGACCATCTTCGCCATACCGGACTCCCTTTCAGACGGGAGCATACAGGAAGTCGCAGCGGACGAATAGGGTGATCTAAGAGACGGAAGATGAGAGCGCACACGCGCTCTTATCCCGGTACGGCGTTGTTGCTCCTTCGGGAAGCGTCCATGTCTCGCCGGGCTCGCGCAGGGCGACACGCCATGACTCATTACCGGCGGCCTTGAGGAGACGCGTGATGGGCTCTTTAACGGGCTCGCGGCTCAGGCGAAAGGTCGAATGGTGCATGGGCAGGATATAGGTCGCGCCCATCTCGGCGCGCATGGCCCAGGCCTGTTCGGGATTGGCGTGAGCGTAGACGTAAGGGTCGTAAGCGCCGATGGGCAATATCGCCAGGTCTATCTTCAAGCGTGGACGCAGGCGTACGAAGGCGTGCGTGTAGGCAGTGTCTCCGCCGAAGACGACGGCGCGTCCATGCTTCGTAATCAAAAACCCGCCGTAGCCGCGATGCCTGTCCGTCAGCTTGCGCGCGCCCCAGTGATTGACCTCGATGGCCTCTACGCGTGCGCCGCCGACTTCGACCGCTTCGCCCCAGCCAAGCTCGCTCGCGCGGCGGAAACGGCGTACGAGGTCCAGGTTGTCGCGCTGAACGACGGCGTGCGCGCTGCGCGGCAGGCGGCGCAACGTCGGCAGGTCGCAATGATCCATGTGCGCGTGCGAGATGAGCACGCCGTCCAGGGGCGGCAGCTCGCGTGCGGAAAGCGCAGGCTTGACGAGGCGTCTCGGGCCGAGGGTGAGCCCGGCGATATGGACGCCGACGCGTGGGCCCAGGACCGGATCGGTCAGAAGCCAGGTTCCGTAAAAGTTAACGAGCACGGTCGCGTGGCCGAGCCAGGCGACGGTCAGGCGCTCGTCGCTCCAACTCTCGGGCGCCGGGCGATGTGGCGCGGGCGGAATCGGCGTGCGTGATTCCCTGACGCGCTCCTGTAGAAAGCGCCGCGCGTGCTGGCGCGCAAAACGTGCGTAGATTCTTAGATTTTCCGGTGTCACGCTCACGTCCATTTAGATGCCCCGGCCCGTGCTCAAGGTGCTCGCCAAATCTTCAAGAGAATCAATCGAATGTGTGACGAGTCGAGCGGGGCCCGGCCCTGTCAAGTGAAGGACACATCCGCCCGGCGTGCGCGCCCGCGACTCCGTGTGATATTGTTAGCTTCTTCCCGGACTTATCCGATCACACTTATTCAAGAACGCGGCGACCGAAAGCCGCCCGACGATGGAGATTCTATGCGCGCGATCAACCTCTTATTAACGCTTGCGGCGATTGTCTCGCTTTCACCCCTGACCGCCAGGGGCCAGAGCGACAACGCGAACGAGACTGGCCGGGCGCTTCATGCGCTCTTTGCCGCCGAGTGGGATTATACGATGGAGCAGAATCCGACCTGGGCTTCGACGCTCGGCGACCGGCGCTGGAACGACCGCTGGGACGACGACAGCCTCGAAGCTATCAGAAAGCGGCAGGCACACACGACCGAAGCGCTCGCCCGCCTCAAGAAGATTGATCGCTCAAGGCTCTCGGCAGCCGACCAGTTGAACTACGACCTCTTCATGAAAGATTTGGAGATGGACGCCGAAGGCTACAAGTACAGGCTGTATCTATTGCCGATCAACCAGCGCGGCGGCATTCAGACGGCGGACGAATTGACAGAGCTCCTGCGCTTTCAAACCGTCAAGGACTACGAAGACTGGATCGCGCGCCTGCGCACCTTTCCCGCTTTGATGGAACAGGACATGACGCTCATGCGCGAAGGCGCAAAGGCACATATCATGTGGCCCAAGATCGTGCTCGGGCGTGTGCCGGGCCAGATAGACAAACAGATCGTCGCAAATCCCGAGGACAGCCCATTCTACAAGCCTTTCAAAACTTTCCCCGATTCCATCCCTGCGAGCGAGCGCGAGCGCCTGGCTAAAGCCGCGCGCGAGGCGATAGCGGGCGGCGTGATTCCCTCCTTCCAAAAGCTCAAGACCTACTTCGCCGGAGAATACATGCCCGCCGCCTTCGATCAGGTCGGCATCTGGCAGATGCCGCAGGGCGCGGAGCTTTACGCTTACCTCGCCCGCCGTTACACGACGACCGCGATGACGCCGCAGGAGATTCACGAGAAAGGCTTGAGCGAGGTCAAGCGCATACGCGCAGAGATGCAGGCGATCATGGAGAAGGTCGGCTTCCGTGGCACGCTCTCCGAGTTCTTCACCAAGCTCAGAACCGACCAGCAGTTCTACTACAAAACGCCAGAAGAGCTTCTGGAAGCCTACCGCGCGCTCGCCAAACGCATTGACCCGAACCTCGTCAAAGTCTTCAAGACCCTGCCGCGCATGCCCTACGGCGTGACTCCCATCCCCGACAAGATCGCGCCCGATACGACGACCGCTTACTACAACCGTCCGGCAGGAGACGGCTCGCGCCCGGGTCTCTACTACGTCAATCTCTACAAACCGGAGACGCGGCCCAAGTGGGAGATGATGGCGCTCTCGCTGCATGAGAGCGTGCCCGGCCATCATCTTCAAATCGCGCTCGCGCAGGAGCTGGGCGAGATTCCGAACTTCCGTCGCTACGGCGGCTACACGGCCTTCGTCGAAGGCTGGGGTCTTTACGCCGAATCGCTCGGCGAAGAGATGGGCCTCTACGACGATCCTTACTCGAAGTTTGGCCAGCTCACCTATGAGATGTGGCGCGCGGTTCGACTCGTCGTTGACACGGGCATGCACTACATGAAATGGGACAGGCAGCGCGCGATCAACTACTTCATGGAGAACGCGGCCAAGACCGAGCAGGACATCGTTAACGAGATTGATCGTTACATCTCCATGCCCGGACAGGCGCTCGCCTACAAGGTGGGCCAGCTCAAGATCACGGAGCTTAGAGAGAGAGCCCGCCGCGCGCTCGGCGACCGCTTCGACATACGCGAGTTTCACGATGCAGTCCTTTTATCAGGGGCCGTCCCCCTCGATGTCCTCGAACGAAACGTGGACGCGTGGATTGCGACCAGAAAAGGCAATTAACAGGATGGACAGGATAGAAAGGATGAAGGCGGAAGGATGAAGGATGAAAGAAGAGTAATTCAAGTTGAGCTATCTTTGTTTCATCCTTCCGCCTTCATCCTTCATCCTTGCTTTTCCCTCCCTGTTAGATTCCGCCTCGATAAGTTTGATGGTTGATTCTTCGAGCGAGTTACGGATTGAGGAGGGGCCGGGCGATGACTCGCACGTCGCCTGGCTGCCTGAGCTGCTCTACAGGGATGGGCGCTTCGAGCGCGGTCTAGCGCTTGTGTGTGACCGGCAAGGTCGCATTACGCGGATTGTGCCGGCGGCGGAAGTGACGGCTCGCTCAGTTGTTCCGCTCAAGAATCGAGCGCTCTTGCCCGGCCTCGTCAACGCGCATTCGCATGCCTTCCAACGTGTCATTCGCGGGCGCACGGAATATCGCACGGGCGCGCGGGACTCCTTCTGGACATGGCGCGAAATGATGTATAGCGCGGCGACGCGCCTCGGGCCCGAAGAAATTTATGATGCCTCGCGCATGGCTTTTCTTGAGATGGTCCTGGGCGGCATCACGTCTGTCGGAGAATTTCATTACCTTCATCGCACGCCCGATGGCTCTCCTTACGAGGACGAGAACTTACTGGCCAAGGCCGTGGTGAGAGCCGCGCGCGACGTGGGGCTGCGAATCACTCTGCTGCGCGTGGCCTATGCGCGCTCCGGGTTTCGCATTGCGCCTAATGAAAGACAGGCGCGATTCATCGAAGCAGACCCTGAAGTTTATCTGCGCAACGTGGAGGCTTTGCGATCTGCCCTGGCGGATGATGACGCTGCGCGCGTCGGCGTCGCGCCGCATAGCGTGCGCGCAGTGCCCCTCCCGTATTTGAAAGAGGTCTCCCGCTTCGCACGCTCACGCGCGCTTTCCGTTCACATGCATCTGGCGGAGCAGCCCGCAGAGGTCGCAGCCTGCATGGAGGAATACGGGCGCACGCCCGTCGCGCTGCTCGACACCGAAGGTCTGCTGGATGATCGCCTGACGGGCATACACGTCATCCACATCACGCCGGAAGAGGCGCGTGCTCTTGCGCGCTCGGGAGCGATGGCCTGCGCGTGCCCGACGACGGAGCGTAATCTGGGCGACGGCGTTGCGCCCGCCGACCTGTTTTTCCGCGAAGGCGTGCGCGTGGCGCTCGGCACGGACAGTCAAGCGCAGGTGGACTTGCTGGAAGACGCGCGCGAGCTTGAGCTGCACCTGCGCCTGAGTAAGCTTGAGCGCGCCGTGCTCTCCGAAGAGGGAGATGGGCTCGCCTCTCTGGCGGGGCGTTTGCTGGATTGCGCGACCCTGCACGGCGCACAGAGCATTGGCTCGGACGGCGGTAAGCTCGAAGAGGGCCGCCCGGCTGACTTCTTCACCCTAGACCTGAATGACCCGTCAATCGCCGGAGCGTCCACGGAAGACCTACTTCCCTGCATCGTCTTCTCGCACGCGCAAAGGAGCATCCGTGAAGTCTTCGTCGGCGCTCGGCCCATCCTGGAAAACGGGGAGCATCGCGCCGCGCCCGGGATAGTGCGCAGGTTCGCCGCCCTTCAACGTAGATTGTGGAGCTAAAGAGATGAATGTCGAAGAGACACTGGCGCGCCTCGTTGCGATTGATTCGGTTTCCGCTCGCTCCAACCGTGAGATTATCTCTTACGCCGCGGCGCGGGCCGAAGCGGCTGGGATGCGCCTACGCACTTATCCGTACATGGACGAGCGCGGCGTTGAAAAGACGAACATGGTTGCCGTCCTTGGGCCCAGCGTGCGCGACGAAGAGGTAGAGCTTGCGCTCGTCGGTCATACGGACACCGTGCCCTATGATGCCGGGTGGACTGAAGCCCTCGCGCTGGCCGCACGCGACGGACGGCTTTACGGGCGCGGCGCGTGTGATACAAAAGGCTTTATTGCCGCCGCCATTAAGGCCATTGAAGGCTGCGAGGCCGCCAGACTTCGCCGCAGCGTTGCGCTCGTCCTGACCGCGGACGAAGAGATCGGCTGCCTGGGAGCAAAGCGGCTGGCGGAGGCGCGCTCGCTCGTAGCGCATTACAGCATCGTCGGGGAGCCAACCTCTCTACAGCCCATACGCGCCGGGAAAGGCTACTGCCTGGCCGAAGTTACCGTGCGCGGGCGCGAAGGCCACAGCGCCTATCCGGCCCTCGGCGCATCCGCCATCTTTCGTGCCGCGCGTCTCATCTCTCAGCTCGAAGGCATCGCGGAGGCGCTCAAGCAAGAGAGCCGCGAAGAGTTTGATCCGCCTCATACGACGCTCAACGTCGGCGTGGTTGCCGGCGGCACGGCCAAGAACATCATCGCCGGAGAGTGTCGCTTCACGCTCGAATGGCGTCCCGTGCCGGGACAGAAGGCGGCCCGTGTGCTGGACCTCCTGCGCGCCGCCGTCGAAGATGAGAGCGCGCGCGATGAGACCTTCGATTGCGAGATCAACGTCTTACGAATTGACGAGGGGATGGAGACGGCGGGCGATTCAAGGCTCGTTCGATTGCTTGAGGAGGCGACGGGCAAGACGGCGGGCACGATCAGTTTCGGAACCGAAGCGCCAGAGATGCAGCGACTCGGCGCGGAGGCCGTCGTCCTCGGCCCGGGCGACATACGCGTCGCTCATCGCACGGGAGAGTTCGTGCCCGTCGCAGAGCTTCAACAGTGCGTCTCGATACTCGCACACGCCATAGAGCATTTCTGTATGGCGGAAATTAACAGCGATGGACAGAGATTGTCAGGATAGGAACTAAAAGCAGGATGAAAGATAAAAGCGTTGCTTGATGAATTTCTTATCGCCACTTCTTTAATTCTTTATCCTGACAATCTCTGTCCATCGCTGTTAAATTCATTCCCGCGCGTTCTCTAAGACAACCGGCTGACAGGCTAGCGGCATCTTGCATGTGAGACGCCGAAAATTTATTCGTCAGGTTATCAATCGAGATGTACCGAAACTTTCAAAAGTATTTCATCAATTCGCTGCTGGCTGCCCTGCTCCTTTGCCTCTGCCTATCCCCGGCCCTGGCGCAATCGACCGATACGCCCATCACGAGCCAGGAGTTGGTGCGTATGGTGCAACAGCTTCCCGCTCATCCTGAAAAGAGAGACGAGATCGTCGAAGAGATCAGAAAGCGCGGCATCGGCTTTGAGCTGACGCCGGGCTTGCGCGGCGTCGTCGCCTCCAAGAGCGGAAACGACACGCTGCTCAGACGGACGCTGGAAGAGGCCGCGCGGCGCAGGGCCAACCCGGCCGCATCCGCTTTGCCGCCGGAGGCGGAAGCACGCGACCTGCTGTCCAGAACGCGCGTCGTCACTCTGGCCGCCTCGGAAGCGATGCCGGATTTTATCGTCAAGCAGTCGATCAGCCGATCATACTCACGCCCCGGCACGAACAACTGGAGAGTGGTCGACCGCCTGACCATAGCGCTCAGCTTTCGCGCAGGCATCGGCGAGGATTACACGCTGATCGCCGTCAACGGTCTGCCGCCGAGCGCCGAAATGCAAGCGGGCCAGGGCTATAAACAGCTCGGCGGCTCAAGCTCCTCAGGTGAATACGTCACGCGTCTCGCGGGGCTTTTTATCGATGACACCAAGACCGAGTTCAAGGCCGTGGATACCGATACTCTGCGCGGACGCCGCACCATCGTGTACGAGTACGCCATCAAGAAGGTGAACTCGCGCTCGACGATCAGCTATGGCGAGCCCGGAAAGCCGCCGCAACAAATCCGCGTCGGTGATCGAGGCAAAATCTGGATTGACCGCGAGCTGAATCGAGTGCTCCGCCTGGAAAGCATCTCGACAGAGATTCCACCCGGCTTTCCTATTATAGAGGCGAGCCGCTCGGTTGATTACGACTGGGTGACGATCAACGAGCGCCCATACCTTTTACCGTCTCGCGCCGAAGTCTTATCAACCTACCGCGAAGGCGACCAATCCGTTCAGACACGCAACGAGATACGCTTTCGCGGCTATCAGAAGTTCGGAGCCGAGGTCAGAATCATCGAAGACGTGGACGAAGACGAAGAGCCGCAACCCGACGGCACAAGACCGTGAAGAAAGGATGAAGGCGGAAGGATGATGAGCATCATGCAAGGCAGAATTTAACAGGATGGACAGAGATTGTCAGGATTAAAGAGAAAAGAAGAAACATTAAGACAGCAATGCTTTCATCTTTCATCCGGCTATCTGTTTCTATCCTGACTCTGCTGTCCCTCCCTGTTAATTTCCTTCTTTCATCCTTTATCCTTTATTGAGGTGTAAGCGCTGATGGCCAATTTCGCCGCGCGATTGCCGGAGAATGTTCCGGGCGACTTTTTCGTTGACGCGACCTGCATAGATTGCGACGCGTGCCGCCAGATTGCGCCCGCCACGTTCCGCGATCACGGCGATCAGTCGAGCGTCTATCGCCAGCCCGAGACGGAAGAGGAGACGCGGCTCGCCCTGATGTCTTTGGTGGCCTGTCCGACCGGCTCTATTGGCTCTACTCTGAAGCATGACATGCGAATCGGCATTGACGCCTTCCCTTCGCGCCTCGCCGAGAACGTCTATTTCTGCGGCTTCACCTCCGAGTCCAGCTTCGGCGCATGGAGTTATCTGATCGTGCGGCCTGAAAGCGAAGGCGGCAACGTGCTTGTGGACTCGCCGCGCTTCGCCGGGCCGCTCGTCAAACGTATCGGCGTGATGGGCGGCGTAAGCACTATGTTTCTGACGCACCAGGACGACATCGCCGATCACGCCTTGTTCGCCAAGAAATTCGGCTGCCGTCGCATCATGCACGACGCGGACGGCGCAGGGCGGCGCGGCGTCGAGCAGGTCATAGAGGGCGAAGCGGAAGTGCGACTTGACGATGAGCTGATTGCTATCCCCGTGCCCGGCCACACGCGCGGCCATATGGTGCTGCTCTACAAAGACAGGTTTCTCTTCACGGGCGACCATCTCGCCTGGTCTCCCGCGAGAGAGACCTTGACGGCCTTCCGCAGCGTCGCCTGGTACTCCTGGACGGAGCAGACGCGCTCGATGGAGAAACTGCTCGGCTACGACTTCGAGTGGGTGCTGCCCGGCCACGGTCGCATTCATGTGGAGAGCGCCGCCTCGATGCGCTCGCACCTGCGGCGCTGCATCGAATGGATGAAAGCGACCCGCTAGTGTTTTTTATGCCCCTTCACCGTTCGCTTATCCGACTTTGCTCCCTTTAAAGCCTTCCGAGCCTCTTCCGCCATCACCTCATAGTGTTGCCGTATGACATCAAGCTCCTTTTCGTCCAGCTCCTCCAAGTCCAGCAGCGCGTTATCCGCCCCTTCGATGGCACGAATAATTTCGTCCAGCTTCACCTGAATGGCTTCGGAATCCCTGTTCTGCGTATTCTGTATAAGGAACACCATGAGAAAGGTCACAATCGTCGTGCCTGTATTGATGACCAGTTGCCACGTATCACTGAATCCGAAGACGGGGCCTGAGACGGCCCACACTAAAATGATTGAAACGGCGATGGCGAAAGCCGTCGGTTGACCCGCGGCACGCGCTGTCCATTTGGCGAAACGTGTAAACCAGGACGTGGATTTCGTTGCTCTCATAGCTCTCCTCTTTTCCGTCTCCGAGATATGAACAACTGTAAAACCCCCAGGCTCATCCGTCGCGTCCGTCAACCCGCAGCGGCTGGCGGCTTCCCCGAATCATTTCACATAAACGGAGCCGTGAACAGGCCCGTCAAAGGCAGTGGCAAGTGACAAGTGACGGGTGACCAGTTAGAATCAGTTTTTATCTTGTCACTCGTCACCGAGTCACTGTTTTTATGAATCCCGAACGCATACGGAATTTTTCGATCATCGCGCATATAGATCACGGCAAGTCAACGCTGGCTGACCGGCTCCTGGAGCAGACGGGCGCGGTGACGGGCCGCGATATGGCGGCGCAGGTGCTCGACAACATGGATCTGGAGCGCGAGCGCGGCATCACGATCAAGTCGCACGCCGTCCGCCTGGATTATAAAGCGAAGGACGGCACGGCTTATGTGCTCAACCTCATTGACACGCCGGGTCATGTGGACTTCTCTTACGAGGTCTCGCGCTCGCTTTCGGCCTGCGAGGGCGCGCTGCTCGTCGTGGATGCGTCGCAGGGCGTCGAAGCGCAGACGCTCGCCAACACCTACCTGGCGATTGATAACAATCTTGAGCTGATACCCGTCATCAACAAGATTGACCTGCCGGGCGCAGAACCCGACAAGGCGCTCGAACAGATAGAGCATGTGATCGGGCTTGAGACGCACAACGCCATACTGACAAGCGCCAAGACCGGCCTCGGCGTCGCGGAAGTCTTAGAAGCCATCGTGCGCGACGTGCCGCCGCCGCAGGGCGAAGCGGACGGCCCGCTCAAAGCTCTCATCTTCGATTCCTGGTACGACTCTTACAGGGGCGTGATCGTGCTCTTCCGTGTCATTGACGGCTCGATCAAGCCCGGGATGAAGATACGTTTCTTCAACACGGGACGCGACTACCAGGTGGAAAACCTGGGCGTTAATCGCCCGCGCCCGACGCCGATTGATCGTCTCGGAGTGGGCGAAGTCGGCTTTCTCACAGCCTCGATCAAAGAGGTCGCCGACGTGCAGATCGGCGACACGATTACGGAGAGCGCGCGCCCCACGAAAGAGCCTTTCCCGGGCTTTCAGGAGATCAAGCCGATGGTCTTCGCCGGGCTCTACCCCGTGGATACGAATCAATACGAAGAGCTGCGCGACGCGCTCGACAAGCTGCGCCTGAACGACGCTTCGTTCTTCTACGAGCCGGAATCATCGGCAGCGCTCGGCTTCGGTTTTCGCTGCGGCTTCCTCGGACTGCTGCACATGGAGATCGTGCAGGAGCGGCTTGAGCGCGAGTTCAACCTGGACTTGATTACGACCGCGCCGGGCGTGCGCTACGTCGTGACGACGACCGACGGCGAAACGGTCGAGATTGATTCGCCAGCCAAGATGCCCGAACCCGTCAAGATTGCGAAGATAGACGAGCCAGTGATTCTCGCCACGATTCTCACTTCGGACGAGTATCTGGGCGGCATCCTCCCGCTCCTGGAAGAGAAGCGCGGCGTCCAGAAAAAGTTCGAGTACATCGCCTCCAATCGCGTCATGCTCACCTATGAGCTGCCTCTGAACGAGATCGTGCTCGACTTCTATGATCGCCTCAAATCCGTCTCGCGCGGCTACGCTTCGCTCGACTATCATTTCGCCGGATACTGGGAGAGCGACCTCGTCAAGCTCGACGTGCTCGTCGCGGGCGAGCCCGTCGACGCTCTTTCGCTCATCCTTCATCGCAGCACGGCGCAGGCCAAGGGCCGCGCCCTCGCCGAGAAGATGAAGCAGCTCATCCCGCGCCAGCTCTTTGAGGTGCCCATCCAGGCGGCCATCGGCAACAAGGTCGTCGCCCGCGAAACCGTCAAGGCGCTCGGCAAAAACGTCATCGCCAAGTGCTACGGCGGCGACATCACGCGCAAGCGCAAACTGCTCGAAAAGCAGAAAGAGGGCAAGAAGCGCATGAAGAAAGTAGGCCGCGTCGAGATTCCGCAGGAAGCTTTCCTCGCCGTCCTCAAGGTCAATGAGTGATGGTAAATTGGCAGCGTTTTACGCCGACTGATTTCGAGTATGATTTCGAGCGCGATAAACTTGCCGCCCATCATGTGACCTTCGAGGAAGCGGTCGAATGTTTCTTTTCTGATTTTGAAGTGCGCCGAGATAAATCTTATAAAGATCGTTATCAACTGACGGGCAAAGCTCTGGGAGGGCGGCTTCTGAAGATTATCTTCCAGCTCAAGCCTGGCGGGATCGTTCGAATAATTACTGGATGGCCGATATGAACAGCAAAAGAAGAAAACTCTCTGAGGAAGAGATTGACGAGATCGTCATCGCCCGCGCCGATGATGATTCCGCATGGGAGAAGCCAATCCGCGTGCGTAAATCAAAGACGGCTGCTGTTCCGCTCCCTTCCGAGCTGGCCGCGCGAGCCGCTTTCTTTGCGCGGCTGCACCATGAGGCAAGCGTTCAAGACTGGGTCACACGTATTATTGAAGAGCGGATTGAGATAGAAGAGGCGGCCTTCGCCGAATCAAAACGCGACCTCGCAAAGCGCTGATCTGTGTCGAGATTCCGCAGGAAGCTTTCCTCGCTGTCCTCAAGGTCAACGAATAGATCAAGCTCATGGAGGACTTGAGATGAAACGGCTCACCTTAACCCTCGCATTCATACTGGCAGTCAGCACAGCCTTATACGCGCAACACGACTCTGCGGTGATGCATGCGGGTTCGGCTGAGAAGCCTGCGGCTATCGTCGCGGGTCTCGGCGAGCATCATCATCCGGTCTCGACGACCAACGCCGAGGCGCAGCGTTTCTTCGATCAGGGGCTCAACTACGTCTACGCTTTCAATCACGACGAGGCCGTGCGCTCCTTTAAGCATGCCGCCGAGCTGGACCCGCAACTGGCGATGGCCCACTGGGGAATCGCTCTCGCTCTTGGGCCCAATATCAATCTGGACGTTGACCCTCAGAGAGAGCGGGCCGCCTACGAGGCGGTGCAGAAGGCGCGCTCGCTCTCGGCGAAAGCGCCCGAGAACGAGCGCGCATATGTCGAAGCGCTGGCGAAAAGATATTCGATTGACCCGCAGGCGGATTTGAAGAGACTCGCGGTCGAGTACAAGAACGCGATGGGAGAGCTGGCCAGGCGCTACCCGGACGATCTGGATGCCGCCACGCTCTACGCCGAGAGCGCCATGGACTTGCGCCCGTGGCAGCTCTGGACTGCGGACGGCAAACCGGCTGAGGGCACGGCGGAGATCATCGCCGTCCTCGAATCCGTGCTCAAGCGCAATCCAGATCATCCGGGCGCGATACACTACTACATACACGCCGTCGAGGCGTCGCCCAACCCTGAGCGCGCCCTGGCCTATGCGCCGAAGCTCAAGGCTTTGATGCCCGCCGCCGGGCACATCGTTCATATGCCCTCGCACATCTACATGAGGACGGGCGACTACGCGGCGGCGGCGCGCAGCAACGAGGAGGCTGCCGAGGCAGACCGCGCCTATATCAAAGCGAGCGGCGTGCGTGGCATCTATCCCGTCATGTACTACAGCCACAACCTGCATTTCCTGGCCATCGCCTACAGCATGGACGGGAGGTTCACGGAGGCCCGGCGTGCTGCCGAGCAGTTGTCTTCAAACGTCGGCCCGCATCTGAAAGAGATGCCGATGCTCGAAGGTTTTATGATCACTTCGCCGCTCGTGCTGGTGCGCTTCAATCGCTGGGACGACGTGTTGAAGACGGCTGAGCCCGCGAAGGAGATGGCCGGCACGAGAGCCGTGTGGCGCTGGGCCCGCGCCGTGGCTTACGCGGCCAAGGGCCAGTTGGAGCAAGCCGAGGCTGAACGAAGGGCTTTCCTGGAAGCCCGCAAGGCTGTGCCCGCCAACGCCGCATGGGGGCTGAACAGCGCGAGCAGTATTTTACAGTTTGCCGAGAAAGTGCTCGACGCGAAGCTAGCCATTGCGCAGCGAGACAGGAAAGCCGCGATTGAGCTTTTGGAGGATGCCGTCCGTATGCAGGATGCGCAGGCGTATGACGAGCCGCCCGCCTGGTTTATCTCTGCAAGGGAAACGCTCGGCGCAGTGCTGCTCGCCAGCGGCATGGCCGGAGATGCCGAGATAGTCTTTCGCAAGGAGCTCGAAAAGAACCCGCGCAGCGGGCGCGCTTTGTTCGGTTTGACGGAGAGCCTCAGGGCGCAGGGCAAGAAACACGCCGCCCTGCTGGTTCAGAAAGAGTTCGAGGCGGCCTGGAAAAATGCCGACACGCAATTGAAAATGGAAGACCTGTAAAATGTGGAAGACGGACTTAACAGGGAAGGACAGAGATGGTCAGGATACAGACAAAGAGATGAACCATTCATCGAGCAATGCTTTTGTCTTTCATCCTGCTTTCTGTCTTTATCCTGACCCTCTCTGTTAAATTCCTGCTTTGAGACGAAATTCTAAAGATGCACGTCACACGAGTCGAACTCGAAAACATTAAAGCTTACGAGCAGGCGGTCTTCAACTTCTCGCGCGGAACGACGGCGATCACGGGCGAGAATGGTGCGGGCAAGACCACCATCCTCGAAGCCATCGCGTGGGCGCTCTTCGATACGCTCGAATACAGCAAGGACGATTTTCTCCGGCGCGGCGCGAAGCGCGGAAGCGTGCGCGTGTCGTTTGAAAGCGATCTGGACGAACGCCTCTACACGGTTTATCGAGACACGGGCACGGGCTATCACATCTTCGATCACGGCTTGAACATGCGCATCGCCGAGAAGAAGACGGACGTTTCGGCCACACTGCGCTTGCACCTGGGGATCGAGCCGGGCACGGATTTGAAGGCTCTCTTTCGCTCCGCCATAGGCGTGCCGCAGGGCTCTTTCACAGCCGAATTCCTGCTCGCCCCCAACCAGCGCAAAGCCGCTTTTGATCGCCTGCTGAAAGTCGAAGAGTACCGCGACGGAGCCGACCGCCTGCTCGACACTGTTCACCTGATACGCGAGCGCATGATGGAAGTGCGCGAGCGCATTGCGAGCGCCGAAGGACAGCTCGCGCGCTATGACGAGCTTGTCGAAGAGCACGAGGCGGTCGCCTCGCACACGCGCGAGCTTGAGGCCAGGCTCTTAGAGCTTGAGCGAGAGATCGCGGCGCGCAATGAGACGGTGGCACAGATGAACGTGGCCGAGCTGCGCGTGGCGGAAACGCGCGCGCTCGCAGACCGCCTGGCGGTCGAGCGCGAGGCGGCGGCGCGGCGGGCCGCAGACCTCAGAGCCGAACGCGATGCAGCCTCAGCCGCACAGCAACGTCTGCGCGCCGCAGCCGATGACCACCGCTCGCACGTAGCAGCGCTCGAACAGCTCAAGGGTCTGGAAACGGAGCGCGAGCGCCGCGACAAACTGCGCGCGGAGGATGAGTCGGTCGCGCGCCTGATGGTCGAAGCCAGGGGGCATGTGCGCCGTCTGGAAGAGGCTGTGGAGCGTGCGGTCGAAGCGGGCGCGAAGGTTTTGGCGCTGACCGCAGAGGTAGACATGCAGGAGGAATTGGAGCGCGAGCGCGAGCGCCTGCGCGACCTGCGGGCCGAAGCTCTCAGCGCGCGTGCCCGGCTGGTCAAGCTGGATTCGGAGCTGACGGAGTTGCGCGCGCTGCACACGCAGACCCGTGAGCGTGCGCGTGAGGCAGAAAAGGGGCAGGGAGCGCAGGAGCGGCTCGCGCAGCTTGAAAGCGAGCGGATGGATGTCGAGACGAGCCTCAGCAAAGCCGAGAAGAGCGCGACGAGTCTCAAGCATTTGACCAGCCAGCGCAAAGACGCTCTGCGCGAGGCAGAGCGTTTGCGGCGCGAGGTCGCCGCTTATGTGAAAGAGATTGCGGCCCTCGAAGGCCATGCGGCGAAAGCCGCAAGGGCCGCGCAACTGCTGGCGAAAGAGAGCGAGCTGACCGAACAGCTCGCACACCTGAGGGCAGAGATAGCACGCGACGAGAAATTCCACGCCGAAGTGAAAAACGGTCTCTGCCCTATCCTTTCCGAGAGGTGTCTGAATATCGGCAGCGACCAGACGCTCGAAGATTATTTCAAAGATCAATATGCGACCAACACCGCACAGTTGAGCGTGCTGGAAAAAGAGAGGGCGAGCGTCGGCCTGGCTGTGCGCGAAGCCCGCGAGGCCGAAAAATATTTCTCAAGGCTTGAAGGCGTGCGCGCTCAGATGACCGGCGCGCGTGCTCTGCTGGAAGAACGCGAAGGGCTGCTCGCACGGCTCGACGAAGAGATTGCCGCTCTTCCGCCAGCCGGTCGTGAACATCTCAACGAGCTGCGGGCGCGCATGTCCGGCATTGATGGGGAACTCATACTGCTGCGCGAAGCCGCCCTGCGCTACGCCGAGCTTAAACCCTTGCAGCAACGGCTGAAGGAGATCGAGCAGGAGGGCAAGCGTAAGCGCGACGAGCACGCGGGTGTCGCCGCCGCAGCCGACGCGGTCAAGACTCTTGAGAAGGATATAGAGGAGACCGAAGCGAAGCTCCGCGCATTGAATGACCCGCGCGGTCGTGCGCGCAGCCTGCGCGCGGAGGCCGAGAGCGAGCCGTCGCGCCGCAGCGAGCTGGCGGGCGCGCTCGACGTGCTTCGTTCGCTTGAAAAGCAGTCGCAGGCGCTCGCAGAGCAGTTGGCCCAATACGGCGGGCTAGACGAGCGCTGGGACGCGGCGCGGCGCAGGCGCGACGAGACGGACAGGGGCCACCGCGAATATCTGGCGAGCGAAGCGCTGGCGGCGACGCTGCCTGCGCGTGAGAGCGAGCTGGAAAAGGCCGAGCAGAAATCACTCTCGCTTGCGCGCGAAGCGGAAGAGGCGAAGCGCGGCTATGAGAGCGCGACGGCCGCTTATAACCGCGAGCATCACGCGTCGGAAAGAGCGCAGCTTTCGGCCAGCGAGAGCGAGCGTGCCGCGACTACGGCCAAGCTCGAAGCGGCGCAGGCGCGCGAGTCTTCACTGTCGGCGGAGATCGTGCGTTTGACTGAGGTGCGCGACCGTCTGAGAGATGAGTTTCTCGCCAAGGAAAAGCTCGAAGGTCTGGGCGAGGCGACGGAGTTCATACGCGACACGCTCAAGGCTGCCGGGCCGCTCGTGACAGAGAGCTATCTC
Organism: Pyrinomonadaceae bacterium; assembly: GCA_036389095.1. Classification (GTDB taxonomy): domain Bacteria; phylum Acidobacteriota; class Blastocatellia; order Pyrinomonadales; family Pyrinomonadaceae; genus DASQYE01. Next base: position 206,527 of record DASVQM010000004.1, read on the forward strand.
TACAACATCTCTATCGAAGCCAACCAGCTCTTCCGCGAGATTACGGGCGAGGCGGGCCGCGCGCTTCGCTGGTCGCGTGATTACGAGATCGTCCTCGAAGAAGAAGGGCATGACCGCCCCTTCCCGAATCTGTCGGGCGGCGAGCAGATGGCCGCAGCGCTGTCGGTGCGCCTGGCCCTCTTAAAGCAGCTCTCCGACATTCGCCTGGCCTTCTTCGACGAGCCGACCACCAACATGGACACCGAGCGCCGCGAACGTCTCGCGCAACAGATCGGTCAAATACGCCACTTCGACCAGCTCTTCGTCATCTCGCACGACGACACGTTCGAGGAGTCCGTAGACCACATCATCCACATCGAACGCAACAAGGAAGGGACGCGGGCCGACGGGACGCGGGAATGAATAAGAAAAACGAATCGCCTTCACTTCCGTCCTCAGCCTTGGGCCGTGCGCCTTCAAAGTCCGTGACGATATTCTGCGACGGGTCGAGCCTGGGCAACGGTCAGGCCGAGACGCGAGCAGCGGCGGTCGCGCTGCTCGGCTACAGGGGCGTGTGGAGAGCCTTCGGCTCCTATCTGGGGACGGCGACAAACCAGCAGGCGGAGATTGCGGCGGCGGCGCTCGGCCTCGAAGCGCTGCGCGAGCCCTGCCGCGTGCGGCTCGTGACAGACTCGCGCTACGTCGTCGAAACGATGTCGGGTCGCTTTCGTCGTAAAGCTAACGAGCAGTGGTGGGAGCGCCTTGACCGCGCCGCCAGCGCGCACAAGATCGCCTGGGAGTGGGCCAGGGGACACGCCGGTCACGTCATACAGGAGGCCGCCGACCGCGCCGCCAGGCGCATCGCCGCCCTCGGTCGCGTTGACGACAGCGTGCTCAGAGACGCCGTTGACCGCGTTGGAACCGTCGAGGTGGAAGATTGAAGGATGAAAGTCCTTCAAAGCAGAATTTAACGGGATGGACAGCGATGGCAAGGATGAATACAGAAAGCAGGATGAAAGACAAAAGCATTGCTCGATGAATTGTTCATCTCTTTTTTCTTATCCTGACAATCTCTGTCCTTCCCTGTTAATTCCTTCTTTCCGCCTTCATCCCTGCTTTCGATTAGCTTTCGCTCCCGGACGCCTTTATAATCTTCTCCCCGATTAAAGTGAGATGTTCTCTTGAGAGCCTCACGATTCGCGTTCCGCCGAGATATGAACTGAAGTGTTTGCGCTCATCCCACTACAGAATCAGGCCAGCTTACGGCGCTACTGCACAGGCGGCTCTCGGGCCGTAGTCTTTCTGTTGTGCGCGATGGTGGTGGTGGTGGCGTCGGTCGGCCTCCTCTCGGGCGCTGCGGAGGCGAGGGCGCAGGGGCGCGGCTGGCAATGGCAGAACCCTCTGCCGCAGGGCAATACGATCTACGCCATACGCTTCGCCGACGATAAGGAGACGGGATGGGCCGTCGGCTCTGACGGCACGATTCTCTACACGGACAACGGCGGCTTCGACTGGGAAGAGCAGAAGTCTCCATCCAACACCACGCTCTATGGCCTCTACGTGAAGGATAAAGAGCATGCCGTGGCGGTCGGCGCGCGCGGAGTGGTATTGACCACGGACAACGGCGGCGAGAAGTGGACTTTAAGGACGACGGGCATCAGGGGCCATCTCTATTCGGTCGCTTTCGCACCCGATGACCCCGAGCGCGGCTGGGTCGTCGGCACATACGGCATCATCGCCACGACTCTGGACGGCGGAGAGACCTGGCCCGTACAGGCGAGCAACGTCCGCACGCACCTTTACTCCGTCTCCTTTTTCAGTAAAACGAGAGGCGCGGCTGTCGGCGACCACGGCACGCTGCTCGTGACCGACGACGGCGGCAAGCACTGGAAGCAGCAAACAGGCATACAGGAGCAGCCGCTCACGAGCGTCGCTTTCATCTCTGCGGCGCGTGCCATTGCGGTCGGCTACGGCGGTCGCATACTTCGCACCAACGACGGCGGCCAGACCTGGGCCCAGGTCAATGCTTTTCTGAGCAATGATCTCTTCACCATCTATTTCTCCGACAAATTGCACGGCTGGGCGGCGGGCGACGGCGGCATCGTCTTAACGACAGGCGACGGCGGCCAGACCTGGATTCCCGTGAGCGTTCGCACTAACCCGCGACTTGTGACGGTCTATTTCGCCGACGGCGTGACCGGATGGGCGGCGGGCGCTGACGGGCTTGTGCTTCGCACGGACGACGGCGGCTTGCAGTGGAAGCGCCTCACGGAAGGAGGGCGTGACGACCTGGCCGACATCTTCTTTCTGGACGGAGAGAGAGGCTGGGCCGTCGGCGCGCGCGGGCGTATTCTTTACACGGGCTCGGGCGGTAAGAGTTGGACTGTGCGCCCTTCGGGCACGAACGTGCGCCTTAACGGCGTCGCTTTTATCAACGAGAGAGAGGGCTTCGCGGTCGGGGAGAGGGGCACCATCCTGCGCTCTGTGACGGGCGGCGTGACGTGGGGGCCAGTCGTCTCGGAAGCCAAGCAGGACTTGTTCGCCGTCCATTTCAGTAGTCCGAAGCAAGGATGGATTGCCGGTGCGCGCGGCACTATGCTCCACACGGACGACGGCGGCGAGACATGGCACTTGCAGGTCACAAACACTTTAACGTGGCTCGAAGACGTGCACTTTACCGATGACAAGCACGGCATCGCGGTGGGCTCGCAGGGAACAGTCCTGCGCACGGAGGATGGCGGAGAGACCTGGCAGTTCGTCAACGCGAACCTGAACCGGAAGGAATGGCTCTACGCCGTAGACTTCTTTGACGCTCAGCGCGGCTACGCTGTCGGCGCTCGCGGCGTCATCCTGCGCACGGATGACGGCGGCGCGACGTGGAAGGATATGGAGAGCGGAATCGAGACGAACCTCTTCGCCGTCGGAGCGGCGGGCAGAGATGATGCTCTCGTCTCGGGCGAACAGGGCCGGGTGCTTCGCACGCGCAACGGCGGCGAAAGCTGGGAGCCGCAGCCGACCTATACCAGCGTCTCATTGTTTGCCATAGCCTATCGCGGCGGCTCAGACACCTGGGTCGCAGGGCGCGGCGGCGCAATCCTCAAGCGCACGGACGGAGTCGCCACCGTCAGCATTCCACGTCCGAGGGTTCCACCGGCCCTGCGCGGCAAACCCAGGCTTCAACCGCAGAACGCCGTCGAAACCCCCATCGTCCTGGACGACGGCGACATTCCGCGTGCCGTCCCCACCGAGAAACGCGCCCCAAGGCCCTGACCCGAAAGCTTTAGTCTCGTTCGGGGATGAATCGAGGAACGTAATGAAGGATAAGTCCAAACATGAATCGCATGATGATGATGAGCATAGCTCGGATGAACATGAAGAAGAGGAGGCGGGCGAACCGGACTCGGCTACGATTCGCGGGAGCGAGGATGAAGAGGACGGGCCTGAGCCGTTAATCAAGCCCGTCGAGAGGAGCATTGGCGAAGGGCGCGACAATCTGCGCCAGCGCGAGGGATGGTTTCGCCGTCGCTCAGGGACACCCAGTTGAGCGCGCGGAGAGGCTTCGTCTCCCTCTCTCAGAGCTTTAGTCGCCAGATGCTCCGGCCATAGGTGGCGGCAAAGAGCGTGCGACTCTTGGCGTGATGAACCAGGTCAACCACCATCACATGCGGCAGGTTCCGCGTCAGGCTCATCCACGTCTCGCCGAAATCGTTCGAGACATAGACGCCCACGTCGTTGCAGACGTAGATCGTTTTCGGGGAATCCCGCTCAATCACAATCGAGTGGTGCGTGACGTTCGGCAGTTGGCCCTTATCTATATCCTCCCAGTGCAAGCCTCCATCCTTTGAGCGGTAGACGTGCGAGTGACCGAAATTCGCAATCGTCGCGTAGACATGCTCGGCCTTCTTAGGATTGGTCGCCAGGCGCGTAATACTGTGGCCCGGCAGAGTGCTCGCCAGGTTCGCGCTCCAGGTATTGCCTCGGTCGAGGCTGCGGAAGAAGCCGCCGTTCTCCGTGCCGACGTAAATCCGCTTGGAATCCGCCGGGGCAATCTCAATGGCCGAGACGGTTCCACCATCGAGCGTGGAGGAGACGGGCGTCCAGAGTTCGCCGTCATTCTTCGTGCGCCAGACGCGCCTGGAACCCGTGAAGACTATGTTCGAGTCGTTCGGGTCCATGGCGATAAAGCACATCCAGACGTTGTTCCTTTCGTTGTCGTCGGCGGGCGGCGGGACATCGCTATTCTCGCCGTCACGATAGCGCGCGATGTAGAAATGCTGGGCCGAGGCGAAGATATGGCCCGCGTCTTTCGGGTCAATGGCCATGAAGCCGCCGTCGCCGCCGAGGATTTCGTTATGATTATCGGCGGCCCCGGTCGTCGTCAGCAGCGTCCCGTTGTCCTGCGCGCCGCCGCCGTAGACCTTCGCGTTGGTTTGCGCGACATCCAGGTCGTAATACATCGTCGCGGCCAGCCCGTTGCTGCGGTTGGCCCAGGTCACGCCGCCGTCCTCGCTCACGTCCATCCCACCATCATTCGGATCATAGACGCGCCCGGGCGCTGCTGCGGGCATCAATAAACTATGGTGATCCGCGTGAGCGTAATCCGCGTCGCCGCGTTTGGCATCCCAATCCGTGACCCGTTTCCAGTGCGCGCCGCCGTCCGTGGTGAGATGCAGGTCAACCCCGCCGCAGATTACGTGGTTGGGCTTTTCAGGGTGCACCGCGATGGTGTTGCCGTAGTAAATCTGCCCCTCATCTTTGAAGTGCTTGCCCGCAACGTCCTTCCACGTCTTGCCTCCGTTACTCGTGCGGAAGATGCCGAGCAGTGAGTTGGAGAACTGGCTCGACTCGTCCGTGGCGAAAGCGTAGAGCACCTTTGTATTCGAGAGGCTGATGTCGAGGCTCGTGCGTCCGAACAGTTGCGGAGAGGGCAGGCCGGTCTTTTGATGCGTCCAACTCTGGCCGCCGTTAGTTGATTTATAGATGCCGCTGCGGGGGCCGCGCGCAGTGAAGGTGGCGTAGAGAGTACCCTTCGCATCGGGGTCGAAGATGATCGCATGACACCAGTAGTTGCTTTCAAGCACGAAGGTCTCGCGCTTCCAGGTGATTCCGCCGTCCGTGGAGAAGTACATGCCGCCGAGATCGTTGGCGCCGCCTCCCATCTCCGAATAGCCGACGCCGCCCAGGCGTATATGCTTCGAGTCGAAAGGGTCTACGGCGATACAGCCTATGCGGCGCGGGATGCCTGTCTTTTCCGACGAGGCATGCAGATGCCAGCTTATGCCGCCGTCGAGTGTGCGGTACATCCCGACTCCGGCATAGGAGTCCGCCGAGAGGTTCGCTTCTCCCGTGCCGCAGTAAACGATCTCGGGATTGGCAGGGTCTATGGCCAGCGCGCCGACGTTGAGCACGTCCTGATCGTGCCACTGCGGCTGCCAGCTTCGACCTGCGTCGGGGCTGAACCAGACGCCGCCTCCCGCCGCTCCGACCCAGATGCGGTCTGGCTGCGTCGGGTGACAAACGATACTGGTCAAGCGCCCGCCGATGTTCGTGGGCCCGGCGAGTTCCCAGAGCGTATTTCCCGGCGACAACGGGAGGGAACGTCTAACCTGTTCGCGCTCTCGAACCATCGTTTGCGTCGGGGCCTCTCTAAAGGGCCAGGCGGCTCTGGATTGAAACCACTGGCTGCGCTCCCTGTGATTACCGGAGCGAAGCTGCGACGCGCCCTTCTTCCGCTCCTTGCGCGCGCCGCGCGCGACGGTCGTCTCCGGCTCCACCTGACCCGGAATCAACTCTTCTTTAGACGGCAGGCTTATATTCTTAGGAGCAATCTCGGGCGCTTCGCCCGGCGCGGCTTGAGCTCCCGTCTTGCCATCCTTTCTGGTTTTTCGCTTCTGCATAAATCCTCCAAGGTTGAGGGGAGGCGTGCACGCACGATAATCACGCGACATCTGGGAAATAAGAGTTAAAGCGTTTGCTGCCGGGCCCTAGAGCCGGTTGCGAATGACTGAACGAATGCTGCTCAGGCTCAGTCGAGCAGGCTCGCGGCCTCTTCGTCAACGAGCCAGACGAGCGAGCCTTCTGCGGGCCGCACCCAACGCGCGGGCAGTCCCGCATCTCTCTCAGTAGAAGCGAAGACCTGACGAAGCGGCTCGGCTTTCTCACGGCCCGAGACAAGGAAGACGACGCAACGTGCGCCGTTGAGCACGCGCAGGGTGAACGTCAAGCGATAAGCTCCCAGCTTCTCGACGTAAGGCGCGGCGACCAGACGCTCTTCGGAATCATTGAGCAGCGTTGAATGAGGAAAGATCGAGGCCGTGTGCGCGTCCGCTCCCATGCCGAGCAGGACGAGATCGAAGGCCGGGTCGCTTGTGCCGAAATTGCTCTGAAGGTGCTGGGCGTAATCCTCAGCCGCACGCTCCGGCTCGTCTTCGCCGCGCATACGATGAATCTGCTCCGGGTCTAATTCAACATGCGAGAGCAGCGCTTCATGGGCCATGCGATAGTTGCTCTGCGGATCGTCCGGCGGCACGCATCGCTCGTCCACCCAGAAAACTTCCGTCCCCCTCCAAAGGTGATGCATCCGTTCGGCATAAGCATCGTCAGCCAGCAGATTGAACAAAGCTTTCGGCGTCGAGCCGCCCGAAAGCGCCAGGGAGAAACGGCTGTGCCGCTTGACGCTTTGCCCGGCAATCTCTGCGAACAACTGAGCGCCGCGCTCGCTCAGCTCAGCCAGGTCGGGCCACACTTCTATGTGCGCCCCACGTTTCTCTAAAGTCTTCACTTGGCTCCAAGCATCCTGGCGGCGACGGAAATCGCCTCTTCGTAGATGCGATCATGCGAGATTATTTCCAGCTCGCAAGCGAGCAGTTCAGCCTCGCTCTTATCGCCGCCGAGGAGCGCGCGCGAGGAGAGCGTTTCACCCGCGCCGCTGACCTGCGTCTCAAGATAGCGACCATCTTTGCTCCGCAGCACCACGAACTTAGATGGCGACGCGGAAGCTTCGGCGCTCAACTCTATGCGCGCAATCCACCCTTGCATCTCCGCCCGGCGCTCGACCGCCGCGAACTCAATAAGAATCTGCCGACCGTCCTTCTCCGCCGCGACCTCTTGCGCTCCCTCGCCGTTCTTCATCAAAGACTGCGCGGGCGCGATACTCCAACCCAGGCGGCTTGCGAGCCAGCCCGCCAGTATGAGCGCCTTCGCCGCTATCGCTTCCGGCGCATTGTCGTGAGGCACATACTCTATGCGGACGTGGTTAATGAGAGAGAGAGCGGCGCGGTATTCCTCCACGTCATAGAAGCTTGCGAGGAGCGTGCGCCACCCCGTCAAGCGGGCCCAGTTGAGATCGCTGATGGCCGCCTGCTCCCGCTTGCGCCGTCCGAGGAGCGCGACGAGCGCCAGCACGTCGTCATAAGGGCGGCGAAAGGCTACCGAATCTATGATGACGCGGTCTGAGGCGCGCGTCAGAGTCGAGAAGGTCTGATCGTCTAAGCGCGGCGCATCTCTCCACCAGAGAAAGACGGGGAGGTCCGGCACGAGCAAGGGCACAGCCGCGCTCGGCAGCTCGACCGCGAAACGACCACGCGCCTTGAGCGTCACCTGCTCGCCGCAAAGGTTCTTCCCTCCGGCCCCGCTCGAAGAGACGCAATGCGCCGAGACGAACATCTCTATGTCCTGGTCTGCCTCTTCCCTTCCGGCGAACATGATGATGACGCGGCAGGGATGCGCGGAGCTGATCTCGCCGAGCAGCTCATTGACCTCTTCGAGCGCCTCTTCAACAGCCACGTAGACCATCAGGTTGAGCACGCGCGCACGCATCACCGCGCCATCCTCTTCCACGTCGGTCGCGCCCGTGTTCTGCTTCCATAATTCGCTCAGCTCGCGCTCGACCGACTGTAGGTCGAGCGTCGCCGAGACACTCAACTGCTGCGGACTTGATCGCGTTACCTGTCGCATAAGTCGTTTTCAATTACCAGGGAAGGACAGAGATGGTCAGGATAAAGAAAAAGCCATGAAGCATTCAGTCGGCAATGCTTTCGTCTTTCATCCTGTTTTCTGTCTTCATCCCGTGTTATCCTGTCCTTCCCTGTTAATTTCTTCTTCAAAGTCTTCGCCAGTGTCTTCCATCACGCTCGATCAGCTCAAAGGCTGACTGTGGGCCCCAAGAGCCCGCCTCATAGTTCGGAAAGTCCGTCGCCGGCTTCCGCCAGGCTTCCAGCAGCGGCGTGACGATCTCCCAGCCGCGCTCCGTCATGTCGCGCCGCGCATAGAGCGTCGAATCGCCGAGAATGCAATCGAGCAGCAGTCGCTCGTAAGCCTCCGGCGTGTGGACGCCGAAGGATGAGCCGTAGCGAAAATCCATGTTGACCCAGCGGATGCGCATGCGCTGTCCCGGCAGCTTCGCGCCGAACCTCAAGGTGATGCCTTCGTTCGGCTGAATGCGAATGACCAGCACGTTGGGCTCAAGCGGCGCATCGGCAGCGGTGAAGAGACGATGCGGGACATCCTTGAACTGTATGGCTATCTCCGTGACGCGCTTCTGCAAGCGCTTGCCCGAGCGTATGTAGAAGGGCACGTCCGCCCAGCGCCAGTTATCGAAGTAGAGCTTGAGCGCGCTGAAGGTCTCGGTCGAAGATTCAGGATTGACGCCCGTCTCCTGTCGATAGCCAGGGACGGTCTCGCCCAGCACGTAGCCCGGCCCGTATTGCCCGCGCACGGCGAACTCGTCAACGCGCTCAGGGGGAATGGGCCGCACGGCCTGCATCGCCTTGATCTTCTCATCGCGCACGGCGTTCGCGCCGAGGCTTGCGGGCGGTTCCATCGCCACCAGCGAGACGACCTGAAAGACGTGGTTCTGAATCATATCGCGCACTACGCCTGCCTCTTCGTAATACGAGCCGCGCCCTTCGACCCCTATAGCTTCGGCGTTCGTGATCTGCACATGGTCTATGTACTGGCGATTCCACATCGGCTCGAAGATGCTATTGGCGAAACGAAAGACCAGCAGGTTCTGGACGGTCTCTTTGCCGAGATAATGGTCGATACGATAGACCTGCTCTTCATCAAAGACCCTGGCCAGCTCCGCGTTCAGTTGGCGCGCGCTCTCAAGATCATGGCCGAAAGGTTTCTCGACGATGATGCGCGTCCACCCTTTGCCTTCCGTGTGGGCCAACCCGGCAGCGCCCAGCTGCTCGGCGATGAGACCGAAGAAGCTCGGCGCGGTCGAAAGGTAGAAAAGGCGATTGCCGCCCGTCCCGCGCTCCGCGTCCAGCTGCTCAAGCTTCTCGCGCAGGCGCTTGAACGCCGACGCGTCATTAAACTCGCCGGACATGTAGAAGAGCCCGCTCGCAAAGCTCTCCCAAAGGCCCGCCTCCACCCTCTTCTCTTCGCCATACTCCGCCACGGCCTCGCGCATCCTCGCGCGAAACTCTTCGTCGCTCATCATGGGGCGCGAGATGCCGACGATAGCGAACTCCGCCGGGAGCAGCTTCTGCTGCGCGAGGCTGTAGAGCGCGGGCACGAGCTTTCTTTTCGTCAAATCGCCGGACGCCCCGAAGATCACGACCGCACAGGGCTGCGCCGTCCGCTCAAGTCGCATCCCGGCACGCAAAGGGTTTTCAGTCAAAGTGGCTGCCATCTTTTTTCAATAAAGCCTGAAAAATCTATTTCCCGCATCGCTCGTAGAGCGACGAGAGCTCCCCCGTTCACGCCAGCCGTCACTTCGGGACAGCAGTTTCCCAATCGGTGTGAACCGCTCCCGCGCCGGGTTTGTCCGTGCGCTCGTAGGTGTGCGCGCCGAAGTAGTCGCGCTGGGCCTGCGTCAGGTTCTGCGGCAGGCTGGCCGTGCGATAGCTGTCGAAATAGGCCAGGCTCGCCGACATGGCGAGCGTCGGGACGCCGTGCTGTTGCGCCAGCCCGAGCAGCCTGCGCCAGTTCGCCTGCGCTTCGTCCATCCACTTAATGAAACCCGCGTCGAGCAGCAGATTCAAGAGACCGGGCTCGCGTTTGTAGGCGTCCTTGATGCGATCCAGAAAGCGCGCGCGGATAATGCAGCCGCCCTTCCAGATACGCGCCATCTCGCTGAGGTCTATCTTCCATCGATATTCCTCGGAACCGGCGCGAATCAGGTTGAACCCCTGCGCGTAGGAGCAAATCTTCGAGGCATAGAGCGCATCGCCGACGGCCCCGACGAGCGAAGCGCGATCATCCACTGATGGGCCCATTGCTTTCGGGCCGGAGATGGTGCGGCTGGCTGCGACGCGCTCATCCTTCAGAGCGGAGATGAAGCGGGCTTCGATGGCCGCAGTAATGGTCGGGATGGCGACGCCCAGATCGAGCGCCACCTGCGCCGTCCATTTGCCGGTTCCCTTCTGCCCGGCCTTGTCCAGAATCAAGTTCACGAGCGGCTGGGCTGTCGCTTCATCCTTAACACGGAAAATCTCCGACGTAATCTCGATGAGATAGGATTCGAGCATCCCTTCATTCCACCGCGCGAAGGTGTCTGCCAACTCTTCGGCCTCCATCCCCAGCACGCGGCGCAGAATGTCGTAGGCTTCGGCGATCAACTGCATGTCGCCGTACTCGATGCCGTTATGCACCATCTTGACGAAATGGCCCGCCGCGTCTGGGCCAACATGGGTCGTGCATGGGCCGTCTTCGGTCTTGGCGGCGATGGCCTCCCAAACGGGGCGTATCTCACGGTAAGCCTCCGCCGCGCCGCCAGGCATCAGCGACGGCCCCCAGAGCGCTCCCTCTTCGCCGCCGGAGACGCCTGAGCCGATGAAGCGCAAGCCCGCGGCGCTCAAGGCAGACTCGCGCCGCCGCGTATCTTCAAACCAGGAGTTGCCGCCGTCTATCAGAATGTCGCCAGCTTCGAGGAAGGGCTTGAACTGCTCGATTGTCCAATCAACGGGTGGGCCCGCTTTGACCATAATCACGATCTTGCGCGGGCGCTTGATCGCGCGCACGAACTCTTCCGGCGTCTTCGCAGACGTGATGCGCTTATCCCGCCCGACGCTCTCCAAAGCCTTTTCGACGTATGACGGGTCACGATCCCAGACGACGACTGCGAATCCGTTGCGCTCCATATTAAGAGCCAGGTTCGACCCCATCACGCCCATCCCGGCCATCCCGATCTCTGCTTCTGCCATCTTCTCGGTCTCCCACACAGATTTGATTGTTCGTCGAAAGCGATTGACCGCGCACGACCGCCCGGCCCCAAGGCACACGATGATGGGCTGCCAGCGCGCGCCAAGCATATCACATGGAAGGGATGTGGGAGGAAAGAGTAAGGCCGAAGGATGGAAGAAGGAAACTAACAGGGAGGGACAGGACAGGCAGGATACAGAAGAAGGGATGAAGACCGCAGGGTGAGGGATGACGCACAGAGAGCACGCTTCTTATTCATCCCTGCTGCCCTTGCTCCTCTCCTGTCTATCGCTGCCGGTTCTTCGCCTGTTTCAGAGGCGGATGCGATTCTCTTTCGCGTAGCTGTAGGCGCAATAACCTGAGATGAGATGAACTATCCAGCCGAGCGTCCCGGCTGATCCTATCCAGGAGACCCCTGTCACTATCAGCCAGAGGATACCTATGAGGATGCGACCGTTATATATCTGCCCGACGCCGGGAATGAGAAAACTGAGAATGCCTGCCGTTATGGGATTACGCATTGTCGTCAAATTACCTCCGTGTGTGCTATACGCAGGCGCGCAGCCATTTGTTCAAAGAAGTGAGCGGTCAAACTAAAACCCTTCCCCGCGAACGACGCTCACTGCTCACCATCTATGCGTCTTACGTCCACGATCTCGCCGTGGAAGGTTTGCAGTAGTTCCTGCACGGCTGGATGGCGCTCGGCCATCTCGCGCAACCGCTGTTTCTCAAGGCGCGCCTCGTCCTGCTTTGAAAGCGGCGCGTTCGGTTCAGCCGCGCTCTGTTCCCTGACGCTGATTCGCACCCCCACATCGCGCCCCGTCAGCTCGCGGCAGACCTCGCGCAGCATCTTGACGCTCTCAGGCTTCGCCAGATTATCCCTCAGGTGCTTGGCTTCGGGCGTGAACTCGACCGACAGCTCGTCGCCCTCTATGCCGACTTTGCGCGCGCCTTCGAGCGCGACGACCAGGAACATGCGCTTACGCTTTTCCAGCCCTGTTTTCAGAGCTTCGATCATCGAGCCGCCAGCGGCGGCGCGTACTGGCGCGGCGCCCCGTCCCATGCCTTCATCATCTGCCAGACCAGCCGCAGAATTGACGGGCGGTTCGGAACTGGCGAGCGCTTCACGGCGTGCGCCTTGACGCGAGCCTTCCGTCGCCTGCCCGCCAGTCGAGACGAGTGTAAGCGCGGGAGGAGGAGGTGGTGCCGCTGGACGCGAAGAGTAGTCGAGCGAAAAAGGGACTTCATCTGCGGGCACTGGAGAAGCGGCGGGGACGGCGGCGTAAGTTTCGGCCTCGCTCGTCGTAGCGCTTCCCGCACGCGATGAGCCCGTCGCTGCTTCGCGTTTGCCACTTGCAGGCGATGGCCGCGAAGAGCCGCCGACCGGCGCTGTAGAGGGAGGCGTGCGGCCCGTGGCGGGCGGCTTTCCTCCACGCAAGGACTCTTCGAGCACCGAGAGCCTTTCGATAAGTTGATCGAGCGGCGCGAGGCGGCGCATCTCTATCAATTTCACCAAGCCGACTTCGAGCTGGTAACGCGGGTGCGCGGCGACGCGCAGTTGGCCTTCGGTTTCGGTCAGGGAATGAAAGAAGCGCACGAGGTCGGATTCTGAGAACTCTTTCGCCGAGCGTGCCAGCTCCGCGCGGTCTGAAGCGGACGAATCGAGCAGCCCGTCAGTCTCGCCCGCAACCTTTGCGACCAGCAGGTCGCGCAGATGTGCCAGCAGGTCACGACAAAAATTTCTGAGGTCGTGGCCGCGCATGACCAGGTCGTCCACGACGGCGAGCGCTTCTGCGGGCGTCTCTCCCGCAATGGCACGAACGACGCGCGTCAGCATCTCGCGCCCGGCAATCCCGAGCGCCGTCTCTACGTCCTCGGCTTCGATCTTCGAGCCGGAGAAGCTGATCACCTGATCGAAAGCCGACTGCGCGTCGCGCATAGAGCCTTCGCCCGCGCGTGCTATCTCGCGCAGCGCCTCGTCGGATACGGAAATCTTTTCCGCATCGGCGATGAGCCGCAACCGCTCCGCTATCTTGGCCGTGGCGATGGTGCGAAACTCGAACTGCTGGCAGCGCGAGAGGATGGTGTCGGGAACCTTGTGCAACTCCGTGGTCGCCATGATAAAGACGACGCGCGAGGGCGGCTCTTCCAGGGTCTTCAAGAGCGCGTTGAAGGCAGCGCCCGAAAGCATGTGCACTTCGTCTATGATGAAGACTTTGTAGCGGTCGCGCGCCGGAGCAATGGCGACGTTGCCGATGACTGCATCACGCACGTTATCAACGCCCGTGTTCGACGCCGCGTCTATCTCCAACACGTCAATGGAGCGCCCCTCGGCAATCTCGCGGCAGGAAGCACAGGCCGTGGGGTCGTCAGCCGCACAGGGCGTCGGCATCGCACGCTCAGACTTGTGACAATTCAGGGCTTTGGCCAGCAGCCGCGCCGTCGTCGTCTTTCCGACGCCGCGCGCACCGCTGAAGAGATAGGCGTGATGCAGCCGTTCGCGCTCGATGGCATTACGCAGCGTGCGCGTGATGGGCTCCTGCCCCGTCACCTCGTCGAAAGTTTGCGGACGCCACTTGCGGGCGATGACTTGATAGGACATAAGAAAACAGTGACGAGTGACGAGTGACAGGTGACAAGTTAAAAACCGTGCTTACTCGTCACTTGTCACCTGTCACTCGTCACTGCTTTAAGGTGGCCAGACTTCGGACTTACCCGCAACACACGCCGCCGTTGCTACCGTTGCTCCGTTCCCGGCCTGGCGGGGTTCACAAGGCAAGCGTTGTGCGGAGCCCGAAGTCTGATAAATTTTCAAGCGTGCCGCGAGCCGTCAGCTTACCACAGAAAGCGACTGATCGCTGAGCGCTGAAATCTGGCGGAGAGGGTGGGATTCGAACCCACGGTACGGTTCCCCGTACACAGCATTTCCAGTGCTGCCAATTCAACCACTCTTGCACCTCTCCTGAAGAAGGCAAAAGGTAAAAGTAAAAAGGTAAAAATTAAGAGGAGGCGCAGCGCTACTGCCGCTTCACTTCTCCTTTTACCTTCTTACTTTTGCCTTCGTCAGAGCATAGCCTATCCCGGCGATTGCTGTCACGTCACCACGCCGAATGTGGAGGGAGGAAACGATAGAATGAAAATCAACGAAAAAGAGATGCCGCGACCTCTCAGGCCACGACATCTCCGCGAAGGCTTGCAGTTGTTGCGCTCGACTAGGGTCGGCCAAGGATGCCGCCCAGAATGTTTCCGATACCGTTGTCTCTATTGCCCCTTCGATATCTATCGTTGCCATAGCCCTGGTACTGGCGATAACCTTCATCATAACCACGCACGAAGCCCTCTCGAAAAGCCTGCGTATTGGCGTTCCTGTAGTAGCGCGACCTTTGCGGGTTATAGCTCTGCCCACGCTGCGCATCGCTTGCTCCGGTGTTGACCCCGGCCTGGTAGCCCTGGCTCAGCTCTGCCCGGTAGACATTATTATAACCGCCATACCCGCCGTTATTTCCATAACGTCCATCGCGGTTATACTGATCGTTACGTCGATTCCCATAGCGATAATCTCTGTCTCGTTCCCAACTGCGGTCACGATAACGATCATCCCTGTCGCGGCGAGCACTGACAGCAGTCCCTTCCGTTTTGCAAACGGCAATTATCACAGCTCTCTCTAATGACGCTCCTTGTAGTAGTTAATTAAGCCATTGGTCGAGGCGTCATGCGTCGTCACCGCCCCCTCCTGCTTCAACTCCGGCAGAATAACTTTCGCCAACTGCTTGCCCAGCTCCACTCCCCACTGATCGAACGAGTTGACCTGCCAGATGATTCCCTGCACGAATATCTTGTGCTCGTAGAGCGCGATCAAAGAGCCCAGCGTGCGCGGCGTCAGACGCTGAAACATGATCGAGTTGGTCGGCCTGTTGCCCGCGAATACTTTGTGCGGCAGCAATCTCTCCAACTCCTCGCCCTTGAGACCCGACGCTTCCAGCTCAGCGCGCACCTCTGCTGCGGTCTTGCCCTTCATTAGCGCCTCCGTCTGCGCGAAGAAGTTTGAGAGCAGAATCGCGTGGTGTTGGCCAATAGGGTTCTGCGTCTCTATGGGTGCGAGGAAATCGCAGGGGATCAGCTTCGTGCCCTGGTGAATCAGTTGATAGAAGGCATGCTGGCCGTTCGTTCCGGGCTCGCCCCAGATCACTGGGCCTGTAGAGTAGCCGACCGCCTCGCCCTCGCGGTTGATGCTCTTGCCGTTGCTCTCCATGTCGCCCTGCTGAAAGTAGGCCGGGAAGCGATGCAGGTATTGATCGTAGGGCAGGATGGCGTGGCTTTGTGCATCGAAGAAGTTGTTGTACCAGATGCCTAAGAGGCCGAGTATGACGGGCAGGTTGCGCGCAAACGGCTCGGTGCGAAAGTGCTCGTCCATCAGATGCGCGCCCGTCAGCAACTCCTCGAAGTTGTCCATCCCCAGGTAGGCAGCGATGGAGAGCCCGATGGCAGACCACAGCGAGTAGCGCCCGCCGACCCAGTCCCAGAACTCGAACATATTCTTTGTATCTATGCCGAACTCGGCCACGGCCTCCGCGTTGGTCGAGAGCGCGACGAAGTGCCTGGCGACAGCTGAGCGGTCGCGCGCCGCGTTCATGAACCACTCTTTGGCCGTGTGGGCGTTGGTCAGAGTCTCCTGCGTGGTGAAGGTCTTGGAGGCGATGATGAAGAGCGTCGTTGCGGGACTGAGAGCCTTGAGCGTCTCTGCGATGTGCGTGCCGTCCACGTTCGAGACGAAGTGCACGCGAAGATCGGGCTTGCCGTAAGGCTTGAGCGCCTCAGTTACCATGACGGGCCCGAGGTCTGAGCCGCCGATGCCGATGTTGACGATATCTGTGATGGCTTGCCCCGTGTAACCCGTCCACGCTCCCGTGCGCACGGCTTCGGTGAATTCTCTCATGTGTGCGAGCACGCCGTTGACATCCGGCATCACGTCCCGACCATCCACCTCGATGGGCCTGTCCGAGCGGTTACGCAGGGCCACATGCAGGACGGCGCGGTTCTCTGTGAGATTGATCCGCTCGCCGCTAAACATCCGGTCAATCCAGGTCTTGAGCTGGGCCTGCTCTGCCAGGTCGAGCAACAATCCCATGGTCTCTTCGGTGATGCGGTTCTTGGAATAGTCAAGCAGTATATCGCCCATGCGCAGCGAGAAGCGGTCGAAGCGTTCGGGGTCTTGCATGAACAGGTCGCGCATGTGAATGGGCCCAATGGTCTCATGGTGATCGGCCAGAGCCTGCCAGGCCGGGTACTCGGTTGGTGTCGTCATTGAATGTGACCCTCTCAAGGAAAGATTAGACTGCTTATTCAATCTCCGGGCTCTAAGGCTTCGAGCCCACTTCACGGCAGCACATGCGGCGTTGCCTCGGTGCAGCTTACTTCAACTGGCAGATGTCCAACACCTTCATGTCCGTGTAGTCCAGATTCTCTCCACCCATCGCCCACAGGAAACAGTAGTTGCTCGTCCCACTCCCCATATGTATCGACCACGGCGGTGACACCACTGCCTCTTCGTTTCCGATCACCAGATGCCGCATCTCCTCCGGCTCTCCCATAAAATGCATCACCCTCTGCCCTTCCTTCAAGTCGAAGTAGAAGTAGACCTCACTGCGGCGATCATGCAGATGCGGCGGGCAGGTATTCCACACGCTGCCCGGCTTGAGGATAGTCAGGCCCAGCAACAACTGCGCGGACTTGCACGTCGCGGGCACGATCATCTGGTAGATCGTCCGCTCGTTAGATGTTTCCAAAGAGCCCAGATTGAGCGGCACGGCCTTTTCGATGGAGATATGCACGACCTCGAAGCGCGCATGAGCGGGCGTGGAGGCCAGGTAGAAGCGTGCGGGATTCCCGGCCTCCGCGCTCTCGAAGCTGACATCCCGGCTGCCCATCGGGATATAGAGCCCGTCCCTGGGCTGCAACTCATAGCGCTCTTCGTCAACGGTGATGACCCCCTTGCCTGCGCCGACGTTGACTGCGCCCATCTCGCGGCGCTCAAGGAAGGGTTTATCTTTGGCCGAGGCGGGTTCCTGTTGCCGTGGGAGCGCAACGGCTTCTGCGACAGGCGCGGCGCCGCCTATGACGAACCGCTCATAATGCAGGTAGTTGAGACGTATCTCATTTTCGGCGAAGAGCTCAGAGATCAGGTAGCGCTCGCGCAGTTCATCGTTGGCAGCACCGTTGACGGAGCCGGGATGTGTGGCGTGGTAGGTTTTGTTGTACATACACTATTTTCTCCAATCATCGTTCATGCTCATACAAAAGTTGTCTTGCTCCGGGGGACTCATCTTCGTGCTCAAGCTTGGCAGACTGGCATCTCTCCCTTCAAACGTCTCGGCCCTCCGGCAATAACGCACGCGCGCCGAGCGCCTGCGCTCCATAGCGCTCAAGCCTGCAATTTCTCATAGATGATACCGATAGTTTAACGATTAGCTGAAACCGGCAGCATAAGACCTTGGCAGAATACGCATTTACCCCGACGGCAGTAAACCATCTTACTGATATTTTTTTACGCTCTTGCCCGAAGATCGGCGTGACCGGGCAGCTCCTGAATCGCGCGTCGGCCGTAACCGGCTTCCGGGAGGTGTGCGGCAAACGGATGCTTCTCAGTTGGGTACTCTTGATGGACGACAGTGGAAGAAGGTGGGCTCTGACCAATACCATTAGATAAGTCGCGTAAATCTTTCTCTTATGTCCCGAGAGTGCTCTATACTCTCACGTATAGATGAATCGTTGGCCGCCATCTAACAACTCATTGAACCGGAGCGCGAGTCAGCTTCTCTTTCATCTGAGAACTTGAATGGCTGGGCAGTTGTCTCCGCGCCCTGTTGATTCGGGCGTTATGTTGCTTCCGTTAGGCTATAGAGTATGAACAAATCCAATGAATGTGAAATTCGCCCCCTGACGCAATCAGACCAACCGTTCCTATGGGAAATGCTGTATCAATCGCTTTATGTCCCGGAGGATCGAGCGCCTTTTGAACGTAGTATTCTAGATCATCCTGATATCGCCAGGTATGTTAATGATTGGGGGCGTGAAAATGATTCCGGCTTCGTGGCGCTGGATGAAAACAACCGACCCATCGGAGCAATTTGGCTACGCTTATTAACAGGTAAGGACAAAGGCTTCGGTTATGTTGATGATAAAACACCAGAGTTGGGGATGGCCGTGTTAGCTGAATATCGCGGTCAAGGTATCGGGACAAGATTGCTTTCTCGCCTCGTAGAATCGGCGGGAGATTTTCATGAACACATCTCTCTCAGCGTCGCACGTGGGAATCCCGCCTTGCATTTGTATCAAAGGCTGGGTTTTGAGATAGTTGGGGAACATGGTAATTCGATAACCATGAAAAGAAAGTTGAATGCTCATGAGGAGGCCCAACATAACGCGGGAGATAACCCGCGCTGAGCGCCAGCGTCAATCCAGGATGCGAGCAAGCACCATGAAAGAGAAGCTATCAAGGCGTCGGGTTGAGCGACCTGTTAGCCGCTTACCTTTTGCGTAGATGAAAACCTGTATGCAAAGATCGGCGAAAATTATTATATCCGTGTGGCTCATCTGCCTGGCCGGCTCTTCTATCACGGATAGCCGGCCTCGATCTTCAGGCAAAGGCGGCAGCTTGGCTCTAGTCGGAGCGAAAATTTATCCCTCACCGACCGAGACACCAATAATCAACGGAACCGTACTGACTCAGGATGGTCGGATTATCGCCGTAGGTGAGAAACCCCGAATCAAAGTCCCCCGTGACGCCACCGTTATTGATTGTACAGGGTTGACGCTCGTCGCCGGATTTTGGAACAGCCACGTCCATTTTACAGAACCGAAGTGGGAGAACGCTGTCCATATCCCACCCGCACAGTTAAATCAACAGCTACGCGACACATTCGCTCGCTACGGATTCACGACGGTCTTTGACCTTGGCTCGTCCCTAGAAAACACGAAAGTCATTCGCAGTCGCATTGCATCAGGCGAGGTTGATGGCTTGAGAATTCTCACAACCGGCACGGGCTTAGTTCCCGAAGGCGGGACACCTTTCTACGTCAAACCTCTTAAATTCCCCGAAGTCCTGAACCCGGAACAGGCAGCTTCTTCGGTGCGTGAAAAGGTGAAGGATGGAGTGGATGCCATCAAAATCTTCACGGGTCCGACCCCGGTTGAGGGCGGCTCACCTCTTGTGATGCGCCTGGAATTGGTTAAAGCCATTACGGCTCAAGCCCATCGTTACGGCAAGCTTGTCTTTTCTCACCCTGAAAATGATGCGGGTGTGAACGCCGCCGTAGATGGTGGCGTGGATATTCTGGCGCACACAGCCCCGGCAGGAGGCAAGTGGGATGAAGCGCAGGTCGCTAAAATGAAACGTGCAAGGGTCGCATTGATTCCGACACTGAGTTTATTTACGAAGCTGGGAAGAAATTTGGGTATGCCCGCGCCGAGAATCGAAAAGTTCGTTAGCACTCCACTGGCGCAGCTTCGCGCTTATGCAGCGGCGGGCGGCCAAATTGTTTTCGGGACTGATTTGGGATTTATCACAGACTACGACCCGGCGGAGGAATATCTCTTGATGGCCCAAGCGGGAATGAATTTCCGACAAATTCTAGCTTCGCTGACCACCAATCCGGCGGAAAGATTCGGATTTTCTAACCGAACGGGCAGGATTGCTCCGAATATGGACGCAGATATTGTGATCATTGCGGGCGATCCTCAGACCGATATTAAAGTTCTCTCGAATGTTAAATATACTCTGCGTAAAGGTCGCATAATTTATCGTTGAGTTTTACAGATGAAAGCTGCGTCCGGCAAGTCATTCGACCCGACCGCTCTCAGCTTACCTCTCACCAAGCTGATATCCTGCGATCCGGGTCGTGTGTATCGTCGGGCGGCGGGTTGATTCGAGCGTCAGGTGCTCACATCTTGATAACTGTCGAGTTAAGATACGTATCATGCCGGGAGATGGAATATGGCGAAAGCATTTATTGTTATTGTCGTTCACCTCATTTTGATAATCCACGCCAATGCACAGGATAAATCAGATAAAGAGCGAGATAATCTACTTGGGCCAGTGCATACGGTGCGGACTGAGACCGCGCTCGTCACATGTAAGCTGGATAAATGTGAGGAGGGCGGGAGAGTTGAATCTTTGAATGACGAGTACGATATTAACGGCAGGGCAGTGGGAAATAGAAATCGGTTTATCATTAATGACCCTATCTCAAGAATGCTCAATTACCCTTTTGATGAGAACATTCCCGAAATCGAGAAACCCACTTACAGGGAGGATGGTACGCTTTTATATAAAGACGTGTTCATCTTTAATAACAGGGAGAGGCGCTCAGAATGGATTAGTTATCGAGCTGACGGCTCCATACAACTTAGGAGCATACATCTCTTCAATTCACAGGGGAGATTGACTGAGTCAAGAAGTTATAATGCGTCTGGAATTCTGGCGTCGTGGAATGTTGCCAGTTACGATGAAAATGGAAATGAATCTGAATCTCTTAGTAAAAAGGCCGATGGCTCGCTTGTTCATAAAAGTGTTTATAACTACGAATTTGATTTGGCCGGGAACTGGATTAAGAAGAAGATTTCAGTGTTGGTTATGAAGCATGGGGAATCAGTCCTGGAACCATATGCTGTGAAGTACCGGACAATCACTTATTACTAAGGGCGCACCTGGCAACTCGTTCGACCGGAGCGCGGGACAGCATTTCTTTCATCGTCGAGTGGTTTCAATATCTTGTGTGCTTCCGGCCCGCGCCCGGTCAATTCGAGCGTGATGCCGCTTCGCAAATCGGAGCGTGGAGTAAAGGCGGTTTCAAGGCGGCCATATTGTGAGGACTCGTTCACCTGAACAGGGTGAGGAGATTAAGCTAACCAGACAATGTGACGCCCGCGACTCATCGCAGATACGTGAGATGTTGAGGAAGATAGGCGCGTGGAAGCTCGAAGATTCCCACGCGCCCATGACGGATGGATGGCAGTGTATGATCTGTTTAGCTGAAGGAGAGATTTTACACTTGATCAGGATGAATGCCGCGACAGGTGATCATCTACGGCTGATCCGATATCTATATGGTTTATTACCTATAGCTGAAGACGGGTATGGGCAGGTGACAGATGCGTTCATGGATGACGCGCATAACAACTCGTTGAACCCGACGCCTCGATAGAATGCCTTTCATCCTCTTTTCCCGCGCTCTAATTGGAAGGCTGCTCGTTGACGCGGGTTACTTCGGGCGTTGGATTGCTTGATTTCAATCTGCTGAAGTATGTTTATGAGTAGTGATGAACGAATTGCCGCTCAAAGAAGCAGCTGAGATTACCATTTTCGATGTTGGCTTAACCGTCGCCTTTGGTGTGCTGCATTTATTACTGTACCTCTTTTACCCGCGCCAACGGGCGAACCTCTTTTTTAGCCTTTTCGCTATGAGCGCGGCGGTGCGGGTTGTGACCGCCGATGTTCTGGACATTTCGCGTTTTCCAGATCAGACCGCTTTGATTCTTAATTATATTGCTTTGTGGAGCATCGGCGCGGCTGTTTTCTCATTCGTTGCTTTTCTCTACGCCGCTTTTAAGGAGCGCATCCCGATTCATTTTTGGATTGTTCTGTCGATCTGGACGCTCGGAGTTATCACGCGACTATTTTACTCGCAACGTCCTACACTTCTGCTACAGTTTATTAGTCTGTTGATAATTGCTTTTATCGCCGTCGAATCGCTGCGCGTCGTCGGTCGCGCGCTCTTGCTCAAGCGTGACGGCGCGTGGATCGTCGGTCTAGGCGTGCTGCTTCTCATCGTCTCGCCTCTGCAAAACGGTCTTGTTATCCTGACGGGGCGTAGCGTGCCGCACTTCTGGAATGTTTTGTTTACGCAAATCTCTCTCTGCGGCATCATCATTGCGAATTCGGTCTTTCTCGCACGCAGCTTTGCCCAAACGAATAAGAACCTGGAAGAGCAGCTCTTTCATGTCAAAGACCTTTCCGCCCGCGAACTCGAACACGAACGAACAGCCGCCGAATTGCGCCTCCAAAACGAGCAGGAGCGCGCCAGGCTCGCCCTCGTCGAACAGGAACTCGCGCTTGCAGCAAACATTCAGCAAGCGTTGTTCCCCGAAAAAATTCCGCACATCGAGGGCTTCGACATTGCCGCTTTTAATCGTCCGGCTCGCGTGTGCGGGGGTGACTACTACGATATTCTAGCGATCAACGAGCCGGATGTCGGCACAAGCCGGAATAGCACTTACCTTTTATGTGTAGCCGATGTCGCGGGAAAGGGATTGCCTGCCGCGCTTCTGATGAGCAATATGCAAGCAACGCTCCGCGCTCTTGCCGGAGGCGCAGCCTCGCTCAGAGAACTCGCCGCTCGAACAAACGACTTGCTCCACGCCACATCACCGGCAAACAAATTCGTGACGGCGATATTGGTTGAAATCAATCCGGCGACGAGCACCGCAAGTTATGTCAACGCCGGACACAACGAATGCTTTGTGCTCCGGCGCGGGCAAGGCACAATGGAGGCGCTGAAATCTACGGGCTTGCCTTTAGGCATGTTCGCAGGCATGTC
Source organism: Pyrinomonadaceae bacterium (assembly GCA_036389095.1). Taxonomy (GTDB): domain Bacteria; phylum Acidobacteriota; class Blastocatellia; order Pyrinomonadales; family Pyrinomonadaceae; genus DASQYE01. The sequence continues at coordinate 229,248 of DASVQM010000004.1, forward strand.
GTACGAAGAGAATAGTTTTCAACTTGAAGCGGGCGACTTGCTCGCGCTCTTTTCCGACGGCGTGCCGGAAGCTCAAAGCAAAAACGAACAAGAGTGGGGGGAAGCCAATCTACACGAGTATCTTGCCAGGGCGAAAGACGGCTCGGCCCAAAGTATCATCAATCAAATCATCTGTGAGATAGATCGTTTTGCCGACGGCGTGGCGCAGCATGACGACATTACGTTGCTCATTCTCAAGTCAGCGGGTTAATCCATCGGGAACTCTTTAGTTTCTTTAACCCCGCAATCCAAGGACACATCGAACCAGACGCCTCGATAGCACCCTTTCCATGAAGCTTCCCCTGATGTAAATTAAATGTCTGCGCTCGGCGCGGGTCAATCCGCGCGTTCAGAGGCCAACTCGGATGGTAATGACGAGACAAAACATGCGCAAACTTGCGTCGCTTATCTTCGGCCTCAGTCTTCTCTTGAGCGTCCCACTGCATGAGGATTCGTATAGTTTCAAGGCTGAAGCCGCGCAGAAATCCAGCCCGCGTAAGGCCCGCAGGTCGCCCAGGACGTTCTCGGGCAGCGACGAGGCACTCGCCCGCGCCTTCCAGCAACGCACGAGCAACATTCAGGTGGAAGGGCGGGGCGTCGTTCGGCGGGTGCTCTCGGACGATAACGACGGAAGCCGTCATCAGCGCTTCATCGTGGCGCTCGCTTCGGGCCAGACGCTGCTCATCGCGCACAACATCGATCTGGCGTCCAGAGTAGCCGGACTTCGCAAAGGCGACGTGGTGTCATTCAGCGGCGAGTATGAGTGGAACCCCGAAGGCGGCGTGATTCACTGGACACACCGCGACCCAAGCAAACGTCACGCGGAGGGTTGGATCAAACACAATGGCAAGGTTTACCAGTAGTCGGTTACAGGCCGGAGGCTCTCGCGGGCGTGCCGCCGAACAACTCATTCCCGCCGATGCCTTGACAGCATCTGCTTTCATCGTCGTGCTCTGGCAGTTAGTTTGAAGTCTGTTCGCTGGGCTCGCCTGAACTCGGGGCGTGAGATTGCTTTATGTCTGGCAGAGAAGGTTTACTCATATTGAGGGGTAGATGACACGGCTAAAGAAATTAAGACTGCTAATCTTTGTCATCGGATTTATATGGATCACCGGAACACCTATCTTTTCTAATCTATTTGAGAGAAGTCTGCTGTTGGAGATATTAACTTTTGGCGGCTGGGTGTTCTTAGCGGTGAGTTGCATCGTCTACATGTATGGCTTTTTTTATTGGAAAGATGTGTAATTGACAGGTCATGCCATGTCTCTTGGCGCAATCCAACAACTCGGTCAACCCGCCCCGCAACAGTATTCCTTTCAGCATCCTCTTGCCTGATAATGTTGAAGGCTTCGCGTGCGTGGGGCGGGTTAATTCGGGCATCAGGCCGCTGCTATTGGTCGCAGCTCGCAACATTGAGACGACAGCTCTTGAGGAATATTGGAGATGATGATGAAAAGGTCGCATACATTTCTGCGTTCACTCTTATCAGCCCTTTTGCTGACAATGTTATTTAATACCACTTGGGCCCAACAGCGAATCAGCCCCCAAGATTCTTTCTCTCATCGTGTAGTCCTACTATTCGCTGCCCCTCCTCCCGGCGAGCGGTATCAACTGAGATCAGGAGATGCGCTATCGGTTCGCGTTTTTGGATATCCAGAATTAACCTCTGAAGCGATTATCGATGAGCGCGGCGTGATCAGCATCCCTTTTATTGATGCAGTGGAAGCCGCAGGTCACACAGTGGGTGAGCTGAGGAGCGAGATTGTTCTGCGCTACCGGAAATTCGTGAAAAACCCGCAGGTTTCAGTCCGCCTCTTGGAATTTAACCGAGTAGAACGCGCAGGGGTCTATGCCGTGTATGACAATCTGGGGCGTGAGCTAAGTGTTTACACGTCTGTGATGCGCGCCGAGGACGGGAGGGTTAAGTGGGAAGTCAAATCCTTGAGGGGCGGCGAGTTTCGTTTATCGTTTTTCTCGGACTCTTTTTTTGATGGTGCGGAGAAGTACGAGGTAGAAGCCTTGCTTGATGGCAGCCAAAGTCTGCGTCTAGGGACGGCGATTAAAATACGCCCGACGATTGTCACCGCGCATAATGACCCACGTCCGGAGGTTAGATTGCAAGTGCCGCTCGCCACATTGGCGCGCGTCGCAAAGGCAAGAGACGTTAAGATGAGATTCGGAGACAGATCGTTTCAAGTGACGAGTAATGATTTAGAAGTGCTGCGTTTTATAGTGTCGCATTTCTCCGCCACTGCGCCCTGACAACTCATTCAACCGGAGCGGCAATCGCTTGTCTTTCATTTAAAAGATCGGATGCTCGGTGAGGGTGTTCGCGCCGTGTTAATTCCCGCGTTAGGCGTTTGCTCGTTTCGAGGGTTTGATGATGAAGAATAAAGGACTGGTGCTTATCAAGATAGAGCACCTTGAGGTTAATGGGAATACTGAAGAAACACTTTGGGCCAAGCCTCTGGGCCAGGATTTGTATGAAATCCGCAGCCTTCCCAAATTCATCGAAAACATGAATGCCCTCGATATCGTCAGAGCTATCGCTTCCGATTTCAACGACCAGCCTCTCGTTACAGAGACTGTCAGCAAAAGCGGGCATGAGACCATACGTTTCCTCTTTCTTAAGTCCAGCAGCTTCAATAGAGAAGATGTTCTTCGTAGGCTACGAGCCCTGGGCGCTGTTACTGAAGAAGTGGGTCGCGGATTCTGGGCAGTAGATGTTGACCCTGAGAGAGATTATCAGAAAATCCGTGATTACCTATCTGCATTGAGGGTTCAGGGCGTTTTAGAGTGTGAACTGGATGTCGGAATGAGCGGATTAATGCGGGCGTGGGCGTATCAGGATTAACCGTAGGCCACGCCCAACAACTCATTGCACCCTCCCCCGATTGCATCCCTTTCATCATCTCTCCTTACGGTGTAGATTAGATGCCGCTCGTGGGGCGGGTTAAATTGGGGCGTTACGCTGTGAGCGGTTGCAAAGACGTTGAAAAGTCATGCGAAAGGAGAGAACGAATCTGATGACGATTAAAATTAAAGGGCTGGTTGTTTTGATTCTGCTTTCGGCCTTATTAATGTGGGGCTGCAAATCTCCCGTTGAACTGAGCTCTAATTCGACGAATCAAAGCGCCAACACGAGTACGGAGAAAGCCGCGACAAAGACGCCGCCCAGGCAGCCTGATGCTGATGGAATAATCCCTTCGGGAACAGGGGTGGAAAAAGAGAAACCCGCTCCCGGTAAAGGTAACGTGCAAGGTAAGGCCCTCTATAATGGACAACCGGCCGCAGGGGTCGAGGTCAAATTGTGCGAAACATTCAACCAGTATTTTGGCGGGTGTAAAGGCGAAACATTCACAGCCAGGACGGATAGTGGTGGCGAGTACCTGATCAAAGACGTGCCGCCAAGGGTCTACGAGGGGTTGATTGTGAAAGTCTTCGACACAAACTATTACGTCTTCGCCACTTCAGGCATCATCCAGTCGGCCAAGTACAAGATCGAAGAGGGCCAAACATTCTTCGCGCCCGACGCACACCTTTTTAAGAACGATCTGAAGCTCTTGAGCCCCAAGGCAGGCTCGAAAGTTGGCCCAAACAACATCGAGGTGAAATGGGACGCTTACCCCGAAGCGGCCTATTACAAATTCAGCATCTACGCCGACAGCTCGACGGGAGCGACCACGGAATACGATTACATCAACAAGCGCGTTGATGGTCTGTCTTACGTTTTGGACAAACCGCTCACGCCCGGCTCCTATACTTGCAAGGTAGAAGCCTACAACAGTACCGACATCAAACTTTCTCAAAGTGCGAGCGATATCAAGTTCACGGTGACAGGAGAATCCAAAAAGTAGGGCGTTTGTTCTTAAACGGAGCGGCGCACGCCAGGCCCCGCAGCCTGGCAACTCATTTAACCCGGCGGGAATCAGCTTGCCTTTCATCGTCAACTTGGATGGGGGCGGTTGATTCCCTTCGGGTCAATTCGAGCGCCGGGCGTCTACTGATCTTGTGACATCGGAGACATGACATGAAAAACACCTCGACTTTCCTGCGAGACGCGGTGATTCTCTTTTGCTTATCGATGCTTGTTACTGCCGTAGTTTCTCAGGACAAATCGCAAGCGGGTGTAAGCACTGATGCGCCTCTTGCCAATTCAATTATTTCAGGGCAACTCAGCGACTTGAACGGCAACATCACAGACGCACGTATCATCCTCCAGAGCTTCCAGGATGAAAAATGCGCAAAGCTATTCTCAAGTAAGAAATATTCCGAGGAAAATGGCAGGAAGCTCCAGGCTTGTTCGCGCGAACTACCACCCATCACACCTGATAAAGAGGGGCGCTATCAATTTACGAATGTTCCAGCCGGGTGGTACGTGCTCTTAGTCCTATGGAACATGAACCAGAAGCCTCATGCGACGGTGGCGATGTTTCAGAAAGGGGAATTTATAATCAATTATTCCGAGGATAAAGATGCCTCTGGAAAGTATGATGCAATGGCGCAAGGCCAGCCGTTCTATTTTTCCGGCACGGAGAGACTTGTCAAAGATTTTGATTACAGGAAAGGTAAGATTTCAAAAATGGTTAAGCAGTAATTGTAGCGGCCGAACTCATCTCGACGACTCATTGAACCCGACCGCCATCTGCTTGCCTTTCATGCACGTTTGCTGGTTTCATTCCGCGTTGTCGCTGCCGTCAGCGGCGGGTTAAATTCCGGCGCGGGGCGGCAACAGTGAGAGGTCTATCCTACTTCAAAAGGAAATCAAAGATGTTTTCAGATCCCCTGGTGATCAAACTGGTCTCCTTTGTTCGCTCAGTCGGCATCGAGGTGCAAGCCTGCCTGGTTAATTGGAAGACACGCTTTCCGGGCCTCGAAATTCGGGCGGGCGCTGTGCTGGTGGATGAAAGCCAGCTTATCCATCCCGGAAATATCCTGCATGAAGCCGGGCACATCGCCGTGCATGATCCGGCTCGCCGTTCGCGTCCGAAGTTCGAACCCACGAAGGGCGAAGAGATGGGTGCGCTCGCGTGGTCATATGCGGCGACAGTGCACCTCGGCCTGAGCGCGGAGGTGGTTTTCTATCCGGGGAGCTTTACGGGCTGTGCGAGCGCACTCGTAGAGAACTTCGCCGAGGGGCGCTATATCGGAGTCCCATGGTTGCAGCGCTACGGCATGGCCGTCGAGCCGCGCCTGGCCCTGGAACGCGGTGTCGAGCCATATCCGCACATGCTACGATGGGTGAGATGACACGCCAGGCGGCGGCTTGCGATCTGACGACTCAAGGAACCCGACCGGAATGAGTATGTATCTGATCGTCAATTAGTCCGTCGCGTAGCTGTTGCCGGGCATGTTATTCAGGTATGAAGCGCTGGAGCTTTTCTGAGAAATCTCTATTGAACTTAGCGGCGTGCGGCATCGTAATGGCGTGAGGGAGGTGGGAGAGAATGTATTGTTCAGCATGCGGCGTGTCTGTTGCACAGGGCTTAAGCTACTGTAGTCGCTGTGGCGCAAAGTTGAATGGGGAGAAAGCCGATAGCATCATCAAATCATCAGAGCTGAAAGCTGAATCCCTGATTGTTTCGGCGATGGTGGGGCTCTTCGTCCTTGGCCTTGGGGCTATCATTGTGCTCATGGGCGTGATGAAAGCCGTGCTCAACTTAGAGGTCTGGCTGATTCTCGCTTTCACGCTGCTGAGCTTTCTGATCATGCTTTTACTCGAAGGCGTGTTAATTCGGCGGTTATTTCATCCTCACCGAGGCGCTGAAGAAAGAGGCGATACTGCGCTATCGAAGGAGCAAGCAACGAAAGAGCTTGACGCCGCACAGACGCGAGTATTGCCGGAACCCGTGCCGAGCGTGACCGAGCACACGACCCGCGCCTTTGAGCCGAGCTACGGTGAGCGCACATCAAAATGAAGCATCGCCACTTGGAAGTCACACCGCATCTAACAACTCATTGAACCCTGGCCCGCGAGAGCATTCCTTTCATGCTCTCGGCCCTCTGCGCCGACGTGTCGAGGCGAATATCAGCAGGGTGTTGTGTTAGAATCCCGCCGCCGCTCGTGCCCTGCTCAAGTCGAATCCGGTCTGCCCCTTAGCTTTCCAGGCTGCCGTTTTTGGACTCTGATCGGTCGGCGAGCTATACACTCGACGTGAGGCAGACATGCGAACTCTTGAGATCACGCGGCTTACGCATCTGGATGAGGCTCTGTTCTACAGCGATTACTACGGGGTCGCCCCGGTGCTGCTCCCGTCCTTCGTCAGCGGCTCGCGGGCGTGCGCGAGGTGGTCGCCGGAGTATTTGGATTCCGTGATCGGCGGCAGGACTGTGCAGGTGCATTACTGGCCGCGCTCCCTGGAGAAGCCGACCGGGGAAGCCGTCCTTGCCAAGACGCAGAGCTGCATGTTGCCCTTCCGCAAGGCGTCGGAATTGATTCGCATCCCCTCCGAGTTCGTTTACTTCATGATGGCTAAGCCGATCAAGCAGGTATTTCCCGAGCTGCTCGCAGACCTGGACTTCGACGAGGTGATTCTCGGCGTTCCTCAGCTCACCAGCGTTAACCTCTGGTTCGCCCCGGCGGGCCACTTGACGCTGCTCCACTATGATGGTTACGACAACTTCCTGAACCAGATCATCGGGCGCAAGAAGATCACACTGTTTTCACCCGCCGACAAGCCCTACTTGTACTCTCCCTCCGAGGGCGGCACGCGCCCGCCCAGCACAGTGAATCTGTTCGAGCCGGACTACGAGCGGTTCCCGCACTTCGGGCGAGCGACGCCCATCGAATTCATACTGGAACCGGGCGATACACTTTACCTGCCGACGGGCTGGTCTCATCAGATCGAATCCCTGGACGTGACCGTCTCGGTCAACTTTTTCTTCGGAAAGAAAGAGTCGCCCAGGGTGTGAATATCTCTCAAAAGCAGTTACAGCCGGGGCACTAGCTTCTCAAGTCTGCACAGGCTGGCCTGCGGACGGTGGCTGACGCCGCGAAGCATCAGGATAAATGTAGCCCGGCATGTTGGGCCCAAGAAATTCCGCCTGACGTGTCGAATAATGTTTTCTATAACTTGACCTTTGTGATTGAGAAAAGCGTTTTCAGAGTTACGCATTACATGATGCCTGACGACTCATTCAACCAGACCGTCACAGGCTTGCCTCTCATCAACCCTGAGTGATGCGATTCGAGTTGTTGCTGTCCGTGTTGGGCGGCGGGTTAACTGGGCGTCCGGCGCTTCACATAATTCTCGTCACAAAATGGCATGCCTGGTGTTTTATCATAGGAAAGGCTGTCAACTGTCCTGAAGGATGTCACTGAAAACGTAAGGGAGCAAATAAATGTCCCATGATAAAGAATATGAGAGCAAAGGTATGACGAGGCGAGATTTTCTCGGCGGGTCATTTGCAATCACGTCGAGCCTTGCGATGCGGCGATCAAAGACGACAGGGCAACCGCCGGGACGGGAACAAGAAGTCGCGCCGCCCGCCGAGTTCAAGCCCGTGCGGGATTTCATCGAGGAAAAAATCAACAAGGGTATCGTGCCGTCTTTGGTGATCAAGGTTGTCAAGGACAATCGCACGCTCTGGGCTGAGGCGTTCGGCTATGCGGTTATTGAGACCAAACGTAGAGCTACTCTCAACAGCATCTATAAGATTGCGTCTATCTCCAAGCCGATTACAGTTACAGGGCTGATGATGCTCGTTGACAAAGGTTTGGTCAGTCTGGATAAGCCCGCCAATGAATATCTCACGCGCGCCAAGCTACGCGCATATGTTGGCTCGCCGGAGGAGATGACGATCAGGCGTCTTGCCAATCATACGTCCGGCTTGCCGATCCATGAAAATTTATTCTACGACGGGAGCGAGCCGTTATCGCAGGACGAGACGATACGCCGTTATGGATTCGCCGCCTGGGCTCCCGGGACTCGTTTTCAGTATTCCAATCTGGGCACAGCGATCCTGGGCTTTATCACCCAAGATGTTTCGAGAATTCCTTGGGGCCAATTTCTGAAACGAAATCTTTTTCACCCGCTCGGCATGAAACGAACATTTGCGGAGCTTCCGCCCGGTCATGAAAAGGAGGCGGCGGGCATGTATGGCTCGGACCTAACCTCGCAATATGATTATGACATCGCGGCTCGCTTCGTCAGAACCGGGCCACACAGCACAGACCATCCTGGCGGTTCGTCGATGTGGAGCAGTGCGGATGACCTGGCGCGCTTTGCACAGATGCATATCAATGGCGGCGTGCTCAATGGGACGCGGGTTCTACAGGAAGGGTCGGCGCGTACGATGCAGAATCTCAACGTAGAGAGCGATGTACCCGGAAGGAGATATGGCGTGGGCTGGTGGGGCGATACCTCTATCGGACATCGCAGCTTTAGCCATAGCGGCGGCGGGCCTGGAATGGGCGCGATGCTTTCGGCTTACCCGGACGACAATATAATTACAGTCGTTCTCACCAACTATTTCGGCGCAATGGCGACGGAGGTGACAAAGCGACTGGCCCAAGTATTATTTCCCGCTGCGAGGGAAACACAGAGGGAGCCTATTGAACGAAACACCACTCCATCGATTCCGAAACCGACGGCAGCGCTTGTCGGCACATGGCAAGGCGAAATCGTGTATTCTGAGGGCGACATCCCGCTGCGTTTAGCCATTCACGACGATGGGATTTTGGAAGTCGGGTTCGGCGCAATGCCTATGGTCAGGTTGAACGGCGTAACTTTCAGCGAAAGCGGCTTCGTCGGCAACACGGAAGGCGTGCTGATCAGGCGCGCAGGATTTCAAGGCGTTTCCGTTCTTGAGTTCAACCTGCGACGTGAAGACAATCGTCTCGTTGGAATATGCGATGTTTATGCGAAGGGTTATTTCGAGCTTGCTCACTGGGTAGAGTTGAAGAAAAAAGCGTAAAACCATGATCGTCACCCGCGCCGAACAATTCCTTCGACCGGAACACGAGGGCGCTGGTCTTTCATCGTGAACTCGCCTCTACCGGCGTCGCCTGCGCGGTCGGTCAATTCGAGCGTTAAGCTGCCAGGCAGTTTGGTTTATAATGACCGCCGAAAGGAGTAAGCCCTGTGACGCGCGGCCTCTATCACATCGCTCAAGTCAATATCGCCCGAATGCACGCTCCCCTGGATGACCCTATCATGGCAGGGTTCGTCGCTCGCTTAGCTGAAATCAATGCGCTTGCCGATGAGAGCCCGGGTTTCGTCTGGCGTCTGCAAACTGAAGAGGGTGATGCTACTTACCTGCGTCCATATGACGATGACCGCATCCTATTCAATCTCTCAGTGTGGGAGACAATCGAGCGACTCAAGGAGTATGTTTACAGAACCGCTCACGGTGAAGTGATGCGCCAGAGGCGGCAATGGTTTGAGAAATTCGACGGGATGTACATGGCGATGTGGTGGGTCAAGTCCGGGCACATACCTTCAGCGGCGGAAGCAAAGCAGCGCCTTGAGTATCTTCAGGAGCATGGCGAGACCGTATATGCCTTCACGTTCAAGCGAACTTTTCCGGCAACGGAGCGCGAAGAAGAGAATACCATCCTATCGCCTCTGAGAACCTGTACGGCAGTATAACAACAGATTCAATCCGCGATAGCGTGGCTTGCATGATAAATTGTCCCGGCGAAGATTAAGGGCTGTCTGCGTGGTCAGGTTAATTCGGGCATTGGGTGCTTCAATAATAGAGGAGACAAAGCAATGCACAAATTTGTACAGCAACAGAATCAAGCCCAGAGCGGTAACTCCATCGACCCTGCGCCGTCTCGGAAGATGACACCCGGGGCGATCAGGGATGAACACTCGATCCTGCAATTGCAACGCCTCATCGGCAATCAGGCGGTTTTGAGAATGCTTCGCCCGCAGGAGCAGGACATCCCGCATGACAACGCCGGCTCAACTGCCGACCGCTCCGAGCAGGAAGCCGAGCGCAACGGCGCGCAGGGTGATGACATGCGCGAGGTGGCGAGTAGAGGGATTGCAGGGCCAGGCGCACCACTGCCGCATCTGGATGCCATCCAGCGGTCGTTTGGCGAGCACGATGTCTCCGGCGTGGAGGCGCACGTCGGGTCGCAGGCCGCCGACGCCAATCAGGCCCTGGACGCACTCGGCTACACGCTGGGTAATCATGTCGCCTTCGCTGCCCCCCCTGATCTTCACACGGCGGCGCACGAGGCGGCGCATGTGGTGCAACAGCGGGCCGGCGTCCATCTAAGGGATGGAGTCGGGAAGGTCGGGGACAGCTATGAAAGGCAGGCTGACGCAGTGGCCGAACGTGTCGTGCGGGGAGAATCGGCGAGCGATCTACTGGTGCGCTCTACGGGGTCGGCCACGCCCGTAGTGCAGCGCCAGGGGAAGGAACTCAAACCCGAAAAGCCTCCGTCAGACTTGCCGCGACGCCTTGAGTTCGAGTTCCACCAGGGACTGGATAATAAGAAGGACTGGACGGATTATGAAGACTGGTTCCTATCCAACGCAGTGAAGCAGAGCGCAACGGTCGTCGTCGAGGGCATCGCGTATCAGGGCTACGACGATGCGCCGGGATACCTCATGCAGCCGTCGCTTGCGGTGCTGGCGCAGAACCGGGCGAACACCATCGTCAATCACATTCAGAATGTTCTCCCCTACCACGGGGTTGCGCCTAATCTGATCCCCGCGTTGATGGCGAAGGTCAGCATCATCACAACCGTGAGGAATCGCTCAAAGCTGCTCGGTCGCACTGAAGGCGCAGTGGTACGCCGCCAGTAGCAAGTCCGAATTGGGCCGCGTAGATCAAAAAGATGCTCCGGCCTCTGTTGCTCTAACCGAAAGCGCCGCCTAAGAACTCGCTGAACCCGAAGCCTCGAACAGCGTGCCTCTCATCGTCGCATCCCTTGATTTGGTAGAATGCCCGATGCGCGGGCTCGGTTAATTGAGAGGTCGAATAACAAGGTGTTAAGACTATGACAGTTCTGGAAACAGATCGCCTCATACTTCGTCGGCTGACGGTTGAAGATAGCGGGTTTATTCTTGAGCTCTTGAATGACCCCTCCTGGCTGCGCTTTATCGGTGATAGAGGTGTGAGGACGCTTGATGATGCTCGTGACTATATACTGAAGCGTTTTGTTGCGATGTACGAGCAGCTTGGCTTCGGGCTGTATTTGACTGAGCTCAAGGGTGAGGGCATCCCCATTGGCATCTGCGGCCTGATCAAAAGAGATTCTTTGGAAGATGTCGATATTGGCTTCGCCTTTCTTCCGAAATTCCGTGAGAAAGGATATGCCTACGAGTCTGCCGCTGCTGTGATGGCATATGGGAGAGGAAGCCTTGGTCTAAATCGTATTGTAGCGATCACTACCCCGGACAATTATGGTTCGGCCAGGCTGCTGGAAAAATTAGGATTCAATTTTGAAAGGATGGTCAAACTGTCTGAGGATAGCGCAGAGGTTAATCTGTTCGCCTCTGACATCTGACAACTCCCTGAACCAGACCGCTCGACTGCGTGGCCTTCATCGTTCTCTGGTTTTTCATCTTGAATGCCTGATGCCGGGGGCTGGTCAAATCGACCGTGAGATGTGCTTCTCTGATGAATCTTGAGACGATAAAACTTGTAGCCGGGCGCTACATGGAGTTGGTGACACATGAGGAGTATGTTGAGTGGGCTGTTTCATGCCTTGAATCCGGCATTGATTCTAAAAACATCCGCATCCTGGCTTCTTTGCAGAAACCTTTGTATTCATCGGAGGTTGAAGATTATTTCAAGCGCAGCTTGAGAGATTTGGGATGGGAACTGCCTGATCGGAAAGAATGTATAATCGAATACGCTCGCAGCTTTGCGAAAGAGATTTTATCCGGTCAGGTTTCACCGCTCGAAGGTTGCCGTAAAATCTATCGGATCGTGGTCGATCTACAATATCCTCGTGAGCTGATGTCATGGCTGTATCTGGATGAAGGGCTTGAACCCGGAACGTATAGAGATTTAGAGGGGAAAGAATTGGACGAGGCCATCATCAAAGAGGCTCGCAGGTTCATTGGCGAAAGCGACAGGTTCAATCAGGAGGGCTTCGCTCTCTGAAGGCCGCACATCCAACAGGTCATTCGACCCCGGCGCGACCAGCCTGGCTTTCATGCGGGAGACACCCCGCGCTCGATGCCTCAGATGCGCGCCCGGTCAATGTGGAGCGTGATGTCGCTCCGCATCTTGCGTGAGAAATTTGTATCCTGAAATCTTATGAAGCGAGAATCGTCTACCAGGCTTGAAGGCAAAAAACACGTCATCAAAGTATCCGAGCTTAACGGGTTTTCTTTGACGGAAGCGATTTATCCGCCAAGGCTACGAATGCCCCGCCATACTCACGAGATCGCTCATATCAGCTTTATCTTTCAGGGCAGCTATCTCGAACGACACCCGAAACGGACGTGGAATTGTAAAACGTCCACTCTTGTTTTTCATCCGTTCGGATTAACGCATGCGCTCGATTTCGATGATGCCGAGACGCGTATTTTCACCGTTGAGATTAAGCCTCGCTGGTTTGATTATATTTGCGAGAAACCGGAAATCTTAAATCGTCCGGCCTATTTTTACGGCGGCTCGCCTGTTTGTCTCGCCATACGGCTGTTGCGCGAATACCGGCACGGCGATTCGGTTTCATCCCTTGCGCTGGAAGGGCTCGTGCTGGAAATGATAGCCGCGGCGACGAGCGCTTGCGCTGTTCGTGGTGCGCGCAAAAATTCACGCTGGCTTAATCAGGCGCTAGATTTTCTTCACGCCGAGTTTGCGAAAAATCCGACGCTTGAGAGCATTGCCAAAGTCGCGGGCGTGCATCCGTCCCATCTGGCTCGCGCCTTCCGCGAGCACACGGGTTACACCATCGGCGAATACGTTCGTCGCCTCCGCATAGAATTTGCCTCTCATCAGCTTACTTCGACCGATGCGTCGCTCGTAGAGATTGCGGCGCAGGCAGGCTTCTCAGATCAAAGCCATTTTTCCAGAACTTTCAAAAATTACCTGGGCGTCACTCCCGGCGAATACAGGAAGCCACACGCTCGCGCTAAGCCCGTTCAATAATGCTCGGCTGGTTCAAGACAGCGCCGCGCGAGTGCGCTTAAAATGCTGGCTATGTGTATTGCAAGAATAATCGCCGGAGCATTTCTTTCCTTAACAATCTTTCTCTTCTGTTTCCAAGCCGACGCTGCGTTCACACAAAGCCATAAAAATTCCGGGCCGCAGAAGAGCATCATCAAAGGCGAAACCGGCGCGAAGCTCGACCAGCTTTTGACCCGTTATGCGATGTATGGATTCTCCGGCACTGTCCTGGCGGCAAGAAACGGGGAGATCATTCTCAATCGCGGCTACGGTTTGGCAGACCGTGAACGCAGCCTGCCGAACACGACCGAGACGGTCTTCGCCATCGGCTCTTTGACGAAACAGTTTACCGCCGCCGCCATCCTGCAACTTGAGGCGGAAGGAAAATTAAACACTCAAGACCCGGCAGGCAAATATCTGGGTGATTTTCCGCCGGACAAAGCAGGCATCACGCTGCACCATTTATTGACTCATACTTCCGGCTTGATTTCCGACGGCGCGAGCGCACAACTGCCTTTGGAGAATCGGGATGAATACGTCGAAGCGGTGAAGAGAACCAGGCTGCGCTCTACGCCCGGCGAGAAGTTTAATTATTCAAATGTCGGTTATAACTTACTCGCGGCAATGGTCGAAAAAGTCTCCGGGCTCTCTTTTGAAGAGTATCTGCAACAGCGTTTGTTCAGACGGGCCGGCATGAAGCACACAGGTTTTATTAATCAAAGGCAGTGGAACGAATCCTTGATGAGCGTCGGCTACGAGCCTGCGGCTATCGGTTCGGGCAGCGTTTCGCGGGCCGAGGTGGCGAAGCCTTCCAAATGGGATGACAAAGGCGCGGGCGGCGTCTTAACGACCACCGGCGATTTGTACAAATGGTATCGCGCTTTGGATGGCACGCGAATTCTTTCGGCGGCAAGTAAAAAGAGACTCTACACGCCATCCTTGAGCGATTACGCCTACGGCTGGGAGGTGAAAAAAACGAAACAGGGAACGCCCGCTATCCAGCACGGCGGAGACGTGCCGGGATTTCAAAGCTGGTTCGCTCAATTTCCCGCGGAGAAACTTGTCATCATTATGCTCATCAACAACCGTATGCGCTGGCGCACTCTTCTGACAAATACGTTAGTGAGCGCGGCTTTCGGACAGCCTTACGAAACGCCGCCGCCGCTCATGACGATGGAGAGGGCCACGCTTGAGCATTACGTGGGAGTCTACGGACTTGCGACAGGCGGGCGGCTGCACGCCTGGCTTAGCGACGGCGCTTTCTTTATTGGTGCGGAAGGTCAGGATGCCGTTAACCGATTGACTCATGCGAGCGAAAAAGATGCAGCCCTTTACAGCCAGTTGAATACGAGGGTCGCGGGCATCATTGAAAATTTCCGGCGCGGAGATTTTTCTTCGCTTCAAGAATTTTCGGGAACGGCGAAGCCTTCGGAATACGCCGCATCGGTTCAGCAGTGGTGGGAAGATTTTGTGCGAAACAACGGAGCGGTGAAAACTCACCAAATATTGGGGACGGCGCGCAGCCGTACCGGGCACGCCGTCACGTTCGTCCGCGTGGAATATGAGAAAGCAGCCAAAGTGCTTCGCTTGCTCTGGTTCAACGATAAGATGGTCGGTCACGGCTCGGGCGTGCCGAGACCTGCCATCGCGCAGTTTCTACCGGAATCCCCCACAAAGTTCACCTCCTTCGACATTCTCACGTCACAACTCACAGGCGTGAGTTTCAACCTTAAAGAGAACGGAATCGTCGAAAACTTAATCATCCCTTCCAGGGAGGGAAACGTCATAGCGAAACGTATTGACTAAAGGGTCACAATCAAGACCTGCATGTTCACTCCGCGGGCGCATTACTCTGTGCCCGGTGAAATCAACGGGCGACATAACAACTCCTTCAACCCGACCACAAGATAGCATCTCTTTCATTTTCCTCTGGTTTCTTCATCCTGCATGCCTTATGCTCGGCGCGGGTTAATTCCGGCGTCAGGCGCGCAGACCATGCAGGGAGATGACTAAAGTCGGAAGGGGCGAAAATTTGAAGAGGAGAATAATCTCTGCTTTATTAATAATCATCAGTGTCGGCATTACATTAGCCCTCCTGGAAGGTGTGCTGCGAATTGTCAACTATCCTAAGCCGGTCATCAGCGGATGGAAAACTTTGAATAGTTATCCGTCAGAGAGACACCAGCTGGGATTCAGGGGCCAGCCTATAGAATATCAGAATGATGATTTTGTAATTGTCTTAGTGGGAGATTCACAGGTAGAAGCCAGGGCTTGCGCATATGGATGGATGCCTGAGCGCCGACTTGAGTTTTACCTGAATTCAAAGGGAAAGAAAGTGAAGGTCTTCTCGTTGGGTGGGCCGGCGACAGGGCAGGATCAACAGTTCCTCTCGCTAAAAGAATATTATCAAAAATTTCGCGCCGACATGGTGATCGTCTGGTTCACTGCCGCAAACGATGTCTGGAATAATACGTTCCCTTCAAACGACGACCGGACGCCGAAACCGACCTTCTGGCTCGAAGGTGGGCAACTGATGGGCCCAACGGAAATGACCGGGCAGCCAATGAGGGAGACGCCGCGCCTCAAGCTGACGCAACTTTGGCGCAAGTATTTTCCCTATTCCAGGGAGAAGGATTGGGCCAAATTTCTGCCGAGCCCATATGTGCCGATGACCTCTTACAATGGGCCCGTCAATTATGACTGGCAAAAACGGCTCGAAGCGAGCCCGCTCTATTTACGCTATGAGAATTTCGACACCGATAAAAATGACAGGGCGCTTTATTTCACTCCGCGTAGTCCGAGGGTGCAATACGGGCTTGACCTGACGCGTAAGCTTCTACAGGAGATGGAGCAATTGGCCGCCTCTCATGGCGGGCGGTTCGCCATCTTCAGAGCGGAAAATCCACCTTCCGCGACAAGTGGGAAGGGTGCAGTGGAAGATACTGTCTATATCCTGAACGGAAAGTTCTATCAGGTTTCCAGCAGACAGTATAAAGAGAATCTGGATTACCTGAGCCAGGGGTTTTCCAGCTACATCGTTCCCGTAACGGTTGACCCTGCGAACGTGGGCCCGGAAGACGCACATCTCAACGAACATGCTAACGATCAGGTGATGAGAGATTTGGCTGCGGCAATAGAGAGCGCAATTCCGGCCCGGAAATGAGTCGTCCCTGCTTGCCGGAGGACTCAGAAGTTAAAGGCTCCGCCGCCCGGCATTGAGCCCTGCCATTACACCGCATCTAACAACTTATTCGACCCGAGCGTGCACAGCCTGGCTTTCATCCACGAGACTTTTATGTTTGAATAGGCGACTTCGCGCCCGGTCAATTAACGCGTCGGGCCGCTTCACATTACGCCTGAGTTGATTGAGATAGCGTGGCGCTGGGTTAAGTCGCAGATGGAACGGTTAGGATGAGAAGAATGCTCGACGAATCATTCGACCGAATGCATAGTTGGCTCGCCTCTTAAATTCGAGGTTGATTGCGCGCCGGTTCATTCGGATGTAAGGCGACCGCTAGCTGCAAGGAATAAAAGCATGAAGATTTCATTTGAGTTTAATGTAAATGGATTCGATCTTCATCCTGCCCATTTGGCGCGCATGCTGCTGGACATCCAACACCTGGTAATTATCTGTGCTGCATTGGCGGAGGCCCCGCTTCAGGGCGACAACCTGGTCTTCGATGTCAATAAACAGAAGTATAAAAAGTTAATAGAGGCCACGAGTGATGATCTGGGCGAGGCAGAGCTGACAGTCTCGCGCATAAAGATGGAAAGCCCCCTCTTGATAGAAGTAGCAACAAAACTTCGAGAGGGCGTGAAGAAACATTTCGCGACAGCGTTCTACTACGTCAGAGACAATATACTGTTTGTTGACCTCAAGCGGGAAGAGATGGCCGTTGGAATAGAGGCGCGCCGGGAAGAGGTCATCGAAAAGAGAATCAAGAATGCCGCTGATGCCTTGAACCTGGTAGAAAAGATACCCGACCCGCAACTCCGAAATGAGTTTGTCGCAGGTCTATCTCGGACGCTCTTGTCATTTGCGATTGAGCATCCGCCGATCAAATCAGTCAACCTGATTGAGTACGATAAAGGGAGTGAGAGCGAACTGACGCCAAAGCCGAAAGTTCAGGAAAGAGTGGATTCCTCCCTCTCGCAGCCAGTAAAGCAGGAAGTAGCCGTCGAAAAACAAACGAGCAGCGCAAGAGCTACGGTAGATTGGAGACAGCTCTCGGGAAGGATGGCGAAACCGATTCTGCTCACCTTGCTTCTGCTCCTGTTTTTGTTTCTGATCTTAAATGTATATGTATACGTTCGTCTTCATGCTTGATTTGAGAGAGCGCTAAACGACATCTGCTGCGAGGTGGCCGAATGGCTCGAAAGACCTCAGTTTCGAGTAACACCAAACTTGTTCTCGCCTTAGCGTTAACTACTCTCTTGGGCTCTTGCAGCCGCGAGCCATCGCCGGTCAGAATAAACATTCGTCTGGAGGAATTTAACAGCGGCGTTTCTTTTGAAGAGCAGATGCGCCTGAAAGTGAAAAATATATTCGTAGGCGAGATTAGTGTGAAGCGTTTATTCAAGGACACAGATGACAAAAGCCCTCCCTGGACGGAACGATATGGCTCCATAAAGACGAGCCGGAAGAACATTGTCATTAAGAACGAAGACAGTCTGGAAGAGTTGCGACAGACGCTCGCTGCTCAGGATACAGATCATCTCACAGTAATCCTGGAAGGCGATCAGGATACTATCTGGCGCAGTTTGTGGGGGTCATACTACGATCAGTGGAATCAGAAAACGCTTGAGATATACATTACGCGGACACCATGCGATGTGATCAACCGCATCATCTACAATAAGATCAATTCAATCGTCAAAGAGCAAGCCCAGGAGCAGGGGGAAACAGACAAGCACATCGACCTCGATCAATTGTTCACCCTATTACTTCGGGATGAGATTGAGCCGTACCTCGCGCAATTGGATAAAGTTAAAAAGGAAGACCCTTGCTTCAATACTTTTCAACTTTATAAATCGCTCACGGGGGAAGAAATACGTGGCTTTGGTTCCGGCAAGTACCGGCTCGGAGAGGGTTTAAAGGGGCTGTTGGACCCAGCCATCGATGCTTTAGTAGATACATCGACGAATTGGACAAGGTACAGCCTGAGCGTGAGGGTCGTCGGTTATACCGATCTTGTTCAGGTAAGGACGGAAAAGATAGAACTGCGAAGGGAGGAAACCGGGATTGATGATTGGAGCAAAATCGAAAAGCCGTTGGATGTGCATTATCTCGGTTGCAGTAATGATCATTTGGACGGCAAAAATTTTGCTTTCATTAGACTCAGCTCAAGTGAAGGGAAAAGCATTGAGCAGAAGATAAGCAACAACTGTGAGCTGGGGGCCGTCAGAGCCTACGTGACGGCAGTCTACATACTGAACAAATTAGGACGGGATAATGTTGAATACGTCTATGCGACCGGCGGCCCTGATTTTAGCTCCAATAAGAGAGAGGACCAAAATAAAAGAAAGATCAATGTTGAATTTATTATCAGGGCGGCAAGGACAGATCAATAGAGATTATCAACATCATATTTTTCTGCGATTAGCGGCTTGCCAATGAGTGCGACCACCGAGCGCAGTATGCACAGGTCAGCACCGCCAAAGGGCTCGGGCGTGTGCTGTCGGCGTTGAGAACCCGCCAGAGACCTTTGGCGGTGCTGACAGCAGACGCAAGATCATTTATCCAACGGGAGCGCTCCAACCTCCATGGCTTGAAGGGCCGCCTGGGCGGCGGCCAGGCGCGCGACGGGGACGCGGAACGGCGAGCAGCTCACGTAGTCGAGCCCGATGTCGTGACAGAAGGCAATAGAGTTTGGCTCGCCGCCGTGCTCGCCGCAGATACCGACCTTGAGCTTCGGCTTGACCGAGCGCCCGCGCTCAGTTCCCATCCGTACCAGTTGGCCCACGCCGTCGCGATCAAGCACCTGAAAGGGATCGTCGGGCAGGATTTTGTGCTTAACGTAGGCTGGCAGGAAGCGGCCCGAATCGTCGCGGCTCAGACCGAAGGTGGTCTGCGTGAGATCGTTTGTCCCGAACGAAAAGAAGTCGGCATAAGAGGCAATCCTGTCAGCCATCAGCGCCGCGCGCGGCAACTCGATCATCGTGCCGACCGTGTAATCAATAGTCAGTCCATACTCGCCCATCACCTGTTCGGCAACCTCGCGTATCAGCTCTGATTGATGACGCAGCTCTTCGTCGGTCGAGACCAGTGGAACCATCACCTCGGGAGTCACGACGATGCCGTCGCTGCGCACCAGGCAGGCCGCCTCGAAAATGGCGCGCGCCTGCATGCGTGTCACCTCAGGGTAGAGCAGGCCCAGACGACAGCCGCGATGGCCGAGCATAGGATTGTTCTCGCGCGTCCGCTCCACCTGCTGAAGCAGCCTGCGCTTCCCGTCAATCTCGTCGAGCAGACGGTCTATCTCGCGTATACTTGTGGCACGCTGCAAAGTCATCTTCAGCTCTGCCAGCTCGCCCAGCAAATCCTGTAGATTGGGCAGAAACTCGTGCAAAGGCGGATCGAGCAGACGAATGGTGACGGGCAAGCCCTGCATGGCGCGAAAGATGCCGACGAAATCTTTGCGTTGAAGCGGAAGCAGTTTGTCCAGGGCCTTCTCGCGTGCGCCCACTCCGTCGGCGAGAATCATCTCGCGCATCGCGGCCAGCCGCTCGTCGCCGAAGAACATATGCTCTGTGCGGCACAAGCCTATGCCTTCTGCGCCAAACTCGCGCGCCACTGCCGCGTCATGCGGCGTGTCGGCGTTGGCCCGCACCCTCAGTCGCCGGAATTCATCAGCCCACGTCATCATCTCCCTGAAATCCGGGCCGATGGCAGGCTGCACGGTTTGCACTCGCCCGAGAAAGACTCTGCCAGTCGAGCCGTCAACCGTAATCCAATCCCCTTTAGTGACCACCGTCCCATTAACATTGAGCTGCTGCTGGCCGTAGTCAATGTCCAGGGCGCTAGCACCGCTGACGCATGACTTACCCATCCCGCGCGCGACGACTGCGGCGTGGCTGGTCATCCCGCCGCGCGCCGTCACGATCGCCTGTGCTGCCACCATGCCGTGAAAATCGTCAGGGCTCGTCTCCTGACGGACGAGCACGACCTTTGCGCCCGCCTGCGCCATCTCTTCGGCCTCATCCGGGTCGAAGACGACCTGGCCCTGTGCCGCGCCCGGGCTCGCCGGAAGCCCTGTGGCCAGGACGACAGCGTCTGTGTTCGGGTCTACGGTCGGATGCAGCAGTTGATCTATCTGTTCAGGGGTGACGCGGCCAACAGCCGTCGCTTTATCAATGACTCCTTCGCCGACCATATCCACGGCGATGCGGACTGAAGCAGCGCCCGTGCGTTTGCCCGTGCGCGTCTGTAGCATCCAGAGCTTGCCCCGCTCGATGGTGAACTCCACGTCCTGCATGTCGCGGTAGTGCTTTTCAAGCAGATTGCTGATCGCAACGAACTGCTCATAGACTTCAGGCAGCTCATCACGCAAGCTGCTGATCGGGTGCGGCGTGCGCGTGCCCGCGACGACATCTTCGCCCTGCGCGTTGAGCAGGTATTCGCCGTAGAGGACATTTTCGCCCGTCGAAGGGTTACGGGTGAAGGCGACGCCCGTGCCGGAAGTTTGGCCCATGTTGCCGAAGACCATCATCTGCACGTTGACGGCTGTGCCAAGGTTATCGGGGATGCGGTTGACGCGGCGGTAATCAACCGCGCGTCGTCCCATCCAGGAATTGAAGACGGCGGCAATCGCAACTCTCAGTTGTTCATAAGGGTCTTCAGGGATAGCGTGGCCGTGCTGCTCTGCGAAGATGATCTGTTTTTCGGCGGCGATGATCTCCCGCAAGTGTTCCGGCTCAAGGTCTGTATCACGGCCTCCGGCAGTCTGCGCCTTGTAACGATCCATGACGCGCTCAAACTTCTCGTGGGCCACGCCCATCACGATCTCGCCGAAAAGGGAGGCGAAGCGGCGATAAGCGTCGAGCGCGAAACGCATGTCGCCCGTCTGGGCCGCGATGCCCTGAACCGTCTCTTCGTTGAGGCCGAGGTTGAGAATGGTATCCATCATTCCCGGCATCGAGAACGCCGCCCCGGAGCGCACCGAGACCAGGAGCGGGTTCGAGGGATCGCCAAAGCGCTTGCCGACTTTGGCCTCGATCTTCTGAAGCGCCTCCTTGACCTGCTCCCACATCCCCGTCGGGAACTGCTTGTCATTCGCGTAAAAGGCGTTGCAGGCTTCGGTCGTGACGATGAGACCCGGCGGAACAGGCAAACCCGCACGAGTCATTTCGGCTAACCCTGCGCCCTTGCCGCCGAGCAATTCTTTCGCGTCGCCGCTTCCCTCTTCAAACAGATAAACCCACTTGTGTTGATGTGGTTGAGACATAAGATTTATCCTCGAACCGCGTATGCGTGGACATAATCAACAGCCACGGCGGGGCGCGTGCTCCGCGCGGCTGAGCGATTGTTGCCGGATATTCTCTTCCAACGTCTTCCGCGAATAAAACTCTACGACCCGCGCCGAGGCTAATGGATGACGCTCGGGCGCTGATCGAAGAGCAAGAGATTTCCCTCGCCCTGCCTGTCCTCTATCTCTAACGCTTCGTCAAGCTATCGAGTTTGGATAGCCCCCGTTTCAGAAAAGACTTTTTCCCTGGATGCGGCTGATTATATAGCGGTTCTCAACCGGATGCGACCATTTCGGCACAGCAACAGGTCAGAACAGCCAAAGGTCTCGGGCGGGTCTCAAGCAGCGGCAGCACCCGCCCGAGAGCTTTGGCGCTCCTGACCTGTTCGCGCACTCAATTGAGAACCGCTACAGTTGAATTTAGAGGAATACTGAATGAAGCCATATCTCAAGGGCTCCTGGTCATCTGCGTTACGCCTGTCTCGGTAGTACGGGCCGCACTGCCATAATTTTTCCAGCCGCTTTTCGGCGCACTGCTCTCGTTAGCGAAGTTGATATGGTGTGGAGGCGACCGGAATGAGTTCCGGGAGATTGGGTGGAGCGATGTTGACGGCCCCGTTGAGACCTTTGCCGGTCACGTTGTTGATGCTGAGGAGAGCGCCCGTATAGCCTGTGATTTTGATGTTGCGCAGCTCCGCCTTCCTGATGTTGGCGAGGCTGATACCTTTGGCGGCGGTGCCGGTGACGTTGACGAGAGAAAAGCCTTCCAGAGGCTTGTGCGGATGGATCGCCGTCCCGTCAACGAGGACGGGAACATCCATGACGCGAATGTTGGAGAACCGGAAATTCCTGATCGTCGGGATGCCCTCGTCGCCCGCTACGGGAACTTGATCCTGTAGGCCGCTGTTGAGGATGTTGAAGCGCAGGAAGCCTCCCGTCATGCCGGACACGTCCAGATCGTTGGCCAGGATGTCCTCGATGAAAGCGCCGCGCCCCGGCCGGCTCTTGATGTAAATGGCGAAGGTCTTAGCATGTGTGAACTTGCATTGCTCAATGCGGACGTTGCGAATACCGCCGGACGTTTCGCTGCCGATGCCTATGCAGGCGAAGATGGAATCGGCGAAGGTGCAGTTGGTGATGTGTATGTCTTCGGAGGTTTTGAGAAGAGTATAGCCCTCCATGCCGCGTCCCGACTTGATGGAGATGCAATCATCGCCGGTCGCAATGTCGCAGCCGTCAATACGGACATGCTTGCAGGAATCTATATCTATCCCGTCGCCGTTACCGCCGGTGCTGCGGATAGTGAGGTTTCTGATGAGGATGTTTTCGCAGTAAGTAGGATGAATAGACCACATCAAGCGATAGTCGGTGGAGAAATCTTCAAAGCGTATGTCATTGCAGCCGATGGGCTCGATCAGGGCCGGGTGGCGCAGGGGATTCTCGGCGGTGGGCCGACCGCCGAGGGCCGGGTTGCCGATGATCTTGCCCGGTCCGACGACGCCTATGTGGTCGGCATCTATGGCGTAGATGAGGCCGACGTGCCCCTGTATCCATTTGCCTTCCCAGCGAACTTGTGTGACGGGATAGTCGGCGAAATCCGGTGTGCCGAGGATAGCGGCATCCTTGTCCAGGCGCAGGATGGTGTTGGATTTGAGGGCGATAGCGCCGGTGAGATAGTTGCCCGGAGGCACAAACACTTCGCCGCCGCCGAGCACGCGGCAGCGATCAATGGCCTGCTGGATGGCGGCTGTGTCCTTCGTTTTGCCGTCGCCGGTCGCGCCGAAGTCACGCACGTTGAGCGTGAGCCTGGGCTTCGACTGAGCGGACACTACGGCCTGCCCGGGCATCGCCAGGGAGAGAATGGAAAGAGACGCAAGACATAGCAAGCGCACGGCATTCATTTGCTGACCTCCACGAGTTGAAGAAAACGGAATTTGCCGCGTCGAGTTTCAAGTTGATCTTCAGCACGAGCATGACACGGCACAAGCTGTAGTCACCTGGCCATGACGGCGAAAGCGACGCCGTTCAAGATCATGCCAACGTCCTGCCGGATTAATTTGACAATGCCGCTGTAATATAGCGATTTCGCAAATGAGCGCGACCACATGGCGCAGCATACAGGAGTGAGACGAGCCTACGATGAGCCTCGAATGTCATTCGGAAATCAGGCCTCCTGCCGCATGCTGTCAAGGTTTCCATCGAAACGTCGCGCCGCGCTTTAGTCTCAGCTGGCGTGTAATCTGGCCGTAGCGCAACCGGCATGGGTTGCCGAGCAGCGAGCGTACGGTGGCGGCGCTCAGCTTGCCGCCTTGCCACTCGATGTCCAGCTCGAAGCCGCCGCGCGCACGCAAGCCACTCACACTCCCGTTGGGCCAAGCAGCGGGTAGCGCCGGAAGCAACTCTACTTCGCCCGTGTGACTTTGCAGCAGCATTTCTGCGATCCCCGCTGTGCCGCCGAAGTTGCCATCTATCTGGAACGGCGGGTGTGCGTCGAACATGTTCGGGTAGGTGCGCTCGGGGTGCAGCAGAATGGTCAGAATCCCGTAAGTATGTTCGGCGTCCTGCAAGCGGGCCCAGAGATTGAGACGCCACGCGATGGCCCAACCCGTCGCCTTGTCACCGCGTATCTCAAGCGAGCGACGCGCAGCGGCGGCCAGTTCCGGCGTGCCGCGCAGAGTAATCTGCGCGGCGGGAAACAGTCCGTAGAGGTGCGAGACGTGGCGATGATGAAGATCCGGGGCCTGCATGTCCCAATCCTCCAGCCACTCCTGTAGCTGGCCCGCCTTTCCTATTCTGTTCGGGGCAAGTCGTGCGCGCGTCCTCTCAAGCTGAGTGCGTAAATCTTTATCCACGCCGAGTATCTCGGCGGCTTGCATCGTGTTTGTGAATAAGTCGCGGATGAGCTGGCTGTCCATCGTCGGCCCCGCCACGACGCTCGTGCCAAACGGATGCCTGTTCTCCGGTGACAGCGATGGCGCGGTGACGAGCCAATGATGAACGGGCTCCTCGACCAGAGTGTCCAGGAAGAACTGTGATGCGCCTTTCATTGCCGGATAGACTTTTCTGAGAAACGCACGGTCTCCGCCAAACAGGTAGTGCTCCCAGAGATGCTGGCAGAGCCATGCGCCGCCCGTCGGCCACATGCCGTACTGGGGCCCGTCAATGGGCGCAGTGGCACGCCAGATGTCCGTGTTGTGGTGCGCGACCCAGCCGCGTGCGCCCCACTGCACGCGGGCCGTACGCGCTCCGGTCTCTGTCAGCTCCATGATCATACGGACAAGCGGCTCGGTCAGCTCCGCGAGGTTGGTCGTTTCGGCGGGCCAGTAGTTCATCTCCGTGTTGATGTTGATGGTGTACTTGCTATCCCAGGGCGGCGTCATGCTTTCGTTCCAGATGCCTTGAAGATTCGCGGGTTGCGTGCCGGGGCGCGAGCTTGAGATGAGCAGGTAGCGCCCGAACTGGAAGTAGAGCGCCGCGAGCTGCGGGTCGTTGGCTGTAGCAAAGTTTGCGATGCGCTCGTCGGTGGAAAGCCTGGCAGCCTTCGCCACGCCGAGGTCCAACTTCAGACGGCGAAACAGTCGTTGATGTTCGCCGATGTGGGCACGTCGCAGCGCATCGAAGGATTTCCTGCCGGCTGCGTCAATGTAGTTTTTCGCCAGCGCCTCCGTGTCGCCGCTCAAGTCCTTGTAGCTCCTGTAGCTCGTGGCGGCGGCGATCAGAAGCGTCGCCGAATCGGCCCCGCTGGCCGAGATGGTCTCCTTCTCTACGGAAGTCTTCCCGCCCTCGGCCAGTATGCGAATGCGCGCCTGAAACTTGAGCGCGCCGGGTATGCCGCGCGCTTCCGCGTTCGTGCCGCGCATGACGAGCATGTCGGGCGCTTCCAGCTCGATTGTCGCCCGTTGCGGCGTCTCCAATCGAGCTGTGAAGGTGATCTGACCGGGCTTGTCGGCAGTCAGTCGCATGACGATGACCTGGTCTACGGGGCTTGAGAAAACTTCGCGTGTGTATTGAACGCCGCCCGCCGTGTAGGTGACGCGCGCGGTGGCCGTGTCCAGATTCAGATCGCGGCGATAGCTCGCAACCGATTTGACTTCGGGGAACGCGAGAACCAGATCGCCGACCGTCTGATACGGCATCTGCTTGAGCGGCTTCGCCAGTATCTTTTCGCCGATGAGCCTGTGCGCCTCCTGGTATTTACCCTCGAAGATCAGGCGTCGGACTTCGGGGAGAGCCGCCAGGGCCAACGGATTGTTCGGGTCGTAAGGGCCGCCGGCCCAGAGCGTGTCTTCGTTAAGCTGAAGGCGCTCGCGCTCGATACCACCATAGACCATCGCGCCGAGCCGACCATTGCCGATGGCGAGCGCCTCAACCCACCGCCTGGCGGGGCGGCGATACCACAGGCTCAGCGGTTCATCCGGCGGCGCGGCTTCACCTCTGAACTCGCCGTCGAAATCCGACCACGGGCCCGTACCAGCGCCCTGCTGCGCGACGGCAGTGACCGGCAACATCTCGACAACTACAGGGCTCAGCGCCAGCGCCGCCGCAAGCAGGACTGAATATTTCAGTAACCTATTCGACTTCGTATTCATCCCGGCGCGTTTCCTGAAACGGTTGGCCCACCTTCGAGCGATCACGGAAAAGAAGAGCCCGTAGAGCCATAGTTTTAGGAGTGCCTCCTCAAGCAGCGATGCCGATGGCCGTCCTGCTCGACGCCCTTCACAGTCTCACGCGATTATTGATTCGCGTGATTTCTCGCGTCCTGGCGTCAGGGTCAATCAAGACGCTGCCTCCGCTGAGCTGGCTGCCCGCCGGGGCCGTGAGCGTGACCTTGATCGTCTTCGGCATCAGGTCTGCGGGCGACTTGAGCGCAGGCAAAGGCGAGGAGGCGAGCACCTTCCCACTTCCATCCAGGAGCGCCAGCGTCGTGGGCGCCGTGTCCATCGCGCCGAGGCTGTGTACCGTGACGGTCACTTTCCTGCCCTGCACGGTGACATCATCCTTACCTATACCCAGGTCGGAACGGGCCCAGTAGGGCGCTGCTTTTGAAACCAGCCGGAGGGTCAAGACCGTAGTGACTCCGGGCGAAAACGTAAACTCCACATCGCCGGTTCGCTCCCACTCCACTGTGCCGGTCAAAGTCTCGCCGTCAGCCACGTCGTCGCCGTTTGCATCTACGCCCTGCCCGATCTCCCACCGGCCCGGCTCAATGTCCCAGCCCGTCATCTTCGCTTTAACCGACGACTGGCTCAGGTTGTAAACGATGATCTTCATCGCCTCGGGCGTTGCGTTCGGAATCAGGATGGCGACGGCTTCCTCGTTCGCCGGAGACTGGAACTTCCAACTCACAGCCTGGCCGGGATAAAGCGCGTTTCTCGCAAGGGCGACACCGCCGAGTCGCGCACGCTGCAACTCGCGGTACGGTACGTCTATGCGATCAATCCACATACTGCCTTCGGTATTCATATACTCGCGTATGGCTGAGGCCGCCATCTGTGCCGCATAGAGTGATTCCAAATAGCGCTTGTCGCCCGTCACCTGCCAGGCCAGGTGCATCGCTCCATAGTTGTCCGGCGGCGGGACGTTCCGCCGCTGGCTGTTCGGATTCGGAATGTTCCGGCGCTGCCTGATGGGCCGCCGGTCGTTCGCGCCCGGCTGCATCATGGCGACTATCTCTTTCCCCCAGGTCTGCCGCACTCCCAGCAGATCGAGCGCATTCGATGGGATGGCTTCAAGCGCCCATGGCCCTTCATCCCGAAACGGCAGGAGGTATTTCTGATCGCCGGTCCAGCGATATGCCGCCCAGAAGACGGGAAGGACATTGCCACGGTTGGCGGGCGCATCCTTATCATCTATAAAACGGATCGCAGCATTGAGCCTGTACTCCCCGGTCTCGTCCTGCCTCCTGTGTGCGAGCAAGCCATCGGCGAGTTCCGTGATGATCTTCTTCATCTGCGGATTGCCGTTATATTCGACCAGCATCATGGCAGGGTGCAACGCCAGTATCGAGCTCGGCTTAGACCAGCCCCAGGGCTCCTCTACGGCCATCGTCTTCCCGCTGTAGTAAGTAGATCGGATATGGCGATGGCCAGCGTTGTTGATGCCCGTGAGGCCGACGAGCGCGCGTGAGGTTTCCATCGCCCGCTCAAGCTGCTTCGGGTCGCCGTAGTCCAGGAGCAAGGATTGTCCGAGCACCTGAATGCCTTCTTCATAACTGTGCAGCTCGTCGGCTTGAATGGTGGAGAGCCCATCAGTGAACATGCCCTGGCGGTAAAAAGCCTCCATCTCTCTGAGGAGTGATTCTTTGATCTTCTCCGGCTCGCAGCCCATCAGGGCGGTCGGGGGCCAGTAGTTCGTCAGATCGCCATCATCCGAGAGACCGCCGCCAAACTCGCCGTTCTCGATCTGACGATGGTCTATGTACCAGAGGACAACGCGCTTGAGATAACGCAGCTGCTCGACCTGTCGAAATGCCCACAGCGGCACGCCTGTGGGCGGGAGGGGTTGTATGAAGGACGGTTTCGGATGACTCCTGTCGCTGTCGTACCAATAGGCTTGGGCCAACCAATGTTCTGGGTTGACACGCAGGACATCCGTCACGTCGGCGGCGAAGCGATTGTAGAGGTTGAGCCGTGGATTATTGGTGTGCTCTTCGATCAGCATGGCATAGCTGTCGCGCGCCTGCGTAAAGCGGTCAAGCTCATGTTCCCTGACGGCTTCGGCTCGCGCTTTGAAGATCAGACGCACATGCGCGCCCGCGAGCGCCGCCGGGCCGAAATCGCTACCCGCACCGGCTATCGTCAGGTAAAGGCCCGCACCCTTTGGAAGAATGCGGTCGCGCGTGTCCAGCCAGAGCGTGCGGGCCTCGCCAGGCTTCACAGAGAAGCTGAAGTCGAGCATGTTCCTGCCGTGCCAGAGCGGGTCTTTCACCTGTATGTTGAGCGGAACGTACTCGCCGTGCGTCGGCTTCAAGCCGAGCGGCGGAAGCTCAATGCTGATGCCGTCGAGGCCGTCCGTGATGTTCTGCCAGCCTTCCGCCGGAATCAGGATATGAACCAAGGGCAGCGACCCCGCCGCCGTTTGTGTTGCGCCGTGTGCCCGTGCTGCGCCGCTTCCATCCGCGACCGCGATCATCGTGGCGCGTTCATCCGCAGTGTAGCGACCGGCGATGAACCGCTTGATCGGCTCAAGGCTGGCGGCCTGCGCCACGGCGCTCGTCCTGAGCGTGTAAGCGAGCCGGGCAGTGCCTTGCGGCTCTGCGCCCGCCGAAATGTTATAGGCCGAAAGCTCGCCGATAGGCTCTTCCTGCTCGACGTTTTCAAAACGGATCTTCTGCCCGCGCACGGCTGTAGATAAACGATGAAAGGTCTTCTCCTGTCCTTTGGGACGCTCGAACAGAACCTTCTCCGCCCTCGCAGCATTGCCTTCAAGATACATCTTGCCCCAGGCCGCCCCTGAAATCTCCAGGTGATTCCAGGGCTCGTCCGGCAGGCGGAAGGTGACGGACTTCCCCGAGAGCGAGTAGCAATCCCAGTCCGGGAGTTGGAAGTAATCATTTCGTCCCGGAAGCCGCGAGCGATTGTAGACGCCGGGCCAGGTGGTCTCGCGGATTCCGTCCGTGGCTTTCCACCACCAGCGCTTCAGGTCGTAGACATCCGTGATCTCCACCTTCCGCACGCTGGTCTGCGCCGCATTGAGATATGGCGGCACGTCGCCCTTTCGATTCCAGCCGTAGCGCAACCACCATTCGTCGCGCCACTCCTGCACGTTCACATCTCGCAACAGCGAAGGAATCTGCTGCGGCGCTACCCCGCGAGCAAGCGAAGCGACGTTGTCGTCCGAGAGCATTCGATCATAAATGCGTATTTCGTCAATGTCGCCGCCGCGAATGAAGTTATAGTCGCTTTGCACCTGCATGGGCCCAATGGTGCGCGAGTTCGGGCCGAACTGATCTAAGCCTGCATAGAAGACCGCCCGCGCGCTCGCACGCGCCGCCAGCACACCGTTCACATAAAAGCGTATGCCGCGCGTCTCGTCCCAGGCGAGAGAGAGATGCACCCATTCATTCGGTTTGGGAAACGAAGGCATGACGTAGGAAATCCTGGTGCGCGCGAGGTTGATGTCGGTGACGAAAGCATCGAAGCCTCCGCGCCCGTTGTAATCTATGCGCAGCCAGGCCATGTCCCAACTGGAATGATCGGCGTAGCCGACGCGAAAGATCGGAAACGCTGTGGGCCCAACCGGGTAGCGAGAACGCCACGAGAAAGCCAGCGTGCCGCGCTCGGCGTAAATGTTGCCGGGAGCCCAATACGACATCAATTGCGAGTTGGCACACTCAAAGCCCGGCCCCTTCGCGCCATCGGGAATGATCTTGACATCTCTGAGGAAATTAGGCTGCGGGTCGCCTCCGGCGGCGTAGTCGGCGGCGAACTCGTGATCGCCGGAAAGATAAAAGAGCAATCCCGGCTCGGACTGTGCGGCGAAGCAAGGCCACCAGCCGCTCAAGGACAAAAGAAGGATGATCGCATTGATGGTCGCTCTCTTCATATCAGTCACCACGGCTGAGGTTATCAACGTAGTCTGGAAAGCCAGGCCACCCAGGGTCGGCCCGTGCCTGCTTGCGGCGGTTTGAGTGAGACGACGCTTCCGCCCTTCACACGCGCAGCGCTCTTCACCAACTGTCCGGTCGCCGAATCGAGCCAGGAGACCGCATACACGCCCTTATCCTGCGCGAGGTCCAGCTCAACAGCATCTCCGGCCAGGGCGTAAACGATGTAGGTCTCGCCCGGAGCCATCATGCACCAGCTCGTGTCCTGGTGATTGCGTACGAGCGGAGCGGGACGCGCGCGCGTGCGAGTCTCTTGAGGGATGGCCTTTTCCAACGCTTCCGTCAACTCGGGGTATTCATTTTTATCCGTGAGAATCACAAGCTCCGGGTAGCGATCCCTGTATTCGCGCCAGGCACGATAGCGCATGGGCTTCGTGCTGGCCCACAGCCTCCTCGTCAACTCCTGGTATTCGGGCGCTGTTGTGATGCTCGCCCCTTGATAAGCGGGGCCCGTCACACGCGCTCTGAGCGACGAGAGGTCTGCTTCCGTGACGATATTGTTCAACTGCTCGCGCGGCGCGCGGTTAATGCCGCCCCGGACGGCGAACAACGCGCCGTCGGGCCTGTACGTCCAGTGGTGAAAGTCCATGGCGGTAATCATGGGCCCACGCACGGGGTCTTCGAGGATGGCGTCCAGCCAGGCTTTCGGAATCTCAAGACTGATGTAGAGGCGCTTGCCGTGTTCCTTCTCCCATTCCCTGATGGTGTCGAGCCAGAACTCGACGAACTCAAGCGAGCCCGTGTACTCGCGGTCAATGCCGTAGACGACGTTCTGATTATCCTTCAATACGTCCAGGCTATGGCGTATGTAGAGACGATGGAGTTGGCGGCGCACGGGACTGCTCAGGTCGTAGAAGACGTTGGCGGCGGGCACTTCATCCGGCAGTTCCGTGTTCTGAATGGTGTTGACGGGCCGCCAGGGAAAGTCAACGTAGTGTGCGCGGCTTTCCAAGAGCCAGTGCTGGAAATAGAAGTTGTAATAGAGTATGAGCGCTCGCCGGTCGCAGATGTCGGCGAACTCTTTAACGCGCCCGAAGAACCAGGGATTAAAGCGGGTGAGATCATACTTGCTCAGGCCGTCCCAAGCCTTGCCCGTGCCGCTGCGAAGCCAGGGCAGCTCCATGAAGGGCGGCCACACTTCGCCCGTCCTCATCTCGGGTGAGCCGTAGTAGTTGTGATTGACCCGCCTGCGGTCGTACCAGAGCCCGTAGTGATGATAAAAGACTGAGCGAGGGGCCATCGCCTCCGCCATCTCTTCCAGATTATCCGTCAAGCCGACTCCGGTTCTTCCGGGGGCGAAGCGCGTGATGGCCGGGCCGAAATTGCGCGCGAGCGGGCGCGGCATCTGCGCCTGAAACCACGACCACATCGTCCTCTGTGTCCAGGCTCGCTCTCCTTCGATGGTGAAGTAAGCGTTCTCGACGCGCAGCGGTTTCGGTGGCGCAGACCTCTTTTGAGCCGTTTCTCTTTGGAGAAAAGCCTCGACCGCTTCTTCGGGCAGACGGCGCGCGCCCTCTGCGGAAGTTATTACCGGCTGGCGTTTAAGGCGCTCGCCCGTTTGCGGGCCGAGGCGTTCGGCGAGCTGTGTGAGATAGAGGCTGCGCGGCTCGACCGGCGTGCCGCGATAGAAATCACGGAAAGGCATCGTGCGTGGGTCGTAGACGATGCCGTCGCCCGTCACCATTCCCTTGCAGCCGTAGGCTTGATTGTAGGCTGCGGGCGGGCTCTGGACTTCGATGTCCGTGGCTTCGCAGTTCCATAACACGGAGTTGGCCGCCGCCCAGCCGCTTCCCTGCCCGGCTACGTCGCGGTTGATAAAACGGATGGCGTTCCCTCTGATGCGTACGTTGTCATAGAGGACGCCGGAGGCCCAGCTTTCGAGCGGCCCGCTGTAATCCAATGATTCGAGCGTGGAGCAGTCAAGGAAGACGTTCGGCCCAGCCGCCGTGTGGCCGACGACGAAGTCGCGCCGCCCGCGCTGGCTACGGCAACGCTGAAAGAGCGTGAGCTGGCCCGCCGTGTAAAAGACACGGCGGCGATAACCGCCGATCTCTGAAACAGGCTCCATCGCTTCACAGTCCTCGATGGTGAGACGTTTGGAGTCGGCCTCTACGTTGACGACGTAACTGACGAAATGCAGTGCCGTCAACTGCCGCACCCAACTGTTCTCAACCTTGTCCAGGCTGATGCAGAACCAGGCGTGATCTTCGTCCGTTGCTCGCGCAGTATCGTAAGCCGAAACACACCTTAGATTCTCCACGCCCACATGGTTGATGCGCCCCGGAAATTCGTAGCGATAGACAGAGCCGCCCCCATACTTGCTATCGAGCGCCGTGGTCAAAGGGGCGTCCAGGTGTATGCGATTACCTTCGATGGCCGTTACCGTCCTATCCCAGGTGATATCACGCGAGCCAGGCTGCCAGTGCAGGCGGCCTTCAGGACGCCAGCCCGGAAAGGTGTTCATGCCGAGCAGCGAAATCCATTCGAGTGTGGACGGGCGATGCACGATGACAGAATCGCCGACCTTCAACCCCTCCGTCTTGTCGAGCGTCAAAGTCATGGCTCCAACAGGCACGTAACTATCGGCGACCGCTCTTCTTGAATCCTTAACTTCCGTGCGCTCGCCCGCGCCTTCCACCACGATCAAAGAGCGCCTGGAAGTCCCTGCGGCGACGAGAATAGTTCCGTCATCACCGCTGCCTTCGCCGCGCAGCACCACCCCGCTCGTTGAAATGCGAATGCTCGAATCAATCTCGTACGTGCCCCTCTTTAAAAGCACCGCGCCGCGAAATCCGTCTTTGTCGAGCGGCATGGCCGAGACCATATCAATCGCCGCCTGTATCCGCTGGCGAGAGCCACGGCCTCCGGGTTCGACATAGATTTTCACCGGCACTGACGGAATCACGCGGCCTCCGCCTTCATATCCGGCATATGAGAAATCAATGACACGGTTGCCCTGAGCATCCGACTCGTAAACGAGCTTGCCGCTCGCGCCGAGCTTCACGGAGATCGCCGGTCTCGTCTGCGCATACACAGTCCCGAGCACAGCGCACAGCAGCAGCACGACTCCATATCTCAGCAAATGATGTAGTCTCAATTGGCTCATGCCGATCACAGCAGGAATTAACAGGGATGGACAGAGATCGTCAGGATAAAGAAAAGGCAATGATAAATTCAATCAGCAATGCTTTTATCTTTCATCCTGCTTTCTCTTCTTATCCTGTCCATCCTGTTAATTTTTCCCGGTTAAGCTGTTGATGTACTCCTCTATGTTCGTATATCCATCGCTATCGCGGTCGAGCGCGGCGTCGCCCGCGTCGTGCGGGTTGAGATGGCGCGCGTTTTCCCACTCGTCCGGCATCCCGTCGTTATCGTCGTCTCTGGGCGGCTGCGCCGAGCGATACTCGGGCCAGCCGCCGACCTGCTGCTGCGAGTCTATGATCTGTCCTTTGCGCTGGCGCACTTCGTCCACGATGCGCGCGTCCACCGTGTCGCGGCGCGGCAGGGAAGCCCCGACACTGGCCAGCACTGCCTCGTAAGCTTCTTTGGCTGAAAGCGTGTGAACAGGCTGCGCGACGAAAGGCTCCGCGACGGTCTGCACCTGTCGCTTGCCGCCGATCACGACCGGATCGAAGAAACGGGAGTTGTCCTTGGTGAGCGGGTCGTTGCCCTCGAAGATGTTATCGCGTATGTAGAAGCGCAGGTCTGAAGGCGAGCCGACGCGAATCGGGGTGGCGGCATGGCTGCTCGGGCCCGGTTTGATGTAGTTGGCGACGTAGTTTACTTTGAGCACGCCCTGTGTCAGGCCCGAAGCGATGTCTCCGTAGTCATAGATCACGTTGTTGCGGACATCGAAAGTGGGGAAGGGCGGTCTGCCGTAGTTGTCCCCGAGCCTCGGGTTGCGCGCATTATTGTGGGCCCATAAATTGTGATGCCAGGAGACGGGCCCATTGGCCCGCGAGAGCGAGCCGTAGCCGTGCGGCCCTTTCGAGTGCTTGCTGCGGTTTAAAGACTGGCCGATCAGACACCACTGCACGGTCACATCGCTGACATTGCCTGTCAGCGAAAGCGACTCGTCAATAGACCAGGTGGCCGAGCAGTGGTCTATGACTACATTCCTTGCGCCCGGGCCAATCGTGATGCTGTCGGCCTGCTGGCTGCTCAAGTCGCCTAGACGACTGCGCAGGTAACGCACGACGACATCATGCGTGGCAACGATGAAGGTGAAATTGCGCAGGCAGATGCCGTCGCCCGGGGCGGTCTGGCCAGCGATGGTCAGGTAAGGGTTCTTAACCTCGATGGGCGCGGCGAGTGATATCAACCCGGAGACGCGAAAGACGACGATGCGCGGGCCTTCCGCTTCGCAGGCTGCGCGCAGGCTGCCGGGGCCGGAATCATTCAGGCTGGTGACGAAGAGGACTCGACCGCCGCGCCCGCCCGCCGTGGTCGAGCCGAATCCTTCAGCGCCAGGGAAAGCGGGAATCTCTGCCGGAGCGCTCGCTGCCGGAGCGCTCGCCGCCGCCGGCTCGCCCCACGCTGTCGTCGCGTTCACGGGAGCGATCAAAGCCATTGCCGCCAGCAGGCAGACGAGACAAAAGCCAGGCACGGACACGCTCTTCATATCGTTTGTTCCTCTCATGGCAGCCTTCTTCATCCCTTCCCCATAAACTCCCCTGGCGTGAGCGCGCGCGGGGTGAAGCGCGCACGGCTGACAGCTCCTTTGAACCAGAACACGCGATTCTGTCGCACCCCGATGGAAGTCCGTCCCCTTTCGAGCGGCGCGATGGTGAGCGGGCCCGAAAGTTCCTCCTGGCCGTCCACGTAGTCACGCATCTGTGTGCCGTCGTAGACGAGCGCAACGTGATACCACTGGCCCACGGGATGCTTGAAATTCTCGTCGTAGAGGGTGCGACTGTTCTCGCCGGACTTGATGAAGGTATCCAGGAACCACTGGTCGCCGACGAGACGAATTTCGAGGAGGATGCGATCATCGCTCGTCTCCTCCTGTATGTGGAACCAGCGCTGCTCCTGCGTGCCGCCCGCGTCCGGCCTGAAGATGGCTTCAACCGTAAACGCCTTCGCTCCGGCGACGGGGTTGACGTTGACGAACAGACCGTCGTCAGTGCCGTCGAAGAGCAAGGCTCGCCCGCCCGGGCCGTTTGTCACCTGAGGATTGCCGATGACGCTTGTCGCATGCCCGCCGATCTTTTGCAGGTTGTCAATCTTCCATGTGACCGCGCCCTTCGGCCCATTGTGCCCCGCTTGTGTGCGTGCGTAAAAGGTAATCGTCAGAGCGAGCGCCATACAGGCCAAGGTGATGAGCTTCATGCGCGTGTTCCCTCTTTCATATTCATTGCGATTGTCTTTATCTTGTTCCGGCATACTCTATGAAGTTGCATAAAAGCTTTCGTGCCACCTGGGCTGGCCCTTCCTCCGAAGAGATGTTGTCAACGAGGTCGAGCGTCGAAACAACTATCCGTCCTTTGCCGCAAGCGATCACTCCGACGGCTGTCCCCAACTGCATCGGATAAGCGTGATAGGCTCCGGCGACCAACTCCTCGCCTTCCAGGATAAGACCGGCCCGCTCGTTGCCGTTTCTGACCACGGCCTGGTACGGCCAGTTCATAGCGCTGCCCGCCGGTAGCTCCTTAAAGAGCGGATGAGGGCGCACAAAATGGACGCCGCCCAGCCAGGTAACGCCGACCTTGAAAGCGCCCTTGTAAGTGACGCTTGTACTCCTGCCGATGAGGTTCATCCAGGCTTCTGCATAATCGACTATCAAGAGCGTTGTTCCGTCCTGTCGTGCACGCTCGATCAATCTTTGCGGGTCGGGCGCATCCGTCGCGGGCACAGACCACATCAGCTTGCAGCGGCCCGCGCCTCTCTGCTGGCGGAATTCGACGACGATGGGGACGGGCCGCCCTGCCTCCAATACAATCTCGCCCCGTTTTTCGGGGCCGCCTCTGGTATTCAAAGCGTCTATGATCACCTGGCCGTTGATGTTGAGACGAACGCCTCCGCTCGTCTGAATCGCAAAGCTGTGTTTGCCGCTGGCCTGTGGTACGAGACGGCCCTCCCAGCGGACGCTGTAATACTCCGTGGTGGGAACAGCCGGGTCTGGCGTCGCGCCCTCGGCGACAGACAGATTGACGGCGGCGTCTATTCTCTGATGAGCTTTCTGTTTGAAATCAACATCAGTAAAGAATGTCGTCACCAGTCCGGCAGTCTGCCCCTGCGGGTCGCGCAGCTGCTCCGAAGGTATCCCCCTCATGTCTTCTCGATTCGGCGGCTGCGAAACGAGAACCCAGTCAAGGCGCTCCAACTGATCTACGTAGGCGGGCGCGTCAACGCCTTTCCCTGTCTTGAGAAAACTGCGCACCTGGCTGCCGACTTCCCACACCGCGCCTTTGCCTTGCAACCTCGCGCTCTTCCAATCGACGGCGAGCACCTCATCATAGCCGCGCGCCCGCTCGCGCCCCGTAGAATTTACGAGACTGGCCTCGATACGAAACTTTCCACCGCGACCGGCAATCGGAATACTTATTCCTTCTGTGAGCAACTCTCCATAGACATCGCCGCCCGCGAGCGACACTGCCAACTGCTTCTCGAAGACGACCTTTCCCGACGGGTCTTTGGCAGTAATGTTAAGAGTGTGCGGCCCTCGTAGATTTTTCTCGTTGACGGCGTAGAAGTCCACCACCACGCTGCCCGGAGACTCTACGATCTGGCTGCGGACTTTGACCGCCACGTAAAGCGGTTGGTTGTAATAGGCGATGATCGCGGGATCGGCTTTAGGATTGCGGAAGCAATCTACGACGCCCGAATGATTCTCTATGATCTCGGCCTCCCAACCGTTGATGGCGTAGCCGTCCGAGACGTTAGAGATGCGTATGTTTTCGATCTTGCGCCCCTGATGCTCGTGTGAGATAGCGCCCATAGATGAAGTCAGCGCATCAACGGTCGGGAAAACGGGGCGCAAACTCTTGCGCGTGAGAAAACGGTCGAAAGCCTCGTACCAGTCGAGATACATCTGCCCGTCCCAGCCTTTATTGGGCGAGGCGTCCAATGCGGCTTTGATCTTCTCAAGGCGCGGCGGCGTAGAGATTGCGCCCTCTTCACCCCAGAAGACGATCTCGCGCCGGTTGTCCGTCCGGTTGTAAAACTCAACGGGGCTGCGATAGAAGACCTGATCCCACACGGCTGGCCCGCCCGCGTGGTGATAATCGTACCAGCCGTTTAGATGCACCCGGTCATCGAACGGGCGCATGTGCATCTTGATGGGATCATCGCTCTCTTTCCCGTTGGCCCAAGCGCTGGTGCGCGTGATCGTGCGGCTCGCATCCAGAGCATGAGCGGCGCGCATGTCGCGCTCGTGCGCCTCGATGATGGCGTCTGTCGTCTGGCCCATCTCGTTAATCATATTGTAGATGACGAGGCTCGGATGGCTGCGGTCGCGCTTGACCATTCGCAGGAGCTTTTCGCGCACCAGGGATTGAGCGAACGGGTCAGCGCCCGCCGAGCGATAGTTGCCCGGCTCTTCGTAGTAGAGCAGGCCCAGCTCGTCGGCTTTTTCGAGGACGATGGGTTGGCCGATGGCGCGGTGGAAGTTGAGCATGTTGAGGCCCATCTCCTTCGCCACGCGGATTTGCCGCTCGGCGAGCGCAGGCACGGGGAAGATGCCGTTGATGGGCCAATAGCCCCAACTGATCGAGGTGCGAAGCACTACACGTTTGCCGTTCAAACGAAACATAGCGTCTTCGCCGATCCCCGTCGGCGCAAACCAGCGGAAGCCGAAAGTGCGCTCGTCTGTGTCCGTCGCTTGTGCTCCCCTTTTCAGCGACACGCGGAAGAGATAAAGGTTCGGATTCGCCAGGTCCCAGAGCTTGGCTTCAGGGGCCGACACTTTGAAGGGGACAAGATTTGAGCCGGGCTTCAAGCTGAGGCTGGCGATTCGCTTGCGGAAGACTTCAACTGACGGCCTGCGCCGCTCCAGGACGCGGACCTCCACGTCACGGCTCGCTGCCGCCTGCGTGCTGTTGATGACGGAAATCTCTGCGTTGACATCCGTGATCGCGGGCGTATTCTGAACGTAGATGTCGTCAACGTAGACGGGCTCGCAGGCGACGAGCTTGACGCGGCCCGTGATGCCGCCGAAGCCGTGGCTGCCGGGCACTTGAAAGCGTCCCCACTTGATCGTGTTGCCATCGCGCCAGTCGAAATTGCCGCCGGGGTCTGTGACCCGCACCGCCAGTTGAACCACCTCGCCCGGCTTGACGGCGTTGCTTATATCAACCTCGAACGGCGTGTTGCCTACCAGGTCGTAACCCATCAGCCTGCGATTGACGTAGACTTCGGCGCGCATACGCACGGCCTCGAACCGCAACAGCACACGGCGCGCAGGCGTGCCCGCAGGAATCCGCAGGGTTCGATACCACCAGCTTACGCCGGTCAGGTCGCCTTCCGGGCCCGCCACCTTTTGCAGGTACTCTTCCACCGTGCCCGGCACGGCGACCGCCCTGGCCTGCGCCGAGTCCAGCACCGTCCACCCACCCGTAGGCGCATTGACGGGAAGCTTGGACATATCAGGCGCGGGGAAAAATAGTTCGTCCTGCTGCCATGCCGCCTCCTTGTCATACCAGAGCTTCCATCCCTCGCCCGTGAGGTCTACCTCCACGCGCCCGCCCGCCGCACGCGCAGCCGGAGAGCCGAGCATGAGCCACAGGCTGAAGAGACAGACTAATAATGCGCGCTTCGTTTTCATCCTTATCAACGCGATTCACAAACAGATAAAGCCGAAAGTCGTCAATTCAAAATCGGACTAAGGGGGCGGGGGTCTGGACAATGTTTTTCGGAGGAACTCGTCAACGTGCTGAATCGTCTGGTCGAACCAGGGGTGGAAGAGCCAGAAGGGATGCGGCGTGTCCGGGATGACGACCATGTCGGAGACGATGCCGAGCGCTTTGAGCCTGGCCATCATCTCCTCGCGCTGCTGGTAGGGGCGATAAGAGCTGCTGTTGATGAAGAGCGTGGGCGCGCTTCCAGGATGTACATGAGTGATGGGCGAAGCCTCGCGCCAGACTTCCGGCTTTTCCGCGTAGGTCGCGCCGATCAGTCGCGTATTCGTATCCAGTGGGCCCTTCTTCTCTTTCTCTATGTTGCCGGGGTCAATGAAGGTGGCCGTGCCGTCTATGTCAACGACCGACTGCACCAGGCTGGAAGACTGCGGGCTGCCGCCCTCGCCTTCAAAGCGGGCCAACCCGTTGGTCGCGCCGAGCAGCGCGACGAGGTGGCCGCCTGATGAAGCGCCGACGGCGGCGATGCGGTTCGGGTCAAGGCGGTAGCGCGCGGCGTTGGCGCGCAGCCAGCGCACCGCCGCCTTCAGGTCGTGTATCTGCGCCGGGTATTTGGCTTCGTTCGAGAGCCTGTACTCTACAGTGGCCGCGACGTAGCCGCGCCGCGCCAGTTGCATGGCGAAGGGATTTTCCATCGTGTGATGGCCCGTGATCCAGGCTCCGCCGTGCACCAGGATGACGGCGGGGAAAGGGCCCCGTCCTTCGGGCTGGAAGAGGTCCAGGCGCATCTGGCGCGTCCCGTAACGCGCATAGACAAGTCCTGTCTGGGCCGTCACACCCGGCGGCAACTCCGTCGAGAGACGCGTGACGTAAGGATAATTCTTCAGCAGGCCGCTCTCTGCTGTCTCAACGGAGAAGACCTTGTAGCCCGGCGGAAGCCTTGCCGCCTCACTCGTCGTGGCGGCGTCCTGAGCCGTCTCGCTCGCGGGCCTGTAGTCGAACCAATCGAAGTCCGCCGCTACGCTCGTCTCGCGCCCGCGACCCGTACTGAAAAGGCCGATCATGACGCCCGTGAACCCGCCCGCCACTTCCGAAGAGAGATAGCGCGTCTCTGCGCCGCCAAAGTCCTGAAAGGGCCCATCGCCCAACGCGTACGAGAAGCGATAGATTTCCGGGTAAGCGCGCAGGCGCAGGCGCACCGGGCCGGGCCCTATAGCCTGTGTCGCGGCGACGGTGCGGATGCTGCCGATATGATAACGCAGGTAAAGCTCGCGCCCGTTGGGCCCAAGCCTGACGCCAAGCTCGTAGTGATGCCGGTCGTTCATGCGTATGGCCAGCCCTGCCTCTTCATTAGTGCGTGCGGGATTGAAGTCGAGCAGAGTCGTGGCCTCGCACTCCAAGTGCTGTTGCCGTCGTGCGATGAAGACCGGCGGGAAATCCGTATCGTCGAGCGTCACGGTCGAGCCTTTGAGCCGCAGCCAGCCGGGCCGCTCCGCGAGAGACCAGCGCGCGGCGTCCAGGTTGCGCACGAAGTTCCAGTCGAGGGCTGGCTTCCGCGCGTCAAACTCTTCGCGGCCAGGCTCCGCCTGCGGCCACGGGCGCTGCCGGAGAGTCCTGACCTCCATGCGCGGCGTGATCGTGCCGTTGCCGTTGACGATGGGCCAACCATCCTCCGACCATACGACCGGCGCGAGGAAAGTCTCGCGCCCGAGGTGATGATAGAGCCCGCCCGCTGTGCGGAAGCCGTGGAAGATCATCCACCAACTGCCGTCATGCGCCTGTATGAGATCGGCGTGGCCCGTGCCCTGTATCGGGCTGGCCTTGAAGTTTCGATGCGTGAGGATGGGATTGCGCGGCGAGGGCTCGAAGGGGCCCCAAGGGCTGCGGCTGCGCGCGATGGTCTGCATGTGGCCGTACTCCGTGCCGCCTTCGGCGATCATCAGGTAGTAGTAACCGTTGATCTTGTAGAGGTGCGGGCCCTCGGGGCTGCTGCCGCCTGTGCCGGACCAGAGCGGCTTAATGTCTGTCAGTCGCTTGCCCGTCTTGATGTCTATCTCGGATTGGCAGATGCGCGCCGGACAATCCTGCGCGCCGCCCGTGGTCAGATAGACCTTCCCGTCCGTATCGAAGAAGAGCGAAGGGTCTATGCCGCCCTGATCGAGCCTGATGGGCTCCGACCATTCGCCCGCAGGGTCTTTCGTGTGGACGAAGAAATTGGCCCCGGCCTCTGTCTTGAGAGTCGTGACCATGTAGAACTCGCCGTCGTGATAGCGTATGGACGGAGCCCAGATGCCGCCGTTGCGCGCGAGCCTCACGAGCGGGAGTTGCGATGGACGCGACAGCGCGTAGCTAATGATGCGCCAGTGTATGAGGTCTCGGCTGTGGTAGACGGGTACACCAGGAAAATATTCAAAGGTCGAGGTCACAAGATAGTAGTCATCACCGACGCGGCAGACGCTCGGGTCAGGGGCCATCCCCGCAATGACCGGGTTGTCGAAACCTGCTGTTGTCGCCGTGACGCGCCCGGCAGTCGGTTGCGCGCCCGCGGCAAGCGCGAGCATGAGGATGAAGAGGCTTGCCCAAACCCAGGTCACCGTGAGCGTCAGTTGACGATGCGCTCGCTGACGGCTGCTCGGCTGAGCCGGTTGCGGACACAGTACAGCGTGGATGTATGCGGATAGTCTGGACGGGCGGCGGTTCATTTTAACCTATGTTCGGCGAAGGGGCGACGCGCAATGT
Source organism: Pyrinomonadaceae bacterium (assembly GCA_036389095.1). Taxonomy (GTDB): domain Bacteria; phylum Acidobacteriota; class Blastocatellia; order Pyrinomonadales; family Pyrinomonadaceae; genus DASQYE01. The sequence continues at coordinate 270,965 of DASVQM010000004.1, forward strand.
CGCCCCTTCGCCGAACACCAGCAGGAAACCTGGAGCGGATGGCGAACTGTCGGGATGCTGCTCAGGTCAGTACGGCCAAAGGTCTCTGGCGGGTGATGCCGATGCTTGAGACCCTCCCGCGCCCTTTGGCGCGACCGACCTTACATTCAATCGCAACCCGCTCTACTGTGTTTAGAACGTGAGCCGCAAGCCGAACTGCATCTCGCGGCCATTGTAAGCGACGACCTTCGTCGTCACCTTACCGAAGGTTGCCGGGGTGTTGAAGTTAACTCCCGGGTTATCCCAGTTAAGGTGGTTGAAGGCGTTATAAGCTTCGACGCGCGCCGTCAGCTTAAAGCGCTCTGTCAGGCTGAACGTCTTGCTCATAGTCATGTCTGTCTGCCAGATGCTGGGCCCAAAGAGTCCGGGGAAAGTCCAGGGATTTGTCCGGCGGACGAGGTTGGGCGGATCATTCGGGTTGGTCGAAGTCGGCAGCGCGTGGAACACGGAGGTATTGAACCACTGCCCCGTATTACCACGAGTCGAGCCTTTGATCCTGGGGTTGCCGTCCACGATCAAGTTCTGATTGAAAATCAGCAGGCGGCCTGAGTAGTAGCGTGTGGAGGTCGTGAACTGCCAGCCGCCCAGAATCATGTCCACCGCTTTGGGTGCGTCCCTGAGCAGCCAGCGGCCACGGCCTACGGGGATGTCCCAGGACACGACGTTCGTCACGCGATGGCGCGGCGAATCCGTATCACGCCACTCGAACTGGCGATTGTAGGTGGCGAACTCGTCGAAGAACTCTGTCGTCTTCTCTCTGTTATAGGCGTAGGCAATCAGGAAGCTCAGCCCGTTGGTGAATGGGCGCTGGGCCGAGATCGTCAAAGAGTGCAGGCGCTCGCTGCGGCCAGCCGTGTTCGTCTGCGTGATGGCCCCATACTGCGGGTATGGCCGGAGCAGGTTCGCAATAGAGATGGTGGCCTGATTGCGCAGCGTGCCGGGGAACTTGTCCGGCGTCAGGATATTGAAGAACGGGTTCGCTACGGTTTGGTTCAGGATAGAACGCGGAATCGTGTAAGAGAACTCCGGGTCTACCATGTTGAGGTCAATGCTGTAAGGCAGACGACTCCCACGGTTGAAGAAGTAGTCCAAGTCGAGGACGATGCGCCCCCAGACCTGACGCTGGTAGGAGAGCGTAAAACGGTCGTTGATCTGCGGCCTCTGGTGGTACTCATCCAGCGTCACGGGATTGCCCAGATTCGTGTAGCGTCCGAGCGACTGGCCCGTGGGCAGTTGCACAGGATTGCGGCCAGCCGGGAAGGGGTCGGACAGCGTTTGTTGCGGCACACCGTTGACGAGCGGAAGCACGAAGGTCGTCGTCGAGTATCCGGTGTACTGATCGACGAAATCTCCGAGCGGGTCGCGTATCTTCGAGGACGGCTCCATGTAGCGGGCGTAGCCGAAACGTATCACCGACAGATCATTGATGCGATAAGCCATGCCTATGCGTGGCAGCAGGTTCAGCTTGTCCTTTTGCCAGACGTGGCGGTTGTTCTCGTCCGTAAAGACCCATGCTCCCGTGAAGGACTGTTGTATCCCTCTCGTCGCCAGAAGGTTGGTGACGGTGGCGGGAATGGCCGGCGGCGCAGTTTGAAATTCCGGGATCGGGCTCGTCAGGTCAAGCCTTTGCGACATACGGTTCTGCGCATCGACGGGGCCGGGCTCATACTCCCAGCGCAGGCCCAGGTTGAGCGTGAGCCGCTGGCTGAACTTCCAGTCGTCCATGAAATAGGCTGCATAACCGGGCGAGACCACTTCCTGCACGGGAACGCGGCGCGCAAAGTTATTGTTAGTGTTGCCGGTTCCATTCGGTTCGAGCGCGCCGAGCAGGAATGTCGCCCACTCGTTGCCGGAAGTGACCAGGTTGGGACTGCTCGCCTGGTTGGCCGTCAGGTTCTGCCTGAAGAAGAAGTTGAGCGGCTCGAAGCGCGCGCCCTTGCCCTTATCGATTCGCAGCTCGCCGCCGAACTTGATCGAGTGATTGCCGACGTAGGTGTTCAGGCGGAACGAGCCGCCGAACCCTTGCGGGTGCTGCCAGAACTCTCTACCGGGACGCCCGAGGCGATTGGCGTTGCTCGGAACATCCAAAGCCGGGTAGTAGATGTTGGGCCCACTGAAGAGCGACGTGTACCAGGTATTACTGCCCCACAACGCCGCCAGTCCCGCTTCGCCGAGCAGGGCCGGCTCGGCGGCGTACTCATCCGTTATCTGATGAAAGTTACCGCGCAGGTTCAGTACCCACTTCGGCGAGATCGTGTAGACGGTGTCGGCGGCGATTGAGAGACCATAGCGGTTGCTGCCGTTTACCGGCACGAACGCAAAGTCTGTCGGGTTCTCTTCAAGGAGATGCGCCTTGAAGTGTCCGTAGCGCACGAAGGCTTTCCAATTCTCGCTGATCGTCCAGTCAATGCGCTCGGAGAAGTTCCAGTAGGTCGTGTTGTTCGTCTTCGTCGTCTCGAAGTTATTGTCATTGCCGGGCAGGTTAGGCAGCGGTATCTGTGCCAGGAACCTGACGGCCACGGGGTCGAACCTGGCTGAAGGGATGACATTGCCCGCAAACTGCGTGCGCACGCCGCTCGACCCGGTGGACGTGAACGGGTCGAAGATGTTACGCACCACTCCGTTGCGTGCCGACTGGCTGAAGTTGCCCTGGCGCTCCAGCGCCGTCGGGACAGTCAGCCTCAGGAAGACGGGCGAGACATCCGTCCATTTCTCGTAGGAAGTAAAGGTGAAGAGCTTGTTCTTGATGATGGGCCCACCCAGCGAGCCGCCGTAGATACGCAGTCTCGTCCCGCGAAAACGCGTTTCGTCCGCGCCCGCCACGCGCAAAGTCGTGGGATCGCTGACGGCGTTGAACCTGGGATCGCGCAAGTGGTAAAAGACCGAGCCGTGAAACTCGTTCGTCCCGGACTTCATGTTAAGGACGATGATGCCGCCCGCGCTGTAGCCGTACTCCGAGTCAACGGCGTTCTTCTGAAACGTGACCTCTTGCACGGCATCCATCGCCGGCGTGTAGGAGGTCTTGAAGCTCGTCGTCAGCGGCACGCCGTCCAGGAGCACGTCGTTGGCGCTGCGCGTCCCGCCCCCGGCGTCCAGGTCGTTGGCGTAGGCGTGGTGATAGGGCCGGTTCTCGTTCGAGGTCGCGCCCGTCCCGGGCGAGACGGTCGGGTCTAGGGTGGCGACGTTATAGGGATTGCGTCCTCTGATCGGCAGCTCCTCGATGACCTTCTGCTCGATGGTGAGGGCGCTGCTCGCGTTATTGAACTCGACCTGGACGGGCGGCGACTCGACCGTCACGACTTCATCCACACCGCCAATCGCCATCTTAATATCGGCTGTGATGTCGGCACGCTGCTGGATGGTCACGTTCTTCTGCTCGGACTTTTTGAAGCCCGCCTGCTCGACGATGACCGTATAGGTTCCGGGGTCAACGAAGTCGAAGATGTAGTGGCCCTCGCCATTGGTCTGGCGCGTCACGTCAACGCCCGTGTTGTCATTGTGCAGCACAACGCTCGCGCCGGGTATCGCGCCTCCGGCCTCGTCCGTGACGGTTCCCTGCACCTTGCCGCGATAATCCTGCGCAGGCGTCAGCGCCGCCATCCCGAAGAAGACTACGATAAGACTGATGCTCCAAAAATAGTTTATGCGCCAACGGCATCCAGATACGCTCATAAGCACCTCCTAATGTGGTTGGAATTTAAGGACTCTTAACGACTACATGCGAGGGGAGAGCGGCCAGAGCCTCTTTGGGCTCCGGCTCAAGTCATGTCCCCGGGCGCTCACTCTATTGCACAGAATGCCGTCGAGTCGTGTTGACGACGCTTTCGTCACTTCGCTCAGGAAGTCAACGGCTGCGCCGCCGCTACTGTTGTCTTAGCCCATGGTGGCGGCAGGAAAGCCACACACCATCTTTCAGGTTGAATGGATGTGATCGCTTGGAGGTGGTCGGGGGCTTCAGAGTAAATATCAGGCTCAGGCAAGACAGCCCCTCATTCCTATACGGAAAGAGCTTGCCTCTTACCTTTCTCTCAAGAAGCGGTCACCTCATCCCCACTTGCTTATTTTTAACCCCAGGTTCGATGTGCGCTCGCTGCGTGGAATTCCAGATACTTCTATCTCTTGATTAGTCTTGCTTCGGTTGTGCGAGGAAATCTTCTCGTATCGGCGTGAAGATATCTATCAACACGACCTCTTCGTCGAGCATCGTTGCGCCGTGCCAGCACCCTGACGGGAAATGAAGAACGTCGCCGGCTTGCGCGATCCTCTCTTCATTCTCAATGGTAAAAAGCACTCGTCCACGCTCAACCAATGTGAGTTGTTCATGCGTGTGATCGTGCGCCGGAGTGACAATGTGCGGGGCAAAACGCAAGCGGCAAACCATCAACTGTTTGCCCACTATCATCTGCCGTTCGATGCCCTCGCCGATCTGCTCCACAGGGATGTCAGACCAACTGGAATGCTGCCAAACGGTATTCATTATAGAGGCCACAGCCTTCGTCACCTTTCGCGGTCATCTTTTAAACAGATAGCCGCTCGTCGCCCGAATTCAATTGTTTACTCGCCAGCCACGCATGAGCAGGGCAGAGAATGTTCGGCCCAGGAATAAAAGCGAGAAGTCAAGGTCAGGCCCTGCCAGGCCCGTAAAATTTTCAATGCGCGGCAAAATATATCAAGAGTTAAAGCCCTGTCAAGAAATCTTTTTCAGAAAAAAGAGTCAACTTTTCAAATAAATTTAGTAAATGGCCGGGTTAATATGGTAAATCATACAGCACACGAGCAAAATTTTTCAAAGCCAAGCTGCCGGGAAATTTTGATTCGCGGGGGAATGGTCTAACCAAATGGGGAGATGTTTCTATCACACCATTAGCACCCAGGCAAGTAATTATTAACGAACCATCAAAAATTTATTTTGGTTTCAGGCGAAAAGGCGTCGGAATCGGCGCCGACGCCTTGACAGACCATTTCCCTCTGCAATTATCTATACCTTAATTGGTATTACCTTGTGATCGGTATCAGCTACAGGGTACGAGACGGCTGGTGCTCGAATTATCTTCCGGTGAAGGAGTCGGGACACACGCGCACGATCGCTGTTGCGATGAATTAAGTAGGGCAGCGTCTGTTGCCGTATGTGTTATAACTCTGAAGAATCGCCCGTCTTCGCGGCGGGCCGTGCCCTGGGAGAAAGATCAGAGATGTAGTGGATGAGAAAAATTAAACCCTTATTACATCCCTCTGTCTTAACGCCTGCCGCCGTGCGGATAAAAGATGTGGCGCGTGAAGCGAGCGTTTCCACGGCGACGGTTTCTCACGTCATCAATCAGACGAAGTACGTCACCGATGCCACGCGCCAGAAGGTCTTGCGTGCCATAGAGAAATATAACTACTACCCGAACGCTCATGCGCGCACGCTGGCTTCGGGTCGCAGCAACATCATCGGGCTGGTGGTCTCAGACATCTCGAATCCCTTCTTCCCCGAATTAGTCAAGAGCATGGCACAGGAGGCATTCTTGCGCGGCTACAATGTGCTGCTGGTAGACACTAACTACGACGCTGATCGCGCGGCCCTGTACGTGCGGCGGATGATCGAGCTGAAGGTGTCCGGTGTCGCGTTGATGACTGCGGAGCTTGACCCGCAGCTCTTGGATGATCTGGTGCGTAAGCATGTCCCGGTCATCTTTAATGATCTGGGACTGGCCCGCGAGCACATGAGCAACATCGTCCTCGATTATGCTGTCGGAATCGAAGAGGCTGTTCGTCACCTGGTCTCTTTAGGTCATAAAAAGATTGCGCATATTGCCGGGTCCAGTAGTATTCGTTCCGGCATGATTCGCCGCGAAGCTTTTCTGGATTCGATGGCGCGACACCTTCCCGGCGAGCCGACGCCCGCGATATACGAAGCTGACTTTAAATTTGAGGGCGGACGACGCGCGGCGCGCGAAATCATGGATTCGGCCACTCAGCCGACGGGCGTCGTCGTCGCCAACGACCTGATGGCGCTCGGCGCGATGCAGGAGCTGCGCAAGGCCGGGGTCAGTATTCCGCAAGATATTTCCATAGTCGGATTTGATGACATCTCCTTCGCGGCGCTGGCCGAGCCGCCCCTGACCACGGTCTGTTCCCCGCGTGATGAGATTGGCCGCAGAGCGATAGAGGAATTATCAAGGGTCATCGAGCGGCCCGATCAGCGTGGCGTGGAGATTCGTATTCCGACCTATCTCATCATCCGTAGATCGACCGCCCCACCAAAAATAGACCGGGAGTAGTTTTAAGCTCATCGGGGTTCGTAAGTCTGAGCCGTCATGGCCGCACCTTCAAAGCTTCCACTGGCCGAAATATTCCTTCAGGTGGTGCGGTTATTTTCGACGCCGAAGAAGTGATCGCTCTTCCTCCTGTAGTGCTACAATGGCGGCATCATCGTCGTGCTATTCGGGGTCGCCGGTACTGTTGCAAGGATGGCGGGCCAATCAACTCGCAGCAGAGCTCGAAAGCAACAAGGGGCTGAACAATTCGATTCCCGGTGGTTCAGTATCTCATGCGACACTCAATCGTTCGCTCAGCCTGGGCAGTTAAGAAGAGAGGCGATAAAAGATGGAGTACATGATGAAGCTTATGTTGCGGGCCGTCGCAGCACTCGCCCTCGCGCTCTTGACCACGGCCTCGGTTCCGGCTCAGCAATCGGGACAGAATCCCGCGCGCGACCCTATTGATCGCGTGATGCGTGAGCGCAACCGCGTCTTTAATAACAGGGTGGTGGAGGATGAGCTGCGCCGTCCCGCCGAGCAGAGGAAACCGGAGCTGACCATAGCACAGATAAAGGAAGATTATGTACGCATTCAGCTCGTCAATAAGGAGCTGGCACAGGCAGTGGCGACGGGCGGCGTGCTCGACCTCAAGTTCGTCGCACAATCTGCGTCAGAGATAAAGAAGCGCGCCGAGCGGCTCAATCACAACCTGGTGCTGCCCGAGCCGGAGGACGGCGCAAAGCGCTCACAGGTGGAAGCAGGGACGGAGGCCGAGCAGCTAAAGTCTTCGCTCTCTGCCTTGAGCCAGTTGATCGTCGGTTTCGTGCACAATCCCCTTTTCAGAAAACCGGGTGTGGTTGACGTGAGAGATGCGGCCAAAGCACGCCGCGACCTGGAAGAGATCATCAAACTGAGCGAGCAGGTCAAAAAGAGCAGCGAGAGGTTGAACAAGGCTGCGCAGAAGAGTCAGTGATTGACCCTGGCGGAACCGTAGCAGCGTGGCCCGGGGTAATCTAAAGATAGTCCGCCACTCGCAAGAAACGGCGGTCATTCGACATCATTCAATTCGCAGGGGCTCTCCAACACTGCGCCAGACAAAGTTAAGACGATCTGCTGCTCCGAGCCGCCGGTCTGAGTCGAGGACGTATCCCAGCTCGCGCCGCACTTCCTCTTCACGAATCTGATTGCCAATACTGTTGACGGGATTGATGAGCATGACAGGGCGTGGACTGGCAGCCAGCAGCAGATCGCCTATGTCGTACTTCAGCAATACTCCCGGCAACACTACTTCAGATATGTTCCGGTGGAGCGGCCTCTCCACGATCATCCGGTATGACACCAGAGTATTTTCCAGAAAGAGCCGCCCGATGCGCGTATCGAGTGCTGCCGCGTGGAGCAACGCGACGCCGTGCGGCCCGTTGGCGTAAGCGGCAATCCCGGACGGTTCGGTATCATCGAGCGAAGCCAGATAATCCACGGCGCGGAGCGCATCATCAACTCGCATCCCTATGATCGTCTTTCCCACGATTGCTGCGCGCAAAGAGAGCAGGTAATAAGCACCCAGAAGCGGAGACTTAATCTCCTCCGGCCAAAGGGGCGTCGCTCTAGGTTGCAGCACCAGCACAATCCAACCCGCCTGTGCGAGGCGGTCGAGGTCACTTCCGGCAGTGGCCAGGCTCTCCTTCGGGCGCGAGTCCATCATGAGCAGGGCCCGCTTTGGGCCCAGGCGTTCCGGCACGGCGATCAAGCCCGGCACTTCCATGCCGTCATCGGCACGAAACATTATCGTATCGAGGCGGTAACCCTTGCGCGCGCTGGTCTCGCTTACCTTGACGACGGGCGGCGTCGTATGAGGCTTAACGGTAATAGCGGCTGTCGTCAGAATAGAGTCGCGTAAGCGCGCCTGCATCCGCTCAAGCTCTGCAAGGTCGTTGAGAGCGCGACGGGGCGGCAACAACTCCGCCGCTCTCTTCCGGTTCAGCGAGTAGACGGTCTCACTGCCGAGCGAGTCTGACAGTTGACCCGTGGGCGTACAGAGCAAATCCTCTGGACGGCGCGGGCGCATGTTGGTGAAGACAGGCTTGCGCTGATCGTTCTTTAGCCAGCGCGTGAAAAAAGCCAGGATGTCAGGCGAGACAGGCCCGAGCGCTCCGTGTCCTCCTGGGCCCGTGATCCATTGCAGGCTCTCTTCCGCGCCGTACAGAGCGTAGATGCCCTTGGCTTCTTCATACGTCTGTCGCGCGCCTGCAAACGGGAACATGTCTTCGGTGGTGGAAACAATCGCGTAAGGCTTGGGCGCAGCCATCTCCACCCAATCGCCGAAGTCCAAACCCTGTTCGAGGAAATGCGGAATGCTCTGTTCGGCTTCCTGTGGGCCTGCCGTGGGCAGCAGCTCATGTGCGGAGGTGATATAGCAGGCGGTGGCTGCGGCTTTGACGCGATCATCCAGGGCCGCCAGATAGGCTGTCACGGTTCCGCCGCCCGAGCAGCCGAATGCGCCTATGCGGTCGGCTGCAATCTCCCTGCGGCTCGCAAGGTAGTCTATGGCGCGCACGGCGTCCCAGACGAAGTAGCGTGAGATGTGGTCGCCGATGAGAAGCGTTTGCAGATCGGCGTGGCCGTGTTCGCCCGTGACTGCGCCGACCTTTGAAGCGCCCAGCTCTGGGTCGTAGTGCTGGAATCTCTCGCCCTCAGAGATGGGGTCGTAGGCGAGCGCCGCGATGCCCGCTCGCGCAAGGTTAGCGCCCCAGGCGTACTGGCCCACTTTCCCGCGCGGGTCGTGTCCAGGTGTAAGCAGGACGGCGGGGAATGGCCCAGTGCCGCTCGTCGGCAGATACAGGTTCGCTGTGACGACAAAACCTGGCAGGCTCTCGTAGGTGATCTTCTCTATGCGGAAGCCTTCTTCGGAGAGCGTCCCGAATTGCCTGACGTTGAGCGGGCCGCGAAAGGTCGGAAGCCCACCGATCAAGCGCAGAACGGTCTGTCGCACGGAGGCTTTTCTGCGCTCGGCATCCGCGCGCGTTTTGAGCCGGGCGACGGCGCGCGCACGCTCTTTGAGCTGCGCCTCGGCGATGGAGTTCAGATAAGCGATCAATGGCGGGCGCGATTCAGCCCGTTGGCCGCGCGTCGCGGTCGCCAGACAAAGCAGGCTGGCGAGCAGGAGGAGCAGCACAACGGAAAATCTGTGTGACGACAATGGCATTCCGGTTCTCGCTGTCAGTAAGAGCGCCTTTCAGGTTCCCGCCTGGATGAACGGCACTTTGGCGAACAGGCGCCGCTCAGCGCCGCGCGGGTCGTCCTCCGAGTGCGAGGGCACGTCGAACACCATGGTCTGTCGCCGCGGCAGGGTGTAGGGCTCCCAGCGCGGGATCAGCCGGTTGTTGGGATTCCCCGTGCGGGCGAAGGCGATGAAGGTCTCGCTCATCTGGTCTGCCATCGGTTGAGCCTTTGGGCCCATCGCGGTTGCGCCCGGCTTGGCGATGTTGTCGAACACCAGTTGAATGTCGGAGGCGTGCGGCGCGCCGAACTTACCCTCATTCTTGGGCGTCGCCCAGTCGAGCTGGTATGCGTAGGCGGGCGAGCCGGATTTGGCACGCTCCTCCGCTTCGATGATCGCCCCGCGCCAGGAGCGCCCGGCGGTCGTCGCGGCGAAGAACACATCGCTCGCAGAGTAATGCGGATAGAGCCGCCGGTACTCTGCGATCACCACTTCGGGCTGAATGTCCACTCTCATGTTGGGAATAAGCTTCTCCGGCAATTGCTCCCAGGTCATGTTGAAGTTGCTCGCGTCCCCGCCCAGAAAAGCGCGCGTCTCGTCATGTGTATTGCCGATGATCATGGGGATGTGGGCCGACTGCGACGGAGCATCCGGGTAGAACGGGTGACGCTTGAGCGAGCGCTCGTCGAGCACGGGCGCAAAGGAGACGCTGCCAAAGGGCAGCACAGGGTCACGAGTGCTGATGGCCTTCAGCAGTTGTTCCGCCGGGATGGTGCGAAGTTCCGCGGCTCGCTCGGGCGGAATCTTCAGCGCTTCAAGGACGGCGCGCGTCCGCAGCGTCGCGTTGAGCGGCCCCGATGCCGTAACCTGCTGGCCGCTCATGGTGGCAGCGCGTTGAAACAACCCTCTAGCCGACGGCATGGCCATCATGGTGGCGATCTTTGCGCCTCCGCCCGACTGGCCGAAGACCAACACCTTTGCCGGGTCGCCGCCGAACTCCGCGATGTTGTCTCGCACCCATTGCAACGCCAGCACAAGGTCTAGCTGCCCGGCGTTGCCGGAGTCTGCGAATTCGGGTCCGCCGAAGCGTGCCAGATAGAGATAGCCGAAGGCGTTCAGGCGATGATTGACCGTCACCACGACCACGTCGCCTCGTCGGCACAGTCGCACTCCGTCGTAGAGCGGGCTTGAGCCGGAGCCGTTGTTGTAAGCGCCGCCGTGTATGTAGAACATCACGGGGCGCTTGCGACCATCACGCAGCCCCGGAGTCCAGACGTTTAGAGACAAGCAGTCTTCACTCGTCGCTTCCGTGCCCGACGGCTGCGGCGAAGCCGGGCCATAGTCCAGGGCATCGCGCACCCCGGACCAGGCTGCGGGCGACGCGGGCGGCATAAACCTGCGGCCCGTTGTGTCCGCGCCATAAGGAATTCCTTTGAACACATTGACGCCGTCGTCAGTATAGCCTCGCACCCTGCCCGTCTTCGTCGTCGCAATCGGCGAGGCGTAGAGAGGCGTTGCGGCCAGCGCCGAACGCCTGAAGAGCATAGAGGCGGCCCCTGCCGCCAAGAGAGAGTGTCTTAGGAACGAGCGGCGATTGAATTCTCCCGGCGAGGGCTCGGAGCCCTTTAATTTATTCTGCTCTGTCATAGGCTTTGCACATTTATTCAGAGTGGATTGCATCATTCGCGCGCATTGATTCATTCTACCTGAACGCCGCGAGAAGTCTTCAACTTCCGAATCCGCGACGGAGTTACGGCTACCAGTGAAACAGGTTATGATACTGCCCCGTGTAAGCTATAACAAACTTGGCCCCTGCGCATAGAGAGGTTTGTCGCAATGAATACGTTTAGCGCCGAATCGTTCGCCGCCACGCTCGCCATCATAGGCGTCGTGATCATCGTATCCGCGTTGCTCTCGGGATTGATTGAGCGCAGCGGATTGCCGCAGGTCGCAGTCTTTCTGGCGCTCGGGGCGGTGCTCGGCCCCGTTGGGCTCGGCGTACTCAATCTCACGCTGGACTCTTCAGCGTTGCGCGTGGTCGCCACCTTGAGCCTGGCGCTCGTGCTCTTCACCGACGCCGTCTCGCTCAACATCAACGAGGTCAGACGCCGCGCCGGACTCGCGCTTCGACTGCTCGGCCCCGGAACGCTGCTCACGGCTGCTCTCATCGCGCTTGCCGGGTGGTGGCTATTGAGTCTTCCCTGGGCGGCGGCAGCCATTCTCGGCGCGGCACTGGCTTCGAGCGACCCCGTGCTGCTGCGCGGACTGCTGCGGCGGCGCGACATTCCTGCCGACGCACGCCACGGCCTGCAACTTGAGAGCGGCCTGAACGACGTTGTCCTGCTGCCCGTCGTGCTTGTCGCTATGGTCTTCCTCGATCAGGATTCTCAGCTCGATAGCGCCGGATTTGCCAAACTCGGTCTCAACTTATTCATCCTCGGCCCCGGCGCAGGAATACTCATCGGCTTACTAGGGGTGGCTGCGCTCGACCTGATTAGAAAGCGGCTCGGCGTGCGCCGCGATTATGAATCGCTCTACTCGCTTGGGGTCGCCTTCACGGCCTTTGCCGCCGCGGAGGTCGTACACGGCAGCGGGTTTCTCGCCGCCTTCGCCGCAGGGATGACGATTGCGGCCCTGGACGTTGAGCTCTGCGACTGCTTCGTCGAATACGGAGGAGTGACGGCAGAGATGCTCCTGCTCTTTACCTTTGTGCTGCTGGGAAGCTCTCTAATCTGGAGCGGCTTCGGTGTCATCAATGTCCCGACGCTGCTTTTCGCAGCCGTCGCGCTCCTGATCAGAACGCCCGTTTATCTTCTATCCTTATGGGGCTCGGGCGTAGAGACACGCGGACGATTGCTCATCGCCTGGTTCGGGCCGCGCGGCCTCAGTTCATTGCTGCTGATCCTGTTGCCCGTCTTTGCCGGGCTGCCCGGAAGCGAGCACTTGTTCAAAGTCTGCTCCCTGGTCGTACTCGCATCCGTAGTGCTGCACGGCGGGTCTCCCATGCTGCTGGCGCGAGCCGCACGAAGACGAGCCGCTAAGCTGAGCACGGAAGCCGCCGGGGATGATGTCGCGCGTGAGTTTGGCCCGGGGCCTGCTATCCCTGAAACGGATGGAGAACAGCCCATCGCATCTATCTTAAGCGCGGCCCTTCCCGCTTCGCCTGATGGCGCGGATGGCGCTGCGTGTGCGATTGATTCGGCAGCATCATGTAGAGTGGGAGCGAAGGGTGACGGCGTAGAAGTCGGGCCGCAAAGAATCTCGCTCGAAGAGTTAGAGCGCCTGTGGCAAGCTCAGGAGCCGGTTACAATCCTGGACGTGCGCACCGAGCGCAGCATCGAAGGAAGCGACCTACAGGCGCGAGGGGCTGTGCGCATGCCGCCCGATCATGTCGCGGAACGAGCGCGGGAGCTAGACCTCAAAAGGGAGGCTTGGCTCATAGCCTACTGTGCTTGAACGAGCGAAGCGACAAGCGCCCGTGTGGCGCAGGAACTCAGACAAGCCGGATGGAAAAGAGCACGCGCTTTGACGGGCGGCTGGGCCGCATGGCAGGAAGCGGGTTTCCCGGTCGAGCCGAGGGAGGGCATCAAAGAGGTGTCGCCATCTTCAAGTTGAGCCCAAAACTTTCGCCGGCAATCTGGCAGCTCTGCACGCAACGAGATTGGCCAGCCCGTTTTCTGTTCGATGGCTTGCCAGACCAATTATTAAGCAGTATATCTGAATTGCGAGGTCAGGCTTGAAGATGTTTCCTTCGTAGTAATTTCGCTCATGGGGGTTTTGTTTGTGATGTTGATCTCAGAGAATACGCGCAGGTTATTGGCTCTCCCGCTCCTCCTGCTCCTCGGTTTTTCATCCATAGCTTTCCCGCAGCGCAAGGGAAAAGATAAAAAGGTCGTCCCTAGCGGCAGGCCCGTTCTTTGGAGAAATCCCGCCAACATCAGGTCTCGTGACCTCTTCTTAGGGCCGGGTGGCCGTGAGATGCGCCCCGATACGAGCACGATCACTTTTATCAAAGCAGAGAAGGGCGGCTATTCGCCCAAGTTCCGCGTAAGAGACGGTGGGGGGCGCGAGTGGGTCGCCAAGCTCGGCAAGGAGGCGCAATCGGAGACCGCCGCCGTCCGCCTGCTCTGGGCCGTCGGCTACCCGACAGAGATCAACTACCTTGTGCCCTGCGCCCATATCAAGGGCGCGCCCAAACCCCGCAAAAAAGTTGAGAGGTGCGAGGGTGATGGCTTCCGTAACGTGAGATTCGAGGCTCGCCCGGAGCATATAGAGCGCGCGGGGCAGTGGAAGTGGAAACGCAACCCTTTCGTCGGTCAGCGCGAGCTGCACGGCCTGGTCGTGATGATGGGGCTCATCAACAACTGGGACATCAAGGATTCCAACAACGTCGTCCTTTACGTGCCTGGCGGCAGCAACCGTGTCGCTGAATCTCATTACGCCATCAGCGACCTCGGGGCGACGTTTGGGCGCACAGGTAATGTGCCCTTCTTCTGGCGCATCACGCGCAGCCGTAATAATCCGAAAGATTATGCCCAGGCAAGGTTCATTGATAAGGTCAAAGGCAACCGCGTCGCATTCCGCTACGGCGGGAAGAATCGCGGTCTCTTCAAGGAGATTACAGTTGCGGATGCGAAGTGGATCGGCGAGCTGCTCTCACGCCTGAGCGATCAGCAGATCGGTGATGCCTTTCGTGCGGCAAACTACAGTCCGGCGGAAGTGATGATGCTGACCGACGCCGTTCGCCGTAGAATAAACGAGCTGGTCAATCTTCCAGACCCTGACATCGCGTCCAGATGAGACCGCGCCAAGCTTATATTAGTTCCGTGAAAATCAAAGAGCGACCGCACCAACTCAGGTGCGGTCGCTCTTTTGATAAAGGAAGCGCTTCTGCTAAAGATTTACCTTGACGCCGCGACGGACGCACCCGTCGTGCTTTTCGTCTGGATGTGCTGCCAGTAGTCCTGGACGAACGTCTTAAAGTCGCCATGTCCCCAGCTCGTATAGAAGTCGTACTTCTTCATCTCTGCATAGACCTGGTCATAGTTCCAGCCGTATTTCGTGAAGCGATACACAGCCCCCATCGAGCCCGTACGGTGACGACCGCCCGCGCAGTGGACGTAAAACTTGCCGGTGGCCGGGTCGTTGACGACTTTCAGGAAGGCATCAACCCACTCCTGCTTCGGATACGCCTTGCCTACCATGGGGATGTTGACGTATTTCATCCCGAGGGATTCGACCATAGGCTTTTCGTAATCTTTAGGCTCCGCCTGTAGATCAATGACGGTGTGGATGCCGAGCGCCGCGAGGTCTTTGTAGTCCTCTTTCTTCGGCTGTGCGCCGCGATAGAAGCGCTCATCCATCTGCCCGAAATTCTTGATCTTGATGTTGGAGAAGGCCACCTGATGCGCGGCCTGCCCGTAAGAAACGATAGAGATGAGAAGAAGAGTTACCCATGCTCCGGCGACGACCATCAAAGGCGAACGAGATTCACGCTTCATCAATATTCTCCTCTTCGAAAGAAGGTACGATTTCAACTGGAAATTGGATGTAATTTACTTTAAAGGGGGAACCAGACAGCCTGCTTTACAAAAGTCATCAGCACTTAATATAAGATGCCGGGGCGACCCTTCAGGTTGCGTCTATTCTACTGGTTTTCGTGCATCTTTCAAGGCAAAGATGACACAAACCCCCTGTTTTTACTGGCGCGAAGTGACCCGGACTGCCGCCCCGGGCCCTTCAGAGCGCTCGCCTGTATTGTCTGTGGCCAGGCGCCACTGTCAGCGCTATGTTGCGGCTCGGGTCAGGTTTATATGGCTACCTTGAAAGCCTGACCAGCTCATTTATTCTTTCCCGCACCGCCTGCGTGAGCATGCGAATTTCCGTCGGAGTGTAGTTGGCCGCGCGGAACGCATCGGCGATCTGCCGGTCACTCAGACGCCCCAGCCAGCCGCCCAGCCACCTCGCCTCCTCGACCTTAATATCGTCGAAAAGTTCCTGGCTCTTGCCTTTATAAAAAAAGTAGACCTGTCCATTTTTGACATCTTCAACGAAACCGGAACGACGATAATCGCGCGGCTCGTTGCGGTTGCGGGCGATGCGCCAGAATCCGGGCACGTCGAGCTGCACCTTACCGAATGAAGCGCCGAGGTCGCTGATAATGTAGCGCAGCTCCGTTCTCCCCGTGCGTTCGCTCTTCACGCGCAAAATCTTGTTATTCGTGTCCTTGATGTCCCAGTTATTGATGAGCGCCATCATCATAATCAAGCCCTGCAACTCCTTCGTCCAGACGAAGGGGTTTTGCCTCCATTTCCATTCGTCCAGGCGCTTGACGTAATCGGGCCGGGCCTCGAATCTGACGTTTTCAAAAGTTCCCTTGCCGGGAATGGTCGCGTGCGGAGCCAGATAATTTATCTCCGTATAATAGCCGACGGCCCAGAGCAGGCGGACGGCGGCGGTCTCCGATTGCGCCTCCTTGCCCACCTTCGCTACCCACTCGCGCCCCGCAGCGTCGCGCACCCTGTACTTGGTCGAATAGCCGCCCTTCTCCTCTTCGATAAAGGTCAGGCTTCTCAGATCAGGACGCATCGCCTCGCCGCCAGGCCCAAGGAAGAGGTCGCGCGAAGCTATATCCGTCGGCGCTTGCCAGAGGACGGGAGTACCGTCAGCAGACCCGTTCTGCTCTTTCGACCTGCTTTGGGCGTTTAAGGTGGAGGCCGAGAGAGTGAAGACGAGCATGAGGGCCAGATGAGCCGGCCCTTGGATTTTGTTTCGTAGATACATAACCTATTGCTTTCCGGGAGAGTTCAGGACCATGAAATTAACGCTGCTCTCGAAGTGTCTTTGGCTATCAAAGCGCTCTTCGCCCGGAGCCGCCTGCGCTCGCTCGTATGTGCCGTCCGGCTGCAAGACGCGCGCCTTCACGTTGTCTCGCAGGTAGGCGGCAAGCACTACTTCCTTTAAGTGCTTCTTCAATTGCTGATCGTGTATGGGCGCGACGACCTCGACCCGGCGGTCAAAGTTGCGATGCATCCAGTCTGCGCTGCCGATGTAGGTCTCCTCTGCGCCTCCATTAGCGAAGTAAAAGATGCGGCTGTGTTCGAGCAAACTGCCGACGATGCTCCTGACGTGAATGTTTTCGGAAAGCCCCTCTCGTCCGGGCCGCAGCATACAGATGCCGCGCACGATCAGCTCAATCTTGACGCCCGCTTGAGATGCTTCGTACAGAGCGCGTATGACTTGCTCGTCGGCCAGCCGGTTGATCTTCGCGATAATGCGCGCGGGGCGGCCCTTGCGCGCGTGAGCCGTCTCGCGTGTGATGAGTGAGAGCATGCGCTCGCGCAGGTTGACGGGTGCGACCAATAGTTGACGATACTCTTTCTGTCTCGAATAACCCGTCAGGAAATTGAAGAGGTCTGTGGCGTCGGCCCCGATCTCTTCATTGGCGGTCAGCAGCCCGAGGTCTGTATAGACGCGCGAGGTCGCAGGGTTGTAGTTGCCCGTCGCAATGTGGACATAGCTTTGCAGCTCGTCGCCTTCACGTCGCACGACCTGCGTCACTTTGCAATGCGTCTTGAGCCCGAGCACTCCGTAAACGACATGGACGCCCGCCTCTTCCAGCCGTTTGGCCCATTCGATATTATTCTCTTCGTCAAAGCGTGCTTTCAGCTCGACGATGACCGTCACCTGCTTGCCCCGCTCGCTCGCTTCGATCAAGGACTGCGGGATAGGCGACTTCTGCCCCGTGCGGTAAAGGCACATCCTGATGGCCAGCACGTCCTCGTCATGCGCCGCCGTCTGGATAAAGTCCGTGATGGTCGAGTAAGAAGTATAAGGATGATGCAGCAGCACATCCTGCTGTTTGATAATCTCGAAGATCGAGCTGGTCTGAAGCCACGACGGAACGGTCGTGCGCAGCGGCCTATCCTTCAGCTCCGGCCTGTCCAGATCATAGAGCTTCATTAAATCCGATATGCCGAGCGGAGCGTCAATCGCGTACACGTCTTCAGGCGTCAAATCCAGCGCAGTCGTCAGGAGCTGCACCATCTCGCCTGGCATCTTCGAGGAGACTTCAAGTCGTACCGCCGTGCCGAAGCGCCGCTTCCTGAGCGATTGCTCAATCGTCTGCAAGAGATCGTCGGCTTCATCCTCTCTGACATCGATATCGGCGTCGCGCGTGACGCGAAATGCGTACCCCTGCCCGACTTTCATCCTCAGAAAGAGAGCTTCGGCGTTCGCCGTAATCAATTCCTCCAACAGTGTGAATTTCGACCCTGAGTCATCGACCGGAATCAGGCGCGGCACGACCGTGGGAACCTTGATGCGAACGAATCGCGGTTCGACCTTTCCCGTGAGAGACCTTGTAATGCCGTGCTCCGGTATCGGTTCCACCATCAGTCCGAGGTTCAGGCTCAGATTGGAGATGTAGGGAAACGGGTGGGCCGGATCAACCGCCAGCGGCGCAAGGACCGGAAAGATATTCTTCTTGAAGTGGGCGTCAATCCTCCGGCGCTCATCTTCAGAGAGAGAGTCGTAGGGAGCGATGATGATGCCCTGCGCTTTAAGCTGAGGCAGGACCTCATCGCGCAGGCAGCGCGAGTGCTCGGCGAGCATCGGAAGCAGTCGCTCTCTGATCGCCGCGAGCTGTCGGCCCGGCGTCAGGCCATCCCTTGCCGCCTTTTCCCCCTCATACTCCTGCTTCTCTTTAAGACCCGAGACACGGATCATGAAGAACTCATCCAGATTGGAATAGAAGATCGAGAGGAACTTGAGCCGCTCCAAAAGCGGCTGGGTATGATCGAGCGCTTCTTCAAGCACACGCCGGAAGAATTCCAGCAGGCTCAGCTCACGGTCGAACAGGAACTGCTCGGCAGAAGACTTCCCTGTCACCGGATGGGGTGTATCGTCTCGCGTCTCGTCTGACAGGGGTTGGGTATGCCTACTTTTGGTCATTTAATATCTCGATCCTGAAAAGGAGCATTTAATAGCCTCTTTTGTCCTTAAAACAAGAAATAGCTTGGACAAAAATTTCCCACGACAGGTTTTCGCTGCCTGTTTCTTAGGGAACATTCGGCGGGAGAGATGAATCATCAAGTATTCTAAGCAAGATGTCATTACTAAGACAACCGCAGGAAGAAACTGGTTGCTCTTCTCCTATTCATTAGTTAAAGAAAAAAGATATGTCCGCTCAAAAAATTGTATCTAAATTGAGCCGCTAAAATCAGCGACATGTTCGGAGAAGGCAATTCGTTATCCTTGTGACGCTTCCTGTCGGGAGGGAACATCGGCACATTCCACCATCTCTCCTTCACGGGCGCGCCGGACTCCGTGCTCGCGCTCGGCAGAGTTCTTGCAAACAGGGCTCATGGATAAGCTGAGATGGATGAGGATTATCGGCGATACGATTTTCGCCATCGGCGCGTTTATCCTTGGCTACTTTGTATTGGGCCCTGTCACCGGTCATTCCGTACGATGCGCGGGGATTTGTCAAAGCAGGTGAATCCGAGATTCACATCACAGACCGGGCGCATGCAACTGCCGTGGATTGAGTTCCTCCTCCTGCGGGGCCTCGATTGACAAGGATAGCCGCCCTTGCTCCCCTATGTCGGAACGGCGGCGGCTATCTTTTTTTATGTCTGTCCCCGCTGCGTTCAATAGTAAGTGATACTGCGGCGGGTAATATGCACGGGCGTGGAGAGGCCGAACTCGGCGTCCCAGCTCGATGCCGATGAAACCGTCTCCCGCGTCCAGTTCCCATATTCGTCATATTCGCGCGTGAAGATCGCCTTAGTCCCGAAAGACCCATCCTCGTTATAACTCATCTCTTCGGACTTGTTGCCCCACTCGTCGTAAGCGAAAGTTTGGCGACCGGCATCCATCCCCATCATCGTGAGCTTCGATTCGATCAACCTTCCCTCTTCGTCATAACTATGTATGTGCTTCGACATCACGGCTCCCGGCGCAAACATCCGGGCGATTTCCGCTTCAACCTCCGCCCTTTGCTCTTCGCTAAGCTCAACCATCTCTTCAGTCGAACAAACGTCCGGGGAGCCTGGGCCGTAGGGTAGGGTTTCGCCGACATACTGCGTCTCTTCGAGCGGATTGCCGCGCGCATCACGAGTGATCTCCATCCGGCTCGTCAGCGCACCTTCCGCGTTGAAGACCTTAACTTCTATCGCTTCGCCCAGCGTGTCATAACGGGTCTCAATTCGCTGAGCATCCCCCACGCCGATAGAGGAATTTGTCCCCTCAATGCCGATCAACACATTCGCACCGGCGTTGAAATTCAGCTCCTCAATCTTTACCTTTCGGCCCTCATCGTCGTAACTGTACGTGACGGGCATGGATACTTTTCCGTCGGGTGTCATCGCCTGCTCGGCGACTAGTTTTCCTTCAAGGTCGTAGATGTATCTGATTTCGCTGCTGAGCGTGCCTGAAGGGTCATAGTGTTTGGCAGTGAGTAGTCTGCCGTCATCCGTGTATTCGTTAAGGGTGCGCCACTGTGAGCCGTCCGGGTTAATGTTCACCTGCTCGACTATTTGGCCGTCTCGATTAAAAGTGATGGTATGGCCGAACCAGGGCTCTTCAACGAGTTCCCCTTCCTGCTCTTTGAACTGCGCCGTCTCAATCCGCACGCTCTTGACGGGGCCGCGTAAAGACTGTTTTTCCCTATCCATTTTCATCGGATTATGCGATGGGCTCAGGCTCTTTGGCAGTGCCCTCGCTGAATTGTCCCAAGGGTTTGCCTCGCATTCCTAAAACCGCATAGGTCATTAAGGAAGTAATAACAATGACGCCTATGATGACCAGGAATGTAAGCAACCTTTGAGCAGGTGAAGTAGATTCGCCCTGCGGAAAACCGAAGACCAGGGAGATGCCCACGTAAGCGGGGATCAGCGCAATCTGCGCCGTCGCCGCCAGCCCTATCATCTCGCGCCTTCCAACGTCATCGGCAGTCGCCAGTGCCGCCGCCACGCCGACCACGCTTGAGATCAATAGCGCCGTGAGCATCGAACTGAATTCCCGGTACTTCAAGGGCGGGTCGGTCATCAGCGCCACGATCACCCCGCCCAGAACTATCAAGGCTGTTGCGACGAGGAATGCTAGCGCGCCTTGCCCGACTAATCGCCATTGCCTTGTCCACACGCCGAAGCTCATCGAGAGCACCAAAGGCAGGAGGGGCAGGAATAGCAGACCGGCGATCATCAGAAGCAGGTTGAACTGAATCATGCCGTAAGAGAGCAGTAGGCTCCCGATCAGCATGCGCCCGGCGAAGCTAATAGTGATGTGGCTGAACTGCCAGAGCTCCTCGTAGATATCCACGGTGGGGATGACAATGGGCCAGGTGATCTTCCAGGGCTTCTCGCGTGACACTATGGAGCGGGGCTGCCTCACGGCGATGGAGTATTGCTGCGGGTCGAAGAAGGAGGCCGACATCACTTTATCGATGAAAGTTTTGGCCGTCGGTGTCGTCGTCTCCACGTCCACCACGTCCTTGATCTCCTGCGCCCCGTCGGATTTAAGAGTCTGTTGCTGATGAAAAGCTACCTGTTCGAGGCCAACCTCGAACGCCAGTCGCGCGACATCGTTGCCCTTCCCTTCGGGCGCTTTGACTCTTACTAATCGCATTTAACCCTCCCTCCTTATCCGTACGAACACATTGTAATATCAGGAATATTATACCGGTCAATCATTCCCGGTCTCAATCCAGTGACTGTCCAGGAGCTTTGATTCCGGCGACCCTTTCTGCCGCAAGCAAATCGCGAGGTCGAGCGAAAGCCCCTCGCCCCTGGCTTTGATGTAAGCCTCTTTGCGCCTCCAACAATTAGAAAACGCTTCACGCCTGAAATGTGAGGGAAGCGAGCGGAGCATGATAACTTAGGCGAAAAGAAACGCTCGGCCAATAGCTCGCTTCGCTCGCCGTCTACGTCATCACGCGCCAATTCAATATCAACGCCTATCTCGCGCCGAATGGCGCAGGCAGCGAGCGAAGCCCTACATGGATCACCCATTCCCAATGCTCCCACACCAGAAGGAGGGCTTTTTCGAGCGGCCATAATAAACAGCCTTTTGAAGATTGAACGAAGACGATGGCTCATGGCTTAACGGCTCGTCCGGGCATGCTCTAAGCACATCTTCAATCTCTCAGCCAGAGCCTGATGATGCGTCGTAATACAGGAAAAATGCTCGCCGGGGATTGGGTGAGCTGAGACCTCTGCGGCCACACCGCGCCAGTTCTCGCTCGCCTCCGTGATGGTCTCTCCGGCGGCCTCACTCGGCCAGAGAAGTGTTACCCGTCCGGGATATTTTCTCGGCGCATACCTATCCCTCGCTTTAAGATAAAGCAGCGCCAGTTCAGCGCCATGTCGCGTGTAGAGTCCCGGCGCGGCGGCAACCGAAGCGCCTTTCGGATCGGGACTGGTGCGTCGTTTCCCAAGCCCGTCGAACACCAATCGGCCGGCCAACTCGATCATCCTTCTCACGTTCCTGAGGGTAAAGACGACCTGCTCCGAGCGTGGCAATCTATTTAATTGACTGAAGAAATACCGAACAAGTTGGACCGCCCGGATTTCTTTTTCCGGTTCAACCGTACACAGTGAGATCAGGCTTTCGATGGCGCACCGCAAAGGCTTATAAGGAACCCGACGGGCCGAGGCATGTATCAAAACGAGCAGATCAACCCTCTGGCCCTGCTCATGAAGAAGCCTTGCCATCTCGAAAGCCATCAAAGCTCCATTGCAAAAACCTCCGAGCAGATAAGGCCCACGAGGCTGGAAGCTCAGCAGCGATTCGAGGTGAAGAGCCGCCATCGCTTCGATGCTTGAAGGTGGTGGCTCGTCGTCATATCCATCTGCGGCCAGGGCGTAGAATGGCTGATCACGACCGATATGCTTCGCCAGATTCAGACAATACAACCCCCCGCCGTTAAAATCACCATGCACAAAGAAGAATGGACGCCGAGAGCCGCCCGCCTGAATCTTCAGAAGCGTAGACCGGGAGAACTCATCCTTTCGCCCCCGGCAGGATTTCGCCAGGTGTTCGATAGTGGCTTCGGCGAACAGGGCCTTGAGGTGAAGCTTCGCGCCGCATATCTGTTCGACTCTCTCAATTATTTGAATGGCCAGCAGCGAGTGGCCGCCTAATTCAAAGAAGTTGTCTCCGACACCTATCTGAGGAATGCCCAGAACCTCTTCCCAGACCTGTGCCAGGAGGTGTTCCAACTGATCTCGCGGCGGTTGATACGGCCTCTTGTTACCGAGCTGCCGGTCGTTCGGTGACGGAAGAGGTCTGCGATCCGCCTTGTCGCCGTGCCCTGACGCCCAACCGTCCCGGGGAATGTCTTCGAAATCAATCATGTCACCGAGCACGGAAAGGCGTTGTGCCGGGTTGTCAACGATGGCCTGGACGAGCACCCGCAGGTGGGCCAGCATTTTTTCAACCGTCGCCGACTCGAACAGATCAGTACAATATGTCGCCGATACACTTAATCCGTCCGTCTCTTCGGAGATCGAGAGAGAAAGATCAAACTTGGAAGCGCCCCTATCTACTTTAAGAAGGCTGGCGGTCAGGCCCGGGAGCTTGATGGTAGAGGTCGGAGTGTTATTAAACGCGAAGGCGAGATTGAACAGAGGTGAGCGACTAAGGCTGCGTTCCGGCTGTAGTTCCTCGACCAGCTTCTCGAATGGCAAGTCCTGGTGCGCGTAGGCTCCGAGCGCCACTTCCCTTACTCTCCTGAGCAGTTCGGTAAAGGTCGGGTCGCCGGACAGATTCGTGCGCAGCACCAGCGTATTGACGAAGAACCCTATCAACCCCTCAAGCTCCGAATGGGTGCGGTTGGCGACGGGTGTGCCGACCACGACCTCGTCCTGACCCGTATAGCGATAGAGCAGAGCCTGGAAGGCGGCAAGCAACGTCATAAACAGTGTGACGCCTTCCTGGAGGCTCACACACTTGAGCCCCTCGACGAGGGCCACCGGCAACATAATGGTTCGGTGTGCGCCGCGCGAGGTCTGTATGCTCGGGCGCGGATGGTCTGTCGGCAGCTCACACGCAGAGCGTTGACCGCCGAGTTGAAGTTTCCAGTAGGCAAGCTGTTGCTCAAGCAGTTCTCCCTTCAGCCGCTCGCGTTGCCAGAGGGTGTAATCCGCGTATTGGATTGGCAGTTCAGCGAGCGCCGATTTCATTCCGGTCGAGTTGGCCCTGTAGAGTTCACAGAGTTCACGAATAAGGACTCCTTTAGACCATCCGTCACAGATGATGTGATGGATGGTCAGCATAAGGATATGCTCCTCGCTGTCGAGCCTGATCAACGCCGCCCTTAAAAGCGGGCTTCGACTAAGATCAAAAGGCCGCCGGGCATCCTCTATGACGAGGGCATTCGCATGCTCCTCCCTTGCGACGGATGGCCGATCACTCAAATCAATGACGGGAAGGGTTAGGCGAATGAACGGAGCAATCGCCTGGACAGGTACACCTTCAACGGAAGGGAAGCTCGTCCGCATTATTTCATGACGACCGACGATCGCGTTCAAGCTACTTTCGAGCGCCCCGATGTTAAGTCTTCCCTTGAGACGAAGGGCAAGCGGGATGTGATAACGAAAACTCTCCGGCTCAAGTTGATGTAGAAACCATAAACGCTGTTGCGCGAAGGAGAGGGGAATCGAAGCGTTAGTTCCTCTTCGAGGTATGCCTTTTGGCTCTGGCCGCGCCGGGCGCTTGTTCTTCAAGCGCGCACTCAGTAACGCGCGTTGTTCGGGCGAGTGCGCGGCCAGACGCCCTCGAACATCATCGGGATGGATTTCACGCTCCATATTTACCATACTGCCTTAAAACCCTGCCTCCTCCGATAAAATGCGCCGCACGTCTTCGTCGGAGAGCGATTCAAGCTCTGCCAGCATGCGAGCCATCTCCAATTCTTCCGCCTGCTCGTCCCTGCATTGAACGATTATGGCGGCGAGTTCTTCGACCGTTGGCCTTTCAAAGATCGTTCGCAAGGGGAGTTCAAGATTGAAATGGTCGCGCAGCCGGGAGATGACCTGCGTTGCGAGCAGAGAGTGGCCTCCAAGCTCAAAGAAATTATCGCGGATGCCGACCCACTGGGTCTTGAGGATGCTCGCCCAGATGTCGGCCAGGGTCTCTTCCAGAGGGCTACGCGGAGCGACGAAGCCGTGTGTCGTCTGCGGCCCGTTCTCTTCCGGTGCGGGGAGCGCCAGGGGGTCAATTTTGCCGCCGGGAGTGAGGGGCAAAGCATCAAGCATGACAAAGGCTGAGGGAATCAGATATTCCGGCAGGGTGCGGCGTAGAAAGCTCCGTAACTCGTCCATCCGCGATTGGGCCTGGTCGCAGGGAACAATGTAGGCCACAAGCCGTTTGCCGCCGGGCCCTTCTTCCCCGATTTGAACTGTGCACTCGCGCACCCCTGCGTGCCGGGTCAAGGCGGCCTCGACCTCTCCCGGCTCGACGCGGAACCCTCTGATCTTGACCTGTCGGTCGAGGCGTCCCAAAAACTCTATATTTCCATCCGCCATGTAGCGCGCGCGGTCGCCAGTCTTATAGAGCCGCGCTCCAGCTTGCGCGCCGAACGGGTGGGGGATAAATTTCTCTGCCGTAAGCTGAGCGCGATTGAGATAGCCGCGCGCCAGGCCATCGCCTCCAACATACAATTCGCCGGGCACGCCAACCGGCACGGGATTAAGGTAAGGGTCTAGTATATAGACCTCCGTATTGGCGACCGCGCGGCCAATGGGAAGAGAGCGACACGCGCGACCGGCATCAGTCAAAGTATAGCAGCAGGTGAAAGTCGTGTTCTCGGTCGGGCCGTAACCGTTAATCAGCCGACATCCCTTCAGCTCCCTGACTGCCCTTTCAGCATGCGCTGGTGATAAGACATCGCCTCCGGCCAGCAGTTGCCGCACGCCCCTCAAATCCTCCAAACGATTTTCCACCATCAAATGAAAGAGACCGGCGGTGAGCCACAGGGTCGTCACCCCGTACTGCCTGATAAAGCGCCCCAATTCCTCCAGCGACGGCACCGCGCCCGCACATGCCGGGAAAACGGCCAACCGCGCCCCGTTAAGCAGGCTGCCCCAGATTTCAAAAGTCGAAGCGTCGAAGGAAGCGGGGGCGAATTGCAGAAAGACCTCGTCCGCCGTGAGGCTTGCGTAGCCTGTATTTTTGACCAGACGAACGATGTTACGATGGCTGATCATGACACCCTTAGGGACACCCGTGGAGCCGGAAGTATAAGCCACATAGGCGAGGTTATCCGGCCCGGCTTCACTCTCTAAGTTAGCGGCGCTCTCTTCCGAGATTTCAGACCAATCCGTGTCCAGGCATATCACTTCGGCTTCATGGACAGGTAACTTTTCCAGAAGTCTTTCCTGTGTGATCAGCACACGTATCCCGGCATCCTTGATCATCAGCGACAGCCGCTCGACAGGGTAAACCGGATCGAGGGCGACGTACGCTGACCCGGCTTTGAGAATCCCCAGAAGCCCCAAGACCATCTCGGGTGAGCGTTCCACGAGAATGCCGACCAATGCTTCCGGCCCTGTCCCCTTCCCTCGCAGATAATGCGCCAGTTGATTTGCTTTGCGATTCAATTCATCGTAGGTCATCTGCCCCTCTTCGCAAACGATGGCCACCGCCTCCGGCGAAGATTCGACCTGAGCCTCAAATAGATGATGGACACACTGACCTGCCGGGTAAGGCGTCGCCGTCTCATTCCATTCAACCAGCAACCGGCCTCTTTCCGCTTCGGTTAAGACCGGCAACTCTGACAACCTCAGCTCGGGATGACGCGTGACGGCTTCCAGCAAAGTTTGAAAGTGGCCCATCAATCGCTTGATCGTCGTCGGCTCAAACAGATCGGTGCTGTACTCCAGATACAGCTTGAGACCTTGCGGCAGCTCTTCCATGAACAGGGTCAGATCAAACTTCGCCGTCTTCATGTCAAATTCCAGCGGAACAAGCGTCAGGCCGGGAAGCTCTAAGACAGGCAAATGCGTGTTCGGAATGTTGACCGCAATATTGAATAATGGATTGCGTTCCAGCTTCCTCTCTAGCTGTAGTTCCTCGACCAGCTTCTCGAATGGCAAGTCCTGGTGCGCATAGGCTCCGAGCGCCACTTCCCTTACTCTCCTGAGCAGTTCGGTAAAGGTCGGGTCGCCGGACAGATTCGTGCGCAGCACCAGCGTATTAAGAAAAAAACCGACGACTCCTTCAAGCTCCGCGCGCGTGCGATTGGCAATCGGAGAGCCGACCGTAATCTCTTCTTCTCCCGTGTAACGATAGAGCAAGGCCTGGAAGGCGGCCAGAAGCGTCATGTACAGGGTCACACCTTCACGGCGGCTGAGCGCCCTGAGGCTCTCTAAAAGCGGCACGGGGAAGATCGAATATAAACGCTCTCCGCGAAAGCTTCGGATCGGTGGGCGAGGGTGATCGGTCGGCAGCTCGGTGGCCGAGTCGTGGCCGCCAAGCTGCTGTTTCCAGTAGGAAAGCTGCTCGTCAAGAACCTCGCCCTGAAGCCAGTCCCGCTGCCACACGGCGAAATCGGCGTACTGGATGGGCAACTCGCCCAGCGCCGCCGCCGCAGCGGGCCTGCCCGTGGATAATGATTCGTAGAGCGCCGCGAAATCCCGCAGAAGAATGGAATTAGACCATAGATCAGAAACAATATGGTGCATCACGATGAGCAGTATGTGCTCATCCTCCCTGAGACGTAGCAACGTGGCCCGAATCAATAGGTCTTCGGAGAGATTGAAGGCGCGTTGTGATTCAGCACGTAGAAAATTCTCAATCTCTGTTTCATCGCGTGGCTGCGCGCGCAGGTCAACGACCGCCATTTCAAGAGAGCGATTCTCGGCAATGACCTGCACGGGATTCCCGCCCACCACTTGAAAGTTGGTGCGCAGCGCTTCGTGTCGTTCGACCAGAGCGTCGAGCGTCTGCTGCAACGCTTCCAGATTAAGAGTCCCGATGATCCTTACGGCTCGGCGGAGATTATAGGCGGAGCTGTCCGGCTCCATTTGATTTAAGAACCAGAGACGCTGTTGGGCAAAAGATAGAGGGACGTAATCCTGCTTTCGACGTTTGGGAATAGCCACCCTTTCAATGGCAAACTGGCCGCGCACTCGCCTCTCGAACAAAATTCGCTTGGCCTGTGAAAGCCTGGACTTTCGCTCCCTCAAGTCATCCTGTGTAAACATGATCGCCGTCCGTTCTTGAATCGACAACTCGCGCCAAAAGATTTTGAGCTTCCTCTTCGGTCAATTTTTCCAGCTCTTCCAGGAGGCGGTCTTCAATCAGCAGAGCCAGCTCTGAAAGGGTCGGAGACTCAAACAGGTTTCGCAGTTGCAACTCAATCTGAAAGGTCGAGTTGATGCGGAAGATGGCCTGAGCCGCCAGAAGCGAGTGCCCACCGACCATGAAAAAATCGGCGTCTGCGCTGACCCGCCCGAGACCCAAAACCTGGCCCCAGATTTGAGCCAGAATATTCTCCGCAGGAGTACGAGGCGGAATATAACTCGCTTCCGTTTCAGCTTGCACGGGCGCGAGCGCCGACAGGGCCAGGCGATCTACTTTACCGCTCAGTGTCAGCGGGAGCGCGTCGAGCAGCACGAACACAGAAGGTATCATGTAATCGGGTAGCCGCTCGCGCAGGGAGAGCCGCAACGCATCCGTCCCGAGTCGCTTCCCTTGTGCGGGGACGAGGTAAGCCACAAGGCTCTGTTCGCCGCGCGCATCCTCCTCGGCCATGACGACCGCTTCTCTGATCGCGGCGCACCCACGCAACGCCATCTCGATCTCCGCGGTCTCGATTCGATGGCCCCTGACCTTCGCCTGAAAATCTTTTCGCCCGGCATGGACAAGAAGATCACCGGGCAGCATGATGCCCATGTCGCCCGTCAGGTATAGACGCTCATCGCCTCGCTCCTTATCCGGCAGGAAAAGCTGCTCGGTCATGCCCGTTCTGCGCCAGTAGCCGGGAGCGAGATACCGGCTTTTGACGGCGATCTGGCCGACCTCGCCGGGCGAGACTTCCCTTCCCGTCTCGCCCAGCAACAGCACTCTCATGTCCTCTACGGCGTAACCTACGGGGACGGAGCTTGCGTCGATCTCGGTTTCGCCATCGATAAAATACTCACGAATAATTCCCGTCTCGCTGGTTGATAATCCGTTGACGAAGATACAGCCCGGAGGAAAATGTTTTTTGCAAAGCTCTATATCCCTCTTCGTGACCGGCTCGCTCGATAACCTGACGAGACGCAGGCGGGGAAACTCCTGCCCGGCCTTCAGAGTCTCTATGAAGTAGCGGAAAAGGGAGGCGCTTGAGCGATAGATGGTCACACCTTCCTCCAAGAGCCACGACGCCAATGGGCCCAGCCCTTCCGTTTTAATATCCAGGGGATAGAGACCAGCGCCATTAAGCAAGGCGTAGAAGATATTCAACAGCCCCTGACCGGCGCTGAACGACCCGAGGTGACTCAAGCGGTCATCGGCGCAGATATGAAAGCTGTTGGTCTGCCTCATTACTCTATGGAGCACCGTCCGGTGTTGAAGCATGACGCCCTTCGGCGCTCCCGTCGAGCCGGAGGTATAAATGATAAAGGCAAGCGCGTCCGGCGAGACCCGTAGGCCCAAATCCTCTGTCGAGAAGTGAGCGCCAAGCTCATCTATATTAAGGACACGACACCCATCATGGGCCAATTCTTTCGCTCGCGAGAAATGCCGGTCATTAGTAACGATCAGCCTGGCCTGCGAATCCTCAAGTAAATGACGGATTCGCTCCTGTGGCGAAAACGGTTCCAGCGACACTTGAAGCCTGCCGGTCTTGAGCACTCCGAGCATCGCTACAATCCATTGCGCCTCCTTTTCCAATAAAATGGCGACCGTCTCGCTTCCTTTGCCTTCGTCGAGCACTGCCCGCGCCAGGCGATTGGCGGACTCGTTCAACGCCCTGTAAGTAAAGGCGTGGTGTCTGGTCTTGACGGCGATTCGACAGGGACGGGTTACGACCTGGCGTTGGAAAATCTCTTGAATGGATTGCTCCGTCCATTCCCTCTTAAATCTGGTAAAGCTATTTGTCGGGCCGACCCGGCGGGTTTGCTCCGACGACTGCCGACGCGTTGAAGAATCCAGCATGACGGTTTTCATCCTTTCAGGACTATCAATGCCCGGGGCATCATTGCGCGTGGGCGCTCGCTCCGGCCCGGCCCTGAGACAGCCCTAACCGAGACCGATCAAAGGCCAGTAAAGCGAGACAAGCGGGAGCAGCATGACGGACTCGATGAGTGTCATGCAAAGGGCGAAGCGGAACAGATCGCGTCCATTAAAATAGCCATAGGAATAACCGACGATCAGGAGCGCCGATTGATATATGAATACCTTAGAGCCGCCCGCGAACGTCCAGATCATGCCGAGGGCCAACACGTTGATGCCGCGTGCGGCGGCAAAGTTCATCAACGGCGGCAAGGACGTGCTGAGCATAGCACCATTGCTGCCGATGAAGATGTGATAGGTGATGGCCGTCCAGAAAGGTGTCAGGGCGAGCGTGTGTACGTTGAGGAGAGGTTCCATCCAGGCGAACATCACTCCGGTGAGAGTATCGATGGCTTTGGTCTCGACCAGCACCTGCCCCATGCCGGCGGCGGTTGCGACGAAGAAAACCGGCAGGTAGTTGACTCGCCTGACATCTTCACTATCGAGAACACCGAGGCGCGGGAGCGTCGCCAGAAGGCCCGTGCCAAGGCCGATCATCGCCGGTGAGATGTGGTGCAGGAAATCGGTCATCCAAAGGCAGATCGCCATGAGCATCAGCAGAGCGCCCCTTTTTTCCATCTTGCTCAAACGACCCATGCTTCGCAGCTCGTCTTCAAAATAGGCAGTTTCGCCCGCCGCCGCCGTTTTTTCCGGCGGGAAGAGCAAGAGGGCCAGCCGCCAGACGACGATGATCGTCACCAGCGTGCAAGGTAAAAAGGCTATGAACCAGTGACTCCAGAGCACCTTGACGTGTCCGTGTTTTTCGATCAGATCGCGCGCCAGAATCGTGCTCGATCCGGCGATAAACATCTTATCGAATAGTCCGCTCGTGTAGGTCAGGATGATGAATATCCCCTTCCCGAAGTTGGTGCCCGGCCCGTGGCCAACGGCCTGCATCAAGCCGAGCGCCATCGCCGCCATGATGACGACACGCGCCGCGCCGCTCGGGACTAAAAAGGTTAACAGACACGAGACCAGTGTGAAGCCGAGGAACAGGCGCGAGTGAGTGCTGCCGACGCGCGTGATGACCTGATAGGCGAGCCGGCTTGCGAGCCCTGTTTTTGTCGCCATCATGCCGATCAGAAGCGCGCCGAAACAGAACCAGGGCGCTTCCGTGGCAAAGCCGCCAAAGGCTATATCGAACCTGGCGATACCGAGCGCCCAAAAAAGGTAGCATCCGATGAATCCCGTCAAAGCGTAGGCGAAAGCCTCCGTCATCCAGGCGATAATCATGAACGAGGTGATCGCCAGAGCATGTTTCGCCCGTGGCTCAAGGTTAAGCGGAGCAAACCAGATGAGAGGCGGAACAACACAGACGAGGATTCGCCCGGCGAAGATACGCCAGGGGGTTTCGCGCGCGCGCGGCCTGCGACCGCTCTGCTCCTCAACAGGGCCAAACTCCGTGGCCCGTCGATCGTTTGCGTCCAGCGTTTTAGTCGCTCTCGCTTGTGGCATCACAGCCGTAGCCCTCACGCGCAGTCCGAATTGAACGATTGCTCAGAAGATGAACTTCAATGCGAATTGCAGCTCGCGGGAATCCCCGACCGTGTTGAATATCTTCCCGACGCTCGCAGCAGGGGTGAAGCTGGCGGGTCTGCCTCCTGTCGCGGGAATAAAAGTGTAGATCAGCTCGCCCTCTTCCGAATTAGAGGGCAGATCGAAGTTCGTCCGATTGAACAGATTGAATGCTTCGGCTCGAAACTGAATGCTGCGCCGTTCATCGATCCGAAAGTTTTTGACAACCGAGAAATCGACGCTCCTGTAATCCGGCCCAGTGACGATATTTCGTCCGGCCGTGCCACGAAAGCCCGGCTCGGGGGGCGCGAAGGCAGCCGGGTTGAACCAGAGATCAGCAGTGCCGCCCCCGGGTGGGACGAGCGAGACGCCCGCCACTAAATCCGGACGCGCCGTATTGTCGTCCGTAGCATCTCGATCCGGGTCTCCATCAATATAAGGAGTAAAGGGAAGACCTGAACTGAGCGTCACGATAGCGTTCAGCTGCCAGCCAGCGAAGAGGTGTCTCGCCGCGCCTACGGCCTTTCGACCAAAGGGTAATTCGTAAGAGGCATTAGCGGTGAAGCTGTGCCTCACATCAAAGTCCGAGCGGGCGCGATCAAGTCTACGATTATAGGGAGCCAGAGCGCGCGACTGCCCGTTGGTGTATTCCTGCCTTCCGCTAATGCCCGATCTCTCGTCAATAGATTTTCCAAAATTATATGAGACCTGAAACTGCAAGCCCCGGTCGAGGCGCTTCGACACACCCAGGTTAAGCGAATGATAGAAAGAGTTGAATCCCTGAAAGATGGCGCGGACCTGGTCGAACGCGGGGTTGCGGCGACGACTTCCCTCAGCATAGAACTCGCGCCCGTCAGGGAGTATGCGCGGCGCGGCGGTATTAATATCGGCCTGTCCGAACAGGTTCACGCCGCGCGACCCGGCGTATGAGATGGAAATCATTGAGCCGGCAAACTCTCTCGTGACATTTAAGCCGTAGCGCATCACGTAACTTGGCCGCAGACGAAATTGAAAGGCTTCGGTGGCAATTTCAACCCCGGCGAAGCTCGCGGCATCTACGGGCAAAGCGTTGACGGTCGTGAGCCTTCCGCGGTTAACGAAGGGCAGCGAGCGAAAGAGCGGGCTCCGATAAAGATGAAACAACGGTTGATCGTAAAAGAGACCGAAGCCGCCGCGAAGCGCCGTTCGCCCGTCGCCGAACAGGTCCAGAGCGAACCCGAAGCGCGGGGCGAAGTTGTAGCGTGAAGGCTCGAAGTACGGCCCTCCCGTGGTCACCTGATTATCCAGAATACTTCTGAGATTCGAGACCTTACCGTTGACTTCAGTGGGGGTCGTCACAGCTTCATAACGCAGGCCGAGGTTGAGCATCAGGCGCGGGCCCGCTTTGAAATCGTCCTGTAGAAAAAGGCCCAGCAGCGATTGACGGTAGCCCCGCGCAAAGTCCGAATCGAGCGTCGCGCCTTGCAGGTCTCTGACTCTGAAGATGAGCAGGTCGGCCAGGGAACGGAAGCGCAACTGGCCGCGCGTTCTGCTCTCGGAGCTGCCATTATACTGGAAGCGGTCAAAGCTCACGCCGACTTTGAGAAAATGGCGCCCGCGCGCGACGTAGAAGTTATCCGAGACCTGAAAGTTATTCTGAAAAAATAGTTTCGGACTCGTCCGTTCTGTGCCGATGTCGGTCAGGCCCGTGATGGAAACCTCCCCGAGGTCTCGACCCGCGATCAGCTCCAAACTGCGCGTCGTCGGAGGTACGAGCTCAGACGGCGTGCTGCGATTGAAGCCGAGTCGAAACTCATTCAATGCGCGATGAGAGATGATCTTTCGTTCTTCAATCGTGACAACCTGCTTTCGATTGACGGCAAAGTTGGGGAACTCCGGGAAGTTGCGCGGCAACACCTGCTCGGAATCATCGAAGAGGTAACGGACGAAGAGCGAATCGAAATCCGATATTTTGTGATCTATTCTGACGGTGAAGAAATCACCATTTGAGGCGCGCGCAGTTGTCCCGACGAACTCCGCCGTCCCGTCTCCGAAATTCCTGCCGTTGGCTCGCGGAAAGAGATCGAGTACGGGTCGGCTGCGGGGATCGACCTCCACGGGAGAGCGACCGGGTAAGCGCCCCCTGCGGGCATCATCGTCCGGCACGATGCTGACGCGAGTGACGCCCTTAAACTCACGCAAACCTTCATAGCTGCCAAAGAAGAAGGTGCTATCTCTGGCCACAGGGCCACCGGCAGCGAAACCAAACTGGCTGCGACGAAAGGCCGGCTTCTCCCGATCAAAGAAATTTCGCGCGTCAAAGCGGTCGTTGCGCAGGAATTCAAATATAGAGCCATGCAGTTCATTAGTGCCTGATTTGGTCACCGCGATAAAAACGCCGCCCGTCGCGCGACCGTATTCGGCGCTGTACGTGCTGGTCAAAACCCTGAACTCCTTCACGGCCTCGACGCCCGTGAGAAGGCCCTGCGCGCTGCCGGGCGTATTATTGAGCGCATCATTGATGGTCGTTCCATCCAGCGTAAAGAGGTTCTGGCTCGGACGTGACCCCGCCACGGAGAAGCGCACGCCTCGTCCGGTATTGACCGATTGCACGCTGGAGCGGCTGTTGACGACGCCCGGTTGCAGCAGTATCAACTGCGCCATATCACGCCCATTGAGCGGAAGGTCGCGGATCTTCTGATCGTCAACCAGGCCGCTGGTGGTGGAACTGTTCGTTTCAACCGTTGTGACGCCTTCGGTGATAAAGACCTCTTCTTTGATCGACCGCACCTCCAACTTGAAATTGACCAACGACTCCTGCGCTACGGTCAGAGCTACTGCCCGCCGCGCCTCAGCATTAAAGCCTTCATGCTCCACTCGAACTGCGTAACGGTTGAGGGGTAAGCCAATGGCGCGAT
Source organism: Pyrinomonadaceae bacterium (assembly GCA_036389095.1). Taxonomy (GTDB): domain Bacteria; phylum Acidobacteriota; class Blastocatellia; order Pyrinomonadales; family Pyrinomonadaceae; genus DASQYE01. Next base: position 305,134 of record DASVQM010000004.1, read on the forward strand.
AATATCCATCAGCGTCACTGAATAATCGTCGCACAAGTCCGGTATCAAGGTTTTCGATAATGACCTCGGCGTGGCTAATCACTCTTCCCTGTGAGTCCTTGACAGTCCCGGAGATAGCGCCGCTGGTTTCTTGACCGATGGCAAATGGACAGTAAAGCAGAGCCTGGAGCAGAACGAGAAACATTCGCCTCTTGCTTATCATCTGGCGCGCCCCTTTTTCTCTAAAGCGTCTTCGTGTTCCCGATCTATGTTCATATATTCAGAGTCTCTCTAAACGAAAATGAAAGCCGGTCTTATCTGGCGACAGCATTGCAGAACTGGCAAATATAAGTATCTCGATGCATATCATGTTGATTGTGCCTTCACTTGAAGCCGGCGGCGCCGAACATGTGGCGGCGTTGATGGGTAATTATTGGCGGGCTCGGAATCAGCAGGTCACCCTGCTGACTTATGATGATGGTGCAGTGCCTCCGTTTTATGATCTCGACCCTCTCGTTCGCCATATTCCTTTAAGCATCGCCCGCGACTCCGGCAATAGCCTTCAAGGGCTCTGGAACAATCTGAAACGTATTCGAGCGTTAAGGTCTGCCATTCGACAGTGCGCGCCCAATATCATCATCAGTTTTATGGATTCCACGAACGTCGTCACGCTGTTGGCGACGCGTGGCCTGGGCATACCTGTTCTGGTCAGCGAGCATGTTGAACCGACGATACACTCAATCCCCAAAGTCTGGAAGCGGCTTCGACTGTGGGCCTATCCGAGCGCGGACGCAATTATAGTTCTCAGCCAGAGATCAGTAAATTATTTTAAGCCGCGCTTGCGATCCAAGGTCAGGGTGATACCAAATCCCGTGGTCACTCCGCCTGAGAGTTCTCCTTCAGCCGGACCATTTCTGAGGCGGCCTGCGGTCATCGCAATGGGCAGACTGGTCGAGCAAAAGGGGTTTGATCTTCTACTCCATGCTTTTGCCCGTGTGAAGGATGCTCACCCACAGTGGACTTTAACCATCCTGGGTGAAGGGCCTTTACGACAGGAACTGGAAACCTTACGTTCCAGCCTGGGACTGCTCGACCGGGTTTATTTACCCGGCCAAATTAAGAACCCTTATCATATCTTCAATGAGGCGGATCTTTTCGTTATGTCTTCAAGATATGAGGGCTTCCCATTGGTGCTTTGCGAGGCGATGGCCTGCGGCTTGCCGGTCATCTCAACAGATTGTCCGACGGGCCCGCAGGAAATAATCGTCAACAATGTGAGCGGCATTCTCGTGCCGAACGAAGATGTGAAGGCGCTGGCCGCAGCGATGAGTCGCCTGATGAGCGATGAACAGGAGCGCAAGCGTATAGCCGCAAGCGCTCGTCTGGTGAGGGCACAGTTCGGTATCGAGAAGGTGATGAAGATGTGGGAGGATTTGATCGAACAGGTGTTAAGGGATTAGCGCTTGTTCCGACCCGGTTGCGGCTCGCCGTAGTGGTCGCGGAAGGCGCACGCCTGTGGAGTGCAACCCCGCGCCCCGGGCAGGGCGTTCCACGCTGCCGAGCTTCCGGGCGGCTCTTGGTCTGGCACGCCGGTTCGCGGAAAGCAATAGACAATCGTCAGCCCGCCCTGCTCGATTGACAGATCGACCTTGTGACCGCTTGTTGACCATAGAGGGACGGGCGGGACTCGCATCCCTGGCAGATGGTCGCAAGCCCCGTCATCCTGAGGGGCCGGAATCCCTTCCGGCAAAACATACAGATCGTCTTCTCTCATGGCCTTATATCCGGGCTCGCCACGCAGTTATCGCGCGGTATTCAGCATCTACCCGCCGTAAACCAGACCTAAGGGGTAAGCGCCACTCGTGGTTAATTTGATTCGTAAACGAGCTCCCCCTTTTTGACTTTGCCGCCGGTCGCCGCCCCGACCAAAGCACCCGCGCCGCACCCCAAAACGGGGAATAGGATAACTCCCGGGGCTGCGTCGGAGTTCTGTCCCACTTTAGCCGCGACAGCTACGGCTACAACCAGCCCTGCGCCTGCGCCGATCCACGCCCCGATTTTCGTCCTTCTGCTTTTCGATCCCCTTTTGGCGAGAAATACTTTACGGACCTCATCTCGACTGAGAGTGACTGCACCGCCCCCGCTCGTACGGGTCAAATCCATGGTCGTATCCGATGCACGGCTCAGGATGCTTTTGATGGCTTCCCCGCCCTTCGTCTCAACAATCAACTCGGTGCCGGGAACTAATGACTGTACGGCTTGCCAGTTGCCCCGCGCACCCTGCGCAAGGGCGCACGGCGAAGCTGTCAACACGATGGTTAAAGCGAGCAGTAATGAAAAGATTTTAGTCTTCACGACTCTCTCCTTCGCGGTTTAGTTAGGTAATAACCGCGGGAGTCTAAAGGTCGTAATAAATATTAGCAGCGGTCGGTGTGACGCTCCCACAACTGCCACACCACACGAGTCTCCACTTTTCCAACGCCCGAGAGGCGGCCCTCGTCCACCTGTTTTCGCAGCCACGCGGCGAGGTTCTTAAATCCCCGCTGGGTCCGGCGCTCCCTCACCTTCTTCTGGAGATCGGGGAAGTGCTCCAGTTCCCGTCAAACAATCCGCAGCGTATCACGGGCGCTCGCCAGGAACGAGGTCACGGCCTCGGCGATGCAAGTGAAGGCCGCCTCGGGCTCCTCCGGCAGCCGTGCGAACGCCTCCTGCTCTCGCTCCGATTTCTCGATGAACTCCTCTATTCCCGCTTCAAGTACCGCCTGCTTTGACGGGAAATGCTTGTAGAGTGCGCCCGAGCCGAAGGCCAGGCCTGCTGGATGTCGCCAACCGATGTGCGCTCATACCCCCGCTCGGCAAACAGACGCATCGCCTCACGCAAGATCCGCTCGGAAGACTCTGATCTTTTATTCACCTCTTGCGGCTTGATTTTTGACATGGTGAGAGAGGATTCTCTCATCACGAAACTGTCAAGCTTTTATGGGAAAACATGGAGGTCGGGATGAAAATATTTCTGACAGGGGCAACGGGCGTCATGGGTCGGCGTGCCGTGCCGTTATTGGTGAAGGAAGGACATACGGTTACCGGGGTGGCGCGGACGCGCGAGAAGATGCAGATGCTGGAGCGCTTGGGAGCGCAGCCTGTGCGGGTCGATCTCTTCAACCCGGCGGAAGTCTTGAAAGTCATCGAAGGGCATGATGCAGTCTGCAACCTTGCGACGAGCATTCCTTCCGGCACGCGCGCTATGCTCCCCTTCGCGTGGCGCGACAACGACCGCATCCGCCGTGAAGTCTCACGCAACCTCGTGGACGCCGCGCTTAAGGTCGGCACAAAGCATTACGTCCAAGAATCCTTCGCCCTCATTTACCCTGATTCAGGGGCGCGCTGGATTGATGAAAAAGTACAGGTCAAGCCCGCCCGCTACGTTCGCTCCGTGATGGAAGCTGAGGGCCAAGCCGGACGCTTTACGGCGAGCGGCAGAACGGGCGTCGTCCTTCGCTTCGGCTTGTTCTACGGGCCGGATAGCGGCCACACGCTCGACATGATCAAGTTTACGAAGAAGGGCGTGGCTGCGGCGTTTGGGTCGCCTGACGGATACGTTTCTTCGCTTTCGACGGACGATGCCGCGGCGGCGGTAGTCGCCGCCGTGTCAGTTCCCGCCGGAGTCTATAACGTGGTCGATGACGAGCCGGTAACTAAAAGAGAGTATTTCGACGCGCTGGCAGATGCGCTCGGCGTGCAAAGGCCGAAGTTTCTGCCCTCCTGGTTTAAGTATCTGGCCGGCTCGATGGGCGAGACGCTCGCGCGGTCACACCGGATGTCCAACCGACTGTTTAAGGAGAAGAGCGGGTGGTCGCCGCGCTACAAGAGCGTGCGGGAAGGATTTCCCGCGCTCGTCGCGCAACTGATGAGCAGTGCGTGAATGCATTTCTTTTCGGTTGCCCCAATGAGTGAGGTGCAGATGACTTAAGAATTGGTCTAATCGAGATTATCTATAATGGTACTTTGCATAGTGCCATTCTTCCATATACTTCTAGTTAGAGGACGATGTTGATGTCCAAATCACCGAAGATGAATGAGCAAGCCGTTCAACAAGCGCTCAGGCTATGCTGGTCTCGCTCCTCCAGCTCATTGTGGTCTGAAGATAATCCCGCACGCGGACAGTGCGGTGTAACGGCGCTCGTCGTGCAGGATCGGTTCGGGGGCGAGCTGCTCAAGACGCCGGTTGGCGATCAGTGCCATTTCTACAATCGCATCGGAGGCGTCAGGTACGATTTCACGGCCGAACAGTTCCAGGCTCCGCCCGAATATCTTGACCTCGCGGCTAACCGCGATGAGGCCTTCGCCGACACGGACGAGTCCCAGTACCGCTACCTGTCAGGAAAGCTTGAGGAGGCGGAAGAAGTTTTCACCGATAAGTTCTGCTCCTCAGACTGATTCATTTACGGAGTGCGGCTACTATGATGCGGTTCTACTTCCCCTTCTTCTTAACCATCGGCGGCAATATTCTCTACCACGTCTCGCAGAAATCAATTCCGAGGGCGGCGAACCCACTCATCACGATGATGATGGCTTACGCGGTCGCCATTCTGGTGTGCGCCCTCGGCCTGCTCTTTTCTCCGGCGGAAAAATCTTTTCTCTCTTCGGTCAGAATGCCGACCGCGTCCGCCACCTGATGGGGTTTATTTGAGATGAGTAGCAAAATAACTTTAGCCAAGAGCGAACAGGAGATTTTAGGTTGTTACACCGTAATGGTGGAGTTGCGTCCTCACCTGGGGCGCGATGAATTTCTGTCGACGATTAGAAGGATGTCTGAAGTCGCCGGTTATCGGTTGGTCTATTTAACCGATGGCGGGGTCAAGGCCGTGGCCGGATTCAGAATCTCCGAATGGCTGGCTGGCGGCAAATATCTTGAGATTGAAGACCTCGTCGCTATGAGCGGTGAGCGCTCGAAAGGCTACGGCGGCGAGTTATTTGATTGGCTTGTCAAACACGCCGAAGAAAACGGCTGCGATCAAATTCGGCTTGTGTCGCGTGTCACCAGATTCGACGCTCACCGCTTTTATCTGAACAAGCGAATGATTATCGAAGCCTACTTTTTTTCACGGCAGTTAAAATGACCGCGCCCTGAAAATGAAACTCACGCGGCACAGGTGGGTATGCCGAAGGGTTGAATCCTTGACTGCGGGCATTATCTGCCGGAGGAAGCGCCGGAAGAAACCTACGCGGGGATACATGACTTCTTCTCGGCCCGATGAGGGAACCTTATGATTAGTAAAGACAAGGTGGAGCATTACGTGTGGGGCGGGGTTTGCGACGGCTGGCACCTGGTCAAGTCCGCCGCGCTCAGCGTCATTCAAGAGCGAATGCCACCGGGCGCGTCCGAGGTGCGCCATTTCCACCGCGCTTCCAGGCAATTCTTCTTCATCCTTTCGGGCACGGCAACACTTGAGGTCGGTGGCCGGGTTGAAGTTCTGCGGGCGCATGAAGGTGTCGAGGTCGCTCCCGGTGCGCCGCACCGAATACGTAACGAGTCGAAGTCGGACGTAGAGTTTCTAGTTGTGTCACAGCCCGCGAGTCACGGCGACCGGGTCATTGCCGAAATTCAGATTGCAGAATGAGGTGACCCGAGTTTGAGAGAAGGGACAATTGTAGACAAGTGATGAAGGGCATTAATTACAATGGCCGATTCTTTGCGCCGGTCGCAAACACAGAGAACGGTGAAGTGGACTCCTCCACCCTGTTTCATTACTACCAAGAGGGAGAGATCGTCTGGGCCACCTACGAAGGCGGCGACGTGCGGTTCGGGACTCTGATCGCCAAGGTTGACGAAGCGGGCTGTCTGGACATGCGCTACAGCCACGTCAACCGCGACGGTCAGTTAATGACCGGGCGGTGCAAGTCTGTGCCGGAACTCCTGCCTGATGGGCGACTCCGCCTGCGGGAAAACTGGCAATGGACGAGCGGCGACTGCTCAAGCGGAGAATCAATCGTCGAGGAGGTGAAAAGCGGGAGTTCCGAGGGAAAATAGATTCAGGCAAAATGCTCTTCGCCCGACGCAGGTTAAATCAAGCGTCGCGCCCGCCCGTGGCACAAGCTGGCGAGTTCATTCGGACTCGGCTCGAGGCCCGTCACATACGTAGCCGGGCGATGTCTCGCAAAGTATCACGTCGTAACTCTCAAGCAGCGGCATGGCGATTGACTCAAGCTCGTTCTTCCACAACTCGCCTTCGTAGAAGTCGTTCTTCATTCGGTCTCGTTCCTCAAGTGAAGGAAAGCTGCGCAGCCAGACGAATTTGTTGGGGTTCTCCAGGTCAAGCAGCGGGCCGATTATTTTCATCCCGTGTGAGCGTTGCGCCGGCACGGCTCGCGTTTCGAAGAACTTAATGAACTCCTCGCGACGCCCTGGCTTGATTCTATAGCTTCGGACTTCGACGATCATTGGCAACCCCCTCAGGCATTATGAAAAATTTACGATCTGTAATTTGTCTGGATTGACTAATTGGAATTTCGGCGGACTCGGGTCCGATTAATCTTTCACCCGTGTGTCTGTCGCGACCCAGTTGACTTCCCAGGTCTTACCCCCGTCATCGGAAAATGCCTGCTCGAAGCGGCAAGAGTTCGGAGTAATATCGGAGATAACAAAACGAACCAGAATGGCTCGACCGTTAAATGTTTCCTGGTCGAAAAACTCGCCCCGCCCGTTTTTGAACTCGCCGATGGTGGGCTGAGCCAGCACGCCGCTATTGGCGTTGGCGAAGTTGAGACTCCACTGTCGGGATTGGGGATTGTATAGACGAAGGCTCAAGCCCTCAAAATGACCCGCCGGTCCGTCGGCAACCAACTCGACCAGATTAGCGCGACCGTTCCAGACCTTTCGCACGACCGTCGTGCCGTCATACTCGACCCAGGTGGTGGAGCCGGTTAAGGGGTTCAGCAGACGCCTGAGGTGAGTTTTCCAAGTGCCGATCTCGAAATCGAAATCGTGTTGCCCGTCCCGCTGCGTTGAAGTTTGTTGAAGGCTCGTTCCCGGTGCGGCTGACTTCTGCTGTGCGAATCCATGAAGGGGTTGCAAGATAACAACCAAGCTATAGAGCAGGAGAAAAGTTCGCAACCGGATGAACTCCACGCGGCAGCCCTGCTTGATTCGATAACGGCAGACTTCGGCGATCATGGTTTATCTCCTCACACATAGTAGAGTAGTTTGACTTCTAACTTTGTCGAGAAGGAATATAATCCGACCTATGAACTCCAACAAGAAGGCACTTTCAGGTAACCATCCTCGCAGGGGGCGTCCCAATCCGGTCGGCGGGTGTCCGCTGACCGCCGCGCTAGCGGCAATTGGCGGCAAGTGGAAGTTGATCATCGTGTACTGGCTGGCCGAGTCGCCAAGACATTTTGCGGGTCTTCGGCAGGTTATGCCCGGCATCTCGCAGAAGGTCCTCACACAACAACTCTGCGAGCTCGTCGGAGACGGAATCGTTCAGCGACAACCACTGGGGGCTGTCCCGGCGCGCGTCGAGTATTCGCTGACCGGCTACGGTCGATCCCTGTTGCCTTTACTTGAGGACATACGCCTTTGGGGCAGGGCGCACATGGAGCGGTTGGCTTCTCAGATTTGAGATTTTGAGCGCAAGAATCGGATAGATTCCTCGCAGCCACCCTCGTAGTATGTGAGTCGGAGGCGTTTGGTATGACTCAGGATCAAAACATTCTTCATGAACTCCGCACGATAGAGGACGACATTTACTGGCAGGCGGTAGAGGCCAGGGACGCGCGCTTTAACGGCGTCTTCGTCTACGGCGTACGCTCGACCGGCATCTACTGCAAGCCGTCCTGCCCCGCGCGCCGCCCGCGCCGGCAGCAGGTCGTATTCTTCCGCTCCGCAGAAGATGCTGAGGCTTCGAGTTTGCGCGCCTGCCTGCGCTGCAAGCCGCGCGATCCGGCGGCACCAGACCCCCGCGCCGAGATGGTCCAGCGCGTCTGCCGCAGCATCGAGGCGCGTGATGGTGGAAGTGCTCCCTCGCTCGAAGAATTGGGCGTGGAGTTTGGAGTCAGCCCGCACCACCTCCAACGGACCTTCAAGAAGTTCACCGGCATCACGCCGCGCCAGTACGCGGCGGCGCACCGCCTGAAGCTATTCAAGTCGAAGGTCAAAGAGGGCGAAGACGTAACCACCGCGATATACGACGCAGGCTACGGCTCCAGTAGTCGCCTCTACGAGAAGGCGTCCGAGCAGCTTGGCATGACCCCGGCTGCCTACCGGCGCAAAGGTGAAGGAATGAACATCAGCTACGCCATCGCGGACTGTCATCTGGGACGCCTGCTCGTCGCGGCGACCGAGCGGGGCGTGTGCTCCGTCCAGTTCGGCGACGGCGACAAGGAGTTGGAGGCGGCGCTCTGCGCAGAATACCCGGCTGCATTCATCATGCGGGACGACTCGCAACTGGGGGTCATAGTCGAAGCGTTGTTGCGCCACCTCGAAGGATCGCAGCCGGACCTCGGACTACCCCTGGACTTACAGGCCACGGCTTTCCAGTTGCGCGTGTGGGGAGAGTTGCGGCGTATCCCTTACGGCAAGACGCGCTCTTACGGGGAGATAGCAGAAGCCATCGGACAACCTACCGCCACCCGCGCCGTAGCGCGAGCCTGCGCCACGAACCCCGTGGCTTTGGTCACGCCGTGCCACCGCGTCGTCCGCACGGGCGGTGCTGCGGGCGGCTATCGCTGGGGAATCGGGCGTAAAGAGAGATTGCTTGAGCGGGAGCGAAGAGGCATGGCAAGCAACAAGGGCGGCAGCAGCGGAACCGACACGCCCTCACTCGTTGAAAGTAAGACTCGGGCTTGAAGGATTGCGTCCCACTCAACTCTATCATTATCGGTTAAGGTCAGCAGGTGGAAATCAAGGGCAGCGAAGATCGGGGGGCAGCTATTATGAACGCATTCAAAATCTTCCAGGGCTTCGATTGAAGCGGTATCCCTCCACGAGCTTAAGACATAACCCCGCTCATCAGAGCGGACGAAAATCACCCCCATACAGCCTTCAAGCGCCCTGAACATAGCCAAAGAGCGCGAATTGGCAAGTGCGTCATACTCCGACGCCTTTGAGGGGTCAAGCCCTGTCATCCACAATCGCAAGGTCATGATCTTTATTAACCTGCCCACCGCCGCTTACTCACTTCTTTGCTTAAAGCGGCGGGAAGGGAGCGCGCTCTAAAGCCCGTCTTGCTCCGAGGTGAATCGTCCTCAGAGTGAAATCTTAATGCCGTCGAGAGGGGCCGCCGAACTGAGAGCCTTCTCCTTCTGCTCAAGACCGGCGAGATGCTCGATCACCCATCCGGCCAGATACTGCCCCGATATACACTGCGCGGCGGTCGCAATATTCCCTTCCTGTATGAACGACTCCCACACAACCTCCGCACCCATGGCTTCCAGCATACTTTTTATCTCGGCGGACGGGTAGCTTGTCGCCCTTCTGCCTTTGAGCAGGCCGAGCGCGCCTAGCAGTAAAGCCCCTGAATCAATCGCTCCGATAAGCTGTCTGCCTTCGTCCAACCTGAACGCCGCCAGAAAGGCTTTGTCATGCATCTTCTTTCGCGTTCCCCTACCGCTGCAAAACAGCACGGCATCTGACGAGTTGGCTTCTTCCAACCGTCCGTGCATCTTCACTGCGACACCTGTGCTTGAGGTGTGGCTCTCTTTATCCCCTAAGAATTTGACCTGCCAGCCCGGTTTCTCCACCCGGTTTAGCAGGTCCCACAGGATAAACAGGTCAAGGTCGGTGAAATCGTCGAAGGTGACGATTGATACGAGCACTTCGTTTCCTCCGGATGCCGAGCAGCATCAGTAGTTGATTGAATTTGACACCCGCATGTTTTTCTCCATCGCAAATAGCGCTGTGCCGAATAAGTCATGCGGGCCTTCGTCGCTTCGCCGGAAGCCAAAATTTTCATACAGCCGGATGGCGCGATCAAGAAAGGGTGTGGTGCTTAAAATCAAGCGCTCGTATCCACGCCCGGCGGCGAAACTCTCGATCTCGGTCAATAGTAACTCCCCTATTCTGTGTCCCCTCGCCTCCGGGAGAACGGCCATGCCGCGGATGTATAGCGCGCTGCCTTTGGGAACTGCCGACACCGTGCCGACCACTTCTCCCTCGCGCCCGACGGCGACCCACACAGGCCCTTCGCGCAGCCTACTCAAGACCTGTTGGCTGTCGAGAACGGTCGCGGCGTACGCTTCCGGAGTGTAGGAAGATTTGTGCTCCACAAACGACTCGGCTAGAACGAACGCGATCCGCGCGGCATCATCAGGCGCAGCCGTCCGTATCTGTATGCTCAACTTATTTCGCTTTGTACTCATCCTGACGCAGATATTCAGGCGCAGTAATCTCCTCCGGCAATCGCGGATCTGGGAGCGGCACGCCGGGAACCAGTCGGAGCGGCAACTCGCCCGCCCACACTTTCAATTGGTAATCAGCCTCGTCGTCAACCGGAGGCCCCGTGCGAATCTTCGCCGAAGCCTCCGTGAGCGGAAGCCGCAGCACCATCGTCGCATTGAGTTCGTTCGGTGTCGGCGGACGAACGTCGGCCCAGCGCCCCCTGATGATATGTTCGGTGAAAGCCCGGAGCGCGTCGAGTTTCGCCGCTACTTCCAGCACGACTGACGCCTTGCCAAAGACGACGACCGAGCGGTAGTTAATCGAGTGATGAAACGCTGAGCGCGCGAGCACCAGGCCGTCGAGCAACGTCACCGTCACACACACTTCGACCTCTCCGGCCAGCGCGCGCAACATACGACTCGCCGACGACCCGTGAACCAGCAAATGATCTTCCGCGCGCGCGTAGGCGGTCGGGATAACGAAGAGCTGTCCGCCGGCGACGAATCCGACGTGGCAAATAAAGGCCTCGTCCAATATCCGGTAAATGGTTTCCCGGTCAAAACTGCCGCGCTTCGGCAACCGCCGCAGCTTCGTTCTCTCTGTCGGTCGTAAGGGCTCGCTCATCTGATCGTTCGAAATGGAGATTCTGCGTTGCCGCTGTGATGCATTTCCCCAAGTAACGGATGGTATTTCTCTTCAATGATTTTCAGGTGATGAATTTGATGCCCGACGATGCTGAAGCCCATCGCCAAAACTGAAATCTCGTATTTCCAATTCACCCCTTTGTTTCGCAGCATCTCATCATCGAAGCTATCGAACATCGCTTTAGTTGAAACGCGAGCTGTTCTTAGCTCATCAATCAGGTCGTCGAGTGGGCGTTTCTCCGCGCTCATATTCTCCGCCAGCCGCCCTTCGTCAATGCCTTGCGGAGCCGAGCCTTCGCGCCTCGCAAAGAGCAGGCTGCGGTAAGACAGAATTCTTTCCCAATCAATGACGTGCTGAAGGATACCTTTCACCGTCCATTTGCCGGGCGCGTATATTCTGCCGTCAAGCCTCGCCAGCAGGTTTCGGTCTAACTCGTCTAACTGACCAATGCTGTCTTCGAAAGCCTGCCGGAGCTCCACGTCGGCCACCAAGTTAATGTAGCGGTCGAAATACTGCGGCATCGGGTCAATGTCTGATCTCTTCATTTTCAGCCCTGACGGTGTGCGATCATATACCAGTTCCATTCCCACGTTTTTCCGTTGTCGGGGAAAACGCCCGGCTCCAGATTGGAATATCGGGGTTCGTCTTAGCCCAGTGGAACAGAACAATTATCTCTTTCCCCTGGAACACGTCCCTCGCGTAGAGCTTCCCCGCAGTGCCATCAAAAGAGCCGACCTGTGGAGCATCCAGCCTGACCGTATTGCTGTCGGCCCAGTAAAGACTCCACGGCTTTATCTCAGGGTCGAAAAGTCGCAGATCACCAACGGGGCTGAATGATTGCTGTTCCATATTTGTTAGTACGCCCGGCGCTGGAAATTAGCCGCCCGCTCATACTCCTCCGGTCAGCAGAAATTCTCTTCGGCTTCGTTTCAAACGGTGTCCCCCCCTCTTATTGAATCCGTATTCTAAGTAAAATTGGTATCAGGGAAAGAGCCAATTTTCGACAAAACTCATAGACCGATTTACAATCGGAAGTTATGAGTGTGCCAAACAGTCCTTTTATCATGCTCGACGACGAGAATTCCGTCACTCCATTCTACCGGCAGATCTATGAGGCGGTGCGCCGCTCGGTCTTAAGCGGCGAGTTCGAGCCTCGAATGCGTTTGCCTGCGACTCGGCAGCTCGCAAAGCAACTGGGGGTTTCGCGGATGACGGTCGTCAATGCCTACGAACAGCTTCTCGCCGAAGGCTATGTCGAAGGGAGAATCGGCGCGGGGACATTTGTGGCTTCAACCCTTCCCGAAGCGATGTTGCGGGTCGAGCAACACAGTCAGGTGGGGCGCATAGGACCGGCTAAACCCAGGAAGCATTCCCTCTCCCGGCGTGGGGAATGGCTCGCTTCCGCTAGCGTGCTGTCGCTTCGCGTGCAGGCCGACGGTTACAATTTTGCATTTCAGAATGGAATGCCGGCGGTTGACGAGTTCCCTTTCAAGATTTGGTCACAGTTGGCTTCGCGCAGGTTGCGCAGTCCGCCGCGGGAGTTGCTCGGATACGGTGACCCTGCCGGCTACCTTCCCTTACGTGAGGGCATTGCCGCGCACTTGAAGTCGGCTCGCGGCGTGCGATGTGACGTGGATCAGGTGATCGTCGTTGCGGGCTCTCAGCAGGCGCTTGATTTAACGGCGCGGGTTCTCCTCGATCCCGGCGATGTGGCATGGGTCGAAGACCCTTGTTATCCCGGGGCATACAATGCGCTTCTTTCCGCCGGAGCGAAAGTCGTTTCCGTATCCATCGATAAAGAGGGTTTTGATCTGGCGGGCGGACTAAGACAAAGCAAGCGGACGCGATTGGCGTACCTCACGCCGTCGCATCAATTCCCGCTTGGCGTTACGATGAGCCTGTCTCGCCGCCTGTCACTGCTCGAATGGGCGAAGCGCTCCGATGCATTCATCGTCGAGGACGACTACAACAGCGAGTTCCGGTACTCAGGTCGCCCGCTCTCTTCACTGCAAGGACTCGATACGGACGGAAGAGTTATTTATATCGGCACATTCAGTAAGACCATATTCCCCTCGCTGCGCCTGGGATGCATCGTCGTTCCGAAAGATCTGGTGAAAGTTTTCATCGCCGCCCGCGCGCTGATTGATCGTCACTCCCCTTCGCTCGACCAGGCGGTACTCGCGGACTTCATCAATGAAGGACACTTCGCGCGCCACATCCGGCGGATGCGCTCGCTCTACGAGGAGCGTCAGAAGACTTTTGTCGCCGCGGCAAAGCGCGAGTTGAAAGGACTGTTAGAGGTGCAGGCAGCCGAAGCCGGAATGCACTTGGTCGGATGGCTGCCTGAGAAGGTTAGTGATAAAACCGCATCTGAGAAGGCGGCCCGTTACGGCGTGGAGGCCGTGCCACTATCAGCATACAGTTCTCGACTCCTGCCTCGTGGCGGACTCGTGCTCGGCTACACGGCTTTGAACGCTCGGCAAATCAGAGACGGGGTGCGGCGGCTGGCCCAGGCATTGGCTTAAAGGACTCTCGAAAAAAGGGAAATGCTTTGCGACGGTTGTTCGGATGAGTTTGGAGGTTCGTCGGCGAGCCTGCACCAGGACTACTTCCGGCGGCTTTCTAAAGCCCCAGTGAAAGCGGAGCGCCCCTGACCTGTGGGCAGGAGCGGCGGACGTACACGAGTATGACATCGCCGACCTCTTGGGCCACTCAACCAGGCCTTTTGACACGCGCAACACCGGGGTCACGCGCGGCCACGCGCATAGCGTCCCACAAAGACCGAGGGACGCGGTAAACGGTCTGAAGAGGGGTAAACGCCTGATTTCAGCTACGCCAACTCCACGCCAAGCGGCAAAAACGGCGTGAGATGAGAGGAAGAAGCCGACACGTCAGGCTCCCTCTAAACGGTTGATGTGAAAGAGAAATGGCGGAGAGGGTGGGATTTGAACCCACGGTGGAGTTTCCCCCACTCCGGTTTTCGAGACCGGTGCACTAAGCCACTATGCGACCTCTCCTAAAATAGAGATCAGATGTCGAATGTCGAGCGCCAGTCACCGGCATCCGGCATCTGAGCTTTAACATCCGCTTTCCGGCGTGCGCGAAAGAACTCTTGCATGAGCGCGCGGCACTCGGATTCGAGCACGCCCGAGGTGATTTCCATCTGATGATTCAAAGAGCTTGAAGTGCAGATGCGGAACTGTGATTCGACCGCGCCTGCGCGTTCGTCCCGCGCGCCGTAGACGAGCCGCCTGGCTCTGGCCTGAATAAGCGCCCCCGCGCACATCGCGCACGGCTCGATGGTCGAATAGACGACCGCGCCGTTGAGCCTGTAGTTGCCCAGCACGCGTGCGGCTTCCCTGAGGGCGACTATTTCGGCGTGCGCTGTCGGATCGCAGTCCGTGCGCGTCCTGTTGCCGGCGCGCGCCAGAAGCTCTCCCGCGCTCGTCACGATGCACGCTCCGACGGGCACTTCGCCCAACTCGCGCGCTTCAAGAGCAGCCGCTAGAGCCTGGCGCATCCAATGCGTGTCCCGCTCGCTATCAGCGCCTTCCGCCGTCATGTTGATCCAGAGCGTCCCGTCAGGCAAAGCTCAAATATAGGGGGCGCTTCCGGTAGTGTCAAGCAATGCTCTCTTTCGGGGCGGACGCATGTTATTATCAGCTTTGACCGGCCAGCGGCGGCGTGTGAGGGCCCGTGTTTGACCGGCGAGAGGAGAAGGCGAAAGTCCGACGAATATGAGCAACGAGGCGCGCACAAGAGGGAGCGGTTCGCCGCCGCCGGTGAGCGAACGTGTTTCAGGCCAGTTGCACGCGACCGTCACGCCGGAGAGAGCGCCCGTTGATCGCACGAGCAGCGCCTCGCGCCCTTTTATTCCGACGCGCAAGCTCTCGCCCGCAGAGTTCAACACGGCGATGGTCCATTTCTATCGCGGCGAAGTGCAGCGCTCGAACACCTGGCGCAATCGCCTCGACACGACGACGAACTGGGCCGTGCTGACGGCTGGCGCAACGCTCTCCTTCGTCTTCAGCTCGCCCAATAATCCGCACTTCGTCATCCCGATCAACTCCATTCTCGTCGCCATCTTTCTCATCATGGAGGCGCGGCGTTATCGCTACTATGAAATCTGGTCGAGCCGCGTGCGCGTGATGGAGACTGGCTACTTCGCGCAGATGCTCACGCCCGAAGGAGTCGTTGACCAGGAATGGGCCGATCATCTGGTGTCAGACCTGTTGACGCCCCATTTTACGATCAGCGAGTGGGAGGCCATCGGACGCCGCCTGCGTCGTAATTATCTTTGGATCTTCGCGCTCCTGGCGCTGAGCTGGAACCTGAAGGTCTACCTGCATCCGTTTCCGGCTGATAGCTTCCAGTTCTTTCTTCAGCGAGCGACGGTCGGGCTGGTTCCGGGCTGGTTCGTCTTCATCACGGGCGTCGTCTTTAACGTCGCGGTCGTGGTCTTCGCAATTGCCACGGTGCGCCTGCGCGAGGCGACGGGAGAGGTGCTGCCGAGTCACAAGTTTTCGCTGCGCCCGTTTCAGCGCATGACCGATTGGACGCGCGCTGCCGCGAACTCGTCGCGCTCAGCCGCCAGCCGTCGCGCCAAACGTGCGCGCCAGCGCACACGCACCGCCACCGCCACCGGCGAGTATAGAAAACTCGACATCACCGAAACGCCGAACAAAGAGACGATCAAGGAAGAGACTTTAATCAGTAAGCGTTGAGCCCGTAAGCGGCGCGCGGCCCGTCAATCCGAGGCGCTAGGGCTTACCGCTCCGAACGCTCGCTTTTAATTTTCATGCTTGAGCTTAACGGTCAGGGGCTATCGCTCGATGAGGTCTGCCGTGTGGCGCGTGGAGAGTTGCGGGTGCAGTTCTCGCAGCAGGCCCGTGCTCGCATGACGGACTCGCGGCGCGTGATTGAAAAGATTCTGGGTGACGGGCGCGTCGTCTACGGCGTCAACACCGGCTTCGGCAAGCTTGCTGATATGCGCATCGCTCCATCCGAGCTGCGCGAGCTGCAACTGAACCTCGTGCGCAGCCACGCTTGCGGCCTGGGCCCACCGCTTTCGGAGATGGAGACGCGCGCGATGATGCTGTTGCGCGCAAACGTCCTGGCGCGCGGCTATAGCGGTGCGCGCCCCATCCTCGTCGATACGCTGCTCATGATGCTTGAGCGCGGCCTCTACGCTCTCGTCCCCGAAAAGGGTTCTGTCGGAGCGAGCGGTGATCTGGCTCCGCTCGCGCACCTGGCGCTCGCCTGTATCGGCGAGGGCGAAGCCTTCTATCGCGGAGAGAGGATGGCGAGCGCCGAGGCGTTGCGACGCGCAGGCGTAGAGCCGCTTGAGCTTGAAGCCAAAGAGGGCCTGGCACTTTTGAACGGCACGCAGGCGATGGCAGCCGTCGGAGGGCTCGCCGTCGCGCGTGCGCTCATGCTTGCGCGTGTGGCCGACGTGGCTGGCGCGATGACGCTCGAAGCATTGCGCGGAACGCCCGCCGCCTTCGACGAGCGCATCCAGCGGGCGCGACCGCACAAGGGCCAGGCAGAGGCGGCCCGTCACCTCCGCGAGTTGCTGCTTGAGAGCGAGATCAGAGAGTCGCATCTCGAAAACGACCCGCGCGTGCAGGACGCCTATAGCCTGCGCTGTATGCCTCAGGTTCACGGCGCTGTGCGCGGCGTTCTCGATCACGCACGCGAAGTATTGGAGATAGAGACGGGCAGCGCGACCGACAACCCGCTGGTCTTCTCTGAGGCGGAAGAGATTTTATCGGGCGGAAATTTTCACGGAGCGCCTCTCTCTCTGGCCCTGGACTATGCGGCCATCGCCCTGACCGATCTGGCGAGCATCAGCGAGCGCCGCATAGAGCGGCTCGTCAACCCAGACCTCAACGAAGGGCTGCCGCCGTTTCTGACAGCGCATCCGGGCACATCCTCCGGCTTTATGATCGCGCAGGTCACAGCCGTCGCGCTGCTCTCCGAATCGAAGGTGCTGGCGCATCCGGCGAGCGTGGATAACCTGCCGACATCCGGCGGCAAAGAGGATCATGTTTCGATGGGCATGACGGCGGCAACCAAGCTGCGCACGGTCGTGGAGAATGCCGAGCAGGTGATCGCCATCGAACTGCTCGCCGCCGCCGAAGGTTTAGAGTACCGCGCGCCGTTGCGGCCCGGTCGCGGCGTCCGTCGTGCCTTCGAGGTTGTGCGCGACCGCGCCCCGCGCCTCACGCGCGACCGCTCGCTCTCCGCCGACATACAATCAATCGCCGCCGCCATCCGAAGCGGCGACTTCGACTTCTGAGCGTCAACCGTGCACACGCGACAACGCTTCACGCTTGACCGGCTTTTCTGTTATTACATTACTGTTCAAAGAAAACGCCCGGCAACCGAGCGTCCATGAGAAGCCAATGGGGACTCCTCCTGCGCACGCTCGCGCCGGCATTATTATCCTAACGATAAAGGAAGCATACGTATGTCGAATCCCTTGGATGATCGTAAAAAAGCGTTGGAGGAAGATTATTTCCGGCGTAAGGAGCAGGAGGCCATCGAGAAGATGCGTGCTCGTATGGACGCCGAACGGCAGGCGCAGGAGACAGAGGCGGCGCGTCTCCTGTGCCCCAAGTGCGATGGAACGCTCCTTGAGACCAGGTTTGAAAATGTCCTCATTGATCGCTGCGACAAATGCAACGGCGTCTGGCTCGATGCAGGCGAGATCGAGAGCATCACGCAGCAGGAGAGCGGCGGCTGGCTGAGCCGACTGTGGAAAGGCAAGGATGAAGGATGAAAGAAGAGAATTAACAGGGATGGACAGAGATGGTCAGGATCAACACGGAAAGCATGAAAGATAAAAGCATCGCTTGATGAATGCTTCATCTCTTTTTCTTCATCCTGCTTATCCTGTCCATCCGGTTAAATTCTTCCTTTGAATGACTCGCATCATTCTTTCATTATTGCGGCCTTCCGTCTTTTTACTGTTATGTCTTCAAGAATCGTACGCGCGCCGCGCGGCGCAAAG
This sequence comes from Pyrinomonadaceae bacterium, assembly GCA_036389095.1. GTDB lineage: Bacteria > Acidobacteriota > Blastocatellia > Pyrinomonadales > Pyrinomonadaceae > DASQYE01. The sequence goes on from DASVQM010000004.1 coordinate 323,148, forward strand.
CTCAATTGTAAGGGATGGCATCAGGAGGCGGCCCTGCGCTGCCTGATGAATAATCTCGACCCGGAGGTGGCGGAGCGTCCCGAAGAGCTGGTGGTCTACGGCGGGGCGGGCAAGGCGGCGCGCAACTGGGCTTCGTTTGAAGCGATCGTGCGCGAGCTGCAACAGCTCGAAGGGGACGAAACGCTGCTGGTGCAGTCCGGCAAGCCGGTCGCGGTCTTTCGCACGCACGAGTATGCGCCGCGCGTACTCATTGCCAATTCCAACCTGGTCGGCGCGTGGGCCAACTGGGAGCATTTCCACGAGCTTGAGCGACGCGGCCTGATGATGTTCGGGCAGATGACGGCGGGCAGTTGGATTTATATCGGCACGCAGGGCATCGTGCAGGGTACGTTCGAGACCTTTGCGGCGATGGCCGACAAACATTTCGGCGGCAGCCTTGAGCGAAAGCTTCTGGTCTCGGGCGGCATGGGCGGCATGGGCGGCGCGCAACCGCTTGCCGCGACCATGAACGGAGCGGTCTTTCTGGGCATAGACGTTGACCCGGCCCGCATAGAGCGCCGCGTGCGTAACGGTTACTGCGACCGCCTAGTCTTCTCGCTCGACGAAGCTCTGAGGATTTGTGAGGATGCGCGCGAACAGGGACGCGCCGTCTCGGTCGGGCTCGTCGGCAACTGCGCCGAGGTGCTGCCGGAAATCGTCAGGCGCGGCGTTCAGGTTGATGCCGTCACAGACCAGACGAGCGCGCATGACCCGCTCAACGGCTACGTTCCCGCCGGGCTCAGCCTGGAAGAAGCGGATGAACTGCGCCACGCCGACGCGCACGCTTACACTGAGCGCTCTATGCATTCGATGGCCCGCCACGTCGAAGCGATGCTGGCTTTGAAGCGCGCGGGCGCTATCGCCTTCGACTACGGCAACAACATACGCAAGCAGGCATACGATGCGGGCTGCACAGAAGCCTTCGAGATTCCGGGCTTCGTGCCCGAATATATTCGACCACTCTTCTGCGAAGGCAAGGGCCCGTTTCGCTGGGTCGCCCTCTCGGGCAGCAGCGAAGACATACGTAAGACAGACGACCTGGCGCTTGAGCTTTTCCCGCAAGATCAGACTTTGAATCGCTGGCTGCGGCTTGCCAGAGAGCGCGTGCAGTTTCAGGGACTCCCGGCGCGCATCTGCTGGCTCGGCTACGGCGAGCGTGCGGAGATGGGCGAGAGAATCAACGATCTGGTCAAGCGTGGAGACCTCGCCGCGCCCATCGCCATCGGGCGCGATCATCTCGACACGGGCTCCGTCGCCTCGCCCTTCCGCGAGACCGAGGCGATGCTCGACGGCTCTGATGCCGTCGCCGATTGGCCCATCCTCAACGCGCTCCTCAATACGGCGAGCGGCGCAAGCTGGGTCTCATTTCATCATGGCGGCGGAGTCGGCATAGGCTACTCTCTGCACGCCGGGCAAGTCTCGGTCGCCGACGGCACGGATGAAGCGGCCCGCAGGCTCAACCGCGTGCTCACCAACGACCCCGGCCTCGGCGTCGCGCGTCACGTCGATGCCGGTTACGAGGAAGCGCGCGAGACGGCGCTCGACAAAGACATACGGATTCCTATGCTGCCCGCCAAAGAAGAGAGCGAGCAGTAAAGACCCCAAAGCAGAAATTAAGAGGGATGGACAGAGATGGTCAGGATAAGAAGAGAAAGCAGGATGAAAGATGAAAGCTTGCTGACTGAATTTGTTATCTCTTTTCTTTATCCTGTTCATCCCCACTAATTCCTTTCCCGGAGACGGAATTGCTCAACTTCGCCATCCAAGCAGCGCGCGACGCGGGACGCCTTCTGCAAGACCGCATGGGCCGCACGATTCAAATCACCAACAAGGGCGTCATAGACCTCGTCACGGAAGTTGATGTGGCCGCCGAACAGTTGATCATCGAGCGCATCAAGTCCTATCACCCGCGCCACGCCGTCCTCGCCGAAGAATCCGGCGCTTCCGATCAACCGGGCGGGCCCAGAAGCGAATTCCAATGGATCATCGACCCGCTCGACGGGACGACTAACTACGCGCACGGTTATCCATGCTTCTGCGTCTCCATCGCGCTTGAACGAGCGGGGGTGCTGGAACTCGGCGTCATCTATGACCCGACCCGCGACGAGACGTTCGCGGCGGAGCGCGGCGAAGGTGCGACCCTCAATGGCAGGCGCATACACGTCTCGGAAATCAGTGAGCTCAATCGCGCGATGCTCTGCACGGGCTTTCCCTACAACGTGCGTGATCGCGGCGACTTCGCGCGCCACTTCTCTAACTTCATCATGCACGCGCAGGCGGTGCGCCGCGACGGCTCGGCAGCGCTCGACCTGGCCTATGTGGCCTGCGGGAGATTCGACGGGTTCTGGGAAGAGGGCTTGCGCCCCTGGGATGTCGCCGCCGGTGTGCTCCTCGTCGAAGAGGCAGGGGGCCGCATCTCTCGCTATGACGGGACGCCCTTCGACATCTACACGCCCCCCATCGTCGCCAGCAACGGCCTCCTCCACGAGGAGATGTTGCGAGTGCTTCAAATGCGGTGACGAGCGACGGGTGACAAGTGAATGAGCAAGAGGCGGTTTTTTGTCTTCCGCTCGTCACTTGTCACCTGTCACTGCCTTCTTGTCGCTCTTCACTGCTTTCCCGATGATTTCGGCGAGGCGGTCGCTTTCGCGGCGGGCGAAGGAGCGCGTGTCTTCGCCTGCGCGCGGCGTGATGTAATGCAGTGGATGATAGATGACTTCTACTTTGGCTAAGCGCGGGAAGCGATAGCCTTTGGGCCAGACGCGATGCCCGCCGCGAATCGTCACGGGCAGGATGGGCACATTGGCTTCCAGAGCCATCCGCACCGCGCCGTTCTTAAATCTCATCAACTCTCCGTCCGGCAGACAACGCCCGCCTTCCGGGAAAATGACGACCGCGCCGCCGTCGCGCAAGTATTGCAGTGAACGACGAATCGCCGTCGGGTCGCTGCGCTCGATCTCAAGCGGCCAGGCCCCGAAAAGCTCCATCAGTTTTCCGATGACCGGCCAGTCGAAGCTCTCGCTCCATGCCAGAAAGCGCATCGGACGCTTGATAATAACGCCTATCCAGAAAGGGTCTATGTAGCTCTGATGATTGGCGGCGATAATGACACTGCCCTTGAGCGGAATGTTCTCCGTCCCCCTGTAATCTATGCGCCAGAGAAGACGAAACAGCGAGTGCACCGCCGGACGCATGATTTCCAGCACCCACTGCGGGAACATCTGCGGCGCTCGCGCCGCCGCATTCCTCTGCCGGCCTCTCGCAATGCTCGTACTCGTCTCTCCCAAAGCAGATACCCTCAAGAAAAGGATGAAGGATGAAGGATGAAAGGAATACTTCCCTATCTTGAATGCTTTTACTTCATCCTTCATCCTTCATCCTTCATCCTTGCTTTTCAGTCGCCGGTAATCATCGCTCATGCGCGAGATGATTTCGCCGGGCTCATCGCCGGCATCCGTGTTGCTGCGCTCGCGCACCGTATGCATGTCGGTAATCATCAGCTCTTCCCACCAATCGGGCACGTCGCGCTCGCTCAAGCTATCGCTCGTCCATTGCTCGCATACTTCGCATTTAAAACCACAGTAGAGGCGCGCATCTTCTTTCGTCAATCCGATCTGAGCCTTCGTATTACATTGCGGATCGGAGCAGCGCCGCTCGATTTCGACGAGCAGCACGCGGCGCGAAATATCGATGCTCTGTCTTACCCTCTGACTCACGAAAACTGTCCCTTCCCTCTCTTCCATCCAGAGAGGAGAGCCCGGGGGCCCTCTCTTGTCACACGCCCTGTTCAATCCCTTCGAGCGGCCATGCCTTGTCCACAAATTCCAGGTGCAGGCGACCGACGCCGCCCGCCGCCTTGCTTCGACCGCGCACAGCCGCGAGCACGGAGATTCCATATTGCACGCTCGTTAAGCGAACGAAGTGCCCACGCTCGACGCTGAGCGTCGTAAAGACAGCCGCGCCGTGATGGCTGATGTTTTCCGTCACCGTCGTCTCGCTGGCAGACACTTTCCCCTGCCCGTCGAAGACCTCGACCGTCACTTCAACCGGGATATTGTGGCGCGTTTCGGGGCGCGGCACATGCGCGCGCTCGGCAGAGGAGGCCGCGCGCTCCGCCATCTCGCGCAGGCTCCACAGGCCCAGATCAGACTGCGACGCGACATCATAAAGCTTGGTCGGGTCTTTTTCGGCGCTCGGTGGAAGCTGCTTGCCGACGAAAGCGACGCCGACTTCCAGGCGCGGCATGTCGCCTTCGCGTGCGGGCGGAACCGTCTTCGTGTGACGCACCAGCGCCCAGACTCTATAGGTGTCTTCGACGTGGTCATAGCAGCGCAACTGGCGCGGCATGGGCAGGGTCAAATGGAGCAGGCGTCCGCGCTCGGTCAGTCTGCCGAGGGTGAAGCGCGCGCCGAAGGGCGTCACGTCGAGCAGTCGCGTCATTTCCTCCCAATCCTGGTCGGCGCTCTCACGACAACGCACGCGCACGGGCAAAGAGAGCTTCAAACGATCTCGTATGCGGCGCGATTTCCCTTCAAATTTCATGGCCTTTGCTCCCGGTCTCAGGTTCCCCGTCCCGGCGCAAGATATGGGGTTGCGGAGGAGTCCCCGCCGCGGCGCGCTGAATGGGGCTAAACCCCTCAATTTCAAGGGACTTTTGTCATATTCGGGTTTGCCAAAAAGGCTCTTTCCAGCTACAATATATCGTACTTCAATGAGGCGTCGAAACGGACGCCAGAGAGTACCGGAAAGCCTCTAATTTACGCCATACATTTCGCGCCGCCAAAGGGCGTTTCATTGCACTGGGTCGGAGGCGCTTTTGCCAGAGTGATGCCCGGCGTAAGCCCACTGGGGGTCGCAAACTCGCCGGGCGGGCGAATTGTACTTGAAAGGTCTATTTGATGGAAACCATTACGGAACGTAATTACATAAATATCGAAGACGAGATGCGGCGTTCCTATCTGGACTACGCCATGTCCGTCATCATCGGTCGCGCTCTGCCTGACGTGCGCGACGGGCTCAAGCCTGTGCATCGCCGCGTGCTGTGGGCCATGCATGAGCTGGGCAATCAGTATAACAAGGCATACAAGAAGAGCGCACGCGTCGTCGGCGACGTGATCGGTAAGTATCACCCGCACGGCGATACAGCCGTCTACGACACGATAGTGCGCCTGGCGCAGGATTTCTCCATGCGTTACCCGCTCGTTGACGGCCAGGGAAACTTCGGCTCGGTTGACGGCGACGCCGCCGCCGCGATGCGTTATACGGAAGTGCGCATGGCTCGCCTGACCACGGAGATTCTCGCCGACATCGAAAAAGAGACGGTTGATTTCAGCCCCAACTATGACGAGTCCTTGAGCGAGCCCTCGGTCTTGCCGACGCGCATCCCGAATCTGCTCGTCAACGGCTCGGACGGTATCGCCGTCGGGATGGCGACCAAGATTCCGCCGCACAACCTGACGGAGATCATTGACGCGACCATCGCGCTCCTGCGCAAACCGAGCCTCGATGTCAAAGAGTTGACGAAGATCGTCACGGGGCCGGACTTTCCCACGGGCGGCTTCATTTATGGCGGCGAGGAGCTCAAGCGGTCTTACACGACTGGTCGCGGCGTCATTCAGATGCGCGCGCGTGCGGGGATTGACCGCATCGGTCGCGGGGCGCACGAGCGTGACGCCATCGTCATCACTGAGATCCCATTCCAGGTCAACAAGGCACGGCTCATAGAGCGCATCGCCGAGCTTATCAACGAGAAGAAGCTTGAAGGCATCGCTGACCTGCGCGACGAGTCGGACCGCGACGGAATGCGCATCGTCGTCGAGCTCAAGCGCGACGCCGTGGCGCAGGTCGTCCTCAATAAGCTCTACAAGCTGACGCCGATGCAGTCGTCTTTCGGCGTCATCAACCTGGCCATCGTCAACGGCCAGCCGCGCGTCCTCAATCTCAAGCAGATGCTCGAAGCCTTCATTGACTTCCGGCGAGAGGTCGTGCGACGCAGAACCGAGTATGAGCTGCGAAAGGCGAAAGCTCGCGCGCATATCCTGGAAGGCTTGACCAAGGCGATTGACGCGCTCGACTATATCGTGACCACGATACGCAACGCGCGCTCTGTGGACGAGGCGCGACAATGGCTGACCGGCAACGTCCAGACCATGCCTGAAGTGAAGTCATGGAAGGGCACGCCCTCAGACCTTACGCTCGCGGGCTATCTGGCGAAATTGCAGAAGGCGCTCAAGCGGCTGGAATTCTCCGAACTCCAGGCGCAGGCCATACTCGATCTCCAACTGCGCCGTCTCTCGGCCCTTGAGCGGCAGAAGATACAGGACGAATACGAAGGCATCATCCGCCTCATCGCGGAGCTTGAAGAGATTCTCGCCAACGAGGGTGCGCTGCGGCGCGTCATCGTCAAGGAGCTTGAAGATGTCAAGAAGGATTTCGGCGACAAGCGGCGCACGGAGATCGTGGACGAAGGCGTCGAGTTGTCGATCGAAGACCTGATCGCCGACGAGGACGTGGCGATCACAGTCACCAACAGCGGTTATATCAAGCGCACGCCGATCACCACTTACCAGCGACAGGGACGCGGCGGCAAGGGACGCTTCGGCGCTTCGACCGGCAAGAACGGCGATTTCGTCGAGCACCTTTTCATCGCTTCGACGCACGCCTACATCATGATCTTCACGGATGACGGGCAGGTCTACAAATTGAAGGTGCACGAAGTGCCGGATGCGGGGGCTTCAGCTCGCGGCAAAGCGGTCGTCAACCTGATCAACATTCCGTCCACGCGTAAGCTCGCGGGGGTCGTGCCCGTGCGCGAGTTCTCCGAAGGGCGCTATGTCGTGATGGTCACGCGCAAAGGCGTGATTAAGAAAACGGCGCTCGCAGACTTTCAGAACATACGCGCCAACGGCATCAACGCCGTCAACATCGACGACGGCGACGAGCTTCTTGACGTAGTCCTGACCGACGGCACGAAGCGTATCTTCATCGCAACGCATAACGGGCTGGCCATTCGCTTCGACGAAAAGGATGTGCGTCCGATGGGACGCGCTACCAGGGGCGTGCGCGGCATAGACCTGCGTAAGGACGATTACGTCGTGAGCCTCTGCGCCGTTTCAGCCGATGATAACGAGCGTATGCTCTCGGTCTCCGAGCAGGGCTTCGGCAAGCAGACGAAGATCACGGACTACCGCTTTCAATCGCGCGGCGGCAAAGGCGTCATCAATATGAAGACCACAGAGAAGACCGGCAAGGTGGTCGCCGTCTTCCCCGTTGATGAGGAATCGGAGATCATGATTATCACGCAGCAGGGCAAGCTCATTAGAATCGAAGCGGGCGATATTCGCAAGACGGGCCGCTCGGCCTCCGGCGTCCGTTTAATCAAGACGGACGGCGGTGATCGTGTCACCAGCGCCTCGCTCGTCGAGGCCGCCAGCGAAGATGCAGAGGAAGTCCTCGCCGGCTAAGGCCAACATCTCGACCGCGTCACAAGGGCAAGCCCCGCTCCGGCCTCGGAAGGCGAGCGGGGCTTGCCCTTGTGCGCTTCACCTCAGAAAAGCTTACGCGCTCAATCGGCTGTGCGTGGCGGGCGCGAGAGGAGTTGGCCCAGAAGCTTTTCCAACTGTGGAAAATCGAACGGCTTGGTCACGTACTCGTCGCAGCCCGCCTCAAGCGCGGCAGCGCGATGATCCTTACCGATTCCCGAGATGCCGACAATCCAGACGCCGCACAACTCCTTGATCTCGCGTATGCGACGGGTGGCGGCGAATCCGTTGAGGAGCGGCATGCTCATATCCATGAGAATCAGGTCTGGACATTCACGGCGCGCAATCTCGACGGCTTCCTCTCCGTTCTCGGCCTCGACGACCGTGTGCCCGCGCAGTTCCAGCCAGGCACGGCATAACTGCCGGATGATGTCGTAATCATCCGCCACCATGATATGGCAGCGACGCCCGTCGCCTGACACCGCCGCCATATCGTTCTCATCCGAACGGCCATCCATAGTTGATTCGAGCAGTGAATTTAAACGAGAGTAGAAGAATTAGCAGGGATGGACAGGATGCACAGGATAAGAAGAGAAAGCCGGATGAAAGATGAAAGCATTGCCCCATGAATTTGTTATCGCTCTTTCCTGATCCTGACAATCTCCGTCCATCCCTGTTAATTCCTCCTCAGCAGTTCTTCCGGTGCGCCTTCGCCTTCGACCCATATTTCGCCATCCTCGTAGACCTCTTTCTTCCAGATAGGCACTGTGCGCTTCAACTCTTTGATGGCCCACTCGCAGGCTTCAAAGGCGGCGCGGCGGTGCGGCGCGCTGACGGCGATGCAGACGCTGGTCTCGCCTATTTCAAGTCGGCCTGTGCGATGAACGATGCCTATGTGCGCGATCTCGAAACGCTCGTGCGCCTGGCGTCCCAGTCGCCGCATCTCGCTTAGGGCCATCGGCGGATAAGCTTCGTAGATGAGATAAAGCGTCTTACGCCCGCGCGTCCACTCTCGCACGTAGCCGTCGAGCGTGACGGTGGCGCCCGCCTCGCGCGGCACTACCCTGCGCGCGACCTCTCCGACATCCAGGGGCTCGGTTGCAAGCTCGAAGAAATCCCTGCTCTCGTTGCCCGCCGCTTCCGTTCCACCGCTCACGGGCGGAAACAGCGCCAGCTCATCGCCCTCGCGCACGTCCGAATCCTCGCGCGCGTACTCCTGATTAACGGCCATGAGCAGCGAGCGCCCGAACCGTCGCAGCTCAGGGTAGCGCGCGAGCACCTCTTCCAGAGCGGACGCAGCGCTCGCGGGGGCGCTGATCTCAAGCTCAATCTCCGAGCTGCCTGTGATGTCGCGCGCCGCGCCGAAAAAGAGAACGCGCACGACGATGATGCGCCCCGCGCGCTCCTTTGCCGCTTCCTGTTCGAGAGCCCTGTTCATTCGAGGTCTATCTTCTGACCGCTGTGACCATTATTTTTGGCAATCATGTGAACGCGCGCACGCTCTTCGTAGCCGACGACCACGCCTGCCAGCAGGTCACGCAGCCGCCTCAATCTCTCCGCCGTCGAGCGCAGCTCAAGCAATTCCTGCTTGACCTCCGCGTCCAAATCCACCGCCGCCGCGACGAGAAAGGAGAGACGCTCGGGTTCGGTCTCGGGCAGTTCCGGCAGGGCCGCGCGCTCGTCGTTGAGAATACGGACGGCGCGAGCGATACGCAGAAAAATGTCCGTCACTTTACGCGCCCGCTCGGCGAGCAGCCCTTCATCCTCCGCTTCGTCTTCAAAGAAAGAGACCTCGCCCAGCAGGTAAGGGTCGCCATGATCAACGTAAGCTTCGACGCGATAGCGCAGGAGGCCGATGGTCAGAATGTTGAAGCGCCCGTCGGCCAGCGTTTGCGTCTCCGTCACTTCGGCGACGCAGCCGATGTGTCCGGCGGGCGGCCTGTCCTGCGCCGAAGCGCTGGCGTCAAAGTAAGAGAGTCCGAACAGATTATCGCGCACACGTATGTCGGCGAGCATCTGGCGATAGCGCGGCTCGAAAATGTGCAGCGGGAGCGGGACGCCGGGAAACAAAACGACCGGCAGCGGAAACAGCGGCAGCTCGCGCACGCCCCGCAATCTGTCCATAGCTTCACTCATCTTAAATACAGTGACGAGTGACGAGTGACAAGTGACAAGTTAAAGCCGAGGGCTCAATGCCTACGCCAACTTTCTTGTTCTTGCTTGTTACCTGTCACTCGCCACTCGTCACTGCCTTCTTGTCACTTGCCACTCATCACTGCATTTGCGGCGTTGCGCTCGATGGCGCTCAGGGCCGTGGCGGTCGGAGCGTGCTCCTCTTCTGCGCCCTGATACGCCTTAACTGCCGCGAGGGGGCCGCCGTCGGCGAGTTTCTGTTCGATCAGCTCAAGAATCTTGTCGGGCGATTCGTTGCTGAGCGCCTGTCTTTTCGCCTCTATGATAAGCTCTGCGATGTCGCGCGCACGCGCCTTGAAGCGATTATCGCGCGCGATCAAATCCTCTATGATGCGTCGCTCGCGCTCGTGACGCGGCGCTTGCGCATCCATTCCGGCGGCGACGGCGTATTCGACCGGCACGCTTTGATTGCGCATGATGACATGCAGAGCGCCCGTCTTCTCTCTGGCCTCCTGGCGCATACGGTTGATTTCAAGCAGAGAGTTTTTGAAGCCGAGCTGCCCTCTCAAAGTGATCTCGATAATCGGCGCGGGCCTTTCGGAATCAGCGTCGTGCACGCGCGCTTCACGCTCGACCTTCTCCATCACTCCGGCAAAGACCGTCTCGGCATCCGCTGCTCCCGACACGTCAAAGGAAAGACGCTGAAAGGGTCGTTGCGTGTAATCGCGCAGGTGCTCGGCGGTGATCTTGTGCTCTTCGTCCACCTCGACCAGGTACACGCCGCGCTCTTCCTTGTACTCGTCAATCGAGGTGGCTTCGAGCGAGCCTGGATTAAAGGCCCAGTTGTCCAGGTCGAAACGCTTGTGCGTGTGGCCAAGCGCGACATAGCCCGTCAGTTGTTTCAGCTCTTGCAGCTTAGCGATAGTGAGCGCCGGAATCGGACGGTTGATCTGCCCTTCGACATCCGTATGCAGCATCAGGATATTGAACAAGCCCTTACGGCTTGCGCGGCGCAGCGCGTCTGACAGGACGGGGATGGCGGCGTTGGCGCTCGCCCCGTACCAGTGCGAGCCGAAGATACGCGCTCCCGCGATGTCTATGTATGAGCCCGTGCGCTCTTCCTCGTCCCAGGGCACGAGCGTGACGCGCCCCTCTTCATCACGCGTCGGCTCCAACAGCTTGAGAAAGCCCCACTGTGAGAGCGAGCGCAGCCAGCTAAAGTCCGACACGCTGTCGCGCTGATCGTGATTGCCCTCGATGGCGACGACAGGGATGCCCGCTTCCTTTAACAGCTCAAGCCCGGCCATCGCGTGATTCATCGCCTGCGGGTCTATATTGCGCCGGTCGAAGAAGTCGCCGACGACGAGCAGGAAATCCACACGCTGCGCGATGGCGTGATTGTTGATGACATCATACCAGGCGCGAAAAAAGTCTTTCGTGCGCTCTTCCAGATTATAGCGGCGGCAGCCGAGGTGTATGTCAGCCATGTGAAGGAATTTCATTGTAGGGACATTATACGATATTCAGGACGGATTGACAGAACGGATGGGTTTATTGCGGCGCGTAAAAATAAAGAAGCCCCCGCGACTCTGGGCAGGAGTCATTTTAGGTGCGGGGGCTTCGCGGCTCCGTGCGACGGGAGGGGATTCCGTTCTGCGCGGGGCACTGACGGCCTCTCAAGTGGGGCGAGTGGCCGGATCTTGTTTTGACAAAGAACTCGCGCGCTCAGGCGCTCAGGCGGTGAGGGTCGCCGAATTGTTTACCGCGCTCCATTTCGGGAGCGAGATGCCCGCGCCAAACGGCGCGCGTCCAGGCCCTATTTCGCGTCGCAACGTGACGACGCGAAACCCTCTTCAGCCTGGGAGCGGCGGGCCAACGCGCCCGCAACACTCCCGCGAGGGCTCTGGTTAACAGGTACGCAAAGAGCAGTGAATAAAAGCCTATGATGGCTGCCAGCAATGTGTATTCCGCTTTGCTCATCGCTTTGATTGACGCTCGCGCTCGACTGCTTTTGCTATCGCGTCCATCAAAAATTTACAGCTCAGGCGGCGTCGAGTCTGTATTCGGGCGCATGACGCCGGACGGCGGCGAGCAGATGTTCGACATCGAAGGGCTTGCCGAGAAAGCCGTCCGCGCCCTCTCTGAAACAGGCTTTCTGCATCTCCATATCGGAAGCCGAGCTGACCACCAGCACCTTGGACTTAGGGAAGCGGGCTTTGATAAAGCCCAGGATTCGCATCCCTACCTCGGGCGAGTCGGAGTCCGGGGGGAGATTCAAATCAAGGATCGAGACCGCCGGTTCATAGATGGTCGCGCGGCGCAGCGCAGACTGTAGATCGTGAGCCGTCATCACCTCGTAATCATCACACAAAGTCCAGAAGAGCTGCTGCGTAATAGCCACGTCGTCATCAACAATTAAGACTCTCGGCTTCATCTAATATCTCTCTTGAATACAAGCTGAACATTATGCCTGCAACGCTTGTACCATCGGCGGCCATCGCGGCGCAGACTGTTGTTTTATGGCGCAAAGGCCCACGAGCGCGCCTTGCAAAGAAATTTACATGTAGACTGAAGGCGACAGGCGTGCGGCCCCTGTGTCTACATTTGTAGACAGGCGAGTGGGAATTTTTTGCTTGATGGAATGGTTAAGGATGAAGGGATTGCTGCTGTGCGAGGGGATTTGACCGGCATAAAGCCATAGAAGATCACTTGCTCTCGGACGACCGCTTTATCCCTGGCCGTCGAGGCGTTCAGTCTTCATCGTGCGGAGGCGGCGGGTGAGAGTCCGCCGCTTCAAACTCGCTGATCAACCTGTGTAGATAGGAACGGCTGATGCCCAGGCGACGCGCTGCGGCGACCTTGTTGCCGCCTTCGCTGTGGAGCGCGGCGCTAATCATGCGGCGTTTGAGCGCGGCGATGGCTCCTTCGAGCGTCGTCTCGTCGGTCAGGGTTGCGCCGGGCAGCGTGCGCAGCATGTTGTCCGGCAGGAACTCGACGCCGAGTCTAGTGCCGACGGTCAAGACCACCAGCCGCTCGATGACGTTCTCAAGCTCGCGCACATTGCCCGGCCAGTGATATTCGAGCAGGGCTTCGATCAGGGCAGGGTCCAGCTCTGGAATCGGGCGACCGTGCTTCTCCGAAGCCTTGGCGGCAAAGTGTGCGGCGAGCAGTGGAATATCCTCGTGGCGTTCGCGCAGCGGCGGCAAGCGCAGCGGCACGACGTTGAGACGATAGAAGAGGTCGCGGCGAAACCTGCCCGCTTCGACCTCCTGTTCAAGGTCACGATTGCTGGCGGCGATGAGGCGTATATCAACGGTCAGCGTCTTGGTCGCGCCGACACGCTCAAAGGCGCGCTCCTGCAAGACGCGCAGCAATTTGACCTGCACGTTGGGCGTCAGTTCCCCGATCTCGTCCAGTAAGAGCGTGCCGCCGTCGGCCAGCTCGAAGCGCCCTTTCTTGGCGGCGTGTGCGCCCGTAAAGGCTCCCTTCTCGTGGCCGAACAATTCGGACTCGATGAGGGATTCGGGCAGGGCGGCGCAACTGACAGCGACAAACGGATGGTTGGCGCGCGGGCTCTCTTCATGAATGGCGCGCGCCAGCATCTCCTTGCCAGTCCCATTCTCTCCGTTCAAGAGGACGGTGGCGGAGGTCTGCGCGACGGCGCGCGCGTGCTTGAGCGTCTTCTCAAGCGAGGGGCTAGCGCCGACCAGGTGATCGAACCCGCGCCGCGCGCTGAGGGCCGAGCGCAGGCGTAGGATTTCCTGCTCTAAGCGATGAGTGTTGGCGGCCTGGCGTACGATGTGCAGGACTTCATCGGCGTCGAAAGGTTTCTCGAAGAAGCCATAAGCGCCGCGCCGCACGGCTTCTAAGGCGGCGCGCTTGGATTCGCTGCCCGTGACGACGATGACGGGCACAGGCGGGCGCAAAGCGCGCGCCGCTCCGACCACTGCCAATCCCTCCGAAATATCGTCAGGCGTGGGCGGCAGGCGCAAGTCGCTCAAAACCACGTCAATCTTTTCGCGTTCGAGCAGCTCGCACGCCTCGACGCGCGCTCCGGCTTCGAGCACGCGATACTCTTCCTCGTTGAGCGCCCAGTAGAGCTCGCGTCGCAGTGCAACGTCGTCGTCCACTACCAGCACAGTGACTTTCGCCTGTGGTTGTTCGCTCATAAGAGTTCTCAATCATGTCGGGTCGAGGCGGGCCGCCAGCTCGCTTCAGACTGCTATGACGCAATGGAGGAAGCGCCTCCCGGGTTAACCGTGGCCGCTTCCGTCTAGTCATTTATTGCTGGAAAACTGAAAGGATGATCACGCGCCCGCCCGCGACGCCAAAGGATGCTCATTTTCTTGCAGCAACCCTCAAACTCTGTGATCCGGCGCAGATGGTAACACGACGCGAAAGCAAGTGCCAGAGCCTTTCTGTGATTGCACGTCTATGCGTCCGCCGTGAGCACGCACAACTTCGCGGCAGGTGTAGAGCCCCAGGCCGACCCCCTTATGCTTGGTCGTGGCGAAAGCGTGGAATAGGTGCGAGCGCACAAACTCTTCACTCATCCCGGGGCCCGTATCGGCGACGCTGAAGAAGGCGTCGCCCTCCGGTGTCTGCCCGGCTTCGACCGTGAGGCGTCCGCTGTCAGCGCCCATCGCTTCGAGCGCGTTGATGACCAGATTCTCGACGACGCGCTCGATGCGTTCGGCGTCAATGGGAGCGATAAGCGAGGCGGGCAGGCGCGTCTCTATCTGGTGGAGAGAGGCCGAAGGGGTCGCCGTGAGCGACAGCACGCGCTCGATGATGGGGATGAGGTCTGTCGGGCGCGGTCGTTTGTACTCGCCGCTCAGGCTCTCGACAGGGCCGCTCAGCTTGGCCACCAGCGCCCGCAGCTTATCTGTGGCGAGCGTCAGGGATTGCATGGCGTCTGCGCGATACTCTTCGTGATGAAAACGGCGCTCCATATTTCTGACGATCAGGGCGAGCGCCGCGATGGCGTTTTTCAGATCGTGCGTCATCATCGCCGACAAACGGAGGAAGGCTTGAAACTGCCGCGTTTCGGCTTCGCGCGCCATCTGTTCGCGCAGCTTGTCCGACATCTTATTGAAGCTCTCGGCCAGCAGGCGCGTCTCGTCGTTGGAGCGCACCTCTATGCGCTGATCCAAACGGCCTTCGGCAATCGCCACCGCGCCCTGAGTCACGCGCTCTATGCCGCGCGTCGTGCGACCGACCACGAGCGCGAGCGCGATGGCCGTGATGCTTCCGACCAGAAGCGAAAGGACGATGCTGACCAGGCCTCTGCGCCGCAGACCTGCGACGGTCATCGAATAGTTACCGGCGACCGCCACGGAGAAGTCCAGCGGCGCGACTTTGCGATAGGAGGCAAGCCAGCTGCTGCCCGTCGAATCGTAGAACGCCCAACCGCTGTCTCTGGCCTGCATCTGGTCTGCGACGAGCTTGAACGAGGGCATGACTCTCGTGACGGGCTGGTATTGGAGCGCGGCGTTGGTGTGATAGATGACGTTGCCGCTTGTATCCAGCGCGACGATGTTTCGGGGAGGGAGTGTGGACTCAAGGGTGCGCGCCTGCGCCTGTGCTCCCGAGAACTCTGCGAGGATGCCTGCCAGCCCGCCGAAGAGTAAATCCACTTTCATGTCGGCGACGAGCGCGCCGCGCGGCGTCCTGGAGCCTTCCGCATCGATAAAGAGCGGCACAGTGTAGCGCAGGATGATTCCGGCGGGCTCGCGCGTAAGCGACGAGCGCAGCGGCGTCACGGCGGCGGCAGACCAGACGCGCTCGTCCGCGTTACTGTTCGAGGGCAGGAGATATCCGGTTTGAAAATGGAGCTCCGCGACCTGGCTCGCGCGCAAATCCGGCTCGATGCGAAAGCGCACCTTTCGCTCTGCATCGAAGCATGTGATCGCCGAGTAATACCTGTTGCTCAGCAGGAATGTGCCGACCGTCTCGCGCACGTCCTCCGGCACATCCGACCCGGCAGCGATGGCATCGGCTGAGGTGGAGGGGCTCGCCTGCGGTTGAGGCGACGCGGGCGGCTTTGTGTCCCGTAGATAAGCGCGCAGCGCTGTGGTGCGAGCGAGTGCGGCGAGCGCCGCCTCCTGCTCTTGCTGTCGCGCTTCCACGTAGCGCGCGATGCCTACAGTCTCGCGCTCCACGTCGGCGCGCAGTATGGCTTCGAGCGTATCCACGCTGTTGAGATAGTTGACGTAGATGAGCAGCAGCATCGGCAGGATGCCGAAGGCGAAGAAGATGAGAAAGATTTTGGGTCGGATGCCCACAAGCAAATGATAGATGACGGATGTTGGATGCCGGTCAGAAAACCTTCACGGATACTGGTGCTCACATAATAGATGAAACAACGGCATCTGACATCTAGTATCTATCATCCGGCTCTTTTATTTCTCATTTCCTCTTTTATCTGATATCTACTCTTTGTCGTCCGAACTCGGCCAGCAGGGGCGCGAGCTGCGCTATGAGCTGGTCGTGAGCAGCGCCATTGGAAGCGACGATGCCGTTGCGATTCTGAACCTCCTGCGAATTGTAGCCGAGCGGAACGCCGAAGAGGTCTGTCAGGCGTCCGCCAGCTTCCGAAAGTATCACTTCGGGCGCGCACGTATCCCACTGTTTGGTGCGCGGCGAGAGATGCACGTAGAGATCACACTGGCGCTCTATAATCAGGCCGATCTTGATACCGACGGAGCCGCGCTGCACCTCCTCTTTGACGCCGAGCGTCTGTGCGACTCTTTCGAGTCGAGGGCTTCTGTGCGTGCGGCTCGCCGCCATTCTCATCCGTGCTATCTCGCGCTGGTCTGAGACGCTCGCGCGCTCGACCCTCTGGCCCGCACGCTCAATCCATGTGCCCGCGCCCCGGGCTGCCCAGTAGAGCAGGTCCGGGAGCGGCTGGTAGACGACGCCGACCACGGCCCGGCCTTCGACGGCGAGGCCGATCTGGACGGCGAAATCGCCGTCGCGTGCGATGAAGCCGTTGGTCCCGTCCAGCGGGTCAATCATCCACACGCGGCTTTTGCCCAGGCGGCGCGCAGTGTCAACAGACTCCTCCGCCAGAATCCCGTCATCCTCAAACTCGTGACGTATACCGGCGACGATCAGGGCATTGGCCGCGCGGTCTGCTTCCGTCACGGGCTCTTCATCGTCGGCGCTCAGCTTCTGCTCGACGTGCAACGGCCTGTCGTAATATTGGAGCGCCAGCGCCCCTGCCTCGCGCGCCAGCCGCCTTGCGACCTCAAGCTCGCGCCCATACTGCGTCTCTTCCTGTTCCGCTGTTAAAGACAATATATTCACCGCCCCCTTTTACGTATCGCCGATTTCGCCCGCCGCATGGCGTACGATCTCAAGCGTTCGGTTGATGTCCTGGCGCGTCGTGCGGTAGTTGACGATGCAGGCGCGCAGACCGTAACGCCCGGCGAGCGTCACGTTGGATAGATAGGCGAGTCCGCCGCGCTGAACGCGGTGCATGAGGCGGGCGTTCAGGTCGTCAAGCTCCGCGTTGAGCCGCGAGCGCTCCTCAGTATCCGCCGCCGCGAGTCTAAGACGGACGCCCGGCGGCACATATCGAAAACAGCAGATGCTCAGCTCTGTGGGCGCGAGCAGCTCGAAATCATCCGACGCCGCGACGCTCTCGGCAAGGTAAGCGGCCAGATCGTTATCTTCGCTGATTGCCGCGCGCACGCGCCGCGCGCCGTAATAACTGAGCATCATCCAGACTTTCAAGGCGCGGAATCGCCGTGAAAGCTCTATGCCGTAATCCCAGAAAGCGTAGCTCTCGGCGCTCGTTTCTTCCTGGACTTTGATGTAATCGGCCTCGCCCGACTGAAAAGCTACGCGCGCTCGCTCAGCGTCGCGCAGCAGCAGGCAGCCCACATCAACCGGCGCGTAGAGCCACTTGTGCGGGTCTAAGGAGACGGAGTCGGCGCGAGAGATTCCGTCGAAGAGCGCGCGCTTGCGTTCGTCCAGAGCGCCGAAAGCGCCGTAAGCGCCGTCAACGTGAAACCACAGATCATAATCCTCACAGACGCGCGCAATCTCGGCGAGCGGGTCAACCGCGCCCGTATTGACCGTGCCCGCGCTGCCTACGACGCAGAAGGGGATGAGCCCGCGAGCGCGATCCGCTTCGAGCACTGCGCGCAGGTCGCGCACGTCCAGACGAAAGCGCTCGTCCGCTTTGACCGTGCGGACCTGCTCGCGCCCGATTCCGAGCACGTCCGCCGCTTTCGGGATCGACATGTGTACCTGGTCGGAGGCGTAAAGGGTCATCGGCTGAGCGGAGTTCCAGAGCCCGCGCCTTGAGGCGACGCCTGCGGGCGAGCGCGAGCGATGCGCTATCAGGAGCGCGTTCAGGTTCGCCATAGAACCCCCGCTCGTCAGCAGCCCTTGAGCGTCTGCGCCGTAACCGACCAGCGTCGAGAGCCAGCCGACGACAGTTCTCTCAATCTCCGTCGCCGCCGGGGCAGAGCGCCATGAGGTGACGTTCACGTTGAGCGAAGAGGCCAGGAGGTCTGCGAAGGCTCCGACCGGCGTCGAGGGTGAAGCGACGTAGCCGAAAAATCGCGGATGGCCGTTATGTCGGCTCGCTTCTATGATAGCGCGGCAATCGTCCATGATCTGCTCGATGGGTGAGGCTTCGACGGGCAATGCGCGGTTGAAGCATTCTCTCAACTTCGCGGCGGACGTGTCCGGGAAGACCGGAAGCTCTGGAAGATGTGTGAAATAGTCTGCGACGAGCGCGAGCATCCGGGCCGCAAGCTCTCGCATCTCGTCCGTCTCGATCTCAAGCGACGAGGCACGCGCAGCGCGCGCCTGAGCCTCGCTTCTCTTCTCTTCGCGTCTCTCGCTCATTTGATTCCCAGGGCAATGCCGACGAGCAGCGACAGGGGCGCTCTCTTCTTTTGGTGCTCGCTTTCGCCTGATGCTTTTTAACATACCGGCGGCGCTTGACAGAAGCCATGCTTGCGGCGGCGTGGCGGCGGCGCGTATAGTCTGGACACACTTGGAAAACGCTCTAAAACTTCTCCTGCCGCCGGGAGATCGAAGTGACAGCGAGAGAAACGGTCGGCGGCTTACCACTGCCGCTCTCAAGGCGTGTGCGAATCTTGATGAAGAGCGGCGCGGTCATTAAAACGGAATGGGAGTAGAGCACGGATGAGCGAGAGGAAAAATCGTACGCAGGCCGGGAGCGAGGCGACCAACGTCTCGCGCAGGAAATTTCTTGAGCGCACGGCGACCGCCGCCTTGATCACTAAGGCGACGGCGACCTGCACCACGGGGCAGAACAACAAGACGGCTGCCTCCGGCAACAGAGAAGCGAGCGCGGCCAAACCGGCTGACCTCAAGGGCCAGATGATCGAGTATAAGAGCGGCGACATGCAGATTCCCGCCTATGTCTCGCGCAACAAGGCGGGCCCGGCGCGCGGCGCTGTGCTCGTCATACACGAAGTCTTCGGCCTCAACGATCACATCAAGACAATCGCCGACCGCATCGCCGCAGAAGGCTACTTCGCGCTCGCCCCGGACTTTTTCGTGCGCGCCGCAGAGCCTCCGCCGAAGGATGCGACCGACATGGCGGCGCTGCGCAAAGCCGCTTCGAGCATCCCGAACGAAGTGGCGATCAAAGACATGCAGGCGGGCCTCGATTTTCTCAAGACGCTCAACAGCGTCATGCCCGGCACTGTCTCCATAGGCTTCTGCATGGGCGGCGGCTATTCCTACCAGCTTGCGACGCACACGAAAGACCTGGCGGGCGCTGTCATCTTCTACGGGCGCACGCCCATAGAGCTTGTCCCGCAGGTCTCCTGCCCGCTTCTCGGAAGCTTCGGCGAGCTCGATCAGGGCATCCCGCCGGAAAAGGTCAGGGAGTTCGCGGAAGCGCTCAAGAAGGCGGGCAAGCAGGCGGACATCAAAATCTATGAGGGAGCCAAGCACGGCTTCTTCAACGACACGCGCCCCGAAGCCTACAACGCAGGGGCCGCCGCCGACGCCTGGCAGCGCACGCTGCGCTTCTTCAAAGAGAGAATGAAAGGATAAGGGATGAAGGATGAAAGGAAAGCTTCAATGTCTTGAATGCTTATTCTTCATCCCTCATCCCTGAGGTTAATCATGTCTATCGAAGGTTACGCGACTTTAGAGGGGACTGCCCTCTACAGAGATCGTTTCAGGGAGCGGAGCGCGGAGAACCACTTTCGCCTCGAACAGAACCTGTGGCTCTCGTCCATCGGCATCGGCACTTACCTGGGCGATTGGGATGAAGCCACGGACGCGCGATACGCGGAGGCCGTCGAGAGAGCGGTCGAGCTGGGCGTGAACGTCATAGACTCTGCGGCCAACTACCGTTTTCAGCGCAGCGAGAGGTCTATCGGCACAGCGCTGCGGCGCTTGACGGGGGAGCTATCCTTCTCGCGCGCGGAACTGGTCATTTGCACCAAGGGAGGCTATCTGCCCTTCGACGGTGCGCCGCCGAAAAACGCGCGCCAGTATGTTGAAGAGACGTTTGTGAAGACCGGCATCGCGCAATTCTCAGACATCGTCGGCGGAAGCCACTGCATGACGCCCGCTTATCTCAAGCACCAGTTGGGCCAATCGCTTCGCAACCTCGGCATAAACTGTGTGGACGTTTACTATGTCCACAATCCCGAATCGCAGCTCGCGCATGTCGAGCGCGAGGAGTTTGACGAGCGGCTGCGCGCAGCCTTCGCCGCGCTTGAGCATGAGCGGGCCGAAGGCAGGCTGAGGATGTACGGCGTGGCGACCTGGAACGGCTTTCGCGTCGCGCCTGACGCGCGCGAATATCATTCGCTCGAACGCATGACGGAGCTGGCGCGCGAAGCCGGAGGCGCTGAACACGGTTTTCGCTTCGTCCAGCTTCCCTTCAACCTGGCGATGCCCGAGGCCCTCGTCCTCGATAATCAAACGCTCGCGGGCGAGCAGGTCTCGCTGCTCGAAGCGGCGCGCGCGCTCGGCGTCGCCGTCGTCGCCAGCTCCTCGACTCTACAGGGTAAGGTCGCGCGCGGCCTTCCCGCACGCATACGCGAGCCGCTCGGGGCGCTCGCCACAGACACGCAGACCGCCCTTCAATTCGTCCGCTCGACTCCGGGCATCACGACTGCTTTGATCGGCATGAGTAGGCGCGAACACGTCGAAGAGAACCTGCGGCTCGTACGCATCCCGCCCGCGCTGCCGGAAGACTATCAGAGACTCTTCGCCGGACAGGAAGAACCCTAAGACTGTGCAACAGCGTTCGCTTTCATCAAAGTTGCACGACACAGCAGGAGGATTCAAACGGGGATGGACAGGATAAGAAAGGCAAAGACCGAATTCATGCAGTTATGATTTTGACTTTTATCCTGCTTTCTTTATTTATCCTGTCCATCCCTGTTAATTTCTTTAGGTTTTGTGAGTCGCGCTAAAATCAGAGGAGGCTTTCCCGTCATGGGCCCACAGGAAGAGATCAAATCCTTCGCGCAATTCTGGCCACATTACGTCGCCGACCACAGCAAGCCCGCGACGCGCGCCCTGCACCTGGCGGGCACAACCGTTGGGCTCGCCTGTGCCGCCGCTCTGCTCGCACGCGGGAAATGGAGACTCATACCGCTCGCTCTTATTCCCGGCTACGGCGCAGCCTGGCTCGGCCATTTCTTCGTTGAGCACAACAAGCCCGCTTCCTTCAAGTATCCGCTCTGGTCTTTTATGGCCGATTACAAGTAGTCCGCAACAGAACGCCCTGTACATTCAATTCGTACTATCATGAGAAACATATAGAGAGGCGAAGAAAATGGACGTGAAACAGTATAAAAGCTTCGCTGATTTCTATCCCTTCTACCTGTCGGAGCATTCTGACCCGACCTGTAGGCGGCTACACTTCGTAGGCACAATACTCGCGCTCCTGTTCCTCCTATTTTTTCTTTTCACCCTTAACTGGAAAGCGCTTCTGGTCATGCTTCTCTGCGGTTACGGTTTCGCATGGGTCGGCCATTTCTTCTTTGAAAAGAACCAGCCCGCGACTTTTCACTATCCGCTTTACAGTTTGTGTGGGGATTTCGTGATGGCGAAAGATATACTGACAGGAAAGATTAAGCTGTAGCCCGTGTAAGCTGCTGATAGCTTAGAATAAATGTTAGTGCGCCTCCAAGCCTGAGTCAGTATTTATATCACATGTCTCGTGCGCTCCCGGCTTGCCGTGCTCGTTTTACGGGGCGACGAGTAAGAACACGTCCCACGCCCAGTGTCCGACTTTCGCTTTCTGCGCGTCATCTACTTTCGCCCTATATCGAAACAGATTGCCATACTCGTCAGTCCGTTTCGATCCTTTGTAGTCCAGCGAAATAGCCTTAACACCAAGCGAAGCGAGAGTATGTAACTCGCTCGCTTGCGAGATGCCGTCGTGATTCATATCTTGCCAGAGACGCAGGCGAGAGAAAATGGCATCTCGGCTGTCAATCGCTCTATCACCGTTGCCGCCATTAGCTGCCTTGTCATACTCAGCGAGAGCGAGAAAAACATTGGGATTCCATACTGATGGTTGCGGCGTGAAGTTGCCGAACAACTCTCGACCGCTATCAATTGTACCATTACCATTACGGTCTAAGGCGAGCCACGCATCATCCGAGCCGATAGCCGTCCAAGAGAGGCCCTCAGGTATGCCGTTGCCGTTGAGATCGAAACGGATGCCGTTTACTATGTCCGTCAACTCAACGCCGTCACCGGCCACGTCAATAACGATTGGCGAAGAAGTGGATTGGATACACTGGTTATTCCCCATAGTGTCTTGATGGCTCTCGGTTCGGGTACAAAAATCGACACCACTGACGAGGCCGGAGCAATATTTAATCACCTGCTCCCTGCAATTGCGTCTTTGGGTGTTTGATTAGCGAGCACATAATTAGACCAAACACATTTGTGCCCCCACTGATCCAGGGCAGTACAACTTTGGTTTATTTCGCCCAAATCTTTGTACAGGCATTTTGGAATGTCCGGGTCAATATAAGATTGGAGAGAACGTGTGGGAGCGGCGAACCGCGCCGCAACGAGCTTCGGTTTTCTCGCGGCTTGCATTAGTGAAGCCCCGGACTTCACCGGAATCCAGCGATTGGGGTCATTCGGGTTGCGCCTGAGCATGCGCCCGGTTCTCCACATTGTCTCGCTATCGCCCTCGAAGAATACTGAATAGACCCTGACGGTCAGCTCCATGATATCGGTCGAAGCATCGTCCTCCGTCAGAAGCGAGTAGAGTTCGTCGC
This sequence comes from Pyrinomonadaceae bacterium, assembly GCA_036389095.1. GTDB lineage: Bacteria > Acidobacteriota > Blastocatellia > Pyrinomonadales > Pyrinomonadaceae > DASQYE01. Next base: position 346,057 of record DASVQM010000004.1, read on the forward strand.
GCTTTGCTTCCGAGAGCACCACGTCCACAGTGTCACCGGGCTGCACCGGATACATGTAAGGTGGAGCTGGTTCGCCCGGACGCGGCGGTTGCGCCCCATACATCAGCTCGATTGCGGCTTGTACGTCCATTCCGTCTCGTTGCTTGGAGCGCCTGCCCTCCCTTTCATAGTAAGCAGTCACTAGAACGCTGACAAACGCAACGGGTTTGTCATAAACATTCTTCAGCGTAACCGTCATGCCGTTCAACCAGTCGTTACCTCCATCAAACTTCTGTTTCGGTTTGATCGGAACGCCTTTTACCTTGACGGCAACTATCTCGACAGGTTGGTCTGGGTATACCACAGGCTGCACAACTCTTTGCTTAACTTGTTGTGACATGCTGAGCGGGGCTAACAAAACTGTCAACATGAGTGTCAGGATCACGCTGGAGATTTTTTGAGGCTTCCAGACATGCTTTTACCCTCCAGTCCGGCTGTGTGTGAGGCGAAGCGGGATGAGCATTAACTCTGCGTTCGCGCCTATTGAGGCTAGCAACTCTGCATGGCTATCATCAAACATTGCCAGTTAGGCGCACTGTACTCTCACAGTTAAGGAGAGTCAATTAATGAGCTAGATGTCTAACGCCCGATTGACTCGCAATTAAAGATGATCGGGCTCATGCTCGCGGGCAAGATGGAGCGAGAGGTCGAGAGCGCGGTCACGCGGGGCGCGGAGCGGCAATCGCCTTGAGCCGCCAGCACCTTCCTGCGATTGCCAACGCGCTCGTGGGCCAGGGTGTTGACTTTGACTGACGAGGGGCGCGAAATCCCGTCATCCCCGCTCTGAAGGGGTTTACCGAACCCGCGCCTCAAATATTGACAATAACTGTCGAGCAGGGATATTTTGTCTGCGTAGCTCAGAATTCCTGTTGACGAAATTCTCAATTTCCGTCAGCCCCACCTCAACCCCTGAATCAACTAAACCCCCAAAGGAGATAACCCCCATGAAAACCTTACGCAAGCTCGTCGCACTCGTCGCGCTGACCTGTGTGCTCTCTCTTTCCGCTTATGCGGGTGACATCAGCAGCCCGCCTGTTTCCTCCACAGACAATTCCATAGGCAATATCATCGTCAGCATCATCGGCGTCCTGCTCGGCGACTAGGCCCATGCAGCTCAGCACCCCCGCTGACTTACGATGATGATCAGGGCAAAGGGACGCGGCGGAAGCTGTGTCCCTTTTCATTTAGAGAGGTTTGCGGCGGAGCAGGTTGTAGGGAAAGGCCGGGCCGGGCGGAGGCGGAATGCGCGCAGCCTCCTCGGCGGTGAGGGCACGCCGTCGGGCCAGCTCAAGCTTGAGGCTCTCTTCGCCGCGTCGCATAGTCCAGTGATGATTGGAAGCGAAGATCGGTTTCAAGAGGGATGACAGCGCGCGTATCACCGGCTTGTTGGCGAGTATCTTCCAGTCGTAGGTGATATTGACTGTGGGCCCATCCTGCTCAAACGTCCAGATGCCGGTTCCTTCAAGATCGCCTGTCGCCCGCAGGGTGAAGCCGTAGGGCGAGTGCGATTCTACTGTGCGGAAGTTTATCCGCAGCTTATAGGGCAGCCATCCTCTGGCGCGCAGGCTGATGAGCTTGCCTATGCCGCGCTCGCCGCCCGCTTCCCTCTCCTCCACTTCCAGGTAAACCGCAGGCCACCAGCGCGACAACTCCCTGCCGTTCTCGATTATCTGCGAGACTTCTTCGACCGCGCCCTCCACCCGCCAGCGGTCTATGAAGTGATATTCGTTGTTCGCCATGACCAATTGTGAATGAAGGGTTGGCTCTTCTTAATAAAAACTCTCTCACCGTCCGGCGGCATCGTGCTCTAGCAGATAATCGCCCAGGACGCCGAGCAGGCGGCGGTTCTCTTCGGGTCTGAGCGACGTGATGCGTATGTGCTCGGGCATATCGGGGCGGCTCCTGACGTGCATACCATGCGCGGCCAGATGAGCCTTTAAGCGTGCGGCATCGACAACTCCATCGAGCCGGACGAGAAAGAAGTTAGCGGTGCTCGGGTAGACTTCCATGTGCGGCATGCTGTTGAGCGCCGAGTAGAGTTCGGCGCAATCAGAGCGTATGCGTCCAACAATCTCTTTCAGATAGGCTTGATCGCGGAGCGCCGCGAGCGCTGCCACGAGCGACATGGAATTGACAGACCAGGGCAGGCGCGAGCTTGCCAACTCCTGCGCGACGCTCGTGTGCGCGACCGCGCAGCCGATTCGCAGCCCCGCCAGCCCGTATGCTTTCGAGAACGTGCGCAACACAACCAGATTTGGCCGCTCCCTCACCCACCCCGCAAAACTCTTTCCCGTGTAATCAGCATACGCTTCGTCAACGATCCACAGGCACTCCGGCATCTCGTCCAGCAAGCGCTCAAGCCCCGCTTCGTCCAGCAAAGCGTTGCCGGTCGGATTGTTCGGATTGCTGATGAGCCCCACGCTCGCGCGCCGTCGCTTTCCCTCTTCGATCAACTCCTCGACGCGGAGCGAGAAGGTGGGCGCGTCGAGCGGGACTTCTATGACTTCAGCGGCGCAGCGCTTCCCAGCCTCGACGAATCGTTCGTATGAAGGATAGGGAACGACCAGCCTGCCACGGCGCATCAGCAGGTTGAAGACGAAGAGCCACGCCAGCGCCTCGCCCGCTCCGTTGTAGACGACGAAGTTCTCGGGCGACAACTCATGCTGAGAGGCAAGCTCTTCACGCAGGCAGCGCGCCGTCGGCTCGCCGTAGAAGCGAAACTCTTTCGTGCGCGCGAACGCCTCCAAGGCTTCGACCACTTGAGGCGAGCACCCGTACGGATTGATCGCGGCCTCGAAGTGTAGCGACTCTTCATTCACGCGCCAGCTTTCTCTCATCACTAGCCCCTCAGACATACGCGACCTGACTTTCCCTCGCCGCGCTCCACAACCCGTCCAGCTCAAGAGCGATGCCTTCGACGCGCGCGCGCAGGGCCAGGTCAGTGCGGCGCTCGCTGAAATCCTCTGCGCAGGCGGCCATCTCGTAGCGCATGGAGAAGGCGGCTTCCGCACGGATAAAGGGGAGCGGCGGCGCGATCCTCTCAAGGCCGAGCGGGTCTTCGGCGAGCAGGTCCGGAAAGTGGAGCGCACGGCTGCCGTAAGTGCCGAGCAGGTGCGCGACGGTATCTTCGCTGGCTCCCGCCTCTCTAAGTCTTTCCGCGAGCTGCTCCGGCGAGCAAGACCAGAGGGCACCGGGAAGAGGGTGGGCCCGCGCGGCTTGACGATGAGAGTCGGCGCAGGCGAGCCTTTGGGCCAGGACTTTGAGCGCTTCTTCTGCTGCCTGGCGATGCAGCGTGAGCTTGCCTCCAAGCACCGAGAGGAGGCCGTCGCGCTGCCACTCTATGTGATAGGCGCGGCTCACTTCACCGGCTGGCTTACGGCTCTGATCGTAGAGCGGTCGCAGCCCGGCGCGCGCCACCGTCTCCTCGGCTGCCGGGGCGAAGTCCGGGAAAAAGCTCGACAGCGCTTCGAGCAGGTAGTCTATGTCCGCACGCTCGGGCGCGGCCTTTCCGGGCTCGCCTTCGTATTCCGTCTCGGTTGGGCCAACGATGACAAGGTTCTCAGAGGGGATGGCGACGAGCGGGCGTTTGTCTGCGGGCGAGAAGAAGACGACCGCCGCAGAGAGCGGAAGCTTTCGGCGCGGCAGAATGATATGCACTCCCTTGGTCAGTCGCAGCCGCCGTCGCCCCTCGGTGTGAACGGCGCTCGTCAGCCGGTCAGACCATGGGCCCGTCGTATTGACCAGCACCTTCGCGTGTGCCTCTATGGTTCGGCCCGTCAGCTCGTCGCGGAGCACGCCGCCCACGACGCGCCCGCGCCACATCATGAAATCAACCAGCCGCACATGATTGAGCACACATGCGCCGGAGAGGGCAGCGCCGAGCACAGTCTCCCAGACCAGCCTCGCGTCATGCGTGAGATATTCGCGGCACAGGAAACCGGACTGCAATCCCTGGCGCGGAAGCAGCGGCTCGATGCCGAGCATCCTTCGGGCATCCAGGCGCTCGTGAAAGAGCGCGGAGTCCGGCGGTTGAAGGAGGCGATAGAGCGCCATGCCTCCGCGCTGGGCCCACAGGCTCGCGGAAGATTGACGATAGAGCGGAAGCAGCAGCGAGAGCGGGCGGACAAGATGCGGGGCTGATGCAGCCAATCGCTGCTGCTCGCTCAAACAGCGATGCACAAGCCGGACGTGCCCGTGCTTGAGATAGCGCAGGCCGCCGTGAATCAGGCGCGAAGAGCGGCTGCTCGTGCCGCTCGCAAAATCATTCTGTTCGACGAGTGCGACGCGTAGCGAGGAGCGGGCGGCGCGGTGCGCGATGGCGGCGCCCGTGATTCCTCCACCGACGATGAGCAGGTCGAAGCTCTCTCGCTCAAGCTGCGCGAGCGCAGCTTCGCGGTCATGGCCCGTGTAAGCTCTTGATGGAGGTTGTTCGTACATCTTCAACCCTTTGGCTAGCGCGATACGGAGTCGAGTATAGAGCAAGGGGCCGTGAGCGCAAGAACGAAAGTCGGCAGCGATGAGAGCGTGTATCTGAAAATCCCCGAGCTTGCCCCTCTACGCTCCTCTGCATCCTTATCCCGAGTTGCAATAGAAGAGGGTCAGTACGGCCAAAGGTCTCGGGCTGGTCTCACGCCGCGCCAATGACTCGCCCGGGACCTTTGGCCGTACTGACCTGAATGATGTTCCGTCCTCTCTTTATATTGCAACCTGGTATTACTCTTCATTTCAGAGGATAGGGTCGGCCTGCCAATAGCTTCCACGACGGATGTGCTACTTCGGGAACTGTCACACCTCTGCCTGCGACCGCTTGTTGAGAAAACGCCTCACGTACTCGCGCAGCTCGGCGAGCGAGGAATCGGCGATGATGCGAAAGATGCGAGTGCGAATATCTGCGGGCAGAAGGCTCGCCGTCAAGGCGTCGGTGACGACGAACGCGCTCGCCCTCAAGCCCTTCTGCCATCCTGGCTCGCGCGCGTCGCGGAAGCTGAGCATGTCCGGGTCAAGCTCTGCGGCGAGCAGCATGGTACGCGACCAGCGAAGGAAGTCTGGCCAGTGCGAGACGACCGTGATGAGCGCGTCGCCGACGGGGCGCTCCTGCCCCTGCATGGATTCGGGCACGGAGCGCGAATGAAGAAAGAGGCAGGCCACGCCCGGCCCGAGCACGTCGCGCACACGCTCTGCCTGCCCGTAGAGTGCGACCGGGGCCGCCAGCGCACGCACGCGAGCATCGGCGCATTGCTCAGGGCTCGCGCCACTGACCGGAAACCGTGTCGCCTCCCTGATCTCGGTCACGAGTATGCGTCGCAGCTCCTCGTCGGGCTCGATGACGAGGAAACGGTCCGGCGGTTGCAGTCCCAGCCAGTCTTTGACGCGGCCCCGAATCTCCGCGAGCGAGAAGCCACGGTCGCGCGCCAGTTGCAGAAAGGTCTGAATCAACTGGTCAAGCTCAAGGCCGTCGTCAACGGGGACGTGAGGGGCGAGCCCGCGCACGTAGACGCCGCTCCCCTTGCGAAACTCGACCCAGCCGCGACGCGCCAGCTCACGATAGGCCGCGCTCACCGTGTTCGCGTGAATAGAGAAGCGCCGCGCCAGCTCCCTGGTGCTCGGCAGCCGCTCGCCCGAAGCCAGGTCGCCGCTCGTAATCCCGAGCACGATCTGCGCCGTGAGCTGCTCACGCAACGGCACTTCACTTTTTTTCGCCAGCCATAGCCGCATAAGAGAACAGTTGAGAGTGACAAGTGACGAGTAAAACCAAAACAGTGATGAGTGACAAGTAATGAGTGATGAGTGATGAGCTAAAAGCTTTTTCTTGCTGGTCACTCGTCACTCGTCACTCGTCACTGCCTTTGAGATGTGCGCGAGCGAGCGGTCGTAGCGATAGCTGATCTGAAAGTGGCCGTCGTCGAACTCTTCATGGACGAAGGCGATTTGCATCTCTTCGAGCCGCGCGGCGAGCGTGCGTGCGCCCAGGTCGAGCCAGAATTCATCGCGCGTCCCGGCGTCCAGGTAAAGGAGCTTGAGGCTCTTTAACTGCTCGCTGTAGATCGGGGCCATGCGAACGGGGTCGTGCTCAAGCCAGCGCGCCCAGGTCGCCGGGTGGATTCTGCCGGTCTTTAAATCGAACGGCAGTCGAAAGCCCATCGGCGCTTCCGTGTCCGGTGAGTAGCAGGCGCTCATCGCAAGGATATTGAGCGCCGCGATGTCGTCTTTGCCCTTGCGCTCTTCGCGCCAGAACTTTTCGAGGAAGGCTTGCGGGTCTCCGCCCAGAGCGCGCACGGTCTTGGGGAAGTCCGGCAAATAGCAGTACTCGAAATAGCAATCGCCGCTGTGCGAAGCCGCCGCCGAGAAAACATCCGCGTGGCGCATGGCGTGTACGAGCGCGCCGTAACCGCCGGAGGATTTGCCCATCACTGCGCGCGCCTCTCGCCGGGCGCGCGTGCGAAAGCGCGCGTCAACGAAAGGCACTATCTCTTCAACCAGGTGATCTTCGTAGCGACCCGTCGCCGTCGAGTTGATGTACTGCGAGCCGCCCAGGCGCGTGAAGCAGTCCGGCATCACGACGATCATCTCGCCGACAGCTCCGCTCTCAATAAGGGCGTCCATGCGCTCGGCCAGGTTCGGCGTGAAGGCTTGAGAGTTCAGTAGCATCTGCCCGCGACCAGTAAAGCCTGTCAGGCAGTAGATGGTGGGGAAGCGTCTGGCCCGGTCGCGGTCGTAGCTCGGCGGCAGATAGACGAAAAGCTCGCGCGTGGCCGGGTCGCCGAGAGGGTTGCCGCGCAGCACGCTGCTCTCGATGCTCTCAACGGCGATGCGTCCTTTGGAAGCCAAAGCCTTTCGCTCTCCTTACGATTGAGGGTTTTGAAGACGGCTACGCTAGGGCGAGCGCCCTCTGTTGCGATGGGCCTTCAAGCAAAGAGGTCGCCTCCCCCTTGTTCCGTAAGAAGCGACCTCTCGTCTAACTTGCTGTGTGGGTCTTAGCCGGAACGACGCTTACGTCCTCCGCCGGTCAGCGCTCCAATGGCATTGCTCACAGCCTCCGCGCCTCTACCGAGAACTTTGGCGACGCTCGCCGTCACTCCCTTTTGAGAGCCGCGACTACTCGCCCCCTTACTGCCGCCGCCCTTCTTCGAGCCGCCTGCTGAGCCCTTGCTGCCGCCGCCGCCCTTCTTGCTTCCGCCCTTCGAGCCGCCACCTGAGCCACTGCCTCCACCGCCAGCTCTACCACCGCCAGCACCACCGCCGCGTGTGCTGCCGCCGCCGCCACCTCTGCCACCGCCAGCTCCGCCCCCTCTCTTCTTAGCGCCGACCTTCTGGCCTCCACCTTTGTTGCTTCCGCCCTTCGAGCCGCCGCCACGGGTCGCACCCTTCTTAGAGCCTCCGCCGCCCTGGCCTCCGCGCGTGCCGCCGCCTGCGCCTTTAGTTCCGCCAGCGCCGCCCTTCTTCGAGCCGCCTGCCGAGCCCTTGCTGCCGCCGCCCTTCTTCGAGCCGCCACCAGCACCGCCTCCGCGTGTGCCGCCTCCGCTGCCGCCTCTGCCACCGCCAGCGCCGCCGCTGACGGGACGAGTCGCCTGGCCGCGTCCGCCTGCTCCGCCGCGACTTCCGCCCTTACCCGCGCCGCCTTTAGTGCTGCCTTTGGCTCCGGCTTTCGATGCTCTTTTCTGTCCGCCGCCGCCTGTGCTGCCGCGCCCGCCTCCGGCGCTGCCGCCGGTCTTCGAGCCGCCCTTGCGAGCGCCCGCGCTCGCACCCTTCGTACCGCCACGCGAAGAACCACCACCGCCGCCCGCGCTCTTCTTCGAGCCGCCTTCGCCTTTCTTCGAGCTGCCGCCGCCCGCGCCTTTAGTTCCGCCAGCGCCGCCCTTCCCGGCCCCGCCCTTCGAGCCGCCTGCCGAACCCTTACTGCCGCCGCCGCCCTTCTTCGAGCCGCCAGCATCGCCCCCACTGCCACCAGCGCTGCTGCTGCTGCTGCCGCCGCCGGTATCTGCGTCGCTCGTGCCGCCGCCTCCCGCAGATGCATCTTCTGCGCCGCCGCCTCCTCCGCCGCCAGCCGATTCGGACATGTTCGCGCCCATTCCTGTCGCGCGTCCGATGGCCTGGCCTCCATGGCGAGCGGTATCGTCGCCGGACTCGCCCGCCCCAGTGTCGCCGGCGTCTGAGGAGCCGCCGCCGCCAGCCGTTGCGCCGCCCGTCTCCGTGTCGCGCTCCACACGATCATCTTCGTTCGCGTCGTTGCCCTGTTCCGACATCTTGTTCTTCTCCTTTATCAAAAGGTGAAACCCCTTGCTCAGAGGTTGAATGAGACGTGAGTACAGATCGCCTCTGCTTGGGCGCGTAACATATCACAGTTTGCAGTCTTGTGATTCTCTCTTTTCATGCGGCGCGAAAAAATATTTCGCGGCGTGCGCGCAGCGGTTGCTCTCGCGCTGGTCGGAACGCTATAAATAGCATCAAGCAACGTAAAAAGGATGGATCAACTATCATCAGCGCTGGCCGTTTTGACGGCCATGATTACGCCCGCCGTGCTGATCTCGGCCTGCGGGACGATGATCCTTTCGACCTCGACCAGACTGGGGCGCGTCGTTGACCGCGTGCGCACGCTCTCTGATCGCCTGGAAGAGTTGTCGCACACCAAGCCGGAGATGGAACTCTACGAAGACCGCCGCACAGTTATCTTCAACCAGCTCGACAAGCTGACGAGCCGCGCGCGCCTCTTGCAGCGCTGCATGACGGTCTTCTACATGGCGCTCGGCATTTTCGTCTCGACCAGCGTGGCGATAGGGGCTGTGGCCGTGAGCGGCGTGCCGCGCTATAACTGGATACCTGTGGTGACGGGTCTGGTCGGGGCCTGCTTTCTCTTTTACGGCAGCGTGCTGCTCATCTTCGAGGCACGCCTGGCGCTTTCGACCATTCACACGGAGATGGATTTCATCTGGCGCTTGACCAAGCAGTATGCGCCCGCCGAGGTGGTTGAACAACACAAGCCGCACTTCGTACATTTCAGACGCCATGAATAGAGAGCCTTCATACCTGCGACTGCTGGCGACGGGCGAGCTTGAGCGGCGCGTCCTGCTTTTGGAGGCGCTGCTTGAGCGCTGCACTGTCTGCCCGCGCGATTGCCTGAACAACCGCCTGCGAGACGAGATCGCCGCCTGCTATTCGGGACGCCTGCCCATCGTCTCGTCCTACACGGCGCACTTCGGCGAAGAACCCGCGCTCGTCGGCACACACGGCGCGGGCAATATCTTCTTCGGCAACTGCAACCTGCGCTGCGTCTACTGCCAGAACTACCAGATCTCCCAGACGCACAAAGAGCAGCTCAAGAACCAGACGACACATGAGCGCCTCGCCGCGATGATGATCGAATTGCAGGAGCGCGGCTGTCATAACATCAACTTCGTCTCGCCCACACATTTCGCTCCGCAGATGGCCCGCTCTATCTGGCTCGCAGCGGAGCGCGGGCTGCGCCTGCCCATCGTCTACAACACCAACGCCTATGATGCGGTCGAAGTGCTGGCCCTCTTGGACGGCATTGTTGACGTTTACCTGCCAGACTTGAAATACGCCGATTCCGATGCGGGTTATCAATACTCCAAGGTGAAAGACTACACGGAGCACGCGCGCCGCGCGCTCTCGGAGATGTACCGGCAGATGGGCGACGAGCTGGTCATCGATTCCGACGGCCTGCTCAAGCGCGGGCTGGTCGTCCGCCTGCTCGTCTTGCCCAATGATCTGGCCGGTGTGCGTGAATCGCTGGAATGGATCAGGGACGCTTTGAGCCCGCGCGTCGCCGTCTCTATGATGGCGCAGTATTATGCGACCAACCGCGCGGCCTCCGACGAGCGCTACGTGCTGCTCTCGCGCCGCATCACGGAATCGGAATGGCTGCGCGCTCTTTCGGCGCTCGACGAGCTGGGGATGGAGGAAGGCTGGATGCAGGAATACGACACGGCTTTCCATTACTATCGCCCGGACTTCACAGACCGCGAAGTCCCTTTCAAAGACATACGCGACTTCAAATAGTTTTGGCATAGATGGTAGATCAGTGCCGCCAAAGGTCTCGGGCGGGTTCTTATCGCACCTCCCCGCCCGAGACCTTTGGCGGTACTGACCTCAGTCAAGGTCATCGGGGGCAGGAGAATAGCTTGAGCGAACAGAGGGAAGCGCGGGTCGGGGCGCAAGCGCCTGACTTCACACTGAAGGACGGCGAGGGGCGCGAGTGGCGGCTCTCAGACCAGCGCGGCAAGGTGACTGTGCTGCTTTTTTATCCGGGCGACGAAACGCCCGTCTGTACACGGCAGATGTGCTCTGTGCGCGACAACTGGGAGGATTACTCGCGCACGGGCGCTGAAGTCGTCGGCATCTCGACCGACACTTCGGAGTCGCACCGGCGCTTCTCAGAGCATCACGAGCTTCCGCTGCGACTGCTCTCTGATGCCGGGGGCGTTGTGAGCAAGGCTTACAGCGCCACGTCATGGCTGCCGAACCGTTCGGCTCGCGCCGTCTTCGTCATAGATGCCGCGGGCGTGATCCGTTACCGCAAGATTCAGCCGCTCTCGCTCTTTCGCCCGAAGGACGATGAGATCATCGCCGCCATCCGCGCGGCGATGAACGGCGGCTGAAAGGCGGGAGGCAAGACGCGCACGCGAGCAGCAGCGCTGCTGTGATATGTTACGGGCTTCAAAGCCTTCAAGATTTACGGTCAAGGAGTTCTAAATTATGTCCGACAAGATCAAATGCGCGCGGTGCGGCGAGAAGCGGCCCGCGCTCGGTTACGCGCCGCTCCCGACGGAGCTGGGCCAACGCATCGGCGCGGAAATCTGCCAGCCGTGCTGGGCCGCCTGGCTACAGAAACAGAACCAGCTCATCAACCACTATGGGCTCGATCTCTCGAACCCTGACACGCACGAATTTCTCTTCGATAACATGAAGCTCTTCTTCTACAACGAAGGAGTCCAACTGGCGCAGATAGACGAATCGAAGGAAGGCACGATCAAGTGGTAAGGTGAAAGGTCGAAGGCGCGGGCGCGAGCGCTTTTCTTACGAGAGCGCTTTTCTCAAATCTCGTTTTCCGCCGCGCTTTCGCCCTTCTCCCTTCGCCTTTTGACTTGATTTTCCTCTCGCATCTCGCGCGTGAGAAAGTAGTTGAGGAGCGTGCGTATGACGGCGATGGCTCCGAGCTTGCCGATCTGATCCCAGCTTGGCGCAATGGCAGTCGAGAGGATGTCTGCGCCGAGCTGAAATTCAAGCGCCAGGGCCAGATACCTGGCCAGCGTCAGCCGTATGGTGTTGTAGCTCTCCAATTGCGGTGGAATCAGGGCGCGGGCGAATTGATAGGCGGCGACGAGCACGCCCAGGCCGATGATGGCCGCGCCCGTCGTCTCGACGATCAGCCGCAGCCATTGCACCGCGTTGATGATCGTACCTTCGGCCAGGCCTTCGCGCGGCGTCCCGATGATGGTGCGGGCCGTCTCCTGTATGAAACAGAGCATAAAGAGCGCTAAATGCTTCCTTCCCGGTCAGATGTAGGGTAAGCTCTGAAGGCAAATCCGTAATTTTCCACTTGCGCACAGGGCACGACTCAATGTACTATCCGCCATCCTAAGGGATGCTCTATTCGGATTCAATTGCTTTTCCTTTATTTTCTCTTTCCGCCCGGCGTGATGAGAGAAAGACGATTCGGCTCATCAATCTGAGGCGGGCCAAGCGTGCAGGCATAATTCTTAAGACCAAAGCGCCAGGAGCGCACTTCGAGCCGCCGGTCAAGCGACGGCTTACCCCGACCCAACAGGAGAAACACCCATGAAGATCAAATTAGTAGCGTTGCTGGCCTTCGTCATGCTGGTGCTGGCCGGTTGTAGCGCCGCCAATACGAATACAGGCAATGCCGGCAACGGAAACGGTAATCGTTCCGCGAATAACGCGACCTCCTCGGCGTCTCCCGCCAGAGACGCCAACACGGTCGTGGCGAGCGCCAACGCGACCAGCACGACGGGCGGCACGTCTGAAGGCTGCAAGTGCTCGGCGGCGGGCATGGAATGCAACACGGCGGAGGGCGGCAAGGGCTGCTGCGGCGGCAAGGAAGGCTCTTGCTCCACGATGGCTGCCGGTAAGTCTGAATGCTGCAAGTCGGCGGGCGGTGACGGAGCCTCCTGCTGCTCGACGGCTGGCAAGACGGCTTCGACTTCAGGCGCGGCGAGCGGATGCGGGGCCGAGTCCAGACCGGCTGCATCACCTGCCAAGAAATCCTAAAGGCTTTCCGACAATTTAAGTTCGCGCTGAAATGGCGGCGGGCGATTCTCCTCAAATGGGAATCGCCCGCCGCTGTTGCGTCTACGCAAAACTCTGCACTAATATTACGCCGTCGTACTCCTCCTTCTTAAATCGAATTTTTGTTCGGCGCGCTGTCTTGCAAAAACGACTGGCGTTGGGAACCGAAGGGTCTGGCTCGTCCGGGCTGTGCTCTTGCCATCTGCACCGATTGAGGTCTGAAAACTGTCATGCGAAATCCTTACCTGCGGCCAGGGGCCGCGCTCTCAATTCTTCTCACCTTTGCCGCGACACAGGCCTTTCTCTTCACGACGCGCGCGCAGCAACCGGGCACGGGCATTGATACTTACGCCATCACGAACGCGCGCATCGTGACCGTCTCCGGGCCCAGAATCGAGCGCGGCACGGTCGTCATTCGCAACGGCCTGATCAGCGCCGTCGGAGCAAGCGTCACGGCTCCTGCCGATGCGCGTATCATTGACGGCGCGGGGCTCACCGTCTATCCCGGACTGATTGACGCTAATACCCACCTGGGCATCCCGCAGCCGACGCCCTCACCCGGCAGCGCAGCAGGCTCTTCACCTGCGAGTGCGCAGGGCTCTTCCAACTTCACCTCGCCCAATTCCACGCAGCCGCCAGGCCTTCAACCGGAGCTGCTCGCCGCCGATCAGATACGTGCGGGCGGCGACCAGATCGAATCGGCCAGAAGCGCCGGAATAACAGCCGCGCTCTCTTCACCGCGCGAGGGCATACTGATAGGGCAATCCGTGCTCATCAATCTCTCCGGCGATACGCCGCAGCAGATGATCGTCCGCTCGCCCGTCGCCCTGCACATAGGATTCACGCCGCTGCGTACCGGAGGCTATCCGGCATCCCTGATGGGCGTCTTCTCCGCGCTCAGGCAGATGTTCCTGGACGCGGGGCGCTACAGTGAAGCGCAGGCCGTCTACGAGCGCAGCCCGCGCGGGCTGCGTCGTCCAGAACAGGACAAGTCGCTGGCCGCGCTCGTCCCGGTCATCCGCCGCGAGATTCCCGTCGTGATGTATGCCAACACCGAGCGCGAGATCAAGCGTGCGCTCGACCTTGCGAAGGAGTTCAACCTGCGAGCCATCATCGCCGGGGGCGAAGAGGCTTGGAGAGTCACAGACCGCCTGCGCGAGAGTGATACGCCGGTCCTACTCTCGCTCAATTTTCCGAAGCGCACGAGCGCCGATGTCCCGGAGGCAGACCCGGACCCGTTGCGCGTCCTGCGCGCTCGCGCCGACGCGCCGAAGAACGCTGGCCGCCTGGCCGCCGCGCGCGTCCGCTTCGCTTTTCAATCGGGTTCGCTGCCCACCATGGCAGACTTTCTGGCCAATGCCGCGAAGACGGTCGAGAACGGTCTGGCGCGCGATGAAGCCGTGCGCGCCATGACTTTGCGTCCGGCTGAGATACTCGGCGTGGCAGACCGCCTGGGCACAATCGAGGTCGGCAAGATCGCCAACCTGACGTTGACGCGCGGCGACATCTTCGACCGCACTATGCGTATCAGCCATGTCTTCATAGATGGCCGCCCCGTTGACTTGAAGCCCATAGGGCCGGCGGGTGCTGGAACTATCGCCACCGGAACGTGGACGCTCAGCGTGGATCTGGGCGAAGGTTCACAGGCCGTCACCCTGACGATGCAGCAGGAGGGTGAAACGCTGCGCGGCTCGATTCAGGGCGCTCTGGGCTCTGCGCAGATCGCCAACGCGTCGGTCGGGGCCTCCGGCGACATACGCTTCACAGCGCCTGTCAACGTCGGCGGTCTCACGACCGAAGCGACCTTCACGGGCACGATTACAGGCAACGAGATGCGCGGCACTGTCACCATCGTCGGGCGCTCGCCCGGCTCCTTCACGGGCTCGCGCCCCTCCGGGCCGCCCCCGGCGACTACGCCAGCGCGCACTGCGCCGACGCCCGCGCCGTCGCCCGCGCCAACGCCCGCGACACCGCCCGTCAACAGCGCTGCCACGGCGAGCAACCTTTCCGGCGTATGGACGATCACTTACGATGTCAACGGTCAATCCATTCCCGGCACGCTCACGTTGCGGCAGCAGGGCAATACCCTGACCGGCACGATTCAAAGCTCCTTCGGCAGCTCCGAGGTCAGCAACGGCTCTGCGGGCCCGGAAGGTTTTCGCTTCACCACCACGGAAACCATACAGGGCCGAACCGTCGAGATCACCATCAAAGGAACGGCTAACGGCAAAGAGCTGCGCGGCACAGCCGCCTCGCAGCTCGGAACCATGACTTTCACAGGAACAAAACCGCAAGAACAGTGACGAGTGAAGAGTGACGGGTGACAAGCCTGGATCAAGCTTTGATTAAGCTTTTAACTCGTCACTTGTCACCCGTCACTCTTCACTGTAGTTAGGGGTTGATAATGAAAAAATTTATCGCGCTCATACTTACGGTTACTCTGTTTGGCGCGGCGCAGCTTAAAGAGTCGCGTGCTCAGCAGCGACGACAGCCGCCGCAGCGCAGCGCCGGCAGCAGCACTGTGCCGGATACGATCATTCGCAACGCGACCATTCTGACCGTCTCGCATGGCACGCTTCAGAATTCCGACATTGTGATTCGCGGCGGACGGATCGCCGCGATTGGACAAAATCTCTCCGCCCCGGCAGGTGCGCGCGTCATTGATGCTACGGGGAAGTACGTCATGCCGGGCATCATTGACTGCCACTCGCACACGATGATAGATGCTGTGAACGAGCTGACCTATTCGGTGACTTCGATGGTGCGCATCAGCGACGTGTTGAATCCGACGGACGTGGACATTTACCGCGAGTTGGCGGGCGGCACGACGACGGCCAATTTGCTGCACGGCTCGGGCAATGCCATCGGCGGTCAGAACACAGTGGTCAAGCTCAAGTATGGACGGCCCGCCGAGGATTTCGTCTTTCCGGGCGCACCGCCCGGCATCAAGTTCGCGCTCGGCGAGAATCCGAAGCGCACAAATTTTCCGGCAGTACCGGGGCAGCCCCGTCGCTACCCTGCGACGCGCATGGGCGTCGAAGAGGTGATACGCGATGCCTTCGTCCGCGCGCGTGATTACAAGAAGACCTGGGATGAATATCGCGCTTCGGTCGCGCGCGGCGAAAGAAACCTGATCGCACCGCGCCGCGACTTGCAGCTTGAGCCCCTGGTCGAAGTCCTCGAAGGCAAACGCCTTGTTCACGCCCACTCTTATCGCGCCGACGAGATTTTGATGCTCATCAACCTGGCCGACGAGTTCGGCTTCAAGGTCAAGACTTTCCAGCACGCTCTGGAAGCCTACAAGGTGGCGCGCGAGATAGCTCAGCACGGCGCGGGCGCTTCCATCTTCACAGATAGCTGGGGCTACAAAATAGAGGCCTTCGACGCCATCCCCTATAACGGGGCGATCCTGATGAGAGCGGGCGTCAACGTCTCGGTCAACTCCGACTCGAACGAGCGCGCGCGTCGTCTCAACATAGACGCCGCCAAGCTGATGAAGTACGGCGACCTCACCGAAGAGGAAGCTTTAAAGACGATTACCATGAACCCCGCCTGGCAGCTCGGCATAGAGGCGCGCGTCGGCTCCATTGATGTCGGCAAGGATGCAGACCTCGTGATCTGGAACGGTCATCCCTTCAGCGTCTATTCGCGCGTCGAGACGACCTTCATTGACGGCGAAATCTTCTTCGACCGCCAGCAAGACCTTGCGCGCCGCACCGAGCTTGAGCGCGAGCGCGCGACGCTTGAGCGAGCGGAAGCGAACCGCCCGCCCGCTAAAGGCGCGACCACGCCTCCCGCCCCGCGTCCCGGGCGCAGGTCTGGCGAGCTTGACGATGCCGAAAGAGATGGAGGTCACAACCGCTGATGAGAGTAAGAGATCAGATTACAGCCATCTTCTGCCTGTGCATGCTCTGCATTTCGTTGATCGGGGTCATTAACACCCAGGCCCAACAAAGGGCGGCAGCAGGGTCGCAGGCTTCCGGCACGAGAGCGAGCGCTTATGTCATCCGCAACGCGCGCATAGTGACCGTGAGCGGCCCCGAAATCGAAAACGGCACGCTCGTCATACGGGACGGGAAGATAGAGGCCGTGGGCGCATCAGCGAGCGTCTCGGCTCCGCCGGGAGCGCAGGAGATAGACGCTCGCGGGCTGACGATTTATCCGGGGATGATGGATGCGGGAACATCGCTCGGGCTGGTCGAGATCAGTCTGGGCGCGCCCGGCACTGTGGACACAGCAGAAGTCGGGGAGATGAACCCGAACGCCTCTGCCTTAAACGCCATCAATCCGCATAGCGCCCACGTCAACGTGACGCGCGCAAACGGCATCACGAGCGTCGCGTCGCTGCCGCTCGGCGGCATCATCTCGGGCCAGGCCGCCATCATCAACCTTGACGGCACGACGACGCCCGAGATGGCCGTCGTGCCCTCGGCGGCGCTCGTCATTAACTTTCCGCGCGCCGCGACGAGCAACGACGGAGGCTACTACGCGCCGCCGACGGAGATTCCCATCACCGAAGCACTCACGACGCGCGACAAGCAGATCGAGCGTTTGCGAAAGTTCCTGCGCGATGCCGAAAGCTACGGCAAGGCGCAGGACGCTTATCAGCGAGACAAGCGCCTGCCGCGACCCAACCAGTCTGTCGTCCTGGCCTCGCTCGTGCCCTACGTGCGCGGCGAGCGGCCAGTGATCTTTCGCGCAGAGCGCGAGTCCGAGATACGCGCCGCCGTGCGCTTCGCCGACGAGATGCACCTCAAGGCGATCATCCTCGGCGGCGGTGAAGCCTGGAAAGCAGCCGCGCTCTTGAAGGAGCGCAACGTCCCCGTGATCGTGACGAGCGTGCGCGACCTGCCTCCGCTCGAAGACGATTACTACGACGCGCTCTACACGAATCCTTCAAAGCTGCAACAGGCGGGAGTGCGCTTCTGTATTTCTTCGGGTGATACTGGCGCGGAGGTGCGCGAGCTTCCCTATCATGCGGGCATGGCCGCTTCCTTCGGCCTGCCGCGCGACGAAGCGCTCAAAGCCGTCACGCTCTACCCGGCACAGATCATGGGCGTCGCAGACCGCCTGGGCTCAATCGAAGTCGGCAAGACGGCCAACCTCGCCATCACGGACGGCGACCTCCTGGACGCACGCACACACGTTCGCTACCTCTTCATCAACGGTCGGCAGCTCCCCCTCACGAGCCGCCACACGGAACTCTATGAGCAGTTCAAGGACAGAAGGTGAAAGGCAAGGAAGAAAGCGGAAGGATGAAAGCATGATGAGGGTCAAGCAAAGCAGAATTTAACAGGGAGGGACAGAGATGGTCAGGATGAAAGACTAACAGCGGGATTGAATACAAAAGCATTGCTGACTGAATTTCTTATCTCTTAGTCTTTATCCTGACAATCTCTCTTCATCCTGTTAATTGCTTTCTTCATCCTTTCTTACTACCGGCTGACCGGGCCGAGGGTTTCGTCGAGCCACTTGTTCATGATGGGGATGAAAAGCTCTGGCGGGGGTATGTGGCCGCTGTCAAAGACGACCAATCGCTTCGGCTCGCGTAACAGTTTATAGAGCGGCTCGGCGTCGGTCTTGAACGGGTGTGTCTCGTCGTAGCGGCCATTAATCATCAGCTTGGGCGCGCGTATGTGCGGGATGAAGTTTATCCGGTTGGCTTCGGGGATGAAGCGCATCTCGGCTTTTCGTATCCCCGCTCCCATCATGGCGACAGCGCGATAGCGCGTATCGACCGCCGTCACGATGAGGCCGAGGAAGGAGCCGCCGCTTGGCCCAAACAAGGTGACCTTTCGCGCGTCTATATCATCTCTCGTTTCAAGGTAATCTAATCCGCGACGCAGATCGGTGATCCAGTTGACCATCAGCTCGCGGAATTCGACCCTGTTGTAGGCAGGCCGGACAAAATTGGGCGGATACTTTCTCTCCGCGTAGCCCTTCAACGCCACGCCAAAGCCCGCTCTGCCCGATTTGATGATCGCCGGAAGAATCGTCTCCATGGCGTCGGGCAGTGAGCGCAAACCATCGCTGACATCCGAGGGCGGAACCAGGTGCACGACCTGCAAAGGGCCTGGTAAGTTCCTCGGCAAGTAGAGGTAGGCGATGGCGCGTTCACCGTCTGCGCCGACGAAGCTGATCTTTTCGCGCCTCCACTCATCCGTTTCCGTGACTTCGATGACCTGCGCGTCGAGCGGCCTCTTCTCATAACGATAATAGCTGGCCAAACGATTAAAGCTGGCCTCGCTCGTCACCTCGTAGGTGGGAATCTCCGCGTCCGACCTGACACGCATCGCGCCCTGATCGCCGCTCGCCCTCTCAGGGTTGCGGACGCAGCGAAAGCCCAGCTTGCTCGACTGGTAGAAGCCGGGATAATCGCCCCAGTTGCCGAACATGTAGACGGGGTCGCCCCAGGAGCCGCCGATGGTCGTAAAGCCCTGCGTCTGCTCGTTGAGACACCATTCGGCGACGTTGCCGGCCATGTGATAACAGCCATAAGGGCTCATCCCGAACTCAAGCATGTTGACCGCCATGGGCCCATTGCCCCCGAAGTTGGCCCTTCCCTCGACCGTCTCTCCCGAGTTGAAAATCCCCCAGGGCATAACGATGCCGAAGGGCGAGATGATTCCATTGCGCGCGGCCTTGTCCCACTGGAAGACGGTCGGAAGCTGTTTGCCGCGAAAGGCTGCATAGGCTGCGGCCTCGTACCAGCTTATGTCCGTGACGGGAAACTGCGCCTTGCCGTCCGGGTAATTCTGGCTCGACCAGGTGCGCGGGCCCGGCAGTCCCGTGTGATCTTTAAACTCCTGCATCGCTTCTTCCCACGAGAGAGTCTTGCCCTCCTTGACGAAAGGATATTTCCAGAACTGCTTATTGCGATAACCGCCCGCGTTGATGAACTCTTTATACTCCTGGTTGGTCACTTCATACTTGTCTATAAAATAATCGTCGAGCTGGACGCGCTCGCTCGTCACGCGAGACCAGCCCGTCAATCTGTACTCGCCGCCCGGCACAAAGGCCATGCGCTCGGGAACGCTCGCGGCCTCGATCAATTTCACTTCCAACTTTATCGGCGGCGGCGTGATCGTCGCGTTTCCGGCGCGCAGCATCGCGCCCGACACAGTGCGCTCGATTCCGGCATAGCCCTCCTTCTCTATGGAAAGGATGTAATCGCCGCGAGCGATTCGCTCGTGATTGATCGGGGTAGTGCCGACGAGCTGCGCCGACGAGGGCTTGCCGGACGCGTCTGTCGAGAATCGCTTGAGATAGACGCGCGCCCCGGCAGGCTCGGTCGCAACCGTCAGATCGTCCGCGATGACCGGCAGCAAGCGCGTGATCGTCGGATCATCCGGCAGGTACTTCTGAACTTTGACGGCGAGGTCATACGCCTCAAAATATTTCTGCGCGCGCGCAAGCTCTTCGACGCGCGGGACTGACTGGCGGGCCCATTTGAGGTTGGCGCTGCGCAGGTAGAGCCAGAGCGCGCCGCCCGCGACGAGGAGAACCGCGAACGCCGCCAGTAAGGCGCGCGCCGCAGCACCCGGCCTCCAACGCGTGGCCGGAGAATCAATTCCTCTGATCTCTGTCGTCTCTCTCTTCTGCGCCTCTTCGGTCGTCCCAGGGCTGATGCGCTGGGTCAGGTTCTCTTCAAGAGCGTGCGGCGCGCGACTGGCGCTTTCGCCCTTGTGCGCGGCGGGCGGGGGCTCTTCCTCTATCACTGTCTCGATGGATTGCTGCGTGAGCGAGTCGCGGCTCGCGGAGCGGTGCGCCTCCTTGCGTTGCAGCTTGGTTTCAAACTCAAGCTCCTGCTTCAGATTCCTGATGTCTATGAGGAAGTCCTTAGCCGTTTGATAGCGTTCCTCTCTCTCTTTACACAGCGCCTTGCTGACGATGCGCTCCAACTCCGCGGGCACGTCTCTTGAATAGCGCGCGAGCGGCGCAGGCTCTTCGTCGCCGAGGATTGCAGCCGCGACCTCGCCCGTCGTTCCGCCGTCAAAGGGCAGACAGCCCGCCACCATCTCGTAGACCACGCAGCCCATGCTCCAAATATCCGTGCGCTCGTCCACTTCGAGCCCGCGCGCCTGTTCCGGCGACATGTAGGTGATAGTGCCCATCACGACGCCCGGGTTCGTATTGATGAGCATCTGCGTATCAACATTCGAGTCCGAGGGTGCGGCTCTGCGCTCGGTCGTCTTGGCGAGACCGAAGTCCAGAACTTTGACGTAGCCGTCGGTGCGCAGCATGATATTTTCCGGCTTGATGTCGCGGTGCACTATCCCTGCCGCGTGCGCGGCGGTCAGGGCGCTCGCCGCCTGCACTGTTATGTCGAGGGCGTCTGTGAGCTTGATTCGACCGCTCTTCATGCGCTCACGCAGCGTCACGCCCTCTATCAACTCCGTGGCGATGAAGTGCCTGCCATCGGCCTCTCCGATCTCGTAAACCGTGATGATGTTCGGATGATTCAGGGCGGAGGCGGCGCAAGCCTCCTGTCGAAAGCGGCGCAGCCGATTCTCGTCCCTGGTGAAGTAGGACGGCAGCAGTTTGAGCGCGACCTTGCGCCCGAGGCGCGTATCGAGCGCGAGGTAGACTTCGCCCATGCCGCCTGCGCCGATCTGTTTGACCGCTCTGTAATGCAGCAGGCTCTGGCCCTCTGTCAGTTTCTCTCCCTCACCGGCGAGCAGCGGGGCTGCGGCCTCGATGGCCGGAGAATCTATCAACTGTCCCCCCTGTTCGTAAGCCGCGAGCAGCGATTCGACCTCGTGGCGCAGCGTTTCGTCGCGCTCGCAGGCAGCGCGCAGGTAAGCCCCGCGCTCTGCGGGCGCGCGCTCCAGCGCGGATTTGAAGATCATGCTGATCTGCCGCCAGCGCTCGTCCTTCACGGTTCAATCCTCTTGCCGAAGCTCGCGCGCGAGCCAGGCCCTGGCCATATTCCAATCGCGCATCACTGTGTTGGCCGAGATGCCCAGGACTTCTGCGACCTCTTCATTGCTCAGCCCGCCGTAAAAGCGCAGCTCGACGACCTGCCCCCGGCGCGGGTCGAGCAGGGCCAGGCGTGCGAGCGCTTCGTCCAAGGCGACCAACTCCGATGCCCTCTCGTGTGAGAGCACCGCCACTTCATCTAGCGATATTTTGCGCGCTTTTCCACCACGCTTGGCCCGCGCGTGCTTGCGCGCGTGATCGATCAGGATGCGTCGCATGGTCTGGGCGGCGATGGCGAAAAAGTGCGCGCGGTTCTGCCAGCGCACGTTCTTCTGATCTATAAGCCGTAGGTAGGCTTCGTTGACGAGGGCCGTGGTTTGCAGCGTATGGCCCGGGCTCTCGCGGTTCATGTATTGATGGGCTATGCGGTGCAATTCCTGCTCGATCAAAGGGATCAGCTCGTCGAGCGCGGCCTGGTCTCCCTCGCTCCAATCCAGGAGCAGTCGAGTCATCTTTTCTGGCGAGTGTGAGGCGGTCATAACTCCCTTGGCCTCTGCTGTAAGAGAACAAATCCGTCTGTCGGCGGCGCGAATTGTAACACTTTCCCCAACTCATTCCGACCAAAATTTCCGGGGATAAAAAAATTCTCCGCGACGGTGGTGGTTTTTCCAGAGCTGTGTCGCGTAGATGAGTGAAGCAGGAATCGGGACGGTTGGGAACTCGGCAGGCGAGTAAATGAAAATCCAACCTCTAACGGCGGGACGGACGGCTTCAGCCACCGCACAAAAAAAGAGTTTCAGAAGGAGCCACAGATGAAAAAGAGTATTCTCAAATCCCTGACAATGATCGGCCTCGTCGCCATGCTGACGCTCGTCGCAGCCAACACGGACGCGCAGGCACAGTCGCGCACACGCTACACGGCGAACATCCCCTTTGAGTTCACGGTCGGAAACGAGACGCTCCCGGCTGGTCAATACGTCATCTCCAACGTCAAGACGGTTGACGGCCTGGTAATCCTGCATCTCAGCGCGCAGGGACAAGCGCGCGCGACGCAGTTGACCAATACGGTGAGGGCCAAAGCGCCGAGCCAAAAGAGCATGTTGGTCTTCAATCGCTACGGCGAGCGATATTTCCTCGCGGAGATGTGGAGGGCCGGTGAAGTTGATGGCCGCCAGCTACGCAAGTCCGGGAGCGAGCGGGCGGTTGAGAGAGAGCTGGCGCAGAATCCACAGCAGCGCGAAGAGGCGCAGCCGGAAGCGCAGGCCATTGAGATCGCCGCCCTCGCAAAGTAAGCCCGCGTGCCACTGCACACGGCAGACTGACAACCCCCCTTTACCTCCGCCACCTCTTGAGCGTCAGGCGCGAAACGGCAGCTGGAAGGAGAAGAAACCTTCGAGCTGCCGTTCGATTCTTCTCAGCGCGACTCGTTTGCCCGGACCACTGCGGCGACTGCAATGCAGAGCGGGCCGCTCGACCGCTCTTTCGCCAGTTCTGTTTTCCGAATTCAAGGCTGAGGGGTTGAGATATAGTCTTCGAGAAGCTTTTGGGCCCTCACTCCGGGGCTAATCACCGCGAGCCTTTTCGCCCAATCGTAGCCGCTGAAGACGCCGACAAGCTCTGCCCTGTCGTTGTAAACGGGGCTCCCCGAATAACCGTCGTGCCCGTCTATCTTCGCCGCCCAGTATTCCTGGCCGCGCATCAGATACGTCCCGTAAAAGATTCCCCGTCGCACCATCCTATTGCCGCGCGGTCTTGCGATGAGAAGGATTTTCTCATCCTTGCTGAGGCTCGCCTGAAAGGCCGGAGCGACACCGCGCTTCTGTGATGGACACACGCGCAGGAGCGCCAGGTCTGCTTCCTTATCCACCTTGAGCACCGTCGCCTGGCAACCGTTGATGTGCACTGCGACCTCAAGCTGATCTCTCGCCCCGAATCCGAGCAAGACCCTCTTGGGAAGGCTCAACTCGCCCGAGACGACGTGATAGGCCGTCATCACTAATCCATCGCCGACGAGAAAACCGGTCGCGTACCCGTTTGGGCCCAGGTCTAGAAAGGAGATGGCGCGTTGCATCGGGTTCTGATTCTTCCGGCTGAACTTGAGTTCCAGAGACACAGTGTAGCTCGATTGTTTGAGCGTCAGGTTCGACGTGTCTTCCGCCGCGCACACCTGCGCAAGCGAAAAGAGTATGACGACGACAAAAGCAACGCTGCAAAGTTTCCTCTTCATCGGGTTCTCCTTCCGGGCAAATTTAGGGTTAGAGTTGCCAGAGAGCACGGGTCAGATGCCCCTTAAGACTACGTAAAGAGCCGGGCCGCTCGAAAGCGTCCTGAAAGCAAGGCTCTCAGCAATATTCATCGGCGCGTGTGTGAAACGGTGAGCTCCGCGAGGTTGACGGGAAGCTCTTGAATAGCAGAAATGCGATAGTAACTTATGCCTCTCCGGGGTGGTTGTCAATAAAAAGAGAATAGGCTCCCGAGAGTCCGGGCGCGAAGGCAAAACCCGAGCGCGCTCAGGTCGGAACGAGTTGCTGTTTGAAGGCTTGGTCTAAAGACTTGTCAGGCGATGATGCGCGCCCGATCAAAGCTCTGCGAACCGTTTCATCGCCGCTGTGATCGCACGCTTCAGTGCTCGCTTAAAGGCTCATTGCGCCTTCTGTGCGGCCTTGCTCAACTGCTCGCTGCGCTTCTTCACCTGGCTGCTCAACTCTACGATCTCTTCAAGCCCAAGACGCACCTGCGGAGCGTTGCGCGCATCCACCAGCTTCGGGTTTCTGAAGAGGGGGTTGCGCACCAACTTGAGGATCAGAGCATCCAGTGCCGCGAGCGCAGCCTTTAACTGTTCAGGCTCGGCCCCGACCGTCACCTTCGGTCGCGTGCTGTTGGACTCCGGTTGCGGGAGCGCCAGATTTTCCTTGAGCCTGTCGGCACGCTTCTTTATCTCTGCCGCAGAGTGCGCGACCGTCTTGAGGTCGAGTGTGCCTGCTGCCGCCACGACGCGCGCCAGATCGTTATTGACCACCTGTAGGCGAACGTAGTCTTCCCTGATCTGCGCGAAGGCAAGCTGAGGAGTGCGTATCGTGGGCGGGGCGCTATTGTGAAGCCGCTCCGTCATCATCATCAACAACTGGCTCTCCTGCTCTAGCTGTTCGCGCTCAAGCCTCTCGCGCGCCAGGCGCTCGCGTTCGGCTCGCCCTGGGATGAGCCCGCCTTGTTGTTGCTGGGCCTGAGTCGTGTGGGCCAACGCCGACACGAGAATGGCCGCTGCGGCGGTCTGTGTCATCAGCTTGATTATGTAGTTCATCTCACACCGCCTTTCTTCATATTTCTAGTTGAGGATGCTTTAGCTTGAGCCTCTACGGCGTCTGCCGCTCTCGCTGCCTTCCGAGGATGACGCCACTTCAGGGACGGAAGCTGAGTTGTGAACTGGTCTACAGCCTGATTCTGACACATCAGGAGAATTAGAAAAAGGGCTGCACAGAGACTTTCCCTATTGTCACGCTTGCGGCTGCCGGGCCGGCGCCGTGTATGTCGCACATAAATAGCACTGCGTAGGGTCTTGAGAGCGCAAGCTATTTGTAATCGTCTTGCAAATTAAAGGCATCGGAGAACCGTCAATGGGGCATGTTGGTTGCGAGTATAGCTGATTAAAAGGAGGCTCAGTATGAAATTCAATCACTTGAACGACAAAATCGGGAGACTAATCCTGGCATCTTCTTTACTGTTCGGCATTGGGATGGCGTCGAGTGTAACGACACAGGCCCAGTATCCAAATGATGCATGGCGTCAACAACAGCAACAACGCAGGTACGAGCGCGAACAGATGCGCCGTCAACGCCAGTACGAGCGCGAACAGATTCGTCGCCAACGTGCGCGTGACCGTTATGACAATTACGACAATTACGGCTACAGCAATAACGGTTATGGCAACAACGGCTACGGCTACGGTGGCTACACTGTCTCAAGGCAGGTCGCACAGACGGCCTTGAACGCCGGTTACAACGAAGGCATTAAGGAAGGCCGCAATGATCGCAACAGTGGCAGAGGCTATAACTATGCGGACAGCGGCGCTTATCGTAATGCAACGAAAGATTACAACTCCCGCTACGGCGACCCGGAGATATACCGCCAGTACTTCCGACAAGGATTTGTCAACGGTTATGCTGACGGCTACAGGGGCTACTAAAACCTCAGTAGCAGCAGGGAGCACATGCAAAGGGGGCGAGAGATCGAGTCGATCTCTCGCCCTTTCATTCATCAGCGCTTGATGGGTTTTGTCAGATATAGATTTATAGGCCGCACCAGACGGCCTGCACGTAAACAGGTACTTAATCTACCCACTCGCAGCGTACGCAGATGATTCGCCCGGACCTGGTGCGACAATCATGCCCGGCCCTCGAACAGACAAGCTTCCTGATAAGCTTGCACCAATACCAGCGTAACACCCCTTATGCTCCCCCTTGCGCACCGTTTTTACCAAGTCTAAAACAGAAGAGAGATGAGGTCTGTACGAAAGCAGACTTTCAAGCCTGAACCGAGCCTCTAACCCAATCGTCTACTGTCGAGCATGACCACCTCGTAATCACACCGGCACTTTTTCTTCTATCCGGCAACAATACGTTTTTCCAAAGGGATTATGGCCGGAAGCCCCTTGTGCTGCCAGCATCTCCCAGTCCCGCGCACACGTCGCTGGCAGGGCGTGCCCTTCTGTGTCCGCGCGCCGCAGATCGCAACTGTTTCATTCGGATCCGTCGGGCGTTCTGTAGCCGTCCCGTCCGGGCCATAACTGGGCCCAGGCTTTGGAGACGCAGCAGCAGCCGCGCCTGTCTCGTCCTCCTGTACTCCCGCTTTTGATGTCACAGGCGCGGCGGGAAGCTGGCCACGCTCTACTATGAGCGGTGTCGGCCCGGGACGCTGGGAGCGTCCTGCGATGAGACCCAGACTGAAGAGCGCAAGGCCCGCGATCAAAGGCAGAAGGATTTGCGATCTCTGAAAACGGCGCGCGCACGCAGGGCAGAAGCGGCGGCTTGTCCATGGATGCCAGCGCGCACGCTCGACGCGCTCGCCACACTCGGCGCAGAAATTTGGCTTGTACATTGTGAGGTCTCCTGTTCAGTTTATGGATGCCCTCTACGCCTTCGTGAGAAGCAGCTTGCGCCTTGCAAGCTCGCGGTGAAACGGGCGCTCGGCGGGCATCGATTGCCGCGCATTATAGTCCCGCCCTCATCTTCATTAACAGCCCCCCACCGTTGCACGCACGGCACGCGTTGCACAGGTAAAACAGCCGTGTTATAGTCCTCCGTACTCCCGAAAAGTTTTAGCGTCCGTGCCGTCGTGTGCCTGCTTGAAGGATAATGTACAGGCTTAGTCGCGTCGCGCTGGACGGCGGGAGACAAGTCCGATGGGCCTGAGGCTCTACTGCAATCGCTACGCGCATTTCAAAGACCCGCTGGTGTGCTCTGTGGTCTGCCCATATCGCACGCGGTGCCAGGACTTCGCGCTCTTTTACGACGCGCGTCGCGGCGAGGTGGACGTGCTCGTCGAACAATATTTCGCGGCGCAGGCCCAAGCGCCAGCCAAACGCACACGCACGCTTGTCTCCGCCACTTCGCCGACGGAGATGCGTGCGCTTATCAAATTGGAGGTCAAGAGAGAGATGCCAGAGGCAACCTATATCTGGATTGGAAAAGACGATCAGGCTGAGCTGCTAGACCTGGAAGAGATTATCCGCCGGGCCGAGCGCGGCGCGAAGGCCAAGAATATTTACAAGATCGCGCAGGAGATGGAGCTGCGCTTTCAGCTCGTGCCGCGCAAGCGCATTGACAAGGCGAAACGGACGGTGGCGGCAGAGGCCGAAAGAGCGGCTGCGCGCCGCTCCTCGCGCCTGCGCCCCGTCGCCGTGGAAACGCCCGCGCCGCCGCTCTCAGCCGTTGCGGCTGAGAGCGCTCAGCCGACTCCCGCGCCGGCAGCGCGCCGCACACGCACGCGCGCAGCGAAAGTCGCGGGCGAGAGATAGAGAATCGGAAGCTCACCGGGCGGCATTATGTCTCTCTCTGGGCCTGCACGAGCGGCGGGCCCAGGCTTCGCTCGCTGACTTTCATCAACAGCTTTCCGTGGCTTTCCCCTTCTTGCTCAAGCAACTCACGGCCCGTTTGCGGCGTCCGACATTGGCGCTTGCACGCATGTCACGGCAGCTTGCCAAAGCCCCGCGACGCCGTGCATACTCGCATCAAGAGTTTCACTTGTGTTTGGCCTTGAGCAATGATCTATTCACGTTTGCTTTTCCGATACCCCATTCGAAATATTATCTACACGGCCTTGACGCTCATCCTTCTGGGCGGGTCTTCCGACTCCTTTCAGCGGCCCGTCCAGGCGCAGGATGACCCTGACGTTGTGCGCGTTGAGACCAACCTGGTGCAGCTCAACGTCGGCGTAGTAGATCGTCAGGGACGAGCTGTGACCAACCTTTCGCGCAACGATTTCGTCGTCTACGAGGACGACGTGCGGCAGCCGATTGTCAATTTCGAGCCCGCGACGGCTCCCTTCAGCCTAGTCCTTTTGCTCGACATGTCGGGCTCGACCCTCAGCTTCCGCAGCACGCTCAAGCAAGCGGCCCTACGTTTTATAGACGCGCTCGGGCCCGAAGATCGCGTCGCCGTCATCGGTTTCGACGCCAAGGTTGACATGCTGACGAAGTTCACTTCAGACCGTCGAAAGATTGCCGATGCGATCTCTTACGCCGACGGTAAAGGCGAGACCCATTTCTTCCAGGCGCTCAGGCAAGCGCTCGCCGAGCTGGCCAAAGAGGGGCAGCGTCGTAAAGCCATCGTCGTCTTAAGCGATGGGCTCGACACGGAGATGCGTAATATGGATAGAGCCTCTGTGGTGAACGCGAAGACCAACGAGGAGGCTGTCGCTGCCATTAAGCCCGAAGCGAGCGCAGCGCTCAACACGGTTCTCAACGCGGCTGATCGCCAGGGCGTGACGATCTATCCGCTGGCTCTGCCCTCCGGCGACCCGAAGCGGCTGGCATTCCCCGACCCGAGGCAGATTGCCATGTACACATCGGCGCGGACGCGCATGCAAACGCTCGCCGACCGCACCGGCGGACGCCTCAACGAGATCAAGCGCCTTGAAGACATGGGCTTTCTTTACGCAGAGGTGGCGGCCAACCTGCGCACGCTCTACAGCGTCGGCTATCAGCCCTCGGGCACGCGCACGCGCGACGGTCGCTGGCGCAAGATACGCATAGAGGTCGCCCGCCCGGAGTTGATCGCGCGCACACGTCCAGGCTACTACGCGCACTAATCAAACGCCCTCAAGAGCCTCTTTCAAACGGCAGCGCGCCCGCTTGACACTCTTGAAAGCCCTACGTATATTCATTCTTCCGCTTCTAGTTAAAGCGCACCCGTAGCTCAGTTGGATAGAGTACTTGACTACGAATCAAGGGGTCGCAAGTTCGAATCTTGCCGGGTGCATCACTAATATCAAATAGTTAGAGGTAGCAGAAATGTTACCTCTTTTCTTTTTCTCCCTTATCTTCCCCCTTTTGATTATTTATACTCCTAAAAGAATAATATATCAATCTTTTTCTTCTTCTTGACGAATAATTATTTTAGTTCTATAACTGCTTTCCTATGGAATTTTTAACTACAAAACAAGTAGCTGAAAAATTAGGAATAACTCCTAGAAGAGTTCAGGCACTTATTGAGGCTGAAAGATTACCAGCAGAAAAGATAGGTAGAGATTATTTGATTAGAGAAAAAGATTTAAAGCTGGTAGAGGATAGGAAAGTTGGAAGACCGAAGAAAGATAATAAAGGATGAAGCTCTTTTAGTTGTCTAAAGGATTATTAGGTTCTTAGACATAAAACGCATTGTTGATTTCCAGAAATTTATTTTTCAATTTTTCTTGCTATGATAATTGCTCTTAACAAGAAGATGTCCAGTATGCTTTATTTCAAATTTGATAATTCTGAATCTCGCTCAGAATTATCAGTATATCCCTTGGAATAAATTCAGGTATATCATCTATGACTTTGTTTATAATTTCTCGCTTGAGAACTCCTTCACGTTGAAATCTTTTGAGTTGTGGAAACAACTCTTTTATAAACGCTTCAAGCTCATGTCCTTGGATTTTTAAGAACCAAGACGGAA
Source organism: Pyrinomonadaceae bacterium (assembly GCA_036389095.1). Lineage (GTDB taxonomy): Bacteria > Acidobacteriota > Blastocatellia > Pyrinomonadales > Pyrinomonadaceae > DASQYE01. The sequence continues at coordinate 375,432 of DASVQM010000004.1, forward strand.
GTCTAATTTTCCTGCCGCATACATACTCAGTTTCATGTAAATCTGTATCATGTGAGGCATCCACTTTAGTCCTTACTTGATTAACAATCGAATCAGCAATGATCTGAAGTTTTGTATCACTGAAGTTATTAAAGTCTGTATATCTATCTCCTTCATCCAACCCAAATTTAATACGATCACGATCAATGAATTTTTCTCTGAGGAGGAAAGCTGCTAACAATATAGGATCAAAAATATAATTCTCTATACTATACCGTTTATTCTCTCCAAGCACTTTCACAAATTCATTTCCTTTATTTCTTGTATCCCAATCTATAATTCCATAAACGGAATGGTTTCCGTATCCAGTTAGCTTGTTAACCACCTCTTTAACTTGATCACAATTACCTCGGCCACCGATACCAGATGAAATAAAGTTAATCGAGATTTCTGGCACAAGTTTGTCTTTCAACTTCTCATAAATCATTCCATAGCAGACAGCATCATATTCACTCTCTACAAATACCTGTCTCCTATTCTCATAATTAACACTCAAGGTTGGCACTCCTGCTGTGAGAATCTGCAATGCAGAATCTTTCGTTGTTTTAGCTATTCGTGGTTCTGTCTTGTTCATTATGAATAAAGTTTCTTCCGGTGCTAAAGCAACTGTTGATGGGGAATGCGTTGTGATAATGACCTTTACTCCCTTTTCACCAACGAAAACATTTTGAATAACATCTAAGAATTGTTTTGTCATTGATGGGTGGAGGTGTGAATCTGGTTCATCCATCAATATGACTTTTGGAAATTCCATATCGGATTTTGAATTATAAAGAGATAGGCTTAATGACATAATAACCTTCTCGCCTGAAGATAAATCGCTAAAATTTATCTCCGCTCCATTTATTTTATTAATCAGCTTTAATTCGAATGGAGCATCGGGATTTGAGTTTTCGGGAGAATTGACTTGATAATCAAGGTTACCTTCTTTCAAGACCTTATTAATGAATAACCAAGGGGGTTCGCCATATTTCTCTAAGAACTCTTCTTCTGAAAGAAAGCTAAAGCTATTACCATACTTTTGGTTTCGAAACTGATTGAAATCATTCTCATATTGTTTAATCTGGTATCGCTTAAATATTTTAGAAAAACTCTGGTAGAAGATATTCGACTGTTCCAAGCCATCTTCTAACGGATAATATCTAAAAAAGTCATCATTACTCAGAGAATCAATATCCTTCCCTGCGTTTTTGGCAACCTTCTCTATTAGCCTTGTATACCGATGATCACGAATTGGGTCTCGTAACTGCACGTTTGGATTTTGAATCTTTTGATTTTTATACCCAGTATAGTGATTGATAACATTTAATGAAGATTGGCGCAGTTCTTCGGATGAGACCACGATACCTTCATTAGGGGTTAGTGTATTATGATCAACAAACATGACTTGTCGAAGATGTTGATTGTGTTCGGTCAAAACAATTAGTTCTAAAGATATTGCAACAAGCAGTTGAGTTTTGCCTGAACCATTTAGACCTGAAAGAACAACAAAATCAGGTAATTCTATTGGAGATTGAACTGGCTCAAGCGACTTATACTTAGTACCAATATTCAGTAACATAAAAATTACCTCTAGGTTTGTTTTGCTCATTTCATAATTTAATCGTAAATATTTAATAGAGCAATGTAAGGCTAACAAGTAATTCTTACCAGTGGGAAATATCAAAGAAAAGCAAGAGACCTATATTCCTAGCTTTTAAAATGTCAATATTTATATAGAACTTAAGCAAGTTGTCTGAATGGACAATGAAGTTTTAGAGCACAAAGGTATTTTGAGTTCTGGAAATTTATTTTTTATTTTTCTTTTGGCTGTAATACTCTATTAACTTCCTTCCATTCAAGTATCTCATTAAATTCCTCTCCGTAAAATAATTCTAGCATTTGCAATTCTTTTTGCTATGATATGCGGGCGCATTACTCCTGTGCCGCCGCGACTCCCTCACGGCAGCTAAAAATTCAGTTGTTGAATGTGCCTAAAGCGGCAGAACACTCAAAAAGATCATGATTTGAGTTATCGTATCGGACTCAGTATTTGAGGTTATACCGTACTGCATTTCTCCTGCATAAACAGAACAGGATAATGCGACTACCAGCGCGACAACTGAAATAACTTTACGCATTGTTTCTCCTTATGGGATTGATTCATCAACCGCTTAGTTTCGTAAGAAACTGGCGGTTTTAGTGTGCATGAAAAGGATTTTTCATGGCGACAGAAAGGCAAGTCCTACATGAATTTAGCAGATAGCAAAAATCTAGCAAACTCTTCTGTATCTGAAAAACTTCAGAATGCGGCTGAGCTTATTTATTCAGGCAAATATGAGGTTGCGCAGGATGTTTTAGGTGATCTGTGGTATGGAATAGGGGCGCGTCCAAAAATTGATCAGTACCAGCCGGAGATAGCGGCTGAGATTCTTTTACAAGTTGGTTGTTTATCGGGTTGGTTGGGCAGCACGCAATCAATTAGAGATTCGCAGGAACAGGCCAAGGATTTGCTCTTTGAAGCTCTGAGAATCTTTAAATCACAAAACAATCGTGCAAAAGTTTCTGAGGCACAATATGAATTAGGAATTTGTTATTGGAGAACCGGAGCTTTTGAAGAGGCACACGCAATTCTTGATGAAGCATTACGGGAGGCTGAGACTATAGAACAAAGAGGTAAAATACAACTTAGACAAACTCTCATAGAACTATCAACAGGAAAATATTATGAAGCCTGGGATTTACTCAAACAGATTGATATTGATAACGCGAGTGATGCTTTGAAAGGCAGATGGCACGGTCAAATGGCTTTGGTCTTACGAAGATTGGCAACAATAGAAGGACGTTGGGATTATGCTGATAGAGCGATTATCGAATATACAGCCTCTATCTACCACTGCGAGCGGGCGGGTCATGAAAGATACTGCGGTAATAGTTTAAATAATCTGGCTTTCTTGTTGTTGAAAATGGAGCGGCATGAAGAAGCTCATAAGCATTTAGATAAGGCCGAGTTGATTTTTCAAACATTAAAAGACTTCGGCAACTTAGCACAAGTAGATGAAACGCGGGCGCGAGTATATCTGGCTCAAGGAAATTATTTAGAGGCTCAGCAATTTGTTGCAAGTGCTGTAGGTGTTCTCGAACGGAGTGGAGAACAAGCTTTACTTGTTGATGCATTAACACTAAAAGCTACTATTCAAGAGAAACTTGGTAATCACGAATCATCTCTTTCTATTTTTAATCAGGCTGTTGATTTGGGGAAAAGGGCGGGCGCTCTTTCCAGCGCGGGACAAGCAATACTTTCAATAATAGAAGAACATTCAGAACGATTAACGGATATGGAAAGTTACACTCTATATTGTGAAGCCGATAAATTACTCGCTCACATACAAGATATAGAGTTAATAAAACGGCTGCGGATTTGTGCCGGAATAGTAGTTAGAAAATTAGGCGGATTTAAATTGACCGATGAAAACTTCACTTTGCCCGAAGCCGTCTTAGAATATGAAAGGAAGCTTCTCGAAGAAGCATTACTAAGGGAAGATGGAGTAATAACGCGAGCCGCAAAGAGATTAGGAATCTCGCGGCAAGTGCTTTCCCATATGATTAATACCAGACATCAAAAGTTACTTGATAAAAGAACTCCCGTACTTAAGCGAAAGAAAAGCATTGTTAAGTATCATTAATAAATAGATGTTTAATAGGACAAGGTTTTAACGGGTGATGAGCTTGATTTACCAATTAGATTACCAAGTTCTGGGAAACATGAAGGGATAGAAGGAAATTCGACGCCCCTAAAACAAAAATAAGAACTAAGTTGAGTGCTTCCAGTTGCTTTTATCTAGCCTCAGTAAAATCATTCAAGTTTAATCATTAGTTTGTTAGTTACTGCTCTATATCTCAGCAGAAAAGGCGGCCTTGTACTTCCAGAATAGAAACTTAGTAGAAGCTATCAATGGGTTGTAATTAGCTAATTTAAGCGCAAGCGTGAAGACTTATCCACTACAATATAGGAGGATGAAGTGAAATTCAGTCTTGAATTTGGTGTTGATTCCAATACTACCTTGCCCGGTGAGGTTGAGATTAAGCACGAAGATAGAAGATTTATTTTTTATCCTGATGATAAAGGAATGTTTAGTAGAATAAAAATTATTGCGGAGGTGAAAAACCCGGAAGCATTCTATTCCATTATTACGCCTACACCGAAGGGAAGGGTTAAAGCTCATATAAATATAAAAACGGATATGGAGCTATACAATTCAGTTATAAAAGACTTTCAAGATTTGGAATCTTTCTTTGCATTGAAATACAGCCTGCGGGGTATAAATTGGAGCAATCCAAAACGTGAATTGATCTTCGATACCGAGGAAGAGAGAAGGAGGGCAAGGATTTACACTTGGGAATACGGGCCAACCTCTGAAGAACCCAAGAACGCTAACAGGGAGGGGTTAGAACAAATAATACTTCACATGGGGAGATTAAGTTCTCAGACAGTTTATTTGTCCATTTATAGAGAGGGCGATAATGACTTTAAAGCACAAAAGTTTATTAGCGCATTTTACAACTTCTATTTCATTATGGAAGGCATGTACGGGAATGGAAAAACTAAAAATATAGAAGTGGCAAAAGAGTTTAAGAAATCTAAGGAACTCAGGGAAATCTTACAGAGTATTATTGATAATCATATTAAAATAAGTCAGAAGCACTTTATTCAAACTACTAAGATGTTACAGCGCAGAAATATGACATTAGGGGTTGATGCTCTTATCGAACTTATAGTTAGAACTAGAGGGGATTTACATCATTTCCAAAATAATCCTAACAGACCTCAGCCTACACCATTCAGGCACAGCGAATATGAATCAATTGCATTTATAACTTTAGGGGTAGCACTTCATAGTATTCTTTACAAGATAGCTGATATTAACCAAGCACACAAAGCAGGCTCATAATTTTTACGCTCTCAACAGAATCAGCTAGAAGCTTGAAGGTTTGACGGTTACAACCAGGAAAGAGTTATGAAATTTGGTATTGTCTGTGATGTAGAGGGTAAGACTTATTTGGGGAATGGAATAACCATTGAAGGCGATGGGATGATCTACATTTTCTATGTGAAAAATATAGATGACAGGCTACTAAACCAGATAAGAATAATCTCGGAAGTAGATAATCCTGAGCGATACTATTACTTTAAATCCCCGGTCAATGAAGAAGGACAATTCACTGTTAATCGTGGCTTTGAAGAACACATTTTAGATAAGCTAATTCAGGAAATGCAACGAATTGAATCCTGCCTTGCATTGGTCGCTAACATCAAGAGAGTTTACTGGAATAAAGCTATTCTTGAATACTATCCTGAAACAACGGAAGAACATGCACGTTTCAATATCCTTCCAACTTGGTTCTTCATGCACGAAATGACTACAGATGATCCGAGGGGGGTAGATACTAATACTCTTATTCATCTAGTTGAACAGAGAGCATTGTTTCAGCCCTTCGTAGTTCCAATGGCGTTTTACCGAGAGGCGAAGACCGAATATTCTGCCGCCCGATATATTAATGCTTTTTTCAACTCGTACTTTATTATTGAAGGCTTGTTCGGTAACGGAAAATTTAAGACCAATGGGGTCATTGAGGAGCTTACCAAGTCTTCTGTATTTACAGGTTTTGTACAAAAGTTCTTAGATGAGGTAGCCAAGAACAATAATCCTAACGAGGGAATGACGAAGTCTCAATTGGAAGCCGAACTAAAAAGCAAGAATCAAGACTATACTATCGAAGGATTAATAAAATATATTGTTGATACTCGCGGTAGCCTTCACCACTTCTCTATGAAGTCACCGAAGGCACAAGGAACACCACTTAATAATGCAGATTATAAACGACTGTCGCTTATCGCTTTTGTTCTTGCTGGAAACTCTTTAATGTACTACTTAGATCAGCAAACAAAAGATAAAACGCAAATTTCATAGTTATCTACAACCGATCATCTTCATTTCTAAGCCCATTCTAAAAAACAGAAGATTTTCAATCGGAAAAACAAAGGTTTTAGGTGCATCCAAGCTATTTAACGGCAACCTACTGCAATCCGAAGATGTTTTGATTTGATAGACTTTCAAAAGCGAGAAACATTCATTCCGTAAAATGAGTTGAGCGCTGCTAGATTAAATCTTGGCATCTCTCTTTTTTGTAAATAATCAAGTTTTCTACTTAGGGAAAAGGCCGGTATATAGTAATTGCAGTTAGGATTACGGGAGAATTTCATCAATAGATTTCACCCTTCGCACTGATGGGAAGTGAGCATAATACCCTCTGTATTCCTTATAGTTCTAAGCAAATGACAATACAGTGGATAGATCATTTAATTAGGCTATCTTAGATGAGTTCTTATAATAACCACACTTTGCTATCAAATCTGAGAATCCTTCTGACTGTCGAATGAGAGCAAGCGCCATGCCAGAGGCAAGCACTGCGAGCTTAAGGCTCAATTCTCAAATATGAGAGTGAAGTAGAGTTATTATAAGCCTACGGTAACACTAAAGCTGGTAATTCTTCATCAGGTGATATATCCCATAAATTTGCATCCTTAAGCCTCTTGATCTTCCTGTAATATGTAGCTTGACTCCATCCAAATACTTTCCAGAAATCATCTCCAAAAGCTTCACGATATTGAATAATACCTAGCATTAGCGGAGCATCCGTACCAAAGTTTTCTGACATTAATCTATACAACTTGTCGTTAGATATTTTTGTCATATCAAGTCTCAAATGATGTAATCCTTCAGATATTATGTGATTCCCTACTGATAAATTTATTAACTTGCTTGCCTCAGCAGACAAATTAAGTTTTTTAGCCAATCTGATAAGAGGAGCTTTTCTTAAACTAACCTCAAGTCTCAATATACCCTTCGCAGCCTCTAGGTCATCAACTGTAGCTCGGCCTTTCTTCACCTGTTTTTTGACTTCCTCATATTTCCCATAGACAATTAACTTCCGTGACTTATTATGGAATTGCCTTGTGGTGTCACCGAATGTTGCTGGCGTATATCTAGAATTAGGGCGTGAAATTGAGTTTAGATACGAATAAAGCATATCTTCACCAACTGGGAAATCTGCATTAACATCAAGTCTACTTACTTTTGCTGTACGCGAATCAAATTTAACACCTACTAGCTGGCGAATAATGAAATCTATTTCATAAAATACGCTGTCAATATCATCATCCGTCTGGACACCAAGCCCACTGTTATCATGATACTTTGCTAAAGAGAGTTCTATATTTATTCCACAATAGCCAAAATCGCTTTTAATCACTGTCAAGTGATAATGTGCAAAGTAAGTGGGTTTCAAATGAGCCGTTATAATGTTATTCGATATAATGTTGTTCGAGTTTTTTCTGCGCTTAGAAGTTAATTCAAACCCTTTATCCTCTAATTCTTCTGGTGGAGGTAGATCATAGTTACGATATGCGTGGCTAATTTTTACTGTATCAACATGTAATGCTGTTGCTTCTATTAATTGAGTATTTTCATCTATCACTAAGGAACTTGTTTCGATCATGGAACTGCAACCCCTTTTTGACTAATCAGTAAATTCATTTCATGTGCTTTTAAAAATTCCTCTACGTGTTTCTGTCCGTAGAGAATTCGCGTACCAACTCTGTAATGAGGGACTAGCCCCTTAAGTCTCAAACGCCATAGAGTGACTCGACTTAATCCAACTGCTTTAGCGAACTCAGATTCATTCATGGTTGCTCTTTGCTGGCTCATATTTGCTCCTTTTGCATAAACTAAAAGCCCGCAGCTTTGCGTTGCTACAGGCTTCATTCTCCTAAATATGGTTTGAATTGTCGGTAGTATGAAAAGACGAGATTGTGCTTTTTCGTATTACCTATATAGTTTCTGAACTCTCTGACTTATGGCGGCTATACCATTGCTTTAAAGCATCTACATCCCAATTAATTCCTAATTCGTTTAGAACATCGCATATCAACTTGAATTGCTGTCTTTTAGTTTGCTCTTTAACGTGGCTACAAATTGAATTCATAAAAAGATTGAATAGTGGTCTTTGCCTGTCACCTACCCTTTTAGCTTTCTCTAAGAGAAATGGAATGAATTTATCTGCGTAATAACTTAACAAAGGTGGCAAATCAGGAGTTACAGCATAGGGGGTTAATTCTTCAACATCTATACAGCGAATAAGCTGAATCGAATTTAACTTGTTAATATCTTCTGCCAATTCCTTTATTTTCTTCTGCAATGCCTTGATTTGCCGTTTGTTAAATCCACCTAGAGCCAACTCAACAGAGTCCAGTGAACGCAAACTAACCTTATAAGCCTTTCTCTTTTTATTCTTCGGAGTAACAGTTGTTGTTGAATTGTGAGTTATGAAATAGAAATGCTCAGCCAAAAAGCTTGAGTCGCATCCCTGTTTGCAGAGTTCAATAAATGAGTTTTTACCTTGATTAGCTAATCCAAGTTTGTCAGCTATTTCTTCTGCTTTTTGCAAGTGAAGAAATTCATCGGACATTCCGACCTCCCTGCAAACCATTCCCCTAAAAAATTCGACTCGCTAATGTTCTTACAAAAGCGAGCCGAAGTTTATCAGAATATTTTTCTTTGTGGAGATGATTAATTAATCATTTCCATTGCTATTTCTGTTGTGCTTTCACTATTGAAAGCATCAAGAGCATTAGCAACTTGTTTGATTGAGGATTTATCTCTATTCACATATCTCAGTGTAGTTTGTAACTGAGTATGGCCTAATTGGCTGCCGATTTTGGCAAGAGAAAAACCTAAATCATCAAGTCTGCTGGCTAAAGAATGCCTCAAGTCATGGAATCGTAGATCATTTAGCCCTACTTCCTTTCTTACTGAGGTAAATGACCTTTTTACGTTATTTGAAATGCCAAAAACTAAATCATCAGGATTCTTAGTTGAATCGTCCCAAAGATGATTTAGCTCTTGGGTTAATCTGGAAGTAATTGAGACTGTTCTTTCCCTCATTGTTTTTGTATTGAAAGCACGAACAGTTATTAGTCCAGAAATTAAATCCACATCCGACCATTTGAGCTTTAGAATCTCGCCCCGCCTCATTCCAGTATCAAGAGCACAAATAATTATTGCTCTCAGATGCTTTCTATGTGGATGCTCACAAGCTTGTAGAAGTTTCTGCTCTTCTTCTCTAGATAGGATTCTTTCCCGTTTTCTTTCATCGGCAACAGAAATTAATGGTTCTCCAAGATTAAATGGATTTTTAATGAGCCATTGTTCCCTGGCGGCAACATTCAACATCCTTCTAAGTAATGCTAGTTCTCTATTCACTGAAGCAATTGATCTTTGTTTGCCAGTTCTAAAGCATGGCGTTTTCAATCTCTGAAGACGAAATCTTGAAATATCACCATAGCTTATAGAGCGAAGAGGCTTTTTACCGAAGAACTCTCTCATAGCATTTACTTGTGCTGTAAGCCCTTCAAGACTTCTTCTCCCTGAGATTTTTCTTCCCTCAATATATTCAGCAGCTACCAAGTAATTCTTTTCAAAGTAATCTGCCAAATAAGCAAAAGTTATTCTGGATTTATCTAAACTGTTTTCGCCATGTTCTTTTATTTCCTGTAATTTCTCCTGAACTATTTCGCTTGCATGGCTCTTGTTTTTTGCAGGAATCCATAAATCTTTTCTCTTGCCAGTTTCTTCTGTCCATCGGATTCTTGCATACCAGTTTCCATTTTTCTCAACTTCACTTCCCTTTCTAACTCTAGGCATTTTCAATCTCCCTTTCCCCCTTTTACTCCCCCTTTCGACTTCAAAATAAGAAAGAGAGAATTCAGGGAACTCAAAATTGTTAATGTTTTAGAGAAGGAAAGGAGAAAAAGTTGACTACGAATCAAGGGGTCGCAAGTTCGAATCTTGCCGGGTGCATCACTAATATCAAACCGTTACGGGCAGCCCGCAAGCTGCCCGTTTCTACTTTGTGTGCCGATAGTGTGCGAGGTTTGAGCGATGCCTGTTTTTGCCGGACAAAAGGCTTTCCAGCCTCCTCGCAGCCGCTTGCTGCATGGCAGGTAAAACGCGGCTGTATACGTTAAGTGTGAGCGTTGTAGGAGCATGTCCAAGCCGCGGAATTATTCTCATGCCGGCGGCAGGAATTTCTGCTTTAATATTCCGTAGGCAATAATCGAACGCTCCGGGATGGTGACGGTCACCATCTGGCCGAATTTTATTGGCTCGGCATTACCCACAATTCCGCCGCGATTGGCTGCCGGGTCGCCGACAAAATCTCGTCTGATGCTGACCCACGGGTCAGCGCCTTCGATGCCCCTGGTGTAATTAAACCTTATCTGCTGCGGGCTATTGCCCACATTCGCAAAGGCGTACAAATACCTCAAGTCTGCGGCGCTTACCGTCCAACGCCAGATCATATGCTGTACCTTATCTGTGACGAGCGTAGTGGAGGTCAGGAAAGCTCTCTTAACTATTTGTGGATAAGCGTCTTCGATCAGCATCCGGTTGAGGGGCAGGAGGTTTTGACCCTGCGGTTTTCGAGCGAGCAATAGACGAGTCAGCGCCCTCAACTGCACCTGCGCGAAGCGTTGTTCGTTGAAAAGAGAAGGATCGACGAGCAAGGGATTCAGCCCGTCAAACAAGCTCTCTTGAAGTTCCGGCGAAGGATTGGAGCCGTCATACTTGTTCACCTTTTCCTGTAAATCCGGGGAGAAGCGCGATTTGAGATATTGGGAGACAGCGTCCTGGGCGGCTCGCAGCCTGAGCAGGAAGCCGATGGGGTCTATCAGGTCGCCCAGGCGAAAGACCCAGAAGGCAGCGCCAACCGGGACAGTCTCATATATGTCAAACCCTCTTGAAATCGCATCGGAGACCGAGAGCCCTATCGGAAGGGTGGTCTGCTTTGCGGGTAGAAGCGGGTCACCGAAAATCTCTGTGTCTGTATAGCCGACGTTTTTGACGAGTTCCAGAAAATCAGCAAAACCTCGAATGCCGGCCCGCCAGGCCCAGACAGAGGCGGAGGGGTCAACATCGGTCTGCCCCATCATGTCTCCCCGGAAGAATGGCTTATAGACGGTTTGGAGTTGAGCGGCGCGGACAGCCATCCTTATCGCCTCTTCGTTATATTCGTAAGGCTGCTCAATCCATGCGGCGGGCAACAGAATCCTCTCGCCGCGCACAGCCGCCGCCCCGAAACGGAAGATGCGTGACCGCAAGTTAAATATGTCCTGTATCCCGCGACGATATGAATAGCTGCCTGTCGTCGTCGGATAGTTTTGGGGTGAGAGGCCCGTGTCTGCGACCGTGTAACACCGACTGAAGTCCTCAATTGATTCCTTTTGCCAGGCGGCGAAACTGGCTCGGCGAGCATTCTGGTCATTCGGGTCTGCGTTGACGGGGGGCGGGAGCGGCGCAGTGTCTTTGTCCGGCCTGAGAGCGCTCAGGTCTAGCGGCGTGCTGTTGCGCGTCTCCTTATAACCGGCGTGGACGGCCCAGTCAGACTCTGCCAGATTCATCTTCTGACCGACAAGCGGGTTGTAAACGAACTGGAAGAGCGGAACTCTGCGCAGCACCGGGACGGGTTTGAGGTAAGGAAGCACTTGCAGGCTTCTGGTGTCCCCAAAGTAGACTTGGATGGTTGAAGAATCGTACTCGTAATAATCGTCGACGAACGGCGCGAGCACCTCAGGAGGAACAAACTCGGTGGTCAGGGTAAAATCTTTGCCGCTTCTTTTCAGACCTTCATCATGAACTCGTTGAAAGATACTCCGCATGCGATTGATGTACCAGGAGCCGAACCCGATGGCGTTATCGTAAGGCTTGTCTGCCGGGCGTGGGTGAATATGCTCGTGGTCTCTATCGAAGCAGAAATAGGAATTGTCCCTGTGCTTCATGAACTCCAGCAACTTGACGCCGTTATTCGTCAATGATGATTCGCTGAAGAGATGCTTGATGAGCCAGCCATTAATATAAAGGTCTTCGACCTCCTTTGTCGGGCAGATGCGGTTGGACTGGATAGCATAAAAGCGAGATTGTAAATCGAACGGCCCCTTATTCGGGTCAAACGTAATGAGGCGAAAGGGTAGCGGGTTGACGCCGGGGCCGACCCTCCAGTTGTTACGCAGAATCGTGGTCTCCGGGCAGCCATCGACGTAAATAAGGCGGTTGCTCGTGGAGTCGGTCGTATAGGCGCAACTTCTCAGCGCGCCCTGCGTGAACTCGGTCATCAGTTTTGGGAAGGGTTGAGTTATGAAAGGCTTCCACGTAGTCCCTTCCTGCTTGAGATGTCCGCGAAACCTCTTCCGCACAAAATTTGTCGAGAGCACGTCTGTCGTCACAGACGCCAGGATGCCGGCACTGGCGAGACCGGCGAGCGCCTGCCGGAACTTGCTGTTATCCTGCGCGAGCACGTTTGTCATAGGTGGATAACCGCCGATGAAGCGATAGAACCCGCCCATCTCAAAGCCCCAGATTTGAGCTTCGAGCTGAAAGGGCTCCCGCAACGTAAATCTGGCTCTTAACCTCTTGAGCAGCTCGGGCAAAGGCTCATTACCGTTGTTGGGCATGTCGGTGGCAGGTCTGGCGACCATCGGATGAAGCTCAAGCGCGTTTCTTAAACGCTGGTCGCCGTCTCCCGGATCAATCGGCCCGTCAAGCCCGTAGTTGCAGACGATCGTGTGCGGGTTCATCAAGTCGATGTGCCCGCCGCGCCGCTGCTGGTAGTTGTACTTGTAATAGAATGCGCGCTTCTTCGCCAGGGTTCTGTAAAGCTCTGCCACATCATGCCAGTCAACCGGGCCTCCATTGACAGGCTTTTCGATATGGAACGCGCGCAGGCGGTAGCGCATACCCGCGCCGCCAAACCCATCCGTCCCTTTGTATGAAAGCCTGTAATTCGGAGAACCGTAGTCGCCGTGATACGGCAAGACGTATTGTTTATTCTTCAGGTGGATGGGTTGTCTGAGATGGGTTGAGACGGATGTTGTCGGCGGCGCGCCGGGTGTCAGGTCGTTGCTGTAGTGAAGCTCTTTATAGCTGCCCACTTCGTCATCGGCGGAGATCGCCAGGCCGTTAGCGAAGTGTTCTCCATAAAACGAATAGTTCGCATAATAGATTGCCGCGAACTGTATGGGCATGGTGCATGACGGAGTACCCACCGAGAGGTCTGTCAACTTGCCGAGCAGACCCTGGCTGTTCAGCAGGAGATGCTCGCGGACGCTCGATTGGTCTAAACGCAGTATCGGGTAGATGAGCGTCGGACTCCACGCCTCCTCACCCGGTTTCATCAGCATCTGAGACGGCCAGTTGTAAGCTATATCGAACTCAATCCAGCCCGGCTCCGCAGCCTCTCTCAAAGCGACCTCAACCTCTATCCTGTCATAACCGATATTGTCATAACTTTGCAGAGGAGAAGGCGGCACGTCCGTATACTTGATTCGCAACTCCGGGTCTCCCGGCTGCGAGAGGACGTGCGGCGTACCTCCGAAATATTCCAACCTGAAGGGCTTGGAATTGTTGTCTGGAAGATCGAACGTGTATTTAGGAAGATTAAACTTGTCGAATCTTATTGTGAAGAGCGGCGCAGGCTGACACGTAATCGTAAATGTGTCTCCGGTGCCTGTTCTGAACGCGCCGACGTGTAAGATCGACTTGCCGTCACGCTCCAGTACGATCCTTGTCATGTAATCGTCAGGCAAGCCGGGACTTGAGCCGGGGACAAGTTTTGATTCAAAAATTAGTTGCGAGGTCGGATCACGTCGAAAGGCCATGGCAGGAGGTTCCTTTGAGTAATCTGAAAGGCTAAGGCGTGAGGACGATACTAAGCAATCCGGTCAGTGTCAAGAACGAGCAGGCGCGCATTCCCCTGATGGATTATTACCTCAACACCATAATGGATGGCAGTGCAAGAGGCTCATCGCATGATGAGCCCCGCTTACAGACTTATTTAATGCTCGATATATTAATCTTGATTGACCGGCTGTCGGCGGCATAACGCCCGCATTGACCGGGCGCGGAAACGACATCATTAGCGGTAAGTCTCGCGCATGAAAGCCGTGCTGTTCGCGCTCCGGTTCAACGAGTTGTTAGGCGCGGCTTCGGAATTGAATACGCTCACGCTAATTTTGCCCTCTCAGAGCTTCCAAAGATGATTTCGGAATTAGCTTGCCGCCGAAGACAACAGCATTGATCTTTTGTACATTGCGGATGTCTTCTAAGGGATTAGCGTCCAGCAATACGAGATCAGCAATTTTGCCACGCTCAATCGTGCCGAGCGAGTCGAGTCTGCCGATGAATTCTGCCGGATGACGAGTCGCGCTTTGCAGCGCTCCCATTGGTGAGAGTCCCGCTTCAACAAGCAGTGAAAGCTCCTCATATAATCTTGACCTCTCCGGCGGTAAATCCGTGCCCGCCATAATTTTCACCCCCGCACGCTGCATTGACCTGACCACGTCGAGCTGTTTTTGTAGTAACTCTCTCCCATAGCGGATGTCGTCCGCGCTCAAATCACTACGCTCGTTAATTGCTTCCCGTAACGGTTGCGCTGCAAGCGTTGGCACTTGCCACGTTTGGTTTCTGAGAAACATCGAGAAAAGGGCCGCCGCTTTCCTCTCATTGAAACTCTCGAACAGAGGTTTCGTGAGACTCGCTCTAAAGATGCCACTATCGTCAGGCTCCCTTCCTACATTCAGGGATTCCATCACATTACTTACGATCTCTTTCACCTTCGCTGTCAATTCGGATTCCCTGTCTGAACAGCCGAGCAGCACGCCATAAAAACGTCCGCCAAGATGCTCGATACTTCGCTGTCCCGCGTTTGAAGCCTCAGATGCACTGATTGATGGTGGAATATGCCCGGCATATGGAATCCGCTGTCGTTTGGCTTCGTCGGCAATGGCAAAATACAGGGCTCGCGGAAGCGCATCCTGTACTTTGATAAAGTTTACGCCACGCTCTTTGAGTGAAATTACTGTTTGCCTTGCCTCGGCTTCATTATTCGCGGAAATAAAAAGTGGCATTCTAAAGGGAAGCGGCCCTTGCACAATCGGGCCTGCGATTACCATGTGCGGCCCAATGATCGCGCCCTCGTCAACTTCTCGACGAAGCCTAAGAATTTCATCGAGCTGACTTCCCATGTCACGAACGCCGGTGATCCCGCCGGCTATCAGGCGTGGAAAATACTTTTTGCCATTCTCATATCCTCCCGAATGAACATGCATGTCCCACAATCCAGGTATGAGGAATTTGCCTCTAGCATTTATGATTTCCGCGCCTTTAGGCAAACGAACTTTTCCGGTTCTATGAAGCGCAATAATCCGGCCATCTGCAACTACAATAGACATGTCGGATTTAGCCGGCGCACCCGTGGCATCTATGACAGTCACATGAGTAAAAGCGATGGGCCTTGATTTAGAAATCGGCTTTGACTGCCCGAGTATGGAAGTCGGCAGTAGCAAAAGAAGCAATAGTGCAAGAGTCTTTCTCATAGTTCATCTCAGCTCTCGTAATACGAAGCGCCCAGCGCTCGAATTAACCATCCGCCCGCATGAAGCATTCAACATCACCGGAGAAGATAACGATGAAAGAGAAGCTATCGACGCGTCCAGTTGAACGAGATCAACCGGGCACGACGAACCGCGATAACGACTTAGCCTCGCGGGTGAAATCAATACAATTCGCGCTCTGGTTGAATAAGTTATGAGGCGCTTGCCTTGCCAGATACCTCCTTTCGACCCAGGTATTGAAAGGCCGCTGACGTATTCCCATTCATTGTGATGACGCTGAACGGCTCATATTCCAGCTGCGTGAATGTGCCCGTCAACTCCTCTATCCATGCCCTGCGGTGGTGGCGCACAACGACGCCCTCAGGTAGCTCGAAAACGCCGAAAGCGCCGTAAATTTCGGCATCACGTTCGTAACGCTCGCGGTTGCGCGGGTCTTCGTTAAGCAGGAGGTCGCTGATATAGAGCAGGCCGCCGGGGCGTAGGATGCGTTTGATCTCAGCAATTAGGGCACGCTGAGCATCATTTTGAGGGATGCAGGTGAGCGTGGCAAAAAGCAGCACGGCGTCGAGGGTAACGCTCTTGAAGGGGAGCGTGTGCCCATCGTTACGGATCAAGCTCATCCGCGGGAACTCTCGCCGGCAGCGCGCGAGCATAGCCGCTGAAAAATCCACACCCACGACATTCTGATAACCCGCTCGTGCCAGCTCTCCGAGTGTGCGCCCATAGCCGCACCCATAATCAAGTACGCGAGCACGCGAGTCTAAGTAGCCTTCCAGCCACTCCAGACGTAGAGGATGAGAGAAGCGCTTCAACTGCGCCACTCGATCCCAATAACTCATTTGTGACTGCACGTCTCGCATACGGAGTTCGACGCCTCAGCGCCTAACGCCCGCATTAAACGGGCGCGCACACAACATTAATAGATTCAAGTTCACGCTGAAAGGCAAGCTAACTTGCGCTCCGGTTCAATGAGTTGTGAGCGGCGCGCTCACATTCAATTATCTCCTCAAGATAGGCAAATAGGCCTCCCAGGCTCCTACTGATTCTCTATACTGTTTAGCCATCACTCTCACGATCTGTCCGACATGGCCAAGGTCATGCACCACCCACGTCGTGAGCAGCTGACTGAGCGTTACTACCCCGAGTTCAGGATGCTTCCCACGCTTCTCCAACATCTCTGGCGTTATCTTCATCTCTTCCAACTCTTGCAAACTATTTCCTCGCAGTTGCTCGAACATAGCCAGTAGATCATCCATCGATTTGCCTCTCGATTTCTCGAACATGGCGAAGCGGTCGAATGGGTCGAAAGCACGCTTCGCGCCATAATCCAGTATAATCCTGGCACGAGGAATCCAATCGGCCTCCTCCGCGTGGATAAGATGACCGACAACGTCAAAAGGGCTCCAGCTCTCAGGGCCTTCGTTTGCAAGGGCCCACTCCTGAGGCAGGTGGCGCAGCAGCGCATTCAGCGTAGCAGGAGTATGCCTTAGGATTTCTTTAGCATGATCTAGTTGGAATTCCATCGCCGATAGACCTCACAAATGTCATCATTCATAATGATAACGCTTATCAACACAGGAAGCATCTAACGCCCGAATTAACCCGCCCCGCGCATGAAGCATTCTACCAAATCGAAGGATTCAACGATGAAAGAGATGCTATCGAGCAGTCGGGTTCAATGACTTGTTAGGCGCGGGGTGATGAATCATATAATGCTGCCAGACTCTTGTAGTGCTCAGCATACCTCTGGGTAAGAACTCACAGAGGAATACCCGGCCCCAACACACCGACAAATGTCAAACCGATCAGCGTGCCCGCCACAATCCACCCTATACTTCGAGGGATCATGAAAGGACTCGCTCCCGAGGCAGGCGCTTCAGGAATCGAGAGCGGCAGAAGTAAGAGCCACACAGTTAGTCCGAATGTCCCCCCCGCCGCCTCAAGTAGCGCCCATTTAAACTCAAGATGGCTAAATAAGCCTGCCGTAACTGTCATAACCCCCCCGGCTACGTAAGCGGGTGCGACCAGTTCCCACGCAACTCCTCGCGAGGCATGCCCTCCAAAACCGATCAACCTGACTAACTCTGTGCGACAAAGCCGGAAAGAGAACCGGCACATCACAGCACCCGCCAACACTAGAGCACTTCTCCAAACGAATTGTCCGGGGAGATTGGAAATCAGAAAATATGAGTCCCCGTACTTGATGATGGGAGCTCCTAATAAGTATGTAGAAGGGAGAAACAGATTCACGCACATGGAGAGCCAGAGGAAGTAGCGCAAGGCAGGCTGAGCCGTTCGCCAGGCGCGCAGCAGTCCGAGACAGATGAGACCAACTGCCCAGTTCGCCGTACTGCCAGCTATGAGGATAAGGTGGTACCTCCATGAATGAAAGTCTGTGATTTCTTTGACGAGAGGGGTGTAGGTAGCGGAGAGCACTCTGCATCTATTACCTACAAGGGCCGCCACGCTGCAATGCCCTATAATTTCGTGGCAGATTTTCACTCCCGCGTAAGCCATAACCGCAATCGCGATCACAGTGAGGCGGTCGGATAACACTGTTCTCTTCATAAGGGGCCTTCAAGTCTATCTAGTCCACCACTAATACTGCCGCCGTTAAAGGCGACTTTGATATGGGGGACTGTAGCAGTCAACCTCATAAATCAGCTGCGCCTAACGCCCGCATTAACCGGGCGCGCACACAACACCGAAACCATCCAAGTTCTCGATAAAAAGTATGCTGATTCCAGTCGGGTTAAATGAGTTGTTAGGCGCGCAATGGATCATACGACGCTGCCAGAATCTTGTACGCACTCAGCGTACCTCCGGATGAAAACTTACAGAGGAATGCCCGGCCCCAGCGCGCCGATAAATGCTAGAGCGCAGAGCGCGCCAGCTACAATCCACCCGACACTTCGAGGAACCATGAAGGGCTGTTGCAATGATGTGTGCGCTCCGTGAACCACTAACGGCAGAAGTAAGAGCCAGAATGTAACGCCAAAGGTGCCGCCTACCGCCGGGATTTGCGCCCACTTGGCAGCGAGCGGGCTGAATAAGGCTGCTGTAACTGTGACAATCCCGCCAGCCACGTAGGCGGGCGCAACCAGAGCCCACGCGACCGACCGCGCGGCACGCCCTCCGAAGCCAATCAGCTTGCCTAGCTCGGCGCGACAAAGCCGGAACGAGAACCAGCACGCCACGGCGCCCGCCACCGCCAGAGAGCTTCTCCAAACGAACTGCTGAGGAAGCTCATAAATAATGTTGTACCAATCCCCGAACATGATGATGGGGGATACCAATAAGTATGTGGAGGGGATAAACAGATTCACGCAGATTGAGAGCCAGAGGAAGTAGCGCAGTGCCGGCGAAGGCTTCCGCCACGCCCGCAGCAGCCCGAGACAAACAAGCGCGACCAGCCAGTTCGCCGCGCTGCCTGCAAAGGCGCTTATGCGAAACTTCCATGTAGGGAGTTCAGGGGCAATCCGAAGGTCTGTGGTTGAAATAAAGATGCATTTCGCGCCCAAAAAGTAGGTGGACCCGCAGTGTCCAATGATTTCGTGGGTTATGTTTGCCCCCGCGTATACCATGATCGCAATCGCAATCACAGTGAAGCGGTCGGAGAATGCTGTTCTCTCCATACATGGCCTTTAAGTCAGGCACGGTGCGCCGACAATGTTGTATCCATCAAAGGGCATTTTGATGTCGAAGGCTGAAGCAATCAACCTCTCAAATTCGTTGCGCCTAACGCCCGCATTAACCGGGCGCGACGAAGCGCCGATACAGACTAGTTCACGATAAGAGACAAGCTCACTCGCGCTCCGGTTCATGAGATGTTGGGTGCTGGATCGGGATCAAAATACTTCCTCGACTTCTAGGCTAATTCCCCAGAAACGACTCCATATTAATTATCCTCGCCGCCACCTCCTCAGCTACTTTCTGATTATATTCGAGCGTTAATTTCTTGTAACGCACAAGATCAACTATCGAGCCGATCAGCAGCAACCCGCCTGTGAACAGATAAATAAAACCTAATCCGATTTGACCCAGAAGAAACCTCTGAAGGCCGGGGACGCTAACTAATCCGATCACAGAAGCGACTAAAATGGTTTGCGGCTCTTTCCTTTTCGCTCGGTAGGCATATGAGAATAGTTGCGCTTGTTTCTCATCCATAGAAGCAACTAGACGCTGGATGGAATACAATTCTTCTTCCTCTAGATCAGGCATGAATTGAATAAGATGTGCCATAAGATTTGTGAAGTTTAGCTCCCGTGAGTTTTACTTTAGCATAAGAAGATAAGCATCTTACGCCCGCATTAACCCGCCGCCCGACGCCAGCGACTACGCGAATTGAACCGGCAAAGGTTGATGAAAGCCAAGCTCAGAGCGGTCGGGTTGAATGAGTTGTTAGATGCCGCCTTTAGCCCAGAACAACATCAGCGTCAATAAAGAGGCTCGCAATAGATTTCGCCGCCAAGGACTCGCCGCGCTTTACTATATGCATCTCCCGGTATATATCCCCAACCGGCTGCCTGTAAATCTCGATGGTTTCTTTAGGCAGATTGACAAGCCACACTTCAGGGATACCTGCCCCCGCATAAAGTGGAATTTTTATGTCACGATCATATTCGACTGAACTATCTGCTACCTCAATGATCAGCAGCACGTCCGCCGGTTGTGGATTAGCCTGAGCATAGAAATCATCGCGCCGCTTGAGTAACGTAACATCGGGCAATGGTTCAGAGAAGTCATTGACCTGCACAGGATTCTGCACCCAAACGATTGCTTCACCGCCCGCCAACCGTCCTAGAAACTCTGTTAATCTGCCTACACAAGCCGCATGACGGCTGCCAATTGGATTCATTTCGACAATCTCGCCTTCAATCAACTCAACACGGTCATCCTCCGAGAGGACGCCCGCCGCTGCCATTCGGTAATATTCATTAATGTTGAAATGTCGCCTTACAATTTGAATTGACATAATAGATTCACATCCTTTATAGGAGCCGCATGATAGCACATTCTCACAGTTGATTAAGAAGCCATCTAACGCCCGAATTAACCGGGCGCACACACAACCCCGAAACCATCCAAGTTGACGACGAGAGACAAGCTAACTCGCGGTCGGGTTGAATGAGTTGTTGGGCTGCGCCGCTAGTTAATGCTTTGGTGGTGCTCCCAAGCGCCATCTCCGACCTTGACTGACCACTTACTTCGGCAATGGCTATTAACTGTCGGCTCACAAGCGAATTTAACTGATACCTCTGTTCCTCGCTCGACCTTCATCGCATCATCGAGCGGATAGATAAACCGTCCCCAATGTGTTTTCGGAGCATCGGGCGCATTTGTTAAAGCAACCCCTCGCCCGAATTCTGCATGAAACCAGGTCGCCAACGCATTGAAGTTACCTGCTCGCGTTATAGGGAATGATAATGATACTTTGAAGACTGAACGGGCTTCCTCAACAGAGCAGGTGTAAACGTCAGTCATCCACATCGGTTGAGGTTCAGCCAAAAGCGTGTCTCCGGTGATGTGGTGCTGACAATACCTGACCTCATTGGCTATCATTTCTGCTATCAAGGAGAAATCAACGCCATAGGGACGGCTGTGCCAAAACCCCGAGTCACTTTCGAGTTCGCTGTCACTAACAGGTGCTACCCATGACGTGACGCGCTCCGGCAGCATCTTGCCTACAGGCTTGAGCCAACGGTCACGGGCAATGAGTACGGCGGGCAGGAAGCCTTCATCTACACCGTAGCCGCCCATCCACTCTGAAACTATGAGGTCAACTTGTTCTGGAAGTTCAATGGTTTCCATGTTGCCCTGAATAACCTGTACCTGCTCCGCGAGACCATTTGTCTCTATCAATTGTCGGGCTAAGTTGCCAATACTCGTACGCTCGACGGCGTAAACCTTCCGAGCGCCGGATCGCACCGCAAAGAGGCTAAGGATGCCCGTTCCCGCCCCCACATCAAGCACCACGTCGCCAGCATTTACCCACTTAGCTAAGGCACGACGGTAGGCGTCACACCGGGCGCGGTCACTTAACATAGCGGCGTGAACCGGCAAGTGGGCATAATAACTATCATCAGAGCCTGTCATTTTTCAATTCTAACTTTGTCTCATTCAATCTAGCAGCCCATCGCCCGCATTAACCGGGCGCGCATTCAACTATGCTATGGACAAGTTCTCGATAAAATACAAGCTGATTCGCGCTCCGGTTGAATGAATTGTCAGGTCGTCGCTTCTTGCTAGAGCAGTGGTTTTACTAGAGTATCACCGCTTCGACAAATTTATTAGCGCATTCTGGTACTCGGAGACTGAAGGCAAGACTGAAGGCCACAAGGGCGCCTTACCAAACAACACCTCCCGCGCCTTTAGCCCGTAGATGGCGTTATTGATGTTATTGTCAGGGTTGACAGCGCCACCACCCAGATCGTTCGCATCAATTCTGAGCCCCTCAACCCTCCCATCTACGAGGGCGTAGATGATCACGTTGGCCGTACGGACCTCATTCTCCTTCTCCGGGGTCAGTGCTCCCACTGGGCCCGCGATTCCGACCATCTCTTCCTTAAATACGAAGTTCCCTTTCTGAAATTCCTCCATCGCCTTATCACTCATGAACAGTATGATGATGTCCGGCCTCTTGCGCCCTTTCCACTTTAAGTCCGGGATCTTCGGTGCCCCGAAGCCGTAGTAAGCAGGCGGACTCCAGCCGCCGGGTACGCGGCTGCAAATAACGCCGTAAGCGAGCCTCGAGTTTGGCAGGACGAAGCTAATCCGATCAAGATCAGGGAACACGCCGACGGCCCGCGCCCTGTCGAAAATCTCGCGCGGGATAGTGTCGGGCACGTTGACCACGGAAGTTAAAACCAGGGCGGCAGTGGCTGATCGTTTTGCCGCATTGTCGAGCTTTGATTTATCAATCTTTTGTGCGTGTGTCTCTACGGGTAAAAGAAGGATATAGAGAAACGTAAACAGCAAAATGCTGAACTGAATTCTAGAAGAAGCAAGTAGTCGTTTCATGTAACCTCCGAAATTCGTTGCCCATTTCCAACAAAGACCTAACGCCCGCATTAACCCGCCCCGCGCATGCAGCCTTCCGCATTATCAGGGAAGACAACGACGAAAGGCATGCTGTCGGGGGAGCGGGTTGAATGAGTGGTTAGGTGTGGCGTTTCGATTGTTGTTCTTTTAGCCATTCTTCGTAAGGTTTCGCTATCTGAAGAATATACCCGTCGAACCAATCCGCCATTTTAGATGCCATTTGTGGTTGATTTTCAAAAATTATAGCATTTTCTAAAGATTTGCCTTCCTTGGTAGGAGTTATTCCTATATTGACATGTTTTCTATCCACTACTAACAAATCAAAGATCAGGGGTGGCTTGGCATCTAGTACAAATAGCTTTATAGAATCTCTAATCCCATTTCTTTCAAATAATGCTAGCCGTTCGTTATTACTCTTTTCTAAACTAGCTAGATCGGTGATTTGATTATCATCCAATACTAAGACAACGTAATACTTAACGGCATAGCCTGCCTGCTTTCGCTCCTTCAATCTCTGAATGACGGCGTCAATGAAGTATGGCGGCGCTTTAGGGCCCGGTGAAACTACAACGGCTCTGATTTGCTCATCTGCAAGGCTACATAATTTAGCACCAGACCTATAAATTTCATTGTAGTTATTAAGGAGCCGGCCACCTAAGGGTGAAGACACGCGAACTTCAATATCTGAGAGCTTACTTTCTGTGCTTGAAAGGCGCTTGTCGATCTGATCTGCATTAACAAACCGCTCAACGCCTAGTGAGGCACACAGAAACGTAACCAGCACTAGAAGAATTGTTGCTGAATCTCCATCCTTAAATTTTCGAATGGTGTCTTTAAAGTTAGCGATAAAGGCTACGATAGCTATAACGAAAGCTAAGAAAGGCAAAGCCCACTGTAGCCAAGTGCTAATATTGTTCATTTCGGGGCTCCTTATTGAAACAAGGCTAAAATCTAAACTGAACAACAAAGGCAAGCTAGTAATTGTAAGGCTATACTAGCAAGTAGGTTTAATTAAAGACGTAGTAAGGATATTCTTACAAACTGTTTGAGTCAACGGTTTGATAAATAACGCTAGTATAGTTTGATTTCAAGCGTAAGCGCCTAACACCCGCATTAACCCGCACCGAGCGAATAGCACACAATTTACATCGAAGGAAGCACCATGGAAAGGATGCTATCGAGGCGCCGGGTTCAATGAGTTGTTAGATTTCGTGCTCACTAAATGAAATGTTAAGGGCATAAAGAAATTTATTCCACTCCTCTGATAATCAATATAAGCTTGCCCGTAGGCGGCTCTCAACCGCACCTCCTCATGTAACGAACCCACAATCAAGTACACGGTCACGACAAAATTGAAGGCTGCAAGATTGACGGTCATGCGGGGCATCAACCAAAGTGCCGGGACCATAGCGAAATTCAATGGGTGTCTAGTTGCGCGAAAAGGGCCTGTGGCCTTCATCCCTCCGTCTACGTCAATGATAGGCCCCTGTCCTTCTGGCTCTCGTAGGATGGACGTTCGGCCCCTTAGCAAGGCCAACAGATTCGGCACACCGGCAAATCTAAGAAAACCGATTTGCCGCGCACCATACATCAGGTAAAGCAAAGAGATCACCTGTCCACACCGCATCAACCGGGCTAATGGTCCGCTTACCCTGTATAGCTCACGGTCTGGAAACTTACTGCCATATAGGACCAATGCCCCCAAAGTGATAACAGCCTGGGCATTGTAGAACGGACGGTATAATGCGTTACGCTGCCGCTCACCAAACATGTCAGTGGCCATCCTTTTAGCTGCCTGGCTGGCCAGCAAGCTATGAATGCCTGCGAAGAGGGTAGTGGCCGCCATGATTTTGAGAATGCTTTTGAACATGCCCCTTGATGCCTCCGCTTTATTTCACAGGTCTGTGATGAGGTCAGATTAACACATCGCCCCAACACAATCTAAATACAAGAAGCGCGGAGAAATCTAACGCCCGCATTAACCCGCCCCGCGCATGAAGCATTCAACCTCATCGCATGAAAGGCATGCTATCGCGGGGTCGGGTTGAATGTGTTGTTAGGCGCGACGTTGGCCGGTTTAGTGCTTGTTTCTATCGAGCGAGATGGTCGTTTGCTCCGTAACGCTCGGCGGCTGCACCATTTCTGCTGTATTTACTCGCTCCGATCCGAGAGTCGTCACAGGGATGCTATGCGCTGGCGGCAAAGCGGATTTTTGACTGGCAGGGGCGATTTGCTTTTTCTGTTCAGTATGCTGAGAAAACAATTTGTTAAAAATCCGCTTCAGGTCATCAGAAAAGAGTAAGTAGAAGGTAATTGCAGCAATAGTGGTAATGATAACCCGTATCTGCATGTAGGCGGGGCCACTCGTTATCGAGCCCCATCCGATGATCGCGCATATTGTTAAGACAAGATACATTGCCATCATGATTAATCGTTTAGCTAACCCCTCTTCGATAGTGCTCAACTTAAATCCGCACCGCGAGCAGAAGCGCACAGTTTCAGAAGCCTGTTCCTGGCCACATCTTGAACAAAACATCGAACCACCTCCATTAAGGATACGAAGCTACATTACAGCGAGTTCGCTAATAAGTTGCAGGCGAGCGCCTAGAATTAACCGGGCGCAGGCGAGCAGCATCCAATTTACACCGGAAGGAAAGAGGATAAAAGCAAAGGTATCGAGGCGTCGGGTTGAATAAGTTGTTAGGCGGCTGAGAATAGACAAGCATTACATGAGCACACACTGGCTTTAATATTTAGTGAAGGATATAATCTCATTGTCTTTTCCAAATCGCTGTCCCAAAGAAGAGAAGGAGATGCTAATCATGACAGATAAGACGGAACCATTGGATTTCATCGGTGTCAACAAGATTGTCCTCCGGCCAAAAACAAAAGAGGAGGATTTTGAAAAGCTCATGAAAGAAGAGGTGTTTCACATCCCAGTTGCTGATATGGTATTCAGGGATTCTTCTAGAGTGGGCGATAACAAACTATATCGCATGACAGGTGAGGGAGATGGTAGAGAGTATTTGTGGACCACCTCGTATTTCCGCTCTGATTCAGTGGGTTCAAGGCTAGAAGCCGCCCAGATGCATTTCGATCAGCTTTGTGCCGAGGCGCAAAAAAAGATAAAGAAGTTCGGTAAGCTTACACCGCTTGGAATTTTAAGTGTCGCTGAAGGGGCATAAAGGAAAGATCAGTTCTGATGTCAGTTTACAAATGCAGTAACGGGCAAGGCGAGAGAGGATTTAAGGTTCTCACCCACCTTACGAGCGCCGCCTAACAACTCATTCAACCCGACCGCCCTTAGCTTGCCTTTCATAATACTTGTGCCCTGCGACATGGCTTGTGTGGTATCGTCGGGCGGCGGGTCAATTCGGGCGTTAGGCTGCGCCTCAGCGGCCATTTGGCAATATTTCATTACCAACTCAAATACCTCGGCGGTTCTGGCATCAACACCGGAGAGATTGAGGTTGAAATCTGTAAATCCTAAACTGCGATTCGCCTTAGCCATCGCGCGCTTCACCTTCGATAGCTTCCGCGCATACTCCTCTGCATTCTTCAACTCAAGGCAAATGAAATCATTCCCGGAAATTGACCGCACATAAGCTGCTTCAATATCGCTCCAAGCGATACGGCCTACCCCCAGCGTCCGATCTAAAACGCCGTGCTCGTCAATTACCAGCCGTGGGCGGGCGTCAGCAATCTGCCAGATGGAGATCGGAATGCCGGAGCCAAAGAACAATATGGCAAGCCAACCGAACGAATTTCCGGCAATGACCATCCAGATTCCGGCGGCGACAAAGCCTATACAACCGATAAGCAATAGCATGTATTTCCAGCGAGAGTTTTTTATGATTAGATGTTCCATTCAACTCCTAAGCCGCCTAACGCCCGCATTAACCCGCGCTGAGCATGAAGCATTCGAGATAATGTCCAAAGACAACTGATGAAAGCCATACTCCCGAGGCGTCGGGTTCAATGAGTTGTTGGGCGTCCTCTTTGTCTTTACGCGCCCTCTTTACTGACACATAACTTCATTTTAAATTAATCTCTTGCTTGTAAGTCTGGTGCCAAGACCTCTTGCCACAACCCGGGCACTTCCTGTAATTCTTCTGATTACCTGTCGCCTTCCAGCGGATCCCACCCAATTCCCAATATGATTTTTCAAAACCGCATTCCAGGCATTTCATGAACCATCGGCGCGAATCCGTCTCCATCGATTCAGCCCAGCTTCGCGGGAAGATTGCTGTAAATAGCCTTTGGAAAAAGCTCAACTTTTCGGCAGATTCTTTTTTCATCTTCACTCAAATTATCCGACCGTCGTGTCCACGAAACGCCCAACGCCTGGATAACCCGCGCCGAGCGAGCAGCCTTCAACCTACCCCGTCAGCAGAGATGATGAAAGAGAAGCTACCGAGGCGTCGGGTGGAGCCGGTGGTTAGACCGCCTCAGGGTTGCGGCATGCCACTCATCAGATTAGCTCTGACTGTCGCATGTCGCAACTTCCAGGCGTGCCTAACGCTCGAATTAACCGGGCGCGGGCGAGAAGCATTCAATCTAACCACAAGGAAGAACCATGAAAGCCACGCCATCGAGCGCTCCGGTTCAATGCAGTTAGGCGCGGTGCTATGTCTCACTACGCCCGCCTCCGTCGAGCGCTAACCTAAGTCGGGAGTGACTTGTAGCGCGTCGTTGAAGCGGTTGGTGAAATTTGCCATGCAGATGATAAGCGTCAGCTCCACTATCTGCCGTTCGCTGTAATACTTTCTTAACTCTTGGAGTACGTTCTCGCGGATGGCGGGCGCAGCCCGCGTGACCAACTGGACGTAGTGCAGCGTGGCCCTGTCCTTCTCGTCGAAGGCATTGCGATGTTGGTAGAAGGGAATGGCCCGCACTTGCTCACCCGTGACGCCTGCCTGCTTCGCCGAAGCAGTGTGGGCACGCGTTCAATATTCGCACCCGTTGAGCATTGAAGTGGCGAGGTAAGCCAGTTCCATGTCACGTTTGGCCAGGGTGCATTGCTCGGTAACGGCCTGGTAGAAGGGCATGAAGCTTGACAGGGCCGCCGGGTGATGCGCCATCACCGCAAAGACGTTTGGCATCAGCCCTAACTCACCTGTCAGGGTGTCGTAGACACCGTGCGCCTCAGGTGCAGACTGTTCTTTTGAGAGTGGGTTAATAGTAGCCATTAAGTCTTATCCTCCAAGTTGATGCTCACCTGTGCGAAGCCTTCGCCTTCACGCATGTGTATAACCGGCACAGGCGAAGCGCAGCTTATATCGAAATCGCCCGTTATACAACCAAGCGCCTAACGCCCGAATTAACCGGGCGCGAGCATACAGTATTTAATATTATTGAAGGCAACCATGAAAGAGAAGCTATCGAGCGCTCCGGTTGAATGGTTGTTAGGCGCGGCCTGGCTTAAGGGCGATTCTTCATTTTCGCTCTCTGTAGATCGGCTCAAATGATCGGGTCGTGTGCTCGGTCACGCTCGGCATAGCCTCTGGCAGCACTCGCGCCTGTGCCGCCTCAAGCTCTTTCGTAGCTTGCTCCTTTGATAGCGCAGTACCGCCTCTCTCTTCAGCGCCATGCTTGCGACGCAACAACTGCCAAATGAACACGCCTTCGACCACCAGCATTATAAGAAAGCTCAGTATCGTGAAAGCGAGAATCTGCCCCACATTTAAGCCGACCATTTTCATCGCCATCATGAGGAACGTGATGGCTACGAAGCCAAAGACCAAGACCGCTACCATGCCCCACACGAGGGATGCAGGTTTCAATTCTGGTGATTTGATGAGGCTATCGCCTTTCTCACCACTCAACTTTGCGCCACAATAATTACAGTAGTTCAACCCCTGCGCGACCACTACGCCGCATGCCGGACAATACATCCTCTTTCACCTCCCGAAGGCCAGTACGATATGGAATGCTGCTAAGTTCAACAATGGTTTCTCAGCAAAGGCAAGCGCCTAACGCCCTGTATTACCCGCGCCCCAATTCAATGTTCATGAGAAGTACGCTGAAGGGGTGTCGGGTGCATGCCGTTGCTAGGCGCGGCATTATCATTAACGCTTTTCTCTGCCTTCCATTCAATTAGCGTTCTACAATTTAAGAGCATGAAACAGTCTTGTAGAGCAACAAAAAGAGATTTGGGGCTTGCCTGTACCTACTTGGTGTATCGGCTTCCGTTAAAGCGTAAGGGCCGGGATTGATAACCGGGCGAATTTCCCGCTTCATATTCCAGATTTCGCCAGCCTTTTGTGTAACCTTTCGACAGCGTAACGGTTGATCGAACTTCGCCGACAAATAAATCTTTAACTCCCTTCGTCGTTTTGTGGAAAACAAAAGGCGTCCCGCCAAGCGAGCAATCACAGACAACAATATACTCCGGTTTCCCGTCACGATTTAAGTCAACGCTTTGAATATTTAAAATTTTACTGACTCCGCCGCGCTCTTTAACTTCTTCTCGTGTTATCTCGCCAAACTGAATAATTCTGTTAAGAATTTGTTTTTTTACGGCAGCAGTCTGCGCTTGCGCTGATACTCCTCCACAAACAAAAATAAATGTAACAAGAAACATTCGCTTTAACATTAAATTTTCTCCATTTAGAAAACGGCTAATTGTCTTCACGAAGCGCCTAACGCCCGCATTAACCGGGCGCGACGAACCGCCGATACACACAGATTCTCGATGAAACGCAAGCTAACTCGCGCTCCGGTTCAATGAGTTGTTAGGTGGCGTCCAGCGTGGACATTGAGCCCTGCCACTCGCTAATCACTGCTTCGCCCCCACCTCAACCTTACAATGCGCGCGACGATGCCTCCCAAGCTAGCCATTAACAACAAGACCGGGAAAATGAATAAAACATAGGTTCCCCAATTCCCGAGGAGTAGATTGACCACAACGGTTGCCAACACGGTCGGCCACGCGCCCAAGCTCACGCTTTTCCATCCTCCCTGACCGGAATCAGCAAGCGAGCAAACGTAAACAACTCCGGTCAGAAAAGGCACCGCCAAGACGTTCAGCAAAAACAGGGTGCCCAGAAGAACATCAGAGCGGCTAACAGACATGGCGATGACGATAAGGGCAGAGAGGAGCGGGGCGAGGTGGTAGGGTTTAATATCCTGATTCAACTCTATAGCCAGCATCGCGCTTTCCCTTTTATATTTGAGCAGCGTGGAACGCCACCTAACGCCCGCATTAACCGGGCGCGAGCGAGCAGCCTTCAATCTACGCCGCAAGGAGAGATGATGAAAGCCATGCTTTCGCCGGGTCGGGTTCAATGAGTTGTTAGGCGCGCTTCGGGGGATGATTCCTTCCAAAGGATAGCCCCAAACTGCCCTCCCTGCCTCGCAAGATAACTTTACACAGGCCGTCCGCCGGTATGGCTCGAAAATACTTTGAGCACATGGCCATCCGGGTCCGTAACCTCGAACCAGAGATGGCCCGCAAGGTGATCTTCACAGATGGCCGTCCCCTGGACCCCGGCCTTCTCCATCGCAGCGTGAGCGGCTTCGATGTCTTCGACCATAAAATCAAAGACGCGCACCGGCCCGGCCTTCGGCTTGCCCTCGGCTCGGAATAGAACCAGGTGTGTCCCACCGCGTAATTCGAGGATAGCCAGTTCCTCACGATTCAAGATCGGACGCAGGCCCAGAGTCTCGTAAAAGTCGGCGGCCAGGCTGACCGCGGAGACGTGGAGCGTGACATGGCCAATGGCAATCGGGGGCGGCATCTGTTCTTTGGCTATATCTTTAAGCCTAGATCTTTTCTTATTGGGCATAAAGTCCTCCCGGGGATGAAGTCCTCACACATTAGCGCCTTACGCCCGCATTAACCCGAGCCGAGCGAGCGGCACACAACATTATCAGGGAAGACGAGTATGAAAGCCACGCTATCGAACGCTCCGGTTCAATGAGTTGTTAGATTGCGCCGCAATGTCCTAGCGAACCTTGCGTTTTAACCTTCACCTTTTTACGCGATAAGATAGCAATACACAACCATTTTTGAGACTTGTGCACTCAAGCAACTTTAAATTGATCTGGCCTTTCATTTCGTGGAACAGCGGGATGCCGGAGCCGAGCAAAATAGGATGAATGTTTACACCGACCTCATCAATCAAATCTCCCTCAAAAAGAGATTTAGCCAACTCGCCGCCTCCCATGACAAAGATGGCTTTGCCTTCCTGATTCTTCAAATTTCGGACAAAATCCACAGCATCCCCATTTACTATCTCAACCCCTTTATCAGCGCTCTCCTTCAACGTGCGAGAAAAGACATAGTTCTTCACATCCGTATATGCAGGCATTCTACCTTTGACGATGTCGTAAGTTTTGCGTCCCCATAAGACTGTATCAATCGTTTTCCAAAAATCCGCGAGAGATGAATTGGCATCATCACTATGCAGAATCCAATCAACTGAGCCATCTTCGCGGGCAATGTAATTATCAAGACTATTGGCAACGCGGAATGTTACTTTTCGCATTTTCAACTCTCCTGGTTTTTACATTGTTACAAAGCAAGAGCCATCTAACGCCCGAATTAACCGGCGCGAGCATACAGCATCCAATATCACCGGAGAAGGCGACCATGAAAGAAAAGCTATCGAGCGCTCCGGTTCAATGAGTTGTTCGACAACGGGTCGAGGTAAATGCGCGGCCTCAGCTAATGGCTGTTCTTCTCAATATGTAAATGACTGAACTTAGCTTGCCAATCAACTGGTAAATGACCCAATGATAAAGAGCCGACGTGACTTTATAGTTTGCTTCTCCAAATTCTGCCACAAATTTCTCCCTGGCACTGATCATTCGCGCCAGACGCATCAATTCTCTTGTGCAGCGTCCATCGTGTTCTTCGTAATACTGCATTAACTCGCTGCCGATTGTCTCGCTTGAGACTATTTGCAATCCGGCCTCTTTGAAACAGCCTTCAACATATGATGCAGACAAATTGGCAGACACTATGCCCAAAGCATCATAGAGACGCACCGCCTCCTTCGACTCCATACGTTCGGTTGCATACGTGGTGAAGATAAGCATGTGCCCGTCAGGCTTTAGCACACGCGAGCACTCTTTGAACCCCCGCTGCAAATCCTGTACATGAACCAACATGTCCCTACACCATACAAGGTCAAAGATTGCGTCTTCAAAAGGGATACTTTCCATGCTTCCTTTCGTTAAAATAACCTGCTCGACTAAATCCTGCTCCATCGCCGCATTACGCGCAATTTCAAGATTGCCCTCCACAGGGTCAATGCCTTTCATTTGGAAGTTGAACTGTCGCGCCAATTCGCAAGTGTGATTTCCTTTTCCGCAGCCGATATCAAGCGCGTTGGAGTCAGCAGCAAGATTAAGATCCTCGACATAACCATAGAGCATTTCAGGCGGACGCGGATTCAAACTTCGGTCTAGCTTTTCATACGCTTCGCCACGATGAGCAAACCAAAGATGCTCATAAACTGTTTTCAGCTTTTCGGCATTGTCGGTCACA
Source organism: Pyrinomonadaceae bacterium (assembly GCA_036389095.1). Classification (GTDB taxonomy): domain Bacteria; phylum Acidobacteriota; class Blastocatellia; order Pyrinomonadales; family Pyrinomonadaceae; genus DASQYE01. The sequence goes on from DASVQM010000004.1 coordinate 407,489, forward strand.
AATCGTGTCCTTGCTTAAAAGGAAGTTGTCGAACGCCCGAATTAACCCGCCGGCGGACACCGAACCAAGCATCAAAGCCCTGCGGATGAAAGCCACGCCATTGCCGCTCCGGTCGAATGAGTTGTTCGGCGGCGCGGCGCGAGAAACTACGTTACCGCGGCCAGCGATAGCTTTGACCTGACAAATGCTCCAATTATGCCGGCGAGCGCAAAGATAAGCGCCCCGCACATTACCCCGTACCCCACATCAGGTTGATATGCCACAAGGGCCATGATGGGGGCGTCTGCCCAGGCCGGGACGGCTATCAGCAGGACACAGCTCATGGTGGCCCCGAGAACCAAGTGGGCTATGGCTTTTGTTCTCATCCTTACTAACAACGGGCATCCGAGCTTGCTCCACTTCCATACCTGGCGGGTGAGTTGAGCCAGCCCGAACAGAAGGGTGACCAGCAGGAGGAGCCGCTGTAGAAGTTCATAAGGGACATAATATCCTGTCCGCTGGCCGTGCAGCCGCCTGATGATTCCATCCATCAGGTCCTTGTGGAGCGTAAAACTATTTACGTTGGCAAGAATGATGATGCCGTATCCCTTTTCCGGTAAGGTATTCATGTTCGAGCTGAAGCCTTCGTTGAGTCCTGTATGCCAGAATGTTCTGAGCCCGTTCCACTCTCCGGCAACCCATCCCATCCCGTAGCGGGAGCCGATGCCGCCCGGCGGCTGATGCATCAGCGCAAGGCTCGCCGGCGTGATCAGTGGGCGCCCGTCGTACGTTCCGCCCTGCAAATGTGCAATGAGGTAATGGCACATGTCTTCGGCACTGGACGCAATGTAGCCCGCCGCTACGCTCCCGCCATCGTAACGCGGGGTAGAGACTGAGACAGGCAGGCCGAAAATGTACTGATGCCCTCCCACCAGGCCGTGCCCCATTGCATCGTCGTAGGTTAGATAGGTAGAGCGCATCTGCAAAGGATCGAGTAAGTGCTCGCGCACATGGGCGGCATAGGTCTGCCCGGTGACGGCTTCGATGAGCATGCCCAGAATCCTGTAGTTGAGATTGCAATACTCATAAACCTGCCCTACCGGGTGCGCCAACTCAGTTCTAGCCAGCGAGTCGGCATCGGGCGGGAAGAATCCGGCGGAGGTCGGAAGGCCGCTCGTCTGGTTCAGCAGATGCCGGACCGTGATGGTTCTGGATGCCGCAAGGTCTTTCAGTCGAAACCACGAGAGGTATTGATAGACGGGCGTATCCAAGTTCAAGGCCGCCGCCTCGACGAGTTGCATCACGACAAGGGCGGTGAAGGATTTGCTCAGGGAGCCGATGAGGAAAGGAGTTTGCGGGGTAACCCTCTGGCCGGATGTTGTTCCAAAGCCTTTCAAATATACAATCCTGTCACCCCGGATGACACCGACAGCAAGACCGGGAACTTGCGAAACTTTCATTTGGGACGCGATAAATGTTGTGAGTTCCGCTTCGTCGAAGCCTGCCTCCTGAGCATGACAATATGCATGCGCCCCCAGGAACATGGCGAGTAGAGTAAGCGCTTTGCGAGTGAAAGACATGTTGTGTAACCGCATCCTATTCCTCAACACCGCCGATATATACGTTAGCCGCCGAAGGCCCGCATTAACCGGGCGCGATGAACCGCCGGTACGACTAAGTCTCGATGAAAGCCAAGCTAACTCGCGCTCCGGTCGAATGAGTTGTTAGGCGGCGCATATCCTTGAACGCGACACACCTAACTGCTCACACGAGCCACGATTCAATTATCAATGCCGATTAGTCACAAAGCAAACGATTGAAAGCAAGACGTGCAAGCCTAAGAGCGCCAACAACCAATTGTAAAACCTGCCCCGGTTGAGAGCGACGCCCAGGATAATGGCATAAAGAGGATATTGAAGAAAAAATGAAGCGTAACCTAATGCGAGGCCGAGGCCGTCAGAACCTTTATGGGGAATTAAATCTAAAAGCGACGTGTAAGGAAAGAATATGAAAGAGAAGGTCTTGTCGCCACTTTTACTAAAGATAATGCCGAAATAAAAGAGCACGGCAGTCAGCAGCACACCAAGCAACAATGGGAGCCATAAATTTCTCATGCAGTCACAGCCTCATTATAGACAGACGCCCAACGCCCGCATTAACCGTCGAGCAAAAAAAACGCCGCCAGGGACAAGTCTTGCATGAGAGGCTTGCTAATTGCGAGTCCGGTTCAATGAGTTGTTATGCTTCGGCATCGGTGTACCATGCGAAGCCTGTATTCACATCCCTTTCAGAATCAAATTCCACAATTTCTTCGATCTCATCGGCATAAAGCATTGGCGGGTCTTCAATCTCATTTAGAACATTACTCTTCAACCAGGAATCACTGCGCACCAAATCCACCGCAGCATATTCTGCTTCTTCAGGGCTTCCCGCATCCACAATGCGTGACACGTAGAACCCTAATTTCTGGGGCTGCCCATCATAATTGAGCAGGAAATTCTCGCCATTAATCATCACCCGATATTTGCTCATAGATTCCAGAGAGATAGAAGCATAACGCCCGCATTGACCGGGCGCGGCATAGAGCATTCAATCCATTCCGCAATAATCAATGGTAAAAGGCCTTCAATCCGCGCTCCGGTTCAATGAGGTGTTAGACGCGGCATTACAATAAGACTACTTGCCTCGCATCATTTCTCCGGCGCAATAACACTCAGCAAAGCAGCACTATCAAACAATTCACGAATACTAATCACTTTGCGATCCTTAAAGGTGTACTGATACATCCAATGCAAATCATAGCTCCGACCTGTTGGACGAAATCGGCCCTGTTCCCTACCTATAACCACAACTGTATTCCCTTGCGCTACGACTGATTGGATTTCTGGCCGTTGTTCTTCTACCTGAGCGAAGTTGTTTCGTGCAGTCTCAATCACCTGCTGACGCCCCTTTGTAATGCCTGCCAGTGGTGTTGCAGATGTGCCGATGATTTCAAAGGTCACATCATCGGCCAAGATGTCGTTTAATGCATCGAAGTCTTTGCGCGCGATAATTCGAAGAACTTCTTCAACGCACCGAACATTCTCCGTTTCCTCTAGTTTATGGGTGACATTTTCGTCCCCTTCGTGAAAAGCCGATTGGAAGTTATCTAAGCATTGCGGGTCAATTATTTGGCTCATAGTATTAACTCCATAGATTAATTTGACAAGGTAAGCGTCTAACGCTCGAATTCATCCGCCGCCCGGCGATAAAGCACAAGCGAGCCGAAGCCACACAACGATGATGAGAGGCAAGCTAAGGGCGGTCGGGTTCAATGAGTCGTTAGACAGCCCGATATAAAGGGGCATTGTCGGGGCTGCCCCTCTCTCACTGCCCTTCCTGCCCGCTTCGCATCTCAGCTCACTCAATACTCTTATAGTTCCATCTTCGCTGCATAACTGGCCATCTCATTACGCAGGATGCCCCAGGACAGATCCGAGTATGTAGCAAAGACCTTTTTACCATGCGACTCTATCTCTTCGACAAACTCGAATTTGTCGCGGGTATCTTGTTTCGGCGTGGCCCTTAACAAAGGCAGCTCATCTCTGTTCAAATAGACATGGAAGGTCGCGGCGAAATTACCTTCCGTCATCGGGCAGAAGACCCTATGAACCGGGAACTGCCTTTCAGAGAGCCACGCACACTGTCCGGGTGTGAGGGTCAGCAAAGCCAACTTCTTTGCCTCCCAGTCCAGCGACTCGTAAAGCATCACGTCAATCTGTCCTGTCAGGCAATAGATAATGCCGGTGGTTTTGCCATGTGAGTGGATTGGAGAATAATGTTGGCCCGGCCAGATTTCCAGGACCACCGGGGAACCGAAGTCTCCTGTGTGCGTTTTTCCTTCCGCCGTAGCCATAGCAGCGTCATATTTCACGGCCAAATGATCGTAAGCCCCTTTGCCGGTGCAGGCGACGCGGATATAAGCGGGGTGGGAACTATCTTTCTCGTATTTGTCAATCAATATCTCCTTGAGGATACCGCTAACGAGGCTGGCCCGTATCGCTTCGGTTTCCCAGGCGGAGAAATGGATGCTTGAGGCTTTGCGTGCCAGTTCCATCACTGTAGCGGGAATCATCAATTGTCGCGCAAAATCATCAAATGAAGTCGCTGGAGCGATGGCTGGTGAAGGGACGAGTTGATTGGCCTGAATGCGGAGTTTCAATTCCTCTTCCGGGATAATATAAAAAGGGGGCTTGAGATTTTCGTTCGATTGGCGCATATCTTTCTCCTTAATGTGCGAAGTGCATAAGGTGCAATAGCGAGCCTACATTGTGCACTCTAGTAGTTCGCGTCTGCAATAAAAATCAATACCTCACCCATTGATTTCATTAGCAAGCAAAATTTCATTCATTCAGAGCAGTGCATCACGTCAGGATGTCTGACGGCCGCATTAACCCGCCCCGCGCGAGCAGCATACAAGATTATCGCAGCAAACAACGATGAAAGAAATGCTATCCCGCGCTCCGGTTCAATGAGTTGTTATGCTCGCGCATCCAGAGCAAGCGATCTATCCTTGATAGGTTTCGGCACACCTAAACATCTCGCAATCTGCTCAATTCCAGCATCGCCCTTATACATCTCCATTTCAGCCTGAAAATTCCGTAAACGCACCTTCTGCCAAGAGGCGGTAGCATAATGGTGTTTTTTAACGAAGTCTCTTGGCAGAACATATATTTCCAAATCCCGCATCCCTTCGGAACCATCATTCTTCCCATAGAAAGTACCAATATTCAGATAAACGATGGCGAGGAAATCAAAGGCATCAAGAGAAGCCTCTTTCAATGGGAAGCCTCGATCACAATCGCTGGCATAGCGGCTCTTGACCTGTACTCTAATTTGAGAATGTTCACCCTTCTTCGGCTCGTGGCGAGGATCAGGGTGAATGCAAATTAAATCATAACCTTCGTTGTTGGGAGGAGCCTTATAAGCAAGAATGTTCCGACGCATTAGGTATCCCATAACGAGGTGCTCAGAACCGGCTGAGACAACGGGTAATCGGAACCAAGTTCGTTTAGCCATAAGATTAATGTCCCTTTACAAGAAGAGCATAACGCTCGAATTAACCCGCGCCGCCGAGCAGCATTCTAGCACCGAGGCCATAGACAAGCATGAAAGAGATGCAATAGAGGCGTCGGGTTGAATGGGTCGTTAGGCTTCGTGGGTTTGAAAGCTTATTTTGTATCTTTACCTTTGCCCGGCTTCTTAGACGGCAACAACTTCTCGAACCTTAGCAGTCTGTTCTCTAACTCCAATATCAATTTCTCACGCTCGCTGGTTTCTCTTTCACTAATACGATGAATCTCATATGCTAATCGCTCAGCTGCTGCTGTGAGCCTCCGATGCTATTGAGCGGTCGGGTTCAATGAGTTGTTGGGCCGCGGCGTCACGGGAACGTGGCTCACCCCTCACGACTTCTGTTGCTCCCCGCCCGCCGCAAAGCCTTCGACCATAGTGACAGGGCGAAGTATGTCACAATCGGGTAAAGCAGGATGTTGAGGAAAGCGAACGTCAGCCCGGCAAGCAGGTGGAGTGGAGTCGCTTCATACACAGGCTCCTCCGGGGCGCCGATATTTCCCACCGGGAGGAATCTGCCGAAAAGCTTCCCCATCAGCCACGTTGGTGCCAGCAGCACTTCGACAATGAGGGGCATCTCCACATCCATTAGATGGGGCACAATCAGAGCCAGAACCATGAAGAACACGAGGGCTGAGACGGCAAGCCGTGTGACCCGATCGTGAATGCTCAGTTCCATAAATCCCCCCCCAAAACAGAAGCAGCCCAACGCCCGGATTAACCGGGCGGCGCGAATCCACCCAACCTTGGAAGGACAAAAGAGCATGAAAGACACGCAATCGCCGCTCCGGTTCAATGAGTTGTTAAACCCACCGCCGCCACTTAGAAAGACCATGTCGCCGTGCCATTACCATTAAATCTAAGAATGGATCGTAATCCAAAGTGTAATACCTTTCGCTCTGGCTCCCGCCGGACATGAAATGTTACCTGCTGAATACCCCGCATATCTGTCGTCTCAGGGATGAGGCGTAATATAAGATCATGCCCTTTTAATATCGTAGCTTCACCATCTATGCGAGCGCTATAGCCTAGAAGTTCACACATCTTTGTCATCTTGGTTATAGCCAGCTTATCGGCAGCAACGGTCAGTCCAGTCACATCTTGCAAGTACGGACGGTGGGGAATGTTTTTTAAGGTAGCTGCGTAGCGTTTCAGGATTTGTCTTCGGCGAATTCCCTGATTACTGCCGTCTGCTTCCGGATGCCACTCAGACAGGAAGCGTGGATGATATTCCATGAACCATGTACTAATAGCTGATTCCGATGGGAACTCACTAGGCGCAATTGCAAAGAACCACGGGACTTGTTTGTTATCAATCTGTCGCGTAACCACTTTGGGCGCTTCAGAAAGTAACCGCGTGTGCAACATTTGCAAAGCACCGGGACGCTCAACGCCAAAAGCTATCCCACTATCTCCTACTCGGCCTTGAGCTTCATCAGCGACATTTAAGAATTCGAAGTAGGTGTTAATGCCATAAAAGTATAAGCCGGTATAGGTGCGATCAGTGCGTACTGTCGTGCGCCGCTCAAAGATAGCGAATTCGGTTTGAAGAAACTGGTTGCTTTCAATGTCAGCGTATGTGGCCGAGTCTAGAACGAGGAAGAAGTGATTGAGGGAGACGGAAAAGGAGAATCGCTCCCTCTTTTGTGCTATGGCTAACGATGTAAGCAAGAATATAAATATTCCAGCCGCTATAAACATCTTCATGGATACGCTCCGTGCCCTAGATCATAATCCTCTGTGGATCTAACGCCCGAATTAACCCGCCGCCCCACGGTACCATACAACAAAGATCGCAGGGCACAAGCTTAATGAAAGACATGCTAAGGCGGTCGGGTTGAATGAGTTGTTAGACGCAGTCTTAACCCAATGTGCTGATGAGCATGCCTATTCTTCGGTAAGAACAACGCGACGTGAGTATCTGCCATAATAGCTTGGCTCATCTTCTCTTTGATTATTCCAACGCACAACGATGAAATATCCACCGTCAGGAACTCTTTTTACTCCGATGACATCTCCGCGCTCTCCGATTTCACAACCTCCTGAAAAGGTATCGGTGCGATAGACGCAACGGACGCGATGCCCAACCATTGCATTCGCCTCTGCAAGACTAAAACTGGGCTGGAGCCATTCCATCGGTCTCACCCATTCAGCGAAAGGGCGAACCTGAATTGGAAACACTTGCGCGAGACTAACGCCAATTACGATGGTTAGGACAAAACTTAGAATTGAATGGGATCGCATTACACTTTCCTTTTCGCTAATGAATAAGACGACTTCCTCTCTGACTATAACACTTTAAGCGAGCCGAGGCTTGGATTTCTCTCAACCCTGCGCCTAACGCCCGAATTAACGCGGCGGGAAGCATTGTCGAGCAGCATTCAATCCTTGCGAATGAAAATCAAGCTATTTCCGCTCGCGTTGAATGAGTTGCCAGGCGGCGTTGGCAAAATATAGGTTGAGTTGGCCTCCTCTGCTTGAAACCCAGCTTTTAATATCTCCAACCCGCAATCTCCCACGATGTGTCTTTCGGACCCCACACCAGAGTGAAATCCGGCCTCAAAGGCTTTTCGTCCTTGCGTAGTTTCAAGATAACGTCTACCTCCGCTCCCTCGCCGAAAATCCTCTCCTTATTGATAGTGATTGATTCTATTCCTCCCATCTGCCGAAAATACTCACTATCTTTGGCCACATACTTCCTGAAGCCCTCCATACCTCCCATGGACTCAAACATGCCATTCTTGCTCATCAGCTTCGCGGCCTCATCCACATTCCCCGCCTCCACGTGCTCGTAGAAAGCTTTGACCGTCTCGGAAGGCTTATTGGTGCGCCGTCCAATATAGTTACACCCTACGCCGCAAACTGCTAAACAAACTAGCAACGCATACAAGTGGACTCTGCTTTTCATACGACCTCCTAATTTAAGATTAAAGGCGGAGCACCGTAAAACAGACTTCGGATAGCGACTAACGCTCGAATTAACCGGGCGCGAGCGTGCAGCATTCAACCAAAATGAAGATGGCAGCGGTGAAAACCATGCTATTGAGCGCTCCGGTTCAATGAGTTGTTAGATGGCGCGCTCACCCCGACCAATCACTGACGACATTGCACTCAGGGCACGCACACCCGCTAACCATCCTACAAACACCAGCACCATGCGCGGCCAATTCCAACTCACCCATTGATGTACTTTCGTGTTTATCTCTTCAGCACTCAATCCAGCGCCGCGATTGAAAATCGTCTCCCGTAAGATTGGCACGAAGAATAGGACTGTCGAAAGGATCACAATCAAAGTGCAGGCTCCTCCAATGAGCGCCCACTTACGGCTCCCCTCCGGCATAAACCAGGCTGCAATCAGAACGGCCAATGTCGCCAGCCCATAAAGAGGTGAGGCTCGCCCCCAGAACCGGGCCGGTTCAATAGCATACTGCGGTACGGGATTCCATCCGGTAACAGATTCGGGCGGCGAGCCTGCCCACAAATGCGTAATCACGAAGGTCTCGTAAACAGCGCCGCCCATCTGAATGCTTGAAGAGAAGATGAAGAGCCATAGAACTATCTGAGCTATAAGCTGGCGAGTTGTCATTTGAAGGCTGACCTCCTCCGAGGAATGTTCAAGCAGAAGCCTTCTATCTCATTCAGGATAGCTGAGTCAACGATTGCTCTGGCGAGAGGCAGCCATCTAACGCCCGAATTAACCCGCGCCGAGCGAGCAGCACACAAGCCGGAATCTATCACACAACGATGAAAGGCATGCTGACGAGGCGTCGGGTTCAATGAGTTGTTATTGTTGTGCGTTAACCTGGAACAGGCTTCCATTTACTGCTTCTACGCTGTTCCTTTTACATCCCACCGCATTTATATCATGGGGTGACCCTATGTCTGTTGACTCTATGTCTGCGCGGTAAGTACCTTCCAAACTGTGAAAAGAAAAACCTCAGTAACTACCGAATCTGGCTTGCTGGTATAACTAGGCAAGGTAATTCGCCAGCGTCGTGAATCAATGAATATAACGCAAGAGGAGTTTGCCGAGCGTACGGATTTTGACCGAACTTATATCAGCCTCGTCGAACGTGGGAAGAGGAATCTGAGCATCCTTAATTTGCAGGTCATAGCTTCCGCCCTTAACCAAAAAGTGTCTGATCTGTTGAAGGAGGCAGAACGTGCCGATCGATCCAGAGAATGAAAAACACGCGGCTCAAATTGCTGCGGGAATAACGGGACGAAAAAGGGGACATGACTTCGAGAAAATTTTAGCCGCTAAAATTAATCTTCTTCAGCACTCAACCTTGCCACTGACTGTTTCGGATCATTTGTTCGTGGGCTCGCCCGAAATTTGGCTCCTCTCTTTTATACGCCAAAGATCGAATTTAGAGCCACCTTTCGACATTAGAGCCTTCAGCACGGGAGGTCATGCGACAGGAGAAGGTGGAGATGTCGTGCCTTTGGAAAGCGGAGGATTGCTTCGCAGAGCTAAAAGCGACCTTCTTATTCAGATAACAAAAGCTGAGATGAAAATCATTTACGGCGTGTCAGTAAAAACCTGTTCTAAGCCCGCTCCGACAAACGCTCAACTTTATTGCTCAACCGCCGACGCATTCTGCAATCTTCTCGTTTCAATTGGCATTGAAGTTTCCAATGCCGCAAGAATCGCGCTAAAGATGTTCTGCGGTGATGTTGGTTTCAGGCCGACGGATATGAATATCTCGGGTACAACGAACAGGGTCAACCCGGAGAGATGGTTTTGGGAAGAGTTGCCGAACGATGCACAACTCGAATGGGCGGAATTACTGACTACACATCAACGGGAGATAACGCGTTTGCTTTTGAGCAAAGGCTACAAAGACGACCCTTTTCCTCCGTCATTCGTGCTTCACCAGACTCGCAGGTTTGTGTCATGGGAAAAAGCTGAGGTTGCGATTTTTACGGTAGACGAGCTTGTAGGGTTCTCCTGTAGAGCGGGAGGATTTTCCACGACGCCTTACTTTGTGCGGAAGGGG
>DASVQM010000005.1:0-20847 GCA_036389095.1 Pyrinomonadaceae bacterium
ATACCGCGGACGAGGTTCGCGTCCAAGAGGGACGCCTCTTCATGCGGCTTCCAGAGGCGGGCGCGAGCAATCTGGTAGGGATGCGTGTGGACGCCGATATTAAAGGTCGCGGCGAGCCCATCGTGCGCGCCGGAAAGAAGATCACCTCGTCGTCTTTGGACGCGATGCGCAAAGCGAAGGTCTCGGAGGTCGAGATTGACAGTACGCAATTCGAGGGCGCATACGCCCTAGGCGACATCGTCAACACGGAGACGGGCGAGGTCATTCTGGAAGCCAATAACGAGATCACGCCCGCCAAGCTGCAAGAGATTATAGAGGCCGGCATCACGAGCTTCAGCGTCTTCTTCCCGGAACGCGACGACCTGGGCACAATCCTGTCGCAGACCTTGAAGAAGGACGTAATCAACAAGCCCGTGGACGCGCTGCTTGAAATCTATCGCAAGATGCGTCCGGGCGATCCGCCCACCGTGCAAACCGCTTATCGCCTGTTGGAGAGCATGTTCTTCGACCCGCGCAAGTTCGACTTCTCGCGCGTCGGACGCTTGAAGTTCAATATCAAGATGGGCAAGCCCGAGCGCGACCGCATAGACGATCCGCTCCTTTCGGCGCATGACTTCGTCGAGGTCGTCTCCTACGTCCTGAAGATGCGCAAGAACCCTGCTGAGTACCAGGCGGACGACATAGACCACCTGGGCAATCGTCGCGTGCGCGCCGTCGGAGAACTGCTTGAGAACCAGTTCCGCATCGGCCTTGAAAGAATGGAGCGCGCCATCAAGGAGAAGATGTCGATCCATCAGGAGATGCAGACGACGATGCCGCGCGACCTGATTAACGCCAAGCCTGTGACGGCTGCGGTGCGCGAGTTCTTCGGCTCCAGCCAGCTCTCGCAGTTCATGGATCAGACCAACCCGCTCTCGGAGATTACGCACAAACGACGCTTGTCGGCCCTCGGGCCGGGGGGCTTGTCGCGCGAGCGCGCGGGGTTTGAAGTCCGCGACGTTCACCCAACGCACTACGGCCGCATCTGTCCTATCGAGACGCCTGAGGGGCCGAACATCGGATTGATCTCCTCGCTTTCGTGCTTCGCTCGTATCAACGAGTTCGGCTTCATCGAATCGCCCTATCGCAAGGTGGTCGATGGCCGCGTCGTCGAGTACGTGCGCGTCATAAACGGCGGCGATACGAAGTTCAAGCCGAACGACCACGTCCCGCAGGAGGACGTTGAGAAGGCCAACAAGCGAGTCGGGGCCGACGGGCGCAAGGCCGACTTTGAGCCCTGGCCCTTTTACCAGACGGCCTGGGAAGAGGATAAGCACGTCATCGGCCAGGCCAATATCGAATTGGACGAGAACGGTTATATCGTCAACGACCGCAACGCGGCGCGTAAGGCGGGCGAGTTCATTCTCTCGCTCCGCAAAGACATCGAATACGTGGACGTGTCGCCCAAACAGCTCGTCTCGGTCGCGGCCTCCTTGATTCCGTTCCTTGAGAACGACGACGCGAACCGCGCCCTGATGGGCTCGAACATGCAGCGCCAGAGCGTGCCGCTGCTGCGCGCTGAGTCTCCCTACATAGGGACTGGCATGGAGAAGGTGACGGCCAGGGATTCGGGCGCGGTCGTCGTCGCGCGGCGCGACGGCGTCGTGGACTACGTGGATTCCGAGCGCATCATCGTCCGCGCCGATCACAACGTGGACGGAACCATCTCGCGCGAGGTGACGGCCGACATCTACACGCTCATCAAGTTCAAGCGCTCGAACCAGAACACCTGTATCAACCAGCGCCCCATCGTCCAGATCGGCGAGCGCGTCTCCAAGGGACAGGTCATCGCCGACGGGCCGTGCACGGACAGGGGCGAGCTGGCCCTCGGTCGCAACGTGCTCGTCGCCTTCATGCCCTGGCGCGGTTACAACTTCGAGGACGCCATACTCGTCTCCGAGCGCCTGGTCAAAGACGACTACTACACTTCGATTCACATCGAAGAGCTAGAGATAGAGGCCCGCGACACGAAGCTCGGGCCCGAAGAGATCACGCGCGACATCCCTAACGTCGGCGAGAATATGCTCAGAGACTTGGACGAATCGGGCATCATACGCATCGGCGCACAGGTCAAGCCGGGCTCAATCCTCGTCGGCAAGGTGACGCCCAAAGGCGAGACGCAGTTGACGGCGGAAGAAAAACTGCTTCGCGCCATCTTCGGCGAGAAGGCCGGAGACGTGAAGGACGCCTCCTTAGTCTGCCCGCCGGGCATCGACGGCACGGTCGTTGACGTGCAGGTCTTCACGCGCAAGGGGCAGGAGAAGGATCAGCGCTCGCAATCAATCGAGCAGGAAGAAGAAGACCGCCTGCGGCGCGACCTCGAAGACGAGATCAGGATACTGCGCGAGCAGCGCGACGCACGCATCTACGAGCTGCTGGAAGGGCGCAAGCTCTCGGCGGATTTGACGGCCAATCGTGAAGTCCTGATTCCGAAGAATGTCACGATCACGCGCGAGATGCTGGAAGGCGTTGAGCCCAAGGCGCTCAGGAAAGTGCAGATGGCCTCTTCCCGCGTGGATGTCGGCGCGGAGATCAAGGAGTACGAGGAGCGCACGGAGCGACAGATCAAGATTCTCTCGGACATCTACGAAGAGAAGATCGCCAAGCTGCGTCAGGGCGACGAGCTTGCGCCGGGCGTCATCAAGATGGTCAAGGTCTTTATCGCCATGAAGCGCAAGCTTTCGGTCGGCGATAAGATGGCCGGACGCCACGGCAACAAGGGCGTCATCGCGCGCATTCTCCCGGAGGAGGATATGCCCTACCTGCCGGACGGAACGCCGGTCGAGATCGTCCTGAACCCTTTGGGCGTGCCCTCGCGCATGAACGTCGGGCAGATTTTGGAGACGCACCTCGGCTGGGCCGCACGCGTGCTCGGCCTGCATTTCGCCACGCCTGTCTTTGACGGGGCGAGCGAGCGAGAGATCAAGACCAGGCTCAGGGACGCCGCCGGGCGCTTGAGCGAGCTGGGCCTGCCCGAGATCGTTAACGAGAGTGGCAAGACAGTGCTCTACGACGGGCTCACCGGCGACCCGTTCGAGCAGAAGGTGACGGTCGGCTACATCTACATGTTGAAGCTCTCGCATCTGGTGGACGATAAGATTCACGCGCGCTCGATTGGCCCATACAGCCTGATCACGCAGCAGCCTCTCGGGGGCAAGGCGCAGTTCGGCGGGCAGCGTTTCGGAGAGATGGAGGTGTGGGCTTTGGAAGCGTACGGCGCGGCGCACATCCTACAGGAACTCCTGACGGCCAAGTCGGACGACGTGGCCGGGCGCTCGAAGATTTACGAGGCCATCGTCAAAGGCGAGGCGGATTTCGACCCGGGTCTGCCGGAATCATTCAATGTGCTCGTGCGCGAGCTGCAATCGCTCTGTCTCGATGTCGAGTTGATCAACAAAGAGAACGGCGACGGCGCGGCGGCGGGCGACGGTACGGGCGAAGCGATACTGGTCAGCGGAAGCGCGGAATAAAAAGGCAGGACACAGAACTCAGGACACAGAATGAAGAAGGCCGCAGCCGCTTTTATTCTGAATTCTGACCGCTGAGTCCTGAATTCCAGGAGAATTTTTAAATGTTTCGATTCCAACAAGAAAAAACGCAACTCGCGCCTGACTTCGAGGCGATTCGTATCTCTCTGGCGTCGCCGGAGAAGATCAGGCAGTGGTCGCATGGCGAAGTTACCAAGCCGGAGACGATCAACTATCGAACATTCAAGCCGGAGCGCGACGGTCTCTTCTGCGCGCGCATCTTCGGCCCCGTAGCCGATTGGGAATGCCTCTGTGGAAAATACAAGCGCATGAAGCACCGCGGGGTGATCTGCGACAAGTGCGGGGTCGAAGTCACGCAGGCCAAGGTGCGCCGCGAGCGCCTGGGCCATATCGATCTGGCCTCCCCTTGCTCGCACGTCTGGTTCTTCAAGGGACTGCCTTCCAGAATAGGCCACCTGCTCGACATCCCCTTGCGCGAGCTTGAGAAGGTGCTCTATTTCGAGTCCTACATCGTCATTGATCCGGGCGATGCTCCGGTCAAGGAGCGCGAGCTTCTGACCGACGAGCGTTATAGAGAACTGGTGCGCGACTTTCCCGGCATGTTCGTGGCGAAGATGGGCGCGGAGGCGATCAAAGAGCTGCTGATGGGCGTCAAGGTCGAAGAGCTTGCCACAGAGCTTCGCTCGCGTATGAAGGAAGAGACTTCGCAGCAGAAGAAGCTCAAATACTCCAAGCGCCTGAAGGTCGCAACCTCTTTCTTGAAGTCCGGCAATCGTCCCGAATGGATGATCCTGGACGTGATCCCGGTCATCCCGCCCGAGCTGCGCCCCCTGGTGCCTCTGGACGGCGGGCGCTTTGCGACTTCGGATTTGAACGACCTTTATCGTCGCGTCATCAATCGCAACAATCGCTTGAAGAAGCTGATGGAGCTGCGCGCGCCCGAAGTCATCGTCCGCAACGAGAAGCGCATGCTTCAGGAAGCAGTGGACGCGCTCTTCGATAACGGGCGACGTGGCCGCGTGCTGCGCGGCGTCAACAACCGTCCATTGAAATCTCTGTCGGGCACGCTCAAGGGTAAGCAGGGACGTTTTCGCCAGAACCTTCTGGGCAAGCGCGTTGACTACTCTGGCCGCTCCGTGATCGTCGTCGGCCCGGAGCTTAAGCTTCATCAATGCGGTCTGCCGAAGAAGATGGCGCTGGAGCTCTTCAAGCCCTTCATCTACAACCAGCTTGAGAAGCAGCAGCACGCCGCGACCATCAAGCAGGCGCGCGAGATGGTCGAGCGCCAGGAGCCCGTGGTGTGGGACATTCTCGAAGAGGTTATCCGCGAGCATCCCGTGCTCTTGAACCGTGCGCCGACCTTGCACCGCCTTGGCATTCAAGCCTTCGAGCCCGTGCTCGTTGAAGGCAAAGCCATTAAGATTCACCCGCTCGTCTGCACGGCCTTTAACGCGGACTTCGACGGCGACCAGATGGCCGTCCACATCCCGCTCTCGCCCGAAGCGCAGATCGAGGCGGCTGTCCTGATGCTGTCTTCAAACAACATCCTCTCGCCCGCCAACGGCCAGCCCATCGCCGTGCCTTCGCAGGACATAGTCCTGGGCTGCTACTACCTGACGCGCGACAAGCCCGGCGCGAAGGGCGAGGGCCGCGTCTTCGCTTCGCTGGATGAAGTGCTCCTCGCGCTCGACGCCAGGGAAGTGACGACGCAGACGCCCATCAAGCTGAGAATCGAAGGCGACCTGGTTGACCTGACTCAGGAGCACGACACGCAGGACGTGATGCGCGCCACGGAGCAGTCCAACATACGTCGCGTCATCAATACGACCGTGGGCCGTGTGATCTTCAACGATCAGATTCCGCTGGGCCTTCCCTTCATCAACGGCACGATGAAGAAGAAGGGCTTGCAGTCTTTAGTCAACTACTGCCACATACGCCTCGGCCACGAGATGACGGTCAAGATGCTCGACGACCTCAAGCAACTGGGCTTCCTCTACGCGACCAAGGCCGGCATCTCCATCGGCATCGACGATCTCGTCACGCCCGATGCGAAGAAGACCCTGGTAGCGAAAGCCGATTCGGACGTGATTGACGTTGAACAGCAATATCTGGACGGCGTCATCACCAACGGCGAACGCTATAACAAGGTCGTCGCCATCTGGTCTGAAGTGACCGACAAGGTCGCCAAGGAAATGTTCAAGGCGATGGACAAGCGCGAGAAAGACCTCGACGAATTGAACCCGATTCTCGTCATGAGTGATTCGGGCGCACGCGGTTCCGCGCAGCAGATTCGCCAGCTCGCCGGGATGCGCGGTCTGATGGCCAAGCCTTCGGGCGAGATCATCGAGACGCCTATCCGCGCCAACTTCCGCGAGGGCCTGGACGTGCTTCAATACTTCGTCTCGACGCACGGCGCGCGAAAGGGCCTGGCGGACACGGCCCTCAAGACGGCGGATTCCGGCTACCTGACTCGTCGCCTGGTGGACGTGGCCCAGGACGTGATCATCTCCGAACCCGACTGCGGCACGCTCCGAGGCATCTCTGCCACGGCCATCGTCGAAGGCGGCGAGGAGATAGAGTCTCTGCGCGACCGCATCGTGGGCCGCACTTCTCTGGACGATGTGATTGACCCTGTGGAAGGGCGCGTGATTGTCGGAACCGGCGACGAGATTGACGAAGACCTCGCGGCGGAGATTCAACGCTCCGGCGTGCAGCGTGTTCGCATTCGTTCGGTCTTGACTTGCGAATCGCGTCGCGGCTGCTGCATCAAGTGCTACGGGCGCAATCTGGCGACGGGCAGGCCCGTGGACATAGGCGAGGCCGTGGGCGTCATCGCCGCGCAAAGTATCGGCGAGCCGGGCACGCAGCTCACGATGCGCACGTTCCACATCGGCGGCACGGCGCGACTCGAAGAATCTTCCAAGCACGAAGCGCGCACGGACGGCACGATTCACTACGTCGAGCTGCAAACGGTCAAGAATCGCAAGGGCGAGATCATCGCCATGAATCGCAACGGCGCTCTGACCATCCACGACGAGCGCAATCGTGAAGTGGCTCGCTTCCAGATCGTCTACGGCGCGCACATACAGGTCGAAGACGGCGCTCGCGTTCGTCAGGACCAGTTGCTTGCGACCTGGGACCCCTACACCTTCGCCATCCTGACGGAGGTCGCCGGTCACATCAAGTTCCAGGACTTGAAGGAAGGCGTGACCGTTGACGAAGAGGTGGACGAAGTGACGGGCCAGTCGCGCATGGTCGTCAAGGATTCGCCGGACGAGAAGAAACAGCCGCGCCTGGAAATCCGCAACGCCTCGAACAAGGTGTTGAAGACCTACCAGATGCCTGTGCGCGCTAACCTGATGGTCGCGGACGGCGACATGGTGGAGCCGGGCGACATCATCGCCAAGATTCCGCGTGAGACCACTAAGACCAAAGACATCACGGGCGGTCTGCCGCGCGTGGTGGAGCTCTTCGAGGCCCGCAAGCCAGCCGAGACTGCCGTCATGTCCGAGATCGACGGCACGGTCAAGCTCGGGCCCATCGCCAAGGGCAAGCGCAAGCTCATCATCGTCGGCAACGACGGCGAAGAGCGCGAGTACGACATCCCTCGCGGCACGCACATCAACGTGCAGGAGGGCGACCGCGTACGCGCAGGCGAAGCCTTGATGGACGGCCCGCTTAATCCGCACGACATCCTGCGCGTCATGGGTATGAATCGCTTGCAGGAATACATCGTCAACGAGATTCAAGAGGTCTATCGCTTGCAGGGCGTCAACATCAACGACAAGCACATCGAGGTGATCGTTCGCCAGATGCTGCGCTGGGTCAAGATACGCGAAGTGGGCGACACGGACTTCCTGCTCGACGAGCAGGTAGACCGCTTCCGCTTCCAGGACGAGAACGAACGCGTGCGCGGCCTCGACGGCGAGGCTTCACAGGCCGACCCGCTCCTGCTTGGCATCACCAAGGCATCGCTTTCAACCGACTCGTTCATCTCCGCCGCCTCCTTCCAGGAGACGACGCGCGTCTTGACCGAAGCGGCCATCTCCGGGCGCGTAGACTACCTGCGCGGCCTCAAGGAGAACGTCATCATGGGCCGCCTGATTCCAGCCGGAACCGGCATGGAGTTCTACCGCAACGTCCGTGTTGACCGCGACGAGACCATTGACCAGGCCGGGCGCGACCGCGACCTCGAAGATTTCCCCGAAATCACCGGCGGCGTAGACGTGCCCACACCCACAACCCCCTCCCGCACAGCAGTCGCGGCAGGCGGAGACGGCGACGCAGGCGAAGAGGTATAAACCCTCACCTCCTCTCAACAAACCAGAGCGTGCCCTCTTGGAAACAAACGGCACGCACTAAACAAGACCGGCGTGGCTTAGTGAAGCCCCGCCGGTCTTTCTCTTTATCTAACCTTCACACCTATAAGAACAGGTGAAAGCGGTATAATTTGCCTGAATACCCTGTTTGGATTAAGCTCCCGGCAGATCGTAAGCGAGGCATTCTGCTAAAGGCTAAAGCTGATCGTTCCAAGATGAGTAATAAAGCGGGAAGAAGTAATACCAAGTTGCAATACAGAGAAAGGACGCGGGGGTCATGCAGGCAGTAGCGCCTGTGGTCTCTGTCGGGGCTCAAGCAGCGGCTGCACCCGCCCGAGACCTCAGGGTGGTGCTGACCTCTTTTTCTACTGCAACTTGGTATAATCTACACTAAGGAGACTCAGCAGATGGCTACAAAGAGACCCCGTAAAGATAGGGCAGACATGACCGTCGAAACCTTCGAGAAGAAACACGGGATGCCGCCCGGCACTGTCAGAAATCCAGATGGTAGAGATACGAGAGGCGACAAGAAACTATCAACCATTCGCAAGCAGGCAGCGAAGAAAGGCGGTAAGAGATGATCGAAGATAAAGCGACTGAGCGATGGAAGGAACGGGCCAGAAAACTCGGCCTGATCGTCAACGCCGGAGCCGAGCAACCTAAGCCGAAGCCCAAAGCCAGCGGCACAGACGGCAAAGTCAGTGTTAAGCCGAATAAGAAAGGCAGTAAGAAGTGAGCATTGAAGATCGTGTTGTTAGCTTAGAACAGGCTTTTCTCGCTCTCAGCGCAATGGTGAAGCGCGCGGACGAGCGGCAGGACACCGTAGGCGAAAGCATCAATCTTCTCACGAAGATGATAGAGCACCACGAGCAGCGCCTTGACGGAGTACACGCAGAACAGTCGAACGCGGATGAGCGCATCGCAGCACTTGCCGACGCGCAGATCAGAACCGAAGGCGCCCTCAAGGAACTGTCTGCCATACAGTCGAACGCGGATGAGCGCATCGCAGCACTTGCCGACGCGCAGATCAGAACTGAAGCTTCGCAGTCACACGCGGACGAGCGTATAGCTGCTCTGGCTGATGCCCACATCAAAACTGAAGAGGCTTTAGCGAAACTCACAGAAAAGCTTCACCGTTTGGCCGATACTGTCGAGCGTCATATAAAGGAAGGGCATTAAGAAAAAGCGTTAAGGCTTTACACGGTAGAACAAGACAAGGAAGGGGTGAGGCGAAAGGTTCACTCCTGATGTATTTATTCACACCTTACACGCATGTTTTTATTAAGCTCATTGACGCTCAGTGTCCAGCAGACCGCCAAAGGCTAAAGCTGAGAGTTCAAAGATGAGTAAGAAGAAAGAGAAGTGATAAGCAATGGCCTTCGATGACCTTACTCCAAACCAAATTCAACCACTCATACAGATAATAGAAGCTCTGAATGCAGGAAGCTATAATGATGAGTTTATTATGAGAAGGCATGCAGGCCAGCAGCTTTTCACTATTGCTTTATACGAGAAGGGTAAGACCAGCAGCAGTAATCGTAAGATCGAAGGCTTTACTGACACTGATATACAAGCCCTCAAGGAAGAAGGGTATATAACAACCTCTGGAGGTAGAGCATCATTAAAAGCCAAAGCTTTCAAGCAATACACACTTTACAGAAATCAAATGCAAGCACCTAATGTAATGAACCACGCTACGTATCTTCGTATGCTCGTCAAGGTTTACAATGCAATAGGCGATAATCCTCTTAAATAGGTCAATCTAGGAGTTGTATTGAAAGATGAGGGTTTATCCCAATCCCAACTTGAAAATGTAATGGAATACATGAAAGGCGAAGGCTGGGTTGAAGCAGTGATGAATGAAGGTTTGGATGTGTATATTAAACATCCAGGCATCAAAGCCGCACAAAATGATATAAGAAGATCGGACGAAATTGTAATGGGAGATATTGTCCATACTCATATATCTTCAAATGATATGAAAGCTGCTGCTAAGATTGCACTACCTGTTGAGATACAAGAAAGTCTCGAATTATTTAAATCTGACCACCCCGACCCTACTAAGGTTGCTTTCGCCATGATGAGGTTCGGCAATACAAAAGCTCATACGGACATTGTCACGGGTATACAAAATACGCTAGCCCCTTATGGAATAACCGCCGTCAGAGCAGATGATAAGCAATACCACGATGATCTTTTCCCGAATGTTCTAACATACGTTTACGGATGCGGGTTTGGTATTGCTATCTTTGAGCGTATAGAAACAGAAGAATTCAACCCCAATGTAGCATTAGAGGTTGGATATATGTTCGCTCTCAAGAAGAATGTATGCTTATTAAAAGATAAAACCCTTAAAACTTTACATGCTGATCTAGTTGGTAAACTTTATAGAGTTTTCGACCCATTAGACCCAATTGGAACAATTCCCGATGAATTATCTCGCTGGCTTAAGGATAAACGAATTATTCCATCAACAGTTTCGGTAAATTGGAAGCACTTGCTAGAACATGGAACGCAGGATGGAATAAATAAGGTAATTAATAGCTCTCAATTCAAAGACGAGTTCCCAAATACGCTTACTGCTACTGAATTTGTTGATAAGCTTCTTACTAATTTCGATAAGAATATTCATCAGAGTAAACGTCAGGCTCTTATAATGTCGATTGAAGCTGGTGCGAAAACACGCGCACAGGTACTTCGTGAAATCCGCGAAATGATAAATTAAACCTTCATATCTTAGCCTCGCCATTCAATGAGGTTGTTCGCCTCAAGGTGTCTTTGATAACTTCCAGCATTATGCTGTGTCGGGGGGGCGGATTCTTGATAGTCACAGATCAGTCAGGATTAACAATATCCTTCACCGATATGGCGTGAAGAGCTTCAATAAATTTCTTGACAGAAGATCGGCAGCGAGCATAGAGTTTCGGCTGTTTTCACAGATGGTTTGAATTCACGCGCGGACATTTCTGCTGGCGAGTGCATGATACTCGTGAGCCTCACGCAAGTCTTACATGGGAGCAAGTTGATGCAGCAACCTCTGGCTGTGAATTGTCTTCCGTCGTTGGTCAATTCCAGTATTTCATTGTTGGTTTGTCGGTTGAGAGGGCTAGGGAATCGCTCGGCGCGTGGCGGAAGCCGGGTGTTGGTGCGGAGGTCTGAGAATTGGTACGGGAGATGGCAGTGGGGTATGTCGAGAAGGCACAAAGGGTGTGTAAATTGGCTCGCGGAATGTGAAAGTTTGTTGGTGGAGTGTGCGAGAAAGCTTGTCGGTGGTGAAAGAAGAGTTGCGGAGGGTGAAAGAAGGCTTGCGTAGCGTGAAAGTTTAGTTGCGGGGCGTGTAAATTGACTTGCGGAGGGTGAAAATTTGGTTGTCGAGTGCGAAAGTTTGTTCGCGGGGTGTGAGAATTGATCTGCGGAGCGTGAAAGTTTAGTTGCGGAGGGTGAAAGAAGGCTCGCGGAGGGATGAAATGTATTGATTTGATGCGATGGAGGGTTGGTGGTCGCACATTGTTACTTAAAACCTGACGGAAGATGCTGGTCTTCCTGTTAGACCTCAAAGAAAGGAAATTCCTCATGAATGACTCACAGACTCGTAAATCCGAGATGCTGATACGTGTAGATGATTTTGGGGTGGGGCACGCGGCGGCGTTTCCCGCTTCAAGTCTGGGCGGGCAGAAGTTTGCTGCGGTGAGGGCTGTAATTGAAGAGTTGCGGCAGCATGGCACGGCGCAGTCCGCAAGTGGGAGCGCGGCGAAGACCAGCACGGGTGCGAAGAAGGCAGCGCGCGATGAGCTGCGGCGACAGATGGTAGCAGTGAGCGAGACGGCGCGGGCGATGGAATCGAGCATGCCGGGTATCTCGCAGAGCTTTCGTCTCCCGAATACTAATGGCGATCAGGCGTTGTTGAATGCCGGGCGGGCCTTTGTCGAGGCGGCGACGCCTTTGGAGAGTGAATTCGTCCGCAGGGAAATGCCTGCCGGGTTTCTGACGAAGCTCAGGGCGGCGATAGATAATTTCGAGAGCGCATGCGAGAGCCAGAACCAGAACAAAGAGAAGCGTGTGAGCGCTACGGCGGCGATTGATGAGGTGATCGAAAGGGGAACGGCGTTGGTGCGTGAGCTGGACGCTATCGTGCGTAATAAGTTTCGCAACGACGCGGCGACGCTGGCGGCATGGGAGAGCGCACGTCACGTCGAACGAGCTGCCCGTCGCAAAGGCGTAACAAGCGGGCAGCCTGCCGCACCAAGCTAAAAGAGGCACATCAAGATCAGTTTATAGTCGAGCGAGACCGGCTGAGGCTTCATAACCTCAGCCGGTCAAGCTTTGTTGTATAATCCTTTTACGATAAAAGACCATAGCGGTTAGCAAATGGAAACGAGTGCTGCCAGTCCCGCCTGCGGTCTCTGTCGGGTCTCAAGCGTCGGCATTACCCGCCAGAGACCTTTGGCGGTACTGACCTGTATGCTGCGTTAAGTGCTCGCTCTCATTCGCAATCCGCTATAAGTGTACGGAGATTGGCGTGAGGCTAAGCGCGGTTCATTCTTAGGAGATAAATGATGAGCACGGAGGAAGCGCGTTTGAGATTCGGTAAACGTATACAGCGCTGCTACGGATGCTTCGTGGCCTTTTACATGAAGGATATGTGGCTGGGTGAAGATGCGACCTATTATTGCGAACAGTGCAAAGACGATAGCATGTTCCACTTTGACGAATTCTCGCGTGTGCTGGATGTATCCAAGCTGCCGGGCGAACAACACGGTGATGGATAATAATTGCTTTGTGCTCACCCGGACTGGTGGCGCGTGACAGAGACTTTCATCAGAGATTCAGCAAGAATTAGACATGTTGACAAGATAAGCTGCGTTAATACTTTCTCGTTCGATACCGGATTTATGAGCCGGAGGGGCGGTGTAGCTAGATGAACAGATTATCTATTCTCTTGAAACGAGCCCGGGGGCGGTGCGTATTGCACAGCGCCACGGTGCTTATCCTTATGACCGCCGCTAGCTGCACCATCAAACAGGACGCGGGGGCGCAGCCGTCGCCAGGCCCGGGGAGCGCCGCGCAAAATAGTGCCGTTCAGAAGCCTGGCTCAGTGCTGACAGGGAAAGCCGCGCTGGGAGATTGGACGACGGACGCTCCGGGGGTGCGGCGGCGGATTACGACAGCGGATTTGCCCGAGCCGTTCGCCACGCGCTCGGTTGATAACGGGCCGAGGCTCATTCCTCGTCCAGCCGACGCGTGGCCGAAAGCGCCTGCGGGATTCAAGGTTGAAGAGTTTGCCACGGGGCTTCGTAATCCGCGCTTGATTCGCACAGCGCCCAACGGCGACATCTTCGTGGCCGAAAGCCGCGCGGGTCAGATACGTATCCTTAGAGCAGCCGACGGGGCCGCCAAGCCCGAAGCGATGGAGGTCTTCGCTTCGGGCTTGAACAGACCTTTCGGCATAGCCTTTTATCCGCTTGGGCCCAACCCGCAGTACGTCTATATCGCTAACACGGATGCTGTGCTGCGCTTCGCATACCGCAACGGCGATCTCAAAGCACGAGCCAAGCCCGAAGTGATAGTGCCGGACATTCCCGGCGGCGGGCAACTGCGCGGGGGCGGACACTGGACACGCGACATAGCCTTCTCCCTGGACGGCAGAAAGATGTATGTCTCCGTCGGCTCGCATTCCAATGTGTATGAGAATCCGAACGAGAATGAAGAGCGGCGCGCGACCATCCTGGAATACAACGCGGACGGCACGGGCTTTCGCACTTACGCTTCAGGGATACGCAATGCTGTCGGAATTGCCGTCCATCCGCAGACAGGTGAGCTTTGGGCTTCGGTCAACGAGCGCGACGGGCTTGGCGATGATCTGGTCCCGGACTACATCACGCGCGTGAAGGATAGCGGCTTCTATGGCTGGCCCTGGTTCTATCTTGGGCCCAACCAGGACCCGCGCCACAAGGGGGCGCACCCGGAACTGCGTGACAAGGTTATCGTCCCCGAAGTGCTGTTGCAGTCGCACATGGCCTCATTGGAGATGGTCTTCTATACAGGGGCGCAGTTCCCGAAAGATTACGCGGGCGATGCGTTTGCCGCCCAGCACGGCTCTTGGAATCGCCAGCGCCGGACGGGCTACAAAGTCGTTCGCATTCCCCTGCGCAGCGGAGCGCCAACAGGCGAGTATGAAGATTTTATGACAGGGTTCGTCACGCCGGATGGAAACGTCTGGGGGCGTCCTGTCGGCGTCACGGTGGCGAAAGACGGAGCGCTGCTCGTGAGCGATGACGGCTCAAATACTATCTGGCGCGTCTCTTATCAAAAAAGGTAGCTTCAATCATTCATCTGCGGGAGACCTTCCGGCTCAACCGTTCTTCCTGCTGAGAATCAGGCCGAGAAGCACGCCCAGCGCACATCCGACGCCGACGCCGAGAGGGATGTTTTTGAAGATGACTCCAAGCGCCGCTCCGAAGCCTGCGCCGAGGGCTATGCCGATCCCCATGAAGCTACCTTTGCCTGAAGCCATGCCTTCAACCTCATCATTAAATGTTTGTGCTCGTCGTCAAGGCTGAAACTCTTTGCGCTCGTCGGCGCGGGCGACGAGGTAAAGCAGAGAGCGTTTGACGTTGCCTCGAAGCCTCCTGGCCCAAGATGTTCTGAGGCTCGGCCACTCCGAGGGAGAAAGCATGCCCTTCTCAAGTATCTCAAAGCCCGCGCCGGTGTACCTGTCGGAAAGAACGGAATCTATATAAGCGGGAGATAAGTGCGGCAACCCGAGACGCTCTATCTCCGAGCGATCTCGCTCAGGGTCAAGACCGATGACTACTTCCAACAAAGCCCCGTTTGAACAGATGCGGCGCAGGCTATGAAGCACTGCGCGATCACCCGTCGCCACGGCCCTGAGCAGACTGCCCCAGGGGAAATGCACATGCACCTCGTCGGCCACGGCCTTCAGCTCCGCGGGCAGGTCTTCGACG
This sequence comes from Pyrinomonadaceae bacterium, assembly GCA_036389095.1. Taxonomy (GTDB): domain Bacteria; phylum Acidobacteriota; class Blastocatellia; order Pyrinomonadales; family Pyrinomonadaceae; genus DASQYE01. Next base: position 14,812 of record DASVQM010000005.1, read on the forward strand.
GCGGCCTGTATGAAGAGAGCGTTAGGGAGACCCCCCTTCGACGGCTTCCGGTAAATCTTCTCCGAAACCTTCTCCAACGGACGAGGATTGGCGTCTATCCCTATGTAGAACTTCCTCGGGTTCTCCTGAGCACACCGATATACAAAGAGACCGTCGCCCGTCCCTATGTCTATCACTACTCCCTCGCCTGTATGGAGCGATAAGCTCTCGGAAAGCGTCTGCGTCGAGTTATCAGGTTGTTCGACCACGAATTAACTTTAACATATCGCACATCCTCTCTTCGGCAGTTGATGCTGCGGTAAATATAGCCACTGCCCAGCCGCAAAGCAATTGTTCTCTAAAGCGACCAGCGAGGAGAACATGCCGGACTGCCGGCGAGCCTTGGTCAGCGGACAACGCGCACGTCGCGCTCGCTGACGATTCGCCACGCTCCGTTAATGAGCTGCCAGCGCAATTCCTGTACGACTTCGCCGCGACGATCAACGCCTTCGCCTTCTATCGCGTAGCGTTTGTGAAAACGCATGATGGCCGTTCGACCGTCGGGGCCGATACGTATGTCCGGCGCACCCGTGCGAATATCAATGGAGCTGGCCCGCTCGAAGACACGCGCTTTGTCTGCGCGCACGTCCGCTCTCGAAGCGTTGCGCATGCGGTAAAAAGAGTCTATGACGGGGTTGTAAAACGTCATCTGCTTATCAATGTCGCGGGCATTGGTCGCCGCCACCCAGTCGTTCAGAGCACCGCGCAGCGTCGCCTCCATCTCCTGAGGCATGACTGCCGCACCATCGCTCCGCACGGCATCGGCAGTCGTCGCGTCCTGTGTCTCTATATTTGGCTGCGTCGTTTGAGAAGGGGTGGTCTGCTCTGGCCCGCGGCCCGGTGCGACGATGTCGCCATTGGCAGCTTGCTCGGAGGAAGACCTCTGCGACGCGGCCTCTTTCATGTAGAATCCGGGCAGGATGCCGCCGAGGATGCCGCCCGCCAGACCTGCCAGGATGGCTACGATCAGCAGCGCGCCGGTCGGCCATGAGTTGGCGGATTTGACCCGCGCGAGAGGGACGGCGGGCTTTGCCTTCTTAATCGCCGCTGCATCGAAATAAGGCGTTGCCACTGTCCGCTCGGAAGCGGCAGCCGAAGTTTTTTCAGAGCTGTTTACTGAGGTAATCTGGCCTTCCTCTTTCATCTGTTCTGATCGTGCCTCCCGCGCTGATCGTAACCGGGACAGAAATCCGCCGACGAAATTTAACAAGCAAACACAGTTCCAGAGTGCGCGGCTGGTTGACTCGCGCTCCGAATTGGCGTAGATACGTCTTGCTCTGCTGGAAAAATTCTTAAGACAAGTCGCCTTTATGAGACTGCTCGTCCCAGTGCTTGCGGTGTTGTTGTTCGGCGTGTCGTGTCTGGTCGGTTGCAGGTCTGCGAGCCGCTCGACGGAGACGACGACGAACGTCACGACCGCCGCCGCTACCTCCACATCGAACGCGCAACCAACGCCGGAGCCGGAGCCCTCGCCCACGCCGCTCACCAGTGAGCAGAACGAGGCGCGGACGCTGCTCGAACAGGGCAAGGAACAGTACCGGCGCGACCGTGATAAGGAGGCCGCAGAGAGTTTCCAGAAGGCTCTCAGCCTGGACCCGGATTTCGCCGAGGCGCACTTCAGATTGGGGCTCGCCTACGCCGCGCAGGGCCAGAAGGAGGAGGCGGAAAAGGAGTACGAGAAGGCCGTAGAGGCTTATAAGAAGTACAATCGCACGAACCAGAAAGACGCAGACGCTTTCTTCAATATGGGTCTGGCCTACGGGAAATTGGGCAAACATGATGATGCCGTCAAGGCTCTGAAGCAGGCGGTCAAGCTGCAAACCGAAGACGGCGATATGTATTACGAACTGGGCATAGAACTCAGCAAGATAGCTCAGTACCAGGAAGCGGTTACAGCCTTCCAGAAGGCCATTGAGCTGGACCCGGATAATTACCGCGCCACTGAAGCCCTGGACAAAGCGAAACTGGGCGCAGAGCGCATCAAAGTCCTGCAAAAGCGGCAGGAGGAGCTATTGAAAAGGCAGGAAGCGGCTTCCAGACGAGCCAACGGAAATAGCCTGAACGGGAACGCGAGCACCAGGCCGTCCCCGTCTGCGACCCCCTAGACCATTTGACAGAAAATGGCCTCCTCCTCGCTTGACAGATGCGGTTTTGATCTTTATAGTTTCTCGTTTCGGACTACATGGTCTGATCTCATAGTGCAACGCTTAGCAGGTTCTGTCGGTGTGGAGGCGTTGCCCGGCTGTGCTGGCAAGTAAAGCATCAGTCGCTTGATAATTATTGTGGCGTAAATGCTCGCGCCGCGACTTCCGCCTACTGCAAGGTAAGCGGGGAGCCGCCCCAGCGCCAGAGCACGCGAACCGGCCCGTAAAAACGCGGGCTTGCTCGTCCATTTAAAGGCGACGCCACAGAAAAGCTTCGGCTTCGGGGGAAGCCAGTATCCACACCAGCGCCAGACGAGTTTTGCGCGCGCGTCAGAACATCCCTCAATCAACAGCTAAGAACAGGGCAGCCGCCTGCGCTGACTGCCGAACAAGTTTCGGAAAGAGGCAGGTCAAGCCTTTTTGCGCGCTTCCGGGCAGGTTCAGAAGTCGCGCCGGTGAGTAATTGAAAGAGGACTGAACGACAGTGCCAACGATCAACCAGCTTGTCCGCAAAGGCCGCGAGGCGGTGAAGTACAAGACGGCCAGCCCGGCGCTTCAGGAATCGCCGCAACGGCGCGGCGTCTGCACGCGCGTCTATACGCAAACGCCGAAGAAGCCTAACTCGGCCCTGCGCAAGGTCGCGCGCGTGCGCCTGACCAACGGCATAGAGGTCACGACCTACATTCCGGGCGTCGGCCATAACCTGCAAGAGCACTCTATCGTGCTCATACGCGGTGGCCGCGTGAAGGACTTGCCAGGCGTGCGTTACCACGTTATTCGCGGCACGCTCGACAGCGTGGGCGTCGCCGACCGCAAACAGGGACGCTCGAAGTACGGCGCGAAACGGCCCAAGGCCGGTGCTGCCGGCGCTGCCAAGGGCGGTAAAAAATAAAGGATGAAGTAAATACTTATTTCATCCTTCATCCTTAGAGATTGATTATGCCAAGACGAAGAGTTGCCGAAAGACGCGAAGTGCTGCCCGACCCGGTCTATAACAATGCCCTGGTGACGAAGTTCATCAACGGCGTGATGTGGGGCGGCAAGAAGTCAACTGCCGAGAGAATCTTCTACAACGCGCTGTCGCGTGTCGGCGAGAAGACGGGCGAAGAGCCGCTCAAGGTTTTCAAGCGTGCGATTGAGAACGTGCGGCCCACCGTCGAGGTCAAGTCGCGGCGCGTCGGCGGTTCCACCTACCAGGTTCCCATAGAGGTGCATCAGGAGAGGCGTGGAGCGCTGGCCATTCGCTGGATTGTGCAGTATGCGCGCGGGCGCGGTGAAAAGACGATGATAGATCGTTTGGCGGGCGAGCTGCTTGACGCGGCCAACAATCGCGGCAACGCGGTCAAGAAGAAAGAGGATACGCACCGCATGGCGGAAGCCAACAAGGCTTTCGCGCACTACAAATGGTAATGAAGGAGTCAGAACACAGAGCTCAGAATTCAGAATCAAAACGGTTCCCGTCCTTCTGACTTTCTGTGTCCCGAGTCCTGAGTTCCAAAGGTTTTGCACAATGGCTAAGCACGATTTAAAGAGGTTCCGCAATATCGGCATCATGGCCCACATCGATGCCGGTAAGACCACGACCACGGAGCGCGTCCTTTATTACACGGGCGTCTCGCACAAGATCGGCGAGGTGCATGAAGGCACGGCGACCATGGACTGGATGGAGCAGGAACAGGAGCGCGGCATCACGATCACTTCGGCTGCCACGACCTGTTTCTGGAAGCGCGAGGGCACGGAGTATCGCATCAATATCATTGATACGCCGGGCCACGTTGACTTCACGATGGAGGTCGAGCGTTCTCTGCGCGTGCTCGACGGTGCGGTCGCGGTCTTTGACGGCGTGGCGGGCGTCGAGCCGCAGTCGGAGACCGTCTGGCGTCAGGCGGACAAGTACGGCGTGCCGCGCATCTGCTTTATCAATAAGCTTGATCGCGCGGGCGCAAGCTTTCAGCGCTCGTTCGATTCCATCGTCACGCGTCTCGGCGCGAACCCTGTCGCGCTGCAAATCCCCATCGGCCTCGAAGACCAGTTGAAGGGCGTCGTTGATCTGATCACGATGAAGGCCCTGATCTGGAACGACGAGACGAAGGGCGCTGAGTACCAGGTTCTAGATGTTCCGGCTGAGCTTCAGGACGAAGCGGCAGCCGCGCGCGAGAAGATGGTCGAAGCGGTCGCCAGCGTAGACGACGACCTGATGATGAAGTACCTCGAAGGCGAAGAGATAACGGAAGCGGAGCTTCGCGCGGGGCTGCGCAAAGGAACTATCGAGCTGAAGCTCGTGCCCGTCGTCACCGGCTCGGCTTTCAAAAATAAGGGCGTGCAGACGCTCCTCGATGCGGTGGTGGATTACCTTCCGAGCCCGCTCGACATCGCGGCCATCGAAGGCGTCAATCCGAAGACGGGCGAGACCGAAAATAGGCCAGCGGATGCGAGCGCGCCCTTCTCCGGCCTCGTCTTCAAGATCATGGCCGACAAGCATCTGGGCCAACTCTCGTTCGTGCGTATTTACAGCGGCACGATCAAGGCTGGCTCTTACGCTTACAATCCCGTCAAGGATTCGCGCGAGCGCGTGGGGCGTTTGATGCGTATGCACGCCAACAAGCGCGAGGATATTGACGAGGCGAGCGCGGGCGAGATCATCGCCATCGGCGGTATGAAGCAGGTCACGACCGGCGACACCGTCTGTGACGAGAATAAGCCTGTCGTGCTCGAAGCGATGGAATTCCCCGCGCCCGTCATACGCGTCGCGGTCGAACCGAAGACGCGTGCCGATCAGGACAAGCTCGGCGTCGCGCTTTCGCGTCTCGCGCAGGAAGACCCCAGCTTTAACGTCTCGACCGATCACGAGACGGGACAGACGATCATCGCCGGGATGGGCGAGCTTCATCTTGAGATCATCGTGGACCGTATGAAGAGGGAGTTCGGCGTCGAGGCCAACGTCGGCAAGCCGCAGGTCGCTTATCGAGAGACCATCACGCAGCCAGCGCCCGGCAAAGAGGTCTTTAAGAAACAGACGGGCGGTCGCGGCCAGTATGGCCACGTCGAGTTGGAGATAGAGCCCGCGCCGGGCGAAGGCTTCGTCTTCGAGAACAAGATTACGGGCGGTGCTATCCCGAAAGAGTTCATCCGCCCGACCGAGCAGGGTATCAAGGATGCTCTTGAGCGCGGCTATCTGGCGGGCTACGAGCTGGTGGACATCAAGGTGAGCCTGGTCTTCGGCTCCTACCACGAGGTTGACTCGGACGAGCGCTCGTTCCACATCGCCGGGTCGCTCGCCTTTCAGGACGCGGTCAAGAAGGCCAAGCCCGTGCTGCTTGAGCCGATCATGCGCGTCGAGGTCGTGACGCCCGAAGAGTACATGGGCGCGGTCAACGGCGACCTCAATCGTCGTCGCGGGCAGATCGAGAAGATGGAGCCGCGCACCGGCGGCGTGCAGGTCATCACGGCCTTCGTGCCGCTCTCGGAGATGTTCGGTTACACGACCGACCTGCGTTCGGCCACACAGGGTCGTGCCACTTCGACCATGCACTTCGAGCGCTACGATCAAGCGCCGAAGAACATCGCCGACGAGGTGATCGCCAAAGTGCAGGGAGTCGCCAAATAGTGATGAATGACGAGTCGTGAGTGATGAGTTAAATCAAATTATCACTCACGACTCATCACTTTTAGAAACGGAGCGAGAGGTCAAGATATGAGCAAGGAAAAGTTTGATAGAAGCAAGCCACACGTCAACATCGGGACTATCGGTCACGTCGATCACGGCAAAACCACTTTGACTGCCGCCATCACCAAAGTCCTGGCCAAGCATAACCCGAAGATCACGGTCCGCGCTTTCGACTCCATCGATAAC
>DASVQM010000006.1:0-18900 GCA_036389095.1 Pyrinomonadaceae bacterium
CATGACTCCGCCCGTGAAGGAGAGGCTGGCGTCGCGGGTTATTCTCTCGAACTCTGTGGGCAGCAAGGTGACCTGACCGCGATGGTCGACGAGGATGCTCTGCGCGCTGCTCGGCGCTGTCACGTAGAAGCCGATCTGTCCGGGAGAGATGGCCCTGACGCGATAGGAATGCGTGCCGTTTGTTTGACCCGTGAAGGTCTGGCTCGTGGTATTACCGTCCACCTGGCCGACGACCTGATAGTTAGTGCCATCGGTCGAGTGCTCGACTTCGAACTTGTCGGCATTACCATTGGGTTGCCAGGAAAGAGTGTAGCTGCCGTCGAAATCCACCTGCTTCCCGCTGGCGTCAACGAACTCGCCGGTGATGGCCTGTAGGTTGGGCGCTGCTACGCCCTTAGAGACCGTACCCGTCAAGGTGTAGCTCGTCGGGCCGTTGGCGAAGCCTGAGACGGTCAGGGTGTATGTGCCGGGAGCACCCAGCACCCACGAGAGGTGTTCCGGGCCGCCCGGGTTCGCTGCCGATGTGATCTGTTCTCCGTCCGGGCCGTACAGGTAGAGATCAAGGTCTGCGAACACGTCGTCAACCATCTCGTCGAATTTAAGGTCAACGTCAAGCTGCGCGCCAGCCGTGTTGGTAGTAAAGGTGTGATCCTGGTAGGTCACGCCTTTAATCAATTGGATGCCACCGTCGCTGGCCTGCACTGTGCCCGCGTAGTTGAGCGGCTCGACCGAGGCCGCGCCAGCCGGGACCGACGGTACGAGCTTCATGTAGAAGGGCATGCGCAGGGATTCGTCGGCGCTCGTCGCTTGGACATACCACTGCATCTGCAATGCCTGCGAGACGTCGCGGATGATATTGCCGTCGACGTTGGCGTTGACCGTGAAGGTCGCCGTGCCGCCAGCCGGTACTGTCACCGATGGCGAGCTGAGCGTCGCGGTGATGCCGTTTCGCTCAAGCAGCCGGTTGTTGGCGACCGAAAGGTTGTATGTCCCGCCCTGGCCCGAGAGGTCCCGGATTGTGACGGTGACGCTCTGTGTGGACGTGACGCGGTTGTTGATGACCGGCACCGCCCCGAAGGAGTGGCTGCCGAGAAGTGCGGGTTCGGCAAGCGCAGGCACGGGTGCGTCCAAAGGATCGGCGCTCGTGACGCCCATCAGCGCCTTAGCATTGATCGCCTCTTTGACGTCAATCAGGCCGCCGCCCTGCTCGATAATAGACTCTGTGCTCGGGCCATCAGCCTTTGATGCGCCAGCCGCGTCGCGCATGTTCGTCGCCGTGTTAATGAGCGCGGTGCGAATCATGTCTGGCGACCAGTTGCGATGCGCCTGCTTGATGAGCACAGCCGCGCCCGCCACGTGCGGTGATGCCATCGAAGTGCCATCAATATGTATGTACTGCGGCGTTTTTTCAGTAGCAGCGGCGAGAGCGCCGAGCACGGACGCGGGCGGCACTGCCGCAAGCACCAGCACACCCGGCGCGGAAACGTCCGGCTTAATCTGTCCCAGTCCCTGCACGGGACCGCGCGAGCTGAAGTCTGCCATCGCGCCCATGAACGTCGCGCTCGACTTCCTGACTTTAACCTGCTTGGCCGAGACCGCGCCGAAAGCGTCGGAGCCGATAACGGACTTCAGGTATTCGCCGTTCCTTCTTGACATGCCGAAGACTGGAATCGCCGTGGCGTAGGTGGTAACTCCGGTTATCTCTTCGTCCTGGTTATCGGCGTTGTTGTAAAAGAGGACCGCGATGGCTCCCTTGGCCGCGGCCTGCGCCGCTTTGCTGGCGAAGGCGCCCGTTCCCTGGTTTGTTTCCGTGTTCGGTTCTTTCACTTCCAGAGTGCTGCCGCGTCGCATGAGCGCGATGCGCCCGCGAACGGAGTCGGGTATCTGGTCGGGAGTGTCCCCGATGTTGCAATAGACGTAGTTGTTAATGAGGGTCGCGGGCGGCGTGGCGCTGCCGGTCAGCACGTTGGCGTTCATGCCGGAGTCGCCGCCGATCACGTCCACGGCATAAGCCTGCCCGGCGTTGCCGGGGTGCGTGGTTGCGCCCACTGAGATGACGTGTTTGCCCGCGGCGGGCGAACCCGTCGTGCCCTCGTCAGGGCCTGAGTTGCCGGAGGAGGCGACGACCGTCGTGCCGAGAAGAGCGGCGTTGCTGGCCGCTTTCGCCGTCGAGTTGTCGGGGCCACCCGATCCGCCGAGGCTCATGTTAATGACATCCGCGACGGGCTTCCGCATGAGCTGCAGGCTGAGTCCTGTGGGGCCTTTCGCAAAGGCGAGTGTGTAGGGCGAGACCGAATCTTCGAGCGCCATCATTGTGTTAGTGCCCAGGCACCCACCTACGGAGACAGCCTGGTCAACGGTTGAGATAACATCGCTACAGACCTTGTAAGCCATGATCTTGGCCTGCGGCGCGACGCCGTGCACGCCCAAATCGTCACCCGTTCCGGGTATTCCGTCCGCGCCCGGCGTCGTAGCCGCGTAACCGGCGATGGTCGAAGCGACGTGCGTGCCGTGACCGAAGCCGTCTTGAACGAGATCCGCGAACGGCAGGTAATAGACTATCTTCTGGTTCGTATTTACCGGTAGCGGGTCGGGCGCGATGCCCAGGCGCGGGGGATTCACGTCAAGGCCAAACATCGGGTGTGTCCAATCCACGCCGGTGTCTATGACGGAGACGTACATTCCCTGACCTTCGTAGCCGTCGTTCGCCGTAGCGTACCTATCCAGCTCTTTCGTCTGCCCGTAAACCTGCGGCGCGTGTATGTAGTCAACGCTCTTGTTGAGCATCGGCTTGAGCATGGTATCAGGCGAAACACTGTTCACCTCCGGCATCGCGGCGATGGTTGCGACGGCTGACTTAGGCACAAACAACGCCACGCCGTTATAGACGAGCGTGTAGCGAAACTCTACCTTGGCGGCGAGGGTGCCGTCGAAGTTTTTAATATCCTGCGATTTAACGGTGTATTGAACGCCCTTCGCCGAGAGCGCCTTCAAGAACTGGTCTTGCTTGGCGGCTAACTGGCTGCGGTAGTTTTGCAGAGCCTCGTCCGAGACGGCGATGCCCGCCTTTTGGGCTTTGGCTTTATAGACGGCCCCCGGATCATCGCGAAGCTCTACGATCACCGGAGTCCTACTGTCACTATTAGCGGCGATGGACGTAGTCTGCTCGCTCCTGAGAAGCGCAAAGCTTAATCCGGCGAGGATCACGAGCATCAGAATCAATCGGAATTTAGAAATTTTGCTGAGCATGTCGTTATCTCCATCAATAGTTTGATAATTGAGCGGTTGAGCGAGGCGTAGCTTGTCAATCTCCACTCATCAGGTGGAGGTGAAACTCTCGGACGCCGCACTTTCCGGGAAAGTGCGGCGTCCGAGACTGCTTGCGTTAGTTACCTGCGATGAAGCGCTGTGCGAAGGTGTTCAACTTGGCGGCCAGCGCGGCCCGCGTGACGGTTCCCGTGGGGTTAACCCTCGGGCCGGGGATAATCATCATCCCCGTCGGCGTCTGCTGAATTGAAGTTACGGCGACTTCCAGAAACCCTTTATCAATGGCGATCTGCACATAGCCGCGAAGCTCGCTCGGAATCTGTGCGTTGTCCAGAATCGGCTTGGTTTGACCGTCGGAATCCACTGCCGTAACCGTACTGCCCGCCTTGTCTCTGGCTTCCTTATCAAGACCCAGAGCGCGAACGAAGGCGACAGCGAGATCAAGACGGCTGATGTTGGCGGTCGGGCTAAAGGTCGAGCCGGTGGCGCTCATCATCCCGGCGGGCACGAAATTCCAGTCACGCAGGGTCGAACCCTTGGCCGTCACGGCCTGGGCTATCGCTTCCAGATCACCTGACACATCGGTGAACTTCGCGGTTGCGCCTAAGGACTGGCGCAGCGGCGTGTTCAGCGCCAGGGCTCGCGCAAAATCTTCGCGCGTGACATTAGCGTTCGGCTGGAACGTGTTATCTGCGAAAGTGTCCATCCTCCGATTCGCCAGCGCATCTCTGATCTGCTGCTCGCCCTGATGTCCCTGGATGTCAGCCGGGGTTTCGACATTGATGATCGCCGTCTTGAAGTAGCCATTAACCTCCTCGGGCGCTGCGATGCCGACGGGTGAGCTGGGCTCCGGCACGGCTGCAAGACCACGCACGCCGCGTATCTCTGCGACCCATTCTCCCGGCACGGGGTTCTTGACTACGATCTGGCGGTTGGGCGCGTCCAGAGCCGGCAGCGCCACTCCGCTGCTGTAAGCGCACGCAGGCAGCGGTGCCGTCGGATTGGTTTGCGGTGCCTGGCATCCGGGCGGGTAGAGCGCGAACGCCATGGAGTTGCCCGTCTGAGCTGTCGCCGGGTTGGTGCCGAATTTAATCACCATGTTCAGCATTCCACGGCCAGGCTCGACCGTGAAGCGATAGGTATTGGTGTTTGTGCTTTGCGGGCCGACCGGCTGCGGGATGTAGAGAAGCGAGAAGTTCGTCGGCGCAGACCAGGTAGAGGTCAAATCCGTATTGAATGCCGGATTGGAAAATATGCCGTACCCCTTCGCGCGGTGGAAAACCTTATCCACAGCCGCGTAGGCGTTGACGTAACCCGCTCCGACCTGGAACTCTTCGTAGTTCGGCATGCGTGTGGCCGTCTCCTGAAGGATCTGCTTCACCTCGTCGGGCATGAGCGTCGGATCGGCGCTGAGCATCAGTGCGACGACGCCCGCGACGTGCGGCGTCGCCATCGAAGTGCCGCTGATCTGTGTGTAGAAAGGCAGGTAGGTGGTCTGTATCTCTTCGTCGGCGGTCAGGCCGTTGGAGACTATGTTTGAGATGGCGCGCGTCGAGATGATGTCGGACGTGAATTTACCAATGTTGCTCTCGAATTCGCGGCCAGTGCCCGGGGCGACGATGGTCGGCGCGTCATAGTCATCGTTCGGGTCGCCGTTACTGAGCCGGTCTTCCTTCGGCGTGCCGCGCGACGAGAAACTAGCTAATCCGCCCTCTTTGGTGCCCGCGCCGACCGAGATCACCCAGGGCGCTTTGGCGTAAGGGTTATGCGTATCCCAACCCGGGCCGGAGTTGCCTGCGGCGAACACGGAGACGATGTGGTATTGATCGTAGGCCAGGAAGGTGGCGACGTTGATCGGGTTATCGGGATTGAAGGAGCCGGATGAGCCCCATGAATTAGAGATAATGCGAATGGCGTATTTCCCCTGGTTGCCAAGACTCCAATTGTAGCCGCCCAGAGCGTTGAGGATAAAAAGTCCCGCTCCTGAACCAGTGCCGATCAGTCGCGCCCCCGGCGCGACGCCTGAATAGAGGCCGCCCGATTGCACGCCCGAACCGCCCACAATGCCGGCGCAGTGTGTGCCGTGCCCGACATGCGTATCCGTATTGGGTACATCCTCTTTGTACACAAGAGGCGTGAAGCCGTCGCCGATAATGCAGCCCGTTTGCTCCGTACAGGTCGTTCCCGTGGATGCATCGCTCAGGATCTGCACGTTTTGGATAACGTGATCGGGATATTTGAGGTCGTTGTGCGTGGCGTCAATGCCCGAGTCGTTAATGACGACCGTGATGCCCTTACCGTTGACGGGAAAGCCGCCATTAAAAGTTTTGCTGATGTAGGTATCGGAGCGCAGCTTGTCAACCCCCGCGAGGGTGCGCGCCTGATTGTCGAAGTAATAGAGCCGGTCATTTGACCAGATGGAACGAATGGCGCTGTTGGCGGCAAGCTGGCGAACCTGCCCGGCGGTCGCCGGAGCGGCCACCATCCCGAGAGCTTGCAGCGTCCAGCCCCTGGTAATCCCGACACTGCGCAGCAAATCTAGATTTGACGCTTTCAGGCCGCCGTCTGTTTTAAACGTGACGATGACGGTGCCCACGCTGGCGTCATCTGCCAGCGTGCTGAGCTGTGACTGAAGCGTCGGGCTGAGGGTTGCAGCCTGTGCCGCCGCGCCAAGGGCGAAGCAGATCGTAAATATAGCGATCAATGTGGTAGCTATTCTTCTAATCATTGTCGGCCTCCGGTCTGTCTGACCATTTGCAGTTTTTCGATTCGTAAGTTTGTTCTAAGCGGCGAGGTCTCTGACCCGTAACTGACACAAGCAAAATAGCCGAGGGGAATTGAGGAAAACTTGAGTCGGCGGGGAAAGACGAAAGCAGCCGATTTTCTTAGGAAAATCGGCTGCTTTTGAGCTTGACGAAATCTCCCCAGGCGGTTGAGGAAAACTTGAGGCCGGATGGAAGTCCTTTGCCGCCGCCTGCTTCAAGTCGCCGAAGGGAAGCGCCGGAAGCCTTGCCTCTCAGATTGATGCACTGTTTTGTGACGGCCCGGAGCGGACGTGACCGGGAACTCTCCTCAGAGCTTGCCGAAACGGAAGGGTTCCTCGCGCCCGTTCTCTAGCATGAAGTCTAAGTCGTCTTTGGTTTTAACCCGTCGCCGAGCAGGCGCACGCCGAGCACGAAGAGAAAGATGGCGAAGGCCGGGCAGAGCAACAACAGCGGATGCTCGCGCAGGAGCGCAGGGTCTCCTGCCGAGGCCAGCATGTTGCCCCAGCTCGCCTCCGGCTCCTGCAATCCGACGCCCAGAAACGAGAGCGCCGTCTCGGCCAGCAGAAAGGCCGGCAGCATCAACGTCACCTGGACGATGAGCGGGCGCAGCGCGTTCGGCAGGATATGGCGAAACAGTATGCGCGTTTGCGTGAGCCCGAGGCTCTCAGCCGCGAGGACGAACTCGCGCCGCCGCAAAGCCTGGACGAGCCCGCGCGCGAGTCTGGCCATCTCGGCCCAGCCCACAGCCAGAAAGATCAGAATCAGTAGAGAGGCCGCGCGCATGGGCGGCAACTCCAGGGGGAAGGCTGCGCGCGCCGCCAGTATCAGCACAAGCACCGGGAGCGCCATCATCACGTCAGCCGCACGCATCAGCACAGTGTCGAAGAAGCTGCGCGCGTAACCCGCAATGCACCCGAGGATGATGCCGAGCGCGCTCGCGGCGAGCGTCCCCAGTGGGCCCACCAGCAAAGAGAAGCGCGAGGCGATCAGGAGACGAGACAAACGGTCGCGGCCCAGCGCATCCGTGCCGAGCAGGTTGAGGCGCGGCACGCCTGCCTCCCTCCCACTGCCGCCGCCACCACCGTCGCGCACACCGAACAGATGCAGGTCTGTCGTCCACACGCCGAAAAGCCTGTGCGTATAGCCGCGCGCAAACAGCTCAAGCGCATAAGCTCTCGCGGGCAGCTCTTCATAGCGACGTTCGAGCGGGTCAACCATGCGGCGCGCATAGATGAACGGTCGCACGGAGAATCTGCCATGCGCGTCGCGGAAGTGAATCACGGTCTGCGGCGCGAGCGGCTCGCCGCGTGATTGGGCGCGGTAATCGTAGGGCGCAATCAACTCGGCGAAGATGGCCGTCGCATAGAAGAGGCCGACAAGGCAGAGCCCCATATAAAACTTCGCGCGGCGGCGCACGGCGCGCAAGCCTCCACGGCGCAGGCGCTCTCTGAGCCCTCCCGCGTGCGCCTCTTCCGTGTGAAGAGCGGCCTCGATGGCTTCAACCTGTTGCACGTTGGCTTTCATCGCGGCATCCGTCTCATCCGGCTTGCGCCGTCGGAGGAGTCGCGGCGCTTGAAGTCATGGGCCTGGCCGCCCCGCCTTCGCGCAGGCGCGGGTCGTTGAGGCGCAGCAGTATGTCCGCGATCAGATTACCGGCGAAGACTGCGCTCGCCGTTACCAGCACGACTCCCATCAGCAGCGGCACGTCGCGGTTGCGCACGGCGACGACGCTCAGTTGGCCCAGGCCCGGCCAGCCGAGCACCGTCTCGACGATCACGGAGCCGCTGACCACTCCGCCAAGCGAATAGCCGAAAATAGTGATCAGCGGATTGAGCGCCGAGCGCAGCGCGTGTCTGAAGATGATGGCCCTCTCCGTCAATCCTTTGGCACGCGCCACCTGCACGAACTCTTCGCCGAGCGCCGCGCCCAATCCTTCGCGCACCTGCGCCAGAAAGAGAGCGATGAGAGGAACCGAGAGCACCAGGCCGGGCAGAATCAGACGCCCGAGCGACGTGGCCGCGCGCTGCGCGTCTGCTCCCGTCGCGCCGATGGTGAAAAGCGAGGTGTGTACGGCGAAGGCCAGCGCGACGAGCGCGAGCACTATGCGCGGCGTCGAGGCGGCGAGCAGGATAATGATCGAGCATAGGCGGTCGACCCAGCCTCCGGCACGTCGCGCCGCCCAAGCGCCCAGGGAGAGCGCGAAGCCCCAGGCGAAAACGAGAGCGAAGGCGGCCAGCGTGAGCGTGTTGACGAGCCTTGAGCGAATGAGCTGGCCGACCGGGGCTTTGTAGAAGAAGGATTGGCCCATCCGACCGCTCGCCATCTCTCCCACCCAGCGCAGGTATCGCGTGTGAAGCGGTTGGTCCAGACCATAGGTGTGACGCAATTCGGCGATGGCCTGTTCGGAGATGAGCGGGTCGCTTCTGAGCGCCGTCAGCGCATCGCCTCCGGCGCTCGCCAGTAAGGCGAACGTCAGGGCCGAGACGATCAACAGCACGAGCAGCCCTTGCAGCAATCTCCCGAAGATCAGTTTCAGCATCGTCTACATGTACAGGCGATCAGTCGCAGGCCGTCCGGGCGCAACCCGGAAACGCTCTTCCGACGCTGCGCTCGGAGCTTATCTAACATCTATTAGCGCGCGGCGACAAGGGGCAATGTGATTAAGGCTCTGGACATCCGCTCGTTTACGTGATTGAATCCGCAATCGCGCGCTCTTGCGAGGCTCGGCAAGCATTGAGGCCCGAAGCACGCATCACCACAGACAACGCCTGCACAAAAGAATGAGATACCTGACACTTCACAGAACGCTCGTCCTCTTCGTCCTCCTCGCAGCCGCTTTGACCGGCGGCTGTCTCAACCAGAACCAGCCGGGTACGCCGCCGCCGCCATCAGCGCCGCAACAGCAGCGCGAGCGCGTCGCCGGTACGCGCGGCGGCTCGCTCAGCTACCGCGTCGTGACGCCGCCGAAAACCTTCAACTACGTGATGGCCTCGGACGTGGATACTGTGCTACTGACGCTTTACCTGATGGGCGGGCGTCTCGCCGAATTCGATCACGACGCGCAGCGCTACGTCGCGGCGCTGGCCGAAAGCTGGCAATGGGCGAGCGACGAGCGCACCCTCGAAGTGACTTTGCGCGACGGCCTGCTCTTCTCCGACGGCCACGCCCTGACATCCGACGACGTGCTCTTCAGCCTTCGTGCCATCTACGACGAGCGCACGGGCTCTCCCATCTTTCGTGATGCGATGACTATCGGCGGTCGCCCGATAGAGGTCGCCGTTCAGGATGCGCGCCACCTCCGGCTGATCTTTCCAGAGCCGGTCGCCGCGCCGGAAAGCTACCTGTCGAACGTCGCCATCCTGCCGCGCCACGTCCTCGAAGAGGATTTCAACAAGGGCACGTTCAAGGACGCCTACGCGATCACTTCAGACCCGCAGAAGATCGTCGTCGCGGGAGCGTTCACCCCGCAGGCGGTCACGCCCGGCGAGCGTATCACCTTAAAGCGCAATCCGAACTACTGGAAGAAAGATCAGGCCGGCGTTCAGCTTCCTTATCTGGACCAGCTCGTCATCGAAATCACGAGCGATGCCAATAATGCTATGGCGCGATTGGGACAGGGCGCGCTCGACATCCTGGACCGCGTGCGCCCGACAGACTACGCGAGCCTGCGCTCATCACAGGGGAGCGTGCGCGCCTACGACCTGGGCCCAGGGCTCATCACAGACCATATCATCTTCAATCTCAACCTGGGCCAACAACAGGGCAAGCCCATCGTTGATCCCACGAAGAGCGCCTGGTTTAACGAGGTGCGTTTTCGTCGCGCCGTCTCCTATGCGATTGATCGCGCATCCATCGCCAGCTCTACTTTGCAGGGATTGGCGACGCCGCTTTACGGCTTCGTCTCCGTAGGCAATCGCGCCTGGGTGGCGACAGACCTGCCGCGCGCAGAATACGACCTGGGGCGTGCGCGCACGCTGCTCACGGAAGCGGGATTCCAGACGCGCGGCTCGCAGGATGCGCCGGAGCTATACGATGCGAAAGGCAATCGAGTCGAGTGGACGCTGATCGTCCCGGCTGAGAGCGAGCCCCGGGTCTCCATGGCCGCCGTCATACAGGAAGACCTCGCGCGGCTCGGCATGAAAGTGCAGCTCGCCTCCATCGAGAACAGTCAGGTCACGGCCCGCCTCTCGCAGAGTTACGAATACGACGCCATCCTCTACGGCACGTCCATCACGGAGCCTGACCCTTCCGCCTACACCAATTTCCTGCGCAGCAGCAGCCCCACTCATCAGTGGTATCCGAAGCAGGAGAAACCGGCCACCGCATGGGAGGCGCGCATTGACGAGTTGATTACAGAGCAGGCGCGCGCGCGCGACCCGCAACGGCGCGCAGCCGTCTTTCACGAGATACAACAAATACTTGTCGAACAGATGCCCGTCATCCCCGTCGTCACGCGCCACATCGCCTCCGCCGCCCAACTGCGCATCGGCAACTATCGCCCGAGCCCGCTCTTTCCCTACTCGATGTGGAACGCCGAAGAGCTGTTCGTGCGTAAATAAAGCTGACGGCGGATGACGAATGACTGTACGGGCGCGGCTCAGGTCAGTACCGCCACAGGTCTCGGGCGGGTGATGGAGATGCAAGCGCCTGCCCGAGACCTGTGGCGGTACTGACCTTACTTCCAATCACAAAGCGGAAGGGCTCTCGTCAACTTCAAGTTGACGAGAGCCCTTCCGCTTTTTATCTTCAAGCTTGAAGGCCCCTCTTAGGACGGGGAGTTCGAGATTGCCACTATCGCGTGCGCAAGCTCTGCGCGCGTGAGGGCGCTTTGCGGGCGAAAGCTTCCACCCTCTGCCGTAAGCAGCCCGCGCGCCATCGCTACGGCGACATAGCCTCGCAGGTTTGATGGAATCGCGCTCGCATCAGTCAAAAGGAGCGGCGCGGAGTTTTTCGCTTCGGCCTCTGAGCGCAGGCCAGCCGCGCGCACCAGGGCGACTGCCGCCGTCAGGCGATCAGCGCTCTCGTAGGGACGAAATGCGCCGCCCGCATTCGTGTTGATGAAGAGCGCACCGCCCGGCGCGGCCTGCACGCTCTCGACAAAGAGGGTCGTCGCCGCGTCCGTCACATCCGTATAGCTCGGTTTGGCAGCGAGGTACTGCGGCACGCGTGCGCCAGTGACGAGCGCCGCCGCAAGCTCTGCGCGTGAGACGGCGTTGCCCGGACGGAAATAGTTGCCGTAAGGCATCATGACGAATGTTCTGAGCGCCTGGTAAATATCGGAGCGAGAGGCCGGACTGAGACTGTCAACGTCAAGCAGCGGCGCATACTCTACGCGCGTCACTTCCAGAATGCCCGTGAAGGATTGCGCCGTGGCCAAGGGCCCGGCGATGTTGTTGACGCGAGCACGCCACGTTCCGGCGGTCGGCATACGCACGAGCGTGCGCTCACGCCTGCCCGTCAGTCCCGGCCCGTTCTGAGTGTTCGACTCCTTATGGCGCGAGCCCGTCGCGTCCATGAACGCAAGGCCCAGATCATTGGCGCTCGCCATCGGCCCCCAAGCGGTCTCTACGGAAGCGAGCACAGTATTGTCGGGGATACTGAGCGTGGTTTCGTGGGAGCCGCCCGGCGTGGCCGTGCCGTTGAACTGCTGGGCCGGGTCTGTCGTGAACTGTGCCTGGCCGCGATCGAGTGTGGCCCGCCATGTCCCCGTGCGCCGCGCAGAGAATGCCGCCTCAAGCACAGCCGCGTGAGCATTCAACATGCCAGCGCCGACCTCGTGCAGATAATAACCCGGAAGCGCAGTCGCCGAGCGTTGCAGCACGTCGCGCACCTCCGCGGGCGTCATCTGCGGATTAGCCTCAAGCATGAGCGCGATAGCGCCTGCGACCTGCGGCGCGGAAAAGCTCGTCCCGCGCCCCGTCGTATAGAAAGGCAGCTCAGCCGGGCTGAGCTGGCTGGTATCCCCCGTCACAAGGCCGTTGACGCCCTCGACCGAGACGGTCGAGCGCAGGCTGACCACGTCAACACCCGGCGCGACAATCGTCGGACGAAAAAGCGTGCTTCCGAAATCTCCGCGCGAAGAGAAATCCGCCAAGCGTCCCTGTCCATCGGTCGCTCCGACGCTGATGACCCAGGGCGCAACCGCATAAGGATTGAGCGAATGCATCCCGTCGCCGGTGTTGCCCGCAGAGAAGACGACGTTGATGCCCTTTTCCGTGAGCAGCTTCGTCGCCACGTTGACCGGGTCGTTGAAATCAAAGACGGTTTCAGCCGAGAAGCTGCAATTGAGGACGCGCGCGTTGTAGCGCGAGCCCGCCGACAGAAGATAATCGAAACCGGAGAGCACGAAAGAGAGCGTCAGGTCGCCCGCGCTCAAGCCCAGAAGACGCGCGCCCGGAGCGACGCCCGCATACTTGCCGCCGGACTGAATGCCGCTGCCCGCGATCAGGCCAGCGACGAACGTGCCATGCCCGTAGACCTGATCCGTATTCTGCAAGCCTTCGACATAGACTGGACGCATGAAGCCGGCGCTGACGCTCTGCGTGTCCGCGAGCTTGACGTTCTGCACGACGCGCCCCGTCAGGTCGCTATGCGTGCCGTCGAGCCCTGTGTCGAGGACGGCCACAGTCGTACCCCGCCCCAAAAGAGGAAGCCCCTGGTTCTTTCGCGTCAGGTCGGAGTCGCGCCGAACTCTGTCAACGCCCGTCGTCGCCGTACGCGTGTCCGCTGTTGATTTGAGCGTGCGATTGCCGTAGATCGAACGCACGGTCGAAAGATGAGAGATGTCTATGAGGTCCGTGCGCTTGGCCGTGATGGCGATCATCGGCAGCGCGTTGTAGCGCGTCCCGCCAAGCACGCCTATGCGTTGAAGCTCACTGATGTCTGCATCGGTCGGCATCTGGTGATAGACGACGATGGCATTGATGTTGCTGTCATCAGTCGGGTCGCTCAGCCACAGCGCCAGCTCGGGGTCGATGCTCTGTAACCCGCGCCCGGTATCCGTGCGGGTGCTGCTGGTTAAGCCGTAGGGCAAGGGAAGCGTCACGTTGTCGGCTCCCGTCACAGTCAACCCCGTCGGCTTCAGCATAGAGATCATATCAGCGCCGGTCACGGTCAGGCCGCTCGGCGAGACGGAATAAATCTGGCCGTCCGCGCCTGTCACAGTAACCCCGTCCGCCCCCGTCACGGTCAATCCATCCGCGCCCGTCACGGTCAGGCCGTCCGCGCCCGTCACCGTCAAACCGTCCGAGCCCACTCGCGCTGCGCCATCCGCGCCCGTCACGGTCAGGCCGTCCGCGCCCGTCACCGTCAATCCATTGCCGCGCCTGATGATCACGGAATCCGCACGGTAGGTTTTGCCGTCCGCACCCGTGACGGTCAAGCCGTCCGCGCCCGTCACCGTTAAGCCGTCTGCGCCCGTGACGGTCAAGCCGTCAGGGTTCGTCGCCAGCACGCGGTTCGTCCCGACGTAGGTGTTGCCGTCCGCGCCGGTGACGGTCAAGCCGTCCGCGCCCGTCACCGTCAAGCCGTCCGCCGAGAGGGGCGTGATGCCGTTGACCTTGAAGGCGAGCAGATTGTCCGCGCCCGTCACCGTCAGACCCGAAGTGCGGACATAGTTAACGCCGTCGGCGCCCGTCACGGTCACACCGTCAGCCCCGGTCACGGTCACACCGGCGATGAGCGGGCTTGCAGCCAGTAGAAATATAAGAGCTAGAGCGAGGAGTTGCTGCGATGTCTTGTAGGTCTGAGCGATAATCATATTAGGGAAACGGTCTCGTTTACTCTCCTGCCGTGTGCACTGCGGGCGCGGCTGATTCCGGTTTCGTTTGTGATAGGGGGACGCACAGGCAAGATATCTGCGCAAACGGACACGAGACTATATCAGAACAGAGTGCATTTATTTATTACATCTATGTTCTATTTCGATTATAACAAATGCCCGCCCCGTAAACCACCATCTTGACTGCGAGGTATGCTGTGCGTTCCAGATTCGCGTGCTGGCGTACAGGCGCTTAGCGAATCAGTTCCTGGTATATCTTCTGCGTATCAGCCGCCGGTTCTACGCCCAGTTCTTTCCGCAAGAGGCGGCTTAAACTCTCATACTGTTCCCTGACCGCGACGCGATTGCCCAGTGCCGCATGAGCGCGCATGATCATGCAGTGTATGTCTTCGCGGAAAGGGTCGTCGTGCAGGATTTGCTGTGCGAGGTTGAGCGACCGCTGCCATTCCTGCATCTTTTGTGCCACCGCCGCGAGCGATTCCAGCATGCGCAGGTGCTGCTCGCGGTAATAGGAGCGCTGCTCTTCGACCCAATCATCGTAGCTGCCCTGCATAAAGCTGCCGCGATAGAGTGAGACGGCCTCTTCGTAAGCCTGTATGCAGCGCTCAAAATCGCGTGCGCGCCGCGCCGCCTCGCCTTCCGTGACGAGACGATCAAACTCCTCCGTGTCTATGCGGTAAGAGAACTCAGGATTGAGCAGGTAATCGCCGTCGCGGTAGAGCAGGAAATTCTGTTTGAGCGACTGGTTGCTATTGAGCGCCTTGCGAATGTGCGAGACGGTCGGGTGAAAATTCTTCTCGACGACATCGAAATCGGCCTCGCCCCAAAAAGTGTCTATGATTGTATCCTTGGAGGCGCGGCGATGACGGCGCGTGGCGATAAAGCAGAGAATATCGCGCGCCCTTTTGGTCGTCCAGGCATCGGCGGCAAGCGGCCTCAACGGGTCGCGCAGAATTTCCACAGGGCCCAGGACGTTGATCGTCAGGTCTGTGACGGGCCCGGAGACGGCGACCGCCTGTGCGGCTTGCGCGGCCTGAGCCAGGGGTGCAGGAGCGGCTGCCGTCTGCTCGCGCACGTCCGCCGGAAGCAGCTCGGCTGCATCCGTGTGGGCCAACAGGCGCGGGTTGCGCGAGAGCTCGCGCTGCAACCAGTACTCGTAATCATAGCGGGCCGTCAGATCCAGCGTGCGCCTGAGATGTTCGAGCATCTCTGCGTCACGGCCAGCCGAAAGCTCGCAGTAAGAGAGGGCCAGGCAAGCCTGCACCTCAAAGTAATAGAGCTTGTGAGAGTGGAAGTAGGCGCGCGCGGGCTCAAGATCACTTCTGGCAGCTTCCGTGTCGCCCTGCGCGTAGATGACCCTGCCGCGTGCGAGCGCAGCCGTGTGGTAACGCATCTCGTCTCCGGCTGCGGCGCGTGCGCCGACGAGCCTGTCGAGCTGCGCGCGTGCAGCCGCAATGCTTCCCGACTGCAAGAGTAGGAGCGCCTGTTCTTCCAGCAGCTCCGTGCGCGCCAGGTCAACTCCCGCCTCGTCGTAGGCACGCGCGGCGCGTTCGTAGAACTCCGTGGCGCGAGCAGCCTCCCCGCGCTCGCGGTAGAGATTGCCGTAGGTCTCGAAGGTCTCGGCGCGCAGCGCGATGAGGTTGAAGAGCTGGCAAATCTCCAGCGCGCAATCCAGATGCTGTTCGCAATCTTCCAGCTCGCCGCGATAAAAGTTGAAGCGCGCGAGGTTCAGGTGGGCCGTCGCTTCCTGCGGCATGGGCGGCAGGTTGTTTGCCTGTCTGAGCATACGGCGCGACCAGCGCAGCGCCTCGCCGAAATCGCCACGGATGGCGGCGGGTAATCCCAGGTTGTGCGCGATCAAGCGCATGTAATGCTCGTTGCCCTGCTCTTCGGCGAATTGCAGGGCGGCGCGAAACTCTCGCTCCGCCGCCTCAAGCTCGCCGCTCGCCATCAGACAGAGCCCGCGCGTATTGCCGCACTTGATGCGCACGACCGAACGCTCGTCCGTCAACTCCACGGCGCGATCAAGATAGGTGAAGGCCGTGCCGCATTCGCCGCGCCTGCGTGCGATGGTCGCCAGAGAATGCAGCGCCTCGGCCTCGCCCTCGCGGTCATTACACTCGCGCAGAAGTGTCACGGCGCGGCTAAAGAGCATCTGCGCCGAATCGTAATGCCCGCGCAGTCTTTCCACTTCAGCCCTGTGCGCAAGGGCGCGCGGGTGTTTGGCGATGACCTCTGCGGGCAGCGCCGAGGCCGTCGAGACGAGCGAGGAGAGAGCGCCGGAAGCAATCCATGCCGGGCCTTTATCGCTGATGACGCTCGCCGCGCGCTCGAAATCCTCGGCCGCGAGCAGGTAATTAACGGCCTGCTCCCAGGAGCCGCGATCAAGAAAATAATCGGCGATGCGAGAATGCTCGGCGACCACGCCCGCCTGGCCTATCTCGGAGCGCAGGCGGCGTCTGAGGAAACCTTGAAAGAGCGGGTGGAGGCGATACTCTTCCCCGCGCTCGTCGGATGCGACCGTGATAAAGACGTTGCGCCGGACGAGCGTGGGCAGCACAGCCGAGCAGCTCTCTCCCGGATAGAGACGCCCGCAGGTTTCAAGGTCTAAGCGATCAAGCAGCGAGATGCGTAACAGGAGTTGCTGCACCTCTGCGGGCTCGTCCGCGAAGACCTCTTCGGCGAAGTAGTCGAAGATGTCACGTTCGGACTGCCTGAGAATCTCTAAGAGGTCAGGCGCGCCTGCGTCGTGCGCCATGGCCTGACGCTGCGCGACCTGCCTGACCAGTTGCAGCGCGGTAATCCAGCCGTGCGTCCTTTCCCTGTATTCACTCAACTGCTGCGGCGTCAGCTCAAGATCGAAAACCTTCCGGAAAAGCTCCTGCGTCTCCTCGTCCGTAAAGAGCAGCTCATTGCGATCAATGATGGCGAGCGAAGCCTGGCTGCGCAGCCGCGCCAGGGAGAGCGGCGGCACGTCGCGCGAGATGATGATGACGTGCATCACGTCCGGCAGGTAAGCGAGCAGGCGATCAACGACGCCGTGGACAGCCGTCTCCGCGCCCAGATGGTGATAATCATCCAGCACCAGAATGAACTGCTGCTCGACGTGTTCGAGCACTTCGTTTAAGAGCACGTCGACGGCGCGCTCGGGGGCCTGGGCCAACTCTGCCGCCGACTCGTGCAGGTAGGAGAGCATCACTTCGCCGAAACCCGCGACCGATTGCTTGATGCCGTGCGTTATGTAGCCGAGGAAGACTAAGGGGTCTGCGTCCGTGTGCTCCAATTGATACCAGACGAATTTTTGCGTGTGCGAGCGGACGAAATCGGCGACGAGCGTGGTCTTGCCGGAACCGGCTGCGGCGGTCACGAGCGTGACGGGGTGGGCCAGGTTGGCCAGAAGCCTTTCGGTCAGGCGCGGGCGCGGCAGGAGCGCAGGGGCAGGGCGCGGCGGCAGCAGTTTCGTGCGCAGGAAGAATGCTGGTAGCGCAGCCGCCGTCGTCCGCTTTTCCTTGACGGGCGGCGGCGGCGCTAATGGTTGGCCTGTGTTTTCCTGCGGAGGTCTGTGTGACATCTGCCCTGGCCTCGCAACTCCGGCTCGATAGGGATGGGAAGATACGCAGTCTGCTCTAAAGGCTTCGCCCTGGGGGTTTAGCATACTGGTTCTCACCGCGCAAGTTGCCGTGTGTGATCGCCGCGAGGATTTCGGATGCTGCCAAAGGTTCTAACGCGTCTTCGATTGAGTCTCCCCTAGATTAAATACCCATGAATCTGCAAAATGGTGGGCCGTCTGATTCTTCTTCTACGGCCCCTGGTCGTCTTGGGAATGGAGTTGCCGGGAGCGCTCAGGAGGGCGGCTGACCTATCGAGGGAGGCGGCCCGCCCGCGCGTCTGCGTCAGGGCCGAGAGCGCCTGCCCGTCGCTCAGACCGTAGCTCGCAAACAGCTTCTTCGCCTCCGTTTCCGTGAAAGCCATGTCCTGCTCTTCGATGACGCAGAGCGTCTGCTTGGAGCGCATACGCCAGAGCGGCGCTGGTGGCAGCCCGCGACCCGTAATCAGCATGTGCGCTTCGGGTGGCAGCAGCGGCAGCAAGCGCCTGAAGAAGGGCAGAACCCACTCGGCGTCATAGACCAGGTGCAGGTCGTCCACGATAATCAGCAGCGGGTCGCTGCCCGATTCGATCAGCTCGTAGACGAAAGACTCCGCCAGCAGCGGCACGTCTTCCGTTGCGTTGGTCTCCGCCAGAAGGCGCTGAAGCATCTCGTAGCCGAAGCGCGGGCGCTCTCGCCTCACGCTCTCGATCAGGTATTGAAAGAAGACGCGCAAATCTCCGTCCGCAGCATCAACCTTGTACCAGGCCACGCGCCGCCCCGAATGGCGAGCGAAATCCGTGGCGAGCATGGTCTTGCCCGTCCCGGCCCGACCGTTGATGATCGTAGAGGTGCAGGAGGCGAGGCTTCCGTGAAGCGTATTGAGCAGGCGCACGCGCGAGATACGCGGCGATTCTGCCGGAGGAGTAATTTTATCGAGGATGAGTTGCATGCTTTTTGTCCCTGCCTCTCAGACCGGCCCCTAAAACCGGCCCCGTGAGGACTCGCTTTAGCCTTGAGCCTCCAAAAAAATCCCGCCCTCTGGCCCGAAGCCTTCCTCTTACCGAAAAGAGCGTGGCGACCGTGCACTCACGCGCCGCCAAACCAGTGTAAATGTAAGAAATCCCACTTGAGGAATTCTTGAGATGTTCAACCTGGGCGCGGGAAGGGAAGCGGGGTGATGTCTTTTTAAAGCAAATAAAGAACTTATACAAAAGAGGGGTCAGTCGCGCCAAAGGGCTCGGGCGGGTGTTGCCAGCATTGAGAACCCGCCCGCTACCGCAGGCGGTACTGACCTGAGACGCCCTTGTCGGATTGCTCAAACCCCTGGAGGAGCGCGAGACCGGGCTTCGCTTACCTAATCCCAGCCTCAAGTTGCGCCTTACCAGGGCAAAGTTATGCGTTACGGAGGCAAAGTTGCGCGTTACGGAAGTCAAGTTGCGCGCAACCGAAGCAAAGTTGCGCGCAACCAAGGCAAAGTTATGCCTTACCAGGGCAAAGT
>DASVQM010000007.1:0-7994 GCA_036389095.1 Pyrinomonadaceae bacterium
CGTTGCAGCGGATGAGGAACGAGGCGGCGATGAGGATGGCGGGGAAGGTGGGAGCATTCTTCTGGTCGGATGCGCAGCATGTGCGGGTGTGGCTGTGCCGCGAGTGTGCTGAAGAGGCCCAACTCCTTCACCAATCATAAGTCACACGCAAAGCATTGACGGGGCCCGCCCGGTGCTACTTCAGGCTTCACCTGGAATAAATCTCACGTACTCTCTTTCAAGCAGTACGCATCAATTTTGTGAACGCCGTCGCGCCTCTCGATGATGATGGCGAGGGTCGATGCGAGTCCCATGGAAGATGAGATCAATGTTATTGAGACCATCCGCGCTCTTGAGCGACGTGGGGCGTACGCGCAGGCTGCCGCCTATGCAGTTGCCTTGCCGCAGGAGATGCGCGCCAGACCTTCAGTCGCCCTTGAGCACGCGCGCGCGCGTATGCGTCAGGGCTACATGAATAGAGCTAAGGATGTCCTCGCGGAAGCCGACAGGGGTTCGGCACCAAAGGGCGAGCGGTTGATCTTAGACATGGAAGAAGCCTCGCTGCTCATCTATTGCGACGTGGCGATTCGTGCGGCACTGGACGCCGCGCGCGCTGCCTTCACTAAAGCCACCGAGGACGGAGCAATTGAGCGGGCTGATCTGGCGGAGGCCGAGCGCGTTCAGACACGCATCCTGCTCACCGCTGCGATCTATTACGAGATTGATAAGGGGACTGGACAGAGGGCCAGGGAGCGCCTGCCGGAGTTGGCGCGGATTCTTGAGCAGGCCGGTCGCATGGACGAAGCTCTCGCCGCACGCCTTACTTATGCCGAACGCCTGGATGATGCGCAATCGCGCATTGATGCTTTAAAAGCGCTGGCTGCTCAAGCTTTAACCGCCGGCCGACCGGGCATCGCCGCCGAGTCCCACCTCATCACGGCTCACCAGCTGCTCGCCCAAGGGGCTCCGACAGCGACCGTCAATACTGAGATAGACGAAGCCGAAGCGTTATACCAGAAGACCTCGCACGCGCATGGCCTGATAGATGTTCGTCGAGCGCGCGCGCACCTCGCCGTCGAGCGCGAACGGGCTGGCCGGGACGAGTTGGAATCATGCCTGGACGAGTACAGGCGCATAGACTTACCGCGCAACGCGCTGAGCCTCTTGATGGATCTCTCGCAACTGGCGCACGAGCGCGGCGATATCAGAGCCGCCGCCGACTACAGGCGACAGAGCCTGGCCCTCGCCGATCAGGTCGGCATGGGCCTGGTGCGTGACAACTTTCAGCTCGCCCAGGCAGACTTGCTCATGCGCAATAACGATTACGGCACGGCGATCGAATTGTGCAGCGCTGCGCTCGCCGCAGACCCGCCAGCCTTCAGCGCGGCGAGCTATGAGCAATTGATGGCGACGGCCAACGCCTTCGTGGAGAATTATGACGAAGCCTACAAGCTCGGGCGCAGGGCGCTCGCAGGCTTTGAGAAGCTGGGCGCTGAAGAGTCCGCCTCGAACGCCGCGACGAAACTGGCGAGCGATCTGACAGCCGCGCGTTTGGACAAAGCCTGGGATGAAGCCGAAGCGCTGCTGCTGGATTGGATACCGCGCGACGAGCAGCGCGGCGACGCGGCGGCAGCCGTCAGCAAACGTGAGCTGGTCGCGCAGATATATCTGAACCGCTTCTCCTTCTCGCCCACTCATCGCAATGAACCTCTCATGCTGGACCTCGCCGAACAGGCGCTCGCGGCGGCTGAAGAACTCGCACAGCGCTTACCGCCGCGTGAAGCGGCGCGGCGCACAGGCAATCTTCATCAGTTGCGCGGCCAGCTCTACCAGGCGCGTGGAGACATGCAGGGCGTCGAGCGTGCATGGCGTGATGCGCTCGCCGCCTACGAACCGGCGGGGCTGGCGATGGAGTCGGCCAACTGTCGCTACATGATCGGTGTCCTGCGCCTCAATCTGGCCAACCAGGATTTGATGGCGCACTTTGCAGAGGCCGAGACCAACCTGCGCGGTGCTCTTGCTTATTACGAGCAGGCGGGCATGCGCGGCCAGGCGGCGGATACCTGTTACATGTTTGCCCTCCTCTACAGCAACGCCGCGCCGCGCGTCACGCCTGACCTTGGCGCGCAGATGTTGGATGCTGCCCTGGGTCACTTGGCAGTCGGCGAAGCCAACTACGACGCCGTACGTCGAGAGTATGCTGTCGGCTCCGTGCTGGAAGCCCTGCGCGGGAAGCGCGTCCTGACGCAAAAGAGTCGGCGCATTTACGAGCTTGCGCTTGAGATACTCGCGCTTTCTCGTCCTGATCCGGCAGAAGCCTGGCGCTGGGCCCAGAAGGCAAAGGCTCGCTCGCTCGTGGACACTCTGGGCAGCGGCTCAGTCCTCCCTTCACGTATCGTCGCCGAGCTTGAAGAGCACGCCGAATCCTTCGCCATGATGAGTAGGGAGCGCGAGTTGGCTGCACGTCTGGACAGGGCCACGCCGGAGGACAGGCTCGTCCTGCGGGCTGAACTGGCTGCGCTGCGAGCGAGCATGGCCCGGGACACGTACCTCTCCGATTATCTTGAGCTGCGTACCGGCGCTTCGCTTGAGCGCGACGATCTTGACGCCTTGCTGGAACCGGAAATCGAGGCGGGCCGCCCCTGTGTCTGCCTGGACTGGATCAGTGTCGGCGACCATCTCTTTCTCCTGGCCCTGCGTCCTGGCGGCCCGCCCCAACTGATACCGCTCACCCTGACCTTGAGCACGGTGCGCGATTTCGTGACGGAAAACCTGGCGGGCCAAAGCTTTCGCTCGACACTGAGAGACACGCCGGAGTTATTGCGCGAGCTTGATGCGCTCGTTGCGCCGCTCGCGCAACTGAGCGCCCGCGATGAGCTGCTGATACTGTCGCCCACCGGGCCGCTGCACGCTTTGCCGCTGCACGCGCTCTGGCTTGAGGGCGAGCCTTTGCTCCTTCGTAATCCTATCGTTTACTGTCCGAGCCTGAGCGTCCTGCGGCACAGTCTATCGCGCCGCCGGGAGATAAGTCAGGAGCGCACGGCAGCACTGTTCGGCGACCCGAGCGGCGACCGCGCCGAGTCGTCCACGCTCGTTGAAGACCTCGCTCTGAGTTTCAAGACGACGGCGCTGACCGGGGCCGCCGTAACCAGCGCTGCATTCGCGGATGCCGTGGCCGAGCGCGACATCGTTCACTTTCAGGGACACGCTGTACACGACCGCGCAGAGCCGCTCGATTCGCGCCTGCTGCTCGCCGACGGCGCGCTTACGGCGCGCGACGTGTTCGGCCTGCACAAACTGCAAGCCGAGCTTGTCACGCTGGCGGCATGTGAGAGCGCGGCCAATGTGGTCGCAACGGGCGACGAACCGCTCGGGCTCATCCCTGCTTTCTTGTACGCCGGAGCAAATGCTGTGCTCGCCACGCTCTGGCGGGTGCACAGGGCATCGGCGGCTGAGACCATGCGACACTTCTACGACGCGCTCTCGGGCTCGGCGCAGACGGCCAACAAGGCGCAGTCTCTAAGAGAGGCGATGCTCGCCGTTCGCGCCGTTCCGGGTTTCGAGGCTCCGTATCATTGGGCCCCCTTCGTGCTTCACGGCGACTGGCATTGAGATTCCAAACCGCAGGAGGCGATCATGAATGAAGACGAGATGCTGTTGATTGACGAACCGCTCGCACCCGACCCCGACGCTGACGAGGAGATGGGGCCGGGCGACGTTGAGGCCATCGCAGACGAGGATTTGAAGGGCAGCCGTTTGCTGCTCGTGCGGCGCGCAGCCGAGGCCGTTGATCTGGACGGCACGCCCGGCGGGGCCGTTGAATTCGCCTGTACTTTTCAACCGGGCCGCGATGCGCGCTTCACCTGGGCCAGGCTCTTGCTGAGGCTCAACACACCGGCAGGAATTCACATCGTTGATCTTGCGCCGCGCGTCGTGCGTGAAGACGAGCCCGTTCGTTTCACACTCGACCGGAGCGGGAAGCTCGGTCTCAGCTACCAGATTGCGGAGGCCAGCGTGGAGAGGGGCACGCATAAAGAGTACGCTGTCTATAACTGCTCCATCCAGGGCTCAGGCGAGGGCACGTCTCTGGCTCGCTGGGACTTCAACGAGAACCCGCACAGGAAAGACGGCCTCGGGCGCGAGCAAGTCCTTGCCCTGACCCTGCCCGTCAACGGTTCCGTCACGGGCACTGTGAGCGTCAACGCGCGCGTCACTCGACCAGGGCTGCGCGGCCGCATGGATGCCATCCGAGACCTCGTGCTCGGCACTCGCCCGGAAGAGCGACACTATGCAATCGCCTTCGAGATTCCGCAGGCCCCGCCGCCCAAGGGGCTCGCTCGCTTCCTGCGCCTTTTTTAAGAAGGCGGCTGAGAGGCAAAGCGCCTGTTTATTGTTCATCCGTTAACCGGAACTGAAAGGACTAACCATGCTCGCGCGCGACTCCGTATCTCTCGGCGTCCTGCTATTGCTGTCAAGCTGTGCGGCGACAGCCAGCGCTCAACAGCCCATGAATCCTGTGAAGCGTGCTCTCATCAAAAGAGCTTACTGAGCTTTGAATCATCCATCTACTCGTACCGAAGCGCGATCATCGGGTCTACTTTCGTGGCACGACGCGCGGGAATGATGTTGGCGATGAAGGCGACGGTGGCTAAGACGGATGCCGTGGCAACGAATGTCAGTGTGTCGAGCGGACTGATGCCATAGAGGAAACTGACGAGCAGCCGCGTGGCGGCCAAGGCGACCATCAAACCGAACACCGTGCCTATCAAGACCAGCGTCATCCCTTCACGCAAGATAAGCCTGCGAACATCCGA
Organism: Pyrinomonadaceae bacterium; assembly: GCA_036389095.1. Lineage (GTDB taxonomy): Bacteria > Acidobacteriota > Blastocatellia > Pyrinomonadales > Pyrinomonadaceae > DASQYE01. Next base: position 4,794 of record DASVQM010000007.1, read on the forward strand.
AGCCTGAGCACCGAGCGCCATACGAATGCCGATCTCGCGCGTGCGCTGCGATACGGCGTAAGCCATCACCCCGTATAAGCCTACAGCCGCGAGCAGCAACGCCAGCAAACCGAAGACGGCGATCAGCATTGCGCCCATGCGCGGCGCGTAAAGCGCATTGCCGATCAGCTCGCTCATCGTCCTCACATTCGTCACCGGAAGATTTCGTTCGAGCGATTGCACGGCCTGCCTCACCGCCGCCGCGACGCTGGCCGGTTCGCCTCGGGTGCGTACCAACAACGTCATTCCCGTCTCGTGGTTCTGCGAGAGCGGCGCATAGGCGAAGGGCGTCGGCGCTTCCCCCAACGTGATGTATTTACTATCACGCACGACGCCGACGATCTCTCGCCATGGGCCCTGCGCTCCGTCCAGACTCAAGCGCTTGCCTAAAGCATCACCTCCGCCGAAGTGACGAGCGACGAAAGTCTCATTGACGATCAAAACCCCAGGCTTGTCCTCCGTATCCTGCACATTGAAATCACGGCCCCTGAGCAGGCTGATGCCGACGGTCTGAAAATACTTCGGCCCGACGACGCTCATACTGACGGCATTCTCGTTCGCGCCGCCCGTGCTGCCTTCGCTGCGAAAGTTATTGTCGGGCGCTGCGCGACCTTCAATCAACATGCCGCGAATCGAGCTGCCGCCGCTTAAGGGAACGACGCGCGTCAGGCTCGCAGACTCGACGCCGGGCAAAGCCTCGACGCGTTCGACTGCCTGACGATAAAACTCTTTGCCTTGCGAGCGCGTGTAGCGCAGCAGGTTGATGTTGAGCGGAGCGGCGAGCAGTTTCGACTCGTCAAACCCTGTGACGATTGACTGCGCCCGCCCCAGGCTGCGCAGAAAAAGCCCGGCGCCAATCAACAGCACAAAGGATAATGCGACTTGAATTATTACCAGCCCATTTCTCAAGTTGAATCGCCAGTGATTGTGATTGAGCGCAGGCGAGTCGTTTTTCAGCGTGGACACCAAATCAGGCCGCGAGGCTTGCAGCGCGGGCGCAATGCCGAAGATGAGCCCCGTGACGACCGATAGCGTGAGCGTAAAAATCAGCACGCGACCATCAAGGCTGAAATCCAGGCTGACCGGAAGCACGCCCGGGGGCGGCGCGCCTTTCAAAACATCCACGGCCCATAGCGCGAGTAACATACCGGCTGCCCCGCCGAGCAATGACAACAGCAAGCTCTCAGTGAGCAGTTGACGAATGAGCCTCGCGCGTCGCGCCCCGAGCGCCAGTCGCACGGCAATCTCTTTACGCCGCGCCGAGGCTCTGGCCAGCAGCAGGTTGGCCACGTTCGCGCATGCGATCAACAATACTATGCCGACCACGCTCAGCAGCAGCCTCGCCACCGAGAGCAGCGAAGACCGTGCTTCCGGGTCTCCATCATTGACTTTCGTGAGCGTCAGAATGCGGTTTCGATTCGTCTCAGGATAGAGCTGCGCCTGTTGCTTAGTGATCGGAACCAATGATGCCGCTGCCTGCTCAAGACTGACGCCGGGCTTCAGACGACCGACCAGCAATAGCCAGCGGTTGCGTCTGACTTTCAGCAAATCCGGATTCATCTCGCCCGAGTAACCTGCGCGCGGAGGGCGCATCACCGCCTGCATCATCATCGGCACGTAAAGGTCATCAACTCTGTTTGGAAAGGCGCTCTTGTATTCTTGAGGCAATACGCCGATGATCGTGAAGCTCTGGCCGTTCAGACCGATCTGCCGCCCTATGATGCCCGTCTCACCGCCAAACCGTCGCTTCCACAGGCCGTGGCTTATGACGACGACGGGATGCCCGCCCGGAGTCTGGTCATCTTCGTTCGAGATGGTGCGTCCCACGGCAGCGCGTACACCTACGACCTCAAAGAAGTTTCCCGAAACGATAGCGCCTGTAATCAAGTCCGTCTGATCATTACTGTTCATGCTGGCCGAAATTCCGCCCCACGCCCCCAACCCGCTGAAGACCTGATTCTGATCGCGGAATTCAACATAATCGGGATAAGAAGCGTTGCTGTAAGGGCTGCCCGGATTGCCGCTATAGACGTAGACCAGACTCTCCGGCTCAGATACAGGCAATTGCCGCCACAGCGTCGCGTTGACCAGACTGAAAATCGCCGTATTCGCACCGATACCCAACGCAAGAGTGGCAACGGAGATGAGCGTAAAGCCGGGCTTCTTGACCAGCGTACGAACCCCGTAGCGTACATCCTGCCAGAGGTCTTCCAACAGCCTAACGCCCCGCGCCTCGCGGCATTCTTCCTTTGACTGTTCAAGCCCGCCGAAGCTGCGGCGCGCCGCATAACGTGCCTCTTCCGGGCTCATCCCCCCTTCGATGTTCTGCTCAACATCACGCTCCAGGTGGTAGCGTAGCTCTTCATCCAACTCACGCTCCATCTCTGCCCTTTGTAATAGCGACCGCAGCCGCCTCTTTAACCTGTTGAGCATCACAACTCCTTTTTCATCAAGACTCGCGCAGTATCAGCTCCACCGCGCCCGAGAATCGCTCCCATGTTTTTCGCTCCGATTCAAGCTGTTTTCGCCCGGCAGGCGTCAGGCGGTAGAACTTCGCTTGACGATTATTCTCCGACACTCCCCATTCCGCCGAGATCAGCTCTCGCTCTTCCAAACGGTGCAGCGCCGGGTAGAGAGCCCCCGGCGTGACGCTGAGCACGTCTCTGGAAACGATCTGGATACGCTGCATAATGTCCCAGCCGTTGAGCTCGCCTGATCGGAGAATACGCAAGACCAGCAGCTCAAGTGTTCCCTGTAAGAGTTCAGCTTTCTGTTTCTTCATATCCCTCCTATTGCCGTCCGATAGGAGGTGAGCATACAGCCAGACCTATCGTATGTCAATAGGAGTTCCTGGCCGCCTCATATCGCGCTCCGATAAACCGGAATGGCGGCGGGGCGCGCGTGAGGGTCGAGGTTATCCGCGACGAACCACGGACGAGCGTCTGCTCTTTGTATCGATGCTGCGGCCTAACGCTTAGTCACTCGAATCTGAACAACAGGGCGCAGTAGTGAGGGGGATAAAGGAATGAAAGTCAAGGTCATGCACACCTCGCCCATTCTGTTTGACACTTCCCTCACCTCCCACGTACACTCTGCTCCCTCACTTGCCCCCACTCTAACCAGGTGAGACAAGTTGAGACCGGAGGCAGGCGATTTGCGAGG
>DASVQM010000008.1:0-107324 GCA_036389095.1 Pyrinomonadaceae bacterium
CGCCCGTGCCGACGGTCGGAGCCTGATTACGTGGATCGGTCTCAGACCTCTGGGTTTGAGCTAGCGCGGCGGCACACAGCACTAACAAAATGAACGCCATCAAGAGCGCTCTTCTCGCGAGTCTCATCGCATTCCTCCTGCGAAATGAGTATAGAAAATTAGCGAATGGATAGCCCGTGCAAGCAAGGCCACGGGGGTTGGGCGGATGTCTTTCATGCATCAATCTGTTCATCTACAGAAACTAGGTCTGTTAACCGACAGACATCGCGCTTACCCGTTAACCGGGGCGCGGACGCTCCAACTACAAGCGTGCACAAGATAAGTTGAAGTTGAACTGCTACCGCCCTTCGACCGATAATCTCTTGTAGATGGAGCGGAGCAGCGAGAGGAGACAAGCACGTTCTTGCGCTTGCATACGGGTGCTGGAACTACCCGCGACGCCTCCCGACTGTTCTTTTTGTACTGCGAATCCGTTGCGCTCCTGTTTATACGAAACAGTTGCGCAACTGTCAATGATTCAGGCGACATGGCAGGCCCGCCGTGAAAACAAACAGGATGCCACACACCGAATTCCGGCGAACCATACTCTACCTTGGCGTGGAAATCAAGACTTTTTCACAACTTAGCGCGAAAAACATGTTGTTTTTCCGTCACGCGTAGATGCCTCGCATCCTGGTGTCATAAGCAACGCGGTCAATTGCCAGCATATAGGCGGCAGTTCTGGTATCTACCGCATGTGCATCGGCATACCGGCATAGATCATTAAAACTTGCGACCATTTTGTCTTGAAGACGCTCGTTGACGACATCCTCGCGCCAGAAATAGCCCATCCGGTCCTGCACCCATTCAAAATAGGAGACCGTGACGCCCCCGGCATTGGCCAGAATATCCGGGATCACAAAAATCCCCTTCTCATGCAGTATCTTATCGGCAGATGCCGTGGTCGGCCCATTGGCCCCCTCGGCCAGCACCTTGCATTTGATGCGATCAGCATTCTGTGAAGTGATCTGGTTTTCGGTCGCCGCCGGAACCAGCACATCGCATTCAAGCTCAAGCAGTTCCTGATTGCTGACGCGCTCGACGCCCGGAAACTCGTCAAAGGAACGAGTCTGCTGTAGATGACGCAGCGCTTCGGGAATGTCTATGCCGTTGGGATTGTAGATGCCGCCGTGGACATCCGAGATAGCGACCACCTTATAGCCAGCTTCGTGCAGCAGGCGTGCGCCGATGCCCCCGACGTTGCCTGAGCCCTGAACGACGACGCGCGTCGAAGGCGGGCTCATCTTGAATCTTTTGGTCGCCTCGTTGATGACGAAGAGAATGCCGCGCCCTGTCGCCTCGCGCCTGCCTGACGAGCCGCCCAGATCAATCGGCTTACCTGTGACGACGGCGGTCACGGTATGGCGTGCGTGCATCGAGTAGGTGTCCATAATCCAGGCCATCGTCTGCTCGTTGGTATTCATATCGGGCGCGGGCACATCCTTCTCCGGCCCGATAAAGTCGAGCAGCTCCGAGGCGTAGCGGCGCGTCATACGTTCAAGCTCGCCGATGGACATTTGTATCGGGTCGCAGATGATGCCGCCCTTTGCGCCGCCGAAGGGGACATTGACGACGGCGCACTTCCAGGTCATCCAGGCGGCGAGCGCACGCACTTCGTCCAAGGTCACGTCGGGCGAGTAGCGTATGCCGCCCTTGGCGGGCCCACGCGCGAAATTGTGCTGGACGCGATAGCCCTCGAAGACTTCTATGCGCCCGGAGTCCATACGCGTCGGGATGTAGACCTTGAGCTCGCGGTTGGGCACGCGCATCACCGCATAGAGGTCAGGGTCCAGATCGAGCAGTTGCGCCGCGCGATCAAAGCGCGACATCATGGATTCAAAAGGATTGTCCTCCTTGATCTCGCGCGCATCATCAACCATCGCACTTGACATAATCATCTCCTGAAGACAGTGACGAGTGACAAGTGACGGGTGACAAGCTGAAAAGCTTGTGTCTTGAGCTTGTCACTCGTCACCTGTCACTGTCTTTAAGGTTTCATTCATCGCGCCCGTGCGATAGCCGTGCAGGTCAAGCGTCACGTAGCGAAAGCCGAGCGCACGAAATTTTCCGGCGAGTTCGTCGACGACTTCGCGGCGCAGAGCGCGATCAAGCTCTGCGGGCGCGATCTCAAGGCGCACCAACTGATCATGATGACGGACGCGGAACTCGCGGAACCCGAGCGCCCGCATGATCTCTTCGCCGCGATCTATGGTGGCGAGTCGTTTGATGGTCACGGGCGTGCCGTAGGCGATGCGCGAGGAGAGGCAAGGGCTAGCGGGCTTGTCCCAGGTCGGCAGTCCGGCACGCAGGCTAAGCTCGCGGACTTCACGCTTGCTCATTCCCACCTCGATGAGCGGACTGCGAACGCCGTGCTCGCTGGCTGCCGCTCTTCCCGGGCGAAAATCGCCCAGGTCATCGGTCGTCGAGCCGTCAACGACGAAAGCGAGCGAGCGCTCAAGAGCGAGCGGCGCGAGCTTCCCGTAGAGTTCCGTCTTGCAGAAGTAGCAGCGGTTCGAGGCGTTGGCGACGTAGCGCGGGTCATCCAGCTCCTCAGTCCAGATTGTCATCTGGTGAAGGCTCAACTCATCGACGAGGCGTGCCACCTCGGCGCGCTGGTGCTCGGCCAAGCTCGCCGATTCTCCCGTCACGCAAACGGCTTGCGCCCCCAGCTCTTCGGTAGCAATGTGGGCGACATAGGTGCTGTCCACGCCTCCCGAGAAGGCGACCAGCACCGAGCCCATCTCGCGGAAGAGGGCGCGCAGCCGCTGCTCTTTCGCTTCCGTCTCGGCGGACAGGGCGCTCGACCGAAGCGAGGCTTCCCTCTCCTCCGCCGACGATTCTTCGATCACATAATTGCTCACAGCTTATTCCACTCTCAGGCAAGGAGTGCGCCTGATTTTCCGACCGCAGACTTCAATTCATGTTTAATAGGATACGCTTCTTACGTGCGGCGCATGTTATCGCATGCATCAATGCAAGCGCAACCGAAAGCAGGGATGAGGGCCGCAGGGATGAAAAGATAGATTCAACCATCCTCGATGGCTTTTACTTCATCCCTCATCCCTGCTCTTCCTCCTGAAGCTTTTCCTGCGCGTAGGGGCGTGTTAAGATCAGTTCCTCCCCCGACAGGTTTTGCTTCTCGCTAAGATTTTAATATTCGGAAAGTCGCAGTTGTTCGGAATGCTTTTTCGATTTCGTCACCTGGCGCGCCTCTTACTGGCGCTCTCGCTCACGCTTTCCTGCGCCACTCTTATTAGCGCACAAACGGACGACGGCTTCGGCGATGCGGCGGTTGATCCCGTCAAGCTCTTTGATAAGGGGCAGGACGCGCATCAGAAGGGCGATCTCGCGCTCGCGCTCGAATTCTACGAAGAGGCCATTAAGGTGCGACCGGACTTTCCAGAGGCCGAGTACCAGCGCGCAGCCGCGCTCGTCTCGCTGGGTCGTTTGCCGGAGGCGGAAAAGAGTTTTCGGCGGGCCGTCGAGCTGCGGGCCGAATGGGCACTGCCGCAGGCCGCGCTGGGCGCATTGCTCGCGCGGCTCAATCGCCCGGACGAAGCGCAGGTCGCGCTTGAGCGTGCGCTGACTTTGGACGCCAGGAACGTGGTCGCGCTCCTGGCTCTGACTGATCTCTACTTGCGCAGGAAAGCCCCGGCAGCATCGCTGCGTCAACTTCTGGGCCGCTTGCAACAGGCCACGGCGAGCGACGACGTGCCCGGCTCGCTCTGGTCTGCGCGTGGCTCTGTTGAGCGCCTCGTGGGGGACAAGAGGGCGGCGCTCATAAGCTTCGACCGCGCGCTCACGCTTAATCCGAATGACGCGTCGGCGCGTACGGAGCGTGCGGAGCTTCGCGCCGAAGCGGGCGACTTCGAGCGTGCTCTCGAGGACGCAAACGCCCTGCTGCGTGCTGCGCCCAGGTCCGTTAATGCTTCCGTGCTCCTGGCCAGAATCCAGGCCCAGGCCGGGAAGAAGGAGGAGGCGCAGCGAACGCTCGCGGCGCTGGACGAATCAGCCAAGCAACTGCCGGAAGTCGTCGCGCTGCGGAACGCGCTGCTGGCGAGCGATGCTAACGATCCTGAAAGCTGCGCGGCGCTACAGAAGCTGCTCGAAACGGATCAGCGCAACGCCTCGCTGCTCGCGCACCTGGGCTCCTGTTATCGCGTCAGCGACCCCGCGCGTTCGATGGAATACTATCGCCGCGCCTCTGATCTTGAGCCGCGCTCGCTCGATTACGCGACCGGGTACACGGCGGCGCTCGTGCAGGCGCGCAGGTTCGCCGAGGCCGTCACGATTGCGCGCCGCATACTCTCGGTTGCGCCCGACAACTATACGGCGCACGCCAACCTCGCCACGGCGCTTTACGAGCTGAAGCGTTTCCCCGAAGCGATGGTTGAATTCAACTGGCTGCTCGCCGCCCGCCCCGACCTGACGGTGGCATATTTTTTTATCGGGACGGCGCACGATTACCTGGGCGAGTTCCCGGAGGCGCTCACGGCTTACGAAAAATTCCTGGCCCACGCCAACCCTCAGGATAATCAGTTGGAGATCGAGAAGATCAATTTGAGACTTCCCTCCCTGCGCCGCCAGATTGCCAACGGCGAAGGGGCCAAGCGCAAGAAGAAGAAGAACGGCCAGTGAAGCCTGTAGGGGCGGGACTAAAAATTTTTCGGTTTCGAGTGGATAAAAGCTTTGTAATATTTCGAGAGAAGATTTACTATCGTAACTGCGACGTTCATCCGGGCTCAAACTTAAAAAAGAAGAATTACACCGATGTGCTACTCAGGCCGCTTTGTACCGACGCCAACCGCCGTGAGTGTCTGCGCGCTCATGGGCTTCATCATCTGCCTTGCTCCGCCCGCACAGGGACAGGATAAAGGCTTACAATTTCTACCGGCCCCGCCTCCGCTCATCTCCGTCTCGCGCAACGAACGCACGCAGCTCGATACGGCGCGCGATGCCAAGGCGCGCACGCGCGCCACGCTTGAGCTGGCCGACGCACGCCTGGCGCGCGCGGAGGCGCTGGCCGGCGGCCAGCAATACGACGCGGCCTGCGAGCAGTTGGGGAGCTATCAGGGGCTCATCGAAAATCTACTGGTTTTCTTAAACCAAAGAGAGCCGAACAAGAATAAGCTGCGCGACCTCTACAAACGCCTTGAGCTGAGCCTGCGCTCGCAGGGCGCGCGCATTGAAGCCATCCGTCGCTTGACGCCTTCCGAGCACGGGGTCAACGTCAAGGCGATTCTGGATTTCGCCTATCGCGCGCGCACCGAAGCCCTCAACTCCTTCTTCGGCAACGCGCTCGGCAGCGATAACACGTCCGACGACGATCAATCCTTAAACCAGCAGACCTCGACGGATACGTCCTCAGGCTCGCCCGCAAATCAACCATGAGATCAAAAAAGCTTTTCGTCAGGGGCCTCGTCTGCGTGCTCGCCTGCGTCCTGACGGCCCCTTCGCTGTTATGGGCGACGGTCAAGGCGCGGCGCGATCCGTTGACGGAGAAAGAAGCAGACCTTGTGCGCGAGGCGCAGGCGCTTGATAAGCGGACTGAAGTCTTTGCCAAAGCGGCTGAGAGAAGAGTGCTGGCCCTGACAGACCCGGGCGCGGCCACTTCAAAGCAAGCGCTCAAGGATGCGGAGAAGTGGGGCGACTTTCCCAAGGGCACGCGCGCAGAATTGCTGGGCGACATCGCCAGCATTCTCGAAGAGGCCGTGACCAACATAGAGGATGTCGGCTCGCATAATTCAAAGAGCCGCCTGATCCCGAAATCCATACGCATATTGGCCCAGGCTTCGACGCGCTTTCTGCCGCAGCTCGCCGCTCTGCGAGACAAGCTGAAGGAAGAGGCCGAAAGAGACGCGCTTGAGAAAGCCCTGGAGGGTATCCAGGAGATCATCGTCGCGGCGGGCAAGCTTGAACCGGAACCACAGCAGACCGGAAAGCAGAAGAAGGAGCAGGGCACAAGGCGTTGAGAAGCGGGAATCCGTGCCGCGTGTGCTCGCCCGGCTTTGCTCCCGTCTCACAACCTTCCCAGGCCTCTCAATTGCTTTGAACTATCGCGTGCCGCCACTCGTAGAATAGCAGAGCCGCGCCGTCGAGAGAGCCTGGCGCGACGAAAGGACATCTTCAGTAAATGGACAACAGATATTATCCGGGCGTCGAAGCCGACACGACGCAACTGATGCGGGAGCTGCGCGGTCTCTTCGACGAGGACTACGAAGTGCAGACCATGCAGGTATCGAGCACGACCGTCTTGCAGGCGCGCAAGTCCGGCACGCTGCGCGAGCTGACGGGGCTCGCTTCGGCGCTGACGATCAAGATCACGCCCGAGCACGGCGGGACGCGCGTCGAGATCGGAATGCAGAAATGGTTCGACAAGGCAGCGGTCGCCGCCGCCGCCGTCATTCTCTCCATGGGTTTGCTGCTCGCCCTGCCCGCGCTCGGCGCTTACTGGCAGCTCAAGCTCACGGACGACGCCTGGCGAATCATCGAAGAGCACATCGCGCGTAAAGCCGGAGGCTACGTGCCGCCGATGCCCGGACGCTGCGGCACGTGCGGCGCGGCCAGCAGCGCCGGCTCAGGCTTCTGCTCGACCTGCGGGGCCAACATGCGCGTCGGCCTCACCTGCCCTTCCTGCGGGGCCGAGCAGAGGGACGCCTCCGCACGCTTCTGCAATCGCTGCGGCAAGCCGATCACCGCCGGCTCTTGAACGAGCCGCGACAGAACCAGAACTTAAACAGGAGAGGCGGCCTTGCGTTCGCTCGCAATCCGCCTCTCCTTCATTTTCGGGCGAGATGCGCGCTGATGGAAGACTGCGAAGCGCTGCCGCTCGCTGGCTCAGTCGTGTCTTAAAGCTTTAACGGGGTCGATGCGGGCGGCGCGTGAAGCCGGATAGAGGGCGGCGAGGATGGAGATGACGACGGCGAACAGAATCGCTCCCAGCCAGAGATAGGGCGGCAAGTAGAAGAAGTCTATGAAGGATGCGCCCTGCGGCTTGAGGACGAAGCGATAGGCCAGGCGGTTGGCCGCGCCGTCAATGGCCCACGCGACGAGCGAGCCCATCACTCCCCCTGTCAAACCGATCACTGCCGCCTCGACGAAGAAGATGAGCTTGATCTCGCGGTCTTCGGCTCCGATGGCTTTCATGATGCCGATCTCGCGCGTGCGCTCAAGGATGGACATAATCATCGTATTGGCGATGCCGAAGGAAGCGACGAGGAGCGAGATGCCGCCGAGGAGTCCGAGCGCCGAGTTGATGATGAGAAAGATGGTGCGCAGCTGTTCCAGTTGATCGACGATGGAGAAGCTGCCGAAGCCGAGTTCCGTCAAACGCTTTCTCACATCCTGTAGCACGACGGGGTCTGTCACGCGTATGACGGCAGAGCCATAGCCGCCCGTCTCATTCTCGCCCAGCACTCCGCTGCGGCGTGCCAATTCCAGCGCGACCTCGCTCAGATTATCTCTATGCTCAAGCGTCCAGGCGCGCGCCGCCTGCAAAGGGAGGTAGATGTCTGAGGCGGGCATCATCCCGCGAAAACGCGGCCCACTGCCCTCCGGCGTTTTGAGGACGCCGACGATCCTGAACGACCTGGCCGCAAGCTGGCTCGTGCCTTCATCGCCCGGGTCGTCGCCAAGCGGAAGGCCGAAGAAGCTCGGCGAGCCTCCCTCGTCGCTTTTCGGTGCGAGCAAGTCCAGCGTCTTACCGATGGCCTCCTCCGGCTTCGCGTAACCGAAATCGCGCACGAAGTCTTCATCCACAATCGCCTCGTCGGCCTCCATCGAGCCGATCATCCCGCCCGCCGCATACTCCTTGAAACGCGCTGAAGGATTAGGCACGACGGCCCCGCCGATTGACTGCATGAAGGTGCGAGAGTTCGAGCGCACATAGACATTGAAGGTGATGGTCGGCTCGACGTACGCGACGCCGGGAATCTGCGCAATCTCCGCGATAGCCGCATCATCGAGCGGGCGCTGCGGCGTTTTATCCGGCCTCAGGCTGCGACTGCCGTGCCGCTGCTCCTGCGGCTTTCCGCCCGAATTGTTGGCGTCCCTCGTGAAACCGGAAGAAGCTATGCTTGAGAGGCTGCGACCGAAGACCGTCATCTCGTTGAAGAGGTCAAGCTCTTTAAAGCGCGTCACGGTGTTGCGCTGCAACCCCAATCCGAACGAGACCATCGTGATGATCACGGCGACGCCCACGACGACGCCCATCGTCGTCAACGTCGCCCGCAAACGGGCCTCGCGCAGGTTACGCAAAGAGAGATAAAGAATATCGAAAAACGTCATAAGAATGCAGTGACAAGTGATGAGTGACAAGTGAAGTGATGAGTGATGAGTCATGGGTGATGAGTTAAAAGCTTCAGTCCAGGCTCGTCACTTGTCACTCGCCACTTGTCACTGTTTTTTTCAGTTCCTCATGGCCTGTCTTCTTTGCAGGGCTTTGAGCTGCTCGCGGGCCTGCTCGGCGTCGGGCGCGCCGGAGGCAAGCTGCAAGTAGACTTCGGTCTCGGCGATGGCTTCGTGCAGGCGATCAAGCTGGGCCAACAATGCGCCGCGATCTCTGCGCTCCTCCGTCGCGTGCGGCTTGAGAATCAGTATGCGCTCGACGGCAGCCAGCGCCGGGCGATAGAGACTGGCGCGAGCGTAGATGGCTTTCAGGTTGGTCAACAACCGCACGAGAATCTCGCGCGTCGTCGCCCCGCGCAGGTGCGCCTCCGTCAGCGCTAACTGACCGCCATAGACTTCGTCCAACCGCTCCTGGCAATCATCCGTATCGAGCGTCTTCCCGTGAAAGGGATCAACCAGCGTGGGCTGTAGAGAATCTGTCTCCCAGACGCGGACGATGAAATGTCCTGGCAGGCCCACACCTTCCGCATGTAAGCCGATGCGCCGCGCCGTCTCCATGTAAACGATGGAGAGCGTGATCGGGATTCCCGTGCGGCGCTCAATGACCTCGTTGAGGTAGCTGTTGCGCGGGTCGTAATAGTCAAGCTGGTTGCCCTTGAGCCCCAGCTCATCGAACATGAAACGATTAAAGGCTTCGACGGGAGTCTCCGCCCTGGACTGCGAAAGGCTTGCGCGCGCCTTCCGGGCCCATCCTTCGAGCCGCGAGAGATATTCGACAACATCCACATCTTTCGTCGCCAAATCTTCGGCGGCCACGAGCAGCGCCGCATACTCCAAACGAATCGAGTCGTCCGGCTTCGCCGCCTCTTCCGTAAAGGCCCGGCGCATCTCTTGAGCGAGGAGCTTGCTGGCAGGAGTCATAGGCTTAGTGACGTGAGGTGTCAAAGACGTGATGCACGCTGTCGATAGTCCAATCGGCCAGGCTCGTTGTGACGACATCCGCGCCCGCCCCGCGCAGCGCCGCTTCCGCGACCGTGTTCGTCACGCCGAGCGTACGCATCCCGGCAGAGCGCCCGGCTTCTATCCCCGGCGGCGAATCCTCTATCACCAGACACTCTTCCGGCAGGAGCGGAAGCTGTCGCGCCGCCTGGCGCTTCTCGTTCAAAAGCTCGAAGGCACGCTCGTAACAGCATGGGTCTGGCTTGCAGGCGCGAACGTCTTCGGCGCTGACGACGACCGTAAAGTTCATCTTTATCTGCGCGCGCTCAAGCACGTAGTCTATCTCATCGCGCCGCGCCATGCTGACGAGTCCGAGCTGGTAACGACGAGAGGCGGCCTTGATGAAGGTGACGACGCCGGGAAAGAGCGGCAGCGATTCTCTTATCGCCGCTCGATGCAGCTCGGACTTACGCTCGAAGACGGAGTTGAGCACGTCGCCGCCGGGCACTTTGCCTGAGCGCGCGAAGATGGCACGCACGAAGGCGGCATCGTCCGAGCCGAGCAGGCTGTAATAATCTTCGTCCGTGATCTTTATATTATGCGCGGCGAACGCCTCGCGGTAGGCTTCGAGTTGCAGCGGCTCGTCGTCAATGATGACGCCGTTGAAATCAAACAGGATGGCTTGAATCATGAATTGCGCGAAGGGGCGAACCTGTCTTTCAGAAATATTAGATGGAACGGTCCGGGCATTGTAAGACGCCCGCACACTAACGGCAAACCGTCCATCTGGAAAGCAGACCGGATGGAGCAACGCGTGAGCGCTCACTTTTCGCCCGCCGCGCCGTGCAGGACGGAGGCCACGCGCTCGTTCTGTTCCTTGAAGAGAATAGGCAGGCGCTCGCTCTCCAGCACGTCCAGGCGGCGCAAGACCTCCGCGAGCGAAAGCTCGTTCTTCAAGTTGATCTGAAAATCTATATCGGCGCGCAGGCGATCCTGGTTCGACTGGCGATTCTGCGCCATCAGGATAATGGGGGCCTGTAGACCGGCGATGATGCCGAAGACCAGATCGAGCAGATTGTAAGGGTAGGCGTCGAACTGGCTGGTGCTGAGGAGCCAGGCGTTCAGGAGCACCCAGACTAAGATCAGAACCAGCGAGGCGATGAAGAACGTCCAGCTCCCGGCGAAGTTTGAAAAGATGTCGGCCATGCGGTCTGAGAGAGTCATACGAGCCGCAGCCTCTTCGTTGACGTTGCGCGAGACTCTCTGGCGCAGCAGCTCGTCTGTCCGCCGCAGCCTGTCCGTGATGGCGCTCAGCATCTCAAGCGCCACGTCCGGGTTGCGGCGGACGAAAGAGAGAAAGTCGCCGCGCGAGAGGATGGCGAGGCGCGCGTCTTCAATGACGGTCGCATCCGCCGAGCGAGATTTGCCGTCGAGCAGCGCCATCTCGCCGAAGAAGTCTCCGCCCGCAAGCTCCGCGAGCGTCACGTCATGCCCGGTCGAATCAAGGACGTGTATACGCACGCGCCCGTTCTCAATCAGGTACATCGCATCGCCCGTGTCGCCGTGATTGAAGAGCATCGTTTCGCTCGGCGCTTCGACCACTCTGAGAAGGCTGCGCAGCTCGCGCGCCGCCGCATCGTCGAGCGAAGAGAAGAGCGGCACGGAGCGCAGCGCCTCAAGCGTCATCATGGGAGCAACACTCGTAGACATAAGATCACCTCATACGAAGTCAAAGCGGGGGCGCTGTTAACCCTTCAGTCGCTCGCCGTAATGTTGCCGAAACTTGGCGACCTTCGGGGCGACGACCATGCGGCAGTACGGCTGCTCGCCGTGATACTTGAAATACTCCTGGTGATAATCTTCCGCCACGTAGAACGCGTTGAAGGGCGCGACCTCCGTGACGATTGGAGCGACCCAGCGCCCGGCCCGGTTCAGCTCCGCGATCACCTGCTCGGCGACGCGTCTCTGTTCTTCATCGTGATAAAAGATCACGGAGCGATACTGTGTGCCCACGTCCGCGCCCTGGCGATTCAAAGTCGTAGGGTCGTGGACGGTGAAGAAGACTTCCAGGATTTCTTTGAACGAAATGACCTGCGGGTCGAACGTCACCTGTATGACTTCGGCGTGGCCTGTCGTCCCCGAGCAGACCTGTGCATAAGTAGGGTTCGCACCAGCGCCGCCCGAATAACCGGATTCGACGCTCTCAACCCCCTTCAACTCATCAAACACGGCTTCGGTACACCAGAAGCAGCCGCCGCCAAGCGTCGCCACTTCTCTACCCTTCGTCCCATCAACTCGCTTGCTCTCTTCTTCGCTCATCTTCGTCCTACCTTTCAAAGGAAGAATTTAACAGGAGGGACAGGAGAGACAGGATAAAGAAAAAGAGATGAACGATTCAGTCAGCAATGTTCTTGCCTTTCATCCTGCTTTCTCTCTTTATCCTGTCTACCCTGTCAATTCCCTTCTTGAGCCTCATCCGAAATAACGCGCCCGTCCTTCATAGAGACTATGCGGTCGGAGTAGCGCGCGGCCAAGTCCTGATCGTGCGTGACCATGAGCACCGTCAATCCTTCGCGCCCGACCATCTCGCGCAAGAGGGCTAGGAGTTCCTGGGCGCGCGTCGAATCGAGATTTCCCGTCGGCTCGTCCGCGAGCAAGACTCGCGGGCGATTGGCGAGGGCGCGTGCGATGGCGACGCGCTGCTGCTCGCCGCCGGACAACTCCGACGGCCTGTGCTCCATGCGGTCGGCGAGGCCGACGCGCTCCAATAATTCACGCGCCCTGTCCTCTCGCTGCTTGCCTCTCAAGCCGCCGAAGGCAAGCGCGAGGCGGACATTCTCGGCGGCAGTCATCGTCGGGATGAGGTTGAAGTTCTGAAAGATCATCCCGACGGAGTGGCGACGATAACGAGCCATCTCCCTTTTGGTGAACGGCGCGAGCGAGCTGCTGTCGAAGATGACTTCGCCGCTCGTCGGGCGATCCAGACCGCCGAGCATGTTCAGCAAGGTGGACTTGCCCGAACCCGATGTGCCCTGGATGGCGACGAACTCTCCCTCTTCGACCTTCATCGAAACGCGGTCGAGCGCCGCCACTGTGGTCGCACCCATCTGGTAGATTTTTGAGACTTCGCGGGTTTCCAGAAGCGTTGTCATGCGGCGCGGTGAATCCATCTCCAAAGCCATTCTTGAGAGTTTCAGCTGCTCGCGGGCGCAGCTTCGGCGGCGGCGCTCCTGACGGGCGCGATGCGCCACAGACCGAAACGCTCCTCGTCAAAGCCTTTGAGCGTCACCTCGAACGGTTGGGCTGTGAGGTCGCAGGAGGGGCTGCTGAGCATCTCTGCGATTTCAGGGTCGGAGTGAACCGCGTCGGAGATAACCACGTCGCCGCCCGTCGAGAGCCCTTCGAGACGCGCAGCCATGTTGACCGTGCAGCCGAAGTAGTCCAGCCGCTCGTTGAGCGTGACGGCGATGCAAGGCCCGGAATGTATCCCCACCTTCAGCATCAAGGGCCGCAACGCATCCGCGGGCGCGGCCAATCGCTGCTGCGCTTTGAGGATCGCGCGCAGCGCGCCCGCCGGACGACGAAAGACGGCCATCACGGCATCGCCGATGGTCTTGACGAGCGCGCCCTCTTCGCTCGCAATAGCTTCGCGCAGCACGTCGAAGTGGTTCATCACGCGGCCAAAAGCAGGGGCGTCGCCGATCTCTCGATAAAGCTGCGTGGAGCCGCGCAAGTCCGTGAAGAGCACCGTCAGGCTGCCGACGGAAATCTGTTCGCCGGGCCTGAGCGCCTCGTTCGAGAAGAGGTCACGAAAGACCTGTAGGGCCGTCACTTCCGCGGCGGTCGCCGCCTGATCGCTCCATGCCGTGCGTTCAAGGATGAAGAGTCGCTCGCCGTCTGTAGCGTTGACGAGTCGCAGCACGGGAGAATCCTTCAGGCTGATCTCATCCTTTGACCAGCCCTCTTCCGTCGCGCGCAGCGTCGCTTCCGTTAAGCCCTCGGCGCAGACTTTCAAAAACTGTTCGCCCACAACACCGCTGCTTCGCAGGCGATAGCGCCCGGCCTTGAGCGGCAATTCAAGCGTGCGTTCCGCGCCGGGCGCTAAGAGCTGTTGTGCCTCTATGTGCGGCGTGACCTGCGGGCCGCCGATGCAGAACGAGCGACTCTCGACGTGGCGCACGCCCTGGTTGGGGCGAAACGTCAGCTCGACGGAGTTCTCAAAGTTGACGGTGAAGTCCACGTTGCAGGAGTCGCAGTAGGCTTGCGAGTGAATGCCTGTGAGCGAGCGGCTGGTCTGCGCCGCGCCGCGACAATGCGGGCACAGCAAGTCCCACTGCAAGTCGAGCAGCCCAAGGCGCGTGGCCCACAGGCAGACCTCAAGGGCCGTGCGGCGCGGCACATTCCAGTAATCTGCAAGAGCGTAGGCGCGCAGGCGTGCGAGCGAAATATCGTCGGCCTGCTCGATCATCTCCGAGAGCTTGGCGACGAAGTAGGGGTCTGCACCCTGCGAGACCAGTTTCTCGCAGAGCGCGCGCAGACGCTTCGCGCCTCCCTGCGCAAAGTTCGCGGGCGCTTCCGCGTAGAGCGGCTGCGCGCCGCTGCGCGCAAGCTTGTCGTAGCGACGCAGGGTCGCCGTGAAGCTGCGCTTGCTGAGGAGGCCGATCTGGACGGGGATGGCAGCGAGACCGAGTATGTTCTTCGGCTGGGCCCAGACTTCGTAGACGAGCCGCGTGCCGCCCTCTGCACGGCGCTGCAATTCCACCAGCACGCGCATCTCCGCGAGCGGCCCCTTCGTATACTGGCGCACCACGCCGAAGCGATAGGGCCTGATCCACTCGAACGGCTGCTCGATCCATTCCACCACCTGGCCGAGCAGAAAAAGGCGCAGGCGGCGGCGCGTCGCTGACGGCTGCGCCTGGCGTTCCACCTCTATGGCGGGCACACCCGTGTCACGATTGAAGCGGTTCGTATCCGCGACGAGCGGCCACAGCTCTTCGGGGCTCGACTCCAATTCGTATTCCCAGCGATAGTGGAATTCTCTTTGGCCCATAGAAAAGCAAGGATGAAGGCGGAAGGCGGAAGGATGAAAGAATGATGAGCTTTAAGCAAAGCAGAATTTAACAGGGAAGGACAGAGATGGTCAGGATAAAGATTAAAAGCATGGCTGCAATGAGTGCTTCTTCTCTTTAGCGTTTATCCTGACCATCTCTGTCCTTCCCTGTTGATTTCCTTCTTTCATCCTTGCTTTCAGACCTCTTTGTATTCGGAGTTAACATCTTCGTCCGAGGAGGCGACGCGGTAGTTCTTCGACTGCACCTGCTTGGTTATGAGCAGGTCGTCTTTGGTCTTCAACAGGTCGGCGCGGCTGTAGACCGACAATTCAAAATTATAGCCGTGCGTGATGGCGTCCTTCGGACACGCCTCGACGCAGTAGCCACAGAAGATGCAGCGCCCGTAGTCAATATTGTAGACCTCTGCGAAGCGCTCATCGACGCCGGTACGCTCCTCCTTCGGGCGCGGGTCATCCTTGGCGATGATGTAGATGCAGTCGGACGGGCAGGCGGCGGCGCACAGGAAACAGGCCACACACTTCTCCTTGCCGCGCTCGTCTACGTGCAGCAAGTGCTGGCCGCGATAGCGCGGCTGCATGGTGACAGGCTCGTCCGGGTATTCGACCGTCCACTTCTCTCTGGGGATATAAGAGAAGGTGATGCTCATGCCCTTGATGATGGCTTTGGTGGATGCGATCACGTCGCTGATGATTGACATAAAAACCCCTCTGCGTCTCGCGCGCTCTCCGATTCTGAATTCACTTCGGCGCGCGCTCGCTCTTCGCTCCTACTACTTCAAAACCTCAGACTTCGATGCCGTGGCCTGCCATCGCCCGTCGCGCCAGACGAAAGTGTCCGTGAACTTCGAGCGTTCGGTGAAAGGCCCGTCGGCGGTGCGCCCTTTGACAGTATTGTAGCCGATGATGACGGCATAGTTCGCGCTCTGGCCGAGCGAGAAGTCGCTGTAGGTGCAGGTTCGGTTGTATTCGTCCGGCTTCATCTGAGCGAGATACTGCTTCTTGTTCATCGTCGTGCCGTCCGGGTTGGTGACGACGAACTCTGAAGCGAGCAGGCGATCCATCGCCGCCTTGTCCCCTTTCAGATCGGCGGCGCACCAGGCATATTCCAGATCGTAGAGCTGCTTGGTCACGACTTCCTTATCGGTGGGCATCTCGCCGCTGCTGCTCGAACCCGAGTTCATATTATCGTGCGAGTGCTCGCTCGTATTGGCATTGCTCGAAGTCGTCGTGCTGCTTGAATTGGTGTTCGCCTCTTTATCATTCTTATTGATATTGAAGCCGAGGCCGCGCCTCGTATTGCTGCTCTCTTCGGACGAGCCGCGCAGAAGGAAGAAGGCAGCCGCGCCGCCGATGCCGATCAACCCGAGCAGCAGGACGGCCACCCCGCCCAGAATCCAGGGCAGCTTGCTTTTCTTCGGCGCAGCGGTCGCACCCGCAACGCCGGGCTGCTGCCAGGTCGGGTTGGGCGGCCAGGAGGGTGTGGCCCAATCGCCCTGCGGCGCGCCGGGGCTATAGCTCTGCGACGGCGGCTGCGGGGGAGCGCCGAGCGACCCGGCCATCAACGTCTTATCCAGAGAAGAGGGGGCCGCATCGCTCACGAGCGGAGTGCCGTCGTTCATACAAAACGCCTGCGTATCATCCTCATAGGTGCGCTGGCATGAGGGACATCGTTTCATCTATCTTTCCTTATCCTTGGTTTTAGAATTAACTGTCGTTCGCCTGAACCGCCGCGATTGATTTTACCTCAGCAACACGTAGGCTAACACTCCCAGGACGAGAACAAAGAATCCAAGGAGCAGCGCCGCGACGACGACCCAGAGCAGGAGGTTTTGCTTGCGCGGCGGAGCATACGCGGGCGGCGAAGCGGCGTACGCGGGCGGCATCGCCCCCACAGACCTTGAAGGACTGCTATCGTAGATCACAGGTTCGGGGGCAGCGCCGAGCGTCGTCGCTCCGAACTGTTCACCACGCGCCGTCGGCGGCTTGATGGTCGGGGGCTTGATTGAAGACGGCCCCCTTCCGCCCGATGAACTGCCTTCGCTCATGAGCCGTACCTCCATTCAACGCCTGAAGATGGATGAACCGCTCTCGGCCCTGAGTTTTAGTCGCCGCGGCGGCCTCCGACAAGCTCAAGCTGGCTGAAGAAATAAGAGACCTCAATCGCGGCGTTCTCTTCCGAGTCCGAGCCGTGGACTGCGTTTTCGCCGAGCGAAGCGCCGAACTCGCGCCGGAGCGTTCCCTCATCGGCTTTGGCCGGATCGGTCGCGCCCATCAAATCGCGCCAGGCCCTGACGGCTCCCTCTTTCTCAAGGGCCAGAACGACGCACGGCCCGCTCGACATGAAGCGCGTCAACTCCGCAAAGAAGGGGCGCTCGCGGTGGACGGCATAAAAGCCTTCGGCCTCTTCGAGCGTCATGTGAATCAGCTTCATCGCGCGAAGCCTGAAGCCGTCGTCCGTGATGCGCTGTATGAGCTGTCCGGTTTTCCCGCCGCGCACAGCGTCGGGCTTGATGATGCCAAATGTAAGATTACCCATGATTATCAATTATCAAATTTTAAGATAATGGATGGCGGATTTCAGATTCGCAAGCCTGTATTTCAGAGCCCTTCGGATTCCAGATTCCCATGCGGGATGGCAAGCCTCCTGAAACACCGTACGCTCAATCCCAAATCCGCCGTCCGCAACTGTTTTAAGCTGCCGCCTGAGCGCCGAGCGCGTCGCGCATGGCCGTGCCGATATCTGCGGGCGAATGGACGACGCGGATGCCCGCCTCTTCCAAAGCCTTCATTTTCTCGGCGGCTGTGCCTTTGCCTCCGGCGATGATCGCCCCGGCGTGGCCCATGCGGCGTCCGGGCGGGGCCGTCTGTCCGGCGATGAAGGCGACGATGGGCTTGCGCACGTTCGCTCTGGCAAACTCTGCGGCGTCCTCTTCGGCTGTGCCGCCGATCTCGCCGATCATCACTATCCCGTCCGTCTCGTCGTCGGATTGAAAGAGCGCGAGCGCGTCAACGTGTGTCGTGCCGACGATGGGGTCGCCGCCGATGCCGATGGCCGTTGACTGGCCCAGTCCGAGCGCCGTCAGTTGGCCCACGGCCTCGTAGGTCAGCGTCCCGGAGCGCGAGACGACGCCGATGCGTCCCTCTCTATGGATGTGGCCGGGCATGATGCCGATCTTGCATTTGCCGGGCGAGATGACGCCGGGACAGTTAGGGCCGATGAGCCGCGTCGCCTTGTCCGACAGGTACTCCTTGACCTTCACCATGTCGAGCACGGGAATCCCCTCCGTGATACAGACGACGAGTGGAATAAGAGCGTCCGCAGCTTCCATGATCGCATCGGCCGCGAAAGCCGGAGGCACGTAGATGACGGAAGCATTCGCGCCCGCCTGAGCGACAGCATCGGCGACGGTGTTGAAGACAGGGATGCCTTCGTGCACGCTACCGCCCTTGCCTGGCGTCACGCCGCCGACGACATTCGTCCCGTACTCCACCATCTGCTTCGTGTGAAATGTGCCCTCTTTACCCGTAATCCCCTGCACGACAAGACGTGTGTTTTTATCAACGAGTACGCTCAACGGTCTGCTCCTTTTAATTACAGTGAGGAGTGACAAGAGACAAGTGGCGAGCCTGGACTAAGCCTTCAGTTTTCAACTCGTCACTTGTCACTTGTCACTCGCCACTCTCTTTTTGTCACTGCTTTCGCGGGAGTATAGCACGCGACGGCCTTTGTGCTCCACGCACGCCGCGCGCGGCTATGCGATCTCCGTTCGCTCTCCGTAAGTTGGCACTTCGACCTCCCAGCCGAAGCGCTCATGGATGTGAGCGGCCATGGCGGCGGCGGCTTCCGGCTCGCCGTGCGTGAGAAGGGTGCGGCGCGGCGCGGCGCTCATGCCTTCGAGCCAGCGCAGAACCTCCTTCCAGTCGGCGTGGGCCGAGAAGCCGCCGACACGCTCTATGTGGCAGCGCACCTCGACGAACTGCCCCATGATCTTGACCTCGCGTTCGCCGTCCAGGATACGTCTGCCGGTCGTCCCGGCGGCCTGGTAGCCGACAAAGACTATGGTCGAGCGGCTGTCGGGCAAAAACCTGCGCGCATGATGCAGGACGCGTCCGCCCGTCATCATCCCCGAGGCGCTGATAATAATGCGCGTGCCCTCTTCCGCGTTGAGGCGCTTGGATTCATCGCGCGAGCTGGCCGTAATCATAGAGTGTGTGCGCAAAGGATGCTCGCGCCTGGCGAGCACGCTGGCATACTCTTCGTCCTGTTCCTCCGTGCGATTGCTGTAGACACGGGTCGCCGCCGCAGCCATCGGCGAATCGACGCGCACGGGCAGAACGGGGACGCGCTTTTCGTCCTCCAGCTCGCGTATCAGATAGAGAAGCTCCTGCGTGCGACCGACGGCGAAGGCCGGAATCAGCACGACTCCCTTGCGCGCAGCCGTCTCGTTGATGATGCGCGCGAGCGCGTCTTTCGGGTCTTCGGGGTCATGCAGGCGGTCGCCGTATGTTGATTCAACGAGCAGGTAATCGCAGGCGGGCGGAGCGGCTGGGTCGTGTATGATCGGCTGGTCGTAATGGCCCAGGTCGCCGGAGAAAAGAACGCGCCGCCCCTGGCCGTCGCTGCCCGCGCCGTCAATCTCGACGAGCACCATGCTTGAGCCAAGGATGTGCCCGGCGGTACGGAATCCGGCACGTATGCCGGGCGCGACCTCTATGGGCTCGCCCGTGTTCACGACCGGCTCGATCAGATTGAGCGCCTCCCGCGCATCCTCTTCGGTGTAGAGCGGGAGGGCTGGCTTGTGCTTGGTGAGGTTGTGGCGATTGCGATAGGCTGCATCCTCTTCCTGCAAGCGCGCAGCGTCGGGCAACAGCACCTTGAGCAGATCGGCTGTGCCGCGAGAGCAATAGACCGGGCGGCGAAAGCCTTTGGCCACCAGGCGCGGCAGGTAGCCCGTGTGATCTATGTGCGCGTGCGTGATGAGCACGGCGTCCAGAGATTCCGGGTCGAATGGCGGCTCCTGCCAGTTGCGCTCGCGCAGCTCTTTCAAGCCCTGAAACATGCCGCAGTCAACGAGCACGCGCCCGCCGTCCGATTCGATCAGGTATTTCGATCCGGTGACGGTTCCAACGCCGCCCCAAAATGACAAGGTCGCCATGCGGCCTCCTTCAAGACCATGAACATTGAACTGAGCGCGCAGATTCTACACGCAGAACGGAAAATATAACATTTGAGAGTTTCGATTTCAGATCGAGAGCCGGACTATCTTCCTACATTCAAAGCCATCGGCCAATCTCAAATCCAAAACCCCAAACGACTCTCTCGCCCGGGACTGCAAAAGCGCGGGCGGCGCGTCGTCTATAATGCGGCAAGGACGTGCCTATTTAAAAAGCGCGCGTCATGCCTTATGATGTGGCGCGGGTGGGCCAGGAGGCCATCACGCCCCCCAGAATTTCTTAGCAGAGCAGGAGAATTAAAGATGAACCCCCAGGTCCCTCGTCGCAGTAACTTCCTAGCGGCCTTCGCCGCCGTCGCGCTCACGCTTCTCTTTTTCAACGGCGCTGCGAGCGCGCAACAGCAGAAGCGAGACACGAAGAGCGAAACGCCCGTCGTCGGTTCCCCCCTCGGGGCGATCTTCGACCTCGGCTCAAGCATCATCACCTCGGCGACGGGCTACGTGAGCGCCGATCCGTACGCGCAGTTTCGCAGCGCGCGCTACACGAACGCGGGGCTCTTGAGCGAGCGCGACGAGCTGCGACTGGGCAACAGGCTGCACCAGGAGGTCGGCAAGAAGTTCAGCCTGACGAGTGAAGGTCAGGAGCGGGCCAACCGTATCGGCCAGCGTGTGGCCCGCACGAGCCTGAGACCGAACCTGGCATACCGCTTTCACGTCATCAGCGATAAAGAGCTCAACGCCTTCTCCATTCCGGGCGGCCATATTTACGTCACGACGGCTCTGTTGGAGATGGCCAATGACGACGAGCTGGCCTCAGTCCTCTCGCACGAGATCGGTCACGTCGTCGCGCGTCACAGCCTGAAAACCATCCAGCAGTCGCAGGCCCTGGGCAGCATCGTCGGCCTCTTCGGTTCGATTACGGGGATCGCGGGCGATACGGCGGGCGAGCTTGGCACTGCCGCCGCGCAGATCGTCGCCAGCGGGCTTCTGGCCGTACACAATCGAGAGGAAGAACGCGAGGCGGATTACCTGGGCGTGCGCGCCATGCCCCGAGCAGGCTTTGACGCCGAAGGCATGGTCACCATGTTTCAGAAGCTTCAGAGCATCAGCCGCTCAAACTCTTCACTCCTCGGCTCGCTCTTCAACGATCACCCGGACGTGCAGGAGCGCATAGACAACACACGCTTCGAGATCAACCGTATGCGCAGCGCCAGGAGCAGCCGCTAGACCTGCGGGCCGGAAGAAAAGGAGCGTTAATCTCAGGTTTGAGAGAAACGAAGAAGCGAGTTGAGATTTCAAATCTCAACTCGCTTTCTTACTGTGGCCTTCATCAACACGTTTCACCCTCCGGCGAGGGAGACGACCTTTTCGGCGGCGTCCTTCATACCGTTAGCGACGGTGAAGTTCAGGCCCGACTCTTTGATGACGCGCTGGCCCTCTTCGACGTTGGTTCCTTCCAGGCGGACGACGACGGGGACACGGACGCCAAGGTTCTTGGCCGCGCCGACGACGCCGTTGGCGACCATATCGCAGCGCACGATGCCGCCGAAAATGTTGATGAGCACGGCGCGCACGTTTTCGTCTGCGAGCAGAATCCTGAAGGCGGCTTCGACCCTCTCCTGCGATGCGCCGCCGCCGACATCCAGAAAGTTGGCCGGCTCGCCTCCGGCCAGCTTGATGATGTCCATCGTCGCCATCGCCAGGCCCGCGCCGTTCACCATGCAGGCGATGTTGCCGTCGAGCTTGATATAGTTGAGGTCGAATTTTGAGGCCTCTATCTCTAAGGGCTCTTCCTCGTTGAGGTCGCGCAGGTTCATGAACTCCTGATGACGATAGAGAGAGTTGTCGTCGAAGTTCACTTTCGCGTCGAGCGCGATCAGCCGCTTGTCCTTCGTCAGCAGAAAAGGATTGATCTCCATGAGCGAAGCATCCATCTGCTCGTTGGCGTTGTAGAGCGCCTGCATGAATTTCGCGGCCTGGCCCACCAGTTCCGCCGGAAGCCCCAGCTTGAAGGCGAGCTTTCTGGCCTGGAAGGGACGGAAGCCGACAGCCGGGTTAATCGTCTCCTTGAAAATCTGCTCGGGCGTATGGGCTGCGACCTCTTCGATGTCCATGCCGCCCGCCGCCGACGCCATGAAGACGGGCCGGCCAGTCGTGCGGTCGAGCACTATGCCCAGATAGAACTCCTTATCAATGGGCAGCCCCTCTTCGACGAGGAGCACGCGCACTTCCCTGCCTTCCGGGCCCGTCTGGTGCGTGACGAGCTTCATGCCGAGCATCTGTCGCGCAATCTCGCGCGCCTCGTCTGCGCTCTTGGCCAGCTTGACGCCGCCGCCTTTGCCGCGCCCGCCCGCATGAATCTGCGCTTTGACGACGACTACATCCGTCGCCAGCTCTTTCGCCGCGTGATAAGCCTCTTCGGGAGAGCGGGCGACGATGCCGCGCGGCACCGGGACGCCGAACTTCCTCAGCAACTCTTTGCCCTGATACTCGTGAATCTTCATTCTCAGCTCCTCGCTCGACAGCCATTCGCTTGAGCACAACAGGATTTTGTAGATCGGTGCAACGGAGTGTATCTGCATGTACACTGGCGCTGCAAGTCTCGTGGTGAGATTGAACTATTGATGGAAAAGCACAAACGCGCTAACTTTGCGCTGCTCTTCAGTCAAAGGAAGAATTTAACAGGGAGGGACAGAGATTGTCAGGATGAAAAAAGCGCGGTGAACCATTCAGGTATTAATGCTTTCCGTTTTTATCCTGACCATCTCTGTCCCTCCCTGTTAAATTCCGCTTTGACGACCTTGACGATTCGGTTCAGGAGACTAAACAGATGAGCGAAGTCGTAGTCAGCTCGACCTCTACTCTACAGAACAGGGTGCAGTACGGCGACGGGCAGGAGATGATCGTTGACGAGCCCTTGAGCCTGGGCGGTAGCGGCGCTGGGCCAGACCCCTACACGATGCTGCTGGCGGCGCTCGGCGGCTGCATCTCGATGACCGTGACGCTCTACGCGCGCCGCAAAGGCTGGTCGCTTGAGCGCGTCACGGTCCGCCTGCGCCAGCAGAGAATCCACGCCAAAGACTGCGTCGAGTGTACACAGGACGCGGAAGGCTTCGTCCATCGCATCGAGCGCGGCGTGACGGTCGAAGGCGATTTGACCGACGAGCAGCGCACACGCCTACAGGAGATCGCGCACAAGTGCCCGGTTCACAAAACGCTGACCTCGGAAATCGTCATCACGGACATGAAAGAAGATTGATGCTCTGAGGAAGTCAGGCCGCCGCGAGCGCTCATCATGTCGACCGAGGGGCGAGAGGCGTGCTGTCGGGACATACGCGGGCGGGCGATGAATCGTCAACGCGCGCTGACTTCTGCGCCTTGCCCTGCGCCGCTGAGCAGGTGACAGAGTGTTCCGGCCAGAATCGTATACGTGCCCCAGTGGCTTAAGGGCGTGTACAAATCCGCGAGCCTCGGCTCGTAGAAGAATGCCGCGATGAAGAGGACGGAAGAGAGGACGATCAGCGCCGAGCCCAGGCCTTGCAGGGCTTTGCGCCAGAGCTGCGAGCGATAACTGAAGTAGGCTGCGATCCCCAGATTGAGTAGGCCCGCCAGCAGAATAAAGATATGCCGCGTGCGATAGAGCATTCTCAAGCCGTCCGGCATCCCGTCCAGATGATTGTGATAGATATCCATGTATTGTCCCGTCATCAGAAAGACGACGACGACCGAAATACCGAAGATTAAATGAAGCAGCCTCATCTCTCGTAGAACTGAGCGCCAGGCCGTCAGCAGCAGCAGCTCGGCGGCTCAATCAGCGTAGGGTTGATGCGGGCAGTAACGGTAAGGCTCTCCTGAGCGGATACCGTCTCAGAGCAAGCGTAAATTATTCCGGCGGTTTTCGGTTGTCAATAGAAAGCCGCGCCCGCTAATGCCTGCGCGGCAGGTGAAGCCCCGTCGGAATAAATGAAGAAGGGCGGAAGCGAGAGTCGCTTCCGCCCTTGAAGGCTGAGCACCTACTAGCATCAATCATCTATTGGGCGCTGGCCTGTTCGTGATGCGGACTCCGGGCCGGAGCGGCATCTCCTTGACCTTGTAGTCGGCTGGGACTTCAAAGAGCGAGCGCACGGGCTCGTTGCGATTGATGTTGGTCAGGCGGTAGACGGAATCGCCGACGAACGGATCGCTGCTCTTGCTCATCACGACCGTCTGTAGCTCGGGCGAGTACCAGCGCTCCTTGACGATCTGTATGGGTCGCTCGTTGCCGATCTCTCCGGCGGGGATGGTGATGGTGGTACGCGTGCCTTCGGCTTCGACGCCTTCAATCGTCTGTTTGCCGAGCGCCTCTGTCTGCGGCGTGGGCCCACGCCTCACATTGGGGTGCGGCCCGGCGTCAGGCCCCTCAGCTCTCTTCTCAAAAACCATCACGCTAGCGCCGGGCCCACCCGTGGGCCCACCGCCGCCGGGTGCGGGCACGATTCTCTCTTCAATCCTGATCTCTGGCCTTGCGCCGCTCGGCAGATTCTCTATGCGCGGCAGCGGCATCTTGCGGGCCGTGCGCGTGCGTGGGTCGAGGATGTAGTTGACACCGGCCACCGGGTCGTTGATGAAGAAGGTCTGCGCCGGGTCGCCAGCCGTTGCGAACGGGCCGATGGAGCCGAGCGTCTGGTCGCGGCGCGTGCGTCCCTCGCTGTCACGATAGACGGAGGCCGTGCTCTTGCGGACGATGCGATTGCCGTCGCTGAGCGTCTGCGTCACTTCCGTCACGGCCTCGGCGGAGTAGGGCGCACCCTTGACGACCTTGCCCTCGAAGCTCATCTCCGAAGAGACGAAGGTGAAGGTGTTGCCCCCAATGGGCCCAGGCCCACCGATGAGCACGTCGGGCCCAGGCGCGGGGATTATCGCCCCTTCCGTGCCGGGCGCGATCTGCGTGCCGCGCAGGATGACGACATCCCGTTCGACCCTCGGTTCCGGCTTATTCGGCGCAGCCTGCTGGGCCAAGGCGCTCATGCCGAGCGCCAGTGTGACGAGCGCCAGGCGCAGGCCCGTGCTGATAGGTCTTTGCAGTCTCATTGATATTTTCTCCTCGGGAAAAGATTGCTGTCCGAAATTAAATTGCATACATCTTGAAAGCCCGAACGGCTCCGTCCTTCGCTTAGCGGACGAAGCGAATGGCCCGGGCTAATCCGTCATCGCCGAGCAGCACGTCAGCCTGGACAGGCTCGCCCGCGCGCTCGGCGTTAACCGGGAGCCCGAATCGCGTCAATGCCGAACGCGGCAGCTCGACGCGCACGACGCGCCCGCTCTCGACGTTGAGGTCTGCCGCGTACGTCAGCGGAATGTAATCGGTCGCAATATCGCTGGTCGTTGAATTCGCAAGCAGGCTGGCCGTCTGCGCGCTGCCGATAGAGTCTTCGCCACGATTGCTGCCATTCATGCTGTTGCGCGTTCTGTACGCCACACTCTGATACGGAAGCTGCGACTGCGGCCCTCTTGCGGTCGTCAATGCGGCTGGCGCTGGGCGCGGCGTGCCTTCATCTTCAAGAGCGGGCCATGGGCCCAGCCTGAGCAGGCGTGAGTCTCTGGCGATGGCGGCAGCCTGTTGCTGCGACGGCTGCTGCGGCTCGATGCGTGAAGCGGCGAGCGCGACGAAGAGCAGGGCCAATCCCGCCGCGATGCCCGTGACAGAGCGCCAACGGCTGCGCACAGCGCGAGCGGCTGGTCGAGCAGCCGGTTCGAGCCGGGCCCATTGGTCACGCTCGCGGAAGGCCGCGACGAGCGCCGTCTCGATACGCGCCGGGGCTTCCGCCTGCTGCATGCTACTGGCCAGCGAGTGCAGTCCCAGGGTCAGCGCTCTCTCATGCGCCAGACGGGCCGCACACCTGGCGCAAACTTCCGCGTGGGCCAACCCGCGCGCGCGTTGTGTTGCCTCAAGCATCCGGTCGCGCGCCAAATCGTTGATGGCTTTTTCAAATTCCTGACAGTTCATGCGAAGCACCTCGCAGTCTTGAGCAGCCCCGTGCCGGCCTCCGGCTCTTTTCTCGTCTCCTTCATCGTGCGTAGTCTTTCGATCAGCAGAGCGCGTGCTCTATGCAGTCTGGAGCGGACAGTGCCGACGGCGCACGAGAGCGCGGCGGCTGCCTCCACGTAGCTCATCTCATGCAGGTCGCAGAGCACGACCACCTCGCGGTAATGAGCGGGCAGAGCGAGAACGGCCTGGCGCACAGACTCTATCATCTCGCTGTGCAGGAGATCGCCGAGCGGATCGTCCTGCGCGATGAAGCTTTCGGTAGAGGCGGAGGCGGTCTCTTCCGCCTCGTCAACGATCTGCACGAAGGGGCGTTCGCGTTCCAACCGACGCAGCACCTGATTGCGGGCGATGCCGTAGAGGTAAGCCTGTAGCGAGCCGCGCGACGAGTCGTAGCGTTCCGCTTCGCGTATGAGCACCATAAAGACCTCCTGTGTGACATCCTCCGCCAACCCTTCAGACCCGCTCATCTGTAGCGCGAACCTGTAGAGGCCCGCCTGCCGTCGCCTGTAAAGCGTCGTGAAAGCATCCTCGTCTCCGGCCATCATGAGCCGCAGCAGTTGGTCATCGCTGAGAGTCGTATGAACTGTCATGTTTGACGATTCGGTCACCGGCAGTCATATGTGATTCGCACGAGAGGAGGAAAAAGTTCCAGAAAGGTAGAGAAAAAGTAAAAGGGCTTCTAACTCTGAATCGAGCTAGAAGCCCTCTGATTTCGGGACGGCGAGATTCGAACTCACGGCCTCTTCCACCCCAAGGAAGCGCGCTACCAGGCTGCGCCACGTCCCGTCGAACGCCTCAAGTATGTCCGCAAACAAAAAACTTTGTCAAATCGCGCACGCGAGTCACAGACCGCCCCCTCAACGGTCGAGCTATTTCCCGCGCTGCCTGAGATCGCTTTCCTCTGCGTCGAGCGTCGCCAGCAGATCGCGTAGCTGCATGGCGAGTCGACGAACTGCATCGCGCTGGCCGTCGGAGAGTGGAGCGCTCGCGCCCCTCTGAGGGGTTTCGACGGCGCTCGCGTGCGCTTCGGCAGGCAGAGAGGAGGCGGGGCTTTCACGTTGAGGCACGCTTTGTGTGGAGGCGAGCGGTGTCGGCTCGCGCGACCCGGTCATGTCAGGGGTCACGACTTTGAGCTTGCTGGCTCCGCGCAGCTCGCTCGCCAGTTTCTTCTTCGCCCCGGCAATCGTGTACTGATCGTCATAGAGCAGCTCTTTAATACGCAGCGCCATCTCCACGTCGCGCTTGCGATAGGTGCGCTGACCGGCGCGATTCTTCTGCGGCGCAAGCATGGGGAATTCCGACTCCCAGTAGCGCAGGACGTGCGCCTGTACGCCTGACAGCTCGCAGACTTCACCGATCTTGAAGAACAGTTTTTCCGGGATCGCAACGGTCGCACGGTTAACCATCTGGAAACCTCACCGGGAAAGTGCCCGGTCGCGGACGCTAACGCTACGCAATACTTGACGATACTCGGCTCGGACGAGCCGTGACGCACTATCCTGCCGCCATGTTACTCGCGCACCAAGGGTGTGTCAATGCCTATGTTTAAGCCGTCTGACTTGAGGGCGATTGTCAGGAAAGGGATGTTACCTGCTGAAAATTCAGGGACAATCAGGGCGAAGTGCATCTATAGAGTCTGCATCTTCAGCGCTGTTTATAGGTGCGGCCAGGTGGACGGCTCGTAAAGCGGCAAGCTATAATTTCAACTCTCTGAACAACATCTTTCGTCTGGGGGTTTGAACGCCAATCGTGACTACGTCTCCGGCCAGGTTTCGCCTCGCCTCGCGCCTTGATGAGGTCGGCTTCTCCGACATCGTCAAAATCCGCAACAGGATTATGGAGTTGCGTGAGCGTGGCGCGCACGTCTACCAGTTTGAAGGCGGCGAGCCCTTCTGCCACACGCCCGATTACATCAAGGAGGCGATGACGCGTGCGCTCGCGGAGAACAGGACGCGCTACGCGCCGTCTTCCGGGATAGAGGAGCTGCGTGCGGCCATCGCCGAGAAGCTGCGCTCACGTAACGGCATGAAGGTCACGGAGTCGGACGTGATCGTCTTGAACGGCGGCATGCAGGGACTGTTCGGCGCGTTTCAATCAGTCGTCAATCCGGGCGAAGAAGTCCTTGTCTTCTCCCCCTACTGGACGCCGATCAAAGACCTCATCGCGCATTGCCAGGGCGCGCCCGTCTTAGTTCCGACGGCTGAAGCGCGCCGCGATGGTTTCGCGCACACGCTCGCGCGCCACATGACGGCGAAAACGCGCGCCATCTACTACAACACGCCGCAGAATCCGTCCGGCGTCGTCTTCACACGCGAAGAGGCCGGGGCGGTCGCGCGCTTTGCGCAGGAGCGCAATTTGGTCGTCATCGCCGACGAAGCTTATGAAGACCTGGTCTACGACGGCGAGCACGTCTCCATCGCCTCGCTCGACGGGATGATGGAGCGCACGATCACCTCCTTCACGCTCTCGAAATCATATGCGATGACGGGCTGGCGTCTGGGCTACACTGTGGCCGGAGAGCCGTGGATGACGGGCCTGCGCAAAACCCTGCTTTATTCCACCAACGGCGTCTCCACTCCGACGCAGTGGGCCGCGCTCGCGGCCTTCACGACCAACTCGGATTTCCTTGAAAGGACACGCGCAGCCTATCTCAAGCGGCGCGATATCCTGCTGGCGGGCTTGAACAAGCTGGGTCTTTCGTGCGCCAGTCCAGCCGGAGCTTTTTATGCTTTCCCGGATGTCACACGCATCAGCAGCGACAGCCGACAGGCTGCCGACACTCTGCTCGAACGCGCACAGGTCGCCACCGTCCCCGGCATAGTCTTCGGCCCACACGGCGAAGGCCGCCTGCGCTTCTCCTTCTCCACCTCAATCGAGACCATCGAAGCCGGACTAGACTCCATGCAACGCAATCTTTAAAGCAGGGATGAGGGATGAGGGATGAGGGATGAAGGAAGAGATAGCGACAGCACTGACGACCAAGCTCACGGCCAATCCTCGCCTCGCATTTCAACCTCGCGCAGCGAATTCTCTTTTATCAATCGCATCAGGCGACGGGCCAAGAGACACGCACACAAGCTAGAACGTCCGCCTTCCGCCTTCCGCCTTCCGCCTTCCGCCTTGCTCTTCGGTATCGGCGACGATGCCGCGATCATTAGACAGTTTGACGGGCGCGATACTCTCATCACAGCCGACCTGCTTGTCGAAGAGATAGACTTTCGCCTCTCGTCAATGCCGCCGCGCCTGCTGGGCCACAAAGCGCTCGCCGTCTCCCTGTCGGACATCGCGGCGATGGGAGGGCGACCGCGCTGGGCCATGCTCTCCATAGGCGTGCCGCGCGATACCTGGCGCTCAGGTTTTCTGGACGAGCTGTACGACGGCTTCTTCGCTCTCGCCGATTATTACGGCGTCGCGCTCATCGGCGGCGACGTGTCGCGCACACCCGAGCGCGTCGTCATAGATTCAATAGTGATGGGAGAAGCTGCACAGGGACGCGCTGTGCGGCGAACGGGCGCTCGTCCGGGCGATCATATCTTTGTGACGGGCACGCTCGGCGGTGCGGCGGCTGGCCTTCACTTGCTTGAGCGCGGGGCAAGCCTCGCAGAGAAACCGTTGGGCCAACGCTCCAGGGGCGCGGTCGAAGAGCTTTTGCTTCGTCATATGCAACCGCTGCCGCGCGTCGAGTGGGGCGAAAGGCTTGGGCGCGAGCGCTTGGCGACGGCGATGATTGACTTGAGCGACGGCCTTTCCTCCGACATCGCGCACCTGTGCGCAGAGAGCGGCGTCGGCGCTGCGCTCGAAGTCGCGCGCATTCCCGTTGACCCGCGCCTATCGAGCATGTGTGAAGGTCGCGGCCCGAGCCCGCTCGGGCTGGCGCTGCATGGCGGCGAAGATTTCGAGCTGCTGTTCACTGTTCGCCCGCGCGACCTGAGACGGCTTCCCCTGGCAGTTAACGGCGTGCCCGCCACTTACATCGGCGACGTGACGCGAGAGCCCGCTCGCATCACACTCGCAGAGGGCCAGCACAGGTGGATTTTAAAGCCCGAAGGCTTTCAACATTTCGGTCGCCCTCATGAGAGAGAGTAATAATCGGCAGTCAACGCGCGGAGTCCTGAAGAGGGTCATGCTAAACTTGCCGCTATGAAGCCGATGGATGAGAGAACTGCTTTTGATTATTTCGGCTCGATGGCCGAGGGCTACGACTCTCTGATCCGGCGTGCCGTCCCGCGCTATGACGAGATGTTGTCGCGCCTGGTTGATTACCTTCCGCCCTCTGCTTCCAACATCCTTGAGCTTGGTTGCGGCACGGGTAATCTCTCGCTCGCCCTGGCCGAGCGTTACCCTGAAGCTGCGCTGACCTTTGTGGACGCAGCGCCGGAGATGCTCGAAACGACGCGCTTGCGTCTTGAAAGGAAGCATCCGGCTTCCGCCCTGCGCGCGCGCTTCGTTGAGACCACCTTCGAGAAGATCGTTTCCGCTCCGGGCTCTTTCAATCTCGTCGCTTCGAGCATCAGCCTTCATCACGTCAAAGACAAGGCGGCGCTCTACCGTAAGCTCTATGCGCTCGTCTCGCCCGGCGGAAAGTTTCTCTTCTCAGATCAACTGCGCGGCGCGACCCTTGCGATTCATGAGAAGAACTGGCAGCGCTGGCTTGAGTTCTGCCGCAGCCCGGGGCATTGCTCAGAGGAGGAGGTCGCAAGCCTGCTTGAGCACGCGGCGGCGCACGACCACTATACGCCGCTTGAGGAACAGTTTCGCCTCTTGAGCGAGGCCGGGTTCAAGAGCCCGGACTGCGTCTGGCGCAATCTGATCTGGGGCATCGTGACGGCTGAGCGCTGAGCATCCGCGCCCTTCCACGTTCAATCACAGGTTTGACTACCCGGCCATCCTTGCCTAGACTCTCACATTACACGTGAGCTTGATTCAAGAGGCGTGCAAGTATTAGCGAGGGCCCAAGTGCTGAGATTTCAAAATACGTTATCCGGTCAGGTCGAAGAGTTCCACCCGCAACGCGAAGGCGAAGTGGGCCTCTACTTCTGCGGCCCGACCGTGTGGAGCGAAGCGCAGATCGGCAATTTCCGCTCCAACATCTTCGTGGACGTGCTCGTTCGCACGCTTCGCTTCAAAGGCTATCGCGTCACGCATGTGATGAACATCACGGACGTGGAAGACAAGATCATCGCCCGCTCGCAGGAGGAGGGCAAGACCATTGACGAGTACACGGCTCGTTACATAGAGATGCTGTGGGAGGATTTCGATGCCCTGGGCTGCGTGCGCCCGACGGTCGTGCCGCGCGCCACGCGCCACATCCCGGAGATGGTCGCGCTCATCGAACAACTCGAAGAGAAAGGCAAAGCCTATCGCTCAGAGGGCTCGATCTATTATCGCATCAGCTCGTTTCCCGAATACGGCAAGCTCTCGAAGATAAATTTCGCGGGCAACATAGAGGGCGGAAGCGAGCGCATCGATACTGATAAATACGAGAAGGAGGATGCGCGCGACTTCGCTCTCTGGAAAGAGCCGAACACGGCGAGCGAGCCCGCCTGGGAGACGAGCATCGGGCGCGGGCGACCCGGCTGGCACATCGAATGCTCGGCGATGTCCATGAAATATCTGGGCGAGAGCTTCGACATTCACTGCGGCGGCATAGACCTGGTCTTCCCGCATCACGAGAACGAGATCGCGCAGAGCGAGGGCGCGACCGGACGAGAGTTCGTGCGCTACTGGCTGCATGCCGAGCACTTGAAAGTCGAAGGCGAAACGATGTCGAAGTCGAAGGGCAACTACTACACCTTCCGCGACCTCACCTCTCAAGGCTACGCGCCCGTCGCCATTCGCTACCTTCTCCTGAGCGTGCCCTATCGCAAACAACTGAACTTTACCTTCGAGGCGCTGCGCGGCGCGGAGAAGACCGTCATGGGCCTGCGCGATTTCCGCACGCGATTGAAGCAGGCGCGCGTCGAGCCCGGCAGCAATCCTCATCTTCATGAGGCGGCGGAGCGTGCGCTCGAAGGCTTCGAGGCGGGACTTGACGACGACCTGAACACGTCGGTCGCGCTCGCCGCCCTTCATAATCTGGCGCGCGAAGTGAACACGGCGCTCGCAGATCATGACGTGCTCGAAGACAACAAGCGAGAATTGCTCGAACTGCTCGACCGCTTCAACACCGTCCTCAATATTTTCGACGACGAGCAGCCGGAAATGCTCGACGCCGAAGTCCAACGTCTGATAGACGAGCGCCAGGAAGCACGCCGTCGCCGAGACTTCTCTCGCGCCGACGAGATACGCGACCAACTGGCCGGGCGCGGCATCATGCTCGAAGACACCAAGGACGGCGTACGCTGGAAGAGGCGTTGACAAGAGCAGATGTCAGGTGCTAGATGCTAGAATGTCAGTCGAGCATTAAGCCGCCGTCATCCGGCATCTGACATCTAACTTCTGCTTTTTATGTTCTACTTGCGCTACACACATTTCCGCCCGCTCGATGCGCGCGCCAATCTCTTCGCGGACTAGCCCCTCGGAGCACGCCCGCTCTCTCGCGCTCTACTCACAAGTTCATAAAACCCACCTCGCTTTTCCGTTAAGTTTAAGGAGAGATAATGATGTCTACCATTGCTCCGCCGAAGAGGCCAGAGATCAAGACCGAGCTGCCAGGGCCCAAGGGGAGAGAGATTGTCGAAGCCGATGCACAATACGTGACGCCTTCCTACCCGCGCCCAGGCTGGGAACTGGTCGCCGAACGCGGCGAAGGCGTCTGGGTCGAAGACGTGGACGGCAACATCTTTCTGGATTGCAACGCCGGGGTCGCAGTCTGCGCCACCGGCCATTGTCACCCGGAAGTCGTGCGCGCCATACAGGAACAGGCCGCCCAGCTGATACATGTGTGCGGCACGGACTATTACTACCGTCACATGCCGGAGCTGGCACGCAAGCTCGACGAGATTACGCCCGTCAAGAGCCCTACGCGCACGCACTTCGCCAACAGCGGGACGGAAGCCATCGAGACCGCATTAAAGCTGGCGATGCACGCGACGGGGCGAGAAAAGTTCATCGCCTTCTTCAACAGCTTTCATGGACGAACGCTCGGCTCGCTTTCGCTGACCTCCTCCAGGGTCGCGCAGCGCAGAGGATTTAAGCGACAGGCGCTCGATGTCGTGCACGCGCCATACCCGAACAGCTTCCGCGATCCTTTCACTGGCCGTCAGAGCGACGCGGCCACCGTCAGCCGCATGTGCCTGGATTGGATTGAGCAGCGATTGTTCAAGACCACGACGCCGCCTGATGAGGTCGCGGGTATCGTCGTCGAGGTTGTGCAGGGCGAAGGCGGCTACGTTCCAGCGCCGCAGGAGTTCTTGCAGGGTTTGCGACGCATCTGCGACGAGCACGGCATTATGCTCATCGTGGACGAGGTGCAATCCGGCATGGGGCGCACGGGCAGAATGTTCGCCTCCGATTATTACGACCTCAAGCCGGACATCCTGGCCATCGCCAAAGGGCTCGGCTCCGGTATGCCCATCGGCGCGTGCGTGGCGCGCGCGGAGTTGATGGACTGGAAGCCGGGCGCGCACGCCTCCACCTTTGGCGGCAACCCCGTCGCCATCGCCGCCGCCTTGAAGACCATTGAGCTGCTTGAGCGCGAGCTGATAAAAAACAGCGCGGAGGTCGGCGCGTATCTTCACGACGGACTGCGCAGGCTGATGCAGAAGCACGACTGTATAGGCGACGTGCGGGGCTTAGGCATGATGATCGGCGTCGAGTTCGTCACAGACCGCGCTTCGATGCTGCCCGCGCCGGAGATACGCGACCGCGTCGAGCGTGCCTGCTACGAGCGCGGGCTGATTATCCTCGGCGCTGGCAGCAGCACTATCCGCTGGTCTCCACCGCTCATCCTCACACGCGAAAACGCCGACGTGGCCATAGAGATTTTTGACGAGGCAATCGCCGCACAGAAATGATGAAGGAGGTGAAGGCAAGGCGGAAGGATGAAAGAATGATGAGAGTCCTTCAAAGCAGAATTTAACAGGGAGGGACAGAGAGGGTCAGGATAAGAAGAGAAAGCAGGGTGAAAGATAAAAGCTTTGCTTAAAGATAAAAGCATTGCTTGATGAATTGTTCAGCTCCTTTTCTTTATCCTGCCTCTCCTGTCCCTCCCTGTTAATT
Source organism: Pyrinomonadaceae bacterium (assembly GCA_036389095.1). Taxonomy (GTDB): domain Bacteria; phylum Acidobacteriota; class Blastocatellia; order Pyrinomonadales; family Pyrinomonadaceae; genus DASQYE01. Next base: position 33,758 of record DASVQM010000008.1, read on the forward strand.
TGCATCCTTCCGCCTTCCGCCTCGCTCTTGATTATGTCTAATGGTTCTGTAGTCTCAATCTGCATTGGGCCTGTGCGTGGTAAGGCGTTGAGTAGTGTGGGCGAAGTCCGCGCCGTGGCGGGCCAGGGGCTCGAAGGCAATCGCTATTTCAATAAGAGCGGCTCGAAGCCGAAGCCTGATCAGGAATTGACGCTCATCGAGATCGAAGCCATCGAAGAGTATCGGCGCGTCTCCGGTAATAAATTGAATCCGGCTGATGCCAGGCGCAACGTCATTACGCGTGGGGTCTCTTTGAATGAACTGGTCGGGCGTGAGTTTCAGGTCGGCGACGTGCGCGTGCGCGGGCTGCGGCTCTGCGAGCCGTGCTCGCATCTGGCGCGGCTCACGGGCCAAAAAGAGATCGTCCGTGGCATGGCCCACCGTTGCGGGCTGCGCGCTCAGATTCTCACGGATGGCTTGATACGCGTCGGCGATGAAGTCATAGCGTGAACCGGCAGAGCCGGTAAGCTCACATCGCGCTGTCTCTGCCCGAAGCCTTCTTCGGGGGCGGCGGGCCCGTGGCCTTAGCTGTCAGGCTGCCTCTACCCTGAAAAGCGTCGGCGATACCGGAGGGCAAGGACTCGAACGAGAGTGTCAGGTCGCCCTCGTTATTCTTGAGCTCTCCCTTGGCCGCGAGCAGATTGGCTGGCGGCTCGACCAGCCCTCCGGCGTTGAAGCGTGCGAGACGCAACAGGCCATCCGCCTGCATAATGCCTGTCGCCACTTCTTTCAGCTCACGAGCTTTCGCACCCCCCGTGCCCTTCAGGTCAAAGATAATAGTGGCGAGATTGGCGTGGCGCATAATGCTGAGGCCGCCTTCGAGCTTCATCTCTTCGATGCGCCCGGCGAAGCCGCCGGACATCGTGAACTCGCCCGACGCGACCTTGTAGGGACGCATGCTGTCGAGCCAGGTCTGACCCGGCTCAAGCCTGAGAGAGCGTTCGCTTTCGAGCGGAACGGAAACGATCTTATAGGGCGCGGTGAGCGCCTGCGTTGTCATCGCACCGCGCGGCGGCGTGGATTCGGCGATGCGAAGTGCGCCGTCAGCCGTGCGTGTAATCTCGACGCCGAAGCCTCCGCTGCGCCGTTGGCCCAGGAAGGCTGCGACGATGGCTGTCTGCTTAAACGCATCCGCGCTCAATATCGGCAGGTTGTCGTCGAGGCGTCGAAGCTCTTGATAAGTCTCCGCGTCACGCGCGACGGCGATGAAAGATTCGCTGACCAGGGTGTACGCGCCTTGAGTCAAGGTCTTAATATCGCTGCTCACGTTCTCGCTCCCGGCGGGCCTGGGCGTCGGAGTCGCGTTCTTGCTGCCCTGCGACCTGCCTTTCTGCGACGGATGCTGATTCGCGCCCGTAGCGCAACCCGCCGCGCTCGCGCCGTTGATCGCCAGCGACAGCAACGCGGCGATAATGCTCGTTCTGATACCAAACATAAGAGCCTCGCTCCCGTTCCTTAAATTATTCAGAGCAGGGGCGGCCCGACGGCCTCGCAGCCTGCCTGAAGCTTTGAACGCAACTCTACATGTAGAGTTGCACCGGGGGGAGGATAAAATCCGGCGGACAGGTTACAGCGCTGAGCTTCGATGGAATCATAGGGGCTTTCAGTAACGCTGCGGCGTACCGTGGACGCAGCGAACCGTGTCGCGTGCAATCAGCAACTCTTCGTCCGTCGGGATAACGTAAGCGGCGAGGCGCGCTCCGTCGCGGCTAATCAATCCCTCGCGCCCGCCCGTGTGGGCCCCGTTGCGCTCGGCGTCAAGCTCAAGCCCCATCCACTCAAGCCCCCGGCAGATCGCGGCCCGCACCTCCGCCGAGTTCTCGCCGATGCCGCCGGTGAAGATGATGGCGTCCGCTCCGCCCATCGCCGCCAGGTAAGCGCCGATATATTTGCGCGCACGATAACAGAATATAGCTATCGCCAGCCGCGCCCTGCGATCATCATTCTCGTGGGCTTCGTCCAGCAGCTCGCGCATGTCGTTCGTGAGCCCGGAGATGCCGAGCAGGCCCGACTGCTTATTGAGCAGCGTCTCTGCCTCCTGCGAGGTCAATCCCTCTTTCGCCATGATGAAATCTATGATCGCCGGATCAATGTCACCCGCACGCGTGCCCATCACCAATCCTTCGAGCGGGGTCAGGCCCATCGAAGTATCAACGGAGTCGCCTGCACGAATCGCCGCCGCAGAACAGCCGTTGCCCAGGTGCATCGTGATCACGTTTGTGCGTTCACGCGGAATGTCCAGGAGCTGGCGATAGCGATAGGCGACGTAGCGATGCGACGTGCCGTGAAATCCGTAGCGTCGGATACGATGGCGACGATAGAGCTGGTAGGGCAAGGCGTAGAGATAGGCTTCGTCCGGCAGCGTCTGGTGAAAGGCCGTGTCGAAGACGGCGGCCTGCGGAAGCCCCGTGCCGAACACCTCGCGCGCCGCCATAATCCCCTTGAGGTTCGCCGGATTATGCAGCGGCGCAAGCTCTATACAATCCTCTATGCCGCGCAGGACTTCATCTGTAATGAGGACGGAATGAGTAAAGCGCTCGCCGCCGTGAACGACCCGGTGGCCCACCGCATGCACATCGGCCACGCTCTTGACCTCGCTGATACCGGAATCCTCCGCGCAGGCCCATCGAAGTATCAACTCGACCGCCGCCCGCGTGTCGCGCAGCGGGGCGGTCGTTCGCTGCGGCGCATGCCCTTCAGCGCCGAGCGTAATGATCGCCTGACCGCCGATGCGCTCCAAGACGCCGCGCGCCAGCCTCCGGTCGGTGTTCTGCGCGATGCGCTCCAAATCCGTCGCAATCAGTTGAAACTTGACGGAAGAGCTGCCGCAATTAAGAACCAGAACATTCATAAGAGAACAGTGACGAGTGACCTGGTGACAAGTGACGAGCAAAGACGAGATTCTATCTTGCCACTCGTCGCTTGTCACTCATCACTTGCCACTCGTCACTTGTCACTTGTCACTGCTTTCTTGATCTCATGCATGCGCGCGCGCAGGCGTGCTTCGTCAACGGTCGTGACGTGCCCGTCGCGGAAGACTTCCCTGCCCGCGACGACCGTGAGCCGCACGTCGCGTCCCGAAGAGGCGAAGACGAGCGTATGAGCGGGATTGTGGATGGGGAGTTGATGCGCTCCGTCGAGACCGACGACTGTCAGGTCTGCCTGCAAGCCTTCGGCGAGCGCTCCCGTTTGACCTTCGAGGCCGAGAGCGCGTGCGCCGCCGAGCGTCGCCGCCATGAGCACATCGCGCGAATCGGTCAGACGCTTTGAGCCCGGCGGTCGAGCGTCCGCGCGTGACATCAAGGCGGCGAAGCGTGCCTCTTCCAGCATGTCGCAGGTATTATTGCTCGCCACCGAATCGCTGCCGAGGCCGACCTTCAAGCCTTGCTCGATGAAAGCCGCAAAGGGCGCATGTCCGTGTCCGAGCTTGGCGTTCGACTTCGGGCAATGAGCGACGCTCGCGCCAGCCTCTCTGATCCGCTCTATGTCCGCCTCGTCCACCCTGATGCAATGCGCGAGCAGCGGACGCGCGGCGAGCACGCCCGTCTCTCTCAAATATTGGATGGTCGAGAGGCCGGGCGCTCTCCACTCTATGCCGCGTCGAGCGAGACCTTCGGCGAACGGCCCGCGCCCTTCGCGCAGGAGCTGCTCTTCGGCGCGCGATTCAGCCGCGTGCATCATCAACGGCAACCCTTCTGCGATGGCGAAATCCGTAATCAGCTCAAGCTGCCGGGCGCTGACGGTATAGGGCGAATGCGGCGAGACGCCCGCGCGCACCAACGCGCTCTCGTACTCGCGCAGGCCATACATCTTCTCGCGCAGTTTCGCGAAAAGATGTATGGCCAATCGTGGGTCCGGGCCGAAGCCTTCCTGGTAGACAGTCCCGCGAAGACCGACATCACAGAGCGCCCTGATGCTGGCGCTCGCCGCATCGCTCGAATCTCCCAGGCAAGTCACGCCCGCTCGCGCCGCTTCGACCGCCCCCCACGCGGCGGAAACGTAAAGATCATCCGGCGTCATACGTTCCAGGCGCGCGATGGTCAGCTTCCGCAGCCATCCGAAGAAATCATTCTCCATGTCTTCCAGGTAGCCGCGCATCGCCGTCAATTCCAGATGCGAATGCGCGTTGACGAAGCCCGGCAGAATCGCCGCCTCGCCGTAGTCCCGCGCGAGCGCCTCTGGAAACTTCGATAGAAGCGCGGCGCGTACTCCGACGCCGACGATGCGCGCGCCTTCAACGGCCACAGCGCCGTCCTCTATCATCCCCGACGAGATCGGCATCACCCATCTTGCGCAGTAAAGAGTCGTCATTGTTTCCAGCTCAGATTTGAGACTCCCAAAGCAAAGAGATTAACAAGGGGAGGGACAGAGATTGTCAGGATGAAAACTAAAAGCAGGATAAGATATAAAAGCATTGCTGCAATGAATGCTTCATCTCTTCCTCTTCATCCTGTCTCTCCTGTCCATCCCTCTTAATTCTGCTTTGGAAACTGTTCCGCTTCAAAAATTCTCGCCCTCAAGACTCGCCTGCCCGCTCGTGCCGGGCCCACGGCGTCGCAGCCGGAACCAGAGCAGGCCCGAAAGGGCGATCACAGTCCCCCCGGCAGCCGCGACCGGAGTAATGCCGTAAGTGTCTGCGGCAGCACCCGCCGCGAGCATAGAGCCGACCATCATCAGTGTCGTCAACGTCTCGTAGGAAGCGAAGACGCGCCCACCATAGCGGTCGTCCGTGCGCGTCATGATGATGGTTTGCTGCGCCGTCCACCAGATGGCGAAGTTGATCTCGCGCGCGACGAGCACGAGCGCTGCGCCCCAGAGCGTCGGCATCAGACTAAAGAGCGTCAGGCCGCAGCCGTCCAGGATCATCGAGCGACCCATGCGCGTGCCAAGAGTATTGCCAGCCGCGCTGTTGAAGCGTCGTGCGATGGGAGCGCCGATGACGCCGCCCAAGCCCATGGCGACAAACAGTACGGAGATACCGAAATCGGTCGGACGCGCCAGCAGCCCACCCACCTGAGCCAGGCCCAGACGCGCACCGAAGATACTGTAGAGAGCACGCGCCACGCCATTGCCCAGCCCCCATCCGGCGGCGACGATGAAGATCGCGCGAAGCACTCTATGGCCGCGCACGTAACGCAGGCCCTCGCGGAAATCGGCCGCGCCGCGCCTGAGAATGGCGCTCGGAGAAGGCCGCGAGCGTGCGGCGGCGGTCGCCGCGCTCGTCGCTACACTCAAGCGCTCTTGCACGTCAACGCTCCGCATAGCAATGCTCTGAGCGTCGTGACTCTCTAAGGCGCTTGCGCTCCTGCGCGTTGATGCCCTGATGCGGCGAATCATTTCGGCGGAGACGAGAAAGGTCGCGGCGTTGAGGATGAAAACGGGGCTGCGTCCGATGAAGGTTGCGACGAGGCCGCCGAGGGCCGAGCCGATGGCGATGGTCGCGGCGGTCGTCGAAGCCGAGAGCGAATTTGCGCCGAGCAGCTCGTCGGCGCTATGTACGATGTTGGGAATCGAAGCTCGCTTGGCGGCGTTGAAGAAAGCCGAGACGGCAAACAGCGCCGCGCCGACGACGTAAACCAAGGGCAGGGCCGACCTCGCTCCAGCGATGAGGAATCCGAGCGCGAGCACAGAGCGCGCGATGTCAGACGCGATCATCACGCGGCGACGGTCAAGACGATCGACGACGACACCCGCGACGGGGCCGAAGATGAACAGAGGCAGGTGGCGCGAAATGGCATAGAGGGCAATCGCCAGGCCCTCTCGCTCGCGCCCGGCGAGTTGAATCGTTAAGGCGAGCACCGCGATATTATTGAGCCAGTCGCCGATCTCCGAGATGACCTGGCCCGTCCACAGGCGACGAAAGTCGGCGTTGCCCCTGAGCAGTTGCCGGTAGGTCAAAGGCTTGCCCTCGGCTTGCAAGTCCTGACGTGGCTGGCCGCAGACCGGCGCACGCTCCAAGATGTCAACAGAGTTTGCCTCGCGCTCAACATGACATCCTGCCGCCTTACCGCCCCACCGCCTTCTGCCCTTTGCTCTCTTTCAGCTTGCGATAGCGTTCGAGGATTGAAGTGACGTAGGCACGCGTCGAGGGGATGTCTATGCGCGCGACGAACTCGTCGGCGGTGAGCGGCCTCGCTCGGTCGCCGACGCGATTCCAGTCGGCGGCGCGGCTCGGCCCGGCGTTGTAGCCTGCGATCATGCGCGCTTCCGCGCCGGGCGTATCGCGGTACTGCTGGTAGAGCTTTTCCAGATACCAGCAACCGATCTGGATATTACGCTCAGGGTCGCGCAACACGCTCTCTGGGTCGCGCCCCATCTGTCGCTCAAGGTCGCGCATCCCAGTCTCGGCGGCCCACTCGCGCCCGACCGTCGGCGTCACCTGCATCAATCCGATCTCTTCGTCAGCGCCCGTCTTCCACGGACGAAAATAGGTCTCTTCGTACATCACAGACCAGACGAGGTCGGGGTCCAGGCGGTAGACGGCGGCCTGACGCGCGATCATGGCATCGTAGCGATGAATCCAGTACTGGTTGAAATAGTAAGCGCCGACGGCGGCGAGGCTGAGCAGGATGAGAAGGATGGGAACGGCACGTTTCATCTAAAGTCCGAAGTCGGTCGCCTGGTGTCTGCGTCGCGCTCTCGTGGGCCAACGGCTTCCAGACTCCAGACTTTAAATTCACCAGATCAGTTTCGACGTTTCAGGGAGTCCCAGAAGAGAGCGGTCGCGTAGGCGCGGTCTACGCCTTCATAGCGCGAGCGCAAGGCACGCTCATCGAGTACATGCCCTTGGAGCCAGACTTCCGCCGTCAGTGTCGCGCCCGCCGAGAGTGCGCCGCCGCGCAGCGCACGACGATTGATAAGCACTTCGAGCTTGAGCCGTTCAAGGTCGAGGTAGACCCAGTAGAGCTCGCTGCCGGAGAGAGGATTGCGAAGCGGCTTGAAAGCGATGACGCGTCCCGTCAGGCTCCAATCGTTTTCATGCGCGGCGCGCGAGGGCGCGCATTTTTCGAGCGGCTGCCAGCGAGCCTTCGCTGGGCGGTCGCAGACGCGCGCGCGATAGGCCAGCCCGCACAAGCCGACGTGTAATTCCTGAGCGCGAAAGCCGCCCGCGCCGACCTCCGTCAAATTCTGTAGCTCGAAGAGCACTTCCGTATCCGCGCCGTCGCAGTAACCGTGGATGACGGCCTCGCCCTCTTCGTCGTATTCGGTCAAAGCCCAGGGGCTGATGCGCTGCGTGTAGCGTGCGCGGAAACCGGGACGACAATCCGCGTAAAAGATGTCGCCCGTCCCGGACTCGTAGAGCACAGTCCAGACTTCCAATCCCTCGCCCAGCTTCCAACAGCGGCCATGCAGCACGGCCCCGCGCCGCGAAAGCTGCGTCGGCTCGCCCTGATCGCCCGCGCGCTCGGCCAGATAGTTGAAAGCCTTCTCGCTCGGAACTTCCAACCCGATCGTCTCAAACGTCACATCCATAAAAATTTCAGAGAGTAGAATGCCAGGTGTCAGTGATTTCAATCGTTAGTGTACTGCATTAACTAACATCTGACATCCGGCATCTTATCTGGCCGCGCGCTTGCGGCGTCCGCGAGCCGTGCTGTCTTCCTGCGCCGTTTCCTCTGCGCGAGGCGCACGACTCTTATAGCCGCGAATGTTACGCTCGGCCCCGTGTTGCGGGCGGACGCCAGATCGCACCATCTCGGCGAAGAGGTCTACGTCATAATCAGCATCACGCGACATCTCCTCACGAATCGCGTGCAGCATCTCAAGAAATCTGGGCTTCCGATACATAAAATGCAGTGACTTGGTGACAAGTGACTTGGTGACAAGAGAAAAGCTTGAGACCAGGCTCGTCACTTGTCACCAGGTCACTGTTTTTCCGTCAATCGTCACTTCTCTCCGTTCTCTCTGTTGCTTCCGAAACCAGGAACTCCGGTGTGACGATCATCGGGACGAAAAACCCGGCAGCCGTATTGAAGAGGCGAATGCGCGCCTGACGACGCACATTGGCCAGATGTCCGAAATTCCAAGTTACTAAATAATCTATTTTGTGAAATGAGGCAACGGCGACATGCAGGGCGTCGGCGATATACTTGCGATGAAAGATGCCGCGAGCGATGTAGCCTTCGGCGAGGATGGCCGCCTCCTCTGTGAGCTCGACCTCTTCGAGCGGCTCTGCGAGCTTCAGGTATCCGGTGCGATGCGGCTCAGGGATGCGCTCCAACTCGCGCGGGACCAGAGGCGAGACGACCGCACGATACTCCGGCAATTCATGCTCCCACCAGCGAATGGTCAGGTCGCGGCGAAACGGCTCGCCGTTGTCCAGGTATGCGCCGATGACGGAGGTTTCCAGATAGAGGCTTTGTTTCATAGCTGGCCGACCCCGATGCTCAGGCGCGTGGGATTCTCCGATTCCGGCGTCGTCTCAAGAGGCTCAAGGCGCAGGAAGCCTTTCTGGAAATCGAAGGTCAGTCGAAAGTATCGCAGGAAATTTCCGCCGATGATACCCGTCTGCTCAAACCCGGCGGTCTCGTTGATGGGGTCCATATCGAGCACCGCCGCCGTCAGTTTTTCGCGCGTATAAGAGCCGAAGGAGATGCGCGGCAGCATCAGCACCTTGACGTTGTCGGCCACTCCGGCTGAGCCGTAAATCCGCAGCCGCAGGTTCTGATCGAAGCGCGCGAGGTCTTCACGCTCCAACAGATTCTCGGAGACGACGGAGACGGTCGCGCCCGTATCGATGATGAAGTTGAGCGGTTTCTCGACGCTCTCGATGAGCACCTCGCCGCTTAGAAATCCGGCGGAGGTGGTTCGCAGCGGCAGCTCTATCCCAGGCTTTGCCGCCTCTGCCGTTGCGGCGGTGCTCGCCGGGCGCTGGCGCGCAAGCGTCAGGGTGCGCGTCCCGTAGTCAACCGTGGAGATATACTTCGAGATGACGGAGAGACCTATATAACCGTCGACGTGCAGCCTGTCGTTGTAGAAGCGGCGTATGTAGACCGGCACGTTCGAGATGCGCACCTCGCCGATCTCTAACGAATTGAGAAAACCGTAAACGATGTCGAAGCGCCCGCCGCCGCCGACGGCCCTTGCTGCGCCGCCGCGCGCGACGGGGCGCAGGCGCAAACGCTGCGCAGTGTCCTCGGAGATGACGGACATGCCTGAGCCGGTGTCGAGCACGAAGCGCAAAGGCTCCTTCTCGCCGTTGACGCGCACCAGCAGCAGCGGGCGATTGTCGGTCGCGTCAAACTCCACTTCCGTCCGATTAGACCCGCTGAGGACGTAGAGCGTGCTCTGCTGGCCCAGGTAACGAAGAAAATCAATGAGGCCGCGAATGCGCGCGCGGCGGTCGGCATCCGTGCGCGGCGCGATGGTGAGAAAGCGCTCGTAGGCGTCGGCGGCCTCTTTATAATGTTCTGTGCGCGCCGATGCCTGCGCGAGGTTAAAGAGGAAGTCCGGCTCGTCCGGCGCAAGGAAGGCGGCGCGGCGCAACCCTGTCAGGCTCGCGCTCGCGCGGTTCTCGTAGAAGTCAACCATCGCCAGCCCGGCGATAGCCAGCGCCTCGTCCTCCTTCAAGCTGAGAGCCGTGCGAAACTCTTCAACCGAGAGGCGAAAGTCGCCAGCCGCCAGCACGACAGCGCCGAGCAGCGCATGGGCGCGTGCAGAGAGCGGGTCGGACGTGATGACGCGCGCGGCTTGATCATAAGCGTCCTGCAAATCTCTCTTCTTGTAGAGCGTGTAGCTCAGGCCGAGTCGCGCATCCTTATCGCGCGCATTCCTGGCGAGCAGCTCGCGGAACAGCTTTTCCGCCAGCTCATACTCGCCCTCGCGCAGAGCCCGTGTGGCCCGCTCACGCTCCTTCTCCGCCGCCTCGACGACCGGCGGCACGCTCGCGCCCGCAATCAACATGGCGACGATTGCCAGGCAACCTGCCGCCAGCAGCCGCGCTCCTCTTTTCGTTTGACGATTCAGCATGGGGGAAAAGCCTCAAGGCGGAAGGCGGAAGGCGGAAGGCGGAATGGTTGAATCAATTGCGAGTTGAATGATTCGATCAATGCTTTCACTTCATCCTTCCGCCTTCGTCCTTATTTCAAAATCTCTCCGGTCTTCATTGACCAGAGCACCAAGTCTAGCTCGTCGAAGTCTACGCCGACATCGAGGGCGAAGGCTTTGAGCCGTTCTTCCGTTGTCAGATAGCGCGCTCGCGTAGAGGGCGGCTGCGGCGAGTCCGTCACGCCCAGCTCGGCCAGGCTGCGCAGGATATGCTTGTCAAGAATGGCGTAGCCGCTGAAACCTATGTTGCGCAGGAAGTGGCTCGCTTCCTTATACCCGAGCCCTTTGACGCGTCGCTCGCGAGCCAGCCAGTCGCGGCGCTCAAGCGGGTCTGTGAAACTCATGAGCCGCTCGCGCAGGCGCATCCCGCAATCCTCCAATAAGTAATCGCGCGTCGTGACGATGTAGCCCGGGCGAGCCGCAGGATAACGATGAGCACGCGCTTCGACAAGCGCTCTTGTCATCTCTTCACGCGAGCCTTCAAAGAGAAACGGCCTAACGGCCTCGACCGCCTTGAGGCCCATGCGCGCCGACGCTCCCGCCGTGAAGATGCAATAGACCAGCTCTTCCCAGAGCCGCGCATCGGTTCCCTTCTGCCAGACGGCGCGAAACTCCGCGAGCCGCGACTTGATCTCCCGGTGTCGAGCCCTATGCGTCGCACGCACGTCATCAATTGTCACACGTCTCTTGTCTTGTCGCACTATACTTAACGGGCTTAATGTCAACGCTCTCGATTTTAGGAGTCCATTCAGAGCATTGTCAACGAAGTTGTGCCATTGGGAAAGCCGGGAGTATACGGAGCCGTGGCGAAAGCCGGGCACGCGTGCATCCCGCTTCGAGCAGCCCTGCATCAAAGCTCTTGCGCTCCCGCTCTCCTCAAATTTTTTGGGGTTTCCGGCGCGCGCCTTCATGTTATGATGCGCTCGCCGGCGCAAAAGGTACACGGACGGAGGCATAAATGTTCAAGCAGTCAATCTCACGTCGTCTCTTTTTCTTTCTCGCTTTAGTGGTCTGGGCCACGTCTGGTACGTCCGCGACAGTCTGGGCCCAACAGACCTCCACGGAGCCCGATCCTCCTCCGTCGCTGACGCGCCCGACAGTCATCAGCCGCCCGCTTCCCTCCACAACCACACCGGCAGGCACGCCGACTGCGCCCATCATCGGCGCTCCGGGCGAGGTCGCTGCGCCGACTTACCAAGCGCCGGTCGGAGGCATGCGCGGCGTGCTGGTAGAGACCCTGGACGGGCAAGCTTTAATGACTGAGTCAGCGGATCAGGCTTACAATCCCGCGTCAGCCGTCAAGCTGGCGACGGCCCTGGCGGCGCTACGCACCTTCGGCGTAGACCATCGCTTCACGACCGGCGTGTGGACGACAGGCACGTTCGACCGGGCGACGGGAACCATCAACGGTGATCTGATTATATCTGGACGCGATCCTTCATTTCACTACGAGCATGCGGTGATGCTGGCGCGCGAGCTGAACCGCGCTGGCGTTCGCAAGGTGACGGGCGACCTGATCGTCGCGCCGCGCTTTACGATGAACTTCGACTGGTCTGCGCAGCATTCGGGCGACATGCTCTACGACACGCTCGACACGGCCCGCCGTCCCGCCGCAGCCGTGCGCGCCTGGACGGATGAACGCATGGCCTTGGGCGACCGCGAAGCTCTGCAGAGCGTGCCGAGCGTGGCCGTCATGGGCGCTGTCTACGTGGACTCCGTCCCTTCGGATGCGCGTATGCTGCTCGTCCATCGTTCGAGCAAGCTGGTTGACGTGCTGAAAGTCCTGCTCTGCTATTCCAACAATTTTATGGCCGAGCGGATAGGCGACACGATGGGCGGGGCCGACGGCGTGCGCCGTTTTCTCATCAACGAGTTGAAGCTGAGCCCGGCGCAGGTGCAGCTCGCTTCGACAAGCGGCCTGGGCGTCAATCGCGTCACGCCGCGCGCGATGATGAAGATATTTCGCGCGCTGCGCGAAGAACTGGCGAAGAACAAGCTCACGCCCTCGGACATCATGCCGGTCGCAGGCATTGATCCCGGCACGCTGCAAAAGCGTTACACCTTGGGCCCATCGCGCGGCAGTGTGATCGCCAAGACGGGCACGCTCATCCGAACCGACGGCGGCGCGAGCGCCCTCGTCGGACAGATGCACACGCGCACGGGCGAGACGCTGCTCTTCGTCATCTTCAACCAGCGCGGCAACGTCCTGCGCTTCCGTGAAAATCAGGACGCGCTCGTCTGGCAGATGCAATCCCTGCGCGGCGGCCCCTCGCCCTTCGATTATCGCCCGCTCACACTGGCGATGCGTCTGGCCGATACCCTGCAGGATTCCACCATGCCCGCACGCAAGGATGAATACGAGCCCGCACAGTAAGGCAAGGGATAAGGCAGCAGTCAAAAGGTCACAGGCAAAAGTGATGAGGGAGCAGCAACTCTCTCATCACTTTTGCCTGTGACCTTTGCCTTAGATAGAACGCGCCCCGACGGCCTGAGAGTCGCCGGGGCGCTTTTTCGTCCCCGACGCGCGCAGCGTGCGGCACTTCGCGCGAGAGGACGATCCCATGTATGCCCAAGCGATGGATGGGCGCTCGCTACTAAGAAGAGGAGACGCCGCACTTCAAGCACCTCAAGGCGAATCCTTGCGAACCATCCTTCGGCTCAAGCCTTGTCCGAAACGGCGCGTCAAACATAAGCGTGCCGCCGGGGACGCTACAGCAAACCGTGCGCCGTCGCCCTCCAGAGAGCGCGCGCCAACGCTACGGCCCAATGTTTAGCGCCCTTTCCCCTGGATCATCGCCAGCGCTCGACCACACTCCCGCCAGGTCTGGCTTCCTCTACTTGTTTCCGTTGGTGACATGCGTTGTGTAACGCAGGTGCGTTCCGGCGAGCGTCTACGATGGGCATCCGGCGATTGGCTTTGATAAATAAGTGCAAGATTTACGCGGCTTATCCATCAACTCGGGGTTTTGATGAAAAAGATTAGGACGACACCTGATTCCAGATGCCGCCCTAAGTTAGTAAGGTCTGGTCGTTTAGATTATTGACAGGTTGACAGACAGTTCTGGTAAGCCCTGCCGCACTGGTTGATGCCGCCGGGATTGTTTGTCTGCTTGACGCATTTATCATAGGCCACGCGGCATTGTGTGCGGCAGCTATCGGTTTTCGCACCGACGTTCGGACTCGTCAAGGCGAAGGTTACGGTAAGAGCCATAACCATGGAAGCGACGAAGTAAGCAAGTTTTTTTATCATTTTTCATTCCTCTCAAGGTGTTCCCTTTTCAGGAAAGGCAAGCCGCACCAGGCGCATCCCTGAAGGGGCAGGATTGTAGAACTTTTGACTAAATATATTTCTAACTACTATCAGATTCCATGAATCCGGCCTCGACGGTTGTGAAGCACGCTGCCCAGCGTGTCACTTAAGGTGACGATTAAACCTGCGAGCCTCGCCGCGCGGCTCTATTTTGGCCCGTTTTTCAGCCTTTTCAGCGTGGTATGTCTCTTGCTCAAAGCATCCGCGCGCAGGTCTTAGCTGGCCCTGTCGGTTTCGGTCACATGATTAATTCGGAGGCAAAGGATGAGCAAGCAGCTTATTAAGAGCGACGCAAAGAAAGCGGATGAGCGTGCGCGTCTCGAAGGCGGATTCAGCCTGTTACAGCTTTTGATTACCGTGACGATAATGATCCTCGTCGGAGCCTTCGCCTTGATGAGTATCTCATCGGCGCGGGCGAACATGCGTCTTGCGGGCTCTGCGCGCCAGTTCGCAGCCTATGTGGAGAAAGCGCGTATAGATGCTGTGCGCCGACACGTCTCATCCGCCAGCCCGACGAAAATAGAGTTCCTGGATGCCAATAGCTACCGTGTCACCATGGATTTCGATGGCTCCGGCATCATCACCTCGCGCGTCTTCGACTTCAATGAAGGGGTTTCTCTGCTGAGCCTCTCGCCGCAGCCGATCACATTCGACTGGCGCGGGCGCATGGCCTCCTGTACCGCCTCTTTCTCAATGGTCAGCTCACAGAGCGGGACATCGCCTGTCAGCGTAGATGTGACGGCATCAGGCGACGTGACCGTTGACAGCGACATTGATGACATGCCGAGTACCATCAATTATACCAATGTCAACAAGACGACCGATATTTCTTCGGACGCGACGGTGAAAGGGACGACGGCAGCGCCCGTCATCGCAACGACTGACTGCTCGGCTCTGGATGCCGGTTCAACCGCCGGCGTCAGCGGCACGGGGACGTGCGGCACGATCAGCGTCAATCCCGGTAAAGTATCCATTAAGAGGAACGGCGGCGGAAGCGGTAGCTTTACCGTGACTGTTACCAGTTCGGCTCTCATCGCGGCTGGCGGGACATCCAATCTCACCTTCACTCCCTCCTCGATGAGCGTCAGCCCCACCACTGCTTCCACCTTTATCGTCAAGTCAATTAATAGAGCGACGGGCGACTTTCCGGTGACGTTCAGCTCGCCCTGCGCCACCGCGTCGGTCGTCGTCAGGGTCACGAAATAAGATGGAGAAGGCCGCTATGAGAGTAACACACATGAAGTTGGGCGGAGATGACCCGGCGCAAGCAGGATTCAAGAGTGAGCGCGGGTTTACCCTGATCGAGACAGTGGTGGCACTCGTCGTGATGATGGTCGCCGCGCTCGGCGCAGCCTCTCTTTTCATGTACGCCACGCGCAACAACTCGGGCGCGGCGGATCGTGCGGTGGCGGTTGCCATCGCGCAGCAACGCATGGAGCGCCTGCGCAGCGTCACCTATTCGGATGCGAGTCTCAACAACGTGACGACGAATACGGTGGACACGAGGTCTGGTCGCAGCTACAGAGTGCAGACGGTTATTTGCGCCAGCGTCGCCTGTAGCGGCAGCGACACGGTGAAGAAGATTATCGTTCAGGTAACGCCGAACAGCGCCGGTACTGTGTGGGCCAGCAATTCAGTCATTCTCACGGCGCTGCGCGCATCACCCGACAATGGAGATTTCCTGGAGTGAGAAGGAAAATATCCGAACCCTTTTTAGAAAGTGGAGTGGCAATGAAGGAAAGCAGTCCCGGTATTAGGAACGAAGCAGGATTTACGCTGCTTGAGCTTGTGATAGCGATGACCATCACCCTGATCGTAATGGGGCTGGCGAGCGCGCTCCTCGCGGGCTCCTTCAATATCCGTGCGCGAGAGAACCAGAGGTCGGAAGCCGTCGCTGATGTCCAGCGCGCGCTCAACACCATGACGCGCGAGATCGCCAATTCCGGCTTCGGCTTGACCACCAATGGAATCGTCGAGGCGGATTCCAGCCTCAACGCCATCCGTTTTCGCGCCAACCTCAACGCCTACAGGGGCCAGACCACGAGCGACTCGGTCATTGATCGTGATGAAGATGTCGAATATAAGCTGGTGACGGACGGCACGAACAGCTACATCATGCGGCTCGATATCAATACCGCCAACATGACGACTGTGCTCGCCAACCGCATTGACGCCTTCCGCATCCGCTACTACTCATCGAAGATTAATTACACGACCGGCAACTGCGACATCGTCCCCGCCGCAGGAGCGGTCGAGGTCGCACAGAAGAGCAGCGCCGGTTACATCATCATTACCGTCTGCGTGGACTTGCCTGAGCGCGGCAGACCGGGCAGCGCCGGTTATCAACCGGCCACAACCATGCAGCTCGTCTCGGACATCAACCTGCGGAATGCGAATCTGATTCAATACTGAACAACTATTTTGACGAAGGGATGAGATGAGGTTAACTCTGATGCGGATGATCTCGAAGGTTAGAAATCAGAAGGGCCAGCGCCGCCGCCGTGACGAACGCGGGATGGCGCTCATCACGGCATTGCTGCTCTCGACGATGCTCTTGACGGCGGGCGGCGCGTTGATTCTAACGACGGCGATGTCGGCGACCAATGCTTACGACTCGACCGCCGAGACGCAGGCTTACTACGCGGCGGAAGCAGGCTTACAGGCAACGCTCAACGTGCTGCGTGGGAACGTCGCGCCCACGATCACATATCGCGCTGCCGTCACGCCCGCAGACTCGAATAAAAGCAACGACCCGGCGACCACCGCCGCCACGCCCTATGCACGCCTGTCGAAATGGCTGACCTATGATCCGACCTACGTAGACCGCATACTTCTCACGACGCCCTATACGCCGCTCAACGGTTCCGCCTACAACGTAGCCTTGAGCGACCCGGACAACTCGACGCTCGTGAGCTTTACGACGAGCGGCACTTTCGACACGGGCACTTCATCGAAAATCATCGCCAATGGCAACATCAACAGCAACAGCTCACCGAAGACGACGATTTCCTTTACGGGTGCGACCGTCGCAGGATTGAATACCGTCCTGAGCGGCGCGACCAACCTGGGCACTTTTACCATCACCACGGCCAACGGCGGGGCCACCATCGCCACGCCCACCCCTTTCACCTTGACCGTCACCCAGACGGTCCCCTGGTCAGGCAAGATCACTATTTACGGCGCGATCAGCACGCCATCTAATGCGGCGTCCACCCCGCTCATCATTGATCTCAAGGCGGTATCTTATTACATCGAAGGCGTCTTATATACGTTCAGCGCAAACCCTTTGCAGATAGCCCTGCCGGGCAACGGAAACACCACCAAAACTCTCCAGACGACGCTGACCGCCCCGCAGCCACGCCGCGTCCTCGTCCGTGTCAACGGATTTGGGCCGCACGGGGCCAAGAAGCAGATGGAGATGATGGTCGCCAGATTTCCCTTCAACTACTCGCCGCGCGGGCTCATAGCCATCCGCAGCGCCGACAATAACCTCTCGGAGATGACTTTCGATGCGGGCAGCAGCTCATCCTACACCTATAGCGGCAACGAGCCTGCGGGTGGCCACAACACTGCCATCGCAGCCTTTGCCGTCACCAGCACTGTCGACTACGACAAGATCAAGAATCTTCCTTCGGCACAGGTGACGGGCAATCCGTCGGCCCAGAAAGTGGATGTTGCAGACCTCGTCTCGTGGCTGCAAACGGCGGACGAGGCGCGCCGCACGCTCAACAAACTACAGGCCGACGCCATAGTCCAGAACAGGTACTACACCAACGCCTCGCCTCCGCCCGACTACGGCTCGACGGCTGATCCGAAGTTCACCTTCATGGACGGCAACGCGACACTGCCCAATGGTGGCGGGGCCGGTCTGCTCGTCTGCACGGGGACGGTCACGGTTGACGGCAACACGCCGTTCAATGGTCTGATCCTGGCTCTCGGCGGCGGGCAGATCGTACGTAACGGCGGCGGCAACGGCAACAGCCTCGGCGCTTTCGCCCTCGCCAAGTTCGACCGCAATAATTGGGGAGGCCCCTTCCTCGCTCCGGCCTTTAACGGCAACGGCAGCGGAACCTCCAATATACAGTACGATCCCGGATGGGTGGAGAAGGCGCTTCTCACGGCTGGCCGCTACACGCTCGGCATCAGCGAGTATTAATCCGGGCATGATTCTTTGGCAGGAGTCTTCGCATGTTGAGGCTCGCCTGCTGTCAGGACTTATCGTCTGGCCACAAGCCAGGCTTTTGAGAGAGAAAGAGATAATGTCGCTACTGGATAGATTCATCAATCGTGAGCCGAAAACCGAAGCGCCCGCAGGCGGCACCAAGGCAGTGCGTGATGATGTCGCCGCCGAGCATTACCGGACGGGCGTCGAGCTGGTCGGCGAGGGTCTTTACGAAGAGGCGTTGGAGGAGTTCAAGCGCGCCGCAGACTATCAGCAGGACAATGTTGACGCTCATTACGACATGGGAATGGTTTACGACATGTTGGGCCGTTATGAGGATTCAATCAGGGCTTACACGCAAGCGATTAGCATCAACCCTGACTTCGTTGACGCTTACAACAATCTCGGCATCGCCTATGCCAAGACGGGCCAGCATCTGGAATCCATCAAAGCCTACATGCGGGCCATACGTATCAAGCCCGATTATGTCGAGGCGCTCAACAATCTGGGCGTCCTTTATTACGAGCGGGGCACTTATACCGAAGCGATGAGGGCTTGCAAGCGGGCCATACGTATCAAGCCCGATTACGCCAGGGCACACTACTCGCTCGGACTCGTCTATATAGACCTCAAGGATAAAGAGTCCGCGATGGAGGAGTACGAAACGCTCAAAACTTTAGACGGCATGATGGCAGATGAGCTGCTCCATAACATACCTCAATGATTACGCAAGTCGTGGGGAGTTGATGGCCTGCCTCTTACGGCCAGCCTTCAACGCCTCGCTTCGGGAGGACAGGATGAAAGGCCAGGCGAGAAGAGTGCATTTAAGAGAAACGCCGGATAGAGGCGGCGAGCGCGGCGTCAGTGTCGTCGAGGTGCTGATTATGCTGACGATGATTACGCTCATCAGCGGCTACGCCCTGACGCGCATCAAGGGCGCGCAGCAGTACATGCGCATGGAGAACGCTTCGCGCGAGTTTATGGGCTACGTGGAAAAGGCGCGGCTCGACTCCGTGCGCCGTCATGCTGGCCCGCCGGGGCTGCTCCCGCAGCCGCAGATGTCTTTGGTCACCATCACGGGCCCACGCACCTACACGGTCGTCATGGATTTTGACGGCGATGGTAGCGTAGACCCGCCGCGCAACATCACCATCGCGCCCGATCAGGGCGTGGTCTTCAACACCGGCGCGACGCCGCTGCCGCTCACCATCGCTTTCAACTGGCGCGGTCGCACCGTCAGCACAGCCGCTCCGTCCATCATAGCGACCTACGTCACGCCGCCCGCCTTCAGTATTCAAACCACCAGCCCCTATGAGAGCGTCCGCAGCACGGCGATCAATCTCTCGACTTCGGGCGACTCTTCGCTCTCGTTCGGCAACACGAACGCCGCCGCGCCGCGCGCAGTCACGATAGACCGCAACGTGAACTCCAATCTCAACGTACGCAACGACAACATGCGCATCAACGGTTACTGAACAGGGCTCAGAGCGCCCTTCCCTATCCTGACCGCAGAGGTGCAAAGGCAAGAGGTCACTCCATGAACGCAAGATCAAAGAGAGAGCCGGCGAGAGGCAGAGACGGCGAGCGCGGTTTCACACTGATCGAGACCACCATCGGTCTCGTCATTATGCTGGTCGTCGTGCTCGGCTCGGCGACTCTCTTCGCCTACTCCGTGCGCAATAACAACGGCGGGCACGACCGCGCGCAGGCGCTCGCCATCGCGCAGACGGCCTTAGAGACTCTGCGCAACGCGCGCTTCACGGTCGGCACGACCGATCCGATTCTTCTGCAAACCCCCGCCGTCCCCGCTCCGCAGACCGTCACGCGCGAAGGACGCCCCTACACCGTGATCGCCAAGATTGATGATATGCCCCCGGCGGCCCCCGGCCAGCCCTCGACCTTGAAGACCATCACGGTCACCGTCACGCCGCAGAGAGCGGGCTCTGTCTGGTCCAGAGAATCCGTCACCATCGTCACACAAAGAGCCAGATCGGATCAGCCTTGATGGGCCCATCAGCTACCGCGACATATTTAACGGAGAACACGATGAAAGAAGTTAAGACCAGGGCTATCGGGAGCGACGAAGCAGGCTTTTCGCTGCTTGAGCTGACGCTCGCGCTGACCATCACGCTGCTGATGATGACGGCGGCGAGCACTCTTCTCACTTCGTCGGTCGGGACGCGCGCACGCGAGAATCGCCGGTCGGATGCGCTGGCCGACGCGCAGCGCGCCGTCAGCATCATGTCGCGCGAGATTGCCAATTCCGGCTTCGGCTTAACCAATAACGGCATCGTCACGACCGATGCGACGGCGACGAGGATACGCATCCGCTCCAACGTCAACAACACCAACTCGACCATCAGCGATCAGGACGAAGACGTGACCTTCGTCTACCAGCCGCCGCCCGTCTCCTCCATCGTCCGCTTTGACAAGTTCGCGGCGGTGGGCAATACGACCATCCTCGCCAATAACATTATCAACTTCACGCTCACCTACGAAGACGCCGCGGGCGTCCCTGCGATGCCGAGCCTGGCCGAGAGAATCAAGATTGATGTCACGGTCGAAGTCGGCGCGCTTTCGGGGCAGGCCCCGACGCAGGTGCGTATGCAGTCGGAGGTCGCGCTGCGTAATTCCCCGCAGGTGTTACAGCGATACTGAGCGCCGCGCACGCTTGCGTAAAGCTTGAAAGGAAATGAAGAGATGCAGATAGCCCCTCAACCTTATCGCCCCGCCGGAGAGCCGCGCCGCAGCGAGCGCGGCGCGGCGCTCATCACCACGCTTCTGATCTCTATGATGCTGCTGACCGCCGGGGGAGCGTTGATCTTGACGACCTCCATGTCGGGCACAAACGCCGTCAGCGCGACGGCTGAGATGCACGCCTATTACGCTGCGGAAGCGGGGTTGCAGCGCGCGCTCGATATTATGCGCTCAAACGTCCCTGCGCCGCCGGGGACGCCTGCGCTTGCGGACGGAACGACCATCGCCTCTTTTCGCAATGTCGCCGGAACGAACCTGGGCACATGGCTTCAGCTTCCCTGCGCCAACGTGACCAGATGCGGGATGGTCGGCGCGACCCCGGTGATGAGAGTCGGCACGCGGGCCGCCTACAGCATCGCCGTCAGCGACCCTGACAACACACCGCCGCCCAGGCTCCCGAAGCGCTTGCGTGTGCTCGTCACCGGCTATGGGCCCAACGGTGCGCTGAAAGTCCTCGACACGATGATCGTTCAATCGGGCCTCTGGGGCTTTAGCGCGCCCTCGACCGTGACTCTGATCGGCTCTTCCAACCCGCTCGACACCGCGCAGCTCGCGCTCGGGACAGGCAGCAGCATTCGCATTCGCTATTCGGGAGAGGACGCGGCCCGCCCGGGCGATCCCGGCTACGACCCTGCGCGCGCCGGAGACAGGCCGGTCTTCGGAACCACGCCTCCCGCCATAGATGATGTCACTCTGGGAATCGAGCGCCCGACGCAGATAGAAGGCGTTCCGGTCGGCGCGCTCGGGGACGGGACGAACGGAACTGTGCCCACTCCCGAATGGCTCGCCTCCGTTGATAACGCCAGGTTGTTCGTCGAACAGATGCGGGGGACAGCGAGACCGGAGGTGGACGTGAACGGCAACCCCGTGGACACGCCGACCGACCGCTATTTCACTTCCACCATGCAACCGCCCGCGAGCAATGTGCGTGGCATCACCTTCATCGAAGGCAACGCCGACCTCGGGCCGGGCAACCAGGGCTCTGGCATACTGGTCGTCACAGGCAAGCTGACGATGAACGGCGGCACGGATTTTAACGGCCTCATACTCGTGATGGGCGATGGCATAGTCGAGCGCCAGGGCACTGGCAACGGCACGATCACGGGCGGCATGGTGGTCGCCAGGTTCGGCCCGACGGGTGATTTTGAAGCCCCCTCTTTTATCACCGATGGCGGAGGCAACTCCCGCTTTCAGTACAACTCGGCGGTCATCAATACGGCCCTCAGCTCCGTGCCGAGCTTCACGGTCGTCGGCGTCGTCGAGAAATAAGAATCACACACTTTAACGCTTTTCCGAGCGGGCGCTTGCTTTGATCTTCGAGCGAGCGCCCGCTTTCTCTGCTCGGGCTGGTGCTCCGGCTTGACACCTCCGTGCATGAGGATGAATCATGAGTGGCGGCTTCTTGAGCTAATAAATCACTGCTACTCTGTTCGGCGTCATCTCGGCTTCCGGTTTTCAGAAGCACTTGAGTGCGACGCTTGCGAGTTTTGGTTCGCCGGTTTGATGATGCCTGACATACTGCTCGTCGAAGATAAGGAGAGCTTGCGGCGTGTGCTGCGCCTGACGCTTGAGCAGGCGGGCTACAGCGTGACGGAGGCGGAGGATGCGCGTGCCGGGGCGCAGGAAATCTCGCGCGTGCCGCATCGCCTGGTGTTGACAGACCTGCGTATGCCGCACGGCTCGGGCCTCGACGTGCTCAGGGCTGCGCGCGCCGCCGACTCGGAAGTTCCAGTCATCGTCATGACAGCTTACGGCTCGATTGACGAAGCCGTGCAGGCGATGAAGGACGGCGCTCAGGATTTTCTACAAAAGCCCGTTGACTCTAATCACCTGCTGCTCCTGGTCGAGCGTGCCTTGGAGCAGGCGCGGCTGCGCACGGAGAACATACTGCTGCGGGAAGAATGGTCGCGGCGTTACGGCTTTCCGCGCATCATCGGCGAATCCGAAGCGATCAAGCGCACGGTCACAGAGACGCAGCGCGTGGCGCAGACGGAGGCGACCGTCCTGCTGCTGGGAGAATCGGGCACGGGCAAAGAGCTTTTTGCACGCGCCGTCCATCACCTGAGCCCGCGCCGCAATGGTGCGTTTGTCGCCATCAACTGCGCTGCGATTCCCGAAACCCTGATCGAGAACGAGCTTTTCGGGCACGAGCGCGGCGCGTTTACGGGCGCGAACGACCGCCGCCACGGAAAGTTCGAGCTGGCTTCGGGCGGGACAGTCTTTCTGGACGAGATAGGCGAGCTTCCGCTCGGCGTGCAGGGTAAGCTGCTGCGCGCCATCGAAGAGAAGATGGTTGACCGCATCGGCGGACGCGCGCCCGTCGCTGTGGATGTGCGCGTCGTCGCCGCCACGAACCGCGACCTCCACGCGGCGGTCGAACAGGGAGAGTTCCGGCGCGACCTCTTCTTTCGTCTCGCAGTCTTCCCCGTAGAGATACCGCCCTTGCGCGAGCGCGGGCTGGACGTACAGCTGCTCGCGCAACACTTCGCCGCGCAGCTCGGCAAGGAGTTGCGCGGGCGCGCAGCGGAGCTGAGCGACGCGAGCCTCTCCCTGCTCAAAGAGCACGACTGGCCCGGCAATGTGCGCGAGCTTGAGAACGCTATCGAGCGCGCATGCATACTGGCCGACTCGGCCACGCTTGAGCCGCAGGACTTGGGCCTTCAACGCCGCAACGCCGTCGAGCCCGAAGCGCTGGCCCAGCTAGACATGACAGGCACGCTCGCGGAAGTCGCCGAGCGTGCCCTGAGATACGCCGAAACCCGCAAGATTCGCGCGGCCCTGGCCGATCATCAGGGCAACAAGACTCGCGCCGCCGAAACGCTCGGCGTCAGCTACAAAACGCTCTTAACCAAGATCAAAGAGTACGACCTATAAGGACAAGGATGAATCGAGAGGGGAAAGCCGGGCCGGGCGCAACCGACGAGACGGCGCAAGACGAGCCGGAGCGCGGCGGGCCTCACGCTCCGGCTCAAGAGCATTCACCCGACAGAGCCGCAGGGGCGAAGATCGAAGAGGCCCCGGAGCGCGACGACGCCAGCATCATCGCAGGCGAAACCGATATACCCGTCGGCACGGCTGCGGGCGAATCCCCCGGCGAGCAGGCGTCGGCAAGACGCGAGCGCAAGCAGCAGAGCGCCAGCACCGGCAAGCACGCGATTCTCGTCGGCGCCGGCATACTGCTCAGCCGCCTCGTAGGGCTCGTGCGCCAGAGAGTCTTCGCACACTACTTCGGCACGTCGGATGCTGCCGATGCATTCAATGCCGCGTTCCGCATTCCAAACTTCCTACAGAACGTCTTTGGCGAAGGCGCGCTCTCGGCTTCCTTCATCCCCGTCTATGCCAAGCTGCTCGCGCAGGACGACCCGAAAGAGGCGACGCGTGTGGCGAGCGCAGTGCTGTCTGTGCTGGCGCTTGTGACCTCCGTCATCGTCCTCTGCGGAGTGCTGACGACGCCCTACCTGCTCAGCATCATCGCGCCCGGCTTCGAGGGCGAGAAGCGCTTGCTGACGATTCGCCTGATTAAGATATTTTTCCCGGGCGCGGGACTCCTCGTGCTCTCTGCCTGGTGCCTGGGTGTCCTCAACAGCCATCGCCGCTTCTTTCTCTCCTACACCGCGCCCGTGGTCTGGAACATGGCGATCATCGCTTCACTGGTCGCTTTCGGGCGGCGCGTGGATACGTTTCCGCTGGCGGAGATCGTCGCCTGGGGCTCTGTGATCGGCAGCGCCCTCCAATTCGTCGTCCAGCTTCCGGTCGTCTTCCGTCTCGTCCGTGGCCTGCGGCCCATCTTTGACATCGCCACCGCCAACGTCCGCACCGTGATCAGAAACTTCCTTCCGGTCTTCGTCAGTCGAGGCGTGGTGCAGATCAGCGCCTTTGTGGATGCATGGCTGGCGAGCTGGTTAGGGACGGGCGCGGTCGCGGCTCTGGCCTACACGCAGAGCCTCTACACTCTGCCGGTCAGTCTTTTCGGGATGAGCGTTTCGGCGGCTGAATTGCCCGCGATGTCGAGCGCGCTTGGCAGCCGTGAGGAGGTCACGGCGCAGGTGCGCGAGCGCCTTAACGCCGGGCTGCGGCAGATAGCCTTTTTCATAGTTCCCTCGGCGATGGGTTTTCTCGCCCTCGGAGATGTGATGACGGGCGCTCTCTACCAGACCGGAAAGTTCCAGCACGACGACGTGCTCTACGTCTGGGCCATACTGGCCGGTTCGAGCGTCGGACTACTGGCTTCCACGCTCGGAAGGCTTTATTCCTCGACCTATTATGCGCTGCACGATACGCGTACGCCTCTGCGCTATGCTGCCCTTCGCGTCTTTCTGACTATCGTGCTCGGCTACCTGTGCGCGCTTCCTTTGCCGCGTCTGCTGGGTATCGATCAACAATGGGGCGCGGCGGGGCTGACGGCCTCGGCAGGAGTCTCCGGCTGGATAGAGTTCGTGTTGCTGCGTCGCACGCTCAACCGACGAATTGGCCGGACAGGGCTTCCGGGCTCGTTCATTTTAAAGCTCTGGTCGGCTGCGACGGCCTGCGCGGCGGTCGGATGGGGCATCAAGCTCGGCGTAAACGCCCTCTCCAATGAATTCACCTCACGTCATGCCGTTATCAGCGCGGCCCTCATCCTGGGCGTCTACGGAGTCCTCTACTTCGCCATCACTTTTGGGACGGGACTGCCAGAGGCACGGACGGTCGTCGGGCGTCTGATGCGCCTCGCGCGAATCCGTAAATGATTGATGGCCCGGGCGGCGGGCAAATATTTTGCTGGTCTTTTTATTATTTCCGCGCTATAAAAGGCCGTCCAAACCTCGCATTCTCTGAAGTTCTCTTGGAAATCGCCGCCGATTGCCCCTTTTATATTGGCGGAAGGCCGGAAAATAGGCTGCTTAAGAGCCGCAAAACTTTCTGGAGAGACCGAAGCATTAAGATTTTACTTCAGGTACAGAAGGAAACGGATTAGCTGAGAGGCAGGCGGCAGGCGCGAAAAGCCTGAGTGAGATTGAGAGACCTGCTCTTCAGTATCCGGTCAACAGCAAGTTTGTTGGAATCCGTGCGGTAAATCACCAATTAGAGTTCAGAGGTAAAGGGAGACACTCGACCATGAATAAATTCTTTTCACACATCGCGCTCGGCGTCGGAGCCCTCGTCATCATGGGCATGATGAGCACCAGCGCATTCGCAGACGGCATTATCTTCGTCGGCCCAAATCACGACAATAAGCTCGTGCCGCCCATCGAAGTGCTGAGCCTTCAGCATCATGGGAAAAGCCCGACCGAAACGGGCGGCGTGCGCTGGGATGGAAGCAATGATGTCCTCTTCGGGGATACCAGTGCCGGGCCGCACAACCTCACCGTCCAGTTCAGCAGCATCGGGACGAGCGCCAATAATTTGGGCATTCTCTTTAACATCAACGAGACTGGGAACCAGTCTATTTTGGCTATTCATATAGATGTGCTGACCTTAACGGCCTATGACAACGCAGGCAACGCCACTTTCATCGGCGACATAAGAAATATTGACCTGGATCAGTTCAGGCAGGCCCTCGGCTCATCTACGGATGTCCAGTTCGGACTGGATGCGGCAGGCATCGCTCGGCTACAGGCCGCACTGATCGCTAATCCGAACCTCAGGCTCGGATTGTCGGCAACGCTCAGCGGCGTTGGCGCGGGGCCGGAGCGCTTCTCCTTTAACGCTCTGAACGGGCCTCCGCCGCAGGTTCCCGAACCGACCACGATGGTCTTGCTCGGCACGGGTCTCGCGGGAATCGCCGCCAAGCTGCGGAAACGGCGCAAGGTTGCCAAGGAAGAGAGCACCCAGGTCTAACCTGGACAGCGCTCTTCGCCTCCCCCCTTTGGTGATAGCTGCCTGATTCCTTCTCAGAAAGCTGGCCGGGACATAGCTCAAAGGCTTGTCCCGGCCAGCTTTTTTCTTTTCCCGAAAAAAATTCACTCTCGCCCGCCGATATTTTGTGGAGAACCGCTTCCATTAGCATTTTCCTTGAGATACCGATAAGGAAGGTTGGCTGAGCGGAGTGGCAGGCGGCGGGAGGTGGCCGCCCTAGCACCCGCTCTTTTTTGCTTTCACGGGCCGGATTATCCGGAGCCTTTAAAAGTCTCAGGGCCGCGCTGTGGGAATTGACCCCGGCGCGGCTCTCTCTGTTATCATCCCCGTCGTGCAAAGAGTTATCCGAGCAGCCGACATGCGCGAGCTAGACCGTCTGACGACGGAGCGCTACGCGACGCCCTCCCTGCTCTTGATGGAAGCGGCTGCGGCTGCGGCTTCAAGGGTAATCGCGGCGCAATTCTCGGGCGGGCGGGCCGAGAAGACGGCGCGCGTCATCTGCGGGCGGGGCAACAATGGCGGCGACGGCGCAGCCCTTGCGCGCTCGCTCTGGCTCTCGGGCGTACGCACCGACGTAGTCCTCCTCGGACGCGTCGAAGATACTAAGGGCGATGCTCGCATCAATTTCGAGATCGTTCGCCGTCTGGCCAGTTTCGAGGCCGGTTCGCGGCGCTCTCCGCCCCCCCTCAGCTTCGCCGAGTGTGAAACGGTCTCTGATTGGGAAGAGGTCGCCCGCCCGCGCCATACCTATAACATTATCGTGGATGCGCTTTTCGGCACGGGCCTCTCACGCCCGCTCGAAGGCATTCCGCTTCAGGTCGTAGAGCACATGGCGCTCATGCGACAGGCACGCGAGCGCGCAGGCGAGGCAGACCCACTCATCGTTTCGCTCGATGTACCTTCGGGGCTCAATGCGGATTCGGCTGAGGTCATGGGCGAAGCCGTGCGCGCAGACCTGACCGTGACCTTCACGGCCCCCAAACCGGCCAACGTCCTGCCGCCTGCCTCGCACTATAACGGGCGGCTCGTCATAGCCGACATAGGCTCGCCCCCGGCGCTGCTTGAAGCCACCCCGACCCGGCTTTTTCTGACCGAAGCCAGGGACGCGCGCCGCTGGCTCGTAGAGACAAGGTATTTGCCAGGCTCTTACAAGAACACGCACGGCCACGCGCTCCTGATCGCGGGCTCGCGCGGCATGACGGGCGCAGCCGTGCTCTGCGCGAACGCCGCTATGCGCGCGGGCGCTGGCCTCGTCACTCTGGCGATGCCTGAATCGGCGCACGATTCCATTGCCGCCCGTCTGATGCCGGAGGTCATGACGGCGGCGCTGCCGGAAACTGTCTCGGGCGCTGTGAGCTTAGAGGCCGTCGAGCGTGTGTTGGAGCTACAGGAGCGTTCGAGCGTGATCGCCATAGGGCCCGGGCTGACGGCCACGGACGACGCGACGCGACGGTTCGTGAGGGATGTTGTCGAGCGTCGAAGCGTGCCGGTCTTGATTGATGCCGACGGGTTGAATGCCCTCGCGCCATGGCCCGACGAGTTGCGCGGCACGGCTGAGCGCCCGCTTATACTGACGCCGCATCCGGGCGAGATGCTGCGACTGCTTGGGACGGATGAAAGGTCTTCGCTATCTGACCGCGTGGCCGCCGCGAGCGAGTTTGCCGCCGCTCATTCGCTTATCCTCGTCCTCAAGGGAACGCGCACGCTCATAGCCTCGCCCGATGGGTGCGTTCACATCAACCCGACGGGCAATGCCGGGCTCGGGACGGCTGGGGCCGGCGACACCCTGACGGGCATTATTACGGGATTCAACGCGCAGGCCCAAGCCACTCTGAAAGACGAAGCGGACGCGCTTGAGGCCACCATCGCAGCCGTGTACGTCGGCGGCATGGCGGGCGACCTGGCGGCGCACGCGGGCGGCATGCGTACGCTCACAGCTTCAGACATACGCGAGCACCTGGGCGCGGCCATACGCGCGCTGGACGAGGAAGGAGAGCGGCCCTGACTATCCCGGCGTCCATCCCTGTCGGCGAGTGTGTCTGCGCGTCTCCCGAAGAGACGTACGCGCTCGGCGAGCGCTTCGGCGATTTCCTCAAGGGCGGCGAGACGGTGCTGCTCGACGGCCCTCTCGGGGCGGGCAAAACCGTCTTCGTCAAAGGCATCGCCGCAGCGCTCGGCATAGACGAGACTGAAGTCACAAGCCCATCCTTCACGCTCGTCAACAGGTACGCGGGCCGCCTGACGCTCTACCATCTGGACTTGTACCGCCTGCCCGAAGGCCCGGCAGCCGCGCACGCCGTCGAGCTGGATGAACTGCTCTCAGACGAACGCGCCTGCATCATCATCGAATGGGCCGCGCGCATGGGACGCTATCGCCTGCCCCCTCCCGTCTGGAGAATCTCCATCACAGGCGACGGCGAAGACCCGCGCCGCATCAGGATTGAAAAGCAGGATGAAAGAAGGAATTAACAGGATGGACAGGATGAAAACTATAAGCAGGATGAAAGACAAAAGCATTGCTGCATGAATTTTGTCTTTGCTTTTCTTATATCCTGTGTATCCTGTCCATCCTGTTAGAATCCGCTTTCCGCCTTCATCCATGCTTTGTGCTAGAATGACGGTCAACTAAAGAAAGTTAAGGAGAAGAAAGCAATGCCATACCCGGAATTTATGATTAGGCCGATGAGAGAAGATTTGACGCGGCTCGGCGTCGAGGAGACTAAAACGCCGGAGCAGGTTGACGAAGTGTTGAAGAACAGCAAGGGCACGGTGATGATGGTCGTCAACTCCGTCTGCGGCTGTGCGGCGGGCAAAGCGCGCCCGGGCATCGCGCTCGCACTCCAACACGACGTTAAGCCCGACCGTGTGGCCACCGTCTTTGCCGGGGCCGACATCGAAGCGACCGAGAGAGCCCGCAGCTACTTCACGGGTTATCGCCCTTCGTCGCCCTCGATTGCCCTGTTGAAGGACGGCAAGCTCGTCTACATCCTTGAGCGTCACCAGATCGAAGGCAAAGACCCCTACCAGATTGCGCAGGAGCTAACCACCGCCTTCGATCAGCATTGCTCAGCTTCCGCTGCCGTCAACGGGTGAGAAAATTGCATGATGAGAGTTTGCGCCTCTGTCACCGATCATCAACCGGTGACAGAGGCGCAAGCGTGTTGCAGCCATCGTAACACCTAACAGAAGAGCGTTGACGAGCGGAAAGAGACGCGCATCTCTTTCCGCTCGTCAACGCTTTTTCTAACAGTCGTCGTCCTCGACGGTCATCTTCCGTTTCGTTCATCAAGGCTCGCTGCCGAATCCCCCGTGCCGTCAACTTTGGCCATCGTGTCCGCGCCGACGGGCGTGGTATTAGCCGGGCCGCCGATAGTGTCTGCGGCGGTCGTCTCCCCGGCTGTCTCGACATCTCCGACACCGCTCGTCGTCGCCTCAGGCCGTTCAGCATCGCTGCCAGTTCTCTCAGGCTCAATCATCTGATCTTCTCCTTCATCAACATTTGATAGCATTGACCGCCAGCCGTCGCTCGCGCCTTACGCGGCGTCTAAAGGGGAGTTTATACCACTATTTTCAGGTCAGGCGACGGCGCGCAGGCCGGCTGGCGTTCGCGCTGGTCATTCCTTCGTGATTTCCCTGCTGATCGGGCTATTGACATACATATCCAGGGAGAATATCTTCCCCCCGGCTCAAGATTCTTGCTGACGAATGCTTACCTTCGTTAGCCTCACGTTAGCTTTGCATTGAGTATTGATGCGTCCGAATCTCAAGCTTGAAGTGAGTTGCGCGGCAGTTAATTTCCCATCAAAAAAGGATGCCTGATAATGAACCTCTTTCTGAGCTGGCATGCAAGGAGAAGCAGAGCCGTAGCCGATGCTCTTTATGATTGGCTTCCTAAAGTCATTCAGAAGGTGAAGCCCTGGTTTTCAGCCACGAGCATCGAGAAGGGCGCTCGATGGGGAACGGAAGTCGCCGACAAACTGGATAAATCCCGCTTCGGGATCATCTGTTTGACGCCCGAGAATCTCAACTCGGAATGGATTCTGTTTGAAGCGGGCGCATTGTCCAAAAGATTCGGAAACTCGTTTTCCTATGTCGCCCCTTACCTCTTCGGTTTCGAAGACCCGGAGATCAGAGGGCCTCTGGGCCAGTTTCAGGCCGCGATGGCCAACAAAACGGACACCAAAGCGCTGGTCGTTTCGATCAATAAAGCGTTGGGCAAACAGAGACTCCCGGACGGCGCGCTCGACGCGATATTCGAGAAATGGTGGCCCGACTTGGAGGCCAAGCTCAAAGCGATAGCCGATGACCCTGGATTCAAAGACCCGAAGTATGCGTTGCAGAACAACGAGGTGTTTGAGAATGACATACAGGAGCACGCCAAAGAACTCAACAAAAGACTGCTCAACAGGTATGGTCTTAAAACAACCGGCACGTCGGTCGGGGTAGAGATACTCAACCTTGAAGGGGACAGCAGGTTTTGGAGAAGTTACGAGGGGATCAAGGTCACGTCTAACATCACGATCATCTCCATCAACGGGGAGATCATGACCGACACCCCAGGCAGCAGGTTCATTAAATTCCCGACATTGATTAAACCGGCGAATATTAAAAGGCGTCTGACGCTCACTCGCACGATAGCCAAACCGGCCAGGTGTGATTTCCAGGTCAAAATCCAGGGGGCCTTGAAGAGGGATGATTCCAAATTGAGCTACGGTTACGAAAGCATATTATCGAAATCCTTTTGTATGACGAAGGAGGAAGTAGAAATAGCCTATAAGAACGAGCCGTTCAAATATGAGTATTTTTCCGCCGAGCCGGAGATACCGACAGGCAGGATGGTAATAGAGGTTAAGTTTCCCGATGGATTCAACGTCGAGCCTTACCCCGGAGTCTTTTTTGAACGCTTCGGTTTTCTGAATGAATCTGAGCTACAGCGAACTCAATCCGGTTTTCACAAAACCAGGCGGAGGGCTCGTTTCGTTATACAAGAGCCTTTGATCGGATTTAATTACCTCATCTATTGGCTGCCTCCCTAGACCGTAGGGGTGGAGTCAGAAGGTGGAAAATCCCGCTATGTCGGCTTGACGGGAAATGCTATAATGCGAGTGTAAGGAGGTCATGGTTATGCGTATCAATACAAGAGGCATGTGCATGGGCATCAGGACGAGAGGCATACTGTAGAAGTAGGGCTGTACCACCTGTTGCAAGTAGATTGTGAGCGGAGAGCGGCGCATCTGCCTGTCGAGGCGGCTGCGCCGCTTTCGTTTGACGAGGCGGCGTCTAAGAGCACGGGCTGGAATATAACCGTCAAACACTCTGCGCTCACGGAGCGCTTCTTCCTGAAGAAGCGCTCAAGACCTCATCTGCCATTCCTTCCGCTGTGCTATCATCAAGGGCGATGGCTGCGGTTTCCCCTATCACACTCGATACTCCTGTCTCCATACTCTACCAGCGCGGCATTCCGCGTTTGGGTCAGGCGACGGCGCGCAAGCTGGCGCTCGCCCTGGCCACGCTTTCCGGCAAGACGGACGCGAGCGAAGCGACCGTCGAAGACCTCTTAAACTACCTGCCGATGCGCTACGAAGATCGCTCGAATCTGGCACGCATAGGCGACCTGCACGATGGGATGGAGGCTTCGCTTGAGCTGTACGTGCGGGTCGCGGGCGGGTTTCAGGTGGGGAAGAATCGCTCGCCCAAACAGCCCAAGCTTTTCATCTTCGAGATCACGGCGAGCGACCCCGAAAGGACTGGCAAGCCTGTCGTCGTCTGGTGGTTCGTCTCCGGTCGCGCCGCCCAGCGCATCATCGCCTATAACCGCCAGCGCTTCGAGCGAGGCGCGCGCTTCATAGCCTTCGGCAGATGGGAGTGGGACACCAGGCGCAACACCTTCAGCCTGCGCCTCAACAAGCCTGACGAGCTTGAGATGCTGCCCGGCACATGGATGCCGCCCGAGCATGCGCTGCTGCGCCTCGCGGAAGAGGTCGAGAAAGAAGGGGACGGCGGAAGCCTTCTCGCTTCTGAGGACGACGCTTCGGAAGAAGGTCTGGAAGAGGACGAGGAGGGAGCGGATGATCCCTCGATGGCCGCGATTCACGTCGGAAGGCGCGTGCCCGTCTATCGCAAGCTCGGCGAGTTTCGTGCGAAACGCTTGCGCGAGATTATGCACGCGGTACTGGCCGGGATGGATGACGAGGCGATCACGGAGACGCTGCCCGAAGATTTGCGCGCTCGTCAACACCTGATCGGTCGCGCCGAAGCCGTGAGACGCATACACTTTCCGGCTGACGATGCTCCGCTCACAGAGTATGAGCGGGCGCGTAGTCCCGCTCACCTGCGTCTCATCTTTGAAGAGTTCTTCTGGGTCGCGCTCGCCCTGGCTATTCGACGCGGCGAGAGAATCAAAGAGCCCAAGGGCGCAGTGATCGAGATCACAGAGCGCGTGCGCGACCGGCTCGCTTCGATTCTTCCCTTCACGCTCACGAGCGCGCAGGAGCGCGTCATCGCTCGCATCTTCGATGATATGCAGTCGGATGCGCCGATGAACCGTCTGCTGCAAGGCGATGTCGGCAGCGGTAAGACCATCGTCGCGCTGCAAGCGATGCTGGCCGCGATGGAGAACGGTTACCAGTCGGCGCTCATGGCTCCGACCGAAATTCTAGCCGAACAGCACGCGCGAAACATCAAGCGCCTGCTCGCCGCAACGCCTTACCGCGTCGAACTGCTGACAGGCTCTCTGCGCGCTGCCGAGAAGCGGCGACTGCACAAGGACGTGGCGGCGGGCGAGATACACGCCTGCATAGGCACGCACGCGCTCATACAGGAGTCGGTCGCCTTTCATAAGCTGGGCCTGGTCGTCATAGATGAGCAGCATCGCTTCGGCGTCCTGCAACGCGCGGAGCTTCGCACGCGCGGCTTCAACCCGGACGTGCTCGTGATGACGGCCACGCCCATCCCGCGCTCGCTGGCGATGACCGCCTACGGCGATCTGGACGTGTCCGTCATTGACGAGTTGCCGCCGGGAAGAACGCCGATCAAGACGGTCGTCCTGGGCGAAGACCAGCGGGCCGGAGTCTACAAGGGCGTTGAGCGTGAGGTGCGTTTAGGGCGTCAGGTCTACGTCGTCTATCCGCTCGTCGAAGAATCGGAGAAGATGGATTTGAAGGATGCCACGCGCATGTACGAGCACCTTAGAGATCGTGTCTTCCCGACCTTCTCCGTCGGCCTGCTGCACGGCAAGATGAAACCTTCGGAGAAGGACGAGGTGATGGGCCGTTTCGTCTCCGGTGAGATTCAGATACTCGTGGCGACGACGGTGGTCGAGGTTGGCGTTGACGTGCCGAACGCCTCGGTGATGGTCATCGAACATGCGGAGCGCTTCGGCCTCTCGCAGCTACACCAACTGCGCGGGCGCGTCGGTCGCGGCGCTGAGCAGAGCTTCTGCGTCCTGCTCGCTTCCGAGAAGCGCACGAGCGTGGCGCGCGAGCGCTTAGGGATTATGGAAGAGACGAGCGACGGCTTTCGCATCGCCGAGAAGGACTTGGAGCTTCGCGGCCCTGGCGAAGTGATGGGCACACGTCAATCAGGTCTGCCGACTTTTCGCGTCGGCAACCTCGTCCGCGACGTGTTGATTCTGGAAGAGGCACGCCGCGAAGCCGATTATTACCTGACGGCCCGCCGCATGACGCGCGAGACCTCACGCCTCATCGAGCGCGTGAGGGCGGACGCCAGGTTCGGGCTGGCATCTGTCGGTTGAAGACAGGAGAGAGCGGGGTCGTCGCCCGCAGCAGTCCCTCATCATGACGGGATTTATTGATTACATCAAAGCTCGACTGCGCCGTGAGCCGTCCACCGAGGAACGGCGTGTGGCCCCGCGCTTTACCACCCATCTTGAACAGCGGCTGGTGGTCAACGTCTCCCTGCTCGAAGGCAGAAAGATGCCCGGCAACGTGCGGCTCAAGTCTGTGCTGGCCGGTTACACGCGCGACGTGAGCGAGACGGGCCTGGGCATTATCGTGCCGGACATACGCATCGGCGGTCTCAACATCACGCGGCCAGATCGCCTGCTACGCATCGTGCTCGGCCTTCCCCGTCATCCGGTAGAAATCCAGGCCGTCCCCGTCCGCTATGTCGAGTTGGAAGAGGTAGAGCACGGGCGATACCTGATCGGCATGCTCATCAAATCCATGAGCGAGCAAGACCGCAAACATTACGACGCCTTTCTCAAGTCCCTCCTATGAAAGGTAAGGATGAAGAAAGGAATTAACAGGAGAGAGAGGATAAAAAGAGAAAGCGGGATGAAAACAGAAAGCAGCTGCATGAATTTTGTCTCTGCTTTTCTGATCCTGACAATCTCTGTCCTTCCCTGTTAGAATCTGCGTTGCATAACCCTCATCATCCTTCATCCTTTCCTCCCGTGTGTTAACATCTGCGCAGAGCCTTGAGAGTCATTGCGGGAAAATACCGTCGGCGGCCTTTGACCTGTACGCCATCGCCTAAGGTGCGCCCGACTGCGCGCCGACTGCGCGAGACGCTCTTCGAGTTGCTTGGGGCGCAGGTTGAGGGGGCCAGATTCTTAGACCTCTGTGCCGGTTCGGGCGCGGTCGGCATAGAGGCTTTGTCGCGCGGCGCGGCTCACGTCACCTTCGTTGATCGCTCGCAGAAGATATGTGGCTTCATCGCCTTGAATTTGAAGAGGTGCGGCGTCGGCGAAGATCAGGCCGAAGTCTGGGCGAGCGACGCGATGCAGTTTCTACGACGCGCCGCGCACGCCCGCACCTGGGACATAGTCTTTTTCGATCCACCGTACAGCGCCGATTATGAGCCCGTGCTATCACTCTTTAGCAGGAGGGCGCTGCTCAAGCGGCGCGGCGGCATCCTGGTCTCGGAGCATCACGGCGATCATGATTTACAGGACGCCTACGGCAGGCTGCGCCGCTACGACGCGATCAGGCAGGGCGAATCGTGCCTGAGTTTTTTTCGAATATAAGAGTCGCTGACAGAACTCATACCGGCAAGATCGTCGGAGCAGGAATTAACATGGACAGTCAGGATGAAAGATAAAAGCGGGATGAAAACAGAAAGCATTGATGGATGAATGACTCATCTCTTGACTGCATGAATTTATCATCTCCTTTTCTTTATCCTGACCATCTCTGTCCATCGCTGTTAATTTCTCTCTCCGGCGCTCATTCTTTGAGATGTGATGCGTGTTATTGCGGGAATATATCGCGGGCGAAACCTGCGCAGCCCTCCTTCGATGCAGGTGCGGCCAACCTCTGATCGCCTGCGCGAGACTCTTTTCAACGTCCTCGCGCCGCGTATTCAGGATGCGCGCTTTCTGGACTTATGCGCCGGTTCGGGCGCGGTCGGCATAGAGGCTTTGTCGCGCGGCGCAGCTCACGTTACCTTCGTTGATCGCTCGCGCAAGATGTGCGGACTGATCGAGTCGAATCTGGATTTGTGCCGCGTGCCCGAAGAGATGACGGAAGTAGTGCTCGGCGAAGCAGCAGAGTTTTTGCGCCGCGCCTCAGAGCGCGAGGGCCGCTTCTGGGACATAGCATTCTTCGACCCGCCTTATGCGATGGACTACTCGCCCGTCCTTGCGGACTTCGGCTCGGGCTCGCTGCTCGCAGAGGAGGGCGTGCTCGTCGTCGAGCATCATCACAAGAACGAGTTGAAGGACGCGGTGCAGGAGATTCGCCGCTGGCGTACTCTCAAGCAGGGCGATTCATGTTTGAGCTTTTACGAGCGCGCATAAGCTTGCGGTTTGGACTTCGCTCTAAAGAGAACGCGCGGGCATGGCGGCAGCCCTTGAGTTTTTCAGCCAGAGAATCGACCGGATTTCGGGCCCAGCCTCTTCTGCGAAAGATGTGGTGGAAATGGGCCGATAATGCTATCTTGATCGCCATCGAACAACGGGTCGCTGTGCAAGGCTTATTATCTTAATTCGCTTGTCATAATCTGAAAGCGCGCCCATCGCGGCGCAGACGGCATTTAGACGATAACCTCGGGCTCGCGGCCTCTGTCTCACCTTGTTGCGCCCTGGCTCGTTTCAAAGATGAGGAACCCAATGAGAAGTCTCAGAGTCCGCCCGCTGCTCTACCTTTCTCTATTAAGCATCGCCAGCCTGATCGTCTTCCTCGGCTACTCCTGGAGCCGGTTCGTGCCCCGGACTGCGGCTGCCGGTTTCACTGTCACCAATACGAATGACAGCGGCGCGGGCTCGCTCCGCCAGGCCATCCTAGATGCCAACGCCAACCCCGGGCTCGACGCCATAGACTTCAACATTCCAGGGGCGGGCGTCCAGACCATTACTCCGGCCACTGCGCTGCCCATCATCACGGGCCCATTGATCATAGACGGCTTTACGCAACCCGGCACGATTGCGAACTCGCAGCCGACCGGCGGCCTCAACGCTGCCCTCCTGATCGAGATTAACGGCGCAAACGCCGGGGCTGGCCCATGCCTGAGAATTACTGCGGGCGGCAGCACCGTGCGCGGACTGGTCATCAATCGCTGCGGCGGCGCAGCCATCTCTTTGCAGGGAGCGGGCGGCAATCTCATTAACGGCGTCTACCTGGGCACAGACCCGACGGGCACGATCAAGCGTGCCAACGGGGCAGGCGGCATAGACATCTCGAATTCGCCGAATAACTTGATCGGCGGCGTGACGGCCAACGCCCGCAATCTCATTTCAGGCAATAACTCCTCGGGCGTTGTGATGAACGGCGCGGGCTCGACGGGCAATGTGTTGACGAGCAGCCTGATCGGCACGAATGCCGCCGGGACTGCCGCCCTGGGAAACGCTCAAGGCGTATCGATCTTGGGCGGTACGAGCAATACTATCGGCGGGACGACTGCCGAGGCACGCAACGTCATTTCCGGCAATAACAACGGCGTGGTCTTGAGCGGGGGTGCGACGCTCAACGTCGTGCAGGGCAACTACATCGGCACGAATGCCGCCGGGACTGCTGCCGTCAGTAATGGCACAGGCATCTTCACGCTCGGCAATACTCCGAACAATCTGATCGGCGGGACTGTGGCCGGGGCGCGCAATGTCATTTCCGGCAATAGCGTCGGACTCTTCCTGGCTGGCGCTGCGGGCGGCGTCAATACTCGCGTCGAAGGAAATTTTATCGGAACCGACGCCAGCGGCACGGCCAATATCGGCAACTCCGTCGGCGTAGATTTCTTCGAGGGCTCCTCCAACAATCTGATCGGCGGGACTGCTGCCGGAGCGGGCAACGTGATCGCCTTCAATAACGGCAGGGGTGTTTTGGTAGAGAGCGGGACGGGCAATCAGATTCTCGGCAACTCGATCTTTTCCACCGGCGGCAGCCCCGGCTTAGGAATCGAGCTGGGCTTCGACGGCGTGACGCCGAACGACGCGCTCGATACGGACACTGGGCCCAACAACCTGCAAAACTATCCCGTGCTGACCTCCACGACCAGCGCGGGCGGCGACACGACCATCGCAGGCACGCTCAACAGTACGCCCAGCACTTCTTTCAGAATCGAATTTTTCTCCAATACAGCGATTGACCCGTCGGGCTTTGGCGAGGGCCAGACCTTTATCGGCTCGACGACCGTGACGACCGACGCGAGCGGCAACGCCAGCTTCTCTGTGAATACCGGGAGCCCGACCCCTACGGGCCGCTTTATTACTGCGACGGCCACCAGTAATGTCACGGGCGACACGTCTGAGTTCTCCTACGGCGCGCAGGTCAACGGCGCTGAAGCGTTCCAGTTCCTCTCGCCCATCTTCACCGTCAGCGAGAACGCCGGTGTAGCGACCATCACCGTCACGCGCACGAACGGAACGGCGGGCGGAACGACCGTCAATTACGCGACCAGTAACGGCACGGCTTCGGCTGGCGTGGACTACGCGGCGACATCCGGCACGCTGACCTTCGGTGTCGGAGAGACCAGCAAGACCTTTACCGTTACGATCATCGACGATGCTCTGATCGAGGGCGACGAGACCGTCAATCTTACGCTGAGCAGCCCGTCTGTGGGCGGCGTCCTCGGCTCGCCCGCCACGGCCACGCTCGTTATCGCCGACCGCGAGCAGACCATCTACGGCGTCACGGTCTTCAATAATCTGGTCTCGTTTGAAAGGGCCAGCCCGAGCACCGTCTATAGCCGTGTGCCGATCACTGGCCTACAGGTGGGCGAAGAAATCCTCGGCATTGATTTCCGCCCGGCCAACGGCCTGCTCTACGGGCTCGGCAGCACCAGCCGCCTCTACACCATTGACAGGGCCACGGGCGTAGCGACGCAGGTCGGCGCGGGCCCATTCAGCCCCGCTCTTTCGGGTACGGATTTCGGTTTCGACTTCAACCCCTTCGTTGATCATCTGCGCGTCGTCAGTAATGCCGATCAGAACTTCCGTCTAGACCCTGATACGGCGACGGTAATCGGGCCGGATACACCGCTCGCTTACGCCGGCGGGGATGCTAATGCCGGGGCCAATCCGAATGTCGTGGGCCTGGCCTACACGGCCAACGTCACGGGCGTCGCCTCGACGACGCTCTACGGTATTGACTCGACGCAGGACACGCTCATCCGCGTGGGTTCCGTGGGCGGCTCGCCCATCTCGCCCAACGCGGGCGTGCTCTCGACGGTGGGCCCACTGGGGGTTGATACCGGAGGCTTGACGGGCTTTGACATTCTCTCAAGCGGCGACACGGCCCTGGCCTCCCTG
The DNA here is from genome assembly GCA_036389095.1 of Pyrinomonadaceae bacterium. Taxonomy (GTDB): domain Bacteria; phylum Acidobacteriota; class Blastocatellia; order Pyrinomonadales; family Pyrinomonadaceae; genus DASQYE01. The sequence continues at coordinate 72,611 of DASVQM010000008.1, forward strand.
ACGCCTCCGGGCTTTGTCTTGACGACTCCCTCAACCCTCTACAGAATAAACCTCACGACGGGCGCAGCCACAGAGGTCGGATTCATCGGCGGCTTCACCCTCAACGAATCAATACGCGCGATGGCTGTCGCTACGAGCGGGAGTTTTCAGTTCAGCTCGGCGACCGCCAACGTCTCAGAGGGAGCGGGCAGCATCCAGATCACCGTCAACCGTTCGGGAGACATCACGGGCGCGGCCTCCGTGGATTTTGCCAGCACGGACGCCTCCGCCGAGCAGAGGTCTGATTACAACATCGCCGTCGGCACGCTCACGTTCGCGCCCGGCGAAGCCAGCAAGTCTTTCAGCATCTTCATCACCGACGACGGATTTACAGAAGGCAACGAAAGCTTCGGGCTCTCTTTGAGCAACCCGAGGGGCGGCTTCAATACGAGCGGCATCAGGACCTCGACCGTCACCATCACGGACAACGACGCCGTGCCGTCCGCGACCAATCCGATAGACAACACGTCTTTCTTCGTCCGCCAGCATTACATTGATTTCCTCAACCGCGAGCCGGACCCGGCAGGCTTCGCCGCGTGGGTGCATCGCATAGACTTCTGCGGCCAACCGGGCGAGCCTCCGCCCTGTGATCGCGTCGAAGTCTCTTCGGCCTTCTACCGCTCGCCGGAGTTCTATGATCGCGGCTACTTGGTCTATCGCCTCTACGAAACGGCGCTCGGAAGACAGCCGCAGTATGTAGAGTTCATGTCAGACCTGCGACGCGTGACGGGATTTCTGACGCCCGCACAGTTGGAGTCCAACAAGCTCAACCTGATCGCGGATTTCATGGACCGGCAGGAGTTCAGGACGAAATACGACGGGCTCAACAACACTCAGTACGTCAATACACTCGAAAGCACTGCGGGCGTCACGCTCCCTAATAAGGCCGCGCTGATCGCAAGCCTCAACAGCAATCAGAAGACCCGCGCCGAGGTGCTCAGAGAGATAGCGGAAGGCCCGGAGGTGAGCGTCAAGTTCTTCAACAAGGCGTTCGTCGTGATGGAGTACTTCGGCTACCTGCGGCGCAACCCGGACGCGCTCTTTATCAACTGGATAACGACGCTGAACACGACGGGCGACTATCGTATGCTCGTCAACGGGTTCGTCAACTCGCCGGAATACAGGTCTAGATTTGGCCAGCCCTGAGTGAAGGCGTAGAGCGGGCGCTCGATAAGGAGTAAGCCCGCGCGCCTTCATTCTCGGGCGCGGGCCGCATGACCCGGATTAAAACAGCATCGAGAGGCCGAACACCTTTTGGGCCTGATCGTTCGGTCTCTCGATGCTGTTTTTTCGCCAAAGGTCGTCGCCGTCATGGCCGCGAATTTGCGCTCGCGCTGAATTTAGAGATAATACCAAGCTGCAATAGAAAAAAGGGTCAGTACCGCCAAAGGTCTCGGGCGGTTCTTTGCTGAGTAGAACCCGCCCGAGACCTTTGGCGCGACTGACTGTGCGGTTTAAGAGTATGCTGGTACTTGGAATAGAGAGTTCCTGTGATGAGACGGCGGCGGCCATCGTGCGCGATGGGCGTGAGATGATGTCGTCGGTCATCGCTTCGCAGATCGAGACGCATCAACGCTTCGGCGGCGTCGTGCCGGAACTGGCTTCACGCGAGCACCTGGACAAGATCGTAGGGGTCGTCTCGGAAGCCTTCAAACGGGCGGGCGTCGGCCATCGTGAGATTGACGGCATCAGCGTGACGGTCGGCCCCGGCCTCGTCGGCTCGCTGCTCGTCGGCGTCTCCTATGCCAAGGCGATGGCCTTCGCCCTGGACAAACCCCTCGTCGGCGTCAATCACATAGAAGGCCACATCTATTCCGTCGCCTTCGAGAACCCGCCGGTCGAGTATCCGGCCCTCGCGCTCATCGTCTCCGGCGGTCATACCAATCTTTTCATGATAGGGGAGCCGGGCAAATACAAGGTCGTGGCGCGCACGCGCGATGACGCGGCGGGCGAAGCCTTCGACAAGGTGGCGAAGATGTTGGGGCTCGGTTATCCGGGTGGGCCCATCATCGAACGACTGGCGTGCGCAGGCGACCCGAAGGCAATCCGCTTCGCCGTGCCGCGCATGGGCGATGGCCGCCCCGATTTCAGCTTCAGCGGATTGAAGACGGCTGTCTCAAAGCATGTGCGAGAGACGGGGCTGCAACCGGCGGCGACGGGCCAGGAGCCGTCGCAGGCCATCAAAGACCTGGCCGCAAGCTTTCAGAGCGTGGTGGTGCGCTCGCTCGCGGGAACGATGGAGCGTATGGCCCGCGAGTATCACCCGCGCACGTTGATCGTGGCGGGCGGAGTGGCCTGCAACGGCGCGCTCCGGCAGGCATCGCGCGAAGCGGCAGAGCGCCTGGGCATCCCCGTCTACTTCCCTTCGCCGCATCTTTCCACGGACAACGCGGCGATGATCGCGGCAGCCGGGACAGTCAAGCTGAGAGCGGGCGAGCGTGCCGGTCTGGATCTCAACGCGGACGTATCCCTGCGCCTGCAAAACGTGGAAGTCGAAGACGATGCGCTCAGACAGAGCCGCGTGCGTTACAGGTTATAATCGACTTAGACATTCCAGCGCTTCGGTCGCGGACATTCATGTTCGCCGGGGCCAGGCTTTCGTTTCCGTCCACACGGACAGATGGGCGGCGCGCGTCGTTTGCCCATGGAAGAAAACTTCACTATGCTACGGAGTCGTAAGCTGTAGAGCCTGTGGAATTTCATTTCGATAAGGAAAGAACGCTCAACGAGGCTACATGAAACGCTATCTTCCTTTCGTCATTATCGGTCTGGTTTTTTTGGGGGCGCTCGGGGCCGGGCTGGCGCTCTATCGTTCGTCGCGTAGCCCTGCGCAGCCGCAGACGCCTGCGGCTCAAGCACCCGATATGTTCGAGTCTTACTCTCCGCACGCGAGGGGCGGCAAGAATGCGCCCATCACGCTCGAAGAGTATGGCGACTATCAGTGCCCGCCGTGCGGGGCGCTCCATCCGATGTTGAAAACCATAGAGGGGCAGTACGGCGAGCGCCTGCGCTTTGTCTTTCGCCAGTACCCGCTCACGACCATGCATCCGCACGCGCTCATTGCCGCGCAGGCGGCGGAGGCAGCCGGTCTTCAAGGGCGTTTCTGGGAGATGCATGATCGCCTCTATGAGAATCAGCAGAAGTGGACGACGGAGGTTGATCCGCGCCCGCTCTTTATCAACTACGCGCGCGACGTAGGGCTAGACGTTGACCGCTTCATCAACGATATGAACGGGCAGCAGACGAAGGCGCGTGTGACTTCAGATCGCCTGCGCGGCAACTCTATGGGTGTGACGGGCACGCCGACGCTCTTCATCAACGGGCGCATGCTGAGGCCGGAGGCGATGACGCCCGACGGTATTCGCACGGCGATTGACATGCTGCTCGGCAAGCCAGCCAAATGAGCGCGCGGCAACGAAAGGCTTTGACGATCAAAGAGGAGAAGCATGCCGTAGACCCGCGCCCTTTTGGCGGTCTCAGAGGCTTACTCTACGGCGCTGCTGCGCTGCTCGCTTTGCTCGGGCTGGCCGATGCCGTCTACCTGACGATCAATCACCTGACGGGTCAGTCGGCGCGGTGTACCGTCACTGGCGGCTGTAACGAAGTGCTCGGCAGCACCTATGCGAGCGTCGGCGGATTCCCCATCGCGGCCCTTGGCGCGCTCGCATACTTTGCGGCTTTCAGCCTGGCGACGCTGGCCCTCTTCGGTTACAGGCAGGCGCAGACGCTTTTCGCCATAATCGTCGGGCTGATGTTTTTGACGACGCTCTGGCTGCTCTTCGTGCAGGCGTTTATCCTGCACAAGTACTGCGAGTACTGCCTGTTCTCAGCCGCGATCACGCTCTTGCTGTCAGGCATCGTCGTTGCCCTGCGTTATCAAAGCAAAGCAGCAGGATGAAGGAAACGCAATGTTAGCTGAACGATTCAACTTAAATAGCCACGCTTTCATCCTTCCGCCTTCCGTCTTCCTTCTTACTCTGTGCTTCCTTCTCGTCGCCACTGGTTGCCGGACGCAGACGGATACCACACAGCAGCAGACGCAGACCACGACGCAGCAGCAAGTTTCGACGCAGCAGCCTTCCCCTTCTCAGCCGTCCGTCGTTAATGCCAACGGGACGGAGGTCGCACAAACCGTCGCGGCTCAGAACTCCAACGTCACGGCCAGGGGGACGACCACGACGTTCGATCCCTGCTCGCTGCTCACGCCGTCCGAGATAGCGTCCGTGCAGGGCGATGAGGTCAAAGAGTCCAGAGCCGCGCCCGGCAACAGCAATCGCCTGGCAGTTTCGCAGTGCTATTTTCAGACCGCGACGCCTAGTAAATCGGTCAGCCTTGAAGTGACCAGGCGCATTCCCGGTCAGCGCGACGCGCTCTCGCCGCGAGAGTTCTGGGAAGAGAGGTTCGAGGGCGAAGAGCATGAGAGAGAGCGTGAGCGTGGACGAAAGGGCAAGCGCGAGGCGGATAAACGAGAAGCGGAGCGGCGCGGCGCTCGCGGTTCTGAGGAAGAAGAGGAGGAAGGTGGGCCGCCGCAAAGAGTCGCGGGCGTCGGTGATGAAGCCTTCTGGTCGGGCAATCGTATAGTGGGCGCGCTCTACGTGCTTAAAGGCGACTCGATCATCAGAATCAGCGTCGGCGGCGTCGCAGATCAGAGCGCGCGGCTCGAAAAGACCAAGACACTTGCACAGATGGCCCTCAAGCGCCTTAAAGATTAGGAAAGGTATCCCGACAGCAATGGTTGACAACAGGCCCATCACAGCACCTTACGGCTCATGGAAATCACCGATCACGTCTGAACTCATCGTGGCCGGCTCCGTCGGCTTATATCAAGCGGCCATTGACGGCGAAGACGCGTACTGGGAGGAGATGCGGCCCTCTGAAGGAGGACGAAGCGTTATCGTCAGGCGAAGCGCCGACGGCCAGGTCGCAGACGTAACGCCCCCTCCCTTCAACGCGCGCACACGCGTGCACGAGTACGGCGGAGGCGATTACACAGTTCACGAAGGCACGATCTACTTTTCAAACTTCGCAGACCAACGCCTCTATCGCCAGCGCCCCGGCTCAGACCCCTTTGCCATCACGCCAGCCGTCGAGATGCGTTACACGGACGCGGTCGTTGACGGCGCACGCCGCTCTCTCTTTTGCGTCCGCGAAGACCACACGGAGGCCGGGCGCGAAGCTGTCAATACGCTTGTCCGTATCAACCTCGACGCCGAGGATGGCGGGCACGTGATCGTCTCCGGCAACGATTTTTATTCATCGCCGCGCCTGAGCCCGGACGGGTCGCGCCTCGCCTGGCTCGCCTGGAATCATCCGAACATGCCCTGGGACGGAACGGAGTTGTGGGTCGGCGAGCTTGACGAAGATGGCTCAGTGCGCAGCAGCGAGCGTATTGCGGGCGGGCTTGACGAGTCCGTCTTTCAGCCCGAATGGTCGCCCGACGGCGTGCTCTATTTCGTCTCCGACAGGAGCGGCTGGTGGAATATATACCGCTGGCGCGAAGGCGAGCGCGAGCCGCTCTGCCCCATGGCGGCGGAGTTCGGCCAGCCGCATTGGGTCTTCGGTCTTTCCACTTACGGCTTCGCTTCCGCTTCTACCATCATCTGCTCTTACATCGAGCGCGGCAGCTCCCAACTGGCGAGCCTGGACACGCAGACGGGAAAGCTTGACCCGATAGAGACGCCGTACAAGGACATCACGTACTTGCGCGTGGGCCCACAGAGCGTCGTCTTTCGCGGCGGCTCGCCGACCTCGCCGACCTCCATCGTCAAGCTAGACCTGGCGACGGGCGAGACGGAAATCCTGCGTCGCTCAAGTGACTTGAAGATTGATGAAGGCTATCTCTCCATCGCCCGGGCGGTTGAGTTTCCGACCGAAGGGGGCTTGACAGCGCACGCCTTCTATTACCCGCCGCAGAATAAGGACTACAGCGCGCCCGAAGGCGAGCGCCCGCCTCTTCTGGTCAAGAGCCATGGCGGGCCGACTTCATCATGCTCGCCGACGCTTAACCCAGGCATTCAATACTGGGCCAGTCGCGGGATTGCAGTGCTCGACGTGAACTACGGAGGGAGCGCAGGCTACGGGCGCGAGTACCGCGAGCGGCTCAAAGATCGCTGGGGCATCGTCGACGTTGACGATTGCGTCAACGGGGCGCTTTACCTGGCCGGGCGCGGTGAGGCTGACGGCGAGCGGTTGATGATTGACGGAGGCAGCGCTGGCGGCTACACGACTTTGTGCGCGCTCACCTTCCGCGACGCCTTCAAGGCCGGGGCGAGCCACTTCGGCGTGAGCGATGCCGAAGCCCTGGCCCGCGAGACGCACAAGTTCGAGTCGCGTTACCTGGACGGGCTGATCGGCCCATACCCGGAGCGCGCAGATCTCTACAGGGCACGCTCGCCGATTCATTTCACCGACCAGCTCTCCTGCCCTGTCATCTTCTTTCAAGGCCTGGAGGACAAGGTCGTCCCGCCCAACCAGGCCGAGATGATGGTCGAAGCGCTGCGCGCCAAGGGTGTGCCCGTCGCCTACGTCGCCTTCGAGGGCGAGCAACACGGCTTTCGCCGCGCGGAGAATATCAAGCGCGCACTCGACGGCGAGCTTTACTTTTACTCGCGCGTCTTCGGCTTCGAGCTGGCCACAGCGGTCGAGCCCGTCGAGATTGAGAATCTAAAGCAATAGAAGTCAGTATCATCCTGATCGGGCTGGGTCAGTGCCGCCTGCGGGAGCGGGCGGGTGCCTGGCGGCGGGAGCACACCCGCCCTCTCCCGCAGGCGGTACTGGCAGTGATAGTGTGCCAATCAAATCAAGGGAGTCATTTGTGATGATAAAGTCCTGGGTAACCAGTCGCCGCCTCGCCATCTTGCTGCTTGCCTTCATCACCTGCGCGGCTTGCGGTTCAACCAGCGCGCAGCCGCAAACGGCGCAGCGCGGCTTCGATCAGAGCTTGTTCAAGTCGCTCGCCTGGCGCTTGATTGGCCCGTACAGGGGCGGGCGCGTGACGGCTGTGGCGGGCGTGTCGTCGCAGCCCTTCGTCTATTACTTCGGCGCGACCGGCGGGGGCGTGTGGAAGACGACGGATGCGGGCGCGAACTGGACGAACATCTCAGACGGCTCGTTCGGCACGGGCTCTGTCGGCGGCATAGGCATCTGCGAGTCTGACCCGAACGTCATCTACGTCGGCATGGGCGAATCGCCCATTCGCGGTAATGTCTCGCACGGCGACGGCGTTTATAAATCCACAGACGCGGGCAAGACCTGGAAGCGCGTCGGACTGGAAGACACGCGGCAGATCGGGCGCGTGCGCGTTCACCCCCGCAACCCTGACATCGTTTACGTCGCGGCCCTGGGCCACGCCTTCGGCCCGAACTCTCAGCGCGGCATCTTCCGCTCAAAAGACGGAGGGAAGAGTTGGGAGAAAGTCCTTTATCGTGATGACAGGGCGGGCGCGATTGATCTCATACTCGATCCGACCAACGCCAATATTCTCTATGCCGGATTCTGGCAGGTCGTGCGTAAGCCGTGGACGCTTGAGAGCGGCGGCCCGGGCTCCGGCATCTTCAAATCAACGGACGGCGGCGATACCTGGACGGAGCTGACGCGCAATGAAGGCTTGCCCAAAGGGACAATCGGAAAGGTCGGCATCACAGTCTCGCCCGCCAACCCTGATCGAGTGTGGGCCATCGTCGAGGCCGACCAGGGCGGCGTCTTTCGCTCGGACAACGCGGGCAAGACCTGGACGAAAGTTAACGACGAGCGAAAGCTGCGGCAGCGCGCGTGGTACTACACGCGCATCTACGCAGACCCGTCGAACGCCGAGAGCGTTTACGTGCTCAACACGGGTTTTTACAGGTCTAACGACGGCGGCAAGACCTTCAACGCCATCTCCGTCCCCCACGGCGACAACCATGACCTGTGGATTGCGCCCAACGACTCGAACCGCATGATCGAGAGCAACGACGGCGGCGCTAACGTCTCCTTAAACGGCGGCAAGACCTGGTCGGAACAGGATCAGGCGACGGCGCAGTTCTACCGAGTCGCCTTGGATAACGACTTTCCCTATCACGTCTACGGCGCGCAGCAGGACAACTCGACCGTCAAGATCACAAGCCGCACGACCGATGCCGGGATTGATCGCTCGGACTGGTACGACGTGGGCGGGGGCGAATCCGGCTGGATTGCTCCTTACCTGAAGGATACGGAGATTGTCTTCGCGGGCTCTTACGGCGGCTTGATTACGCGCTACGATCATCACTCGGAGCAGTTGAGAGACGTGACGGCGTGGCCCGAAAACCCCATGGGCCACGGGGCCGAAGACCTGCGCTATCGCTTCCAGTGGAACTTCCCCATCCTCTTCTCGCCGCATGATACGGAAACGCTCTACGCGGCGGGCAATGTCCTTTTCAGATCAACCAATCAGGGACAGAGCTGGAACGCTATTAGCTCGGATTTGACGCGCAACGACCGCTCGAAGCAGGGCTCGTCGGGTGGGCCCATCACCAAGGACAATACGAGCGTCGAGTACTACTGCACGATCTTCACCGTGATGGAATCGCCCGTCAGGCAGGGAGTTATCTGGACGGGCTCGGACGACGGGCTCGTCCACGTCACGCGCGACGGCGGCAAGAACTGGGAGAACGTCACGCCGCAGGGGATGCCGGAGTGGATTCAGATCAATTCCATAGAGGCTTCGCCCATTGACCCTGCGACCGCCTATCTCGCCGCGACCATGTATAAGCTGGACGACTTCCGCCCCTACCTCTACAAGACCAGCGACTACGGCAAGACCTGGCGGAAGATCACAAGCGGCATTCCCGATAACGCCTTTACTCGCGTCATACGCGAAGACCCGAACCGTCGAGGGCTGCTCTATGCGGGCACGGAGACGGGGCTCTATGTCTCTTTCGACGACGGCGAGCAGTGGCAATCGCTGCAACTCAACCTGCCGGTCGTCCCCATCACAGACCTTGCCGTTCATAAGCGCGAGAAAGACCTCGTAGCGGCCACGCAGGGGCGCTCGTTCTGGATTCTGGATGACCTGACCGTCCTGCACCAGATGCAGGACGCGGCGAGCGCCACCTCCGACGCTTATCTCTTCAAGCCCGAAGATACCTATCGCTTGCAGGCTTCCGACAACACGGAGCTTCCCCCGACGGCGACCACGGGGAAGAATCCGTCGAACGGCGCGGTCGTCTACTATTATTTGAAGAACAGACCGGCGGGACAGATCACCATTGAGTTTTTGGACGGCGCGGGCAAGACAATCAAGAAGTTCACGAGCAAAGCCCCTGAGCCTTCGATGCAGCCGTCGCCCGGAGCGGGAGCGGTGGCCGCGACGACGCCCGGAACAGGTGCGCCGCCGCAAGTCCCGCCCGAACAGCCGCAGGCTCCTTCGGGCGAAGAGGTTGTGCCCGCCCCCGGAGAAGAGCAGAAGCGCGTTCCGGCAGACGCCGGATTAAACCGCTTCGTCTGGGATTTACGCTACGCCGAGGCGGCGAAGTTTCCCGGCCTCATCCTCTGGTCGGGCGAGTTGCGCGGCCCGATCATTGTCCCAGGCGCTTACCAGGTTCGGCTCACGGTCGGGGGCAAGACCATGACGCAGAGTTTTGAAGTGAAGAAAGACCCGCGCGTCGCGGCAGCGCCCGCAGACTTCGCCAGGCAGTTCGACCTGCTCATGAAGATCAGGGATAAGCTGACCGAGACGCACAACGCCATCACGCGTATCCGCGAAGTGCGCAGGCAGTTGGACGACCTGGTCAAGCGCTTGAAAGATCAGGCGAGCGGCGGGCCCATCGTCGAGGCCGCGAGATCGCTCAATGCGAAGCTCGCAGCCGTCGAAGAGGAGTTGTACCAGACGAAGAACCAGAGCAGCCAGGACCCGCTCAACTTCCCTATCCGGCTGAACAATAAGCTGGCCGCGCTGGCCGGTGTGGTCGGGAGCGCCGACGCTGCCCCTACAGATCAATCCTACGTCGTCTATGAAGAGCAGGTCGGCTTAATCAATACGCAGCTTCGCAGGATGGAACAGATCATGACGACAGACCTGGCGGCTTTCAATCGCCTGGCCCGTGAACAGAACATACCCGCCGTCATCATGAAAACCTCAACACCTTGAGAAAAGGACGAAAGAAGGAGATTAACAGGGATGGTCAGGATCAGAGGTCAGTCAGAAGGTCTCGGGCGGGTTCTCAAGGCGGTTGAGAACCCGCCCGAGACCTTTGGCGCTACCGGCTCTGCGTATTCTCCTCTGTCCATCCCTGTTAGAGTCCGCTTTGCATGGTGCTCATCATTCTTTCATCCCTGGGGCCTTCATCTTTTCTTCTTGCTGCCCTTGGCGGAAGAGCGTTTCTTCGTGTTACCAGAGCTTGAGCGTGTGCTCGTCCTGGCCGCTGCGGTGGCCGCCCGGCTCGTGCGGCTTGCTACTTTGTCGGTCGCTTTCGTGGCCTTGTCCGCGACCTTGTTGACGGCCTTGGTCTCTTTCCTGACCAGCTTCCTATTCTCTTCCGCTCCCTTTTTAACGGCTCTGCTGGCAGAAGAGCTGGCGGTATTCCGGGAGCGAGAGCGTTGGCTCGGACTGATCGCCTCTGTGAGCGGGTTAACGACAGTACCGGCCATGTTGGAGAGCGTGCTGACTGCTGTACGCGCCACTTCCGAAGCCTGATTCATGACTTCGCCGACGACCTCTGAAGTCTGGCCGACCACCTCCTGCGCGGCTCGCGTCGGTGAGCCCTGTGAATCGCTTTTCTGTTTTCTTGCCATCTTCATCTCCTCAAATTTGATGTGATAGAACGCTCATCGGTCTTTCGAGTCGGAGCCGCTCGCGCCGTGGCCTCCTGACTTCGCATCCCTTAGCGACACATAGAACGGGCCGCTCGCCTGCGAGGAACGAGCGGCCCTTATAGCCGGTGGGCGCATGGCGACGCTCAAGCGCATAACACATGTGCTCCTACCGGCGATTTCGCGCAACCTCCACCTGGTCTGATCGCATGGAAATATTGCGGGCGAACTTCACAGGGTTCTTAGCATCAAGCTCGACCGTCACCAGGTCGCCCTCGCGCACATCCTGTAGAGAGACGGCCATGCCATCAATCGTGACCTTCGTATCTGCGCGGTCGATAGCGATCACATGCTCGACGCCTGTGCGTGCGATGACCGAGATCCGTCCGTCCGTGACCTCGACCACCTTGGCATCAATCATCCGCGTGTCCGTGTCTTCATTGGCGTCTTCGACGTTAGCGGCCATCACGGCGGCGCTCGAAAAGAATGCGAGCAGGGCTAGGGCGAAAACGGTTACGAGGTATCTATGTTTCATCTAATGGCTCCCGCGATTGCTGACAGGTCAAGGGAGAGTGCATCTTGATATTCCCGAATCTTTCAGGAGCAACCAACATGCCGCAATGCCCGGCAACGCGGGGAGAGCCATTTAACGGCCTAAACTCGACCGAAAAGCCGATTGTTGTGGAATGGTTGTTTGGAGCGGGTGAATAATATCGGTGCAGCCGACGGGTGCGATTTCGTGACTGGCTGTACGATTGCCAAACAACTAAGGGGTGAGGGATGAAAGAATGACGAGCCTCAGACAAAGCAGAATTTAACAGGGAGGGACAGAGATGGTCAGGATGAAAGACTAAAAGCAGGATGAAAGATGAAAGCATTGCCTGATGAACCGTTCATCGCTTTTCCTTTATCCTGTCTATCCTGTTAATTCTCTTCTTTCATCCCTTAGCCAAAGATGTCGCGCACTTTGTCTATGAGGCCCTTGTCTTCGAGGTCGCTGGATTCGATCTTGGCCAGTTGTTCGAGGAGATTTCTCTGCTCGCGCGTGAGGGTCGTCGGCGTGATGAGCGTGACGGAGACGAAGAGGTCGCCGCGCCCTCGCCCGCCGAGGACTGGGACGCCGTGGCCTTTGAGACGAAAGACAGTGCCTGTCTGCGTGCCCGCCGGAATCCGTACCTGCTGCTCGCCCTCCAAGGTCTTGACGGTGATCTCAGCGCCGAGGGCTGCCTGGGCAAACGTGATGGGGACGGATGAATAGAGGTTGCTGCCCTGGCGCTCGAACTGTTCGTGCTCGCTGACGTGAATGATGACGTAGAGGTCGCCGGTCGCGCCTCCGCCCGTGCCCGCTTCGCCCTCGTTGGCGATGCGCAGGCGCGAGCCCGTCTCGACGCCCGCCGGAATCTTTACCTCCATCGTCCTCTCGCGCTCGACGCGGCCCGCTCCCTGGCAAACGTCGCACGGCGTCTTAATCACGCGACCCGTGCCGCGACAAGTTCCGCAGGTGCGCGCGACCGAGAAGAAGCCTTGCTGGTAGCGAACCTGTCCCACTCCGTTACAGGTCTGGCAAGTCTCCGGCTGCGTGCCCTCGGCTGCGCCGCTGCCTTTGCATTTCTCGCAGGCTTCGAGCCTCGGGAGACGCAGTTGCGCCGTCATCCCTGCCGCAGCCTCTTCAAGAGATATTTCCAGGTCGTAGCGCAGGTCAGCGCCGCGCTGCCCCGTCGCGCGCCGCGCGCCCGAGCGTGCGCCCCCGAACACGTCGCCGAAACCGAACAGGTCGCCGAGAATATCCTCAAGGTTGGTAAAGCCTGGCGCACCCCATCCGGCCCCGGCGCTCGATGAGACGCCGGCGTGACCGAAACGGTCGTAGCGTTTTCGCTGCTCGGCGTCGGAGAGGACGGAATAAGCCTCTGCGGCCTCTTTGAATTTGTCTTCAGCCTCGGCGTCGCCGGGGTTCTTATCCGGGTGATAACGCACGGCCAGACGGCGATAGGCGCTCTTGATCTCTGCTTCGGTGGCGGTGCGGCTGATGCCCAGCACCTCGTAATAATCGCGTTTACTCATCTCTATACTGATCCGTTCCCTTCCTGTTTAAAACGGATATTATAAGCGAAGCGAAGGCAGCCGTCAGCCGGGGAATCGTCCCCCTTGGGCTGACGGCTGCAATGTCTCTCGAATTAGTGAGCGCCCTCTATCTCTTCCGGGGCGGCCTCTTCGAGCGCCGAACTCAGCATGACGTTGGTGAGCTGCCCGGCGAGACGCTCGACATCGGAAAGCGCGGTGCGAATCTGTTCCAGGTCATCGGATTTGGCCGCCGCCTCGCCCTCTGTCAAAGCACGCTTGCCCATCTGCTGCTCGTTGTCGGCGAGCGAGCTGCCGAATTCGGCGAACGTCCGCTGCGTATTACGCACAAGGCTGTCGAGCTTGTTGCGCAGCATGATCGTCTCTTTGGTGTAACGGTCTGAATCCACGGAAGATTCCGCTTCCATAATCAGGCGATTGATCTCGTCCGGCGAAAGGCCGGAGGTCGGCGTAATACGCATCTGCTGTTCGCGCCCCGTCGCCTTGTCCTTGGCCGAGACGGAGACTATGCCGTTGGCGTCAACCTCGAAGGAGACTTCGATCTGCGGCACGCCGCGCGGGTTGGGAGGGATACCGACCAGCTCGAATTTGCCGAGCGAGCGGTTGCCCTGAGCAATCTCGCGCTCGCCCTGAAGGACGTGTATCTCGACGCTCGACTGGTTATCGACGACGGTTGTAAACGTCAGGCTGTTGCGCAGAGGGATGGTCGAGTTGCGCTCTATGATCTTGGTAAAGAGGCCGCCGCGAGTCTCAAGGCCGAGGCTCAAGGGCAGCACGTCGAGCAGGATGATGTCTTTCACGTCGCCCGCCAGCACTCCGCCCTGAATGGCCGCCCCCATCGCTACGACTTCATCTGGATTGATCTCGGCGGAGGCATCCTTGCCGAAAATCTCCTTGACCGTGCGCGCGACGATGGGCGAGCGCGTCTGGCCGCCGACGAGGATAACCTTGTTGATGTCTGCGGGTTGAAGCTTGGCGTCCCAGAGCGCCTTCTGGCAGGGCTCTATGGTCTGCTCGACCAGATCGGCGACGAGCTGTTCGAAGGCATCGCGCGTCAGGGTCTTGTTGAAGTGCTTCGGGCCGGATTCGTCGGCGGCGATAAAGGGAAGGTTGATGTTGGTTTCCGTCACGGACGAAAGATCGCACTTGGCGCGCTCGGCTGCCTCCTTCAGGCGTTGCAGGGCGAGGCGATCCTGGCGTAGATCAATCCCCGTCTCTTCGCGGAATTGATCGGCCATCCAGTTGATAATCTTATCGTCGAAGTCCTCGCCGCCGAGGAAAGTATTGCCCGAAGTCGAGAGCACCTCGAAAACGCCGTCGTTCATCTCAAGGATGGAAACGTCGAACGTCCCGCCGCCGAGATCGTAGACGACCAGCCGCTCGGCTTCCGAGCGCCCCAGCCCGTAAGCCAGAGCGGCAGCCGTCGGCTCGTTGATGATGCGCTCGACCTTGAGGCCGGCGATGCGTCCAGCATCTTTGGTGGCTTGGCGCTGCGTATCGTCGAAATAGGCGGGGACGGTGACGATGGCCTGCGTGACGGCTTCGCCGAGAAAATCTTCGGCGGCGGCCTTGAGGCGCTGCAAGACTATGCCGGAGATTTCCGGCGGACTGTAGACGCGACCCTGCACGCGTATGCGCGCATCGCCGTTCTGCGAATCCACTATCTCGAAGGGCGAGGTATCGCGCATGCGCTGCGATTCGCCGGAGTCATACTTGCGACCGATCAAACGCTTGACGGCGTAGACGGTATTGGCGGCATTGGTGACGGCCTGGCGCTTGGCGATCTGTCCGACCAGACGCTCGCCCTTGTCCGTGAAGCCGACCACGGTCGGGGTCGTTCGCCCGCCCTCTTTGTTGGGCACAATCTGCACTGCCCCGCCCTCTAAAACAGCCACGCAGCAGTTCGTCGTTCCTAGATCAATTCCGATGATTTTGCCCATAATAGTTTAGTCGTTGACGAGTGATGAGTCAGGAGTAAAAGCAGCTTGTTTTTAACTCATCTCTCATCACTCTTAATTACCTGGTTGCGACCTTGACTATGGACGGGCGTAGAAGCTTTTCGCCCAGGCGATAGCCGCGCACTAACTCCTGAATCACTGTGTCAGGTTCGTACTCCTCCGTCTGTTCCGTCATCACGGCCTCGTGAACGTGCGGGTCGAAAGGCTGGCCGAGGGCCGCGATCGGCTGCAACCCGAGGCTTTCAAGCACATCGCTCAGTTGCTTGTAGATCAGCTCGACGCCTTGCAGGAAGTGGCGAAACTCTTCGCTCTCGCCCGCCTGCTGAGAGGCTTCGGTATCGAGCGCGCGACGCAGATTGTCGAGCACGGGCAACAGCTTGCCCACCACGTCGCCGACCATCCGATTGTACATTTCGCCGCGATCACGCTCGACCCGCTTGCGATAGTTCTCAAAGTCCGCCTGGCGGCGCGAGAGCTGATCGAGGAGGTCTGCGCGCTCGGCCTCGACCCTTTTCAATTCGGCGCGTGTGGCAACCAGCTCGGCCACAGCCGGGCCCGACGCCGCTTCGCCCGCCGAAGAAGAAGAGGGCGCACCCGCCTGCTCACGCTGGGTCGTAAAGCTTCCCCTCATCTCCTTTGTCGGAGCGGCACCGGCCTCGTCCTGATCTTCGCGCCGCTCAGGCAAATCCGCATGGTTGGGCCCACCAGCCGTATCAGCATCGTCGGCGCGCTCGCGGCCCGTGCCGCCGTCTTCCTCGGCCCCGCGATCAATCCGGCGCTGCATCTCATCTTCACCCTCATAGGCAGAGGCGCGGCCAAGCTCTTCCGGCGAAAGCTCGTCATCGTTTGTTGCGCCGTCAGGTTTACCTTCTCCCGATGTGGCCGGAGAAGAGGAAGGGACATCTTCATCTATAAAGCGAACCGGGATGCGGTTCATGTTCTCTTTGTCGGGGTTAGCCATCATGTTCTATTCCGAGTGGGTTGGAGGAAATTCTATAAATGCCGATTAGTTTGAAACGCTATCTTCGCGCAGCATACGCTCGACGAGACGCGCCACGTAGTTGACGACAGCGACCATCCGCTCATACTCGATTCTCATCGGGCCGACGACGCCGAGCGCGCCCGTCGCATCTCCCAGGCCGATCCTGTAAGGGGCTGTGATCAGCGTGCAGGACTGCATGGAGGGCGCGACGTGCTCGCGTCCGATGATGACCTGCACGTCGCCCGCAAACGGCTGGTCGCGCGCCACGCACTCGTTGAGAATCTTGACGAGTCGTGATTTCTCTTCAAAGGTACGGAAAAGCTCGCGCATTCTCTCGGCGTCGGCGAACTCCGGCTTGGTCAGGATGTTTGACGCGCCGTCGACGTAGACTTCGCCCGTGGTCGCCTCTTCGCCTTCCAGGCTACGGTCGCAAAGAAGCATGGCGTTACGCAGCAGCTTGTCGTAGAGGGCCTTCTCCTCACGCATCAGCTCAAGAATCTCCGAGCGAATTGCGAGCAGGCTCTTGCCCGAGAACTCCGCGTTCAAGTAACGCGCCGTGTGCTCAAGCTCTGTCTGGCTCAGGCTCTCGTCAATGCGTATGATCTTGTTGTGGATGATATTTGAGGCCGAGACGAGCACGACCAGAATGCGATTGTCCGACAGGTGCATGAACTCTATATGCTGTAGCACGTTGTCGGCGAGAGAAGGCGAGACGACGATGCCCACGTTTTCCGAGAGCGCAGACAGGAGGTGCGAAGTCTTTTCCATCAAGCGGTCGGGCGCGGGCGTGCTCTGCTCGCCGGTCTGGATGCCGAGAAAGCTGTTAATGGCCGCCATGTCGGTTTTTGAAAGACGCGTCTCTCCGAGCATGTGATCGACGTAGAAGCGATAACCCTTATCGGTCGGAATGCGTCCGGCAGAGGTGTGCGGCTGCTCGACCAGCCCGGCCTCTTCCAACTCTCCCATGACGTTACGGATGGTCGCAGAACTCCAACCGGCGGCGTGCGCGAAGCGGTCGGAGATGGTGCGCGAGCCGACGGGCTCGCCCGTCTTCAAATGCTCTTTGATCACGGCAGACAGGATGGCCTGCCCGCGCGGGTCAGGCATCAAGGCATTCGACATTTGAGAAGCTGAATTGCGACTGGCCATTTAGGTCTCTCTGAATCCTGACGCGCGGTGGGTTGACTGGCCCGGCGCGCGTTTGCCCGCTGGGCCCACACGCGCGCCAAGAAAATCAATAACACCGCGACTTCCGGCCTGTCAATAAATTCATGTTGGAGCGCGACCCGGCATCGAGGCCCAATCGCAGGGGAAGGCCCTCGTCAAAGAGTATAAAGGATAGAGAATGAGCCCGCAAACAGTCTGTAGCCGCCCGGCTGCCAGCCCGGGCACGCCTCCCCGCCCGATTTAAATTGATGACTTGCTTAAAGTTAGCCGGGCGGCGGGGTGACGGCCTCCGCCTTTTCAGCCTAAACCGTTGATATTTATGCTTTTACATGGGGGGCCCAATTTCCCCTCGACGGGCGAACGCCGGGCGCTCGCCGTCATTCTCTGGCGCATCAACAGCTTAGCGACGCCCGCGCAAAGATCATTTGACGCCCCCGTCAGACCACCCGTAATATCCCTTCTGAAAGCATCTTCCCGGAATTGGGCCAGAGAGAGCGGGCATCACAAGCCCGGTCGCCAAAATCGGGCACTCCTC
This sequence comes from Pyrinomonadaceae bacterium, assembly GCA_036389095.1. GTDB lineage: Bacteria > Acidobacteriota > Blastocatellia > Pyrinomonadales > Pyrinomonadaceae > DASQYE01. The sequence continues at coordinate 90,141 of DASVQM010000008.1, forward strand.
ACGCTGGCAAGCGGGCATTCTATGGGATGGTCTTCCACATCCGGCAGTTTTAAGTCGAAGGGTTTGCCTATGTCACAGTCTCTGAAACATCTGGAAATACACTTCAGCGATGCCTTTCGCCAGCTTGGCGGCAACCGTTCGACGCCGGAGATAGAGGTCAGGTTCTATCCTTACGCTGGCCTGCATCATACGATACGACTGCGCGCCGGGCGCGTCTACGTGCGTCTCTCAGACATCTTCAAAGACGCGCCCGCAGGCGTCCATCGCGCGCTCGCCTCCATCCTCGTCGCCAAGCTCTTAGGCAAGCGCACGCCGGACGTGCACGAGCGCGTTTACAGGGACTACGCCTATTCGCCGCAGGTCTTGCGCGCCTCCGATATCGCGCGCCGTCGTCGCGGGCGTAAGATGATCTCCTCTGCGCGCGGCCAGGTTTACGATCTGGAAAAGATGTTTCAACGCCTGAACCGTCGCTACTTCGACGGCCAGATAGCGAAGCCGACCATCACCTGGTCGCAGCGACGCACGCGCCGCATCCTGGGCCATCACGATGCCGCGCACGATACCATCGTCATCAGCAAGACGCTCGACGCCGAGGACATCCCAGCCTGGTTTGTCGAATACATCCTTTACCACGAAATGCTGCACATCAAGCATCCGGCCCGTTTGATCAAGGGCCGTCGCTACTATCACACCAACGCGTTCAGGGCAGAGGAGCAGCGCTTCCCCTATTACGAGAAAGCGCAGCTCCTGCTTGAGCGTATCGCTTACCAGCGGCACGTCCCGCGCGCTCGCGCCGCGTGAATTTTTGTTGGAACTTTGCTGCGGCCTGTGCGTTTAGCCAGACAGGTAGGTGGGCTCCTCCTAAGAGAGCGGGCGAGCATAGAGGAAAAGCGCTACTCCCTCCGGCTTTTCTTCGCTGCTCGCCCGCTCTTTGGGTTTGATTTACATCGGGCCCTGATCTTGATACCCTCTCCGAGCGCCAATAAATTTGCATTCATCTTCTCATGTAAAATCCGGCCACATCTCTTTCTGAGGAGGATCATAGATGGAAGGAAACGTCTTTAAAGGGGTCGAGATCGTCGGCACATCCAGCCGCAGTTTCAGCCATGCCATCGAAGTCGCAGTCGAGCGAGCACGCCAGACGCTGCGCAACCTTTCCTGGTTCGTCGTCCGCGAGCAGCGCGGCGGACTGCAACAGGGCCGCCTCGAATACCAGGTCACGCTCTGCGTCTACTTCAAGCTCGACGCCGGAGAAAGCCCCGCTTCAATAGGCGACGAGCAAGGCCAAAAAGGAAGTAGCAGCCGCGCCGGCGAGAATCCATGAGACGACCGACGATGATTTTGTCATCGTCATAGTTAATGAAGCTTCGTTTCAAACCGGGAGGCTCGGCTGTCTTCGCTGTGTTGAACTAAGCTTCCTGACTAGACAAAGGCTGCCGCCGCTCGCTAGACTACGCGGTTTGCAATTAGCGCTTTGAGGCCGCACTGAGCGGGCCGGGCTTTAACGTGCAGACGAAATTTTGACTGATTACGGAGACAGACGTTTTTATGGCCATTCCTGCAACACAGATTCGGCGCGGCATGGTGATTCTCTTTGAAGGACAACTCTGCAAGGTCGTTGACTTTCGTCACCACACGCCCGGCAACCTGCGCGCGATGGTGCAGACCAAGCTGCGCAATATTCGCACCGGCTCTTCTTTCGAGCATCGCTTCCGCTCCGCCGACACGGTCGAGCGCGCCACGCTCGAACAGCACGAGATGGAGTATCTCTACTCCGACGGCTCGCATCATCACTTCATGAATACGGAGAACTACGAGCAGACCAGCTTGAGCGAAGAGGAGTTGGGCGACGCTGCCCAGTGGCTCGTCCCCGGCCTCAAGCTACAGGCGGAGTATTACGAGGGTGCGCCCATCGGCATAGACCTCCCCCCTTCGATGGAATTGACGGTGACGAGCACCGAGCCGACGATGAAAGGCGCGACAGTCTCGAACGTCAATAAGCCCGCGACGCTGGAAAACGGCGTCACGATTCAAGTCCCGCCCTTCGTCAACGAAGGCGACCGCATCCGCGTCGATCCGACCGAAGGCCGCTACATCGAGCGAGCCAAATAGAACAGTGACCAGAGACGAGTGACGAGTGACAAGTAGAAATAGTTTTTATCTCGTCACCCGTCACCCGTCACTCGTCACTTATGTATCTCTTTTATAGCCTCCTGCTGACCCTCGGCCTCGTCGCGCTCCTGCCGCGATTTCTGTACGACGCGCTGCGCCACGGAAAGTATATCGAAGGACTGCGTGAGCGCCTGGGCCAACTACGCGCTCTTGACAGTGAGCGAAGACCCGTCATCTGGCTGCACTGCGTTTCGGTGGGCGAGACGCAGGCGGCCCGGCCCCTCGCCGCTGCCCTTCGCAAAGAGTTTTCGTCGCATAGGCTGGTCGTCTCGACCATCACGCGGACGGGTCAGCGCATGGCGCGCGAAGTGTTCGGCAAAGATGCTGCGGCCATCTTTTACTTCCCCTTCGACTGGGCCTGGAGCGTGCGACGCGCGCTCTGTGCGATCAAGCCTTCCGCCGTTCTCATCATGGAGACAGAGCTGTGGCCCAACTTCCTGCGCGAATGCAGGCGCAGGGCCATTCCCGTCGCGCTCGTCAACGGGCGTCTCTCCGATGGCTCGTTTCGCCGCTACAAACTGGTGCGGCGCTTTATCGCGCGCATCCTCGGCTGTCTCGATCTGGCGCTCATGCAATCGGAGGCAGACGCCGGGCGCATCAGGATGCTCGGGCTCTCGGCGGAGCGCGTCATGGTTTCCGGCAATGTAAAGTTTGACGCGGGCGTCCGCACGAGTGAGGAAGAGTTGAGCCGCGAGTTGGCCGCGCGTTTCCATTTCGGGGAAGGACGCGCGCTCATCGTCGCGGCCAGCACGCACGCGCCCGAAGAACGCATCATCATTGAAGCCTTCAAGCGACAGCGCGCGGCTGACGGCGCAAGCGCCGCGAGACTGCTCATCGCGCCGCGCCATCCCGAACGATTCGCCGAAGCTGCCGCGTTGCTCGATTCATCCGGGTTGAGGTGGACGCGCCGCTCAAGCATGCCGTCAGAGCGCGACGCTTCGTGTGACGTGATCCTGCTGGATACCATCGGCGAGCTTCGCGCCGTTTACCCTCTCGCCAGCCTGGTCTTTGTCGGCGGCAGCATCGCGCGCACGGGTGGCCACAACGTCCTCGAACCGGCAGCCGTCGGGGCATGCGTCTTGAGCGGCGCGCATACCTTTAACTTCACGGCCATCATGAATGCTTTTCTTGAGGCCGATGCGCTCTTACAGCTTCCAGACCTCTCGGAAGAGGAAGCCATCGGTGAACTCTCGCTGGTGTTGGGCGAGCTGCTGGCTGATGACGAGCGCAGGCGCGCGATGGGCCAGAGAGCCTTGACCGTCGTCGAACGTAATCGCGGCGCGACCGAGCGCACAGTCCAACTGCTCAAGCCACTCCTCAATCTTCCGACGGATGAGAATAGAGTGGGCCGTCAAGACGGCGCGCGAAGCGACGCGCTCTCCGCATGATTTCAAGAGGAGCTTTCATCCTGTCACCCTTCGGCGCTCTTTACGGCGCAGTGATAAGGGCGCGCCTGGCTCTCTATGGAAGCGGCGCGATGAAGGTTCACAGGGTGGGCGTGCCCGTCCTGAGCGTCGGCAATCTCACGACCGGGGGTACTGGCAAGACGCCCCTCGTCGAGTGGCTCGCACGCGCCGTCGCTCTTCGACAAGGCAAGAGAGTCTGCATACTGACGCGCGGCTACGGTCGCGCAGACGAGCGGCGGCGCGTCTTAGTCTCTGACGGCCACTCCGTTCTGGCCGACGCTCTTGAGGGAGGCGACGAGCCGCGACTGCTGGCCGAATCGCTTCGCTCGGTGGCGGCGGTCGTAAGCGATGCTGATCGCGTCGCGGCGGCGCACTGGGCGATAGCGAATCTCCAAAGCGAGGTCTTCATCCTCGATGATGGATTTCAACACCTGCGCATCGCGCGCGACCTCGACATTGTTACGATTGACGCGACTGACCCTTTCGGCGGCGGGCGACTGCTCCCGCGCGGGCGTCTGCGTGAACCCGTCAGGGGACTCAGGCGAGCCGATCTGATCGTCGTCACGCGGACAGACCAGGCCCGGGATATTGACCTGCTGCGTGCGCAGTTGGAGCATTTGAGCGGCGGGCGCCAACTCCTTTTCTCAAGCACACGCACACGCTGCGTTCGGCCTCTTTCAGAGACGAGCGCGAGCGAGGCCGTGAGCGCCGGTTCCCTGCCGCAGCCCATCGCCGCATTCTGCGCCATCGGAAATCCCCGCGCATTCTTCTCGCACTTAGAGAAAGACGGCCACACGCTCGTTTACACGCGTGCCTTTCCAGACCATCATGTCTACACACAGGCGGACGCACAATCGCTCTTGAGGCAGGCGCGCGCTGCCGGAGCCGAAGCGCTGCTGACCACGGCAAAGGATGCCGTCAAGCTAGGGGCTTTAGGGTTCGACCTGCCCTGCTATGTTCTGGAAATCGGGTTGGAGTTTGATGACGAGGCGAGAATCCTTCGACTGATAGACGAAGCGCTCCTCGAAAGCAAAGGGGCCGCCTGATCTCAGAGCGGCCCTCTTTTGAAGAAGTTCTCAAGCTAGGGGAGAGTGGGTTGAGCATCGCCGGCGGGCGGTTGGGCCGGGGTGTCTGTCGGCAAGTTAGGCTTCGGCAGCTCTCTCTGTCTCCTTCTGGGCTTAGGCGTCGGCGCGGGCGGAGGCTCGTCGGAGTCCTCTGGAGATTCGCTCGGCTTAGGCGTGGGAGTGGCGCTTTCCTCCTCGTTGTTCGAGTCGTCCGGTGATTCTGAGGGACGCTCCTCCGGCTGAGACTCCGCGTTATTATTCCTTTGCGAGCCGTCGCCGCGCCTGGTGTTAGCGCCCTCAGCGGTGGGCGAGGGCTGCGCCGCCTGATTCTGGTTTGCTCCCGTCGTTGAATTAGAGTTCTGAGTCTGGTTCGACGTATTGTTTGAGCTGATCCCGCGCTCAGCCTGGCCCGTCGGCGATTGCATGGGCTGCACCGGCTGGCCGTTCGGGTCTACACTGAGCGGGGTTGTCTGCTGGTTGGTCGTCGGTTGATTGGAATTGCGCGTGAGCGCCCAGATTACTCCGAAGACGACGAGCAGACCCACGGCTGCCGGAATGAGTATGCGCCAGGGATTGAAAGTTTCAGCCGGAGGCGGCGCGTCATGAAAGATGACGGCTTCCTCTTCGACAGCCTCTTCGCCCGCTCTCGGACGAACGATAGTCGCCTCGTCGCGCTCCTCGTTAGAAGTATCGCGCACCCCCTCATTGGCATCGGTCGGCACGACGATGCGATTGGTCGAACGATCATCCGCATTCGCCACCGTCGCAGCAGCCGCCGACGGCTCAACTTCAGCCTCGGCCGCGACGCTCAGCGCTTCGGACAACTCGCCCGCTGATTCGTAGCGATCTTCTGGCCGCTTGGCCATCGCGCGCGAGACGACGCGCCCGACACCCGCCGGAATATCCTTTCGCTCGTCGAGCACGGACGGGGGGGGCTCCTGCAAATGCTTCATCATGATGGCAGTCGGCGATTCACCCGTGAAGGGAACGTGGCCGACCAGCAGCTCGTAGAGGATGACGCCCAGGCTATAGATGTCCGAGCGCGCGTCCAGTTCCGACGCCTGCGAGCATTGCTCGGGCGACATGTACTGCGGCGTGCCGATGATCAGGTTGGGCGAGGTGAGGGCCGGGTCTGTTCCGCCGACCGACTCCTGAATCTTAGCGATGCCGAAGTCGAGCACCTTGGCCCAGTCGCCGCCGCCGACATCAATGAGCATGATGTTATCGCTCTTGAGGTCGCGGTGGATGACGCCCTCCGAATGCGCCGCGTCGAGCGCGCCGCAGACCTGGCGGATGATCTCGACGGTGCGCGGCAAAGGCATGGGGCCCTCGGCATGAATCACCTCCTTGAGCGTCTTGCCGTGGAGGTATTCCATGATCAGAAAGACGACGCCGTTCTGCGATTCGCCGAAATCCGTGACGTTTAGAGCGTGCGGGTGCGAGATGCGTGAGGCGGCGCGCGCCTCGCGCGAGAAGCGTGCGACGATCTTATCGTCGGCGGCCAAAGCCGGGTGCAGCACCTTGATGGCGACGGTCTTGTCCATCAGGATGTGCGTGCCGCGATAGACCGTGCCCATGCCGCCGTGGCTCAGGAACTCTTCGACACGATACTTGTCGGCCAGCGTTTGACCGACGAGCCCGTTGTCAGATTTGGCAAGGACAGACCCGTCACTCGGACACAGCGTCACTGTGTCCTCGTAGCTCTTCTCGCACTTCGGACATTTCTTCATCTACGACTCCGGCCTCGCCCCTATTCGTTTGAACGAGAATGATCTTGAGCGTATCACACGAAAACATCAAAAGTAAAAAGATAAAAAGCAAAAGTTCGAGCGTGCACTTTGCTTTCCCCTGCGGGCTTTGATCTTTTGCCTTGATGATGGCCCACTGCAACACTTTATCTTCCACATGCGGCGAAAATCAGGGTTGTAAAAAGGCCGCCGGCGAAAGGAAGCGGCGATAAATCCGAGCGCTCGACAAAAGAGGAGGCGACCATCAAAGGGAACCGCCTCCTCTCTCTATTGTCGTCCGGCAAGCCCCCACCTTGCTTACTCCACGTAAGAGATACGAACGTCGAAGCTGCCGCTGTTGTCGTTGTAGTTATCGTCGTTGACGAGCAGGAAGAGCCTGCCGTCGCCCGGCGCATTAAACGTCAACTGGCTGCCGACGAAGAACGCCTGCGTCACTTGCCCGTTGCTCAGCCTTATGTAGCCTATGAGCGCACCGACGCCTGCGCTCGGCACTGGATACGTGCCGATGATCGAGGCGGCTCCGACTCGCCCGCCTTCAGGCGAGACGACGCCCGCCCGGCGCCCGGCTGTGATGTTGCCCGAAGCATTGATCGTTACAGGGTCGCCCGTGCGCAGGTCGACGCCCGTGTCCACGCCGTTGCGTAGATTGGCCGGGACGCTGACACTCTTTTCGCGCTGCGTGCGAACACCGGAGGAGATGGGCCTGTCGCCCAGGCCTCCTGCGTCTCCGCGCGAGCGACGACGCACGGGCGCGGGATTATCCCTGCGACTCCTGCCGAAGAGATCTGTATTATCGTCGCGGTCGTCACCTGCCGCGCGCAGCTCTCGCTCTGTGCGTACCTGTACGGTAAAGGAACCGCGCGCGTCCGTGTAGGTGCTGCGGTTGGCCGTCAGGTAGAGGCGTCCATCGCGGTCTGCGACGAACTCGCGGCTCAGGCCCAGCTCCAGAATCGGCGAATTGGGGTCGTTGCCGACGGCCCCTATGAGCACGCCCTCGGCGGCGCGCGGCAGCGGAGCGTTCGGGTCGGTCGAGCGCGGCAACCCGTCCGGCGTAATGCGAGTGCGACCGGCGTTAATAGTCCCCGTCGCACTGATCTGGACGCGCTGGCCTCGCCGCAGGTCAACGCCGCTGTCAATCCAGTTTGGCCCGAGCGCGACATCAACCGTGCGTGTCTCGAAGCGCGCATCGTCGAGCGAGCGTCCCTCGATCTCGATGCGCTCGATCTCGTTGGGCCGGAAGAAGACTATGTCTCCGCTCGCTATCGCCGGAGAGGTTGAGCCCTGGGCCGTGACGGCTTCGTTGACGCGCACGACGAAACGCCCGTTCATAAAGCCGAGCACAGTTCCCTGCACCCTTCGGCCATCGCGTAGAAAGACCGTATCAGCCGCGACGAGCGAGGCAGCCATGATCATCAGCAAAAATGCGAGAATTAGTTTCCTCATGAGTCTCCATCCTTAACCGGCCAGCCCCTTTTCGGGGCCGGGCTTTGCTGGCCGCGACCGGCCCGCATTATCGCTCGGGGCGGCGCGCGGATAAGTTTCACGCAAAGGGGGTGAAGATAAACCGGGGGATTCGTCGCTGGCGATGAGTTCGTCTTAATGAGCGGGGAACTATGGGAGAGTATAACACCTGAAGCTGAGCAAGGCATATGCCGCTTGAGAGGCGTGCTGCCGTGCGCTATTTCTTAAATAGTATGGCGGGACTTCAGCCCTCGATGGCCGTCCCCGTTCGTATCGTCGTCATACGCCGAAATGATGACAAACGTACCAGACAAATGCGGATGAAGCGTACACTTCGAGCGCCTCATCCGCATCCCTGATACTTCGCTTTTCTGAAATCGTCTAGACCTTGACGAAGACGATGAGCAGCGCGAAGAGCACGAGCGATTCGATCAGCGCCAGACCGAGAATCATCATGGTCTGGATGCGACCGGCAGCGCCCGGATTGCGCGCCGCGCCTTCGACAGCCGACGCCGCGATGCGCGACTGTCCGATTGCGCCGAGGCCCGCCGCGATGGCGAACCCGAAGCCCGCGGCGAGCGCCTTGTACTTGTTCACGCTGGCGTCATTATCTGCGGCGGCCTGCGTGGCCTGGGCCAGGGCGGGTGCGGCAGCCATCAACAGGCCGAGCACGCTGAAGAATGCCAATCTCAGTTTTCTCATCTCTCTTTTCCTCTCCAAAGTTTGTCGTTCGTTCCCGAACCCGCTCCGACGCGAAAGAAGAGATCGAAAGAGCAAAATGGTTACCGCCCGGCGACGCCTTGCTTTATGATTTCGCCCGCCTCCGGTATGCAGCCGCCCCTCGTACAACGGCGCTCCAGCGATGCCGGCACTCGCGCGCGCTTTCCCTCAAACGTGGAAAGCCGATTATCCAGGCGTCATCAGATCGGTTGCCCTGACGGGTCTTGGTTCCCTTTCGGCTAAAGAGCGATTCCGCTTTTGTGGCGCCTCGACGTGCGCGGGCGCGACTGCCCGCGTCGCCCGGCAAGGGCGCGGCTAAATAATAGAGCGACTATCAAAGCTTATGCGGGCACGATGAGATTATCATCGGCGTGCGCCGCCTCGCCGTGATGCTCATGATCATCATGCGGCGGATGCGAAACCTCGCTGATATAAACCATCGAAAGAAGCACGAAGACGAAAGTCTGGATGAAAGCCACGAACAGTCCGAGCGGCATCAGGAGCACGGGGACTATCCACTGCGTATAAGGCGGAGCCAGGTTGGCGATGTTGGCCGAGACGGCTTCATCGGCGAACATGTTGCCGAACAGACGCAGGCCCAGCGAGAGGGGTCTGACCAGATTGCCCACCAGCTCGATCAGAAAGATGAGCGGCGCGATCCACCAGATGGGCCCGGCCAGATGCCCAAGGTGTCCGAGCAGGCCGTTCTCACGGATGCCTATGTAGTTGTAATAGATGAAGGAGGTCAGCCCGAGCGCGAACGTGACGTTGACGGAAGCCGTCGGCGACATGAACAGTGGAAAGAAACCCAGGATGTTCGAGAACAGTATGAGGACGGCGAAGGTCGCGACGACGGGGAAATATTTCAGGCCGTGCGGGCCCACGATGTCCACCAGCATATTGCGTATCGCCAGTACGCCGACCTCCAAGGTTTGCTGCCCGTGCGTCGGCTCAGACTCCGAGAGCTTGCGCCTGAACAGGAAGATGACCAGCACGCTGATGAGACACGCGATGACGAACATCACCGTGTACCAGGGGATAGCATTCTCCGGCGAATACTTGACGCCCCAGGCCGTCTCCGCATCCGTGTGAAAGATGCTGAAGAAACGATCCCACAGCGGCTTGGTGTAGTTGATCTGGAAATGATAGACGGGCTCGCCGAAATAATGGTTGAGCTTCTCGACGATGATGGGCACATGATGCGTGGATTTCTCCGCCTCGTGCGCGGCGTTCCCCACAGACTCGGGATGAGCGGCCTCTTCCGCCTTGCTAAGTAACCAGAACATTCCTTAATTTTCCTCTCGATAAACGATAGCGAAATATAGTTGCGTGAAAGCTTCGATCATGACGGCGGCGGCGAAGGCGCATAACCCGGCAAGCGTCGCCGCGATGGAAACCAGGTCGAGCATATAGGCTGCGGCCACAACGGAGGCGACAACCATATAGCGCAGCACATACCTGGCAGGGCCCAGGCGCGGCCTGCTTCCTCTGCCCGCAGGCCCAAAGACCGAGGCGAGCGAAGCCCGCAGCCAATGATGATTGAAGAATGAGAGAATCCCGCCGAGCAGCAGCCCGGTTGTCACGCGCCAGGGCGCAACCATCAGGCTCACGATGAGGGCGAGCGCCACCGCCGCACCCATACCGCGCAGGAGCCGCCGCTCAAGGGCCGCTCCCTCGCTGTCAGCGAGCGCACCGCTCCCAGCATCGTCCGCGATCTCATTCATAATAAAGCTGGTAATTTTACATGCGCGGACTGTCGCTGTCGAGTAAGGAGAACGGCAGTCGGGCGCAGGCCATGAATCGAGGCAGAGCGTCAAGTTGGCCCGAAGCGAGAGCGATACTCGGCAGACTGCATAAACCCTCGAATCATTTCCCTATAATCTCCCGTCGTATTCAACACGTCTATCCAGTGGAGGTAGTTGATGTCGGGATTGCGTCTCAGGAAGGCGAAGTATCCGACCACGACAAACGCCTTGTTGAAGAACTTTCGGCTCGCCTCCTGGCTGTTCACTATTCTGCGCAGCACGTCCCAGCGCTGGATGAAGCTGTTGGACAGCTCCGAGATCAGCACCGCTCTCGTATTCGAGTCGAGCTGTATTCCCGCCGTCTGCAAGAGCGCGTCCACAAACGCCCCGGAATCCGTGATCTGGTCATACCGGCTCTTGAACTCCTGCCGCTGGCTGACCTCTAAGACGAAGGCTTGCTTGCGGGCTTCGAGTTCCGCTTCCGTCAGGAATCCTGTGACTTTGCGAATGTCTCGCTGGTATTCGTCATACTGCGGCTGGCGACCGAAAGCCACTTCATAGACTTTGTAGATGAAGAAGCTGCGGTCGAAGAACTCCGGCGAGCGGTAGAAGGCCGAAGCCACTTCGATCTCGTCGCAGTTCTGTATGGTCTCGCCCGGTCGCGGACAGGTATTGAGCCGTTCGAGCCAGGCGGCCAGACCCGACGGCTCCGGCTCGCGGTTGAGGGTGTCTAGATAGAGTTGACGGACGAAGAATTCTCTCTGGTCTACGGGGTTCGATGTTGCCGGTGTATTGTCATTGTCGTTGATGGTCAGCGTCGCCGTCGAGGGTATCCCGAGGGTTGCGCCGAGTGGACTGGTCAAGGTCAGCGTCAGCGTCTCACCCCCTTCGACGTAAACATCATTGATAACGGGGACGTTGAAGGAGAGCTTGGATTGACCGGGGGCAAAGCTCAGCGTGCCTCCAACCGCCGTGTAGTCGCAGCGTGCCGAAGCATTCCCCGTATTGACATTACAGTTTGTGAGCCCGGAGATGTCGCTCGTCGCGTACTGCACAGAGGCCGCACCCGAAATGTCGCCGCTGCGTGTGATGTTGATGACGGCGTGGCCCGCCGCTTCGCCGACAGTGTAGTTGAGCGAATCTAATTGCAGGACTGAGAGCGGCGTAGTGGGCGCGACGTTGATGAACACGCCCACTGTGTTGTCGTTATGGTTCGCCACGGCCAGATCAGGTTTGCCGTCGAGGTTGAAGTCCCCGACCGCGACTGAATTGGGATTCACACCGGCGACATAATCAACCTTCGTGGCAAAGGTTCCGTTGCCGTTATTGATGAGCACGCTTATGGTCGCGCCGGTAAGGTTGGCCACGACAAGGTCAGGTTTGCCGTCGAAGTTGAAGTCGCCGACCGCGACCGCATCGGGAGTTGAGCCGGTGGCATAGTCAACCCTCGGCGCGAATGTCCCGTTCCCGTTATTGATAAAGACGCTTAGAGTGGCGCTGCCACTGTTGACCACGGCCAGATCGGGCTTGCCGTCGAAGTTGAAATCGCCGACCGCGACGGCACGGGCATTCTTTCCGGTAGCATAATCAACCCTCGGCGCGAATGTCCCGTTCCCGTTATTGATAAGCACGCTGACAGTGTTGGTGTCAAAGAAGTTCGCCGTGGCCAGATCGGGCTTGCCGTCAGAGTTGAAGTCTCCGACCGCGACCGACTGCGGGCTCGCACCCGTACTATAATTGGCCCGCGGCGCAAATGTGCCGTTGCCGTTATTCATCAACACGCTGACTGTGGCGCTGTCCCTGTTAGCCGCGACCAGGTCAGGCTTGCCGTCAGAGTTGAAATCTCCGACCGCGACCGAAAAGGGAGTAGTGCCGGTCGCGTAGTCAACCTTGGCGGCAAAGCTTCCGTTGCCGTTGTTGAGGAGCACGCTCACCGTGTTGCTGCCGGCGTTGGACGTGGCCAGATCGGGCTTGCCGTCAGAGTTGAAGTCTCCGACCGCGACCGAAAGCGGGGTCATGCCGGTAGGGTACTCAACCCTCGGCGCGAATGTCCCGTTCCCATTGTTGATGAGCACGCTTAATGTGTGGCCGTTAAAGTTCGTCGTGGCCAGATCGGGCTTGCCGTCAAGGTTAAAATCTCCAACCGCGACAAAATAAGGGAGCGGGCCAGCACCATAGTCAACTCCCGAGGCGAAACCTCCTGCCGGGACAATCAGGGCATTGAGGAACACGCTCACGCTCTGGCTGTTAAAATTCGTCGCGGCCAGATCGGGCTTGCCGTCCAGGTTAAAGTCGCTGACCGCGACCGAATAGGGAGACGAGGCAGTAGCATAATCGACTTTCGGGGCAAATGCGCCATTACCATCGTTGATGAGCACGCTGACTGCGCTCACGCCTCTGCTCCCTGTCACCAGATCAGGCTTACCGTCCGCGTTGAAATCTCCGACCGCGACAGAACTGGGAAGCGAGCCGGTTGCATAATCAATATTGACGGCAAAGGTTCCGTTGCCGTTATTGATAAAGACGCTCACCGTATTGATGCCGTAATTCGCCGTGACCAGATCGGGCTTGCCGTCAGAGTTGAAATCTCCGACCGCGACTGAGGCGGGAGCAAGGCCAACGCCATTGCCGTAATCGACTTTCGGCGCGAAGGCTCCGCCGCCGTTATTGATAAAGACGCTCACGCTATGGCTGCTGAAGTTCGACGCCGCCAGATCGGGTTTGCCGTCAAGGTTGAAATCTCCGACCGCGACCGAATAGGGATCCGTGCCTGTAAGATAATCGACCCTCGGCGCGAATGTCCCGTTCCCGTTATTGATAAAGACGCTTAGAGTGGCGCTGCTTTGGTTCGCCGTGGCCAGGTCGGGCCTGCCGTCAGAGTTGAAATCTCCGACCGCGACCGAAAAGGGAGTAGTGCCGGTCGCGTAGTCAACTTTTGAGGCAAAGCTTCCGTTGCCGTTGTTGAGGAGCACGCTCACCGTGTTGCCGCTGCTGTTGGCCACGACCAGGTCAGGCTTGCCGTCCGCGTTGAAGTCTCCGACCGCGACTGCGTTGGGAGCCGTACCGGTCGCATAATCGACTTTCGGCGCGAAGGTTCCGTTGCTGTTATTGATGAGGACGCTCACGGTGTTGCCGCTGCTGTTGGCCACGGCAAGGTCAGGCTTGCCATCCGCGTTGAAGTCTCCGACCGCGACCGAAGCGGGAAGCGTCCCGGTCGTATAATCGGCCTTCGCCGTGAATGAGGGCCCGGCAGCCGTCACAACTGCACCGGCAATGAACAGCATTGCGACGCAGCTCGTCAGCATTCCAACGCTCAACAAGTAGAGCGAAGAACGAGTCGAAGGAAGCATCCGATCAGGAAGCGATGGCATGACGGGTAGTCCTTTGGCAGAAGGAGCGCTGTCGGTCGGAAAGCAGCAGCGCAGAGGTTATTAGTGATTAGCCGTTTAGAGAAGTGACAACGCGCACGCATGCGGGAACACCATCTACGATAACAGCCCGGCCCGCTTGTCGGCACATCCAACCCTACATGACGAGCCTATCGCTGTCAATTATAGCGGTTTGCCAGGGAGTGCGAGCACCGAGCGCGGCATTTAAGTCAGCAGCGCCAAAGCTCTCGGGCGCGTGCTGATGAGAGTTGAGGCCCGCCCGAGACCTGAGAGCGTTACTGACCTGAGCAGCATCGGTTCATTCACGCTCGCGGGCTCATCAAAAGAGAAAGAGCGGGGGCGATTTCACATCCCCGCTCTTTGATTCTCTCAAATCTGTCCGGCCTCTTAATTTCCGCTCAGACGGAGTCCGGCAAGGCTTGCGATAGCTGTGATCAGTTCGCTTATCTCGACAGGCTTCGGGACGAACATGTTGAATCCGGCGGACAATGCGCGCAGACGCTCCTCCACCTTGACGTACGAGGTCAGGGCGACAGCCGGAATATGCTCGCCGCTCTGCGCTTCGAGCGCTCGCAGCCTGCCGATGAGCGCGTAGCCGTCTTCAAACGGCATCGCCAGATCAGAGACGAGCACATCGGGCTTGTACCACTCGATCACTTCCAAAGCTTGAGCGGCGGAAGCGGCGGTCTGCACAGTGGCCCTGCAATCCGCCAGTAGGGAGGCGAGCATGTTGAGCGTGTCCTCAGTGTCGTCAACCAGCAGCACCTTCACACCATCGAGCGAAGCGAGAGGCTTGTCGCCCGGGCCGTCAATTTCATTCGACCACAGGGCGGCGTTCTCACTGCCAGCGCCTTTCAAGCCTTCCTGTGTGACCGCCAGAGGAAGCCGTATGGTGAATGTCGAGCCGCGCCCCTCTCCGTCGCTATCGGCACAGACTGTGCCGCCGTGAAGCTCTACCAGATGGCGTACGATTGAGAGCCCGAGGCCGAGCCCGCCGTGGCTGCGCGTGCTCGTGCCGTCGGCCTGACGAAATCGGTCAAAGATAAAGGGCAGGAAATCCGCGTTAATACCGCAGCCCGTGTCCCTCACGCCGATGCGTACGTTTGAGCCTTCGCGCTCCAACCCGACTTCGATGCGCCCGCCCGAGGGAGTGAACTTGATCGCATTCGAGAGCAGATTCCAGACGACCTGCTGCAAGCGGCTTGAATCACCGGAGACGCGCCGCGCCGATGGCGAGAGCGTCACCTCAAGTCGAATGCCCTTTGAATCAGCCGCCAACTGCACGGAATCAATCGCCGCGTTGATGACAGATGCCAGATCAACCGGGCCTATGTTGAGGCGCAGCTTGCCCATCACCACGCGCGACACGTCCAGAATATCTTCGATCAAGCGGGCCTGAGCCTGAGCGTTGCGCTCTATGGTCTCGACGGCGTGAGTCACGGTCGCTTCGTCCAGCCTGCCGCCGCCGAGCATGTGGGCCCAACCCATGATGGCCGTCAGCGGAGTCCGCAGCTCGTGCGAGACCGTCGCCAGAAACTCGTCCTTCAGGCGATTGGCGTTCTCCGCCTCGGAGCGTGCCATCTGTTCGCGCACGAGCAACTGCTCGCGCGCCTGCAACTCCTGCTGCACCTGGTGATGAAGCCTCGCGTTCTCTATAAAATCGGCGGCCATCCGTGCATAGAGGTCCATCAGGCGCATCTCACGCTCCTGCGGGCGATGCGGATGGAGGAAATGCACGGAGAGCACGCCGATGATATTGCCGTTGCGCGTAATGAGCGGAGTGCTATGACAGGCGCGGAAGCCGGCGGCGCGTGCCGCGTCCCTGTAGGCATCGAAGACCGGGTCTGTTTCCACATCCTCGACCACCACCTGCCCGCGCTGCTCGTAGCAGGTTCCGCAGGCCCCTTCGCCGGACGGAACGAACTCAATATGCTTGAGGAACTCTTCGTCGAAGCCGCTGCTGACCTTGAGCGCGAGCCCGTCGCGCTGTGGGTCGCATAGCGACAAGAGGCCGAGGGAGGTTCCCTGCACGGCCATCGCCGCACGTAGAACCTCTGCGAGCACCGACTCGATATCGAGCGTGCTCGTCAGGCTCAGGCTCATCTCATGCAAGCGGCGCAGGTCTTCGACCTGGACTTCCAACTCGTCTTTCACAGCGCGCAGGGCGACTTCAGCATCCTTGCGCTCAGCAATCTCTGCCTCAAGCGAGCCCGCCTTCTGTTGCAGCAAAATGATTGCACGCAGCCGCTCGTCATGGTCTGTGAGCGCCGTGTAGCTCTCTGCGGGAATGACGCGCGAGTGCCCTGCGCAGACATGCCCGAGCTGCTCGCTGAGCGCGGCCCCGCCAAAGCCGCTCATCGGATAAGCGCAGAAGAGCAGGAAGGGATGCGTTTCGCCAAGATGATTCCAGAGCTCTTCCAGGCGCAGTGCATCCGTGTACTTCCCTTCGGCCCAGAGGAGCGCGACCATCTCGCCGAAGATTCGCACGCGCTTATGCCCGGGAGCAGAGCGCGCGATGATGCCCCCGATGATTTCCACGAAGCGCACGGGCTCCGTCACGCCGTCAACCATAAACGACGAGAGAGTCTCGGCTGCATCGAGCGAGACATACTGCCCGCAAGCGCTGGCCCTCGTCACATCCACCCCGCGCGCCTCCAATCTCTCGTCCAACTGCGCGCGGTGCGTTTTCGTGGCGACGACGATACAGGCATCGCCCGCGTCGAGCCCTGCGCCGATGAAGCCGCCGAGCGAATCCAGCAGAAACTCGTCCGTCTCGTAGAGCTGGACGAAGTGCTCCGCCTCACTCATCACGCTCCAATCCGAGCGCGGGGCGAGCTGCCCCAGCGCCATATCGCCAGCGCTGAAAGGAATCACTTCATGAGCATGCTTGCCGTCGTTTATTGCTTTAACCAATGAAGCCTCCACAGGAGCGTTCGGGGTGTCTTATGCTTCAACACATCACACCTGATACAAGAGGGTTGGCAAACGTCGCAGTTATTGACTTGCCGCGTCGGTCGCGCTGATCCTGGGGGGAGGGGCAAAGATCATGACAGGTTTGCCGGTACACAGACTTACAACGCCAGCCGGATGGTATGGTCAGGGGGCCGGCGTTTTCATTCTATCCCCCTTCCGGCTTGAAAGCCAACTCCATAGCTGTTTGCCAATGAGTGCGGCCACTTAGCTCATCATTCAGGTTCAGGTCAGTACGGCCAAAGGTCTCGGGCGGGTTCTCAATGCTGGCAATACCCGCCAGAGACCTTTGACTCTACTGACCTGAGACGCCCTAGTCGGATTGCTCAAACCCCTGGAGGAGCGCGAGACCGGGCTTCGCTTACCTGATCCCAGCCTCAAGTTGCGCCTTACCAGGGCAAAGTTATGCGTTACGGAGGCAAAGTTGCGCGTTACGGAAGTCAAGTTGCGCGCAACCGAAGCAAAGTTGCGCGCAACCAAGGCAAAGTTATGCCTTACCAGGGCAAAGT
>DASVQM010000009.1:0-5770 GCA_036389095.1 Pyrinomonadaceae bacterium
GTCAATGGTGATGGACTTGGTGATGGTGATGGCTCCGAAGCCGCCCGGGTCGAGGGCGTCGATTTCGCCGCCGGTGGCGGTCTTGGAGATGGCCCCGGCGAAGGTCTTGCAGGGAGCGGTGCGCGAGCACGGGTTAACGTCGTCGCCGACACCTGAGACCCATGTGCGGGTCGCCTGCGCGTGCGCGAGAGAACTTGCGGCTAAAGTGAGAGCTACTATGGCTAACAAGCTGTAGATCGAACGAATACTTCTCATCTGCGTCCTCCTAAAGGGAAAAGTTATTGTGGTGATGGGCCTGGTTTTGTCGACCCGTTGAAGTAGCAGCGTGACCGTCAGGGCAACGGGGGTTTAAGAGTCCCGGCGTTGGCCCCTGAGGCTCTACGGCTGAACTCGAATATTGCCGACACCATTACTTATATCAACGAAGTCGTAGGACGAAAGGGGGAAGGTCTGAGCGGTGATCTCCGTACTCCTTCTGTATGGCACGCCGACATCGTCTCTTCTCTCGGCATCCGTCGCTATCCAGTTCAAACTCCATCCGTTGTCGTCTTTCCTCTCCGCGTCCGTAGGTATCCAGGTGATGTCCTTCGGCCTGTAGAGGCCGAAGGTGAATTCATCCGGTCGCGCTTTGTCCTCGATGCCCGTCCCGTTGTCTTCGACCACGAGCAGCACGCGCTGGCCTATGTAGTCGCTGAGGGTAGAGCCCCTGACGGTTCCGCTCATCACTGCCCTGGTCTTGTCCACGACCATGCCGTCGAAATCCACGTCGATCTGAAGATTTTCGATCTTGCCGCTGAAACCGGCGCGGCCCGTGCCGTCAACGTCCTGGTCAGGGAAAGTTTCGGGGCCGCTGAAACTCATCTGGCCGGTCGTGCTGCCGTCCTTATTTACTATAGACCTGAACTCGATAGTCTTTGTCGGCCCCCCTAGTTGAGAGTAACTGAAGCTGCCGTCGGCGGATTGCCCGCTCGTCTGGGCTGTGGCCAGGCGGGGCGCGGCGCAACCGACGAGCGCCAAAAGCGCGGCGCAGGCGATGCTTCTGATTGTGAAATCCCCTGTAAAACGGAACCTACTCATTGTGGAATTCTCCTTCTCGATTCTGAGGTTAAGGCGTTTAAGGCGTAAGACATGTAAGAATGACACGTTTTCTGCCTCTCTTTGGCTCTTCAAAAGGCTCGCTCAGTCCGGTCACTTAAGCGACGCTTTCAGGTTCAAGATTTGCCAACCGAACGCCAATGTAACCGGAGGGCGAGCGTGGCGTCTTTAGATGACTATGAATTATCTCTGAAAGAATTATGAAAATCGGATGAAGCGGAATCACTTCGAGGCGTAGAGGATAACCTGATCTACGGGCATGGTGCGCCCTTCGAGCCACAAGAGGGTGAGTTTTTCCTCGCCGAGCGCCGCCCGCGCCAACTTTAGATAGCGGTCGCGCTCTTCACGTTCGACGGGCGGCAGGGGCGTGCCGACGGCGGCGCGCAAGGCTTCTGCGGCTCCCAGGAGGCGCACGGCCCGCTCAGGCTTCTGCTGCTCGAATTCGATTGCCCCGAGGCTTTCAAGGACGCTCGCCACGCGCCACCTGTCTTCCAGCTCGACGTGCAGCTCAAGGCTCTCGCGCAGCATGGTTTTGCCGGGCTCGAACTGCTGCTTGCGCCGCGCGACGTTGCCCCAGATATTGAGCGACCAGGCGATTCCCTCCTTGTATCCGATCCCTTCGGAAAGCGTCAGGCTCTCGTTGCACAGCGAGACGGCCTGATCGTACTTCTGCCTGTAAAACATCACGGCTGACAGATTCAGCAGAGACCAGACGATGCCTTCCTTGTCGCCGAGCCCGCGAAACAACCCGAGCGTTTCTTCGCAGACAACCACCGCTTTCTCAAAGTCGCCCTGGAGCCAGGAGGCAAAGCCTATGTAGTTTAAGGAACGGGCGATGCCGCGTTTATTATCGAGCTCGCGCCAGATGGCCAGGCTCTCCTGGTGAAGCTCTATGGCGCGATTGTAATCGCCCTGCTCGCGCGCGACGCTCCCTAATAACTGAAGCGAAGTGGCGATTGATTCCCTGTCAGATAGCTCGCGCGCCAGTTGCAGTCCCTCTTTGAGCAGCTTCTCCGACGCCGCATATTCACACTGTAGGAAAGCCAGGCCGCCAGCTCCGATCAGCGCCCTGCTCCTGTGGGTCGTACGCTGGTCGCTGCCCTCTGCGAGAACTTTGTCGAGCCAGGAGCGCCCCTCCCTGTAATGACCGTGCAGATACCAGAACCACCAGAGAGCACCCGCCAGGCGCAACGCCGTCTCGGCCTGATGCTCGTCCAGGGCCCACTTGAGCGCCGCCCTGAAATTGTCGTGCTCCTGTTCGAGTTGCGCCAACCAGACGGGCTGCTGTTGACTTCCAAGCTCAGGCTCGGCACGCTCGGCCAACTGAAGAAAGAAGGCTGCGTGGCGTCGCCGGAAAAGCTCCCTTTCGCCGCTCGCCTTCAGGCATTCCAGCCCGTACTCCCTGATGGTTTCCAGCATCACGAACCTGGGCTCGCCCCCGGCCTGCTCGATCTGCTGTAGCAGGCTCTTATCCACCAGGGACGCAACGCCATCATGAATGTCTATGCCGTATTCCGCTTCGGCGTTACAGACCGCTTCGGCTGCTTCCAGCGTGAAGCCTCCGGTAAAGACGGCGACCTGCCTGAAGAGTGATTTTTCCTGCTTTTCGAGCAGGTCGTAGCTCCACGCGATAGTCTCGCGCATGGTGCGCTGGCGGGCCGGCATGTCGCGCGCCCCGCCCGTCAATATCTTGAAGGGAGATTCCAGCCGCACGAGCATGGCCTGCGGCGGCAGCAGCTTGATGCGAGCGGCGGCCAGCTCTATGGCCAGCGGCAGGCCGTCCAGGCGCGTGCAAATCTCGGCGATAGCGCGGGCGTTTCTCTCCGTCAGCGAAAAATCGGACTTGGCCGCCATCGCGCGCTGCGTAAAGAGTGCGACGGAGGCGCAGCGCATGAGGTCTGGGACGGGCGGCAGGCTTTCCAGGTTGGGCAGGTGAAGCGGCGGAACCTGAAACTCGTACTCTCCGCTCAGGTGCAGGGCCGCGCGGCTCGTCACCAGAAAGACTATGCCGGGGGCCGCCATCAACAGGCTTGAGACGAGGGGCGCGGCAGAGGCGACGTGCTCGAAGTTATCCAGGATTAAGAGCATTCGTTTCGTTCCCAGATACTTCTTCAAGGTCGCCGCGAGCGAGACATCGCCGGTCTCCTTGACGCCGAGCGTCTGAGCGATGACGGACGTGACGAGGTTGGGGTCGGTGATCGGTTCCAGGGCGATGAAGAAGATGCCGTCGGGGAATTCCGCGTGCAGATGCTCGGCCACCTTCAGGGCAAGCCTGCTCTTGCCGGTTCCGCCCGGCCCTGTGAGCGTCAGCAGGCGCAGGTCTCTGCGGCGCAGCAAACGCTCGACGGCAGCGACCTCAGCACTGCGCCCTATGAAAGGCGTGAGCGGGATGGGCAGGTTGGTCGGATAGGTCTCGGGCTGGGCAGAGACCAACTCGGCACTGAGCACAGGGTCGTTCAAGGCCGCCTCAGGGTCATACGCCTGCTTGAGCGCGGCTGCTTCCGGTCTGCTTTCCCCGGCCCTCTCCCGTGCGCCCTCAGCAGTCTCTTCCTCATCGGTCGAGGCCCGCACCTCGGCGATAAAGCGATAACCGTGCCTGGGGACTGTTTCTATATACTTGCGGCCCTCCGGGCTTTCGCCCAGCACTCTCCGCAGCAGAGAGATGCACTGGGCCAGATTATTATCCTCGACGAAGCTATCGGGCCAGACCTGGCTCATCAGCTCCTCTTTGGCGAGCAGTCGGCCCTCGTTTTCGACAAGCACGACGAGCATGTCGAACGCCTTCGAGGTCAGTTTCTGTCGCTCGCCATCGCAAAATAGAAGCCGTCCTTCGATGTCTATACGAAAGCGCCCGAATTCGTAGAACCTCTTAGCTCGCTTATTCATAAAGGCTGGTCTCAATCTGCGGAAGATAATTCAGAGTAATTTCAGAACTTTCTAAGGACGTTGGCTCGCCCTTACATCTATTGTCTTCTGCACATGTTGAGGGGGAAACGGAGCAAGGTAGTCTCAGTCAAGCACTTTCAATACCATACTAATTGTAACGCAAGACCCTGGCCCGAGAGAATAGGAGGGCATGATGCAGCTATACAGGCGGGCGCAGGTCACCGCCAGGGACAATCATCGCATGTGGTTCATACGCCAGGGCGGCAGCCATTTTCGCCTGCACTGCGCGCGGTGCAATGAGCCTATACAGATGATCACTCTGGAAGAAGCAGCCGTCGCGGCCAGCGTCGAGGTGCAAACGATTCACAGTCTGATCGCAGCCGGAAAGCTTCACTGCGCGGAAACGGTCGAAGCGGTCTCGCTGGTCTGCCTCAATTCGCTGATTGCCTTCAGAAGAGATTCCGAAAGAGCCGAACCATAGGCCCGGACGGACGGCTTGAGTCCGGCTCAGCCTCGGGGGACGGGAATCAGTATGGCGCTAAGCTGTTTGAAGCTCAGGCAGCGAAATCGCCAGCCCTCAACGCCGTCAATGGATGGTCTCGACTTGGCCCGGTTCGAGTCGCCTGTCATCGAAGATGCTCTGCACGCGCATCAACAGCTCGTAGACCTCATCTCCCATAAAGTCCCTGCGCCAGACGTGTCCCTTGTTGGCCCAGGAGCTGATGGTCAGCGGAACCTCCGAGCCCAGGGCGAAGAGGGCTGCGGCCAGGCCACGATCAAGAGCGCCCTGGCCTTCCAGGGAATGAAAGACTATGCCGAGCGCAGAGATCAATCTGCGCATCCTTTCGCTTCCGGGCTCTTCGCCCCGGCGCACGCTCGAAAGCAAGCCGTCGCCATCCGCGCTCGCTTCGGAAACGATCAATGCCAGGGCTTCCTCTGTGCTCATAATAAAAGATTACTCGAAGGCGGCTAAAGATGCCGGAAGAATGGCTGCCGGCCCCAATGCCTTATCATTTCGGCTGCGATCACGACCAGGCAGCTATCGCCTCAGCTTTACGTCACGTACTGTTCTGCGCCAAGGAAATGCAGCGAGATGTAGGGCTCGTCGCCGATCACCCAGCTATCATGCGGCACGGGCGGCACGTAAAAGAGGCTGCCTGCGGCAAGCTCAACCTCTGTGCCGTCCATCATCGCCGCCACCGCGCGCCCCTTGAGAACCATTCCGACGTGCTCGACTTCACAAAACGGAGTGCCCGCAATCGGGCTCACATGCTCAGTCCATTTCCAGCCCGGCTCATAGCTCGCCCTCCCAATCGTCAACCCGCCGAGACGAACAATCTCAAGCTTCCCCTTTTCAAACACACGAGTTTCATCAGGAGCCTCGAACCGCTTCAATACTATCTCCATCATGGTCTGTCTCCTCCGAATGCTTGCAGCAATGCCCGCATGATTCGCAGTTTTGCGAGGGCCGCATTATACGAACAAACCCCCATGAAAGACATCTTCGGCTCAATGTAAGAGAAGCGGCGGGTAGCCCCCAGGCGAACCCACCGCTTTCATCTTCCGTCTTAAAGAATCCCTCTACTACTAATGCCCGAACCTGGAACGATATTCAGCGGCATTGACGAAAGCATTGGCCAGGTCTCCAAGCGTGATCTCTCCGCTATCAAGTCGCTGCAAGTAGTTCAAATATGCTCCGTCCGGATTCCTCGTGAAGAATCCATAATATGCGCTCACCACCTGCGCCTCGTGCGCATACTTATGACTGACTTCCTGCCGCTCTGAGATT
>DASVQM010000010.1:0-104654 GCA_036389095.1 Pyrinomonadaceae bacterium
TGAGCCCATGGGCTCAGAGCGCTTCTCTCTTTGAAAGCTACTTTGATTTTGCAGCCGCCGCTCTTGCGGCTCGCAGGGTGTGTCCTTAGGAGCCCGATGCTGCCTGAGTTTGTCCCTGCTGACCGATATGGCTGGCGAGCAACTGTTTCGCCCTATCGGCGCGGCGCGTGTATTCTTCCTTCGTCTCGCGGAAGAACTGTGCAAGCTCCTGATTGCCTTCCTGCTCGGCGTCTTCGATGTAGGTGGTCACGGTTTCAGCGCCTTGCAGCAGATGGTAAGCGGTGCTTATCAAATCGTAGGTGATGTCTCTGGTTCCTGTGTTGCCCTGGCTATTATCGCTACTGTTGCTGGACATGGTTTTCCCTTCCTTGGATGACGGTTTACTTCGCAGGGGCTGATCGAACGGGGAACTTGCGCACCATTTTAGGGAGGGCGTCGAGGCCGGTCAAGACCGGAAATAGTATCGTGCGCGTGAAGAAGGCGAGCCCTTTGACGACGAATCCGATTTTAATGGATGGTGCGTCTGCCGATGCTCATTCGCTGCCAGATGACCTGCTCGTCCGGGAAGGCCATGCCCGGCTCTTCGGCGCGGAGCACCGTTGCTGCCAGCACGATTGTGTCCAGGTCAAGAAAGACTCCGGCGCACGGAGGACACTCGTCGAGGTGTGTTCTCACCTCGACCCGCATCGTCTCGTCAAGTCCGTTGTCATGAAAGTCGCTCAGCAGCTCTAAACTCTTTGCACAATCCATACGCTTATTTCCTTTGGGGTAAATGAACTCCTCGCAGAACACTTTAGACTCTAATTATTGGCCGCCTGTTGCCTGATGAACTCCCTTAATTTCAATCGCGCCTTGTGAAGCTGCGACTTGGAAGTCCCTTCGGAGATGCCCAGCATCGTGCCGATCTCGCCGTGCTCATAGCCCTCAACGTCGTGCAGGACGAAGACGCTGCGGTAGCCTGGCGGCAGTTTCGTGATCGCGTTCTCAAGGATCATGCGGTCAACGACGGGCATTTTGTTCTGGTTCTCCGTGCCCTGGACGATCTGGACAGGGGTTTCGCCCTCTTCGTCGCTGAAGGCTGTGTATTCCGGTCGGCTCTTGCGGCGGCGAAAGTGCATCAGGACCTGGTTGACCGTCATGCGATGCAGCCAGGTGGTGAAGGCCGACTCGCCGCGAAAGCTCCCGATCTTATTATAGAGGTGCGTGAAGGTCTCCTGCGTGAGGTCTTCGGCCTCTTCCGGGCTGCCGGTCATGCGCAGTGCCAGCGAGTACACGCGGCGGAAGTGGCGACGGTACAACTCCTCAAAGGCCGCTATATCGCCCGCCGCCGCTTTCTGCGCCAGCTCAAAATCGGTCGGCCCTGTCTTCTCAATCTCGGCTACGCTCACGTCTCTCTCTCCCCCTTGTGCCTTTTACCGCTGGAGGCCCCGAGGCCAACTCGCTCGCAGTCGGTCGCAAAAGATCATATCCTATTCGGGCTTCTCCTGTCCTCTGCGGAACTCTTCGGACGGCGCTTCTGTCAGCGCCCGCGATATATTAGTAGAAGTAGAAGGGCGCTCACAAACAGGAAGAGCGCTGTCAAGATCAGCATCCAGAGGTACTTCGCCAGCAGCCTTTCGGCGATCAGGTTACGCCCACACCGCCAGCAACCATTGGCCGTCCGAGAAATCATCTCGCCACAATCGCGGCACGCGACCTGATTCATCGCTTCGCCCCTTTCAATGCTCAGCGCCTTTAAGGAGTCCGCCGGAGACTCCTCAGAGCGTCCTCTGATTTTAATTGCCGTAAAGCAGAACCTGGATTACTCTACAATTCTGGAAATCAGGAGACAAATAGAATCGTCCGAATCTTCGCCGGTATTCCATGATGCCTGAGAGTTCTTGATCCTAAATCGAAGGTCGCTTTCTCCTGGTCTCGGAAGCGAGACACCTCGCCGGTGCCGGTTTTCTCGTGAGCAAAGACGAACGCGCGACTGAGAGTCAATCC
Organism: Pyrinomonadaceae bacterium; assembly: GCA_036389095.1. Taxonomy (GTDB): domain Bacteria; phylum Acidobacteriota; class Blastocatellia; order Pyrinomonadales; family Pyrinomonadaceae; genus DASQYE01. Next base: position 1,987 of record DASVQM010000010.1, read on the forward strand.
CCCGACCCGAGCGTCTGGGTGGACGAGCATGGAGATTATCTGTACCGCTACGCGATGTTTCGTTTGCGTGATGCGACGCTGGCAGAAGACGTTGTGCAGGAGACGCTGCTGGCGGCGCTTCAAGCCTACGGCAGTTTCGCCGGTCGCGGCTCTGAGCGGACATGGCTCGTCGGCATTCTCAAACATAAGGTCACCGATCACTTCCGCCGCACGAGCCGCGAAGCGCCTGTCGCGGAGAGCGAAGAGCAGTTCGACCATACGGAATTTTTCCGCCAGGGAGAATGGCAAGACCACTGGAAGGTGGAATATGCGCCGGTCGAGTGGCACGCCAATCCAGAAGAGCTGCTTGAGCAGGGCGAGTTCTGGGAAGTCTTCAGCCAGTGTTTGTCTCCGCTCCCGGCGCGCATCTCAAGCGCCTTTACGCTGCGCGAAGTGGACGGCATGAGGAGCGAAGAGATTTGCGAGATTTTGAACGTCACGGTCAATAACCTGTGGGTCATGCTCCACCGTGCGCGCATACACCTGCGGCGCTGCATCGAGATGAACTGGTTCGGGCGAGAGACCTTGAAGCATCAGGTATGAGCTTACGGATTTATCAGAAGGCCACGCACGCGCTCCGTTACTGGCTGCTGCGTAGACTGCCGACCTGCAAGGAGATCGCTCCGGTGATGTCCGAATCGCTGGAACGCCGTCTCTCGCTGCGCGAGAGAGTGCTCCTGAAGCTCCATCTCTGGGTCTGCGTCTGGTGCGCCTGGTACTTAGACCACCTGCACCTGATAAGAGACGCCCTGCGCCTGCGCACATCTCAGATCACGGATGACGAATCCGGCGAATCCTTACCCGCCGCCACTCTCTCCGCAGAGGCTCGCCAGCGCATCAAGCAGGCGCTGAGCGAAAAGCGATAATCCCAGCCTCCCTCTCCGCGTGTAAGGTTTTCAAGTTTCAGACGACAAATAGAGTGTAAGGGCGCGAAACGCTGCCGACCCGATCGAAAGTTGAGTGTGTGCTTTATGCGTCGTAGAAAACTTATCAAACAGAGGCTGCTCACCAACAGAAGGTCCAGCTTGAGAAGGCCGTTCCTGAACAGAAGCGCGAGTTCGACAAGCTCGCCCCCGGACGCTGTGCAACCCGTACGGAGAAAGCGTGTCCCCGCTCTCTGGGACGATTAGACATCGACTCGCATTTCTAATAAATCCCCTCGCCCGAGCTTGAAGACGATGAAGATGGAACTGTCACATCTGTCGGGCGGAAGTGTGCCCGCAAGCGCCGGGCCCGAATACCGAGTCGGAGTTAAGCGGGCCGCGAGCGTGCGGCTCGGATGCAGCGTAAGGATGCGGGAAGCTCTGAAAAATCACTGGCCGGAATACATGATTGAGGCCGCTGGGCTCTGCCTGTTCATGATCTCGGCCTGCGTCTTCGCGGCGCTCATTTTTCACCCCTCTTCGCCCGTCGGGCGTACTGTCACGGCCCCTTTCCTTCAGCGCGTACTGATGGGCACGGCCATGGCGATGACCTCTGCGGCGATCATCTATTCACCCTGGGGAAAGAGGTCCGGCGCGCACGTTAACCCGTCCGTGACCCTGGCCTTCTTTCGCCTCGGCAAGATCGAGCCCTGGGACGCGCTCCTTTACATATTGGCCCAGTTCGCGGGCGCGATGACGGGAGTATTCGTGGCGGGCCTGCTGCTCGGCCCGCTCATCGCCGACCCGTCCGTCAAATACGTCACGACCCTGCCGGGCTCTTTCGGTCTCGGCGCAGCCTTTCTCGGCGAGCTGTTGATCTCTTTCCTACTCATGACTGCGGTGCTCGCCATCTCGAACTCAAAGCGCTGGGCTGGATGGACCGGCATCTGCGCCGCCGCGCTCGTGGCCGTCTACATCAGCCTCGAAGCGCCGCTCTCGGGCATGAGCATGAACCCTGCGCGCACCTTCGGCTCCGCCTTCTCGGCACGTCTCTGGACGGCGCTCTGGGTCTATTTCACAGCGCCGCCGCTCGGCATGCTCCTCGCGGCTGAAGCCTACGTGCGCTTGCGGGGCAAGCGAAACATCGCCTGCGCCAAGCTGCATCACCGAAACTCCGAGCGCTGCATTTTTCGCTGCGGCTACAAGAGGACGAGCAGCTAAGCCGTCGGCGCTCAAAGACAGAATTAACAGGGGTGGACAGAGATTGTCAGGGTAAGAAAAGCACAGACGGATTCAGCGAGCAATGCTTTTGTCCTGCATCCTGCTGTGAGTTCTGATCCTGACCATCTCTGTCCATCCCTGTTTGCATCTGCTTCCTGATCCGCTTCGGAACTTTTTCAAAAAATTTCCTCTTCATCATCCTGTAAGGATTTCGCGTGTCCGGCGACTAATAGGGTGGACGGAGCATTGACGTTGACCGAATGTCGATAATCCGGGCGATGATTTTGAGAGCAAGCGGATTAAGAAGTCTGTCGCCGCACATCGCCAGAGACACCTCGCTTTGACAATCCATCGTGCGAACTTGAAACGGCTGCTTTAGCGGCAGCGACAGTTCAACCAACAACTTTTGGAAGGAGAGAGAGAATCATGTCACAACGTAAGCTTGTTATTCTTCTGGCCGTAGCGATCATCGCAGGGCTTGGCTGGTATGCCTTTCGCCCCGAACGGCTCTTCATCAACCAGCGCGTGAACGAGAGTTTTCCGACGGCGGCGGCGGCCAACTCGACAGAGCCTACGCGGCTTTCCGGCGGAAGCTTTCATAGCGTGGCCCACGAAACCAAAGGCGTCGCTTCGATCTACCAGCTCGCCGACGGACGGCGGACTCTACGCCTGTCAGGCTTTGAGACCTCCAATGGCCCGGACGTGCGCGTCTACCTGGTTGCGGCGACGGATGCCAATGACAACGATACGGTGACGCGCTCCGGCTTTCTAGAGCTCGGCGCGCTCAAGGGCAACGTCGGCGATCAAAACTACGATGTGCCGGGCGACGTTGATCTCTCGAAGTATCGCGCCGTCACTATCTGGTGTCGCCGCTTCGGCGTCAACTTCGCCACCGCGCCGCTCTCGGCGCAACAGTAGACTGAGCGCGTAGCGCTTTCGCCATCGTCTTTGATTTTGCGGGTGGGCCAACTTCGGGAGGACGTGATGTCAAACGAGAATCATTACGACGTGATTATCATCGGGACGGGCGCGGGCGGCGGCACACTCGCCTACGCGCTGGCCGGTACGGGCAAGCGCATCCTCCTGCTTGAGCGCGGCGATTACGTGCCGCGTGAGAAGGCCAACTGGGATTCGCGCGCCGTCAACATGGAGGGCCGCTACGCGGCGAAAGAGGTCTGGCGCGACCGCGAAGGCCAGGCGCTGCACCCGCACACCAACTATTACGTCGGCGGCAATACGAAATTCTACGGCGCGGCGCTGTTCCGCATGCGCGAGCGTGATTTCGGCGAAATACGTCATCACGGCGGCGTCTCCCCGGCCTGGCCCATCTCCTACGCAGACCTTGAGCCCTACTACACCCGCGCCGAATATCTCTATCAAGTCCACGGCGAGCGCGGGGTTGACCCGACCGAGCCGCAGGCGAGCGAGCCCTACCCGCATGGGCCCATCAGCCACGAGCCGCGCATTCAACAACTCGCCGACGACTTCAGCGGCCTCGGGCTCAAGCCCTTTCACGTCCCGCTCGGCATCATGCTCGACGAGCGGAACCGTCGCGCGAGCGCCTGCATACGCTGCAATACCTGCGACGGCTACGCCTGTCTCGTCAACGCCAAGTCGGACGCGCAGGTCTGCGCCGTTGACCCTGCGCTCAAGCACTCGAACGTCACGCTCCTGACAAAGTCAAAGGTCGAGCGATTGAAGACCGGCTCGTCGGGCCGCGCCGTCACTTCCGTGCTGGTCGAGCGCGAAGGTGTGTTGGAGGAGTTTACCGCCGACATCTTCGTCGTCTCGTGCGGCGCGATCAACTCGGCGGCGCTCCTGCTGCGCTCAGCCGACGACAAGCATCCTGCGGGCCTGGCCAACAGCTCCGGCACTGTCGGTCGTCACTACATGGGCCACGTCAATTCCGTGCTGATGGCCCTCTCAAGATGCCCTAACCCGACCGTCTTTCAGAAGACGCTCGCGGTCAACGATTTCTATTTCGGCTCGAAGGAATGGGACTATCCGATGGGCCACATCTCGTTTGTCGGAAAGCTCGACGCGGCGGCCTTGAGCGCCGGAGCCCCGGCCATCGTGCCAGGCTTCACGCTTGAGATGATGGCCACGCACTCTCTGGATTTCTGGCTGACGAGCGAGGATTTGCCGGACGCCGACAATCGCGTCACGCTCGACCGCACGGGGCAGATAGTCCTCTCCTACAGACCTAATAACGAAGAGGGACACAAGCGCCTGACGGCCAAGCTGAAAAGCCTGATGCAGCAGCAGACCAAATGTCCTCTGCACGGGCATGAGTGTCATGTCGGTCTCTTCTCGCGTAATCTTTTCGTGGGCCAACGCATACCGCTCGCGGGTGTGGCGCACCAGAACGGCACGATTCGTTTCGGCCAAGACCCGCGCACCTCGGCGCTCGATCCGAACTGCAAGGCGCATGACCTGGATAATCTCTACGTCGTTGACGGCAGCTTCTTCGTCTCAAGCGCGGCGGTCAATCCCGCTTTGACGATCATGGCCAATGCTTTAAGAGTCGGCGATCATTTAATGGAGCGTATGAAATGAGCCACCCGCAGAGACGCGATCACGACGAAGAAGGCTTTCCCTTGGGCTGGGCGCTGATCTGGCTCTTGCTGGCGCTGACATTTTTCTCGTCCGCCAGGGCTCAATCCCCGCCGCACAGGGAGGCGCGAGCCTGGAGCGCATCCAATCCCTCGCGCGTCCTCCCTTCAAAGGGTGCGGCGGCCACTGAAGCGGCGGAGCTTTCATCGACTGCGGTCGAGCAGGTCTCGGAGATCGGCATGACCGTCTCGAACATGGAGCGCTCCATAGAGTTCTACTCGAAGGTGCTCTCGTTCGAGAAGGTTTCAGACGTTGAGGTCGCGGGCGAAGACTACGAACACTTGCAGGGTCTCTTCGGGCTGAGGATGAGAGTCGTGCGCATGAGGCTCGGAGAAGAGATGATCGAGTTGACGGAATACCTGGCGCCGAAGGGCAGGCCCGTCCCCGCCGACTCGCGCAGCAATGATCGCTGGTTTCAGCACATCGCCATCATCACGAGCGATATGGAGAGGGCCTATGCCCGGCTCAGAGAGCACAGGGTCGAGCATGCCTCTTCCGGGCCGCAGCGCCTGCCCGACTGGAATAAATCAGCCGCAGGCATCAAAGCCTTCTACTTCAAAGACCCTGACAACCACCCGCTCGAAGTATTAGAGTTCCCCGCAGGCAAAGGCGACGCGAAGTGGCAGCGCGCGGATTCCGGCAGGCTCTTTCTCGGCATTGACCATACGGCGATTGTCGTCTCCGACACGGAAGCCAGTCTCAGGTTCTATCGTGACCTGCTCGGCATGAGGGTCGCTGGCGAGAGCGAGAACTACGGCACGGAGCAGGAACATCTCAATAACGTCTTCGGCGCGCGCCTTCGCATCACGAGCCTTCGCGCCCGGCGCGGGCCCGGCATAGAGTTCCTGGAATACCTCGCTCCGCGCGATGGCCGCGCAGTGATGAGCGACCAGAGGGCCAACGATCTGGCTCACTGGCAGACCAGGCTGGTCGTGAAAAGCGTTGAAGCGAGCGCACGGGATTTATCAGCCGCGAGATACAGGTTTGTCTCTTCGGGCGTAGTGACTTTAAATGAAGCGCGACTCGGGTTCACCAAGAGCTTTCTGGTACGCGACCCCGAAGGGCACGTCATGCAGTTAATAGAGAGGTAGGAAAGAGAAGCGAGGAGCAGATTCTGATGAACACAGAACGCCCCATCTTTATCCCGGTCATTCTGGGCACAGTCCGCAAAGGACGGGCCAGCGCCAATGTCGCCCGGTTCGTCTTTGAAGAGTTGAAGAAGTGCGAAGGCGTCGAGACCGAGCTGGTGGATATTTGCGACCTGAAGCTCTCGACCACGGATGCCGGTGAGGCAATTAAGGACTCGCGGTTCTCGGCCATGGTCGCACGCGCCGACGGGCTGGTGATCGTCACGCCCGAATATAATCACGGTTATCCCGGCATGCTCAAGCACGTTCTGGATAGCAACTTGAAAGAGTACGTACACAAGGCCGTGGGCGTGTGCGGCGTCTCGGCTGGCGGCTTTGGTGGGACGCGCGTGATACAGAACCTGCTGCCGGTGCTGCGCGAGCTGGGGCTGGTGACGATCTTCTGGGATGGAAATTTTTCCGGCGCGCATAAGCTCTTCGACTCCGAAGGCGTGCTCCTGGATCAGTCGTACGTGAAGCGCATCGATCAGTTTTTGAAGGAGCTGATCTGGATGTCGAAGGTTCTCAGGTACGGACGCGAGCAGGTCTCGCTTTGATTGCGGCTATGAAAATCATCTCCTTAAACGTCGGTCGCCCGCGTCTAGTCATGTCTAGAGGTCAAGCGGTTTCGACCGGCATCTACAAAGAGCCGGTCGAGGGGCGCGTGCGTCTTCGCACGCTCAACCTGGACGGCGACCGTCAAGCCGACCTCACCGTGCACGGTGGGCCAACCAAGGCCGTCTATGCCTATGCCTCCGAGCATTACGATTTCTGGCGAAGCGAGCTGCCCGAAATGCAGTTGCCCTGGGGAATGTTCGGCGAGAATTTTACGACCCGCGGCCTGGAAGAATCCCTCGTCAATATCGGCGACCGCTTTCGCGCGGGCACGGCTGAGCTGATGGTCACGGAGCCGCGCATGCCCTGCTACAAGCTCGCCCTGAAGTTCGGGCGCTCGGACATCCTCAAGAGATTTCTGGCGAGCGGTCGAACGGGCTTCTACTTCTCTGTGACAAGAGAGGGCGAGGTCGCAGCGGGCGACACGCTTGAGCTGATCGGTCGAGACGAGCATCGCGTCACGGTCGCCGACATCACACGCCTTTACGCGCACGACCACAGTGACCTGGAAGCGATGCGTCGCGCCATAGAGGTCGAAGCGTTGCCGCAGAGCTGGCGAGATTACTTTCTGCAACTGATAGAAAAGGGAACCAAGACCGATTCCCATTAAGCACAGGAGGCGAAGCGAGATGGCTGAGAGCAAGATGATATGTCCCGGATGCGGCGCTGAGATGAACCGGCACGCCGAGAAGATAGATTTCGCGGCGGCGCTCGATGAAGGCATCGGCGTGGACGAAGACCTCGGCGGCATACTCGAAGAGATACATACCTGTCCGCAGTGCGGCGAGACGCAGGCTCGCCGTGCAGGCGGCGAGGCCGAATAGTTCGACGGGCGCGAGCCCTGAGAAAGAGATGTGAGTTTATACGATGAGCAACGATCAGCCGGTGGAAGAGAAGAACTCTTCGGGACAGAGCGCCGAAGAGAGAAGGCTTGAGGAATCCAGAACGCGCACCGCGCACTGGAAGCGCTGGGGGCCGTACCTGAGCGAGCGCGCCTGGGGAACTGTGCGCGAGGACTACAGCGCAGGCGGTACGGCCTGGGACTACCTGCCGCACGATCACGCGCGCTCGAAGGCTTATCGCTGGAACGAGGACGGGATAGCGGGCATCTCTGATCGTCACCAGCAGATATGCTTCGCGCTCGGGCTCTGGAACGGTCGAGACCCGATCTTGAAGGAAAGGCTCTTCGGCTTGACGGGCAACGAAGGCAATCACGGCGAGGATGTCAAGGAGTACTATTTCTACCTGGACTCGACGCCGACGCATTCCTACATGAAATACCTCTACAAGTATCCGCAGGCCGCCTACCCTTACGGCCAGCTTGTCGAGGAGAACCGACGGCGCGACAAACGCGCGATGGAATTCGAGCTATTGGATACGGGCGTCTTTGACGAAGACCGCTACTTCGATCTCTTCGTCGAGTATGCCAAGGCCGACGTGGAAGACATACTCGTCAAGATCACGGCGATCAACCGTGGGCCCGAAAGGGCTGAGCTGCACCTGCTGCCGACCATCTGGTTTCGCAACACCTGGTCTTGGGGCGCTGGGGGCCGCGAGCCGCGACCGCATATGAAAAGAGGCGAGAGCGTCGCCGGGCGCGCCGCCTCAATCGAGCTTGAGCATTCTCGATACGGCAGGCGGCTGCTCTACTGCGAAGGCGAGCCCCGCCTGCTCTTTACCGAGAACGAGACCAATACCCGCCGTCTTTACAATACGGCCAACGCTTCGCCACACGTCAAGGATGCCTTCAACGACTACATCGTTCATGGTGTGGAGAACGCGGTTAATCCCGCTGGCGAGGGGACAAAGGCTGCGGCCTATTATTCGCTTTCGCTGGGCGCGGGAGAAACGGCCACGCTGCGTCTGCGCCTGAGCGATAAGGAGATGCTGGCGGGTGCGGCAAAGCCGTTCGGAGAAGAGTTCGAGGCCGTCTTTCGGGAGCGCGTCAAGGATGCGGACGAGTTTTACTCGACCGTCATCCCCGAGACGCTCTCGGCGGACGCGCGCAACGTGATGCGGCAGTCCTTCGCGGGGCTTCTCTGGTCGAAGCAGTTCTATCACTACGTTATCAAGGACTGGCTCGAAGGCGATCCGGGCCAGCCCGCTCCGCCCAAGGAGAGGCAGAAGGGTCGCAATCACGAGTGGCCGCACATGTTCAATGCTGATGTCATCTCTATGCCGGACAAGTGGGAATACCCCTGGTATGCCGCCTGGGACCTGGCCTTTCATTGCGTGCCCCTCGCGCTCGTTGATTCGGAGTTTGCCAAAGAACAGCTCACGCTCATGCTGCGCGAATGGTACATGCACCCGAACGGCCAGCTCCCGGCGTATGAATGGGCCTTCGGAGATGTCAACCCGCCCGTGCATGCCTGGGCCGCGTGGCGCGTCTACAAGATTGAGAAGAAGCGCCGCGGCACGGGCGACCGCGCATTCCTTGAGCGCGTCTTTCATAAGCTCCTGCTCAACTTTACCTGGTGGGTCAATCGCAAGGATGCCGAGGGGATGAACATCTTCCAGGGCGGTTTCCTCGGCCTGGATAACATAGGCGTCTTCGACCGCAGCGCCACCTTGCCCACGGGCGGGCACATAGAGCAGTCGGACGGGACGAGCTGGATGGCGATGTACACGCTGAACCTGCTGGCGATTGCCCTTGAGCTGGCGAGCGAAGACCCCGCTTACGAAGACGTGGCCTCGAAGTTCTGGGAGCACTTCATATACATCGCCCACGCGATGACCAGACTCGGCCACGACCGTGTCGAGTTGTGGAACGAGGAAGACGGCTTTTTCTACGACGTGCTGCACCTGCCCGACGGCCACCACTTTCCGCTCAAGGTGCGCTCGATGGTCGGCCTCATTCCGCTCTTCGCCGTCGAGACGCTTGAGCCCGAAATCCTGAATCGCCTGCCCGGCTTCAAGAAGCGTCTCGAATGGTTCATAGACAATCGCCCGGATTTGACGCGCCACCTTGCCTGCATGAGAACGACGGGCAGAGAAGAGCGCCGCCTGCTCTCCATCGTTGACGGCGACAAGCTGCGCCGCGTGCTGCGTGTGATGCTCGACGAGCGGGAGTTTCTTTCGCCCCACGGCATACGCGCGCTCTCGCGCTTTCACCGCGACGAGCCCTACTCTTTGCGGGTCAACGGGACGGAGCATCGCGTGGATTATGAACCGGCGGAATCGAGCAACGGATTGTTCGGCGGCAACTCCAACTGGCGTGGGCCCATCTGGTTTCCCGTCAACCACCTGATTATCGAGTCGCTGCAAAAGTTTCATCATTACCTGGGCCCGGACTTCAAGATCGAATGCCCGACCGGCTCTGGCCGGATGATGAACTTGTGGGAAGTCTCCGCGGAGCTTTCGCGCCGCCTGTCGCGCCTCTTCCTGCGTGATACGGAAGGGAGAAGGCCCGTCTACGGCGGCACGGAGAAGTTTCAGACAGACCCGCACTGGCGCGACCTCCTTCTCTTTCACGAATACTTTCACGGCGACAACGGCGCGGGCATAGGGGCCAGCCACCAGACCGGATGGACGGGACTCATCGCCAAGCTCCTGCAACAGAATGGCGAATGAGAGGAAAGGAGATTGGGCAGGGATGAACAGAGATGGTCGGGATAAGAAAAGCACAGGCAGATTCAGCGAGCAACTCTTTTTGCCTTGCATCCTGCTGTGAGCGCTGATCCCGACCATCTCTGCCTGTCCCTGTTGGCTTTGCTTTGAATATCCCGGCCTTCGGGTCTCTTAATTTGGGCCGACAACAATTGGCCCGGACGACGGAAAGAGGAAATCATGAAAGCTATAGCAGTATTGCCGGGTGTGAAGAACAGTGTGCATCTGAGGGAGCTGTCGAGGCCGGCTGTAGCGGACGTGGCGAATGGTCGCGGAGTGCTCGTGAGGGTGTTGCGCGTCGGCGTTGACGGCACGGACAAGGAGATCAACGCCGCCGAGTACGGCGCAGCCCCGCCCGGCGATGAGTTCCTGATCATTGGCCACGAGAGCTTCGGGCAGGTCGAGGCCGTGGGCCCAAACGTGACGGAGCTGCGGCCCGGAGATTACGTCGCCGCGACCGTCAGGCGGCCAGGCGCGAGCATCTACGATAGGATAGGCACTTATGATATGACGACCGACGACACCTATTTCGAGCGCGGCATCAATCTGCGCCACGGCTACTTGACCGAGTACTACGTGGACGAACCGGAGTATATCGTCAAGGTCCCGCAGGGGCTCAAAGAGGTCGGCGTGCTACTTGAGCCGATGACGGTCGTCGAGAAAGGGATTGCTCAGGCTTACGAGATACAGCGACGATTAAAGGTCTGGCGTCCGCGCAAGGCGGCGGTGATGGGCGCTGGCACAATCGGGCTGCTCGCCACGCTCGCCCTTCGCCTGCGCGGTCTGGAGGTGACCACCTTCGGTCTGACGGCGAAGCCTTATCTCAACTCGGACTTGATCGAGGCGCTTGGCGCTCGTTATGAATCGACGGCGGAGACGCCTGTGCTCGACGGCGCGAAAGCATCGGGGCCCTTCGATCTCATCTTCGAGGCGACGGGTTTCTCGCCCATCGTCTTCGAGAGTATGCAGGCGCTCGGCAAAAACGGCGTGCTCGTGCTCTCAAGCGTGACGGGCGGCGAGCGCCGTGTGGAAGTTCCCGCCGACAAGATCAATCTGGGCTTCGTGCTCGGCAACAAGGTGATGGTCGGGACGGTCAACGCGAATCGAGAATACTTCGAGACCGGCGTCAAAGACATGGCCCAGGCCGAGGCGGAATACGAGGGCTGGCTCGCGCGGCTGCTGACGCATCCCGTCAAAGGATTGGAGAACTACAGAGAGTTGTTCGACAAGCTGACCAACGCGAGGGGCGCGATCAAGGTCTTTTGTGAAGTGGCCGATTTCATTTGAGGCGGAATCTAACGGGGATGGACACAGAGGGGCAGGATACATACTAAAAGCATTACTGCGTGAATTGGTTATCGCCTTTTCTTTATCCTGTCCCTGCTCATTAAAGAAAGAATGTCCACCGATACTGACCGGGATGAAGTCCTCGCTGCCTTGCGCGCATACCTTTTGAGCGCGGGTGGGCCGGACTCTCACCTGAGTCCGGGATGGCTGGCGCGGCGGCTCGGCATAGAGGAGCGAGAGCTGCTCGGGGCGCTCGCTTACGCCGTGCGCGACGGGATGGTCGAGCTGCACTGGGAGGTTTACTGTCCCGGATGCGGGATTGGCGTCGAGGAGTTCGACTCGCTCGCAAGTGCGCGCGGGATGGCCGCATGCCCGCCGTGCGAGCTGCACTTCGAGCTGCACCTTGACCGTGATGTGCGCGTCACCTTCTCCGCCAGCGAGCGCTTGCGGCGTGAGCGAGGGGGCGGCGAGAGCAGCGCGGCAGAGCCCATGCGGCTCACGGACGAGAGCGTGCCTGCCACGCGCGGGCTGGACCTCCTTCTCGTTCCGGCTTTCCGCGAGCTGTTCTCGGGCGAAGCCCCCGCGACCGACGAGTCGCTTCGCATCAAACGCGTGGCGATACTGTTTACGGACCTCAAAGGGTCAACGGCGATGTATGCCGAGCGCGGAGACCCGCTCGCCTACAGGCTGGTGCGCGACCACTTCGCCATCCTGGCCGAAGCGATTGATCGCAATCGCGGCGCTTTCATCAAGACCATCGGCGATGCCGTGATGGCCTCGTTTGCATCGGGCGCGGACGCCGTGCTCGCGGCCCTGGAGGCGCAGACGGAGCTGCACGCCCGCGCAGATGCGATGCGGGGCGAGCTGATCATCAAGGCAGGAGTACACGCGGGCCCATGCCTCAGCGTGCGCTTGAACGAGCGGCTGGACTTCTTCGGCGGCGCGGTCAACACAGCCGCGCGCGTACAATCGCTCTCTCAGGGTAACGACGTGGTCATCACGGACGCTGTGCTCGCAGACCTCGAAGCCGAAGCGGCTTTGAGCACGACGCAATTTCAGATCGTCGAGAGCTTCGACAAAGAGCTGCGCGGTCTGCCAGCGCCGGTTCACGTTCACCGGCTGAGACAATGAGCGCCGGTCATCTTCACCTTGCCGGTCATCATTTTTTTGAGTGTAGCCCGGGTCAGTAGCGCCTGTGGTCTCGGGCGGGTCTTGGTTGCAGCAGCGCACACGCCCGAGACCTTTGGCGAACTGGCGGCAGTCCCATTTATTCGCACACCGCTATGGGCGCGACTGACCTCTCTTTTGTCCTTCCACAGTCTTGCATTGACGGCAAGCTTGCGGCTATCTTGCGGGATAATCATTTGGACATCTACTTTAAGAGAGGACGAGGGCTGATGGCTGAGTCTGACAAACTCCCGGACGATTCTCTGTGGTACAGGGATGCAGTCTTTTATGAAGTCTATGTGCGCGGCTTCTACGATTCAAACGCCGACGGGATAGGCGATTTCAGAGGCTTGACGGAGAAGCTTGAATATCTGGAATGGCTCGGCATTGATTGCATCTGGCTGCTGCCGATGTACGCGTCGCCGCTCAAGGACGGCGGCTATGACATCTCGGACTTTTACGAGATGCTGCCGGACTATGGAACCCTGGAGGACTTCAAGACCTTTCTCGACGCGGCTCATGCGCGCGGGATTCGCGTCATCGCAGACCTGGTTATCAATCACACCTCTGATCAGCATTCCTGGTTTCAGGAAGCGCGGCGCTCGCCTGATTCACCCAAGCGCGACTGGTACGTCTGGAGCGATACGGATCAAAGGTACGCCGGGGCGCGCATCATCTTTACGGACACGGAGCGCTCGAACTGGACTTGGGATGACGAGGCGCAGGCTTTCTACTGGCATCGCTTCTTCAGCCATCAGCCCGACCTCAACTATGACAACGAAGAGGTGTGCCGGGCCATGCTCGATGTCGTCTCCTTCTGGCTCGACCTCGGCATTGACGGCTTTCGCGTGGACGCCGTTCCTTACCTGGTCGAGCGCGAGGGCACGAACTGCGAGAACCTTCCTGAGACTCACGCCTTTCTCAAGCGGCTGAGGGCGCACGTCGAGTCTCACTACCCGAACTGTTTACTGCTGGCCGAGGCCAACCAGTGGCCCGAAGACGTGGTCGAATACTTCGGCCAGGGCGACGAGTTTCACATGAACTATCACTTCCCGATCATGCCGCGCCTCTTCATGGCGCTCAGGCAGGAAGACCGCCGCCCTATCGTCGAGATTCTGGAACGCACGCCGCCTATCCCCGAAGGTTGCCAGTGGGGAATGTTCCTGCGCAATCACGACGAGCTGACGCTTGAGATGGTCACGGACGAGGAGCGCGACTATCTTTACAACGAGTATGCGAAGGACAGGCGGATGCGTCTCAACGTCGGCATCCGCCGCAGGCTCGCGCCGCTTCTGGACAACAGCCACCGCCGCATAGAGCTGCTGCACGGATTGCTCTTCAGCCTGCCCGGTAGTCCCTTCCTCTATTACGGCGACGAGATAGGGATGGGCGATAACATTTATCTGGGCGACCGCGACGGCGTGCGCACGCCCATGCAGTGGTCAGCCGACCGCAACGCCGGATTCTCAAGGGCAGACTTCGCGCGCCTCTATTTCCCAGTCATCATGGACCCCGTCTACGGCTACCAGTCCGTTAACGTCGAAGCGCAGCAGCGCTACAGCACCTCTCTGCTTCACTGGATGCGCCAGATGATACACCTGCGCAAGTCGCATCAGGTCTTCGGTCGCGGCTCGATGCGATTCGTCAAGCCCGAGAATCGAAAGATTTTCGCCTTCACGCGCGCCTACGCCGAAGAGACCGTGCTCTGCGTCTTCAATCTCTCGCAGTACGCGCAACCGGTCGAGCTGGATCTCACGGAATACGAGGGCGCGACGCCGGTCGAGATGCTCGGCGAAACGGTCTTTCCGGCCATCGGCGTCGCGCCCTATCAACTGGCGCTCGCGCCCTTCGGCTTCTACTGGTTTCTGCTCAAAGGCGCGAGCAGCGCAAACAAGTAAGCGGCGGCTGCAATTGCAACCGCCGCTCTACAAAAAAGAGATGATCTTGAAATGATGTTTCGGGCCAGGCAGCGATTCGCCGGCCTTTAAGGGCGCGCGTTCAGCGGCACGAGACTGTCAACAGAAGCGTAAATCTGAAGATACATCTGCGTTTCCGACGGTATCAGGCTGCGCCATTCCGAGCCGCCGCGCTTGAGATAACCGGCCAGGCGCGCGGGGTTGGAATTGTACCCGGCGGCCAGAAGCTCCGCCTTCGTCGCAAGCTGCGAATCGAGCGCGCTTCTAATCTCTTCCTGACGCAGCAGGTCGTCCCAGGTGTCCTGCATGTAGAGCAGCATCGCTTCCAGGGCATTGGCGTGGTCGCGCATCCCCGTGACGAAATCCGGGTTGAGGTCTATCTGGGGATGACGGTCTCTGATCATCTTGTAGGTCGAGGGAATCATCTGAATCATTCCGCCCGCCCCGGCTGTGCTGACCGAATAACGATACGTATCGCGCGCATTGAGAGAATAGAGCGTCGAGATTTCGCTGAAGAGAGCGGCGCGATCTTCCGTCTTGAAGCGTTTGTGATCCGTATGCTCGACGACGCAGAGACGCTCCGCCGCATCTATGATGGACGGCTCTATGGTCGTCCCCTTCTGCTGCAAACGCTCAGCTGCCAGGTTGAGCATGCCGTGTATGTAGTCTCTGCCATCACGCGCCAGCTCCGCCGATTCCAGGGCCGGATGAACAGAGCTATAGTAGCCCATCTCGCTCAGCTTGCCCTCGCGTATGATCGGATACTGGACGACGAGCGGCGTCAGGCTGCGGCCCGCGTCGTCAAAAATGCTGACGGCGGTATTGACGCCGTTGGCGCGCACTACTCGCAGGTGAAGCCTGCGCTCCGGCGAGGTCTGGAGGGTCGCTTCCGCATCCTTCTTTAGAAAAACATCTTTCGGCAGCGTCAGCACTTGAAGCTCCGAGGTGGCGGGGTCGTGCGCCGCGATCCTGACATCTTCAGAGTCGGGCGCAGCCTGCCTCTGAAGCATTTGCTTGGCCTCTCGAATACGCGCGTGGGCCCGGCTGACCTCTTCATTTTCGGGCCGCTCGGAGGCGGCGTTGGTCGAAAATTCGCCGCTCAGTGAAAGCGTGGTCGAAGGAAATAAAAAGGAGGTGTGCGCAAACAGCGGGAGAAGCAGGAGCGCAATGGGCATCGCAGAAAAGAATACTTTTCTCATAGGTAATCGAGCCTGCAACTGTCTTGGATTTGATCAGGAATGTAATACCGGGGGAATGGTTTTAAGATGCAGCTTTGTCGGTTTCGGTTGGCCGAAATTCGATAACCTTTTGGATGGTCGAGCGTAAGTCTCATAACCCCGCGCTCTCGTCAAAAGGCGCGCTGTGAGCCCTCCGTCGCACCGCATTTAGGACAGGCGGCCCACCATTTCGTGAGCTTGTCGTGGCAAAACAGTAACGCTCAAATTCTATGCTTCATAAAAGGGCTTGAGAAGAGCCTGTCAGGAGTAGGCGGGCGGGCGAGCCTGTTCTGGCACGGGTTTTGATATGGTAATGAGTGGCCTTAAAGAGGTGGATTTAAAGATCGGTCGCCCCGGTTATAACATAAGCGGGCGACCGTACAAGGGGGGCCCGGTTGTGAAGGGGAGAGCACAACCGGGCCTCCACTTCTGAGAAGTTAGCCCCCTTTGTTATGACTCCCTTTTAAGATTAGAACTTTAAGATATGACTGAGACGACAGCAGCAGCTAAAACAACGGTTCTCGTCGTGGACGATACGCAGGATAATCTGATACTGATCAGCCTCTCGCTACAGGATATGGGCTATCGCGTCATCACGGCCTGCAATGGAGAGGAGGCCGTCGCCTTCGCGCTGCGCGCACGACCCGACGTGATACTGATGGACATCGCCATGCCGGAGCTTGACGGCATGGGCGCGACGCGGCGCATACGCAGCCACCCGGAGCTGCGCGGGACGCCGATTGTGGCGATCACGGCTTTCCAGACCGACGGCTTTCGCCGCGCGGCCTTTGACGCGGGCTTCGACGGATACTTGACCAAGCCGATTGATTTCTCGCAGCTAAATAATTTGATTCAAATGCTCCTGCCCGCCGAAGAGGACACCTCTGACCTCAAGAGCGACGAGACGACGGAACTGTCTCATGACGCGACGACGGAATTGGCGCAGCACAACTGACTTCGTCAGCTCTCTTTTCAAGGCGGGGAAGCTGACAGCGCCGAGGCGCAGACGCTTGAGTTAGACGAGCAAGGGGGAAGGATAAAAGCGTGGCTCTGCAAGCTTGCAGAGCCACGCTTTTATCCTTGTGCCGCCCCTCATCCCCGGCCTTCTGGCGGGACGGGGTTCGTGGTATCGAGCACCACCTTCCATTTGCCGTCCTTGCTGCGTTTCCACACGCGCACATAGTAGCCCTTCTCCGTGACGGCGCTTGTGCCCTCTTCCCTCAGCTCATAACTGCCGTAGGTGTATCCGAGGTCGTCCGAGCTGGCAACGTCTGCCTTGACGGGCTTCCAGTCGAGCCGTATCGCTTTCCCCGCAAAGTAGTTGCGAATGGCATCTTTTCCCGTCAGGGGAAACATGCCATTGCGATGCAGCCTGGCCGACTCGCTCATGAAGTCTAAAAACGCCCTCATCACTCCGGCGGATTGCGAAGCCTTTAAGAACTCACGTTCCACGCCGATTAGGGACGCGCGCTCATCGTCCAGATTAAGATGAGCGGACTTGGGCCGGAACTCTGAAGGGGGCGCTGGATGAAACGCCTGGGGCGCGGCGTTGGCGGGGTGGGCAGGGGTTTCGATGCCCAGGTCAACGACGACTTTCCAACTGCCGTCCGCCTGTTTTTTCCAGATGGAGAAGTAGTAGCCATGTCTTGTCGGCCTCCGCTCTGGCCCTTGATCGGTCAGCCAGTATGGCCCGGTCGTATAGCCCAGGTCGCCCGCGCGCGAGACATCGGCGTAGACGGGCTCCCAGTTGAGCGTGACGGGCGGGCGCGTGCTCGGGGCGGGCCGCTTCCTGATGGCTTCTCTGGTGTTGGTCGGGTGAGGCTGAAAGTTGATGCCGTCCTCGGCAAAGAACTCGTAGAAGGATTCACGGATTCCCTTCTCGACGCTTGTCCTGGCAAACGAGCGCTCGGCCTCGACCAGCGAGGCGAGAGTCGGCGAGGGCTTCTCTTTTTGACTGAACGCGACGGGCGAGAAGACCAACAGCGCGAGCGTCCAGAATATCGAAAGGTATCTTTTCATCTGCTTTTAACCTCCATAGCGATTTGCCAATGAGTGCGACCACATAGCGCAGCATGCAGCTCCGTCGCGCCAAAGCTCTCGGGCGGGTCATTGCGCCATTTGATAACCCGCCCGAGACCATTGCCGGTACTGGCGGCAGGCGCATCCATATGTTTCTCGCCAAGAGCGCTTGACGGATCGAAGAAGCTCAGGGCCTGCGCGCGTACATGCCGTCCCAGACGACGTTCCAGGTCTTGCCGCCGTCCGTGGATTGTTCCCATAACTGGCGCACGCTTTGCGGGCCCAGGTTGAAGAAGGTCAGGCGATGCAGCGTCTTTGCTCCACCGCGCGCGATGGTCTCGCCCGTGTATCGCAAGGCGTTATCTTTATACTCTCCCGTCAGATTCAGAACGCTTCCGCGGCTGTCCACCCACGTCTGCTGCCACTTGCCTGTGCCGGCATCATAAAAATTGAAGCTCTTACCCGTGCCGCCGCTCCCGCTCGTCCAGTTCTCCAACAGGACGCAGCCGTCGAGGATGCGCTGCACGCTGTTTGTGCCCGCCCGCTGCCCGTTATTTTGCACGTCCCATTCGCCGACCCAGAAATCGAACTGCTTATATTCGGGCGCATACATGCATGGCCTCGCCACTCTATCGGCCACGGCCAGCGCCTCCGTAAAGCGCGCGTCTGCGCGCAGGCTCTCAAGGTCAGGGTCGGATTTCAACAGCGCGACCTGAGCGAAGCCCGCACGGATGGCCTTGTTCAGCCACTCGAAGGCTCTCTCCCTTTCATTCATCCTCGCGTATGAGCAAGCCAGGTTATACATGGCGCGCGGATTCTGCTCATTGATGGCCAATGCTTTTTGATAAGCCTCTATGGCCTGCGCGTAGCGGCCCAGGTGGTGAAGTGCGACGCCCAGGCGAACCCATGCCCGTCCGTTTGAGGCTTCTGATTTCGTGATCGCTTCGTAAGCCCGCGCGGCATCGGCCCACTTCTGAGACTGGAAGAGCGCATCCGCCTCCTGCGCGTTGGCGGCGGGCGACGACTGGCCCTGTGCGAGCGCGGGCGCGACGGCCAGACCCAGCACGCACAGGGCCAGAGCCGTCATCCTGACGAGATGATTTTTCATACGGCACAATCCTTTCGACGTTGGCGGTCTTCTATCACTCGAACGCTCTGCATAATGGCCGTAAATGCCGGGATAGTCTTTAAATCAGCGATCAAATATTCTCAAAAGGCTTCAAATATTTCTTCAAGCGAGAGGATTTGCCCGAAGTGGCGTGGCTTGCTCATCAAATGGGCGGCCAATGGGCTCAAGCGACGGGCGCTTGAGGCCGGAGACGGCTTCGCCGGGCTTTCAAGCCGTCGGAAAAAAGATGTTCCGAAGCCCACGCGCGCAAGGGGCGCAAGAGTGTAGCCCGGGACGAAAGTCTTGGGGAAGCGTGCCAACAAAGAAGCAAAGACGGGCGAGAAGCTTGACGCTTTTGATCTTCGTCCACAGGGCTCGCGCCAGGAGCACGACCCGGAATGAGTTTGACTTACGAACCGAGTTCGCATAAAAGCATGAAGGACAGGCCCGCCTCTCTAAAAGAGATCTTCCCGATGAAGAGAGAGTTTCTTAAACGGCTGCCCCAGGCTTGGGCCACGCTTCTTATATAATTCATGCCATGATCAATCCGACACGCGCTCTAGTCATCCTGGCCGTCATGCTTCATTTCGCACCGCTCTCTGCGCGCGCGCAGCAGCCCGCCCAGGGAAGAAGCATACGCGGGAGGGCCCAATATTCGACCGGGGGCAGCGTCGCCTGGATTATCATTCGCCTCTTATCGAGCCGGAATGAGTCTGTGACCGTGGCGGTCACGAATTACGAGGGGGAGTTTTCCTTCAACGACCTGGCGGACACAAGTTATATAGTCGTCGTGGCAGCGCCCGACTACCAGATTATGACCGAGAGGGTTGAGTTCACGGCGCGGGCCGGTGCGGGCGCGACCTCGAACGTCGAGTTCACGCTGTTGCCGGATAACGCTCCGCAGCTTTCCCCTTCGCGTGCCTCTTTTACACAGAACGTGCCGAAGGCCGCGCGCGACGTGTACGACCGTGCCATGAAATTGGGCCAGGCCGGGAGGAAACAGGTGGCCACGACGATGCTACAGGAGGCAATCAAGATATTTCCCAACTACTTCGACGCGCACTTTGCCCTGAGCAGCGAGCTGATTAAGGCGGGCCGCATGAACGAGGCCATCGCTGAGCTTGAACAGTCGAGCCGTATCAATCCGAAGGATGATAGGGTCTATCAAACCTTCGGCGTGCTGCTGATGAAGCAAGGGAAATTTAATATCGCGGCGGCGCTCTTCGCAGAGGCCGCACGGTTTAATCCGACCGAGCCGATGCACCCGCTACTGCGGGCCAGCGCATTGATGGATTACGTTTCGGTGCTCAACACCTCGCAGGCTGCGAGCATCACGACAGCCGAGCGTGAACGCGCCCTTGTCGAAGCGGAAAGAAATCTCATCGTCGCCAATGAGAAGAGCAATAAGCAGCTCGCGGTGGTGCATATACAGATGGCCAGGCTCTACCAGAAAAAGGGGGAGCGCGAGCGTGCCGCAGATGCATTAGAGCAATACCTGCTGACGAACCCTGGCGCAACGGACGCCGCAGAGATTCGAGACATTATCAGGAAGCTACGCACGCCTTCGGGTCAGGCCGCGCCGCCCTGAGCATCGACCCGCCCCGGCCTCTGCGCCGACATTCGATTCAAGCTGCCCGTGATAATCTTAAACCTCTCCGCTCCAATCCTCTTCGGCCACCTCCTTCCACCTGCGGCGAATGGCGTCGAACTCGTCCGGCGGAAGTGGGCCCACGCGCAGCAGCTCTGCATTCTCGCGCCAGCGCTCAGGCTTGGTCGTCCCGACGATGGCCGTGCCGATGCCCTCTATGCTCAGCGTGAAGCGCAGGGCGCGGCTGATGGCGTCTCGCAGATCACCTTCTAGAAAGTCGTATCGAAGCTTATTGAGGCGTTCCCAGTATGGAAGCACGTAATCGCTGGCGGGCTTCGTCCTGCTTTTCCAGACGGCGTTGGCGATGGGGCGCTTGGCGATGATGCCCATCCCGCGCTGGCGTGCGCGCGGGACAGTCAGCTCAATGGCCTCCTGGTCGGCGATGTTGATGGAAGTTTGCAGCGTATCGAACGCGCCGCACTCCACGGCGTAGAGCGCATCCTGACTGTCGCCGCTGTAACCTATGAAACGTGTCTTGCCCGCCTCACGAGCACGCTGCAAGACCTCTATCACGTCGCCCTGCTGCAAGACCTCTTTGGTGCAGCTATGAAGCTGCATCAAGTCCAGGTGATCTGTTCTCAAGCGTTGCAGGCTCCGGTCGATGCTCTGTGCGAGCATACGCGCATCCCAATCGGGCGCGTCGAATCCGGCGGCGTGCCCGCACTTGGAGAAGAGATGATAGCTGTCGCGCCTCTCGGAGACGGCTCGTCCGATCAGCTCTTCGCTTTCGAGATAACACTCCGCCGTGTCTATACAATTGAGCCCGGCATCGAGCGCGCTGCGGAGCAATCTCTCGACCGTCTTCAATTCGGCATGCTCATAACCGATCTCTGAGCCGCCGAAGCCAAGCACGCTCACTTCCATTCCCGTCCGACCGAGTGCGCGTTTCTCCATCTCTACACTCATGATTCCTCCGACTCTCCCGAAAAATAGTATCGAGCATGAAAAGTGCTTTGACCGTTTCCGATACTATAACGGAAGAGCACGCACCGAGGCATCTCGCGCCGCTCGATAGTATGACCCGCGCAAAGGGGGAGGTCATCGCCGCCGCAGGCAACACCTCGCCGCCGCCGAGCACCTAAGCAGGGAATAAAACAAGGAAGGTGAAGTGTCTCGCATGCGTGTTGGATTATTATCAGTCCTGCTGGGCGGTCTGCTCACGACGGCTGCCAATGGTCAGGAGAGCGGCTTGCTCAATCGCACGGTGAAGGTCGGCGCGGCGTCCTATACTTATCAGGTCTACGTTCCGCAGAGCCTTCGGGGAAAGCCTAACGCTCCGGTGATTCTCTTTCTGCACGGCATAGGCCAGCGCGGCGCGGGCGGTTTTCTACCGGCGGACGGCGTCCAGGGCGGGATGGTGCGGCACTATCTTGAGCAGGTTCCGGCCATAGTCTTGTTGCCGCAATGCCGCAGGGGAAGTTACTGGTCGGATGCGGAAATGGATCGGATGGTCATGGGGTCGCTCGAACAGACGGTCGCAGAGCTTGGCGCAGACACGCAGCGCCTGTATCTGACGGGAGTCTCGATGGGCGGCTACGGCGCTTGGCATCTGGCCTCGCATCACCCGGAAAAGTTCGCGGCGCTGGTCTCTATCTGCGGCGGCAGCCCCCTCAGCAACGGCGACCGCTTCGCACCCATCGCACGCAAGGTCGGACAGATACCCGTCTGGGTCTTTCATGGAGCGGCGGACAAGGTCGTGCCCGTCAGCGAATCGCGCCAGATGGTCGAAGCTCTCAAGGCGATGAAGGCCAACGTGCGCTACAGCGAATATGAAGGCGTCGGGCATAACGTCTGGCTCAAGGCCCTCTCCGAACAGGAACTGTTCCCATGGATGCTCAGGCAGCGCCGCCACGAAAAGCAGGGATGAAAGAAAGCAATTAACAGTGATAGACCGGATGAATTACTAAAAGCAGGATGAAAGATAAAAGCATTGCTGCAATGAATTCGGTCTTTGCTTCTCTTTATCCTGACAATCTCTGTCCATCGCTGTTAATTTCTGCTTTGAACGACGCTCATCATTCTTTCATCCATCCGCCTTCATCCTTTCCCTTTGCGTCCCTGTCGCGCCCTGCCGCTAATGCGCTCATCCCTGGCTCGCTTCGTGAACCGCCCTTTCTTACGGCTCTCCCCGTCAACGCCCAATTGCAGGCAGAAGAGCGCCAGTGAATGCGGTTCCAGATTGTAGATTCCCTTGAGCTGCACGGCCTGGCGGCGCTCCTGTCTTAAGGTCGCTTCCTTCGTATCGAACAACAGCTTCCAGCGCAGCTCAGGACGATGAGTGGGGAGGGTGAACGGGACAGCCTCGTAGTAGGCGTTGAGCAGAATCAGCAGCGTGTCGTCTACGATGCGATTCCCGCGCTCGTCCACCTCGTCTATCGCATCCCCGGCGAGCCGCACGCCCAGGGAGCGCGCGTCTTCGTTGGCCCAATCCTCTTCCTTCATCTCCTGGCCGTCGGGCCGAAACCAGGAGAGGTCTTTGATCTCGGAGCCGCGAATCTTGCGCCCCTGAAAAAACTTTCGCCGTCGCAGAACCGGGTGCTGATGGAAGAGGCGGATGAGCATCCTCGTGAATTCGAGCAGCTCCGTTTTCGACTCGTCCAGATTCCAGTCGAGCCAGGAAATCTCGTTGTCCTGGCAATAGGCGTTGTTGTTGCCATGCTGCGTGCGCGCGATCTCGTCGCCCGCCTGAAGCATCGGCACGCCCTGAGAGAGAAGCAGCGTCGCCAGAAAATTTCTCCGCTGTCGCGCCCTCAGCGCGAGGACTTCCGGGTCATTCGTCGGCCCTTCGACGCTACAGTTCCAGCTCAGGTTATGATTCTCGCCGTCACGATTATCTTCACGGTTGGCCTCGTTGTGCTTCTCGTTGTAGCTCGTGAGGTCTGCCAGTGTGAACCCGTCATGAGAGGTCACGAAGTTAATGCTCGCGTAGGGCCTGCGGCCTCCGGCTTCGTAGAGGTCGCTGCTTCCCGTCAAGCGATAGGCCAGGTTGTCGATGAGCCCACGGTCTCCGCGCCAGAAACGCCTCACCACGTCACGATAGATGCCGTTCCATTCCGCCCACAGCACCGGAAAATTTCCGACCTGATAGCCGCCCTCGCCCAAGTCCCAGGGCTCTGCGATCAGCTTGACCTGTGAGAGCACAGGGTCTTGATGAATAATGTCGAAGAACGCGCCCAGGCGATTCACTTCAAAGAGCTCGCGCGCGAGGGCCGAAGCCAGGTCGAAGCGGAAACCGTCGACGTGCATCTCCAAGACCCAGTAGCGCAGCGAGTCCATGATCAATTGCAGCGTGCGCGGGTGGATCATGTTGAGGGTGTTGCCGCAGCCCGTGAAATCCATGTAGTAGCGCGGGTCGCCCGGGACTAGGCGGTAATAGGCCGCGTTGTCTATGCCGCGAAAGCAGAGCGTGGGCCCAAAGTGGTTTCCCTCTCCCGTGTGGTTGTAGACCACGTCGAGGATGACCTCGAAGCCCTCGCGGTGAAGAGTCTTGACCATCGTCTTGAACTCCGTCGCCTGTTGGCCCAGAGTCCCGCTGCTCGAATAACGACCATCCGGCGAGAGGTATCCGATGGAGTTGTAGCCCCAGTAGTTGGTCAAACCCTGGCCAACCAGGTGCTGGCCCGAAATAAATTGATGAACGGGCAAAAGCTCGACCGCCGTGACGCCGAGTGCGCGCAGGTAATCTATGACGGCAGGGTGGGCCATCCCGGCATAGGTTCCGCGCAGCTCTTCGGGTATCTCTGGATGTCGCTTGGTGAAGCCCTTGACGTGCAGCTCGTAGATGAGCGTCTTATGCCAGGGCGTGCGCGGAGGCACGTCGCCTCCCCAGCTAAAGGCCGGGTCAACGACGACGCACTTGGGAACCCCGTCGGCGCTGTCCCGCTCGTCCATCGAGAGGTCTGCGTCGGCGTGCCCGATGGTGTATCCGAACATCGCGTCGCTCCAGCGCACGGTGCTCGCAATGGCTTTCGCATAAGGGTCTAGCAGCAGCTTGTGCGGATTGAAGCGATGACCGGCCTGCGGCTCATAAGGGCCATGCACGCGATAACCGTAGAGCTGGCCGGGACGCGCCTCCGGCAGATAAGCGTGCCAGACATGGTCTGTGTACTCCGTGAGACGAATCCTGGCCGTCTCGCGGCTCGCGTCGGCAGAGTCGAAGAGACAAAGCTCTACGCCCGTGGCATTCTCCGAGAAGAGCGCGAAGTTGACTCCCGCGCCGTCCCACGTCGCGCCCAGCGGATAAGGTAGACCCGGCCAGACCTTTGTCATCTCTTTTCCAATCGCCTCCCGCTCTCAAACGCTCAGCTTATTCTCCAACTGAATATAAGCGACATCGCCGCCGCTCAAATCAAGTAAAGCGCCGCGTTCCAGCCCGCGAGCGTAACGTGCGTCGTATCTTCGCTCGCTATGATCAACCGGGTCGGAGGAGGCGTTGACGAGGCTTCGCCGCCGTACTGCTCCGCGCCGCTCCACAGCGCCAAGCGCCACGCGCCGTCGAGTGTTTTGGGCAGCCGTATAGCCTGAGCGTCATTTGACAAGTTGGCGACAAGCATCGCTCTCGACTGCGCTCCCGCGCCGCGTTCGAGCACCATCCATCGCCTCTCCTCATCGAATGTGATCTTTGTCCTCTCCTTGTCGCAATCCGAAAGGCAAGGGTGCTGTTTCCTGTGGGCGATCAAGTCTCGATAGAACTTGAAGACCTGCGCGTGGGGTGATTGTTCGAGACGCTGCCAGGAGAGCTTGGAGTGCTCGAAGGTTTCCGCCGCCTGCGGGTCGGCGAAGCCGCCGAGCGCAGAGACGGTCTCGCCCACTTCCCTGGCGTATGAGGAGTATTCAGCTTTGCGCCCTTCGCGCACGGCCCGGCCTAAAGCTTCGTCCGTATGACTGGTGAAGTAGAGAAAGGGGGCGACCTCTCCCCACTCCTGGCCCATAAAGAGCATGGGCACGTTGGGAGCGCAAAGCAGGATGGAGGCGGCCAGCTTTTGCTGCTCAAGCGAGACGAGCGAGGCGAGGCGATCACCCCAATAGGCGTTAGCGATCTGATCATGATTCTGTATGAAGACGACGAACTGCTCGCCCGGTCTCTCGACGGAAGAGTTGCCGTGACTCTTCTTCCGAAAGGGAGAGAGCCGCCCGTCGTAGACGAACCCTTCGGAGAGGGCTTTGGCCAGATCGGCCATGCGTCCGAAGTCAGCGAAGTAGCCCAGCTCCGTCCCCGTCACCAGTGCGTGCAGCGCGTGATGAAAATCGTCGCTCCACTGTGCGTCCAGACCATACCCGCACTCGCGGGCAGGACGTATGACGCGAACATCGTTCAGGTCGCTCTCGGCTATAGTCCATGCCCGTCGCCCGAGACGGCCAGCCTCGCTGCGAAACTCCGCGGCCAGCTCTTGCAGTAAGTGTCTTGGGCCAATATCGATGATGCGATGGATGGCGTCCAGGCGCAGAGCGTCAATGTGATATTCGCTCAGCCAGTAGAGAGCGTTGTCTATGAAGAAGCGGCGCACGCCGTCGCTCTGCTCGCCGTCGAAGTTGAGCGCCGCGCCCCAGGGCGTCGTGTAATTCTCGCTATAGATCGGCGCATACTCGCCTAAGTAGTTGCCTTCCGGGCCCAGGTGGTTATAGACCACATCCAACACCACCGCCAGACCTTCCGCGTGACAGGCGTCAATCAAACGCTTGAGCCCGGCGGGCCCGCCGTAGGTCGATTGCGGGGCATAGAGGAAAGCGCCGTCGTAGCCCCAGTTGCGCCCGCCCGGGAACTGCGCCACGGGCATCAACTCAATGGCCGTCACGCCCAGGCGCTTGAGGTGCGCGAGCTTACCCGTGGCGGCCTCGAAAGTTCCTTCCGGCGTAAATGTTCCGGTGTGCAGCTCGTAGATCAGAAAATCTTTGAGCGCAAGCCCCGTCCATGCGCTGTCGGTCCAGGCAAACTCTTCCGGGTCACAGACGCGCGACGGCCCATGCACGCCCGCCGGCTGCCAGCGAGAGACAGGGTCGGGTCGCTCCTTCTCGCCGTTGATGACGTAGAAGTAGTCCGCGCCCGCGCCCGTGTCGGCAGCCACGGCTTCGTAAACATCACCCGGCCCGCGCTCCATCTCTATCGTCTGCGGCCGATCTCCGATAATCTTCACCGCGAGCCGATTGACGAGCGGAGCCCAGACGCGAAAACGCGTGCTCCCGTCCGAGAGCGGGCGCGCACCGAAGCCAAGCTCCCACGCGGCGGAACCACTACGGCTGCTCTGGCTGCGCTCCTCTCTCCCGTCTCCCGCAAACGACTTCATCAATCTTCCCTCTTATAATTTTGAAGATTACATGACGGCACGAAGGCATCGCCGCCCCTGATCAGTAGAGCCTGCGGTCTCGGGCGGGTGATGACGATGCTTGAGACCCGCCCGAGACCTTTGACGCGACTGACCTTCATCTCACGCCACTCGCTCCAACAATGCGACGGGCAGTTGGGCCAACAGGTCTGCGAGCCTCAAAGCATTGCGGCCCTCGGCGTCAGGGGTATTGAACTCTCTGCCGGTCAGGACATCCACGTAGCGTCCCGGCCTGAGCTGTTCTTCCAGGAGGACGACCGTATCGGCCCACACGTTCGGGTCTGGCGGAAAGGGCTGTGAGCCTTTGACTCCGAGGCGTGTGAAGAAGCGCGCGGCGATGATGATCGCTTCCCGCTCGCCGGACTTGCGCGCGAAGGAGATGACGTTGACGGAGCGCGTGCCCGCCACGCGCAGCGCCAGGTATTCACCTCTCGTAAACAGCTCTCGATGCTCGCGGCGGAATCCAAGCGCGCGACTCGTGACGTAGAGCTTGATGCGCCCGTCTGCCGGGTGACGCATGAGAGCGTCAACCAGGCTTGACTCTCCGACGGAAGCGCTCTCTTCGAGTAACGAGGCGAGGAGACGGCGACGATGCTCGTAATCTACGGAGAGGCGATTGTCAGGGTCAACCAGGCGGAGATTCCAGATTTCCGTTCCCTGGTAGAAGTCCGGCACGCCGGGCGAAGCGATCTTCAGGAGCGTCTGCGAGAGCGAGTTGAGAAGACCGGCGCGCATGGTCGTCTGCTGGAACTCTGTGAAATCGGCCAGGAAGCGATTGCGCTCGCACGGCTCAAGGATTTTGGAGACGAACTCTCTGACCGCCGCGTCGTAGGTCTCGTTGGGATTGATCCAGCTCGTGTGCAGCTTGGCTTCCTTCAAGGCTTTGTTCATGTAGTCCTGGATGCGCGTGACGAACTCTCGGTGCTCGTCCTCGTTCATCTGTGACAGCGGCCAAGCGCCGACGAGCGTCTGGTAGAGCAAGTATTCTTCGTTCGCGTCCGGCGCTTCCGCTCCCCCTATGGTCGTCTTGTAACCGGCGTTCCATTCTCGCCAGCGATGTATCGCACGGTTCCATTCCTCTGGAATCTCCGAGAGCACGTTGATGCGCGCGCGTACGTCCTCGCTGCGCTTGGAGTCGTGCGTCGAGGTGGAGGAGATCGTATCGGGCCACAGCTCGCGCCTGTCCTGATTTCTATGATGGAAGCGCTCGGTCGGGATGCCGAAGATGGCTGGCTCGCCGCCCACTTCATTCAAAGAGGCAAGCGGGTAGAAACGATAAAAGGCCGTGTCTTCGAGCCCTTTGGCCGTGACCGGGCTCGTCAACTGCTGAAAGCGCATGACGAAATCACGCCGCTCGCCGCGCTCCGCCGCCGTGATTCCCTTCGGGTCTTCGAGCAGCAAAAGCGAGCTGATGAAATCGTAGATGGAGGAGCTGATGGCCGGGTTGCGTCGTTTGGCTTCACGGATGGCCCAGGTCGTATGCAGCCTGTCGTCCGGGTGAACGGACGTGTGCTTTCGTCTGATATAACTGCGATAGACGGGGAAACAGGCGATCACTTCGCCGAGAGCATCTTGCAGGCTGTTGAAGGTGAAGTCTCTGGACCAGCGATGCTGTTCCGAGATGCGGTCGAGCCTGCGCGCCAGCACATGCAGCTCACTCGACATGGCGACGCGCAGGATGAGCTTTTTGCATTCGTAGAGCAGGTCGCTGAAGTTGACGTTTGCGCCCGTGAAGTCGCTGTAGAGCTGGCGAAACGCCTGCGCGTTGGTCTGGTCAACGAAGATGCCGTTGAGCAGGTTCGTAAAGTCGTAGCCGGTGGTTCCGTGCACGGGCCACTCCGCTCGCAGCAGCTCGTCGTGGCCCAGAATCTTTTCCACTACGATGTAGAAGGGAAGCTCGCGCCCGTTTGCATCGGCGGCTTGCTGCTGCTGCTGCTGCTCCGCGCCCTTTTCATGATCGGCGCGGCCATGCCTGGTCGCCAGGCGGCAGACGCGCTGTATATCGTTCAGATACCGCTCCGGGTTAAAGAGCCCGTCAACGTGATCTATGCGCAGGCCCGTGACGAGGCCCTGCTTGATCTGGCGAAAGACTATCTCGTGGACGGCGGTAAAGACCGGGCGCTCTTCGACGCGCACGGCGGCCAGCTCGTTGATGTCGAAGAAGCGGCGATAGTTGATCTCGTCGGAGGCCACGCGCCAGAAGCTCAGGCGGTAAGCCTGCTTGTCGAGCAGTTGTTCGAGCTGGTCGAAGCTCTGCTGCTGGCCCTTCGTCCCGTTGATGCGTATCAGCGCCTCGTGAACGGCGTGTCTCACTTCGGGGCTCGCCTTGACGAGATTTGCGAGCCGCCTCTTGTTCACCTCCTTTTCACGACGACGCTCCCTGACCTTGGCCGCGTCGGTCTCCGTGTGCAGCGGCAGGTGGCCGAGAGCCGTGATGATGCTTTCCAGCTCAAGCACGTCCGTATGTGAATCCTTGAGCCGCGCCTTCACGTCCTGGAGGGCCAGATCGAGTATGCGAGTCGCCGAGCGCGGAGCGATGGGCAGCGCCGTCTCGTAATAGTTGGCGAAGAAAGAGCCGCCGCGATAACTGAGCTTGATCTCCTGATTTTCGAGCACGCGCCCGTACTGGTCGCCCAGGATGGGCAGCAGCACTTTGTTCGACAGATTAGGGTTCGGCGGGTTCCAGTCGATGTCGAAGAAGCGCGCATAGGGCGAGCCCGGCCCGTTTTCGAGCACGTCCAACCACCAGCGATTCATAGAACCGGCGATGCACATGTGGTTGGGCACGACATCCATCAAGAGGCCCATCTCCCGCCCGCGCAGAGCGAGCGCGAAGGCGTTGAACTCCTCTTCCGTGCCGAGCTGCGGGTTGAGGCGCGTGTGATCTACCACGTCGTAGCCGTGCAGGCTGCCCGCGCGTGCCATCAAAACGGGCGCGGAATAACAATCTGTAATCCCCAGGTCGCAGAGGTAGTCCGTCAGGGCGGCGGCCTGCGCGAAAGTGAATTGATAATTGAACTGTAGGCGATAAGTAGCTACGGGAATACGCGCCGTCATAGTTGGCCGGTCTTTCGGTCACGCTGCAATCGCATGATTGTTGCTGGTGATGGCATGATACATTTCTCCCACACAAAGTTGAAGGGCTGCTTACAATCATCCCGGAGCGCGGGCGAGGACGCTTCCGTGACGCACAGCAACCCAGCAACGCAAAGCGAAGCCGTCTTTTCTAAAGACAGCCTCTCCCGTCAGTCTACTCGTCGAATGTATCAGTTAAAGCTTGGGGTCGAGTATCTTGGAAAGGTCGGGGAAAAGTCTGTACGACTCCGTACTTAAAAGCGCAACTGTGGGGAGCTGGCCTGGGTCGGGCGGGATGATTCATAGCAGCCTGGCAAAGTAACACGGGAGCGTACTTTACCGCGAGGGCTGTGACAGAAAAAGGGCCGGTTGCGTAACCGGCCCTCTCCGCGCTGAGCAAAGCGTTCTGGAAGCAGGTCGTAACACTTTACCGGAGCGTCAAGCCTTCCAGCGCCACCGTGTACTGCTTTGTGGCCGGGTCGTATTTCACGCTGTAGCTGGTCGGGTAATAGCCGGGCCTGGCATATCTCGCGGGCTGCTTGAGGATTTCCGTCACGCTCGCCCTGGTTTCGAGAAAGGCTTTGGTAATCATCGGCTCCATGAAGATAATCTGCCCGTCATAGTTCCCGTAGAGGAATGTTCTGGTAAAGGGCTGGCCCTGAAATTCGTTCGATTGGGGGTTGGCCCAGTGGCCGCCCATACGCGGAACCTCGGAATCGGGAGCGTAGATGTAACCGGCGGGGATGTATTCCTGCGGCGGCTGCCTGCGCGCCTTCGCACGGTCATCGCCCTGGGCCGTAATGCGATTTCGCGCTTCGGGGCTGATCATGTAGAAGTGGAAATCGAAATGGGCCAAGTCGTAGACCTTCGCCGGCTCATGTCCTTTCGGATTCCAGTTGACGCCGATATGGTTGAAGGCCGTCGCCCCGGCCTCAGGCGGCAGGGCCAGCACGACTTCCGTTTCCTCCATGCCCTCACGCATCGCCTGCGGCAGACCGGCCAGCGCCGCTTCCGTGAAGGTCAGCCCGATGGCCGTCGGCTTGCCGTCTTTATCCAGCTTGACCCAGGAGCGAATGATGCCGTTGCCGAGCGGACGCGCCTCGCCGAAGTATGTTCCGGCGACGGGCGCGGTCGCCGATTCGCCCGTTGCGGGCAACAGATTATTTGCACTTTGTCGCTGCGCCGGGCTCTGCGCCCACGCCGAACCGGCGACGAGCAGCGAGAGCGCAACTCCCGCCAAAAGCTTTCGATAGGGCCTCCTCTGCGCGCTCTTTATCAATCTCTCTGTGTCCTGACTCTTGTTCATGGCTTCAATTTTCTCCTTCTTCAATAAGCCTTCACCTACTAACGCGTAAATTCGTCGGCAATTCCATCAGCCGGGCCGAAAAAAAATTTGACTGAAAGTGATTTGAATCGGCCCCGGATTTCCGCGTTAGTAGATGAGAGAGTAAAGGGGAAGTTCGGTCATGGAAGGAGAGCGATTATGTCGAGCGCTCAAAGAATATTAGATCATCATTCACACGGCAGGCAGCTTGACCTCACAAGGCTCTGTGAGATTGCAGCGCGTTGGCTGACGCGGCTCTTCGGCTGCTGGCACTCGGAGATGAGCCGTCCCTTCACGCGCGGTGAAGAGACATACCGCGTCTGCCTGGATTGCGGCGCGCGCCGCGACTTCGATGCGGCGAGCTGGGAGATGGTCGGCGATTATTATTACGTCAAGCCTTCCGCGACGGGCGAGCTTTACAGGATGGAAAAGAGGGCCCGGCGACAAGCGAGACGCGGCGCGACGATCAGGCTGGCGGCGTGAAGGTGGGCCGCCAAACTACCTGGCGTCCGTGATGAGGACTAGATCACTCGTCATCAGGCCGCGCGCGAAGATGAGGTGGCCGTCGCGCGCCAGGTCGAAGGAATAGAACTGGTCTTTGGTAAAGTTCGACAACTGTTTTGCCGGGCTGGCGTCGAGTTTTTGCAGCCGCAGGTTCGTCACCCCGTCGCGGAAATCAATATAGATGAAGGCGCTGCTGTCGGGTATCCAGCGTATGTTTGAATTGCCGTCGGCGTCGCTTTGCGGGACATCGAATTGGCCCACAGGGCTTCCGTCCTCGGAGTTGATGACGGCGATGCGCCAGGGCGCGTTCGGCTGCTCGTCCTTATGCCAGTAGGCGATCAGCTTGCCGTCGGGGGAGATGGAGGCGCGCATCGAGAGCTTCTGCGTCAGACGCATGGGCCTGCCGCCGTCAATCGGGATTTTCCAGAGGTTGGCGAGCGTGCCCGCGCTCGTATGCTCGTAGATCACCCAGCGCCCGTCGGGCGAGACCTGCGGCCAATTGCTGCTGCCCTCCCGGTCATCAGTCACGCGCACGGGGTCGCTGCCGTCTCGATTCATGCGCCAGATTTGCCAGGCCCCCGAGCGGTTGGAGTGAAAGAGAACGAAGCGGCCATCCGGCGTCGCCACGGGCGCATAGTTTCTCCCGGCCCCGGCGGTCAACTGTCTCTGGTTAGAGCCGTCTGCGTCCATCTCCCAGATGTCGGCCGTGCCGCTCGCGTCCGAGCCGTAGAGGATTGAGCCTTCCGGCGTCCACGCGAGATCAACGTAGCGGCCCGCCCCGGTAGTAATCTGCGCGAGGCGGCCCGGGTCATCCTTGGTCGCGCGCCAGATGCTCGTGAAGGTCTGGCTCTGGACTGTCAGCAGCGTGCCCGAATCCCCGGTCAGGCTCGCCTCCCTGTAATCGCTCAGGTCGTTTGTCAGCCTGCGCGCTTCGCCGCCGGGATAGCTGAGATACCAGAGCTGAAGCAGCGATGAGTTCTCATCCTGCGCCGAGAGGATGAGCCCGCTGCTGTCGGCGAGCCAGACCGATTGGCCCACTTCCAGCCAGCGTTGCGGCGAGATGAGCTTTTCCGCCCGGTCTGCGATGCTCACCTCGGCGAGCTTCATATAAAAGCCGCGCGCGTCGGAGCTTTGAACGGCGTAGGAGATTCTCTTTCCGTCGGGCGACCAGCTCGGCGCAGAAGATGTCGAGATACGTTCAGGGAATTTCCTGTCGGCGAGTTGTTGCTCTCCGCTGCCGTCCTCGTTGGCGATGAAGAGCGCCTCGACCCCTTCGGCGGGATGACTGCGCACGAAGACGAACCGCTTCCCGTCGGGAGAAAAGCCGATGGGGCTGTCCACGTCTCTTTTCACCTCGCGGGCCGAGCCGCCCAGCGCCGGCACTTGAAAGAGCCGCCCGTGACCGCCATCGCCCTTCTCCACAACCACGTAATAGACATAGATGCCGTCGCGCGAGAAGGTCATCCCACGGTATTCGACCTCCGCCGGGGCGACGATGCGAATGCCGTTGGCGACCGCCAACTGTCTCACCCAGAGGCCCTGACGGCCCGCCTCGTTCATCGTATAGGCGACGTACTTGCCGTCGGACGAGATGGCGGCGTTCCTGATATTACCTGTTGCCGTCAGCTTGTTGGTCTTCGTCGCCTGGAAATGAACGGCCCTCTTTTTCGTCCCCGCCAGCTTGTATATACCGTAGGCGACAAGAGGAACGAGGACGAGCATCGCAAGGAGCGCGAAGATCAAGCCTCTACGGCTTCTCGCACGTTCATCCCCGGCGCTCGTCACATGGCCCGCGGCGACTTCGACCGTACTGGTCGGCGCGCCCCCGCCCGTCTCCACGCGAACTTCCGCGTGCTCTTCGACCACGGGGGATTTCTTCTTCAGCAGCGTAGGGTTGCCCGAGTATGGTCTCGCGGGAACAGCTTCTAACTCCTCCGGCGGCGGCTGCAACAGAGGCGGTGAATCCGCGGGCGGCGCGGCAGCCCGGGCGGATTCCTTGAGGCCCACGCGCCGGAGCAGGTCTTCAAAGCGCGCGTCCGAGCGCAGGTTGTCGAACTTGGGCTCAGTGCCGAGCCAGATCAACCAAGGGTCTCTGTCCTGATAAGCCTTCTCAAGACACTTGAAGGCTTCGTCGCGTTCTTCGAGGCCCGCGTTGATGATCGCCGTGTGATATGCCGAGACGTAGCGCAGCCTGGACAGGCGCTTCAGGTTCCTGAGGACTTGCAGCGCTTCGTCGCGCTGCCCG
The DNA here is from genome assembly GCA_036389095.1 of Pyrinomonadaceae bacterium. Taxonomy (GTDB): domain Bacteria; phylum Acidobacteriota; class Blastocatellia; order Pyrinomonadales; family Pyrinomonadaceae; genus DASQYE01. Next base: position 35,904 of record DASVQM010000010.1, read on the forward strand.
GCAACTGCGAGCGCATGGCCCAGCACCCACATGTGTATGACCGCGCCCGGCATCAGCGAGACGGCTTTGCGCGCCGCGGCAATCGCCTCCTCGATCATCCCCTTGCGCTCATAGGCGGCTGAGAGCGGCACGTAGCCCAATCCGAAATCAGCGTCTATCTCGAAGACCTTCTGAGATTGAGCGATCACGTCGTCGTATTGACGGGCCTGGTATAGATTCCACGCGACCATCGTCACGTCCATAACGGCGAGCGGGTTGATCTCCACCGCTCGCCTGATCTCTCGCTCGCCTTCCTGGAAGCGTCCCTGCGCGCTGAGCAGGTAGGAATAGGCTTCGTGCGCGCCCGGATAGTTGGCGTTAAGCTCGATGGAGCGCTTGAACAACTGCTCGGCCCGCACCCAGTCCCAATCAAAGCTGAGCGTGGCCGCCGCGAGACTCGAGTAGCCTTCGGCCAGCGTGTCGTCTATCTGTAGCGCCTTGATGGCTTCAGCCTTTGAGCGCTTATAGCACTCCTTGGGCGGGAGCATGTGAAAGGTCGCGGCCCAGTTGTAATAGTCCGCGACTCCGACGTGGGCCAAGGCGTAATCCGGGTCGAGACGAATCGCCTCCTGAAACTGCTCAAGCGCTTTGACGAGCGATTCGTCCGTGAACCTGTTCCAGAAGTAGCGGCCCTTGAGATAAGCCTGATAGGCGTTGGCATTTTCCGTCTCGCGTTTATTCAGCAGCTCGCGCTCTTCGCCCGAGAGACGCGGGATGAGAGCTTCGGCCACCTGGCTCGAAATTGAATCCTCCACGGAGAAGATGTCGGTAAAGCTCTCGTCGAACTTGGCGGCCCAGAAGGGCGCTCCGTCTCTCACGCGGACGAGCTGAACAGTAACTCTCACGCGGTCGCCCGCGCGCTGTATCCTTCCGTCGAGCACGAAGCTCACGTCCAGCTCGTAGCCGGCGGCCTGCGCGTTATGCTCGCCGTCGTAATACTTGAGCACGGAGCTGGTGGGGCGCACCATGATGCGATGAATATTGCTGAGCTTGGTGATGATGGCATCGGTCAGGCCCATCCCCAGAAACTCGTCGCTCTTCTCTTCCGTGCGCAGCACCTTGAAGGGGAGCACGGCGATTGACCGGGCGGAAGTCGAGGGCTCTTCAGTCTGGATTTCGGGAGTGGAGGAGGAGCCGCCCGGACGGTAGACGGGCGCGAGCACGGGCTGGCCGTCAAGGTATCGCTTGATGTCTTCGGCAAACTCTTCGACCGATTGATAGCGCCGCTGCGGCTCTTTGCGCAGGGCCTTGAGCACGATGTTATCGAGACTGCCCGAGAGCTGTCGTCGAAGCTGTTCGGTTGAAGAGCTGCGCGCACGGCTGACCGTCTCCGGCGTAATTTCTATCGGCTCGGTGCCCTCGTTCGGGATGACTTCGATCTGGTTGACGGCGACGCTCGGGCGCTCCGGCTCGACTTCACAGATGACGCGGGCCAACTCCTGCGGCGCACGGCTGCGCAGCCTGTACGGGCGATGATCGGTCAACAGCTCGTAGAGCAGCACGCCCAGCGTATAGACATCGCTGGCGACCGTCGCCGGTTCGCCTCTCACCTGCTCGGGAGAGGCATACTCGGGCGTCATCATCCTGAGCGCGACGCTCGTCGGGTCAAGGCCGTGCCCGCCGATCTCAGGGTTCAATATCTTGGCGATGCCGAAATCCAGCAGCTTCGGTATGCCGTCGGAGGTCACGAGAATATTGCTCGGCTTGATGTCTCGATGAATGATGAGGTTCTGGTGCGCGTAGTGGACGGCGGCGCAGACCTTGCGAAAGAGCTTGAGCCGTTCCGTGATCGAGAGCTTCTGCGCGTCGCAGTATTGGTAGATGGATTTGCCCTCGACATACTCCATCACGAAGTACGGAAGGCCGTCTTCGGTCGTGCCGCCGTCGAGGAGGCGAGCGACGTAGGAATGATCAAGGCTGGCGAGAATCTGCCGCTCGTGGCGAAAGCGGCGGATAATAAAATCCGTGTCCATGCCGCGCTTGATGAGCTTGATGGCGACTCTCTTTTGGAATTCATCGTCGGCGCGCACGGCCAGGTAGACCGAGCCCATGCCGCCGCGCCCGATCTCGCGCACGAGCTTGTAAGAGCCCAGGCGCTTGCCGATCATCCCCGTCGGCGCGTCGTCGTCCACCAGCGTCGGCGCAGAGTCGTGGGCCAGGACGGGCGCTTCGATAAAGCTTCCCGCCCGCTCGTAGGAATGGATGAGCGTCTCCACCTGCGAGCGCAGCGCATCGTCTCCACCGCACGCTTCATCCAGATAAGCGCTGCGCTCATCCGGCGCTCGCTCAAGCGCAGATTCAAATATCTCTTCTACTTTCTTCCAGCTCTCAGGATTCATAAAACAGTGACAAGTGACGAGTGACGAGTAAACACAAAAACGGTGACCCATAATGAATGACGTGCGGCGGGGGCGAAACTGTCTTTAACTTGCCACCTGTCACTCGTCACTCGTCACTGTCTTCGATACTTCATGATAGAGCCATGCCTTAGCGAGTTTCCACTGGCGGGTCACGGTCGCAGTCCCCACCCCGAGCACTTCGGCTGTCTCTTCAATCGAGAGCCCGCCGAAGAAGCGCAGCTCGACGATACGGCTTTTCTGCGGATCAATCTCGGCCAGCGCCTTCATCGCTTCGTCCAGAACGATAAGGTCTGAGGCCCGCTCGTCCGAGAGGTTGATGACATCGTCCAGAGGCAGTTTGATGCCGCCCGAGCCCCGTTTCGCAGCCTGAAGCCCCCGCGCGTGATCTATCAAAATCCGTCTCATCATCTCGGCGGCGATGCCGAAGAAGTGTGCCCTGTTCTGCCACGGGACGTTCTGGTCAATGAGCCTGATATAAGCTTCGTGAACAAGCGCCGTCGCTTGCAGCGTATGATCCGAACGCTCGCGGCGCAGGTAGCGGTCGGCCACGCGGCGCAGCTCGTCATAGACAAGCGGGAGAAGCTTGTTCAGTGCCTCCGGGTCGCCATTGCCTGAGGCGACGAGGAGCTCGGTCACGCTACTCTGCTCGGGAAGAGTCATAGATGGAATTATCGAGGCAGGAAACCATCACTTCCTGATCAATCGGGTTGAGGATATAAACTGTTGATATTCATGTCAAACCCCGCCATGACCGGGCAGCAGAAGACTACCACGTCGGCCTCTCGAACCCTTAATTCCGGCGGCGGTCTTCGGCCCCTTCAACAGCAGTCGTAGTCGTCTGCGGCGACGGCGCATCATTTTTCCTGAGCGACTGGAGCTTGGCCGAGACCTGTGTGCTCAGCCTCTCGCCCCTGTCCCGCAAGGGGGTCATGTCGCCCTCGAAAATATCATCGAACCATGAGGATGCGCCGCCCTCAGGCTGACGGCCAGACGATGCGCGCTCGCCCTCGCTTTCGACCGGCGAGAGAACTCTCGCCGGCTCCGGCTCTTCGGCTTGCCGGGCCTTGAGGCTTTGCATCTCGTCGGCGATGTTGAGTGCGGCGAGGATGGCAATCTTGGAAACGTCGTGGGTCGTAATGGAAGAGGCGATCAGGCGCATGCGCTCGTCCACCAGGCTGGCGATGCGTCTCACATGCCCGCCGCCGCTCGTCGAGCGCAAACTGTAAGTCTGGTTAAAGATCGTCACTTCGATCGATTCTGCCGAAGACATAATCCAGCACTCCTAAAATGTTCAAGACCGGGCCCCCGAGCCTCGGAGACGATTTTACAACCTTTGTTTCCAAAACGGGCCGCCATGGCCCCGCCCTCATTATCCCACATCTTGACGGGATGCGCTTAATTCGCTTGGCTTGGTTGTGGGTCTACAATATGTGGTATAAACCTTTCACGCTTTATCATCATCTTCGGGAGATAATTCTGAAATAAATGGCAGCAACCAAGAAGTCTAACAAGCAAACAGGGGCGGGTGCGACAAACGGACGCAAACGGATGAGCCAGTCGGAAGTCGTCAATCACATCGCCGAGCGATTCGAGCTCAAACGCGCGCAGGCCAAGGAGTTCTTCAACGAGCTTTCAGACCTGGCGAGTAAAGAGGTCAAAAGAAACGGCGAGTTTACCCTTCCGGGATTCGGCAAGCTCGTCCTGGCCAAGCGGCAAGCGCGCGAGGGACGCAACCCCGCGACCGGCGAGACCATCAAGATTCCCGCCAAGACCACGCTCAAATTCCGCATCAGCAAAGCGATGAAAGATTCTGCCGGATTGGCCGGGAAGAAATAGCCCGGCTCATCTCTGTCAGTATTAACATAGCGGGGACGGTCGCTCGATTCGATGCGGGCGACCGTCTCTCATCTAGCAGGAGGTGATCGGCCATGCCGACACAGTCAAACCCTCTGACCATCCTCTGTCTGGCCAGCTACGAGAAGGGCGCGGAGTTTCTTAAGGAATGCAGACGCCAGGGCTGCCGCGTGCTTTTGCTCACCTCCGAGAGCGTGGGTGAAGAGCCCTGGCCGAAGGAGAGCATAGACGGGCTCTTCCTGATGCATGACGACAATAAGCGATGGGAGCTCGATCATGTCATCAAGAGCGTCAGCTACCTGGCTCGCAGTGAGCGGATAGACCTGATCGTTCCGCTCGACGACTTCGACCTTGAGACGGCGGCGGCTTTACGAGAGCACCTGCGCATCGCCGGTATGGGAGAGTCCACCACGCGCTACTTCCGCGACAAGCTGGCGATGCGTATGAGAGCGCGCGAGGCCGGGATACGTGTCCCGGAGTTCGTGCACGTCTTAAATGACGCGACCGTCGAAGACTTTATACGGAGTGTTCCCGCGCCCTGGCTTCTCAAGCCTCGCCTTGAAGCTTCGGCCACGGGAATCAGGAAGATCAATTCCAGGGAAGAGTTCTGGGAGGCGGCCAACAGCCTCGGCGACCGTCGCTCCTTTCACCTGATGGAGCGCTACGTGCCCGGCGATATTTACCACGTAGACTCTATCGTGAGCGAGAGAAGCGTGCTCTTCGCGGAGGTTCACAGGTACGGCAAGCCCCCGCTCGACGTAGCGCACGGCGGCGGCATCTTTACCACCTCCACAGTGGCTCGCAACTCCGAGGATGAACGGACGCTGCTCCGCCTCAATCAACAGGTGCTCGGCGCGATGGGCCACTTGCGCGGGGTCTCGCACACGGAATTCATCAGGTCGCAGGAGGACGGCGAGTTCTATTTCCTGGAAACGGCGGCGCGCGTCGGCGGCGCACACATCGTCGAGCTGATAGAGGCGTCCACGGGTCTGAACCTCTGGGCGGAGTGGGCCAAGATCGAGATCGCGGGCGGAGAGCGAGAGTACCAAGTCCCGGCACATCGCAGCGACTACGGCGGGCTGATCGTCTCACTGGCCCGGCAGGAATACCCTGACACTTCCGCTTATCAAGACCCGGAGATAGCCTGGCGCTTAAATAAGCGGGCGCACGCGGGCCTCATCCTCAGCTCACCCGAGCCGCAGCGCGTCCAACACCTGCTGGAAGAGTATGCGAGACGCTTCGAACAGGACTTCAGCGCGACGCATCCTATGCAGGACAGGCCCACCAGTTAATGCCGGTCGAAGGTCGTTCGCTCTACTTACAGCGGATCGCCAATGAGTGCGACCACATAGCGGCGCTCGGGGTCGCACTCATTGGCAAATTGCCATAGTGCGATTCTGAAGACGAGCAGCTCGGTCGAACGCCGCTCTCTTCAGCCCCCTTGGAGGGGGCTGAAGAGAGGCTCTTACCTTTCGTCCCTGTCCCGGGCCGCGTTCGCGTTCGTGCTTGCGCCACGGCTCTCGGCCATCTTCTCCCAGTCCTCGCGCGTGAGCGGCTTGATGGGCTCAAGCTTCTTCTTCACCAGTGCGGAGTTTATGCCTGCCAGCTCTCTTGCCAGCCAGGCGTCGAAGTCCTTGACCACGTCTGACAGCTCGCGTGCGAGCGCATCGGCACGCTCGATCTGCGCCTGCGAAGGACGCCCCTCGTAGAAGACGACGTTGCCATAGAGGTCGCTCAGGTTTTCGCGCAGCCGCTCTTCGCCCGTGATCGCGCCGCCCTCTTTCGTGGCCACGATCTTCTTGCGAAGCTCGTCAACCTGCGCGGAGGCCGTCTGTAGCCGCGCGCGAAGCGGGTCATCGGCGCTCAGCTTTGAAGCCCGATCATCGAGCGCCAGGCGGATGACGTTAAGCCTGTCGACCGCGTACGTCATCTCGCCGAGCGCGCCGTACAGCTTCATCGAGAGTTCATACTGTGCCCTGCGATCTTCGGGCGTAGCCTTCGACCGTGGATCGGCCACCACACGCAACTGCGTCGTATAGACCTCCTTGTTCTTCGTCATCTTCACGGTGTATGTGCCGGGCAGCACGCGTGGGCCCACCTGCGCGCCGTAGGCGGCGCTCGCCGCCGTCGGAACTTTGGGCGGCTTCAGACGCATCGACCACGTCGCGCGATTCAAGCCCCGGCGCTTGCTGCTCGGAATCGTGCCGAGCAGTTTGCCCGCCTGATCGAAGACCTCTATCCTCAGGTCGCCGAAGATGTGACGCTTCTTCTGGTAGTAGGTGATGATCGCGTCGTCCGTCGGATTGGGCCCGACGAACATGGCATCGCCGTTGGCCCACCCGCCGCCGACAGGCATACGCTGCGCGGTGGCCTGCGCCTCAATGAAGACGACATCCTTGGCGAGCGTCTCCGGCGTCATGGCGCGCAGAGGCGTAATGTCATCGATAACCCAGATTCCGCGCCCGTGTGTGCCGATCACCAGGTCGTTATCGCGCGGGTGGATGACCATGTCGCGCACGGCGACGTTGGGCATCTCGCCGCCCTTGTACTGGGCCCACTGCTTGCCTCCGTCCAGCGAAATCCAGAGGCCCTGCTCGGTTCCGATGAAGAGAAGATCGCGGTTGACCAGGTCTTCCCTGACGACGTGCGCGTAGCCGCGCATGTTGCTGCCCTCTGTGACGAGCGGCGTCCAGGTCTGGCCGAAGTCGTTCGTCTTATAGGCGTAGGGGCGCATGTCGCCGAAGGTGTGCAGGTCGAAGGTGGCGTAGGCCGTGCCTTCGTCGAAATGGCCCGCGTCAATGTAGGAGACCCAGGCGTTTGCGGGCAGGCCCTTGATATTGGCGACGACGTTCGTCCAGGTCTTGCCGCCGTCGCGCGTGATCTGCACGTTGCCGTCGTCGGTTCCGACCCAGACGACGTTGCGGTTCTTCGGCGATTCGGCGATTGAGTAAATGGTGGTGTGCATTTCGGCGGCTGAGTTATCAACCGTCACGCCGCCGGACTGCTCCTGCTTCTGCTTTTCGGGGTCGTTCGTCGTCAGATCCGGCGAGATGCGCTCCCAGGTCTGCCCGTGATCGCGCGAGCGGAAGAGAAATTGCGCGCCGATGTAGAGCGTGCCGTCGCCGGTCGGGCTCAGGTGAATCGGCGTGTTCCAGTTGTAGCGCAGCTTGCCCTCTTTGTATTGAGGCAGCGGTTGGATGTTGCGCGATTCGTGCGTTCTGCGATTGATGCGCGAAATCCCGCCGCCCTGGTATTCGGCGTAGATGTAGTTCGGGTCTGAAGGGTCTGCGAACATCCAGAAGCCGTCGCCGCCGTACATGTTCTCCCACTGATGATTGGTGATGCCGCCCGGAAACTGCGATTCGCCGACCCATGAAGAGTTGTCCTGCAAGCCGCCGTAGACGCGATAGGGCCTCTCCATATCCACGCTCACATGATAGAACTGCGAGATGGGCAGGTTCTCCGCCTTCCACCAGCGATTGCCGCCGTCGTAGGAGTACCAGAGGCCGCCGTCATCGCCCGTGATCAGGTGGTCTGTGTTGTTAGGGTCAATCCAAAGGTCGTGGAAGTCGCCGTGCGCTCCGCCCGAGATGTTGCTGAAACTCTTGCCGCCGTCGTTGCTGAAGATCAAAGAGTAGTCGGGCTTGTAAATCTTGTTCTCGTTCTTCGGGTCAACGATCAGGTTGGCGAAGTAGAAGGGACGCCAGATCATATTCTGGCTGCGGTCTAGCTTGGCCCAGGTCTGACCGTTGTCGTCGGAGCGATAGAGCGCATCCTTCGGCGACTCGGCTTCGATGAACGCATAGATGACGTTAGGCTTCGAGGGAGCGATCGTCACGGCCACGCGGCCCCAGGGCTTCGAGGGAAGGCCCCTGGCGTTTTTCTCATCGAGTTCCGTCCAGGTCTGGCCGCCGTCCGTGCTCCTGAAGAGACCGCTGCCGCTAGGCTGATTGGGCCCCTCGCCGCCCGAGCGGAACGTCCAGCCACGGCGGCGGAAATCCCACATCCCCGCGTAGAGCGTCTTCGGGTTCTTGCTGTCCATAGAGATCATGGAGCAGCCCGTCGAAGCGTTCGCGCCCTTCAAGACCTTGGCCCAGGTCTTTCCGCCGTCGGTCGTCTTATAGACGCCGCGCTCGTCGGAATCGCTCCACAGCTTGCCCGGCACGCAGACGTAGACCGAGTTCGTATCCGTCGGGTCAACCAGAATCTTGGCGATGCGCTCGGACTCTCTCAGTCCCATGTGGGCCCAGTTCTCGCCGCCGTCCGTTGACCTGTAGACGCCGTCGCCGATGGAGACGCTGTTGCGCGTCCAGGACTCGCCCGTGCCCGCCCAGATCGTCTTCGGATTCTTCGGGTCAATCGTGATTGCGCCGATGGACTGCATCGCCTGCTTGTCGAAGACGGGCTTAAAGGTCGTGCCCCCGTTGACGGACTTCCACACGCCGCCGCTCGCCGACCCGACGTAGACAGTCAGGCGGTTGCCTTCCCAGACGGCATCCACCGCCGCCACGCGACCGCTCATCGCCGCCGAGCCGATGTTGCGAGCCCCCAGGCCCGAGATCGTTTCGGAATCAACCCTCACGGTGGCGGGCGAGCTTTGCGCGCGGGCTGGCGCAGTCGGCGAGGGCTGCTGCTGCTGTGCGGCCACGCCTGTCACGATTGAAAAGCAGAGCACGGCTACGGAGAACCAACGCATCGAATTTATCTTCATCGCTCTCTCAATCCCTCTCTCGGTTGTGGCAATCTTTGTCCTTTAGTTCTGTTCAGGCTTGGCTGGCGGCTTGGCGGCCGGCTCAGGCTTCTTCGGCTGGGTCTGGGAAGCGTCCGGCTGCGCTTCGTTCGGTTGACGCGGCGGCGCACCGATGACGGGGCGCGCGAAGCGGTTGTCGGCAATGGCGACGTTGGCCTCTATCTTTTCGTAAGTAGTCTTTTGTCTATCCTGGCTGCCCTTGACGTTGACCTCTATGGAGTGCGGCAGATACCAGCCCGCGACTTCCTTGTAATCCCCGAGCGTCGTCTCATACTCGCGCTCTGCGCCGCGTATCATCCGCTTGGTATCAATCTTGATGGGCACGAAATAGTCCGTGTCCATGTAGTAGTAGCGGACATCGCCGTTTGAGAGCGTCACCTTGAGCTTGTAGGTGTCCGTGCCCTCGACCTGATCCATGCCGACGAACTCGACCTTGTTTCCCTTCTGCCGGTAATTGACGAGCGGCCCGTCGAAATCCGAGTCTTCGAGAATCTGCTTCATCTCCTCTTCGCCGAGCGGCTCAGGGTCTTTCTTGCCCTGCCAGGGCTCGATCTTCCACCCGGCCCTGCCGTCATAGGCGACGATGCCGGTCAAGCCCTGGATGGAGAACTCCTGCCGCACCATCCCGCCGCGCTTATTCTCTTCGAGGATGACGGCCTCGAAGCCTCCGCCGCCGATGAACTTGCCCGAGCGGCGCAAGGTCTGTACGGCTTGAATCTTATCCATGCCGCCGATGGTCTTGATGTAATTGGCGACGATCTCTTCGGCGGTTTGCGCCGAAACGGGCATGGCACAGAGCGCTAACCCGGCCAACACCAGCAGGAATCTACGCATGATCTTCTCCTTAGATAAGGTAATGCAGAAGTGAGACGACTAGGATATACGGCCAAAGGCCCACGCGGGTTTCAATCCTCTCGGTCGAAGCGACCGCCGCCGCGCAGGTCTTGCCTTGAGCCGAGCCATTTTAACCAGACTCTCTTCAAATAAGCCAGAGCCCGAAAAATAGCGGACAGGAGATGTGCAGTCAGTACCGCCTGCGATAGCGCGGGTGCTGGCGATGCTGTTATCCGCCAGAGAGCTTTGGCGCTACCGACCCCTCTTTGTTACAACTTGGTATTAGCTCGTAAGACCATTCAAGCAGCACGCTATGCCTCACGTAAGAATCCTGATAATAGCGGCGCATAAAGCTCGGCATCGCGCTCTCCGGTTTCGATGGTCGCATCGATCAGCTCGGGTCGAGTGTAATCCCAACGGCTGACGGGCAGGCTTTTATTCGGAGCTATGTAGAGCCGCGAGCCCTGCCTGCCGAGCAGATGCTGCGCGTACGGGCGCGTGAGCAGCACCAGGTTCTTTTTCACTGCGGGCAATTCGTCTGCGAGGAATGCGGGCACGTTATCAATGATGCCGCCGTCGAGCAGTCGCTGGCCCGAGAAACTGCCGAGCGAGGTGAAGGGCGGTGTGGCCGAGGAAGCGATGATCAGGTCGGTCAACTCCTGCGGCGTCCGGCAATCCCTGGCATCGAAAGCCATCGCCCTGAATCCGACGCGCTGGCCGAAGGTCGGATGAATCATCTCTCGACGAAATCTCTTCTCGACATTGTAGGCGCACAGGCCGAGCATGACGGCGGCGAAAGCCGGTAAGCGTTTGGGGAAAGCCGTGGTCAGGATAAAGATGGGGAAGGGTTGCGAGCGCACACGCTCGAAGCCGTCTTCGGCGAAAGCATGAAGGAGCGTGTCGCGGTAGATGGGCTCGTGCGGAGTCGGGCGAGCGCCCCGCAGCAGCTTGCGCCATTCAAAGTTGCTGGTTACTGCACTGCGCCGCTCTTTCCAGAACTCTCCGGCCTGCGCCTCACGCCCACTCAGGAGCAGCGCGGCGACGCACGCCCCGGCGCTGCACGTCGCCATCGCGGCAACGCGCGGCAGCAGGCGCTCTCGCCAGCGGTTCATCAGGCCCAACTGGTAGAAGGCCCTGTTTCCGCCACCGGCGAAGGTGATTGCCAAATCTCTGGCCACGTCTCTAGCCATGATCGTTCAGAGGCCGATGGCCCTATTTCGTACTCCAGAAAATCGGCTTAGCCGGTTTGAGACTTTTTTCGACGGCGAGAGCCACAAAGCCCATCGTATAGCGCGCGTTGATTTCCAGCAGCGGATGCAGGCCGCCCCTATGCTCAAGAGCATCTATGCCGACGGGCCCATGATAACCCTCTTTGAATAAACGCTCGCCGACAAGGGCGGCAACCCTTTCAAGCTCGGCCAGGCGATGCGGCGCAGGGAGGCGACCGAGTATGTATCCTTTGCCCGTGCCCGCACCGTTGGTTTGCAGGTCGCTGATACCATGAACCAGGCACGCTCCGTCCGGGGAAATCTCCATCACGATGCCGTATTCACGAATCACTTCGAGCCACGGCTGAAAGATCAGCCTTTCACCGCTCAAAAGGCGGCGCAGAACCCACTTCGCCTGCGGCCCCTCTAATGAAGGCCCTCTGCCGAGCACACGGTCGCGTGCGGCAAATCCGAACGGACTCTTGACGACCCACTTATCGCCAGCCCCCGGGCAGGCGCGCGCGACTGCTTCCCGCAGCTCTTCCATAGTGGCGGCGGCAGCCGACCCCGGCTGGGCCCATCCCATCTCCGCTTCGAGCGCATGGCTCCACAGCTTCGAGTTAAGACGCGCCAGGGTGCTGAAGGCTACGGGTTGCAAGACCAACGCCCCTGCCTGTTCGCCCGCGGCTACGGCGCTCGGAGTCCAACCCCAGGGCGTGAAGAGGCGTGCCCCCTGGTTGCCCGCACGCGCAGGGGAGACCAGTTCTACGCCGCGCCGCTGCGCTTCGTCCTGCAAATCTTCAGACCATGGCTCCGGCAGCAGCAAAGCGTCGCCCTCGCGTGCCAGCCATAACAAGTGCGGGGCGAGCCTGCGATTGAGAGCTTCAAAGGAGGGAAGACGGCGATACGCGCCGAGCTTCGCAGACAGTTCGGTCTCGAAATCGGCATTCATGTACCATAGTCTTGAAGCCATCAGCGAAATGAACCGGACTCTCGAATGAACCGGGCGCGCGTTGGCCGCCTCTGCCGGGCCGAACGCGTTGTCGCCGCTTAAGCCAACTCGGCCAGCTCAGACCAACGATCCAGGTCGCGTGCGAGTTGAGCGGCGAGCGCCTCTCGTTCCTCGTAGAGCCTGTGCACAAGGTATGCATCGCTTGAGTTGGCGGAGAGTTCCCTCTCTAGCTCTGCCCCGCGCAGCTCCGCCAACTGTATACTCGCCTCCAAATCTTCCAGCTCTTTGCGCTCCTTGAAGGACAACTTGCGTTTGGCCGTCTGCGCCTGCGACCTCTCCTGTCGCGCAGCCCTTTCGCTAGTCTCGGGCTTCGCGGGCGCGGATTCTCGCTCCTCCCTCTGTCGAGCTTCCAGAAAAGCCGCGTAGTTTCCGGGATACTCGCGCAGGCGTCCCCCGCCCTCGAAGCGAAAGATATGATCGACCGTGCGGTCTAGAAAGTAGCGATCATGGCTGACGACCAGGAGGCAGCCGCCGAAGCCGTCCAGGTAATCTTCCAGCGTAATCATGGTTGGAATGTCCAGATCGTTCGTCGGCTCGTCCAGGAGCAGGACGTTCGGAGCGCTCATCAAGACCCTCAAGAGGTAAAGCCGCCTTCGCTCTCCGCCCGACAGCTTGGCGATCGGCGCATACTGCATCGCACCTGTGAAGAGAAATTTTTCAAGCATCTGCCCGGCGGTGATAAAAGTTCCGTCCGCCGTTTCGATTCTTTCGGCGACCTCTCGGATATAGTCTATGACCCGCTCGCCCTCGTCCAGGGCGCGGTTCTCCTGATCGTAGTATCCGAAGCGAACCGTCTGGCCCACCTCCAACGTGCCGCTGTCGGCTGCCACACGCCCCGTGATGATCTCAAGCAGCGTAGTCTTGCCCGCTCCGTTCGGGCCAATGATGCCGATGCGGTCACCCGGCTTCAACGTGTAGCTAAAACCTTCTATCAATACCCGCCCGTCATAAGACTTGGCGATGTCTCGCAGCTCCAAAACCTTTTTACCTATCCGGCTTGAGCTGACTGAGATGTCCAGCTCGGCCCTGGCCGCTTCCCTCGGTTGGGCCATCAGGTTTTCCGCACGGTCAATACGGGCTTTGGATTTACGCGTGCGGGCCTTTGCGCCCCTTCGCAGCCAGAGCAGCTCGCGCCTGATGAGCATCTCCCGCTTCTGTCCTTCGACCTCGCGCGCAAGCTCCTGCTCCTCCTTCTTTTCCAGGTAGTAGGCGTAGTTGCCTTCAAAAGCCCGCACCGTGCTGCGGTCAACCTCAAGTATGCGACTCGTCACACGGTCTAGAAAATAACGATCATGCGTGACGAGCAGCAGCGCTCCACGGTAGCGTTCGAGATAGGCTTCGAGCCAGGAGATGGTTTCGGCATCAAGATGGTTGGTCGGCTCGTCGAGTATGAGTAGCTGTGGGCTGGCGACCAGTGCGCGTGCGAGCGCGACGCGCTTGCGCTGTCCGCCCGAGAGCATGTGCATCCGGGCATCCGTGTCAACGATGCCCAGCCTGCTCAAGACCGTCCGCGCGTTGGTCTCCAATTCCCAAGCGCCCGAAGCCTCTAAGCGGTGGGCCAATTCGGAGACGCGATTCAACAGGCGCTCATCGTTTGCGCCATCCGCTCCCAGCTCGCTGCACGCGCGCTCATAGTCGCGCAGCAATCTCATGCTCTCATCACTCGCGGCGAAGATCGCGTCGAGCACGGTCTGCTCGGGGTCAAACGGCGGGTTCTGCGGCAAGTAGCCGAGCGACACGTCTTCAGCGAAGACGATGCGCCCCGCGTCCGGCTTCTCCTCCCCCGCGATGAGGCGCAGCAGAGTGGTCTTACCAGAGCCATTGACGCCGACCACCCCGACGCGGTCGCTTGAGTCCAGGCCGAGGCTCACATTCTCGAATAGCGGTCTGATGCCGTAATTCTTACCGATGCCTTCGATGGATAAAATATGCATTCCAGATTCAAACGCCCGTCCAACATCATAGACCACAGCCTACACGGAAGAGAGGCCATTGCACCATTGGCCCACAAAACTACTAAGGGCAGCCGAGGGGGGCTGCCCATAAATGCCATAGAAACTGTTAATGGAGCCGAGGGGGATCGAACCCCTGACCTCATGACTGCCAGTCATGCGCTCTCCCAGCTGAGCTACGGCCCCTTTGGAATCAACCACTCACAAAAAAGGAAGGCGAACCGGAGCGGTTGACTTATTTAACCTGTTTCTTAAAGAGGAACGGCACGCTGCACAACTCCGCAGAAAACACCCCGAAGTTTTACCGTTACGGCTTTAAGGCATTTAATCTAACCGAACCAATAAGTAAGAGTCAACTGACTGAACGGGTGACATCCATGCGGGAAGCCGGGAAGAAGGCTTTCCACATAGATGGTGGTTTAAGGCTGGCTAAAATGTGCTGCGTATTAAGAACACATCCCAGGCCCAACGTCCTACTTGCGCTCCGTGCTTGTCCTTGATCATGGCGCGATAACGGAACCAGTTGCCAAACTCATCAACTCGCTTCGATTCCTTGTAGTCAAGCTCCATCTTCGCAATCGCCCTCTCCGGCAAGCCATACAACTCCTCAGCCTCGGAGATGCCGTTATGGTTCTTGTCCTGCCACAGTCGTAAGCTGTAGAAGATCGCGTCGGAGATGTCTATGACACCATCACCGTTGCCGCCATTCTCTAGCCGGTCGAATTCGGCCAGTGCAACGAACCCATTAGGCGCGACAGATGGCGATTGAGGAGTGTAGTTGCCGAACAACTCCTGACCGTTATCTATTACTCCATTAGCGTTGCGGTCTAAGACAAGAAACGCATCGTCGGATGAAGCGCTTGTCCAGGAGAGACGTTCCTTAAAACTATTGCTGTCGAGGTCGAATTCAACGCCTCCTGCATTGTCGGTAAGCGAGAAGCCGTCGCCCGAGATGTCTATGATGATCGGGGAGGGGTGGCATGGCTTAGGGTCGCCAGGATTTTCGCAGAGACCGTCAAGGCAGTTGCCGGGGTCTTCAGCAGCTTCACAAAGTTGGGGAGTCGGCGACGGTGATGGTACACAATAAAGAGTACCAACAAGATAGCCGTCACACGAGTTTGGCCCTTGCAGACCAGCGCCGTCATTGTCAGAACCATTATTCAAATTATCAAGGGTCGGGCAAGTGTTGGTTCTACAAAAACTCATGGGAGCCATCACGGAGGTCCCGGTAGGACAACTACAATCCCAAATCCCAAAATAGTGCCCTATTTCATGGGCCATCGTTCCGGCAAGAGTATCGGGGCTATGGATATTAGAGTTAATAGTAGTTATCACACGCGATAAATATGGCATGTCTCCGACAGAGTTTGAGATCGCATGACGTTCCAAATAGCCGGTCGCTCTTTGCACATAATGTTTCGGTGCATCCACTGAATAGCTTGTCGGGGCTGTTGTCGCCGTCGTGAAGATGAAAGACACCATCGCACAGGTTCCATAAGAAGAATTAGCATTACCCCAATTGATGAAGGCTCTTCTCAATCCCTCTTGCTCCGTCGTCGTAAAATCGTTGGGATTAATCACTACGGTTACCGTTCGGCTCTGTTTATAAACAGGCGTCCCGTAATCAATCGTCGTGAACTCACATGCCGCTGCGTTGATTTGCTGACTCGTTGTGATCCAGAACATGGCCGCCGCCAGTAAGCAAACAACCAACATGCCATTTAAGCATAATTGGAGTGAGGGGTTTACTCTTTTTGTTCTCATCGTATTTTAGTTTCTTCACTGGGAAATCATCTGTGGGTTGAGGATGGCTGCCTGCACAGTATTAAAAAAATCGATCTCATCTACACCATAATAGAGGTCGAATTTGTCTCCCGCTTTATCCAGAGGGAAGACTTTCCCGGCACGCAACTCGTAGCCGGTTATGATGTCGAAGGCTTGTTCCGGGTCAGCACATGTGAGGAACAGCAGATAACGATTCCCGACGCGAGGCATATTCTGTCCGTTAATACTATACCTTGTAATATGCCCGGAAGATTGTTTGACTCTCCCTCCTTCACGCACAATATCAATCGTATTACCGATGGCAATTGCTTGATTACCATCCTTCAGCACCCGTTCGACCTGGAATTCAAACTCAGAGTAAATGCCGTTTTTATTATCAGATAAATATGCTTGCGAGCCGGTAGTGTGACCGATGACGATAAGATTGCTTTGAGCGGTTGGAAGAGCCGGGATTGAGAGATACCAATGGTCGTTTGTGATTGATTGATTATAATCAGCATTTGCTTCAACCACGACTTTAGGCTTATCGAACTTTTTATTCCTCTTGAGTCTCTTCGCGCGCTTTACCGGGTCTGCGGGCAAGGGTGTTTCAAAATCGGTTAGGGGCCATTGTTCTTCATCTATCTGCCCTCTGTTCTGTTGGGGTCGGCTATTTTCGTTACTCTTTAGTTGCGCCATTACAGTTGCGACTAAAATAGCGAGAATGGTTAATGCCACCAATCCCGATTTTCTATAGTGAAGCATGAAGAACTTCTCCCTGAATTGGAATGCAGGCACAATTGCCTGACATAGACATGCAAATTTTAGCGAATGATAAGTGAGATTAAGCAGGAGCAGAACTATTGAGAAGTGAGGCTCTTACTTAATACTAACAAAGCGCGAGGGAACGTAATCTCACTTACAAAAGCTGTCAAGGTATAAATGAGTTTGAAGCATCCCTCCCCACCCGGGGCAATCCAGAACTGACCGACCGTTGTTTCCTGGTCAAGCGCTCTCCTGGCTGAGCTTACAACCACTGATCGATTGCAGTCACAATGGTGACGCACGCAAAGCGTAACGGAGCGCGTGAAAGCGAGTCAAGCGCGCCTCACATGGGTTTGCGACGGGCGGCGTAGAAGGCCAGGGCCGTGCCGCCGATGAGCATGAGGATGCCGCCGGTCGAGCGCACGGTGTTCGGGATTTCGCGCACGTTCGTGTCGGTCACGACGATGGCCGTGCTCGGTTCGAGAAAGAGCGCGCGATAGGCTATGACACCGCCTGCCACGGCTACTACCAGACCGAGGATGAAGGCGACGGCTCGAAACATTTCAGATTACAGGATAGCCATGGAAATTCTGCATCGCTTTCGCATCGCTGCCGGTTTGAAATCTCAAAATAAGAGATGCGAGAAAGGGACGCGCCGATTCGAGAACGGAATCATCTGCCCTTGAACACGGGCTTGCGTTTTTCGAGGAAGGCTTTGACGCCCTCATCCTTGTCCTCGGATGAGAAGCAGAGCGCGAAGAGGTCTACTTCGCGGCGCAAGCCTTCGTCCAGGTTCGAGCGCGAAGCGATCTTGACAGCCTCCTTGGCCATGCGCAGCGCGACCGGGCTCTTCTCGCCGATGCGGTTCGCCAGCTCCATCGTCTTGCCTTCGAGGTCTGCCGCCGGGACGACCATGTTGACGAGGCCGAGGTTAAAAGCCGTGCGCGCATCGATGATGTCGCCGGTCAGGATCAGCTCCATCGCTTTGCCTTCGCCGATGAGGCGCGTCAGGCGCTGCGTTCCGCCGCCGCCCGGGATGATGCCGAGGTTGATTTCAGGCTGGCCGAAGGAGGCCGTCTCGCTCGCAATGCGCAGGTCGCAGGCGAGGGCCAGCTCGCAGCCGCCGCCCAGGCAGTAGCCGTTGATCATGGCGATGACGGGTTTCGGGAAATCGTCAATGGCGGTAAAGAGCGAGCGCCCGAGCATGACATCTCGCTGCGTCAGGCTGGTCCGCCCGGCGAACTCCGCGATGTCCGCGCCCGCGATGAACGCCTTGTCGCCAGCGCCCGTAAAGACGACGACGCCGACCGAAGGGTCTTCGCGCAACTCTTCCAGCACCGCTGCGCCCTCCTGTCGCGTCTTGATGTTGAGCGCGTTTCTCTTCTGGGGGCGATTGATGGTAATAAGCGCCACGCGATTGCGCCGCTCGACGATGAGCGTCTCGTAAGATTCAGGCATATGTAAACCTCAGTGACAAGTGACTTGGTGACAAGTGACAAGCAAGAAGAACAACTCTTTAACTCGTCACTTGTCACCGGGTCGCTGCTGCTACTGCTCGTTATCGGAAGTCGTGGGTTGTTCGTCTGCGACCCAGGAGACGAAGAGGCGCAGCCAGTTCTCGGCTGGCTCGCTGATCTGGACGCCGACGCGCGCCGTGCCGTAGATGGCCGGAGCGACGCGCACGACCATCGCCGTCACTTCGATGGGTGCGCCGTCTGGGCGGTGCGCTCTCAAGTAGAGACGCTCGCCACGGTTTACTTTCTGGTTGAGATGAAAGAGTGCGCCGGAGGTCGAGATGTCGTCGGTTTCGGTCGGCTCGCTCCACGCGGCCCCGTCTTCGCTGCGCCCGGAAACAACGATGGGCAAGCGCATCGCCATGCGCAACGCAAAGCGTTTCTCTTCGTTGTAAGGCGTGCTCATAAGGTTTGCCATGAACCTCTCAGGTTCGATTTATCAGAGCCGCGCGCTCCGGCTCAGGCTCTTCATCCCAACGGTAAAAGCCTTCGCCGCTCTTTTTGCCGAGCTTACCCTCTGCGACCATGCGCCGCAATATCTCCGGCGGACGAAACGTCTCGGAGTTGAACGCGCCGTGCAGGTACTCAGCTATATGGAGGCGCACGTCGAGCCCGACCATGTCGGTCAGGCGCAGTGGGCCCACGGGATGGTTGTAGCCCAACTCCATCGCCGTATCTATATCACGCGCGCTCGCCACGCCCTGCTCAAGCATCCTCATCGCTTCGAGCCCGAGCGCCACGCCGAGACGGCTTGAGGCGAAACCGGGCACGTCGCGGACGATGATCGGCTCTTTCCTCATCCTGCGCCCGACATCCTTGACCGCCTCAACGGTCTCAGCGCTCGTCTGAGCGCCGACCACAATCTCAAGAAGACGCATGAGGTGGACGGGGTTGAAGAAATGCATCCCGACGACGAGATCGGGGCGGCTCGCGGCTTTGGCAATCTCGGTAATTGAGAGCGATGAAGTGTTGGTCGCAAAGATGAAAGGACGGCGGGCCAGGCGTTCGACTTCGCCTAATATCTCGCGCTTTAGGGCCAACACCTCCGGGGCGGCTTCGATGAAGAGATCGGCCTCGGCAGTCTCCGAGAGATGAACTGTCCCGCGTATGCGCTGAAGCGTACGGTCGCGGTCATCCTCCGTCAGTTTGGCGCGCGCGATGCCCTTGGCGAGGTTGCGCTCGATTGCGCGGACTCCGCGCGCCAGCCCTTCACGGTCAACGTCGCGCAGGATGACGCGATAGCCTGCGGCGGCGGCCACCTGTGCGATGCCATGGCCCATCGTGCCTGCACCAAGCACGGCGATGGTTTCCAGAGCGCGTGAAGCGCGGGGAATGCTCTCCGTCGTATTCAATATGCTTCCCGAAGGTTGATTGCTACTCTGTGGCGGGCCGGTGTGATCGGGGAGCCTTAGCGCTCGCCACCGTCTCTCCGGGCTTCGGCCAGTTGGTGGAAACAGCAGTTTGTGGCTCAAAGCTTCGGCGCTGATCTCTTGAGCCCGCCAGGCCCTGTTCGACTACGGCTGCGCTAGCAGTTATACTACACGCGCAACCGAAAAGGCTATATGTAAGCGTGCGAGATTTATAAAAATCTCTGAAGGAGACGACGACAAGCTGATGACCAAAGAGACGTTGCACAGGGACGTGGTGATACTGGGCTCGGGGCCCGCGGGGCTGACGGCGGCCATTTACGCCGCCCGCGCAGACCTCCATCCGTTGGTGATCGAAGGGCCGCAGCCCGGCGGCCAGCTCATGATTACCACGGAGGTGGAGAACTATCCGGGCTTCTCCAAGGGCATTCAGGGGCCGGAGCTGATGGAGGAGTTTCGCCAGCAGGCGGCTCGCTTCGGCACGGAGTTTCTCACCACCTATATTGATCGCGTAGAGCTACAGAAACGTCCCTTCATGCTCTACGGCAAGGAGAGCCAGGATAGCGACGAGGTGACGATCATCATCAGGGCGGAAACGCTGATCATCTCCACGGGGGCTTCGGCCAAGTGGCTGGGGATACCGGGCGAAGCGCCCGCGCCGGAAGGATTGGGGGGCTACGGCGTCTCTGCCTGCGCGACCTGCGACGGCTTCTTCTTCAAAGGCAAACCGCTCGTTGTGGTCGGCGGCGGCGACACAGCCATGGAAGAAGCGACGTTTCTCACGCGCTACGCCTCGCGCGTGACGGTCGTCCATCGGCGAGAGACGCTGCGGGCCTCGAAGATCATGCAGGACAAGGCGTTCAAGAACGAGAAGATAGATTTCATCTGGAACTCCGCGGTCGAAGAGATACTCGGCACGCCGGAGACGGGCGTGACCGGCGTCCGGCTGAAGAACCTGTTGACGGGCGAAGAGAATATCTTTCCGTGCGAAGGAGTCTTCGTCGCCATCGGGCACAAGCCCAACACAGACCTCTTCAAAGGCCAGTTGGAGATGGACGAAGTCGGCTATCTGAAGACTTCCGGGCGCTCGATGGCGACACAGATTCCCGGCGTCTACGCCTGCGGCGACGCGCAGGATTCCTTCTACCGCCAGGCCGTGACGGCGGCGGGCACAGGCTGCATGGCCGCCATTGATGCCGAACGCTTTCTTGATAACCTGCCCGTCCCGGCTCCCACGGGCGAAGAGGTCACGCGTGAAGGCGAGCGGGTCACGGCTGACCACGAGAGCATCATCATGCCGGACGGCGAAGTCATCCCGAACAAGCCCGAAGGCGATGCCGCCCACGGCGACTAACGAAGCGGAGTTGGCCCAGGCAGTAAAGCCTGCCCGCGATCTGTAGCTTCCAACCGCCCGCGACTCCATGAAGAGAGTCGCGGGCGGTTTTATGTTCTACAGGTCTAATACCAAGTCGCAATACAGTCAGAACAGCCAAAGGGCGGGGGAGGGTTTCAAGCATCGGCAACGACCCGCCAGAGACCTTTGGCCGTACTGACTGCGTGAGACATCTCCTCTCTGTCTATTGCAACTTGGCATAAGCTTTGAGGTAATCGCCTGGGCCCACACGCGCTCTTCGCTGTGGGCCAACGGCGTCGAAAAATCATTGACTCACTGCCGGTTTTAGCATATTGTCGCGCTCCCTAAAACGCTCGCGGGTGGGCCCACGTGCATGTCCATATCCGTGTCCGTGTCCATGTCCACGGCCCAGGCCCGCATTCATCCCTCGCAGAAGCTTTCAACTAGTCCCGTGCCCTGTTGCGCGGCAATGGTGCAAACTTCCAACTCTCAATCCCTGAAGGAGAAAATAGAGATGACCAGAAGAATTTTCGCATTCCTTTCAACAGCCCTGCTCTTCTTCGTGCTGACGTTCGCCGTCTCCTACGCGACTCGAACGGTCAAGGCGCAGAACCCCGATCAATGTAACTCTTGCGTCGCCAGGTGCGGGGCGCAGCAGGAGCAGTGTTACGCCGTCCACGGGTTTGACGAGGTACGCTGCGGAGATCAAAGCAACGCGTGCATCGTTCGCTGCTATAGAGAATTCTGCGAGCAATGAGAGGCGCTTCCCCCTGTGGGGGCGGCAAAGCCGGAGAGAGGGTGGTGTCCGGTCTGCGGCATCACCCTTTTGATTTCAGGGCATCAAGCCTTTTGATTTCGCGGCCCTGCTTTTTCAGCTTCTCCCTCGCGGGATGACTTTGATGACGGCGCGGCGTAGCGAGTGCTCGCCGCGCTTCTCTGTTTCCCAGTAATCCAGCTCGAAGCTGTTAACGTCGTGCTGGATGACTTCCAGGCAGCGCAGGAGAATGAAGATGACCTCTTCGGGGGTCGAGGGTTTGGCGGCTGTCACCATGTCGGCGAGCACTCTGCCGATGGCGACCGACTCATACCAGTGGCGGGTCATGTAGGCGTCCGTGACGCGCTCGAAGAATTCTCTGTCTTCCATCAGGAGCGCGGCGTTGAGATAGAAGATAGTGCGAACGTCCTGGCGCGGCACGCCCGGATAATCCGCGAACTGATCCGTCATAATCAGCTCCATCTGGCTCGGGAGCGCTTCGTCCGGTTTCAAGTCCATCGCGCGCACCTGCGGATAGATGATCGTATGGATGATCGCGTCATAGATCATCGCCACGATGTAGCGGACGTGCGCCTGCCGCCTCTCCGTGCTCCATGAGTGCGGGTAGTTGAGGCGGATGACGGGAAAGCCCTTGGAATAGAGCTTGATGTGCATCAACTCGTGAACGATGGTCGCTTCGGTTGGCGGAACGTCGGCGTCCATGCGTATGCTCGGCGTCCCGTCCGCGTCCACGGAAGAGAGCGCGGCATAATAGCTGTAGTCGAGATTCCTCCTGACCTCTTCACGCACCGTCTTGCCGTAATGCTGCTCGATCTCTGCGAGCAGCTCTCCGGCCTGCGGGCGCATCTCTATGCCGAAGAGCTGACGCGCGGGAAGCGTCCCCGTTCTGCTGCTCGCCGCCGCTTCGCTCTGCTGATTGCGACGACAGGAGACGGCGCAGACGGCGAGAATCAGAAGGACTGCCGCGATGCTGCTTGACCGAGGGGGCTTCAATGAAATTTCCTGAAAGACTCTAGTAAGTTGGGTGAACGATTTTTGACACGCGAGATGATTTAACGAGAAGAGAAATTTACAGGGACGAACCGGAGAGGAGCAAGGGCAGCAGGGATGAGTAAGAAAAGGACAGAAGCTTTTACTTCATCCCTCATCCCTTCTTCCTAATCTCGTTCATCCTGCCCATCCCTGTTAGTTTCCTTCTTACAATAGCACGACTGGAACATCCTTTTCGCGGCGCGAGCCGGTGGCGGCGTGTTGGGCGGCTTCGGCGCGCGGGCAGGCTTCACAGTAAGAGCCCAGGCGACGACGACGGTCTTCGCACTCGTTACAGTCGAGCACCTCGCCGAGCTTCCGTAGAGTATCGAGCAACGGGACGAGCAGCCGCCCGCGCTCGGTCAAAACGTATTCGACGTGCGGCGGGCTGCCGCCATGATCACGCCGCTCGACGAGCGCGTCCCGCTCCATATCGCGCAGGCGCCCGACCAGCGTCCGGCTGCTGATCGGATGAAGCGCGCCGAGCAGCTCCGTCGTACGCTTCGGCCCACGGCAGAGGTCGCGCACCACCAGCATCGTCCACTTATCGCCGACCAGTTGCAGCGCGCCCGCCACGGGGCATCCGTCACCTTCGCGTCGTCGCATGCTTTCGGTCTCCTTCCCTGAAGCTTTCCGCCCGTCCAGCCGAAGCTTGCAAGGCGGGCCGCATCAGCCTCTCTCTCTTTGCGGTCAAAGACTCGCTGCCGGGTTTGCGTCTGGGCGCTGAAAGCTGTTCGCCGTCTGCTCCTTTAAAGCTTAGCACAAAGATGCGCCATTGCGACTGCGCGGGAAACTATTTTAAGATGAGCTTCGCAGCAGACCCCCTAGCGCCCCTGGAGGCTTCTGCGCAGAGCCGAATGGTCTTTCATCCTCACGGAGCGCACGCGCTCGCTCTCCGGCTAACCTTATGAGCCGTCAAGCGCCTCCGAACCTTTGGTCGAGATGAAAACGAACTCGCACACGAGAGAGCACGAGGAGCGCCATTCCGAGGATGAGCGCGACGCGCAGAAGATACGCGAGCTGGCACGGCTCACGCGCCTTTTGAGCGGCGCGACGCGCGCCGCCGAATCCGTCGAGATAGCCTTGCACACGCTCGCGCGCATCCTTCCGGCTGAGAGCCTGCGCCTGACCCTGAGCGTCGGGGAAGACCGCCAGCAGCTCAGAGGTGCGCTCGACGTCGGCGGCGAATTCGTGAGCACCTCCGACGGCGAGGTCGTGCGCGTCTCGCACACCATGCTTGAGCGCGCAGTCCAGACGGGCTCTCCTGTCTGCTTCAACAATGCGCCGGAAGAGCTGGTGAGCCGCGCGCTTTTAATCCCGCTCGTCTGCGCGTCGGCGCAATCCATCATCTGCGCGCCGCTCATCCTCTGCGAACAGCTCGAAGGCGTCATCATCTTGAGCACAACTGAGCCGGCCAGCTACCGCGAAGCCGATTGCGATACGGCGGGCCTGGTCGCTTATCTTCTGGCCTCTACGCTCAAGCGCATAGAGCTTTCCGAAGGCTTGAGCGTCAAGCTACGGCGCGAAGAGGCACGCGAGCGCCAGGAGGCGCTCATCGAGCGCCTGCATCGCGTGGCCCAGTCCTCCTTCGATCTGGGCCACATCATTCAACACACCATTGACGAGCTGGCCCGTGCCCTGCCCGCAAGCTTCGTACTGCTGCGCTCAGTCTCTTTCGGTCGCCCGGAGCCGACCCTGCGCGCCTGGACGCCGAACAGTGATCGCCCTCCGCTCGAAGTCCATGCCCCGGTCGCACGCGTCGAGCGCATTGTGTATACAGAGCAGCGCCCGGTCTTTATCGAAGACCTGAGAGCCGAGCGCTCGGCAAACCCGGACCTCTCGCCCTTTGCCGAGCGCCTGGGGGCGCGTTCGATGTACGTTGCGCCGGTCGTCTATGGCGGGCAGGTGCTGGCCGCCCTCGGGCTGGTCGAATCCGATGCGCAGCGAAAGTGGACGCGCGACGAGCAGACGCTGCTGGCGAGCGTCGCCGACGCCATCGCCCCTCTCATCCTGAACGCGCAACTGCACACGCGGCTGCGCTCCTACGTCGAAGACCTGTTGATGCTGATGATGCTTGCCGGGGAAGCGACAGGGGAGGCGGAGCTTGATCGCTGTCTGCGGGCCGTGCTCGATTCCTGGTCGAAGATCGCCGGGACGGACGCGGCGGCAATCCTGCGCTGGGACGAAGAGGCAAAGCTACTGCGGCTGGCGGCGACCAAGCATCTGCCGACAGGCATCCTCGAACGCTACACGCAGGGCGTGACGCTCACAGACCCGGTTTGCGGTCTGGCGGCGACGCGTCGAGTCGGCGTGGTCGCAGACCTTGCCAGCGAGCCGCGCTTCGCCAGCCTTTATAACGCCGCCCGCTGGTCAGGACTACGGGCCGCCTGGGCCACGCCCGTCCTGGGCCAGGGCCATAAGCTTCTCGGCATACTGATTACTTTCTCTCGCGCCGCCGCCGAAGTAAGCGCTGACGAGCAGCGCCTGGCAGACCTTTTCGCGCGTCCCATCGCCACGGCTTTGCAGAATCTTGAGTGGAGCCGTGCGGCGCGCGCCCTCGGTCAATCAAACAGGCAGCTCGAAGAGGACTTGCGACAGTCCGAGCGGCACAAGACGGAATTCATGTCCATCATCTCGCACGAGCTGCGCACGCCCCTGAATGCGATCATCGGTTACGCACAGATGCTCAAGGAAGGCTTCTCGGGCGAATTGAACGAGCAGCAGGCGAGCGACGTGCAAACGATTGCCGACAGCGCCGACCGTCTCTTGAGCATGGTCGAAGATACGCTCGATCTGGCGCGCATCGATGCCGAGCGCTTCCCCGTCTACATGGACACCATCGCCTTTGAAGACGTGGTCAAGCGTGCCATCGCGAGCGTGCGCTCGGTCGCCGACAAGAAGGGCTTGAATATCCAGATGAGCATCGCCGAAGACCTGCCCGTAGTTCGCACGGACCCGGAGCGCGTGCGACAGGTCTTGACGAACCTGCTGTCGAATGCCGTCAAATTTACGGAGTCCGGGTCGGTGCATATCAGCGTGCTCGCGGGCGGACAGGGGAGCGTGCAGGTCAACGTCATGGACACTGGCATTGGCTTCGATACGAAATCGTTTCCGCACCTCTTCGAGGAGTTTCGCCAGGCCGATACGTCGAACACGCGCGCCTACGGCGGCTCGGGCCTCGGCCTCGCCGTCTCTAAGCGACTGGTTCAACGCCTCGGCGGCACTATCGGCGTCACGTCCATGGTCGGCGAAGGCTCTACCTTCTGGTTCAGCCTCCCGCCCGAAGTGCCCAACGCTGAAGAACAAGGATGAAGGATGAAGGCGGAAGGATGAAAGAAGTATCACCCAAGTTGAATAGTTTCTTTTTCATCCTTCATCCTTCATCCTTCATCCTTGCTTTTACTTATGTTTGAAACGAGCGAAGATAAATCTCCGACCATTCTCGTCGCCGACGACGAGCCGATCAACCGGACGCTGATCCAGCGGCGTCTGGAACGCGCGGGCTATTACGTCCTCGCCGCCGAGAACGGGCGCGAGGCCGTGGCGGCGGCGCTCAGATCATTGCCGGACTTGATCATTCTCGACGTGATGATGCCTTTGATGGACGGGCTGGAAGCCTGCCGGTTGATTAAGGAGAATGAGGCGACGCGCGATATTCCGATCATCTTTCTCTCGGCGCGCGACGAGACGGATGTCAAGGTGAGCGGGCTCTCGCTCGGCGCGAACGATTACATCAGCAAGCCCTTCAAGGCCGAAGAACTGCTGGCGCGCGTCGAGGTCGCAATGCGTATGAAGCGCGAGCGCGACGGGCTGCGACTGAGCGCGGAGGAGGCTCGCGCCACTGCCGAAATTGCACAGGAGCGGGCCATGACCGATGCGCTGACGGGCCTGCTCAATCGCTACGGATTACAGCGCGTGCTCACGCACGAGTATGCGGAGTCGCGCCGCTACGCGCGTCCGCTCTCTTGCCTGATGGTTGATCTGGACAACTTCAAGACGATCAACGACACGTTCGGGCACGGGGCCGGGGATGCGGCGCTCAAACAGGTCGCGGCGATCCTCACGCAGGTCGTCAGGGGCTCGGACATGGTGAGCCGTTATGGCGGCGACGAATTCCTCGTGCTGCTGCCGGAAACGGAGCTTGAAGGAGCCGACGCGCTGGCTGAGAAAGTGCGCGCGGCGGCTGCCGCACAAGAGTTCGGCGACGGCGCGCCGCGCTTTCAACTGACCCTCAGCATCGGCGCGTCAACCCTCTCCGACAATGAATCCGGCAACGACATGATCGTGCGCGCAGACCTGGCCCTCTACGATGCCAAGGAGCAGGGGCGCAACCGCGTCGGAAAGGCAGGGACGAAGGGCGCGGATGAAGAATGAAGGAAGAGCAGCTTCTACGAACTTTAAAACGGGATTCAACTGAAGGGAGAGATCATGGCCGAACCTCAGAATCGGGACGGCGCGAGCGGCATCGAAGCCTGGCCGAGTTTGCCCCTGGACGAGTGGAGTGAGACGAAAGAGACGCTGCACATGTGGACGCAGGTCGTCGGCAAAATCCGGCTCGCGCAGACACCGCTCGTCAATCACTGGTGGAACGTGCCTCTCTATGTGACGGCGCGCGGGCTCACCACTTCGGCCATGCCCTATGAGGACAGAACCTTCCAGATGGATTTCGACTTCATAGACCACGCGCTTCACATAGAGTGCAGCGACGGGAGCACAAATAGCATCGCGCTCGTCCCGCGCTCGGTCGCGCAGTTCTACGAGCAGGTGATGCGCGCTCTCGCCGACCTCGGCATGGAAATCAAAATCTGGACGATGCCTGTCGAAGTTGAAAACCCCGTCCGCTTTGAAGAGGATCATGAGCACGCCTCTTACGATGCGGAGTATGCCAACCGCTTCTGGCGCATTCTGGTGCAGGCGGAAAAGATCATGACACAGTTCAGGGCGGGCTTTGTCGGCAAGGTGAGCCCGGTCCATTTCTTCTGGGGAAGCTTCGACCTCGCGGTCACGCGCTTTTCCGGGCGTCGTGCTCCCGAACGCGCCGGTGCAGACCCGATCACTCGTGAAGCCTACTCGCACGAAGCCATCAGTCACGGCTTCTGGCCCGGCGGCGGCCCGGTCAAGGGCCCTGCCTTCTACTCTTACACCGCGCCCGAACCCGAAGGATTAAAGCAGGCGGCGGTGCGTCCGGCGAGCGCCTTCTATAGCCTTGAGATGTCCGAGTTCCTCTTGATGTACGATGATGTCCGCGCGGCCACCTCGCCCGAAGAGGCTTTGAAGGAGTTCCTCGAAAGCACCTACGAGGCGGGCGCGGATTTGGCGAAGTGGGATCGCGCCGCGTTGGAGCGATAGGCGGGCTACGGGCGCAGGCTGATGTTGTAGGTCTTGATCTTGGAGTTAAGCGTCGTCGCGTTCATGCCCAGCAGGCGCGCGGCGCGTGATTGGTGGCCGCCCGTCTGCTCCAATGCGCGGCGTATCAAGTCCATCTCGAAGTGTCGCACTTCGTCGTAGAAGTTGATGCCGCGTCCGATGTCCAGGGACGGAGCGAGGCCGGAGCCTTCGCGCGCCGCCTGCGCCGATTGCGGGTCGCTGATCTCTGAGCGCAGGCACTCACGGGTGACCTCCTGTCCGGGCGCGATGACGACGGCTCGCTCGATGGCGTTCTCCAGCTCGCGCACGTTGCCCGGCCATGAATATGATTCGAGCAGAGCGAGCACTTCCGGCGCGAGCTGCTCCGAGACCTGACGGCCATTCTCCTCGTTGAATTTGCGTATGAAGTGTTGGGCCAACGGCAGTATGTCTTCGCGGCGGTCGCGCAGAGGCGGCAGCTCGATGGGCACGACAGAGAGCCTGTAGTACAGGTCTTCTCGAAAGCTGCCCTGGCGGACGGCCTCTTTAAGGTCTACGTTGGTGGCGGCGATGATGCGTACGTCCACGCGGCGCGGGCTCGTATCGCCGAGCGGCGTAAACTCTCGCTCCTGTATGACGCGCAGCAGCCGCACCTGCGTTTCGGGCGGAATGTCGCCGATCTCGTCTAGAAAGATAGAGCCGCCGTCGGCCACCTCGAAGAGCCCTTTCTTGGCAGCCACCGCGCCCGTGAACGCGCCGCGCGTATGACCGAAAAGCTCAGACTCCAAAAGCTCCGAAGGGATGTTCGAGGAATTGACTGTGACGAAGGGTTTCTGCGCGCGCGGGCTCGACTCGTGAATGGCCTTGGCGATCAACTCCTTGCCCGTCCCTGACTCGCCCGTAATGAGCACGGTCGAGCGCGCGGGCGCAACCTGGTCAACCAGCCTGAAGACCTCCTGCATGACATCCGAGCGCCCGACCATCGCGCCGCGATCAACGACGCGGCTCATCGCGCGCCTGAGAGTCTGGCGCTCTTCCTCCTTACGCCTGCGCTTGATGCCCGCCGCGATTGTCCTGGTGATCTGCTCGTTCTGAAACGGCTTGCGAATGCAGCCGATAGCGCCCTTCTCCCAGGCCGCGACCGCCGTATCGAAAGTCGCATACGCGGTAATCATGATGACGACCGCCTCGCCGTCGAGCTTCAAAAACTCTTCGAGCGCACGCAGTCCGCCCATCCCAGGCATCGAGACATCCAGCAGCACGACATCGTAAGCACGCCGACCGTAGGCTTCTAAACCCTCTTCACCCGTCTTCGCCAGATCAACGCGATACCCTTCCGCCGAGAGCAGCGTCTCCAAAACGTCGCGCATGATCTCCTCGTCGTCCACGACGAGCACCGAGCCCTTTTTCGCCATCCGTCTTTCCGTCTTCACTTTCACATCATCTGGCCATGCATTAAGAAGGGAGCGCAGGTCAGTACCGCCTGCGGTAGCGGGCGGGTTCCTGCAACGGCAACCGCCCGCCCGCTACCGCAGGCGGTACTGACCTGATTATACAACGTGGGCCAACGTAAACTGAAAAAGGGCGACGGCCCTAAAAGAAGCCGGACACGCGAGCGCTTTAGCTCGCGCCGTCTCCTTAGTTCAGCCTTTCGCCCCTAAAGCCTGTTCCTTCTTTTCTAATCACCGGCGGCTTGCAGCCTGGCGCGCGCGTGGGCCGTCGGCAGCGAAATGCGGAAGGTCGTGCCGCGCCCCGGCGTGCTCTCGACCGAGATGTGGCCGGAGTGTTCCTGCACGATGCCGTAGGTGACGGCCAGACCGAGCCCCGTGCCGCGCCCGACGCCCTTCGTGGTATAGAACGGATCATAAATCTTGGCGACGTTCTCGGGCGCAATCCCAATCCCCGTGTCGGCCACTTCGATGACAATCGAATCGTTGGCGGTCGAGGCCGTAAAGAGAGTGATGACGCCGCCGTCGGGGATGGCGTCGCGCGCGTTCAAGATCAGGTTCGTGAAGACCTGTTGCAGCTTCCCGGCGTTGCCGAAGGTCAGGGGCAGGTCCGGGTCATAGGCGCGCTCGATCTCTATCTGGTTGCGGCGGAGCTGCGGCTCAAGCAGTTGCAGCGTGTCGTCAAGCACACGATGCACGTTTACTTCCGTGAACTCCATGGCGCTGCCCGTGCGCGAGAAGTTCAGAAGATTGTTAACGATGTCGGAGGCGCGATCGGCCTGACGGCGCACCTTCTGTAAGAGCGCGTGCTTGGGGTCTGTTTCGGGAAGCATGCCGAGAAGCATCTGCGTGTAGGAGGAGACGCCCGTGAGCGGCGTATTGACCTCGTGCGCCACGCCCGCCGCCAGAAGACCTATGGAGGACAGCTTCTCTCTCTGCTGCAACTGTTCTTCGAGCCGCATGCGCGCCGTCACATCTTCGAGGACGACGAGCGCGCCCGTGCGGTCGTCCGAGTCAGTCCTGAGCGGTGCAAGCGCGATGTTAAGCACGAGCGTGCGGCCCACGCGCGTCGCCGTGTGCAGCTTGTAGATGTGGCGCAGCTCCGTCAATTGCCAGCGACCGGGCCCGAGCACCTGCCTGAGAGTTTCCGTGAAATCCTCCGCGAAGAGGTCTTCGACTTTGCGTCCGATGGCCTCGTCACGACTAAGGCCCAGCATCTCTTCGAGCGCGGAGTTGCAATGGGTCACGAAACCGTCGAGGTCTACGGCGAGCAGCCCGACATTGATGGATTCGACGATTGATTCGTTGAACTCCTTCAGCATCTCAAGCTCGGCGGCGCGCTTCTGCTGCTCCTGATAGAGCAGGCTGTTCTCGATGGCGACCGCGACATAGCCCGAAACGGTGCGCAGTATCTCCACGTCCTCTGATGAGAGCAGCGCGCCGTCGGATGAGCGCCCAAGGCCGATGACGGCGACCATCCTCCCGCGCACGACGCACGGCACGTAGTAGTGAAGCGCCCGGCGGACAAAGCCCGTCGTCTCATGAGCGAGGTCCAGATCGTCTGCGCGCACCACACCCGTTTCGGCTGAGCGCGCCCTGATCATCTCACGGAAATCCGGGGGCACGATCATCACGGACGAGAGCCCTGCGGCACGCGCCACGCGATAACCGGCTGCCGCGCTCTCGTCTTCGATGAAGATGGCAACGCGCTCGACGTTCAAGACCTGCTGCAAGCGGCTGACGAGCGCGTTTAAGAGCGGGTCGAGCGCGGTCGTGGCCGACAGCGTGCGCCCGAAATCGAGCAGCCCGTTTCGCATGTCGTAGCGCTCGCCGTAGAAGAGGCGATCCGTCCGCTCCTGCAAGAAATTCTTGATCGGCGCGGCGACCATCACGATCACGGACATCGAGACGACCGCGACCACCATACGCAGGCTGATCAGGCTGAGCGTGATCTCACCGTCGAGCGCATAGAGTATCCCGACGTAGACCACCGCGCCGATCATCAAAGAGATGGCGAGCGTCGTGAGCGCATAGACGAAGGCGCGGCGCACCACGATGTCCACGTCCATCAGGCGATAACGGATGACGGAGTTGCCGAAGGTGAGCGGAATCAGTATGAGCGGCAGAAGCGCCGCGTCCGTGAGCCAGCGATTTTCACCCGCCCCCGACACGTAGCCCAGGGCGTAAAGGAGCGAGAAGGGAGCGATGGCCAGGGCCGAGCCCCACACGACCCATTTCAACTGCTGCCTGACGACAGCCGCGTCGCTCTTGACGAACGTACGCACGAGCAGCACAGCGCTCGCTATGAGCGATGCCCAGAAGTGTATGAAGATGGCCTGGTAGTACCAGCCCGTGGCCTCTTCCGAAAATATGACGTGCAGGTATCTCTCGAAATAGTTGATGGCGGCGGCGGCGATCAGGAAGGCCGCGGGCGCGTAGAGCAGCGCGGCCAGCCAGCGCCTCTGGTTCGAGAGCCTGTGGCGCGACGGATAGGTGGCGCAGAAGTGTATGAAGATGGGCGCGAACAGGATAAACGCCGCGTCATCCAGAAATGCGATGGCGAGATCGAGGTCTTCGTAGGCGACCGTCGGCTTATAGAAATGGAAGACGAAGGCGGCCAGGCAGAGCGTGGCGAAATGCACGACGTAGGGCGCGCGTCCGCCCTGCTTGAAGAGGACGAAGAAGCCGACGATGAGATAGACCACCCCGATGAAGTTGAGATAAAGGTCGTGCGTCGTCCAGGTCGGAATCTGATCGAGCCCATAGAGGTCTACGTAATAAAAGCGCGTCTCTTCCGGGAACGACGGGCGCTCGATGAGGTAAGAGAGATGGCCGCCGACGCCGGCCTCTTCCAGATAGAACTGCACCTTCAAGGCTTGATCTACGGTGTCGTACTGCGTCTCGTCTTCGCTGACGGCGATCAGATGGTCGCCCGGCAGAATCCCGGCGCGTGCTCCCGTCAACCCCGGCTTGACCGTTTCGGCGACAATCGCGTTATCTTTCTGCGTCCAGATGATACCGTCGGTGGGCGGTGATTTCTGCTGCCAGCGCTGCCAGAAATTGACCCCACCGGCGGCGACCAGTAAAGCAGCCGCCACCAGGAGCACCAGCGTACGCGTTGTCAGCACAGATCCCTTCATCTTCCTCGACCGGCTTAGGCTTCCGCTTTCGGCGGCGCGGCTCGCGCCCTGCTTAACTGCCTGACTAATGATGAGTTCGGAAGAGCGCCCCTCCCGGGCCAAGAGCATAAAACAAAGTCAAATAGACGAGGCAAGCCGTATTCCAAGCAAATCTTTAACGGACTCTCTTGCGCCAGGCTTCACGACAGTCGCAGGGTTGTCACGCGGATGAGCCCCTTTTGCCGATCTTCCGGGCCTTGCGTGATCTTTGAAACCCCTTCGGAATAGAGATTTCACGCGCGCCTTATCCGAGATTTTGGAGTCGTCCGAGATTTTGGAGAATCCCGCCGCGAAGACGAAAGAGGGAGGTCGAGAGAGGTCGAGGGAGGAGCATCATCCGACTCCCTGAACGTCTCTCGATCTCCCTCTTTTCACCGAAGCTTAGAACCTGACCGAAATTCCACCCCGCAGCGAACGGCGTCCCGAGATGAGCGAGAGCAGCGTGTCGTCGTCTTCCGTGGACGCCTGCGTGTCCAGAAGATTACGCGCGTCGATGACGGCCTCGGCGCGCACGGGCAGCCCGAAGGTCGGGAGGTCTTGCGTCACCAGGATGCTCAACGACGGATCGAAGACGGCGAGGCGACCGGCGAACGGGTCTATGGCGAAGACGGTCGCGCCGGGCGAGAAGCGAAAGACTGTGCGGATGTGCGTGCCCGTCTCGAAGTCTGCGTTGAGTTGCAGGGCGGCGGTCTGGAAAAATCCGTTCTCGAAGAGGTCTGCCGGGTTGGTTATCCCGCCCGGCGAAAGGCTCTGCCCGCGCCCGAAGGAATACCCGGCCGAGGCTCCGAACCCACGGCTGATGCGCCGCGAATAGACGACGCGCAGGCCGCGCGCAGCGCCCTGCTGGTTGGCCACGTTGATGAGTGCCTCACCGTTTTCGCCCGAAAAAGCTGCGAGCGGAGTGTTCATCAACCCCACGCCGCGATTCGTCGTCGTGTCGAAGAAGGCCGTCGCTTCGATGCTCGATTCGTTATCGAGGACTCTTTCGACGCCGAACTCAAAGCGGCGACTGCGCTCCATCACGGCTCGACCGTCAACGAGCGCGACGGGCTGCGCGCCAGGCTGTTTGAAGACGATCTGGCGGCCCTCGAACTGGGCCATGCTCTGCGTTTGCATCTCGTCTCCGCCCGGAGCATAGGCCGCTTTAATGCGCGTGCGCGCATTGGCGTCGAACTGCACCCCCAGGCGCGGGCTCAAAGCGCGGTCAGTTCCGCTGCCGAAGAACTGCGAATAATCCAGGCCCATGACGATCACCACGCCGTCCCTCACGACCCATTCGTCAACGGCGCGGACCGAGTATTGGCCCAGCCTGCTTTTCGCTCCCTGCAAAGCGGCGAGCGTATTCAAGCGGACTCCGCCGACGCTCAGGCCGACGCGATGGCGATCACCGAGATGCATGCGCGTCGTCACCTCAAGTCGCTGCGGCGCGCTCGGGCCGAGGCCGGTCTGCCCGGCCAGGATAAGCTCGACGCGATTGTTGAGGGGTTTGGAGACGGCGAAGTTCATCCCCGTATAGGTCGGTGCAAAAGCATTGGCGGAGGTGGCCGTGTAGGTCTCGATCACGCCCTGCATGCGGGCTGTGCTTTTCGCCCCGTCGGCGCTTGCCGTCTCGGCGTCGAGCGTCATCTCCGCGGCCTCGCACCTCTGCTCTATTCCGAGCGCGGCGCGTATGTCGTCGGCTTCGTCCTCCTGCATCTGGAAGACGGAGCGGCGGCCCTGCGCCGCACGCAGACGCCACTTGGCATCGTCGCGGTCCTTGCGCCGTTCCGGCGCAGTCCGGCCAGAGCCTATGGGCTCAAGGTTGAAACGATAAATAAGCTGGTCTGAGGGACGAATCTCGACGGCGCTGAAGAGCGCGGCATTGAAGCCTTCGGCGATGGCCTGGACGCTGTAGCGACCCGGACTGATTTTGGCGGAGAACGTGCCGTCCATGGCCGTGCGCGTCTGCTTGACGGCCTCTTTCGCGCCGTCGCGCAGGAGCGAGACGATAGCGCCCGCCACCGGGTTGCCCTTGTTGTCCACGACCGTGCCGGTGACGGTTCCCAGGGCGCGGCTACTGCCGCCGCTGGCCAGAATACCGTTTGCGCTCGCTCCGCAGAGTGCCGTGACGGCAAGCACCGTCAATAGGGCCTGGAATGCTTTTCTCATCGCGGCCAAACCTCCAAGGCGCGCTCTCGCCCCTGCGTCAAATAGTTTCGGCGAAGGCGAGTGCCCTCAAGTGAACCTCTGTCTTTCAGTGCCACGTCCGTGAAGGGAGACTGTCGTTATCCTTGATAAATGACCACAGGGCGACGATTCCGCTTGCCAACCTTTGGCCACAGGCCACAAGACTTGCTGCCCGACGGCGCTCTCTCTGGCGAGGATAACCCGGTACAGCAGAACTCTTAGCGGGCCTTCTCGGAGAAGAGGCCATTTTCCGCCAACGCCGCGAATTGTGTCAAGCTAACAATCGTCTGTCTGTCTTATAGATTCCGGTTTCGCGCCAAGCGTTTGCCGCTCGCTTTGCGCCCGTGCTACGATAATTTTTTTCTAATGCACGCAATTCTCGCGCCCACTGGGGTTTAATCTTTACCAAGTTATGATAGATCAGGTTCAATCCACCAGGCTCGGCAATGGCCTGACCGTGCTGACGGAGCGGATGCCGGGCTTGCGCTCGGTGACGGTCGGCATCTGGGTCAGGCGCGGCTCGCGCCACGAAACGCCGGAACTCAACGGCATCTGCCACTTCATCGAACACGCCGTCTTTAAGGGCACGCGTCGGCGCACGGCCCTAGACCTCGCCATCGAGAGCGACCGCCTGGGCGGTCATCTGGACGCCTTCACGACACACGAGATGACGGGCTTTACGATGAAGGTGGCCGATACCGGGCTCTTGCAAGCCTTTGATCTGCTATCGGATATGCTCGCCGCGCCGCGCTTCGAGGCGCAAGACCTTGAGCGCGAGCAGAAGGTGATTATCGAAGAGATGAAGATGGTTGAAGACACGCCCGACGAATTCCTGGGCGAGCTCTTCAACGCGGCCTATTTTCCGGGCCACCCGCTTGGCCGACCCATAGAGGGCACGGCTCAAACCGTCTCTTCCTTCGACCGCGCGCGAACGGCCAGCTTTCACGAGCGCGAATTCAGCCCGCGCAACCTGGTCGTCGCCGCCGCCGGAAATATAGAGCACGAGTTGTTAGTAGGACTCGCCGCGCGCGCCTTCGGCCAGGGCACGAGCGAAGACGGCTCGCCTTCCGTAGGCGTCGAAGAGGCTGAGAGCCCGAGGCCCGCCCCGATTCTGATCGAGCGCAAGAAAGAGCTCGAACAGGCACACCTGATCGTCGCTTCTCCCTGGCCTTCGGCGAAGAGCGATGATCGCTATGCGGGCAGCCTGCTGGCTTCCGTCATCGGCGGCTCGACTTCCAGCCGCCTCTGGCAATCCATACGCGAAGAGCGTGGGCTGGCCTATTCGGTCGGCGCGGGCGCGAGCGCCTTCACAGACATAGGCGTCTTTACCATCTACGCCGGGACATCGCCCGAGCAACTGGACGAAGTGTTGGACTTGTCGCTTCAGGAGCTGCGCCGCGCCGTGCGCGAGAGTGTGACCGAAGAGGAGTTGCGGCTCGTCAAAGACCAGGCCGTCTCTTCCATCCTGCTCGGGCTCGAATCATCTAGCGCGCGTGCCGGAGCGCTCGCCCGACAGGAGATCGTGCATGGCCGCCGCGTCACGCCCGACGAGATCATCGCGCGCCTGGAAGCCGTGACGCCCGAAGATGTGCAGAGAGTCGCCCGCGCTTCGTTCACCTCCGATGGGCTGGCGCTCGCCGCCCTGGGCGACCTCAACGGCTTTCGCGTAGACCGCTCGCGTTTAGAGATATAAAATTCAGCGACGAGTGGCGAGTGACAGGTGACGGGTTTAAAGGCTTGTCTTCTCTCGTCACCTGTCACTCGCCACTCATTACTGTCTTCTTATGAGATTCACTGTTCTGGGCAGCGGCTCAACGGGCAACGCGGTCTTAATCACGGCGGGCGAGACGCGCGTGCTCGTTGACGCGGGCCTGAGCGCCAAAGAGATAGTCAGGCGGCTGGCCCTCGTCGGCGAGGATGCCGCGCGCCTCGACGGTGTCATCATTACGCACGAGCACGGCGATCATGCCGGGGGGCTGCGCGTGCTTTTGAAGAACCTGCGCTGCCCCGTCTACGTGTCGGGCGAAACGCGCGAAGCCTATATCGCTGATCGTCGCGGCGTCTCCGGCGACGAGCCGCGCAAGCGCGTTGACGCTCTGCGCGACCGCGTCGAAGAGATCGCGTCGAGTAAAGATTTTAAGATCGGCGCGATTGATTTTCATCCCTTCACCATCCCGCATGATGCTGTGGACAATTTCGGCTTCACGGCGACGCACGAGGGCGTCTGCCTGGCGACGCTGATGGACTTCGGCCACATCACCACTCTCGTCATGGAACGGCTGCGCGGCTGCGCGGCGATCATCATCGAATCCAATCACAGCCGGGATATGCTCAAGGCGTGCGACGTGTACCCCTGGGAATTGAAGCAGCGCATCCTTTCGCGCACGGGCCACCTCTCGAACGAAGATGTCGCCGAATGGCTGCGCGAAGGCTTCGACGGCACGGCGCGTCATATCGTGCTCGCGCACCTCTCGCAAAGAGCCAACAATCCTTACCTCGCACAGATTTCCGCCGAAGTGGCCCTTCAGCAACGCGCGCCGCTCTTTCAGGCCGAGACACAGATCACGCTCTCATTCCCCAAAGAGCCCACACCCTGGATCGAAATATAAGGATGAAGGATGAAGGATGAAATTAAGAGCATTCAATTTGAATAGCCACACTTTCATCCTTCATCCTTCATCCTTCATCCTTTCCGCAATGCTCGCGCTTCTCGTCCTGACGCTCGCCTGCGATGTGGGCGGCCAGAGGCCGAGCAGTATCCCGGACGAAGCGCAGGCGACGATTGACAGGGTGACGGCGGACATAGAAGCCGGGCGCGATGAGAAGATTTATAGCGAGGCGGCTGAGGAGTGGCGGCGCACCTCTACGCCCGAACAGTCGAAAGCGATTTTCGAGACGCTGCGAACCAGGCTCGGCAAGGCGACGGAGAGAGCGCGCAAGACCGTTCACGACGAGCAGAAGACCGTGGGCGAGACGGCCATGCACCGCATCGTCATTCGCTACGAAACCAAGTTCGAGCACGGCGAAGGCATGGAGACCTTCACCCTCCTCGAACGCGATGGCCGCTGGCTCCTCGCGGGCTATCTGGTCAACTCCGATGCACTAAAGCAGTGATGAGTGACAGGTGACGAGTGATAAGTTAAAACCGTCAAAGCTTGTCTTTCCGCTCGTCACCTGTCACTTGTCACTGAACTTATATGATTACACGCTACACATTGCCGGAGATGGGCGCGCTCTGGTCTGAAGCCGCCAAGTTTCAGAAATGGCTTGAGGTCGAAGTGGCGGTCTGCGAGGTTCACGCCGAGATGGGCACGATCCCGCGCGAGGCCGTGCATGAGATCAAGGCGCGCGCGAGTTTTACGGTCGAGCGCATCGTCGAGATAGAGAAGACGACCGATCATGATGTCATCGCCTTTACGACGGCGCTCGCCGAATCAATCGGAGAGGCCGCGCGCTTCGTGCATTATGGGCTCACATCTTCGGACGTGGTGGACACGGCGGGCGCGCTCCTGCTGCGTGACGCCTGCGATCTGCTGCTCGCTAAAATCGAGGCGCTGATGGCTGTCTTAAAGCGGCGCGCATACGAATTCAAAGACACTCCGCAGGTCGGGCGCACGCACGGCGTTCATGCAGAGCCGACCTCCTTCGGTCTCACTTTCGCGCTCTGGCACGACGAGATGCGCCGCAACCGTGAGCGGCTTGAGCGTGCGCGGGAAAGTGTTGCCGTCGGCAAGATCAGCGGCGCGGTCGGCGCGTTCGCCCATCTCTCTCCCGCAGTCGAAGAGAAGGTCTGCGCTCGTCTGGGGCTGCGCGCAGCGCCCGTCTCGACGCAGATCATCCAGCGCGACCGCCACGCCGAGTACCTCTCGACGCTCGCCATCATCGCATCCTCGCTCGACAAGTTCGCGCTGCAAGTTCGTCACTGGCAGAGAACGGAAGTGCGCGAAGCGCAGGAGCGTTTCAAGCGCGGGCAGAAGGGCTCTTCAGCCATGCCGCACAAGCGCAACCCCATCCTCTCCGAGCGCATTTGCGGCATGGCGCGAGTCGTCAGGGGCTATAGCATCGTCGGATTGGAGAACGTCGCGCTCTGGCATGAACGCGACATCTCGCATTCCTCAGCCGAGCGCGTCGTGCTGCCCGACGCCTCAATCGCGCTCGACTACATGCTGCACAAGGCGACGGGCCTCTTTGACGGGCTGGTGGTTTACCCTGAGCGGATGATGGAGAACTTGCGCTCGACGCGCGGGCTCATCTTCAGCGGCCAACTGCTGCTCGCGCTCGCCCGCAGCGGCGCATCGCGCGAAGCGGCTTATGAATGGGTGCAGCGTAATGCGATGAAGGTCTGGGATGAGGGCGGCGACTTTCAGACGTTGATCGAGGCAGACCCCGAGATCAGGGCGCACCTGACGGGCGAGGAGATCGAGAGAGTCTTCTCCCTGGACACTTACCTGCGCCATGTGGACGTGATCTTCGAGCGCGTCTTTGAAAGAGAGTGAAAGACGGCAGGCGATCAGCTCACGTCTTATCGCCTGCCGTCGGAAGCGCGCGCACACACACTCTCTATCGGTTTACTTGCTGGCGAAGTTGGCAGCCATGTCGCCGACCACTGGCAGCTTGAACATCTCGCCCTGGTAAGCCTTATAGGCACAGAAGATGAGGCTGCCGAAATAGGCCAGCATGAGCAGCGGGTAGAGCAGCGCCAGGAGGTATCCGAAGGCGCTGACGATGGCGGCCAGGATGCCGCCGACGATGCCGAGCACGATGAAGATCACGACCCACGCGACGTGGAGCAGAAGCGATTGCAGCGCATGAAAACGCGCGAAGCGATTCTCTTTTTCGATAATGATCTCGATAATGGCGATGAGCCCGATGGGATAGCCGAGCGCGGAGGCGAGTTTCGCGTCCAGCCCGATGGCGGTTTTATCGTTGGGCCCACCGCCGGGCGGTGTCTGGAGCGGCGCATTCGGCGGCCCGCCGTATTGTTGATTGTAGCCATAGCCCTGTTGGGTAGGCGGAGGGTTCTGCATTGCGATTTTCTCCTCTTATCGGTAAAAGTAATCAGGCAAAACTTCTGTCGTGCTTTTGATTTCCGAACGAGCGGCGGAAATCTTATGTCAAGGACTATACCGGACGCAACACTTTGCCGTACTATTAAAGGCTAACGGTGAATGCATATGAAAGCAAAAGTTTACGTCACACTGAAACCGGGCGTGCTCGACCCGCAGGGCAAAGCCATCCATCATTCGGTCGAGCTGCTCGGCTTCGGCGGCATCTCGGACGTGCGCCAGGGCAAGTATTTCGAGCTTAGCCTGGATGCCGCTCTTCCCCCGCAGGAGGCGCGAGAAGCCGCCACGCGCATCGCCCGCGAAGTCCTGTCGAACCCCGTCATCGAAGATTACCGTGTGGAGATAGAGAGTTGAAATTCGGCGTCATAATTTTTCCCGGCTCGAACTGCGATCACGATGCCTATCATGTGATCTCCAAGCACGTCGGCCAGCCCGTTGATTTCATCTGGCATCAGGACACGAACCTCAGCGCCTATGATGCCGTTATCCTTCCGGGCGGCTTCTCCTACGGCGACTACCTGCGGGCCGGTGCGCTCGCGCGATTCTCGCCCGTGATGGCGTCCGTGCGTGAGTTTGCCGCGCGGGGGCGCTTCGTGCTCGGCATCTGCAACGGCTTTCAAATCCTTTGCGAAGCCGGACTCCTGCCCGGCGCGCTCATTCGCAACCGCGACCTGCATTTCATCTGCGAGCATGTGCGCGTCCGCGTCGAGACCACCGACACCCCCTTCACCAACGAGCTCACGCGCGCCAGCGTCCTCAGTCTCCCGATAGCTCATGCCGAGGGCAACTACGTCTGCGACGACGAGATGCTGGCCGAGCTCGTCGGAGAAGACCGCGTCGTCTTTCGCTATTGCGACGAGCGCGGGCGGACGAGCGAAGAGAGCAATCCGAACGGCTCGCGCGATTCCATTGCCGGAATCTGCAATCGTGCGCGCAACGTGCTCGGATTGATGCCGCACCCTGAGCGCGCCTGCGAAGACCTGCTCGGCTCAACCGATGGCCGCGACATCTTTCGCTCGCTCGCAGCCACGCTCGCCGAGATCAGATAAAAAATCCGCGCAGTCAGTACCGCCTGCGGTCGGGTCTTAGCAGCGACAGAGACCCGCCCGAGGCCTTAGGCGGTACTGACCTCTTTTTCTATTAGAGCTTACTATTGTTTATTGCGCTGTGGGCGGGCGCGACGTGAGGGCGCGGGCGTTTGAGGGTGTGGCGACGGGCCGCCTTTTTTCCGCCGTCACGAAAAGATCGAACTCCGAGGTGAAGCCGCCCACTCTGACGTAGATGTCCGTATCGTCCAGCTCTTTCGTCTGCGGCAGGCTTCCCATGTAGACGATGCGCCCGTCGGGCACAATAGACCACAGCACGTAGGTATTGGCGTTGGCCATCACCGGCAGCGGAAGGTTCTGGAAGCGTGCGCGCACGTATGCCTTCAAAGAGCGCGTCGTGACCTGCGCGCGGCCATGCGCGCCCGGCGCTATCTGATCGCCGAACAGCTCAAGGATGCGCGCGCCTCCCGGTGCGGTCTTGAGCGCTTCATCCACCTCGTCGTAGAAATCCGCCGTCGGGCGCTTGACCCGCGCGCGCCTGTTAATCTCACGCGCAGCCCTCTGCGCACGCTTCACAGACCTATCGACCTCGGCGAAAAACGCCGTCACTTCGTTGGCAAGCGAGGCGAAGACGACCGTCCCCGTCAATTTCTCGACCGTCCCCGTAGGCTCTGCCGTCACGAGCACGCTGTAGCTATCGAGCGTCGGCGGGCGTGTGAATTGTAGGCCGCCGTTGCCGCTCGCGTCCGTTTGCAGCTCGCCCACGCGGACGACGCGCCCGCCGGAGGCCGATGCCCAGACGACGAAGGTGCGGGCCGTGGCCATCACGGCTTCCGGGCGCGGCAGGCCCAGGACTGTGACGCGCACGATTCCGCCTTCCGGCGTCGGCTCGAAGTGCAGGCTTCCGCTCGCGGTCGGAATAAACGAGCGCAGGCGCACGCCCAGGCGCTTGCCGCCCTCCTGGCCGACCGCGCTCCTCTTTCCGTCCCCATCCCTCGCGCCCACAGTGCCCGTCATCAACTGCAACGCGGCAGCGGCAACGACCGCAAAGAGGATCGAGGCAGCACAAGCGTGTATCAACTGCGATCTTTT
The DNA here is from genome assembly GCA_036389095.1 of Pyrinomonadaceae bacterium. Lineage (GTDB taxonomy): Bacteria > Acidobacteriota > Blastocatellia > Pyrinomonadales > Pyrinomonadaceae > DASQYE01. Next base: position 77,824 of record DASVQM010000010.1, read on the forward strand.
TGCCATGAGGATTGAACCTCTCGCCGGAATGTTTTGATCGAGAGCGTGCGCGCCCTACTATAACAGGTTGCCGGATGCGCCAACCACTATATATTTTGAGCACGATAGGGACAGATGCCCGGTGCAATCTCTTCAACCTCTGCGCTCCCGTCAAGAGCTGTGATCTTTCGCGCGCTCTTCGTCGCCGGCTTTTCACAGTCTGCGGAAGAGAATTTCCAGTCACGCTCGCTTGTCACTCAACATCCCTGCTGCTAATCTTCTAGCTTCAAACGCCTACATCCTCGAAAGGAGTCTCTGAATCAGATTATGCATAAGCGCGACTCATTCCGCATCTCTCTCTCGCTCGCCCTGGCGCTCATTTTCCTGCTGGCCGGTGATGCCTGGTCAGGCGTCCGGGCCTGGACGGGCGACAACATAACGGCTGCGGCCATCGGCTCGACCATCGCCGATTTCAAGCTCTCGGATACGAGCGGCAAGGAGCAGCGGCTCTCGTCGCTCAAGGGCAAGAACGGCACTGCTCTGATCTTCATCTCGACGCAGTGTCCCGTCGTCAGAGATTACATGGAGCGCATCAGCAAGCTCGCGGCAGACTACAAAGAGCGCGGCGTCAATGTCGTCGCCATCAACTCCAATGCCTCCGAGACGATGGATGACGTGAAGGCACACGCGGCGGCTAACAACCTTTCGTTCCCCGTCCTCAAGGACAAGGACAACAAGGTCGCAGATCAACTGGGCGCACAGCGCACGCCGGAAGTCTTCTTCTTGGATGCCTCCAACAAGCTCGTCTATCACGGGCGCATAGACAATCATCGCAACGTCTCGCTCGTCATCTCGAACGATCTGCGCGATGCCATCGAGGCGACGCTCGCGGGCAAGCCGGTCGTCAAAACGGAGGCCAATGCCTTCGGCTGCACGATCAAGCGTGCTTCCTGAATCGCGGACGAAGGCTGAATGCGATACTCCTTCTCACTCGCCACGGGGCTGGCTCTCACTCTGTTGACGACCGAGCAGCATGCGCTGAACGTGCATGCTGCTCGGGCCATGGCGGAGCATTCACGCCTCGCCAGTGAATTTAAGCATCAAGGCGGCGCGGCCACGACGCAGACCACCAAGACCGGACAGGCCCATCAGACGAAGGCCGGGGCGGCGGAAGCCGAAGCCCCTGTCATCCGCGAGGTTGATCTGGAAGGACTGAAGAAGCTCTTGCGGCGCGAAGCGGGCGCGGATGCTCGACCGCTCCTGGTGAACTTCTGGGCGACGTGGTGCGGGCCATGCCGCGAAGAGTTCCCTGACCTGGTACGCATCAAGGCCGACTACGCGAAGCGCAATCTTGAAGTCATCACCATCTCCTTGGACGACCCCGCCGAGATCAAGAGCACCGTCACGGAGTTTCTGCGAGAGGTGCGCTCGGGAGATTTGCCCGCCTATCTTCTCAACGTCATAGACCCGGACTTCGCCATCAACATGGTAGACCCGGAGTGGCACGGCGGGCTGCCCGCGACATTTCTCTATGACGCGAGCGGCAAGATGACTTTCAAGCAGACCGGGCGCTTCGGTGCAAAGGAACTGCGCGAGGCGATTGACAAAGTGACAACCGCCAAGTGACAGGCTAAACTCTCCTGCTCTAGCTAATCACTCATCGCTCGCACGCTCGTCACCGTTTTATGATCACTCCTGAACTGGTCGCCGCACACAATCTCTCGGAAACAGAGTTCACGCGCATCAAGGAGCTGCTCGGGCGCGAGCCGACGTTTGTAGAGCTTGGCATCTTCTCCGTCATGTGGTCTGAGCACTGCTCTTATAAATCTTCGCGCCTCCATTTGAAGCGGTTGCCGGTCACAGGCGAGCGCGTCATCGTTCCGCCCGGCGAGAACGCCGGCGTCGTGGACATCGGCGACGGCTGGTGCGCCGCCTTCAAGGTCGAATCGCACAATCACCCGTCATTCATCGAGCCGTTTCAGGGCGCGGCCACGGGCGTCGGAGGCATCCTGCGCGACATCTTCACGATGGGCGCGCGCCCCGTCGCGGCCATGAACTCTCTGCGCTTCGGCTCGCTCGATACGGCGCAGCACGGGCGGCGCAATCGCGCTTTGCTGGCCGGAGTCGTCGCAGGCATCGCCCACTACGGCAATGCGTTCGGCGTCGCCACCGTCGGCGGCGAAGTCGAGTTCGATGATGCCTACACTTTGAACCCGCTCGTCAACGCCTTCGCCCTCGGCCTGGTGCGACGCGACCAGATATTTTTCGGCAAAGCGACGGGGGTCGGCAATCCCGTTCTCTATGTCGGCGCGAAGACGGGTCGTGATGGGATACACGGCGCGACGATGGCCTCTGCGGAGTTCGACGAAGAGGCGCTCGAAAAACGCCCGACCGTACAGGTGGGCGATCCCTTCCTGGAAAAGCTGCTGCTCGAAGCCTGCCTCGAAGCGATGCGAAGCGGCGCGGTCGCCGGCATACAGGACATGGGCGCAGCCGGGCTCACCTCCTCATCCTGCGAGATGGCCGCGCGCGCGGGCACGGGCATAGAGCTTGACCTCAGCCTCGTGCCGCAGCGCGAAGAGGGCATGACGGCCTACGAGATGATGCTCTCGGAATCGCAGGAGCGCATGCTGATCGTCGCTCATAAGGGGCGCGAGCGCGAGGTCGTTGACATCTTTCGCAAGTGGGACCTGGATGCCGTCGTCATCGGGCGCGTCGTCGAGGCCGCTTTCGTGCGCGTCATCCACAAGGATGAGATGGTCGCAAATATTTCCGTCGCTTCGCTCACGGACGAAGCGCCGCGCTACGAGCGGCCCATGCGTGCGCCTGATCGTTTGCGCCGGAAGAAGACCGAAGAGGGCTCGCTCGAAGATGCGCTGCGGGTGGACACCTCTCAGTATGAGGCGATCATGGACGAGGCATCGCGCATCCTGCCCTTGAGCATAGAGGCCGCGCATAGAGACCCGACGTTGACGGACGAAGCGGGCGCGAGCGTCGGCGGCGCGATGGACATCATCCAGCCCGCGCCGCCCACCGCTCCCGTCCTTGACGAATTGGCCCACTCGAAATCCACTGAAGCAGCGCCTTCGGATTCGGCTCAAGCGACGAGAGCTTCTTCCTCTTCGATCTCCCACGGTGCGGCCCATGTCACGTCGCACTCTCAGTCTGCGCTGCCTGCCAATCACAACGACTCTTTGCTGCAACTTCTGGCCGACCCGACCATCGCGTCCAAGGAATGGGTCTATCGCCAGTACGATCATATGGTGCGGACGAATACGGCTGTGCTGCCCGGCGCTGACGCGGCGGTCGTGCGTATTAAGGAGACGCGCCGCGCGCTCGCCATGTGTCTTGACGGCAACGGTCGCTATTGCGCCGCCGATCCGCGCGAGGGCGCAAGGCTGATCGTGGCGGAGGCGGCGCGCAACGTCGTCTGCGTCGGCGCGCGACCGCTCGCCATCACCAACTGTCTCAACTTCGCCTCGCCAGAGCGCCCGGAAGTCATGTGGGCGTTCTCCGAAGTCATAGACGGCATGGCCGAAGCGTGCCGCGCCTTCTCGACTCCGGTCATCTCCGGCAACGTCTCTTTCTATAACGAGACGGAGGGGCGCGGCATTCTGCCCACGCCCGTCATAGGCATGGTCGGACTCATCGAAGACGTGCGCCGCATTATTCAACCCGGCTTCAAAACGGCGGGCGACATGATCGCACTGCTCGGCACGACCCAGGACGATCTTTCTATCTCAAGGTATGCCGCCGTCATCGAGCGCCGCTCGACGGACGAGATGATCGAGACAGGCCGCGTGCCCGTGCTCGACCTCGAACGCGAGCTTGCAGTCCAGGAGGCAACGCTTCGCGCCGCCGAGTCGGGACTGCTCCGTTCGGCCCATGACTGCTCTGACGGAGGTCTCGCCGTAGCGCTCGCCGAATCCTGCTTCTCCTCTCTCAATCGCCGCGCCGTCGGCGCAGACGTTGATCTCACGGGCACGCTCTCTGCCCCCGCGCGTCTCTTCAGCGAATCTCCCTCGCGCATCATCATCAGTTTCGACGAGTCCGCTCTGGGCCAGATGGAGGAGATTGCCGCCCGCTCCAACTGCCCGCTCACACTCCTGGGCCGCACCAACCTCGGCCAACTCCGCATCGAGACGGATGGCGAAGAGGTCGTCAACTTTCCCCTCGATCAGCTTGAATCAGCCTGGCGCACCTCGCTCGTCCGTAAGATGCAGGCCGAAGTTATGGTCGCGGCGGCGGAATAAAAGGCTTTGCCTCCATCACGCACAGGCAAGGGCTGGAAGCTTCAGCGCATTTCGAGTGAGGCGGGCGAAGATGAATAGAAGCGAAGCGCTCAAGGCCGTCGAGCCCACTATAATTTGCGGGAAGATAGATTCAAGCATCATCCGGGGATGTAACGATCATGCCTTCGAGAATACACAAGGGCCGCTTCGTGGTGCATGAGCATCACGCGACGCATCTGCATTTCGACTTTCGGTTGGAGATGGCCGGAGTGCTGAAGTCCTGGGCCGTGCCGAAGGGGCCTTCGCTCGATCCCGGACAGAAGCGCCTGGCCGTAGAGGTCGAAGATCATGCCGTCAGCTATATAGATTTCGAGGGGCGCATCGCGGAGGGGAAATATGGTGCGGGCGAGGTCTTGATCTGGGATAATGGACGGTACGAAACCTCGGGCGACCCCCTGGTTGCGCTCAAGACGGGCAAGCTTGGCTTTCGCATCTACGGCAAAAAGCTTCAAGGGGAGTTCACACTGGTCAGGATGGGCGGACGGAATAAACAGTGGCTGCTCATTAAGAGCCGGGATGAATACGCCGACGCCGAGTGGAGGTTGACGACAGTCTTGCCTGTGGGAAAAAAGTAGCCGCTCGCAAACCTCGTCGCCGTAGTTATGATCTCAAACGGGTTCTTTGACGCCCCGGTCGCGCACATCATCGCTTCGGATTCCGCGAGCGAGTCCCGGCTTAAATGGAAGAGGATAGCCATATGAAGAACCGTTTGCGGTCGGCCCTGTGTGGGTTTGTGTTGAGCGCTCTGCTGCTCGGCGGGATGGGGCGCGTGCTGTCGCAGGGACAGCCGCAGACTGTCGTTCGCTCCCAGCAGGCATGGACGCTTGAAGAGGCGTTGGCCCAGTTACAACTCTACCCTGACGATGCCTATCTGCAATACGTGGCGCTGCAACTGGCGCGGCGGCAGAATCGGCTGGCGGAAATCGCCGGGCGCATTGAGAGCCTGATCGCGCGCACCTCCGGCGCCGATGCCCGTTCGCAGCGCACCAATCGCGTCGAGCTGTTCAGCATCTTCACGGGCGCGCTCGCCGTTCAGGAGAGCCTCCAACTCGACACCATGCGCGGCAACAACCCGGCCCGACCGAGACCGCCAGAGACCGTTCCGGCGACAACCACGACTTCAATCAGCAACACGAACGACAACACCTCAAGGCCCAACCGCAGATTGAGGCGCAGTCGTAGAACTTCGCCTCGCCGTCGGCAGCCCTCGCACACCTCTGCTGTTGCTCTCCCGCAACCGGCGACGGCTGAAAGCGTGCGGGACGTGCTGGCCGGTCAGGCGCAGCAGCAGCGGCGTTCGCAGCAGCCACAGAGGAGAACTGTTGCGGTGTCCAGCCTCGTGGGGCCAACCATCAAGAGCCATCCCTGGGAGCAGATGCTCGCGGGCAGAAAGCCAGACATCTCGCCCTTGGCCCAATACGTGCCGGAAGATTTTTACCTGGTCGAGTTCCGCTCTTTGAGCAAGCTGCTGCAAGCGCTGGATACGAGCGACCTGTGGGGGACGCATCTCTTCAACCAGGCGTACAGGGAAGCGCGCACGCAGCAGGTCGGCGAGCGCATCAAGCGCCAGCTCGCCTTGCAGACAGAGCCCGCGCTGCGCCCCTTCTATGATCTCGTGGTCAAGGAAGTGGCCGTCACGGGCAGCGACCCGTTCGCACGCGAGGGCAGCGACGTGACGATTATCTTTCAGGTCAAGCAGCCGGAGATTTTCAAGGCGCGCATGGAAAGCTTCATGGCCGACGCGGAGAAATCGCGCACGGACGCCAAACGCTCGGACGGAAATTACATGGGCGTCCAATATGTGCAACTGGAAACGCCCGACCGTGAGATCAGCCTCTATGCCGCAGACCCCGCGCCCGACGTTCATGTGCGAAGTAATTCCAGGGCGGCGCTTGAGCGCGTCATCGAAGCGATCAAGGGACAGAACGCCGGTGGACAGGCCGTGCGCAGACTTGGAGATGCGGCTGAGTTCGCCTACATCCGCACGCTCATGCCGCGCGGGGCGAAGGAAGAGGACGGCCTCGTCTACCTCTCCGACCCCTTCATCCGCCGCCTCGTGGGCCCACAACTCAAGCTCACGGAGCGACGACGCATCCTGTGCTATAACCACCTGCGCATGATGGGCCACGCGGCGATGCTCTACCGGACGGAGCGCGGCAGTTGGCCCGGGTCTCTCGCAGACCTGGCCGAGTCCCGGACTTCTCCCGGACTCTTCGGGCAGGGAGAGCTTTCCTGCCCTGATGGCGGCAACTACTCTCTCTCCACGGACGGCATGAGCGGCGTCTGTTCCCGTCACGGTCGCGCAGCCTTCCTGACTCCCAACATCGAAATCCCGGTCACACAGGTCACTGCCCTTGAGGCCGACGAGTACAAGGCGTTTCTTGAGGAATACAATCAATACTGGCGGACATACTTCGACCCCGTTGCGCTGCGCGTCAAGATCACGCCGCAGCAGTATCGCTTTGAAACCATCGTGCTGCCGCTCATAGACAACTCCATCTACACGGGCCTCGCCAGTGTGCTCGGCGGAAAGCCCGAGCCGCTTGACTCTCTCCCGGTCCCGAAGAGAAATATCTTCAGCATCGCGCTGCGCCTCAACAAGGAACCCTATCTGTCGGATATAGCCAAGCTTGAGCGCGACGATTCATATGACCAGTTCATGCGCGACCTTGGGGTTCGCGGGGGCGAGGCGAGACGGCTCAACCTGACGGAGTTCATCACTAAGGGTCTGGGCAATCAGATGGGGCTGCACGTCTACGATGCGAGCCCGACGTTCGATCTCAACATGGCGCGCTTTCTCGGCATGCTCCTGAGCGGCACGGCGGGCAGGGGACGCTCGCTCGGGACGGAGGAGATGTTCATAGGCTTTGCCCTCGCTTCGCTCACTTCTCCCATCTACTTATCCTTTCCCGTGAAGGACGCGAAGATCGTTGACGGTTTCCTGGAACGATTCGACACGACGATGGCCGTCGTGGCCAGGCAGCAGCAGCGCGGCGGCTGGCTCAGTCTCGAAGAGGATTTCTACAGATTCCCGCTCGGCGAGGGGCAGGTCTCGCGCGGCTTCGGCCTGCGCATCGGCCCGCTCAAGCTGCGTTTCTTCTGGGCCCGCATCGGAGGCGGGCTCTACATCGCCAGCAAGCCTTTCATCCTCGAAGACCTCGCCGCGATGGAGGCCGAGCGTATTCGCGCCGGAGCCGGAGGCGGAGCAACGGCGGCGGCAGCAGCAGCACCGGCGGGCGCGGTCGTTCAGGACATGGGCCCGGAGGGACACGCGATGGCGCGCGTGCGCCCGCAGAACTGGAATGAGGTCTTGCCGGAGTATCGCCTGAGCTGGGCCGAGAATGATCGTGAAGCCTGCCTCAATAACCTTGGGGTGCTGTCAAGCACGAGCCGCGCACTGACGGCGCGTGTGCCGGGCGAGGGCGCTGCCGCCGTTGGGCCCACGGGAGAAGAGTTGGAACAATTGGTCGGGCGCTATGCCGATCAGCTCTTGGGCGCGCATCTCTTCTGCCCGGAGGGTGGCCGCTACTTAGTCGCCGCCGACGGCAGGGCCGTGACGTGCAGCATTCACGGCAGCGTCACGAACCCGCGCCAGCCCTCAGCGCCGACGGAAGCGAGCGCGCCCGGCAAGCTGCTGCGCGAGCTGGCGGGCGCATCCGCGACTCTCAACTTCATGCAGGACGGCCTGCACGCCGTCGTCGTCATTGATCGAAAGTAGCCGACGACGACTCTATTCTTAACCCGGTCATTGATCGGGCGAACGGGTAATCGCAGCCAACACGGGATGCAGGGTGCAGCAGAAGGAGGAGAACCGAAAGCTTTGACCGCAGAGGCGTCCGTGCGTGAGATTGAGCTTGGGCCGGACGATCTGCTGCGGGCGCTGCTCCCGCTGGATGCGCGGCGGCGCGTGCATATTCTGGATAGCGGCGGCGCTCGCCCGCCCGACGCGCGATTCCTCATCGCGGGCTTTGATCCCTTCGAGCTTATAGAGGCGCACGGCGAAGAGCTGCGCATCACAAGACGCGGCGCTGCCTCGGTGGAATCCGTGCGCGGCGACGTGCTCGCTCTCCTGGACGAGCGCATGCAAAGCTACCGGACGCGCTGCCCGTCGCTGCAAACGTATGGGCCCATCCCAGGCGCGTGCATCGCCACCTTCTCCTATGACCTGCGGGCCCAGGCGTTCAAGCCTGCGCGCATCAAAGGCCCGCCCCCGGCTGCGAAGGAGCCTGACGCCGTGCTCGCTTTTTTCGACACGCTCGTCATGCACGATTACGAGCGACAGACCTCACTGCTCGTCAGCCGCTCCGGCCCTGAACGATTGCAAGAGACTTACGAATCGATACGCGATGCGGCAAGGAGCAACACTTTATTATCGCCGCGCGGGCCGGACTTGTTGCGCCCGGATTTGCGTGAGGGCGAGGACGATTTTTCGCGGCTGCCCCTGGCGATCAACCGTCAGCGCGTGGCGTCCAACTTTACGCGCGACCAATACCTCGTCGCCATCGAGCGGATAAAAGAGCACATCGCGGCGGGCGATATTTATCAGGCCAACCTGACGCAGCAAATCTCTGTCGCGCTCTCCGCGCGGACGACTCCCGAGAGCGTCTTCCTGCGCCTGCGGCGCGATCACCCGGCCTCTTTTGCGGCCTTCATACGCAGGCGCGACGACACGGTCGTGAGCGCCTCGCCCGAGCGTTTCCTGAGCGTTGAAGGCAGCGGCCAGGAACGGCGCATAGAGGCTTGGCCCATCAAGGGCACACGAGCGCGCGGCGCGAGCGAGGAAGAGGACGAGCGCCTCAGACGAGAGCTGCAACTGAGCGAGAAAGACCGCGCCGAAAATGTGATGATCGTTGATCTGATGCGTAACGACCTGGGCCGCGTCTGCCGTTACGGCTCAGTCCGTGTCGAAGAGCTTTGCGCCATTCAGGAACATCCGACCCTTTTCCATCTCGTCTCGAAGGTGAGCGGCCACCTGCGCGAGGACGTGAGTGAGAGCCAGCTCCTGCGCGCGACGTTTCCGTGCGGCTCGATCACCGGCGCTCCGAAGCTGCGCGCGATGGAGATTATCGATGAAGTCGAAACGGTGGCGCGCGGCCTCTCGATGGGGGCCATAGGCTATTTCTCTTTCGACGGGCGGATGGATTTGAGCGTGGCAATTCGCACGATGGTATTGCGCGACGGGCTGGCCCGCTTCAATGTCGGCGGCGGCATTGTCGCCGACAGCGACCCCGCGCTCGAATACGAAGAATCTCTGACGAAGGCGCGTGCGCTGCTGCGTGCGCTGGATAAATAAAAGCAGAAATTAACAGGGAAGGACAGAGATTGTCAGGATAAGAAAAGCAAAGACAAAATTCATCAAGCAATGCTTTTGTCTTTCATCATGCTTTTTGCATTTATCCTGCTTTCTGTTTTTATCCTGTGTATCCTCTTCATCCCTGTTAACTTCCTTCCCTCTCACCCGGGAAGTTTTGTCGATCTATCCCGGCCTCTGGTTTTCATGTATTCTGCGCCTTGATCTTAAGGGGAACTCTCTGGCGGCGACTCTGGAAAGATGCACTCGCAACTGATATTCAATCATCGTCTGGTTGAGGCGACCAAAGCGCGTGTGATGCCGATCACTTCCGGCTCGCTCTACGGTCGCGGCGTCTTCACTACGCTCGCCGTACACGGCGGACGCCCTTTTCTCTGGCAGCAGCACTGGATGCGTTTGATAGCTCACGCCGGGCGCACGGGGGTTGATTGCCACAGCCTGGATGAAGCGAGCGTCGAGGCGTCGCTCGCCAGGCTGATCGAAGCCAACGGTGTCAGGGAGGGGCGTGCGCGCATTACTCTGTTCGGAGGGGCGGACAGAGGCATCTGGAAAATAAAAGGCATGGGCCAACCCAGGACTGAACTGTTGATGATGACGGGCGAGGCACGCACGGTCAGTAGCGAGGGGCTGGCTCTCACGGTCTCGCCCTATCGCATCAACACGCTCTCGCCGCTGGCGGGCATCAAAAGCGTCAACTATCTCGAACACGCTCTGTCCTGGGAAGAGGCTCGCGCGCGCGATTTCGACGAGGCCGTCGTACTGAACGAGCGCGGAGAGATAGCCTCGGCGGCGATGGCCAATCTCTTCTGGGTGACTGGCGGGACGATTCACACGCCGACGCTCTCGACGGGAGCGCTCGCCGGAGTGACGCGCGCGCGCGTCCTGGGTCTGGCCGCAGAGCTATCCGTGCCGCACGTCGAAGGTGTCTACGATCTCTCGCATCTCACGGACGCAGACGAAATCTTTCTCACGTCGTCGGGCCTGGGCGTCGCGTTTGTGACGACCTTCGATTTCCACCGCTACACAGTCCCGGTCGGGAGCGTCGCTCTGCGCCTGCGCGAAGCGCTTCGCCAGCTCACACTGCATACAAATCAAGACGGATAGGATGAGAGGAAGAAATTTAACAGGGAGGGACAGAGATGGTCAGGATAAAGAAAAAGCAAAGAAACCTTTCATGCAGCGATGCTTTTATATTTCATTCCTGCTTTTAGTCTTTCATCCTGACAATCTCTGTTAATTTCCGCCTTGCTATTTTTTCGCCAGCACGACGGGCGACTGCTCGACGGCGCGTATGCGCTCGAAGAAGCTGCGGACGCTGGCGTACTGGTCGGCCGGGATGGTGGAGGCGCGAAGGATGAGCCTGCGCGTGAAGATGAGCTGGCCGTCTTTCACGTCGTAGCTGGCGTTGTAGTTGCCGAAAGGGGTTTCGAGCTTGAGCGCGTCGGGCACTTCGTCCACGTCGAAGCCTTCGGGCAGCTTGATGCGCGCGGTTTCGGTGTAGGCGCTCGCTTCGAGGACGACCGGATGTTTGCGTATCGCTTCCGTGAGGACAAGGGATTCGCGGCGCGAGACGATGGCTGGCTTGAAGACCAGCAAGCGATCCTGCATCAACTGCGCGTAGCTGGCCGCGCTGAAGCTCACGTCCAGGGCGAAGCGACCGTCTGCGCCGTCATCCACGGGCTCAACCTTTGAGACCTTCGCGCCCGACGCGCCGCGCGTAATCCATTCTTCGATCAGCTTGACGTATTGCGGGCGGGACAAATAGTTGAAGGCACGCCGCTCGCCCGCCGCCGACTGGCCCGTTGACCTCTCCTGAATACTTCCGGCGAGCGAGCCGTCGGGCGAGAGCACGGCCTCGACCTGTCGCTCAAGTTGATTGGATTCGGGCGGCGTCGTCGGCATACGCAGCAGAGCGCCGTCGCCCCCGGCGGCCACGAGCGCGAAACTGCCCTGCTCGTCATCTGGCAGATCGCCCAGCGGAGTCTGGCTGTCGGTCGCATCGAAGATCAGCAGGCGACCGAGCGACGGGTGCTGAACGATGGTCGGCACTTGCGTCTCGTCGCTCACACGGATGGCGATGATGCAGTGGTTGAACTGGCTGGGCGAGACCCACTCCTGACGCACGTAGCTCGCATCGCCTGAGTAGATCAAGACCGGATAGGACTCTATCTTGACGGCCTTGAGCATGGCACGCATGAGGTTCGCTTTGTCCTTACAGTCGCCGTAAGCCTTGGCGAAAACTTCCGTCGCAGAGTGCGGGCGAAAGCGGCCCATGCCGATTTGAATCGAGATGTATTGCAGCTTCTGCACGTAGCGGCTGATGGCGCGTATGCGCTCAAGCTCTGTTTTTGAGGTCGCCGTCAACTCCCGCGCTTTGGCCGCGATGGGGTCGTCCAAAGTGACCTGCGGGTCGCTGAGCTGCGTGTACCAGCGCGAGACATCGGCCCAGCTTTCAAAGGTTCGATTGATGCCTGAGGAGGCGGCGCTCGCCGAGGGCGCGTAGCTGACGGCGATGCGCGGGGCGAGCGTCGTGATTCTCGGGCTGTTCGGCTCCGGCTCGATTGGCGCGAGCGAGCGCAGCTCCCACGTATAGGTCGAGCCCGTGACGGTGGGCTCTATCTTCTCATGGTTGAACGTAACGCTCGCGGCACGCCAGTTGGCCGGAACCGTCAGATTGAAGCGCGAAGAGATGACGGGCACGCGCTCCTGGAAATACCAGTTCATCTGGTTGAAGAATGAACGACGCTCGACAACCGTCTGGTAGCCGAAGACGGCGCCCGCGTCGGCGTCACCCGTCGCGTCAATCTTCTTAATGCGCGACTCGTTGTAGACATCGTTGAGCGCGGCGGCCTGATCCATCACGTCATCCTTGTCATAGCGTTTGACGCTATTGCCGCCCGCGCGTATCAACCAGGCGCGCATCTCGCGCACTTTACCCGTATCTGTCTCGTAGCCCTCAGTGGCGACGGCTAAAGCGCGGCCCTCGCGCGTGAGAATACGCACGGCATAAGTATAAGTGGTCGTCACGAGTCCATCCGCGCCGACCGTGACGTTGGCCTCGTCAACGAGCACGACCGCCGGGACATCACGCTTGTATGTCGGGACGTTTAAGGCGGCTGCCTGCTGCAACCAGGCCGGGGGCGCGTCCTCGATGGCCTGTGCGTTGGCGGCGCTCGTCGCCAGGAGCGCCAGGCAGAAGAGGAATCCGGTTAATTTGTAGAGCATCTTTTTCATCCTTACCGTGCGCTCCCCTTTCGAGGAGCGCACACTGATGGACAATGCGCGGCAACGCGTTTTGCGCTTTGACTTCTAATTTGAGGGACTGGCTGCTGCGGCTGCGGTCGCCGCTCCCTGCTTGAGCGTGATGGTGTGAGCGTCGGCTTTGTTCATCAGATCGAAGTATTCTTTGAGCGCAGGGTAGGTGCTCGCAGGGAACAACACTACCTCCTGCCTGCCAAAGGTGAAGTCTCGTTTATAGATGAGCGCGCGCCCATCCTGCGTGACGAATACTTTCGGGACATACTTGCTGAGCGCGCCAGCCCCTATCGCCCCCGGCGCATCCGCATTATCGAGCGCAAACCCGGCGGGCAAACGTATCTCGACCGTATCATTCTCGGTCCAGGGATAATGGAAGTAGATGATGTTTTTGCGCTCGCTGGTCGGGAAGAGTGGGCCAATACCGTACTCAAAGAAGGCCGGGCGCAGGAAAAGCCGCTTGCCCGTGCGCTGCGCGTAGCCGGGAACGCGTACGTGATAAGCATAGACGAAAGGCTTGGCCGGGTCTGTGACGTTCTCTATACGAATCTCGGAGAGTTCGGCAGTGCTCATCTGCGCCTTGATCTCTGAGAGCAGCCGCTGCTCGCGCTGGGCCTGCGATTCTTCGTCGTTCTCTTCCTTTCTTTCGATGCCGAAGTGGCCCGTATATTCGACGCGAACATCGCCTTCGAGCGTGCCGTCGTCGCTCAGGCTAAGCTTGGCCGTGCGTTTGATGGCGGATTTATCGGGCGCTGAGACGGGCGTCTTGACCCAGATGGGCTCTTTCGGGTCAGTGAGCAGCGCATCCTGCCCCTCCTCCTGCCAGCGCAGCATGCCGAACGGAAGATACATCATACCGGGATCGTAGAACCGCCACTGGTCGCCGACCTTGACGGCGATGTCATAGGAGGTGATGAAATAACGGCTGGCGAAGCTGGGGTCGAAGAAGATGTCGCTGCGGTCTGAGACGAGCGCCAGGCGCGCGTCGAAACCGGCGGCGATGGCCAGGGCGGCGAAGAGTAAATCTATGTCAGCGCCGCTACCGACACCGCGCTTGAGCGTGTCTGCGGGCGACTTGTTCTCTTTGAGCTTGGCGCGTTCTTCAGCGCTCAGGCCGGCGGCATCGTCTGTGACGTTTTTGATCTTGGCGCGGACGAAGTTAAAGAGACGTTCCAGCTTTTCTTCGGGCGTAGAGGCATCGCCCACGGCAGCCGTCGCCGCCTGGCGCACTTCATCCGTGACCTTCATGCGCGCCTTGTTGTCCTCGTACACGCTCCGCCCGTAATCCTTCCAGAACTTCTCCGGGACGATCTTCTCATCCGTCGTGTAATAGATGAGCATCCAGGCACGCACGGCATCCTCCGGCGGCATGTGCGGCTCGACGTGATAGGCACGCATGTTGGTCATCGTGGCGCTATAGAATCCGTTCTTCTCTTTCATAATCGGCGGCATCTCTCCGTGAAAGACCTGCGCACGCATGCTCATGCCCGGGAACGGGTACGGCTTGATGTAATACTTGACGGCCTGCACCGGAATATCACGCTGGAACTGTAGGCGCACGTAATTGGCCGACTGGTTGACTCTGACTTCGCGCCAGCGATATTCAATGATCGAGCCCGCCTCGACGCTCGGCATGGCGAAGGACTTGGCCTTCACCTTCACGCCGCTCACCTTGATTACGTCGCGCTCGAAGACATCCTCCTTCTTCAGCTCGACGATTGTGCCGTCGGGCTTGATGGTGCGCGCCGCGATGTCTTTGATCTTGATATTGCTGCCGAATATTTTACCGAAGGGAATATCTATTTTGCTTTGCGACTCGCGGCCACGCTCCGTAAAGACCTTGACTCTCAGGTAATGAGTAAAGATCAGTTCGCCGACCGCGCCGTCGTCTATGCGTACTTCCCAGAAGATGGCTTCGGCGTCGGCATCTCTCTCGACGACGGGCGCTTTGAGCGCCAGTTCCGCCGGGTCAACCGGCTTCCATTCGTCACCGGCGGCCAAAGCCGTCGCAGCCAGCGCCAGCGTCAGACAGACTCCGCCCAGCGATAGACATAAAAATGAGGCGAGGGATTTCATTATTGTGACCTTTCACTAAATCTTAGAGGAAAATCTAAGAGGTATCTAAAATTTGGAACCAGATTGATTAGAGGGCCGGGAATGGACAATTCCTTCCCGTTTGGGAGGAAGGCGGATTCTAAAACAGAAGGTTTATTTTGGCAAGCCGAGAAAAGCGGTTTTCAGGGGCTTTTGGCCGAAGTCGCGCGGGGGCCGCAGGATCAGCAGGCGGCGGCCCGCGCGGGTTCTAATAACGGGCTGCGCTCGTGCTATAATTCGCCCTTCGTTCCAACGGAAAAATCAGAGACATACTCAGCAGGAGGACGAGAGGCCATGGCCACCGAACTTAAACGCGCAGGTACTTCTCTTGACCGTATCGAAGAGTTATTGGGCGACGGCGCGCGCGCGCTGCTCGATTACACCACCAAGACCATCCCCAAAGACCAGATTCAGTTGCCTGGCCCGGATTTCGTTGATCGCGTCTGGTCGCACTCGGATCGCCGGCCCGCAGTGTTGCGCTCGATGCAAACGCTCTTCGACAACGGACGCCTCGCAAAGACCGGATACCTCTCGATTTTACCCGTAGACCAGGGCATAGAGCACTCTGCGGGCTCATCCTTTGCCCCGAACCCGGCCTATTTCGACCCGGAAAATATCGTTCGCCTCGCCATCGAAGGCGGCTGCAACGCTGTGGCTTCGACCTTCGGCGTGCTCGGCATCGTCGCGCGCAAGTACGCGCACAAGATTCCCTTCATCGTCAAGATCAATCACAACGAGCTGTTGACCTATCCGAACAAGTTCGATCAAGTCCTGTTCGGGACGGTGGAGGAAGCGCACGACATGGGCGCGGTCGCCGTCGGCGCAACCATCTACTTCGGCTCGGATGAATCAACCCGCCAGATCACGGAGATCAGCCAGGCTTTCGCCTTCGCGCACGAGTTAGGGATGGCGACCATACTCTGGTGCTATCTGCGTAATCCGAAGTTCAAGACCGCAGAGGGCGACATGCACGCGGCGGCGGATTTGACGGGCCAGGCCAACCATCTGGGCGTGACCATCCAGGCCGACATCATCAAGCAGAAGCTGCCCGAGCGTAATGGCGGCTACAACTCGCTCAACATGGAGGGCAGCTCTTACGGCAAGACGAGCAAGAAGATTTACGAGGAGCTGACGACGGATAATCCGATTGACCTCGTGCGCTATCAGGTGGCCAACTGCTACATGGGGCGCTGCGGTCTGATCAATTCCGGCGGCGAATCAAAGGGCGCGAGCGATATGCAGGAGGCCGTCCGCACAGCCGTCATCAATAAGCGCGGCGGCGGGATGGGGCTCATCTCAGGACGCAAGGCTTTCCAGCGCCCGATGAACGAAGGCGTCGCGCTCCTCAACGCCATTCAGGACGTGTATCTCTCGGAAGAGATCACCGTCGCCTGAGACTGTTGGCCCATGCGGGCCGTCGAGCAAGATATAAAGAGATCAATCGCGCCGCGACGGATGACAGCAATCCTTCGCGGCGCGAAAGTTTTCATAGCTTGAAACACACTGAGGTCGCCTTCCGGGCGACCTCAGTGTGTGTCACGCAGCTTCTAACTTGCCTTGCAGTTCTCTTTTCCCTAGAAGAAGACTCTGGCGCATACGTGCCGATCTCGGATAAGATGGGCCATCGAGCAATAATAGTAGTAGCAGCAGCGTTCTATTTCGCATCGCAGGCTTGGCACGTCGCAATTCTTCAGGAATGCGTTGACAGTGCTTTTTGTGACCGAAGGCTTTGACTCCCGAACAGGCGCAAACGTCAGACTCCGAACTACTTCACGCGGTTGCGCGCGGCGATGAAGTGGCGCTCGCCTCTCTCTATGATCGCTACAGGTTAATCCTTTTTGGTTTAATCCTACGTATATTACATAGCCGCCCCGAGGCGGAAGACGTATTGCAGGATGTCTTCATACAGGTTTGGAAGAAGGCCGCTGACTTCAATGAAGAGCGCGGACGCCCCTTTACCTGGCTTGTGACGCTCGCGCGCAGCCGGGCCATCGACCGCCTGCGCTCGCTCAGCTCGCGCCAGCGCGTGGCCGACGAATTCGTACAGGACGCTCCCGAGAGCATCTCGGATTCCGAAGCTGACGCTTTCCAGTCAGAGCAGCGCGAAGTGGTGCGCGACGCCCTCAGAGAGCTTCCGTCAGACCAGCGGCAGGCGCTCGTGCTCGCCTACTTTGAGGGGCTCACGCAAACGGAGATCGCCGCGAAGCTGGGTGCTCCGCTCGGCACTGTCAAGACACGCATGCGCTCAGGGATGACGAAGCTGCGCGAGCTGCTCGGCGAGCAGATGAAGGGTTTTATGTGAAAGCCTTAATGATAAGGTCAAGCCGAGACGGAGGGATGATTTTAGTCGTCGGCGAAAGCGGAAGATTACGGTGACGCACGAAGAATACAGAGAGATGCTCGCGGCTTACGCGCTCGGCGCGCTTGAGGGCGCGCAGGCGCGCGCGCTCGCAGAGCACCTCGAAACGTGCAGCGAATGCAGCGCGGAGGTCGCGCGTTGGAGCGAGACGGCCTCCGCGCTCGCGCTCTCGACAAGCGCCGTCGAACCCTCCCCGCAACTGCGCGCGCGCATCCTTAAGAGCGTGCGCTCCATCGCGCAGCACGCAGACGAAAGCCCGAAGACGAATGATGCCGCGACCGGCGAGAAACCGAACCCCGCGTCGAATGTCATACGGATGCCGCAACCGAGGCGCGCGACTTGGAGCGCCGGTCAGAAGTTCGCTGCGATTGCCGCCGCGTTGATCATCACGGCGCTCTCTGCCTCGCTCTTCGTCCTTTGGTCTCGCTTCAACGAATTGCAGCGGCAGTACGAGCGCGAGCACACGGCGGTCGAAGTCCTCGCCAAACAGGCGGCGGAAGAGCGCCAGGCGAGAGAGCTTCTGACTGCGCCCGGAGCGCGCACGGCGCAGTTGGCCGGAACGAACGTGGCCGTAGGGGCTAACGCCAAACTGGCTTTCGACCCGCAGACGGGCCGAGCCATGCTCTTCGCCTATAATCTTCCGCCCGCGCCTCCCGGCAAGGCTTATCAGCTCTGGTACATCGCAGACCTCGCGCATCCAGTGCCGGGAGGAGTCTTCAACACGGACGCGCGCGGCGTCGCGGTCTTGCACGACGAGGTTCCGGCGGCTGGACGCAACGCCTCCGTCTTCGCCGTCACGCTTGAGCCGCAGGGCGGCGTGAGCGCGCCGACGGGCGACAAGTATCTGCTAAGCCCTATCTCTTAAAAGCAGAATCTAACAGTGATGAACGGGATAAGAATAAAAGGCAGGCTAAAAGGCAAAAGCATTGCTGCAATGAATTGTTCATAACTTTTTCTTTATCTGCCTCTCCCGTCCATCACTGTTAATTTCTTTCTTCCGCGCTTTCGGTTCAATCTTCCGCGACAATCTCAACCACGCCGACACACTATCTCATCTTCGCCGACACTTAACTTTTCCGCCAACTTAAATCCTAAAGCGTGGGCCCATCCGTAAATTAGTCAGAGCGCTCGAAAACATGAAGGGTCGGAATGGTAACCGCCGTCCTCTAACAAATAGCTTTATCTGGTTCCGTAAATCTTGAGCGTGTTTCCACGAGCGAAGCGCGCCGGTGGCCCTCGTCTGTCGTCGCAAAGCGGAGCGAGGTCGCCGCGTAAGTTACCAGACCACTTAAAGGAGAAGAGAGGAAGAACAATGAAAAAGAGTTTAGTTATGCTGCTACTTGCCGTAGCGTCACTCGCACTTGGCGTCTCAACCGCCTTCGCACAGGAGAATCCGATGGTGGGCGGCGCGGCGATGTATCGCAGCAAAGACATCGTTGATAACGCAGTCAACTCCGCCGACCACACGACGCTCGTGGCTGCCGTCAAGGCCGCCGGGCTCGTCGACACTTTGAAAGGCGCTGGGCCCTTCACCGTCTTCGCTCCGACAAACGCCGCCTTCGACAAGCTTCCTTCGGGCACGGCCGAGACTCTGGTCAAGCCTGAGAACAAGGCCATGCTGACCAGGATTCTGACTTATCACGTCGTCGCCGGAAAATACGACGGTAAAAAGCTGATGAAGCTCATCAAGAAGGGCGGCGGCGCTGCGACCCTGAGGACAGTCAGCGGCGGCACACTGACGGCCCGTATGAACGGCATGAACGGCATCACCCTGACAGACGAGAAGGGCGGGACTTCAAACGTCACCATCGCCAATGTCATGCAATCGAACGGCGTCATTCACGTCGTTGATACAGTGCTCATGCCCGGCATGTAGACGGTTGGCGAATGCGCGCACCGCTCGCTGCTTTCCCCAGCGACGTGCGCGGGTCAGAGGCTCTCGGATGTCGCCTGGGCCCATACGCGGCGTCAAAGATCAAGGGGGTTTTTGGAGAGGCGCGCACGAGATTTCGTGCGCGCCTCTTCATTTTCACCGGCCCGCGTAATCCATTAAAATCCGCCAGCGCCGCCAGCGACGTAGATAGAGGCAGAGAACTGAGCCTGCGCCGCTTGTCCCGTTCCTCGCCGTCTCCGAAATGCTTGAGCGGTGAGGGGCGCTTTATGGCGGCGGCTGGCTTTGGGCCGAGAGAATCTCGCACACGCGAAAGCGCCCGTCGGCGTGATTGACGGCGCGCGCAGCTTGTGAGCGATTGAAGGAGGAGAACGAGCGCGGGGCCGTGTTGATCGAAAAACCAATCCATGAAGGAGAAGATAGAGATGCGCAAGCAACGCTTATCGTTAAGGATATTTCTTCTGTCCTCGCTTTTCCTATTGTCCTCGCACATGATGACGACGCCGCCGCTCCTGGCCCAGTCCGACCCGCCGAAGGAGAAGTCGCTTTACGAAAGGGTTGGCGGCTATAACGCGCTCGCCGCTGTCGTTGACGAATTCATGAAACGACTGGCCGCCGATAAACAGCTCGCGCGCTTCCTGGTCGGCCTCAGCGACGACTCGAAGAAACGTCTGCGCCAGCACCTTTTGAACCAGTTCTGCCAGGCGACGGGCGGGCCCTGCATCTACACGGGGCGTGATATGAAGACGACCCACACGGGGTTGAAGATTACGGAAAGCGACTGGGAGATCGCGGCCAAGGCGCTGGTGGAAACGCTGGACATGTACAAAGTGCCGAAGAAGGAGAAGGACGAGCTGGTGGCTATCGTCATGACTCTCAAGAAAGATATCGTCGGCCTCTAGCGGTCGCCTTAAACCCTGTCGTTTGACTCCGGGCACATGCGCGAGCGGCAGTTGCCCCCTGGCGCTGTCGCTCACGCATGTCGCTTCCGTACTCGGCCCACATTTCGAGCGGGCGGTAAACCTTCGACGGAAAAATTTGCTAAACTGTGATCGGCTATCAAGACTTAAATTCGGAAAGTGTGAGGGAACCGAAAAGGGTGAATGATAAGAAGAGCAACGAGCCGCCTGTGGTGTCGAACGAAATATCGGACGAGACGGGACAATATGACGTACGCTTTCTGCTGTGGCGTCAGTTCTGTAATCAGAACGGCGTGCCCGTCGAGACGCTGCCGGGCGAATTGAAGGGAGAGATCAAACAGAAGTGGGAGAGCCTCAAAGAGGAGCGCTTGCGTAAGCCTGCCAAGTGATTTCCGGTCGCTGCTCACAGACGCATGCCGCGCCCGAGCGAGTAAAGCCCCCTCAGAAAAGGGTTGGTCAACCGCTCTCGACCGATAGTGGTCACCTCTCCGTGACCTGAGTAGACCGTCACGTCGTCGCCGAGCGGCACGATTCTGTTCATGAGCGAGTCCATCAATTGCTCGCCAGACCCGCCGGGCAAATCCGTCCTTCCAATCGAGCCCGCGAACAGGCAATCGCCGACGAAGACTTTTCGCTCCTCTTCGCAGAAGAGCACGACATGGCCCGGCGTATGTCCCGGACAATGTATGACCCTGAATCGAAGCTCGCCGACCGCGTAGATTTCCCCGTCCGTCCAGTAGCGATCAATCGCGGGCGGCTCTTCATAATCGAATCCGAGCCTCGCCCACTGCGAGCGCGGGACGCCGATCCATGCCGGCTGCTCCGGCAGCGCACGATACAAAGGCTCGTCCTCTCTATGAATGATGACTTCGGCGCGCGGGCGCAATTTTTTAAGCGCCGCGACTCCGCCGACATGATCCATATGCGCGTGCGTCAACGCGATGGCCTGAAGCTCAAGCCCGTGCCGCTCAAGCGCACTAACAATCGCTTCGGCCTCGTCGCCCGGGTCAAGACAGATGGCGCGTCGCGTCCGCTCGCACCCGACCACGCGCGTGTGTTGTTGAAACGCTGTTACGGTAAGCTCTTCAATAATCATTCGTCGCGCCCTTGAAGCACCGAGACGGGATGTAATTTCAATCTCAGACTGAGTATAATTCCTCAACCCCTGTTTCCGCCATTGATCGAGGTTTTAAGACGATGCCAATGAGTAGTAGATCGGCCTCACTCGCCGAAGTCATAGATGAGTTGACGAGAGAAGGCGCGCCGGAATTGACCGAACATTTGGAGGGCGCGGACTTGCGCTGCTACGCCTGCGGCCACCGCTGCTTAATCAAAGAAGGCAAGCGCGGTATCTGCAAGGTGCGCTATAACGAGGGCGGACGCCTGATGGTTCCCACCAACTACGTCGCCGCGCTCGCCTGTGACCCGACCGAAAAGAAACCTTTTTTCCACGCCCTGCCCGGCTCCGACACCCTGACCTTCGGCATGCTCGGATGCGACCTGCACTGCGCTTACTGTCAAAACTTTTTAACGTCGCAGACCTTGCGCGATGATGCGGCGGGGGTTGCGCCAAAGGTGGTGACGGCGGAGAGATTGGTGGCGCTTGCGCGCAGCTACGGCGCGCGGATGGTGGGGACCAGTTATAACGAGCCTTTAATTACGGCTGAATGGGCGATAGAGGTTTTCAAGAGGGCTAAGCCTGAGGGCTTTAAGACAGCGTTTATTTCGAACGGGAATGCGACGCCGCAAGTGCTCGACTATATACGCCCGTGGACTGATTGCTACAAGATTGATCTGAAATCCATGAGCGATCGCAACTATCGCCAGTTGGGCGGCGTCGTGGACAATATCTTGGAGACCGTGCGGATGGTTCACGAGCGCGGATTCTGGGAAGAGATTGTGACGCTGGTCGTTCCCGGCTTCAACGATTCGGAGGACGAGCTGCGGCGCGCAGCCGATTTCATCGCTTCCGTCTCAGTGGATATTCCCTGGCATGTGACGGCGTTTCATCAGGACTACAAGATGACGGAGAACGCCAACACGACCGCCGAGCAGCTGGTGCGCGCCTGCGAGATAGGGCGCGCGGCTGGGCTGCGCTACGTCTATGCCGGAAACTTGCCGGGCCGCGTCGGGCGCTGGGAGAACACCTACTGTCCCACATGCGACGAGCTGTTGATCGAACGCTACGGCTATCTCATCAAGCGCATGAAGGTCACAGGCGCAGGCAAGTGCCCGCAGTGTGCGACGCCGATTCCCGGCCTCTGGGCCTGACCATTCCGCGAAAGTCCTGCTTTCACCAGACGCTCGCGCTCAAAGAGAACAAAAAGCTTGTCATGCCTCGCAAGACAATGACATAGTGTCTACGGCCTCGCCCCGCCTGTCTCCGCCGCACAGCGGCTCTGAAAGGCGACAACCACCTGGAAGAGATACGATGTCACTCTACGAGAATGAACGCCGCACCACTCCCAGACACAGGACTCAACTTGCGATCAGAGTTCTGGTGCTCGTGACAAAGAGGACTGCCGAGAACGGCGAGAGCGTGCTGACGTGCATCGGTTACACTCACGATATCAGCGAGACGGGTCTGGCACTCGTCATCTCTGCCAGGAGTATTGACGAAGCTTTCCTGGACAGAGCGGACTGCACGATGCAGATCGGCCTCACACTGCCGATAGGGTCTGTTGATATCACGGCGATTCCCGTCCGTTACGAGCGCGTGACGGATGGCCGGACGAACGCGGGCGAAGAATTTCCCCACGAGCACGGTTTTCTCGTCGGACTCCTCATCACAGAGATGACGGACGATGCGCGCTCCCGTTACGTAGGGTATATACGCGAGACACTCCTGGCATGAGAGGGCCAGCCGAAGCACCTACGCAGCGATTGACAATTCCTTGCGCCCGGGAAGCGCCTGTCGGCGAGCCAGCCGACGACGGCAGCCAAACTATTGACTCCGACGCCCCTATTGGCATATTGTCCCCTCCTGAAAACTTTCAAAGGCTGGTTGCGCCGGAAGATTGCTAGAGACCTTAGCCTTCCCGTCCAGCCCTTTAACACCCCCACTGCGGTCGCCAGATCGCAGCGCCTTCTACGGAAGGAGGAGCCACCTATGTTTCACATCAAGAAAGACTATCCAATTTTCAATTGGCCCGGCCTTGCGCTGCTTGCCGTCGCGCTCGTCTGGATATCGACGGGCGCGAGCGTCTCGGCGCAGACGCGCACGACTCGCGCCACGACGGCGGCGGCGACACATACGGCTGATCAACCGAGCGGCGAAGCTGAACCGCTCTTTAATGAATACAAGGGCATACGCATCGGGATGATGTCCGAAGAGGCGAGGAAAAAGCTTGGCAGCCCGCAGGACAAGAGCGACGAGCAGGATTTCTTCGTCTTCAACGATAAGGAGTCGGCGCAGGTCTTCTACAAAGATCACAAGATATACGCCATTTCGATCAACTATATCGGTGCGGGCTCCAGCACGCCGATGCCTAAGGCCGTGTTGGGCTCGGAGATCGAAGCCAAGCCGGACGGCTCGATGTACAAGATGGTGCGTTATCGTAAAGCAGGTTACTGGGTTTCATACAGCCGCACCGCAGGCAACGACCCGCTCGTCACCATCACGATGCAGCGAATAGATTAGCTCTGCCCGGCCTTTCATTCGAGACAAATAACATATTCGATTTAGCGCGCCCTGGCCGCCGCCGGTAGAGGTCTGTCCGCCCTCGCTCCTCAAAGGTGAAAGAGGCCGTGGGCCCACGCGCGCCGGCTGTTCTGGAAATCCTGATGTGGGATGGCTAGAAATTAGAGGAGTGCCGCTCGCTGCCTTCCGCCGTGCCATAGGGCGGCGCATACTCTTCATTATTTTCGGCAGCCTTCAAAGCGCGTTTGAGCTCTCTCATCTCAGTTGAGACCGTCTCGAATTCCGCTTGGTCGAAAGGCTCATACTCTCCCGCCAGCTCAATCAGACGATTCATTCTCTCGCTCGCCTGATCCAGAGCTTCGACGTGAAGATCGCCCTTCTCGACCGCCTCGACAATCGAGTCGCGCGCGGCGACGAAATTGGCCTCGCGCTCGCAGATCAGTATCATGTCCGACCCGGCCTGGATGGCGCGCAGCGAAGCTTCGGCCACCGACAGTGTTTGGACGACCGCGCCCATCTCCATATCGTCGGTAATCACCAGTCCGTCGAACTTGAGCGCCTGGCGCAAGAGACGCATCACGACGTTGCCGCTGATGGTGGCCGGAAGCTGATGAAAGCTTTCCGGCGACGGCAACTCCTGCGTGCGGCGAAACCATGCCTGCAAGAATTCAGAGACCTCGGGGAAGGCGGCGTGGCTGACCATCACGGAATGAAGTCGCTCGCCCGGGGTGTGGAACATCAAGTCCATGAAGGGGACCAGATCACGCTCGAAAATCTCTTCCCAAGAATGCTTGACGATGGGCAGACGGCGATGCGAGTCAACGCTTGACCCGCCGAGTCCCGGAAAATGTTTGCCGCAGCCGATGATGCGCCCGACTGATGGAACGCCCTCAACGGTGCGCCCGCCCTGCAAGCCTTCCAGGTATGCGCCCGCGAGCCTTGAGACATCCGACGGGTGACGGCCAAAGGTTCTGCCGCGCAGGCCGTTTTCCAGATTGTCGCCCGAAAGGTCTAAGACGGGCGCGAAGTTCATATTAAAGCCGAGCAGCCTGAGAAAGCGCGCCGTCAATTCGCCGAACCGGCGCGCGAGATCGGATTGACCGGCATCGCGCACGGCCTTGGCCGACGGCATCGGCTCGCATGGCCTGGGCTTGCTGATGTGGCGAAAGCGATCAACGAGTCCGCCCTCCTGGTCGACGGCGATGAGGACCGGGTGATCTACGGCGTCGCGTATCTGTATGTTAAGGTGCGACACCTGTTCCCCCGATTCGACGTTTCGCCCGAAGAGGACGACGCCGCCCGGCTGCACTTCGCCGAGCATCTTGCGCGTGGGCCGATCAAGACGTGTGCCCGGCAGACCGATGAACAACAGCCGCCCGGCCTTACGCTTGATAGAAAGTGTTTCCCCGCCCTTTGTACGCTTCAAACCCTCTGACATAAAGAGCCTTCCGTTTTCAACTGCATAGAATGAGACCAGCGCCCCACGCTAGAGCAACGCTCGCGGCCCTGCGGCGTCATCGCTTCGACGGGCGGCGGCGCGCAAGGATTGCTATCAGGACTAGGGAGAGATCGGCCTCGCAGCCGTACCAATTGAGATTAGCCGTTCAGAGTCCCTTTGGCAAGAATGAGAGCGTGTGAGCTTTACATACGCCGGGATTCACAGCGATCGAGGACGAGCGGGATGGAAGGAGAAGCAAGGATGAATGATGAAAGAAGGATTAGGGTCATTGAAAAGCGGAAATTAACAGGGAGGGACAGGATAGTCTGGATATAAAAAGCAAGAAGCATTCAAGCAGCAATGCTTGTGTCTTCCATCCTGTTGTTGGCTTCATCTGCTTTTAGTCTTTATCCTGACCATCTCTGTCCATCCCTGTTAAATGCTCTTCTTTCATCCTTCCTTATGTTGGGTGAGGCTGAACCAGTTGCCGGAATTGTCTTTGAAGAGGGCTTCGATGCCGTAGGGTCTCTCCGAGGGGGGCGACATGAACTCGACGCCCTTGCTCTTCAGCTCTTCATAGGTGGCGAGGCAATCGTCGGTATCGAAGACGCCCGCCCCGAGCGCGCCCTTCTCGACGAGCGCCCTGATCTGTGCGGCGGTCTCTTCGTCGAAGATGTGTCCGGCGCGTGGTTCCATCAACGCGATCTCGAAATCCGGCTGGCTCTTGGGCCCAACGGTCAGCCAGCGAAACCCGCCCTCCATCCTGGCATCCGTGCGGACTTCAAACCCGAGCTTGTCCCTGTAGAACTCCAGCGCCTTCTGCTGGTCTGTGACGTAGACGGTGGCGTGCGACATTTTTTGAATCATGGCTCTTCTCCTCGCTATCTAAGCTGCGGAAGAGAATAACGCAGTGGGGCGCGTGTGGCTTCTCGAAAATTGCTAAAGTTGGAGCGGCGCAGCAGTAGTCGTGGTCTCTATGCCGTACATGACCAGGAAACAGAAGGGAACGCGCTCTCGCTGCGACTGCCTGTGGATGAAGATTCTGGCGCGATAGGTGTTGGGAGGATGGCCCACGTACTTACGAAAGAGGCTGCTGAAGGAGCCGAGGCTCTGGAAGCCGACCTCGAAGCAGACATCTGTGACCGTCAGGCGGCTCGAAGTCAAAAGCTCCTTGGCCCTTTCAATCCGTCTGCGCGTCAAGTACTGGTGCGGCGTCTGTTCGAAAGCCTGCCTGAACAACCTGATGAAGTGGTAGCGCGAAAAGCATGCCTCGCGTGAAATCCGATCAAGATCGAGCGGCAGGTCGTAGCAATCGTCCATGAAATTACGGGCGCGGCACAGCCGGCGGTATACGTCCGCCGGGAGATTTCGATAGCCCTTAACCCCTGGCCTGACCGACATGACCTCTCCTATTTCTCGAACCTACGGAGGAGCCTCGCTCCGAGCAGCTTTATTGTCCGAACCTTGAGCGATACTCTGAGGCATTGATAAATGCGTTAGCCAGGTCTGCGAGCGTGATCTCTCCGCTATCAAGTCGCTGCAAGTAGTTCAAATATGCTCCGTCCGGATTCCTCGTGAAGAATCCATAATATGCGCTCACCACCTGCGCCTCGTGCGCATACTTATGACTGACTTCCTGCCGCTCTGAGATT
>DASVQM010000011.1:0-12646 GCA_036389095.1 Pyrinomonadaceae bacterium
CACCCGCCCGAGACCTGTGGCGCTACTGACCTCTCTTTGTCTTGCAACTTGGTAGCATCTCATATTTATCATGCGTCGCCTTGATTACTGCTTTTTCGCTTCCTGCCAGAGCGCTTCCATCTCGTCGAGGCTCGCGGCGTCGAGAGTGCGACCGCGCGCTTCGAGCCCGCGCTCTATGTATTGAAAGCGGCGGCGAAACTTGCGGTTGGCAAGCTTGAGCGCAGCCTCCGGTTCTGCTTCCAGATGGCGAGCGATGTTGGTGACGGCGAAGAGCAGGTCGCCCAGCTCTTCGCGCACGCGAGCCTGCCGCTGCTCGTCGTCTCGCTTCGCCTCTTCGCCTTGCCTCCCGCCTGTTTCGCTTTCGCGCATGGCCTCGCGCAGCTCATCTATCTCCTCGTGCAGCTTGTCGAAAATATCTTCGACGCGTTTCCAGTCAAAGCCGACGCGCGCAGCCTTCGTAGAGAGCTGGTGCGCCTCCATCAGCGCGGGCGCTTTCGTTGACACGCCGTCCAAAAGCGAAGAGTTCTCAGCGCTCTCTGCGCGCCCGGCGGCGCGTTTCTCCTCCGCCTTGATCGCTTCCCAGTTGCGCAGGACTTCTGCCGCGTCCGCCGCCTCCGCGTCGGCGAAGACGTGCGGGTGACGACGCACCATCTTCGTGTGAATGGCATCCGTCACATCGCTGATCGTGAAGTCGCCGCGTTCCGCCGCGACCTGCGCATAGAAGACTATCTGGAAGAGCAGGTCGCCAAGCTCGTCGCGCAGCTCCGAAGGTTTTCCTTCGCGCGCCTCTTCCACGGCCTCGAATGCTTCATAAGCCTCTTCGAGAAGCATCGGCGCGAGCGTCGCATAAGTCTGTTCACGATCCCAGGGACACCCGTCGGGCGAGCGCAAGCGCGCCATCAGCGACACAAGATCATCGAATGAAGCGGGCATAGATCAATCTCGAATCTGAAACCGAAAAAATTGAAATCCTAAATCGCCAGCGCTTCAAGTCTAAAGCCTGAAGGCTCGCGCTCCAAGCCGAGGCTCATCGCCTGAGGACGCGCAGGGCGGGCTTAATCCCTTTCTTGCGAGCCTGCGCTGTGAGGTGCTACCATCAAGCCATCGGTAAAGAAAACTCGAAATAGAAAGAAAAGGGGCGCGCCGCCTTGCACCGAGCCCGTTGCGCGTGGCACGCCTTCAGGAAGCCAAGATGAGCGAAGAACAGCCAACTTTCAAAGTCAGAGACCGCCGCTTATTCAACCCCGACGGCACGCCGCGAGATGTCGAGCGCGAGGAGTCGCCCGAGAGCGCGCCCGCCTCCGCGGCGGCGACGACCGGCGAGCCCGAGACGGCAGACCTCTCAAGCGCCTCCGCGACCGCAACCGAGACCACGCCATCCGACACGGCGGCGGGTGAGCGCGCGACGGGCACGGCCTCCGCGACTGCCACCGCTGCTGCCGGCGCAGGCGGCGCGCAGCAGGATGAGCGCGCTTCATCTCCGGGGAGCGCTCGGGATGAAGACCTCTACGCCGAAGAGGAGGTTCCGGGCGCGGATAATCCGGCGAGCTTCATCAATTTCCTGATGTCCATCGCCTCGAACGCCGCCGCCGCGCTCGGCATGATGGAGCATCCCGTGACGGGCCAGCGCGGCGTTGATTTGCCGCTCGCCAAACACTGGATAGACGTGCTCGGCATGCTGCACCAGAAGACGCGCGGCAATCTCGTTGTGCAGGAGCAGCAAATCTTTGAAGGGCTGCTCTCAGACCTGCGCTTGCAGTACGTCACGCTCACCACGCCGCCCGCACAGCCGCGCGGATTCACTGGCCGCGATATCTTAGGAGGAAAGTAAGCGCCGCGCGCTCCAAGGCGTCAGCGGCACGGTCAAACGAAGACCTGCCCGCTGCCTGGCGCTCGCCGCTTGCTGCTTATGAAGCTGACTTTTCTCGGCACGGGAACATCCACAGGCGTGCCGTCCATCGGGTGCGAATGCGAGACCTGCACTTCGGATGACCCGCGCGACAAGCGTCTGCGCGTCTCTATTCTCATAGAGCACGCCGGGCAGACCATCCTCGTCGATACCTCTTCGGACTTTCGCCAGCAAGCCCTGCGTCACAAATTGAAGTGGCTGGACGCCGTGCTCATCACGCATTGCCACGCCGATCACATCTTCGGCCTGGACGACATTCGCCCGCTCAACTTTCGCCACGGCGCGCTCGGCGTCTACGCCAACGAGCGCGCCTGGAAAGATATACGAAGGATTTTCCAGTACGTCTTCGAGCCCTCGCATTACGGCGGCGGCCTGCCGCAGGTCTTGGCCCACACGGTCGTCGCGGGCGCGCCCTTCCTCTTCGGGCATGACCTGCTCGTCACGCCGCTCGAAGTCATACACGGACGCCTGCCCGTCATCGCTTATCGCTTCAACGATTTCGCCTACGCGACAGACCTCAGCGAGATTCCGCCCCCAACCATGGAGAGCCTGCGCGGTCTGGATGTGCTCGCGCTCGATTGCCTGCGCTTTCGTGAGCACCCGACGCATCTCTGGCTTGATCGCGCCCTGGATTACATCAACGACCTCAAGCCGCGCCGCACCTACCTGACGCATATCGCGCACGACTTCAAACACGCCCGCGATAGCGTCAGACTGCCACGCGGCGTCGAATTCGCTTACGACGGACTTAAAGTCAGTGACGAGTGACAAGTGACGAGTGATAAGCAAAACCGCTCTAACTCGTCACTCGTCACTTGTCACTCGTCACTGTTCTCTTATGCGTTTATTTCACGGCACTGATAATGCGGAGATTGCGCGGCCAACGGTCTTGACGCTGGGCGTCTTCGACGGGCTGCATCTGGGCCATCAACTGATTATGCGGACGGTGGTCGAGCGCGCGCGTGCGACGGGCGCTGTGCCGACCGTTATCACTTTCGACCCGCACCCGCGCGCCGTGCTGCACCCGGAATCCGCGCCTCCGCTTCTTCAGACCTTTGATCAGAAGATCGAAGCCTTCGGCGTCCTCGGCCTCGAACAGACCATCGTCATCCGCTTCAACAAAGCTTTCGCGCAGCTCAGGGCGGAGGATTTTCTGCGCGACGTAGTGGCGGAACGCTTGCAGGCGAGGGAGGTTTATCTGGGCCGTGGCTTCGCATTCGGGCGCGACCGGGAAGGCAATATAGAGCTGCTCAGGAAGGTCAGCGGCCAGTTGGGCTTTCGCGCAGAGGAAGTGCCGGAAGTGCAGTTGCGCGGCCAGCGCATCAGCTCAAGCCTGATACGAAAGCTGCTGGCGGAAGGGCGCGTCAATCTGGCGCGGCGCATGCTGGGCCGCCCTTACGGCGTCGAGGGCAGGGTCGTGCGCGGGCGCGAGCGCGGGCGCACACTGGGGTTTCCGACGGCCAACCTGCGCCCGCAAAATCGCGTCATACCTCGCAACGGAGTTTACGTGACGGCCACCTTGATCGAGGGCGCGTGGCGACGCAGCATCACAAACGTCGGCACGCGCCCGACGTTTGAACGGGCGGCGGAACCTTCCGTCGAAACGTACGTAATGAACTGGTCAGGAGACCTCTACGGCGATGTGCTGCGCGTGCGTTTCCTGCATCGCCTGCGTGACGAAAGGAAGTTTGCCTCCATCGAAGATTTAAGAGAACAGATCGAGAGAGACCGGCTGAGCGCCACACGCTATTTCGAGAGCGGCGGTGTCCGGCGCTCGCTCTCAATAAGAGAGCAGTGATGAGTGAGAAGCAATTAACTCATCACTCATCGCTTATTACATTACTGTTCTTCTATTTTTTGCCACAGTATTGCGACAAGTTTCAGCTATCTTCAAGAGAGTTATATGGCAGCAAGCGAACAGCAAAGGGCGATGGCTCTCAGCAGGCGGGAGAATGGAAACTCTCGCGGCAACGGCCAGGAGAAGAACGGCGGCAGTGAGAACGCTCATGCGCGCGACGGCGCTCGCGGCGTTGTTACGCCCGCGCCTGAGCCTTCGCCGTCGGGTGCAAACACGAAACCTCTCGTGCTCCTGCCGGGCACGCACGCCGAAGCTGACGTTGAGGCGTCCGAGATCAAAGGTCATGGCTTGCGCGGCATCCTGCGTGCGCTCGGCGTCGCTCGCGTGCTCGGCACGCTCTCGCTCTACCTGTTTCTGAACGACTACGACATTCGCGCCGGGTTCAATCGCCGCATCTCTGCCCGCCTGCGTGCAGAGGCGCGGGCGCGTGGGCGCATCGCGCTCTTTCAGGAATGGAGTCGCGCGGTTGATCGTCGCGCGCTCGATCTTTTCATTCGTGGCCTGCGCTACCTGGTCTTTCGCGGCGCGGAAGGGACTGCCAATAAGGAGGCGCGTTTAGAGAAGCAGGCCCGCTGGCTCAAAGAGAAGCTGATCGCGCTTGGGCCAACCTTTATCAAGATCGGTCAATCGCTCGGCACGCGTGGCGACCTGCTGCCGCTGGCTTATGTTAAAGAGCTGGCCCTGCTCCAGGATCAGGTTCCGCCCTTCCCGACCACGGATGCTTATGCGCGCATAGAGGCTGAGCTGGGCCAAACAATTCAACAAGCCTACGCGGAGATTGACGCCGCGCCGATTGCCGCCGCCTCGCTGGGCCAGGTTTACCGTGCGCGCCTGCATACGGGCGAAGAGGTCGCCATTAAAGTGCAGCGGCCCAACCTCGCCGCCATCATCGGCCTCGACATAGCTATCCTGCACAGGCTCGTGCGCCTCGTCAATCGTTTCTTCCCGCAGGCGAACGAGAACGCCGACTGGGAAGGGATGCTGCGCGAATTCAGCGAGACCATCCATGAAGAGATGGACTACGCGCAGGAGGGGCGCAACGCCGACCGCTTCCGCGAAAATTTCCGTGGCTGGCGGGCCGTCCACGTCCCGCGCATCTACTGGTCGCATTCGAGCGCGCAGGTGCTCACGATGGAGTTCATACGCGGCACGAAGGTCACAGACATAGAGGCGCTGCGCGCGCGCCGCATCTCGCCCGTCAAGGTCAATCGCCTGCTGGTGAAAACCTACCTCAAGCAGCTTCTCGAAGACGGTTTTTTTCACGCCGACCCGCATCCGGGAAACCTTTTGGTGATGGACACGGGCCATCTGGCCTTCTTCGATTTCGGGATGACGGGACGCATTACGCCGCGCCTTCAATCCATGATGATCGACGCTTTCTTCCACGTCGTCAGCAGAGACGTGCACGGGTTGGCCCAGGACCTGATCAATCTCAACTTTCTCAAGCCGGGCGTCGATCCTGAGATGGTGCGCCCGGTCGTCGAAGGGCTCTTCAAACACTACTTGAATCTGAAACTGGGCGACGTGAATTTCAAAGAGCTGACCTACGACCTGGCCGAAGTGATGTATGAATACCCGTTTCGCCTGCCCGCCAACTTCACCTACGTTATCCGCGCGCTGATGACGCTCGAAGGCATAGGCATCGTCACCGACCCGGGCTTCAGCTTCTTCGACACGGCCAAGCCCTACGCCAAAGAGTTCATGCTCAGGCGCGAGGGCAAGCAGTTCCGCAAGCTCATGCTCGACAAGCTCACAGGTCGAGACAGCGAAGGCCGCATCGAATGGGCCAAGGTCTGGAAGCTCGCCAAGATGGCGGCGAAGATGTACATAGAGAAGGAGCGATGAGGATGACGGCCTGGCCCGCCAGGCGAGATGAGTCAGGCTGCTTGGCGCTTGTTCAGCCACCAGTATAAAGGAAGGCTAAACCCCAGCCCGCCTATCAGTGAGAGCACGATAAACCAGTACCACTTGACCCTGCCAATCGGCTTTGCGGCAAAATAATAAGCGAGCAGTCCCATCACCATGAAAGCGTCAATCATGAAAGCGAGCGCGAGCTTATTCTGAGCGACGCCGGCCACCCCGCCGAACTCGTATAAAGACCAGTACAAGAAGAGACCATTCGGAACGATCAGGCCGAATAAAGCTATGAGCAGTAGAACCATCTCTCTTTCCTACCTCTGGCTTTCAGTATAGAGGAGCGCCAGGGCCGTGACGGCGATCACCAAACATAATGGAGAAAAGAGCCAGGTGTCCCAGTAAGCGAACCGCGTGTCGCTGGCTCGCTTGAAGAACCCGACCAGCCTGAACTCCCCGACCGCCCTCAGGAAGAATATCGAAGCGATGCCGCCAGTGCCCCAGCGGAAAATCCATTTCGGAATCGCGCGCCCGAGCAGACCCGTCTGCCCGAGGATGGTAAACATCGCCAGCAGCAATGCCGCGGCGACCAGCATGGTTCCGAGAGGCGACGGGTGGAAAGTTTGCCTGCCGCCGACGACCGGCACGGTCGCTCCGCTTCCCATACGTCCGCCTATGGCCCAGTAGATATGAAACAGGCTCAGCACGGCCAATACTGCCGCGAGTAAAACACCCGATGCAATCCTCATCGCTCCTCACTCCCAGCCTTACGTCTGAGGCGCCGCTCTCAAGGGAATTCTACAATGATCTGATAGACTTTCGGGTTAATTCTCTGCATCACCGGGTTGCTGGATGGAAACTCACGGTCTCCCAGGACTGAGCTTGCGTCTTCATCCGACACACCACCGTATGTTTGATCGCTACTAAGCCTGAGCAGCACTGCTCTGTCATCCTTTCCAAACTCGCGCTCAAGCCTGCCGCCTTCCCACGAAACAATCGTGCCTTCATAATCCCAACTGAATCCGAGCAAGACGAAGGGCTCGCCATTGATTCGCTCCAACTCCCGCAAGCGCGTGCCCAGGCTGATGCCCTCTCGTGTCCGCCAGATGCTCTTCTCACCCGTCAGTTGAATGCGTTTCGGGAAGCGTTTCCTTCGAGCATCTTTCCAGACGATCTCGATTCTTCTGGCGGGGTCATCAGGATAAATACTCGTGCCCGGCTCGTACTCGCCCTCTCCCAGGGAGACCCTGGTGCTGCGAACATTGCGGCGACCGTAGATTCTCTTGAGCGCGGCCTCGCTCGTCGCGGGGGTTATCGCACCGACTCTTACGCGAGGAATGATCTGATAGGAAGCCTGGGGTGAGCAGTCTGCTGAGCCTGCGCTTATCAGGAAGCAACAGGCGATGAAAAGGGGACTGAGCCGATTGATCTTGATTGTACTTCCTCGTGCCATACAATTTCCCCTGCCTTGATAGCGGTTCTCAACTGAGCGCCACTATAGATCATCGCGCGATGAGCGCATCGGTCATCCGTGAACGCATTCCGAAATAGAGACGGCTGCCCGCAGTAGAGCAGCCGTCCGGGATTTGAAGCGTTGGCCGTTCGGGTCTTTACTTGACGGGCGCTTTCGAGCCGTTTTCGGTCGGCGCGTTGAGCTTATCTTTGAAAAGATTCAAGAGAAGGAGCGTGCCCAGATTGCCCGCGCCGTCGCCAGAGCCACCCGATGCCATCACGTCCGGCGTGATGCGGACGTTCTTTTCGCCGATCACTTTCAGAGTTTCGACCAGCGCGACGCCCTGTGCGCCGAGCGCGTCAACCTGCTCGTGATAGGCTACGCCCTGCGCCTCGCCCATGAGCCGCACTTTCTCCGCCTCCGCCTTACCCGTGGCGAGAATATAGTGCGCTTCGCCGTCGGCCTCCGCCTTGCGCTGCTCGCTGCGCTTACCGGCAATCTCAACGCCGACGGTGGCGGCCATCAAATCGCGCTGGTTATCGGCGTGCGCCTTCGTCCTCTCAAGCTGAATGCGCTTCTCTTCGGCTTCGCGCTGCGCGTCGAACATGCTCTGGCGCTGCTCGGCGAGAATCTTCTCGGTCTGCGTCTTCATCAGCTCTTCCGGCAGATGTATGTGGCAGATCAGGACGTTGACGACATCGACGTGATACTTCAGGAGGTGAGCGCGCACGCGCGCTTCGGCCCGCTCCTGTTCCTCGTGACGATTCTGCAAGTAGGCCATGGCGGAAGACTCCGACGCCTGGTTGCGGAAGATAGAGTCGATCAAGGGGTGCATCACGTTCTGAATGAGCTTGTCAATGGAGCCTATCTTGGCGACCATGAAGGGCGCATCCTCGGGCTTGACGCGAAAGACGACCCTCACTTCCAACTGCATCGTGAAACCGTCTTTCGAGATGACCTCGAAGGGGTCGAAGGTGTTGGCCACCTCTCCGGCAGTCCATTCGACCGTCTGGTTGGTGGTCGGGATGACGATGGGCGTGATCGCCAGCGTGTTGACGTAGTAGCGCCCTGGGCCGACGACCGTTTCCCTTATGCCGCGATAACCTTCCGGCACGACGTAGGCTTCGTGCGCGCCCTCGTCCAGGCGACTATCAGCCGGATCTCCGCCCGTCATCAAGTCCTGCTGAATCTCTTCGACGCTGCGTTCTTCGTCCGCGAGCTTGTCCAGGCGCTCTGCGGCCTGAGTGAGTTGTTCGGTCTCTTCGCGCTCAAGACGCTGGCGCACCTTGGCCGCCATCTCGCGGCGCACTTCGTCCGAAGGGTCTTTGCCGACGTTGGAGACGATGACGGCGACCTCGCCCGGTTTCACTTCCTTGGCCGTCTCCAGGATGACTTTGAAGAGCAGCGGGTTGATGTAGTAAGTGCCGGGCAGCAGGATGTCTTTCTGCGGCCCGCGCTGGCCGCCGCGACCTATGAACTCGTGGCCGTCCTGAAAATTGTCGTGCCCTTCGACGGGCGTGGCGACGTAATCGCGCGGGTCTAAGGGCGAGCCGTCCAGGGCTTCGACCAGCCCGATCTGGTTTTCGCTGATGACGGTCGCGTCGTAGAGACGGACGGTGAAGAGACCGTTCTTCACCTGATTGTTGTTCGCAATATCCACGGAGTTGGTCAGGATGCGATAGGTTCCCGGCGTGAGTATGTCCACCTGCGGGCCCTTCTGCCCGCCGGAGGCGATGAACTGCTCGGCGTCCTGGTAGTTGCGATGATTATCTATGGCTTTGCCGAGCAGTCGCCCGGCATCCAACTGCGCGCCGTCAGCCGCCGTCACGACGCCTATCTTGCCCTGCGGGATCACGGTCGTCTTGGTGACGGAGATGCGGAACAGGTAAGGGTGGATGGGCCACAGCCCCGGAGGCAGCGTGCGCATCTGTATGCCCTTGACGCCGCCCTGCTTGATGAAAGCAATCGGGTCCTGGAAATTGTTGTGCGCGTTCTGCGCGCGGTCTGTGGCGAAGATGCGACCGGGGGGCATGGGCTCGCCGTCCACGGCTTCGATGACGCCCATCTCGTCCGCGCCGATCTCTATGAGCGGAACTTTATGGACGACCCGCTCGAAGGGGTATTTGATGAGGTGCAGGCCGGGCTTCAGGACATCCGCCTGGATACCGACTTCGCCCTCGGTGGCGACGACGCGTCCGGGAGGCATCTTGCGGCCAAGGTATCGCCGCTCTTTAATCGCAATCTCTTTCGCGCCGACGTTGACCAGAATACGGCGCAGGATGACGATGAGCACGATCAATAGTAGGAGGCCGATGATGAGCACCGGAGCCAGCGACCACATGTCAATGTTGTTCATGACTTAAAGTCCTCAAGTCTTGGGTAAAGGGTTATGGGGAGACGGAAGCGTCATCAGGTTGATTTCGATGATGCCTTCAAAAGCTCCAGCCTGAGGCTGGCGAGCTTCTGTTTTAAGACGAAACCCGCGCCGGAATTTCTAACATCGGCTGACAGCACCCAGTATTCGCCGTCAAAGAGGGCGCGCAGCTCTGCGGCGGAAATCTCCGGCAACCGGCCGGCACGCCAGAGAGCGAAGACCGTCTCGACCGCCTTTTGATAGACGGGCGCATCGTCGGCCATTGCCGCCAGGTGAAGCGCAATCGGCGTCGAGCGGCTCTCGGGCGAAGCCTTCCAGGAGTCTAGGAATCTCTTTGCCAGCTTCGCGCTCACGCGCAGGCCATCGCCGCTCCGCTCGATATAGGAGACGAGCGCCAGTAATTTCTTCTCGTTGTCGGCGCGCTCAACGAGCGCGTCCAGCACTTCGCTGTACAAAGCCTGGTCGTCGTTTGCCTCCGAGAGCGCAGCCTTGTCTCCCTGCGCGGCGCGTTCGAGCAGCGCCTCTCGTCTTTTGGAAGTCTGCCGCTCGGCTTCTTCAGCCGCCAGCAAGCGTGCCTCGGCGGCGTATGAATCATTGTCGCTGAAGAGCGGGCGGGCGGCGGGAGGGGCTAGAACATGCTCCTCGCTTTCGCCGGACGAAGCTCTCTGGCGGCGATAGATAGCGTAAGATATTGCAGCAAGTAGAAGAAACGAGGCGATGAGAACGGTGACCATTTTGGCCTTGAACGCCTGTGCGATGGCTTTCCAAGTTGGCCGCACTTCTGCCGGGCGTCCACCCGAAAATCATTATACGACAACGCCGCCCCGAATGTTTAGTTTTCCGAAGAGGGAATTAACAGGATGGACAGGATGAAAGACAAAGCAATAACAAGTTCATCGAGCAATGCTTTTGTCTCTCCTCCCGCTTGTAGTTCTTATCCTGCTTTCTGTTTTTATCCTGTCTATCTTGTCCATCCTGTTAATTTGGCTTCGCCTGTCCGATAGCATTGAAGAGGAGCGGATAGGTGGCGAGCGATTGGGCCCTGTATTGCGGGCGGAAGCCGAAGAGATAGACGCGCCCGCGCCCGAGCCCGACTTCCATGAGCGCAGCTTTACCACGTAGGCGCTCGCCTCCCAGCAGCCAGCCCGAGAGCAGCGGGTCTGCGTTCGACGGATAGCGCGCGAGGATGCGAACGCGCGCGAGCGCCGCCGGGTCGCTCTTGATCTCGAAGACGGGCGAATCTTCTACCCATGCGATTGACTCCTTCTGCATCCCGCTCGCTACCGGATGCGAAGTGTCCAGCTCGATACGCAGGATAGAGCCGGGCACGTAGAACTCCGTCTGCTTCAACCCTTCTGTCACGTCGCGCACGGGCAGCCGCAACTGTTCGATGGCGAAATCCGAAGCTCTATTCAAACAGATCAGCGTGCCGCCCTCCTCGACAAAGGCGCGCAGAGCCCGCACGCCCTCTTCGCCCAGCCCCCCGGTTAATTCCGCAGGCATCGTGCCGGACGCATAACCGTTTAAGACGGCGCGCGGGGATTGATCTGGGATGATGATTGCGTTGTAGCGAGCGCGCAGATTGCCTGCACGGATCTCCTTATCCTCGACGGATGCGTATTGCACGCTCCCCCCGGCAATGCCATTACCTTCCGGTGAAGCGGGTTGAGCCACCGGCGCGTAATGCTCAAGCACCCAGCGCGTCCAGCCTTCATCCATCGAGGGCACATGGGATTTATAGACCGCCAGCTTGGCCTCCAGCTTGGCCCGCGTCTGATATGGATTTTCATTGAAGCCGGTTGTCTGGTATCTGAAGGGCGTATAAACCGCACGGGCCTCAACATCCATCAGGAGCGAGAGCGTGTGAGCCGTCACGTCATAGGGAGGCTGCGGATTGCCCTCCTCATCTCGGAGGTTGGGATACTGCTGTTTTTCCAAAAGCGTTTTGGCGAAAGCCGCGTACGGCTGGGCCATTCGCACGACAGCCGTGCCATTGGGGTAGCGCGTGCCGTTGAAAGTAAATCCGCTCGTGCGGTCTACTTTGACCTCTGCGCGCCCGAGGATTTTGAGGAGCGTTTCGCGGTTCGGGGAAGGAGGCAGAATGAAAGCGAACAGCTCACCTTCCCGGCGCGCCCGCACGGCCTCTTTGCCTATCTCATAAAATCTTTGCAGCCAGCGCACTCTATTCTCGGCGGCGTGGCGCAGAAGGGAGAAGGCTGCCGCCGTCATATAGTTGGTGATGTCGCGCATGCGCCACTCTCCGCCGCGCCAGACCGGGCCGAAGTTGGCCGTCTCCTTCTGCGGGTCGTAGCCTTCACGCGAACGCAGCTCCGCAAACTTTATCTGGACGGGCGTGGCGATGCGCGCCGAGGCCGTCTCTGAGAGAATACGGACGCCGCCGTGATAGTGCGAGTAGGCGCGCGCGGGCGTCCAGGCGTCATAGGTGGAATCGGTCGTGATGCCCTGGAATCCGGCGGCGCGCAGCTCGCGGGCCATCGCGTTGCCAAGCTCCGTGTAGCCTTCGATGAGCTGCTTCGGAACATTGGGCTCGACGGGCCGCATGTACGGCGGCAGGAAAAGTCTTGAGCCGTACTGTCCCTGCTGGTGTATGTCGTGGACGATCTGCGGATGCCAGACGTTGTGAATCTTATCGACGGTCAGACGCGTCTCGATCTGCGTGAAGGCGTACCAGTCGCGATTGTTATCGTGGCCGGTGTACTTATGATAAAGCTCGGGCGGGGCCGTCCCTTCATACTTTGTGCCGAGCGTTTTGTCATACCAGTTCTTGACGATGTCCACGCCGTCCGGGTTCAAAGACGGGACGAGCAGGATGATGGTGTCCTGCAAGATGCGGCGCACGAGCGCATCGTCGGACGAGGCGAGGCGATGCGCGATGAGGAGGCTTGAGAGCGTCGAGCCGACTTCCGTGGAATGAATGCCGCAGGTGACGAGGACGATGGTTTTGCCGCGCGCGATGAGTTGCTGCGCACGGCGTTCGGCTGTCGCGCCGCTTTTGCCGAGCGTGCGCGGGTCTGCGAGTTGACGCTGAATCTCTTTGAACTCCGAGAGGCGCGCGAGATTTTCCGGCGCGCTGATGGTCGCCATGACGAACGGCGCGCCGAGCGTCGTCTTGCCCAACTCCTCGAACTTCACGCGGTCGCTCGCCGCGTCGAGACGGCGAAAGTATTCGACGATGCT
>DASVQM010000012.1:0-438804 GCA_036389095.1 Pyrinomonadaceae bacterium
GTCAATGGTGATGGACTTGGTGATGGTGATGGCTCCGAAGCCGCCCGGGTCGAGGGCGTCGATTTCGCCGCCGGTGGCGGTCTTGGAGATGGCCCCGGCGAAGGTCTTGCAGGGAGCGGTGCGCGAGCACGGGTTAACGTCATCGCCGACACCTGAGACCCATGTGCGCGTTGCCTGTGCATGAGCCAGCGAGCTAACCGTCAATGTGAATATTACAACGGCCAAAATGTTCAGAGTGAAGCGAACCTTGTTCATGATGAGTTCTCCTTTATAGGGGGTGGATGTAATTGCCGTTATGGGCTGCATCATTGTTTAGAATCTCAAGGCTCCTCGGCCTTTAGTTCTTTGGTTGGTCGAGAGGCTCATGTCACTCGACGTAATTGCCATTGCTTTGTCCATGCAGGTGACGGCGATTTCAAGCGGGAGCGCCCGTGGCTGTGCGGCGCTCCCGCTCGAAATCGGCCCGGCCTTACTTGAACTTGAAGTTTGCGCGGTGAATGCTTCCGTCATTTAGCTGGACGACCAATTGACGGCAAGTGCCCGCCCAGGAGCTCTCAGTCTTCCAGATGTAATTGTACTGATCGCTACTGGCGCTGTAACTGAGACTGCTGCTGCCAGCCGTGACGGTCTCGGTTATATCAATCACCGGAGCATCTGCGCCGCACTGAATGACGCCCGACGACGGATTGTTGGGAGCGAAGATATTCAATCCCTTGTTTCCGCTCAGGCTGAATTTCACCGGAATCGCCTTGCCCGCGTTGACCTGATTCAGGGTCGGTAGATTGTCAACGGGCGAGAAGAAGCCTGTGAAGTTGTAAAGCACCGTGATAGTGAAAGTGCAAGAGCTTGAATTGCCAGCCGGGTCTGTCGCCGTAGACGTGACGGTCGTCGTGCCGACGGGGAAGACAGAGCCGGATGCCGGACTGCTCGTGATAGTCGTCGTCGAAGAACAGCTATCGGTCGCCGTCGGAGCCGGATAATTCACGGCCATCGAGGTGGCCGAAGAATTGAGCGGCAAGGAGACGACGATGTTCGCCGGACAACTGATGACGGGCGCGGTCGTATCCACGACGTTGACGGTGCGCGTGGCCGTGGCCGGATGAGCGCCGTCGGTCGCCGAGTAGGTGATCGTGTAGCTGCCCGGCACGTTGACGTTAACGCTGCCGGATGCCGTCACTGGCACGGGGCCGCCGCACGCGTCGTTAGCGGTTGCTCCGGGGTCTGTAAAGCTGGTGTGGCATTCGACCGTCATCGGATTGGGCCCGTTCAGTGTGATCACCGGCGCGAGCGTGTCCACCACGTTGACTGTCCTTGTGACAGGCACAGCCGCATTGCCTGACGGGTCTGTGGCATTGTAAGTGATGGTGTAAGTGCCCGGAGTGTTGGCGTCAACAGCGCCGGAGGCGGTGGCCGGGAAACTACCGGCGCAGCCGTCGTTTGCCGTTGCACCCGGATCGGTGAAGGTCGAATGGCATTCAACCGTCAACGGATTGGCTCCGTTCAGAGCAATCACGGGCGGGGTCGTGTCCACCACATGTACCGTAAACGTCGCCGTCCCGGTGTTCGTGCCGTCGGTGGCGCTGTAAACGATGGCGTACGTGCCAGGCGTGCCGGTGGAGATCGTGCTGGCCGTGACCGCGACCGGGCCGGTGCAGCTATCTGCCGCTGTCGCGCCCGGGCCGGTAAAGGCTGTGCCGCACTCGACAGTCGCTTCCGTCGGCGGATCGAATTCAGCCGTCGCCGGATTGTCTCCGTTGAGCCTGACTACAGGCGGCGTATTGTCCGTCACCGTGATCGTTTGCGTGGCGGTCGCCGTGTTGTCACCGGCATCTGTCGCCGTATAGGTGACCGTGGTCGTTCCGATTGGGAAGAAGTTACCCGCAGGAACGCCCGTGCGAGAGATGTTCACAGAACAGTTGTCGCTGGCTTCAGCCGTTATGCTGTTCTCGCTGACAATCGTTCCGCATGAAGACTCTTCCGTCGCGCCCGTCGTCAGGGTCAGATTGGGCGGCGCGGTAATGGTCGGAGGCGTCGTGTCATTCACGTTGACGGTGATGGTCTGCGCGCATGTGACCGTACGTCCATCGGCATCGGTCGCCGTCCAGGTGATGGTGGTTACGCCGCCGGGATACGGGGCATCCAGCGCCTGACCGTCGTTGCGTACGCCCGTCACTTCGACGTTATTGCCTGTCGCCGTCGGCGTGCCGGGGTCAACCGTCGCCGCGCACTCGCCATCCGGGGCCGTGACGGTCTGGTTGCTCGGGCAGGAGATGGTCGGCGGGTCGGAATCGATCACCGTGATGGTAAAGCTGCAACTGCCGCCGCCCTGGGCCGAGGTGGCCGTCACGACGGTCGAGCCGACGGGGAAGGACGAGCCGGAAGCGTGCGAGAGCGTGACAGTGCCGCAAGTCCCGAAGGCTTCAGGCGAGGA
The DNA here is from genome assembly GCA_036389095.1 of Pyrinomonadaceae bacterium. Lineage (GTDB taxonomy): Bacteria > Acidobacteriota > Blastocatellia > Pyrinomonadales > Pyrinomonadaceae > DASQYE01. The sequence goes on from DASVQM010000012.1 coordinate 2,432, forward strand.
GAAAGTAACCTGCGCTTGATTTTGACCGACCGGCGCAGTGACAGTCCGATTGCTCGGGCATTCAAGGACACAAGCGGCTGGCGCGCCGCCCGTGTTGATGCGAAGCGGCTGGGCAAACGATTCGTTGTCCGCCTCGTTAAGCTCCGGCGTCGTGCTTGAGATTGTGACGCGATTGTCTATGGTCGCCCCGGCAGCTCCGGCTGTAAAGTTGAGCAGGAATTCAGCCGCAGCGCCCGCGGGAAGGCTCGCGATCGAGCAATCAACGACGCCGTTGTCCGTACAGGTGAAAGCGTTCTGAGTGCCGCCCGTCTGCGTCACGGAGTCGAGCGTCATACTGACGAAATCGTGGTCTTTGAAAAGGACATCGGCCGCAGCGCTCGGGCCTCCATTGGCGACCTTGACTAAGAACTGAACCTGGCTCGCGGCGGTCGGGCTATCGTCGCCCAGGGCGCTGACGTTGATCGTCAGATCGGCGGCGGGCTGAGTCGCATCTTTGACCGTGTAGAAGGCGCTGGCCGTAACGGAGCCTCTGGAGGTGATAATGTTGGCCCTCCATGTTCCACGATTGCGAACGGTAAAGAAACCTGCGATCAGGCCCGTCGCCGTGGACGGATTCGTCCAGAGGTCAGTCTGCCCGCTGGCCAGGATCGGAACCGCTTTTTCAATAAAGCCGTCCGGGTCGAGCCACGTCAAACGCCTCGAAGCCCCGAGCGGAATGCCAGTGACCTTGCCGCAGACAACTTCGCCGAGCTCGAAATCCGTCTTGGGCGTCGTGCAGTCGTCGGCGTAAAGCGTCACGGTTTCCGGGCCGGGGGCGGCCTGGGCCAACGCTGCCAGGGGGAAATATTGTTCTATGGCAGCGAAGTTGGCCGCCAGCGTCCCGTTCTGCTCGACGAATAGCTCATCTGCATTCGTGACACCACTTTTCCTATCGGCGACAGACTTATTAGTTGCATGAGGATTAGATAGCGCCGCGCCCGCCCGACCCAATCTTGAGAAGAGGTCAAAGGACGAGGCGGCTGATGAAGAAGAATAAAGGGCAGACGCCGCCACGGCAATGAAAACGAGTATTGCACCGAAACGAGCAACTCCGGTCGGGATTCTGAGGGCTGGCCTGGCGCTGCGTGGGCTTTGAAATCTGGTTTTTTTCTTCCGATCACCGAGATTAAGACGTGCGGGGATACGCGGGGGATTCATAAGACTTTTCTCCTTCCGGTTGCTTTCAATGCTACAAAAGGGGGCGGAACAATGGTATGCCTGGAATTACAAGTCAGCGATGTGCGGGCTTTCTTCGGAGTAGACTAGAAATGCATTAAATCGGAGTGGACTATCACTACGCAGTTCACCAAGATACCGAGTCAAGCCGAACTATCATCTGGTCACTCAAGCCGACTATTGCCTGGTTATTGTGTTTTCTAAATTTCCTGTTAACTAGAAACACTGGATTGAGAAGCTCGGGGAACTCTTTAGCTTTACGAAGCGGAGCTCGGGGAACTCATCAGCCAGAAGCAGGACGCTTAATACACTAGAAACATTTCCCTGTCAATCTAATTTTTTCGCTTGACGGCGAAAAAAATGAAATGTGGCCGAAATCTCGAAAAGTGGGCCCAACAAAAATGTGGGCCCATACGGCGTCAGCCAGGTTGAGAGACGCCTTTGGCCGCGCGAGAGTTTCCAAACTCCTCGAGCGCATCGAAGACATCCAGAGCGTAGCGCACGTTGCCGAAGGGCGCGGAGACCTGCACGCCTTGAATCAAATCGCGCACCTCGACGAGAGACTCGCGCGCGATCTTCAAGCCCTCGTCGCGCGCCGCCTCCTTGCTCTTCTCCGAAGCCACGCGCATACGCTCCATAATAGAAGAGGTGACGCGCACGCCGGGCACTTCGTTGTGCAGAAACTCAGCATTACGATAAGAGACGAGCGGCCAGATGCCGGCGACGACGGGGATGCGTACGTGCTCTATGCGCTTGAGAAAGTCGCGCAGTTGATCTGTATCGAAGACGGGCTGCGTGATGGCATACTGCGCTCCGGCCTCGACCTTATACTCGAAGCGCTTGATCTCTTCGTCGAGATTGATCGCGCCGGGATTGACGCCCACTCCGATGCAGAAGGCCGTCGGCTGGCCAATCGGATTATTGCCGAGGTCCAGGCCGTGGTTGAGCTTGTTGACCATGTTGGTCAGACCGATGGAGTCGATGTCGAAAACGGCGGTGGCGTCCGGGTATGGGCCCATCTTCGGCGGGTCGCCGGTAATCAGGAGCAGATTACGAATCCCGAGGGCGGCTGCGCCGAGCAGGTCGCTCATCATGCCGAGCAGGTTGCGGTCGCGGCAGCAGTAATGGAGCACGGCTTCGATGCCTATGTCGCGCTCGACGAGGATGGCTGTCGCCTGCGCGCTCATGCGTGTTTGCGCGCGTGGCCCATCGGGGATATTAACGCCGTCAACGCCTGCCTCTTTCAAGAGACGAATGGAGTCGAGCGTCTTTCTGGCATCACACCCTTTGGGCGGGAGAACTTCGACGGACGTGACGAACTCGCCGTTGGTGATCTTACGCGACCAGAGCGAGCGCTCTTCCGGCGCGACGACTTTAATATCGGCGGGCGTCAACTGTTCGACGCGAAGCGGCTCCGTGGCTGCGCCGATGACGACACGCTGCTTGCGCGGAGAGGCGGCGCGCACGGCGTCCGAGATCAACTTGATATGGGCGGGCGTCGTGCCGCAGCAGCCGCCGATGTATTTCGCCCCGGCCTGAATAATCCGCTTGGCGTACTTGGCCATGTATTCGGGCGAGCACATGTAGAACTGGCGTCCCTGCACGTCGCGGGGCAGGCCCGCGTTCGGCTGGGCCGAGAGCTTTTTGTTTGTGACCGTGCGCATCTTCTCGATAGCGGAGAGCACGATGGCCGGGCCGACGCCGCAATTGAGACCGATAATGTCAGCGCCCCATTCGTCCAGCCGCGCGGTGAAAATCTCGGGCGTCGTGCCGAACGTCGTATTGCCATCGGTCATGATCGTCATCTGCGAGACGACGGGGAGGTCGCACAGCTCGCGCACGGCGCGAATGGCCTGGCGCATCTCGGAAATATCCGAGAAGGTCTCAAGCACGAAAAGGTCAACGCCGCCTTCGAGCAGCGCGGAGACCTGTGCCTTGAAAAAGTCTTTCGCCTCCTCGAAGGAGGTGGGCCCATAGGGCTCGATTCTCAGGCCGAGCGGCCCGAGCGCGCCCGCCACATAGCATCTCTCGCATGCAGCCTCGCGCGCCAGTCGTACCGCCGCGATGTTGATCTCGCGCAGGCTCTCTTCGAGCCCGTACTGTTGGAGCTTGGGGGCCGTGGCGGTGAACGTATTGGTCTCGATGATGTCGGCCCCGGCGCGCACATACTCTTCGTGGACTTCGCGCACCAGATCAGGGTTCGTCAGGTTCAGCTCATCATACGAGCGATTGATATAAACGCCTTTGCTATAGAGCATCGTGCCCATCGCGCCGTCAAAGACATGCACGCCGTCGCTCTCAAGCAGATTTCTGAAATTTTCCATAATGAAGAGTAATCAGCAGCCAGTAATCAAAAAAGGGATTACTCTGCTATAACAAAAGTCCCGCGCCAAACAACGCGGGACTTCACATCAACTTGAAGTTTGCTGAGACTCGCCGAGCTGTTTAGCGGGTTATTTTACGTGGCCGCAAGTCGCCTTAACTCACCACGTTTTCCATTCGTGCTTATACGCCGCCCGAACTTTGCTGTCAAGCGCCGAATCATTCCCTGAGTGGGGCGCAAACTAGCGGCGCTGGCAGCGCGGGCAGAAGTATGTCGAGCGTCCGGCGTGCGCGATGCGCCGTATCTTCGCGCCGCAAGCGCAGCAGGGCTCTCCTTCACGATCATAGACGCGCCAGCGCCCGGCGTAGCCTCCGCCGTAGTAACTGCCTTCGATGTTTTCGGGATCAATGTTGAGCGTCGAGCCGTGCGCGAGCGCGGCGGTGAACGTATCGAGAATCGCGCGGTGAAGTCGCAGCACGCGCTTGCGGGAAAACGCCTGGGCGGGAGAGAAGGGATTGAGGCGCGCGAGGAACATGGCCTCGGCGGCGTAGATGTTGCCGAGGCCGGTGACGCGCTTCTGGTCGAGCAGCGTCTCCTTCAAAGTGCGCCGCGAGCGTTTGAGCGCCTCGTGTAAATAGTCCGCCGTAAACGAATCGGAGAAAGGCTCCGGGGCCAGCGCGCGCAGCTCTCTGGTCTCGTATAGATTCGCGTGCGTGACGAGCTTCATCATGCCGAAATGGCGCTGGTCGCAGAAGACCAGCCGCCTCTCGCTGTCCAGGTGAAAGACTGCGTGGGCGAATTTCGGCAGCGGCGCGGCGGGCGGAAGATAGAGGAAGCGCCCGGTCATGCGCAGGTGTGCGATGAGCACCTGCGCGTTGTCCATCTCGATTAAGAGATGCTTTCCGCGACGCCCGACCCGCTCGATGCGCGCACCCTTGAGCAGCCGCCCGAATCTGTGCGGAGATGTCTCGGGCGCAAGCCCCGGTCGCAAGAGCCTTGCCGCAAGAATGCGCTGGCCCGTCGCCAGTTTATCGAGGGCGCGTGCGACCAGTTCGACTTCCGGTAATTCGGGCATACGAATGATTAGCTGATTGAACCGGCTTCCAATAGCGTCAGCCCGTTTATCCTCACCGCTCAGATGCGCCCGAGCAACAACAGAATAAGCACGATCAGAAGAATAAGGCCAAGCGCACCGCTCGGGTAATAACCCCACCCACGGCTGTAAGGCCAGGCGGGCGCAGCACCCAGCAGCAGCACGATCAGCACAATGATTAAGATCAACGTCATAGCAGTCTCCTTGCTTTCGGGGCTGACACTTTCGAGTGCGGCCCGAAGCAGAGTTTCTTCAGCACCATCGCGCGGGGGCCCATCTAAAGGGGATTCAACTCGAAAGGTTATGCTCTGAGAGGGTCTGAGTCAATCGAAAATTTATGGCGAGCGGTAAGCCGCGACTCCTGTTTTTACCGCTCACCGCTTAGCGCTCGCTCAAAGCGAGCCTTTCCCCTTCATCGAGCAGCGTGTTGGTCTTGGCCCTGGAGGTCGCCTCGGCATAGATACGCAGCACGGGCTCCGTCCCTGACTGCCGGAACAGGAGCCACGATTCGTCGTCGAAGAGGAGTTTCGTGCCATCGAGCGTTTCGACGCCGCGCACTTTATGACCGCCCACGCTCACAGGGGCTTTGGCCGCGAGCTTTGAGACCAGCTCCATGCCGCGCCTGACTTCCTGATGAATGTCGCGGCGACCGAAATAGAACTCGCCGAACTCGCCGTGCATCTCTCGCACCATCTCCGAGGGAGGCTTGCCCGCCGCGACCACGGCTTCGAGCAGGAGCAGGCTGTTCAGGATGCCGTCGCGCTCCGGGATATGACCGCGCACGCCTATGCCGCCGGATTCTTCAGCGCCGAGCAGTATATCTTCACGCAGCATGAGGTCCGCGATGTACTTGAAGCCGATGGGCGTCTCGTAAAGCTTGAGTTGATGCGCGGCGGCGATCCGCTTTGTCAGGACGGATTGAGAGAAGGTGCGCACCACCCCGCCCGTCATGCCGCGTCGCCGCGCGAGATGAAGCAAGAGCAGGGGGACGACCTCGTGCATCGTCATCGTCTCGCCAAGCTCGTTGACAGCGCCGACCCGGTCCGCATCGCCGTCCGTCGCCAGCCCCAGATGGGCGCGCGTCGCCTTCACGCGCTCGCACAGTGGGCCCAGATTGCGGTCAATGGGTTCGGGGTTGACGCCGCCGAAAAGCGTGTCGCGCTCGGCGCGTATCGTCTCGGCTTCGAGGCGGCCTTGGCGCAGAAAGCTCTCGACCCAGCGCCCGCCCGAGCCGTGCATGGGATCAATGATGACGCGCATGTCGGCCTGACGTATGCGCTCAAGATCAACGCGGGAGGCTATCTGCGCGCAGTAGCTTGCGGTCGCGGCATGAAGCGATGCATGTGCGGCGCCGTCATTGAGCGCGGCTCGTCGCGGCGCTTGCGCGTCGAGGAGCGATTCGACCGCCGCAGTGATTTCGGGCGGAGCGCTGCCGCCGAAGTTCGCTTTGATCTTAAAGCCGTTGAAATCCGGCGGGTTGTGCGATGCCGTGATGACTATGCCGCCTGCCGCGCCCAGGTGACGCACGGCCCAGGAAACGAGGGGCGTCGGAACAGCCTCGTCGAATAAAGCAACGCGAAGGTCATTACCGGCCAGAACCTCTGCCGCGCGTCGAGCGAAGTGTTCGGAGAGAAAGCGCCTGTCGTAGCCCACCACGACGAGCGAAGTGTTCGACGGTGAAGGATTCGCATCCGTGTGGGCCTTTGAGATGACCTGGCGAAAGGGATTCGTTTCAGCCTCATACCGGCTGAGCTGCCCCTGCTCGACTAGCTGTCCGGAGAGCGCCTCTTCCGCGGGAGGCGAGCTGTCTTTGGCTTGCTGTCGAAGATAATCGGCGTAAGCTTGCGCGACGCGCTCAAGGTTGGCGAAGGTGAAATCCTCGGCGATGACTGCGCGCCAGCCGTCCGTCCCGAAACGAATGGGCGTTTGCCGGCCCCCCTGGCTCACAGCGTTGCGCCCCCGGTCTGCGTATAGTCTGTGAGAGACGTTTTATCGCCGAGGACTGCGCCCGCGCTGACGCTGGCGGAGCGACCGATATGGCAACCGCGACCCGTGATCGCGTTGGAGACCTGCGCGCCGGAGCCTATGCGCGTGTGGGCCCAGACGACGGAATTCTCGACGCGCGCTTTCTCTTCGACGTAGCAGCCTGGGCCCAGCACGGAGTTGATGATCTGCGCGCCGGGCTTGACCGTGCAGTCGTCGCCGATGATCGAGATGTCGTCAATCTCTGCGATGGTCGCCAGATCGAAGCTGCCGCGACGCTCTTTGATATGAATGCGCCCGACGCGACCCGCCAGCAGGTCATGATGCGCCTGTAGGTAACGCTGCGGCGTCCCGATGTCCATCCAATAGGTGCGCTGCGGGATATGGGCGTAGAAGGGCTCGCCGCGTTCGAGCAAGGTGGGGAAGAGTCCGTATTCAAAGGAATGGTTTTCGCCCACCGGAATCAGATCAAGCACGCGCGGCTCAAGGACGTACGTCCCGGCGTTGATCGTCTTGACGGTAATCTCGTCCGGCTTCGGCTTCTCCAGAAAGCGGCGTATGCGACCATCCGTCTCTGTCTCAACCAGCCCGTAGGCCGAAGGGTTCTCGACCGGAGTGAGAACGATAGAGGCCAGCGCCTGCCGCTCGTTGTGTTCGCGCAGGACGGCTTTGAGGTCGAGGTCTGTGAGCACGTCGCCGTTGAAGACGACCGTACGTTCTCTGATGAGGTCCTCGGCAAACTTATATGCTCCGGCTGTGCCCATCGGCTGCGGCTCGACCGTGTATTTGAGCTGAACGCCGTAATCCGCCCCGTCGCCGAGTTGCTGCTCGATCTTGTGCGGCTGGTAGGAGAGCGAGAGCGTGATGTCAGTGATTCCTGCGCGCCGCAGTGTGTCTATCTGGTAGAGCAGGAATGGACGATTGCAGATGGGGACGATGGGTTTGGGCGTGTAGACGGTCAGCGGGCGCAGCCGCGTTCCCTTACCGCCCGCGAGTATCAGTGCTTGCATGTTTTCCAGTGACGAACGACAAGTGACGGTTGACGCCAGGGGCGAGCACGCATCACTTCGGTTAACGGTTTACTACGCGAGGCGAGTCTAACATTCACCTCCGCGCATTATCAATCGGCGCATTTCATCAAAGGCGTTTGCTTGACACCCCCTCATGCCAACGTATAATCGCAGAGACACTTAAAGTCAGTGACAAGTGACGTGTGACGAGTGACGAGTTAAAATCATAAAGAACTTGTCCGGGCTCGTCACTTGCCGCTCGTCACTTGTCGCTTGGTTTTAAAGGGGTGAACTATGACAGAGAAGAGAGAAGCCGTCATCATCAGCGCCGTGCGCACGCCGACGGGCAAATTCCAGGGCACGTTGAAGGATTTTTCCGCGCCCGATCTCGGCGCGCTCGTCGTGCGCGAGAGCATCAGGCGCGCAGGCGTCCGTCCTGAAGAAGTAGACGAAGTGATTATGGGTTGCGTCATACAGGCGGGCGTGGGCCAGAACCCGGCGCGCCAGGCGGCGCTGCGCGGCGGCATCCCTTTCGGCGTTTCCGCTGTGACGATCAACAAGGTCTGCGGCTCCGGCTTGAAGGCCGTGATGATGGCGGCGCAGGGCGTGCAGTTGGGCGATGCGGAGGTTGTGGTCGCGGGCGGCATGGAGTCGATGACGAACGCGCCCTACCTGCTGCCGAAGGCCCGGCAAGGGTATCGTCTGGGCAACGGCGAGCTGGTGGACGCGATGATTCATGATGGGTTGTGGTGCGCCTTCGAGAATTATCACATGGGCAATACGGGCGAAGTCGTCGCCGAGCGTTACCATGTGACGCGTGCCGAGCAGGATGAGTACGCCTTGAACTCGCATCGCAAGGCTGCGGCTGCCGCCAAGGCCGGACGCTTCAAGGATGAGATACTCGCCATAGAGATTCCGCAGAAGAAGGGCGAGGCGCTCGTCTTCGACACCGACGAGACCGTGCGCGAAGACACCTCGCTCGAAGCGCTGGCCAAGCTCAAACCCGCGTTCAAAAAAGAGGGAGGCACGGTGACGGCTGGTAACGCTCCCGGCGTTAACGACGGCGCGTCCGCTCTGGTCGTCACCTCGCTCGAACGTGCGCGGCGGATGGGCGTAGAGCCCCTGGCGCGCATCGCCGCACAGGCGACCTCCGGCATCGAGCCCGAGCTGGTGATGATGGCTCCCGTCGAAGCGATTCGCAAAGTGCTGAAGAAGGCCGGATGGTCGCTCGACGAAGTTGATCTGATCGAGCTGAACGAGGCTTTCTCGGTTCAGGCCGTGGCGATCATCAGGGAGCTGGGGCTTGATGCGAAGCGCGTCAACGTCAACGGCGGCGCGGTCGCCCTGGGCCATGCCATCGGTCAATCGGGCTCGCGCCTGTTGACGACGATGCTTTACGAGATGAGGAGGCGCGATGTGCATCGCGGTTTGGCGGCGCTTTGCCTGGGCGGAGGAAACGCCGTGGCGCTGGCCGTCGAGCGATGATGAGATGAGCAATCGGAGACTGGGGAAGAACTGATGACAAACGAAGAGCACAATCGAATGCTGGGCATTATGCATCTCGCCTATGGCGGGCTGCACGGGCTGATAATGCTGCTGATTGCCGTCCTCTTCGCCGTCTTCGTGCCGGTCGTGAGCGACGGCGTGGGCACGCGCGACGGAATGCCGCTCACAATCTACGCCATCTTCCTGACGCTCATCTCGCTCGCCGCTCTCTTCTACGCCGTCCCGTCGTTGGTCGCGGGCTACGCGCTCTTGAAACGCAAGCCCTGGGCCCGCCTGGCAGGCATTATCGCGTCGGTCCTGGCGGGCATGAATGTCCCGCTCGGGACGGCGCTCTGTGTCTACTCGCTCTGGTTCTTCTTCGGGCAGGGCGCGGGGCTCTACGAGCCGGCGTCTCTGTCTTCAACAAAAAATCCTTACGCATTGCCGGAGGCTTCGTCGCGCCCGGCCAGCTCCTTTGACCGTCGTTCGAGAGAGCAAGCCGAGGGCGAGCCCCTGCGGCCCAGCCAGATGCCGAACTGGCGAGATTGAATCGCACAGGAGATGCAGCTTTGAGTGAGACAATAGGGGTCGTCGGCGCTGGAACGATGGGCAACGGTATCGCTCAGGTCGCGGCGCGCTCAGGCTTCGATGTCGTGCTGCGCGACACGCAGGAAGAATTTTTAGAGCGCGGGATGAAGGCTGTGGAGAAGAGCCTGCAACGCGATGTTGATAAGGAGCGTTTGCAGGACGAAGAGAAGCGCGCCATCATCTCACGCATACGCACGACGACACTTTGGGATGCCATGAGCGAGGCGACGCTCGTGGTCGAGGCTGTGACGGAGGACGTGAGCGTGAAAGCGGAAGTCTTTCGCACGCTCGACGAGGTGACGCGCCCCGAAGCGATTCTCGCCTCCAACACTTCTTCCATCTCGATCACCAAGCTGGGCGCGGCCACCGGGCGCGCAGACAAAGTGATCGGCATGCACTTTATGAATCCAGTGCCCGTGATGAGGCTGGTCGAGATCATACGGGGCATGGCGACTTCGGATGAGACTTACAATAGAGTGCGAGAGTTGACGGAGAAGCTGGGGAAAACACCGCTTGAGTGTAACGACATGCCGGGCTTCGTCTCCAATCGCGTGTTGATGCCGATGATCAACGAGGCGATCTTCGCGCTGCATGAAGGCGTGGCGACGCGCGAGAGTATCGACGGCATTATGAAACTCGGCATGAATCACCCGATGGGCCCGCTCACGCTCGCTGACTTCATCGGGCTCGATGTCTGCCTGGCGATCTTGAACGTCCTTCACGAAGGATTGGGCGATCCGAAATACAGGGCGTGCCCGCTCCTGAAAAGATACGTCGACGCCGGCTGGCTCGGGCGTAAAAGCGGGCGCGGTTTTTATGAGTATTGAGGAAGAAGAATTAACAGGGATGGACAGGATAGAAACAGAAAGCAGGATGAAAGACAAAAGCATTGCTTCATGAATGCTTCATCGCTCTTTCTTTATCCTGACAATCTCTGTCCATCCTGTTAAGTTCCGCATCGGCTTAGATTTTTCATGAGCAGCATCGCACATTACTGTCAGAAATGCCTGGCGGCTAATCCTCTGGGGCAGGAGCTTTGTGCTCGATGCGGCACGCGCCTGATGCTGGTGGTTGATTCGCCAGCCGCGCGTTACGATACGCAGAACTGGACGGCTTCATACGAGGAGCACCTGCTCGAACGCGTCTCGGCGCTTGAGAATCGGCTGACGCGCCTGACGGATAAGCTGGAACAGGGGCTTGAGCTGCTGCTGCGACAGGCCAAGAACTCTTATTTCGATCACGCGCTGCTCGAAACCCTGATCGACGTGCTGACCGAAGCCGGGACCATCGAGGCCGGAAAGCTCGAAGAGCTTTGGCGCGAGCGCTGTCGTACTGATCAGAGCGCGCAGGATGAGCGAGAGCGCCGGGAACAGTTGAGCGAAGAGATTATCGCCGGTTATCGCGGGCCGGATCAGGCCGTCTTCGAGCAGTACGTGCAGCAGGCGATGACGCTTCTCGAAGGCGACGAGACGACGCGCGCTGTGCGCGTGCTCGAACGCGCCGCAGCTCTCGCCCCCGGGAATGCGCCGCTACTCTATTTCATCGGCGAGCATTTCTTCAGTATTAACAAGATGGCGCTGGCGCGTGATTACCTGGCGCGCGCCTTCGATGCCACGCCGGACAGCTACGCCGTCTGCCTGCTGCTCGGGCTGGCCTGCGGCGACGAAGGGGAATTAGAGCGCGCACGAGAGCTGCTCGTTGAGGCGGCGCGGCGCGACAAGTCGTCCTTCGCCGCGCACTACGGCCTGGGAAGGCTGCTCGCGGCGGAGCAGCGCTGGAAGGACGCGCTCGGTGAGTTCAAGCTGGCGCTCGCCGCCCATCCCTCGCCGGAAGCTCACTACGTCATCGGCTGCGTCTATTACCAGTTGGGACGAGACCGCATGAGCGTGCGTCATCTACGCAAGGCCGTCGAGATGGACGGCGAGTATGCCGCAGCCTTCTACATGCTCGGCCTGGTTTTCACGCGAACGGGCGAGGGCGAGCAGGCAAAGGATGCCTTTAGCGCAGCTCGCACCCTGAGCGGCAACGATCCGCGCTATCGAACGGCTGCCCGTCGCATACCGGGGCCGGATGATGCGCCTGAGCTTTCGCCGCTCTTTAGCGCGATAGGGCAGTCAAAAAAACGGCTGGTGACGGGCGGCGACAGGCGCTTGGCCAAAGTCATACGACGCGAGGCGCTCAATGCGGTCAGGGCCGGAAGCGGCCACTATCGCTAGGAGGCCGGGCCTGCCGCGTTGACACTCGCGCATTGGCCGCTATAATAAAGCCTTTTGCGCGCTCATGGCTGAAAGCGCCGTTTTATCATAAGGGTGGGTAATGCGAATCGAACTGGACAAGCTGGAAGGGAAGTCGAGCGCACTGGCCCACGCATATGAAGCCGGAGAGATCGTTCTTGACGAGGAGAACGCGCGCCTGACCGAAGCGCCGCAGATTAACGGGCGCATCACGCGCGAGGGGCAGGAAGTACGCCTTGCGGGCACGATCACTGCCCGCGCCGAGGTGGATTGCGACCGCTGTCTGAAGTCAGTCTCGGTCCCCATCGAGACGCGGTTCGATGTCAACTATGTCCCGGCGACAGCTTACTACGTGGACGAGACAGCCGAGCTGAAGGAAGATGATCTGAGCCTCTCGGTCTTCGACGGCGAGGTCATAGACGTGGACGAGCTGGTGCGCGAGCAGGTGCTCCTGGCGATGCCGCCGCGCATGCTCTGCGTAGATGAATGCAAGGGATTGTGTCCCGTTTGCGGGGCGGATAAGAACAGCGAGAATTGCGCCTGCCAGTCGAGTGAGACAGACCCGCGCTGGGCCGGGCTCGCGCGTTTGAAGCAGGAAGAGAAAGATGGTAAGTGAGCGGTGGCCCAGGGGCACGCGAAAGTTGAAAGAGCTTCGGCGCGTCGCTTATCAGATAATTTTATAAGGAGTCATTATTATGCCAAATCCGAAACGTCGTCACTCGAAAGCTCGTCGCGGTAAACGTCGCGCACACGATGCGCTGCGGGCCCCGCAGACCAGCCTGTGTCCGAACTGCCAGGAGCCGCGACTGCCGCATAGAGTGTGTCCGAAGTGCGGCCATTACAAGGGCCGCGAGGTGGTGCGAATCGAACAGGAAAGTTAAGAGACCGGGTTACAGCGCGCGTCACACATCTCGCGCGCACTTTGATGAAGCACGGGCACAAACTGACGGGCAAAGTTGTCGTCGACGCGATGGGCTCAGACCACGCGCCGCACGCCGAGATTGACGGTGCACTCTCGGCGGCGCGCGATCTGGGCGTCGGCGTCATACTGGTGGGTCAGCCTGCGAAGATTGAGCCGGAGCTGAGACGTTGCGGCTGGCGCGGCGACGGTGATCGCGGCATAGAGCTTGTCGAGGCCGCAGAGGTCATCGGCATGGACGAGCCTGTGGCGACCTCCGTGCGGCGCAAGAAGAAAAGCTCTTTGAGAGTCGGGACGCGGCTCGTGACGGAAGGGCGCGCAGACGGTTTTGTCTCGGCGGGCAACACCGGCGCGGTGATGGTCACGGCCAAGATGGTCATAGGGATGCTGCCGGGCGTTGATCGTCCGGCGCTGGCGGCCATGATCCCGACGCGTTCGGGAAAGCCTACGCTGCTCTTGGATGTCGGAGCCAACGCCGAATGCAAGGCCGAGCACCTGGCGCAGTTCGCCGTCATGGGAGACGCCTATTCGCGCGCCGTGCTCGGCATCAACAAGCCGACGGTGGGCCTGATGAGCATCGGCGAAGAGGAGGCCAAGGGCAACGACCTGACAAAGGAAGCCTTTCCGCTCCTGCGCGATCTCTCAAGCCTGAATTTCGTCGGCAATGTCGAAGGACGCGATGTCTTTACCGGCGCGGTTGACGTGATCGTCACCGACGGGTTCACCGGAAACGTCATGCTCAAGCTGTCGGAAGGATTGACGGATGCGATGCTCTCGATGATCAAGCGTGAGCTGACCGCGTCGCTCCAAACGAAGGCCGGGGCGATGCTTGCGCGTCCGGCTTTCCGTAATATCAAAAAGCGACTCGATTATTCGGAGTACGGGGGCGCGCCGCTTCTCGGCGTGCGCCAAATCGTTCTGATCGGGCACGGCAGCTCCAACGCACGCGCCATCCGCAATGCGATTCGCAGCGCCAGAGAGTTTTCCGAGCATCGCGCCAGCGAGCGCATCGAGAGCGGCATCGCACAGACACGCGCACATGAATATGCCGAAATGGTGAATAGCAAATAGGGCGGGCAGAATGGTGAAGGGGCAAAACGCTTTTGTCTTTTCACCATTTAACATTTACCATGCGCTATCCACCTGCTGAGGGGAAGAAGATGGCAAACACAAAAGCAGTGATCCTCGGAACCGGGCACGCTTACCCGGAGGGCATTCTGACCAATGCCGATCTGGAAAAGATGGTCGAGACCTCGGACGAGTGGATCACCACGCGAACAGGCATCAAGCAGCGACGCAAAGCCTCCCCCGGCGAATACACGTCGCAGTTCGCCGTGCTCGCCGGTCGGCAGGCCATTGAGCGTGCGCGCATTGACCCCGCCGAGATAGACCTGCTGCTGTGCGCGACCGTGACGCCCGATCAACTGTTGCCCTCCACGGGCTGCCTGATACAGGCGGAGCTGGGCGCTGACCGCGCCGCCGCTTTCGACCTCGCGGCGGCCTGTTCCGGCTTCCTCTACGGCCTGACGCTCGCCGATTCGATGATTCGCACCGGGCAGTCGCGTTATGCGCTCGTCATCGGCGCGGAAGTCCTGACGCAATACGTGGATTACAAAGACCGCTCGACCTGCGTGATCTTCGGCGACGGCGCGGGCGCGGCCCTGCTTGGGCCAATCGAGGGCGGAGAGCGCGGAATCCTGGCGGCGCGCATACGCTCCGACGGGCGCTTCGCCGAACACCTCTATGCGCCGGGCGGCGGGACGCGTCTCCCGACGACGGCTGAGACCATCGCTTCGGGGCAGCACTTTTATAAGATGAAGGGCAACGAGCTTTTCAAAGTCGCCGTGCGCTCGATGGCGGAGATTTCGCGCGAGGTGCTCGAAGAGGCGGGCGAGCGGCCAGAGCACGTCAAGCTCTTTATTCCGCACCAGGCGAACCAGCGCATCACGGACGCCGTCGCCCGCCAGCTCGAAGTTGACGAGTCGCGCATCTATTCAAACATCTCCATGCACGGCAATACGTCTTCGGCTTCGATCCCAATCGCGCTCGACGAATGCGTCGAATCCGGGAGGGTGAAGGAGGGCGACCTCGTCCTGCTGGCCTCGTTCGGAGGCGGTGTTACCTGGGGCGGAGTCCTGATGCGCTGGTAAGCTTATGAGAACGAAGCCGATCATCGCGTTGATCTGCGCGCTGCTGCTACTGCCGCTCTCGGCTGGCGGCGTAATGCGAGCGCAGACGAATGGCAGTGAGCCTTCTTTATGGATAGAGGTCAGGGACGAGCAGGGGATGCCCCTAAGGGATGCCTGCGTGACGCTCGTACCGCGTGAGGGCGAGATTGTTTTTCGCAGGGCAGACGGTCAGGGCAGAGTTCGCATCAAGCGCCTGGTGCGTGGACACTACAGGGTGACGGCCAAGGTTGACGGCTATACGGCGCAGAAGAAAGAGGTCGAGATGGGCGCACAGACTGAAACGATCTCTTTCTCCTTGCAGCCTCGCAATCGTTGATGAGCACGAAGCTGGCATACATCTTCCCCGGGCAAGGCTCGCAGTATTCCGGGATGGGACGCGACCTCGCAGAGAACTTTCCGGCGGCGCGCGCCGTCTTTGAAGAAGCTGACGAAGCGCTCGGGTTCTCGATCTCAGAGGTCTGCTTTAGCGGCAGCGCCGAAGAGTTGCAGCTGACTGAAAACACCCAGCCTGCGATTCTGACCGTCTCGGTCGCGGCCTTGCGCGCCCTGGCTTCCGAGGGAGCTGCAATGCCGGATTTCGTCGCGGGCCATAGCCTGGGCGAGTATTCTGCGCTGGTCGCCGCGGGGGCTTTGTCGTTGGCCGATGCCGTGCGTATAGTGCGCGCACGCGGGCGATATATGCAGGAAGCTGTGCCGGTCGGCTCGGGCGCGATGGCTGCTATTATGGGTGCGGATTTGGATGTGGTGATGGGGGCCTGCGGCGAGGCGCAGCAGAATGATGTCTGCATGCCCGCCAACATCAATGCGCCCGGCCAGATAGTGATTGCGGGCAACGCGGCGGCGGTTGATCGGGCCATTGATCTACTGAAAGAGCGCGGCGCGAAGCGTGCGATTAAGCTGAAGGTGAGCGCTCCGTTTCATTGCGCTTTGATGATGCCGGCGCAGGAGAGATTGGCGGCGGATTTGAAGAACGTCGCCTTTGAGGATTTAAAGCTGCCGCTCGTCACAAATGTCGACGCTTCCGTCATAGGGCCAGGCGAAGGGACTGGCAAGGATGCGCGCGGCGGGCTCATCCGGCAGGTCTCATCTCCTGTGCGCTGGCTTGAGTCCATGGAGTTGTTGATTGCCGAGGGCGTCGAGACCTTCGTCGAGGTCGGCCCGGGCAAAGTTCTTTCCGGGCTCCTCAGGCAGATCAAACGCGACGCGCGCAGTTTGAATGTCGAGGACGCAGCGAGCTTAGGTGCGACGCGCGCAGCGCTGGCTGCCGCTTAAAAAGTTCTGAGGTTTTCCATTATTCACAAGAGGAGCAAAAAAGATGCCCGATCAAGAGATCGAGAATAAGGTGAAGCAGATCATCGTGGACGAACTGGGTGTGGACGAGAACGAGGTCACGCCCAACGCGCGCTTCATTGATGACCTTGGTGCGGACTCGCTTGACACGGTCGAGCTGGTGATGCGTTTTGAAGAGGAGTTCGGCATTGAAATCCCGGACGAAGACGCCGAAAAAATACAGAGCGTGCGCGACGCCTACACCTATATTGACCAGCACAAAAAACAGTGACGAGGGACCAGTGACAAGCCTGGACAAGGGCTTCCGGTTTTTAACTCGTCACTCGCCACTTGCCACTCGTCACTGTATTTGAAAGGAGTGTTGTCTTGAATCGTCGCGTCGTGGTTACGGGCCTCGGCCTTGTTACTCCTGTCGGAAATTCCGTCGAGGACACCTGGTCTGCGTTGATGGCGGGCCGGTGCGGCGTGGATTTCATCAAGAAGTTCGACACCGATAAGTTCCCGGTGCGCTTTGCTGCCGAGATCAAGAATTTCGACCCTCTCAATTACGTGGAGAAGAAGGAAGCGCGCAAGATGGGCGCCTTCATTCACTACGCGATTGCCGCCGGGGACGAGGCGGTCAAGGATAGCGGCTTAAAGGTGACGGACGAGAACGCGGAGCAGGTCGGCACTTATATCAGCAGCGGCATCGGCGACTTCTGGGCCATCGAGCGCGAGCACACCAAGCTCCTCAACGACGGGCCGGGCCGCGTCTCGCCCTTCTTCATCCCGTCGGCCATCGTCAATCTGGCAGCCGGGCAGGTCTCCATACGTCATGGCGCGAAAGGGCCCAACTCGGCGACCGCCACGGCCTGTTCGGCGGGCGCGCACGCCATCGGCGACAGCTTTAAGATTATCCAGCGCGGCGACGCCGACGTGATGATCTGCGGCGGAGCGGAATCGGCCATCACGCCGATGTCTGTCGCCGGATTCGCGGCCATGCGCGCGCTCTCGACGCGCAACGACGACCCGCTGCGCGCCTCGCGTCCTTTCGAGCGCGACCGCGACGGCTTCGTCATCGGCGAGGGCGCCGGCCTCATGGTGCTTGAAGAGCTTGAGACGGCGCGTCGTCGCGGGGCGCGGATTTATGCCGAGCTGGTCGGCTACGGCATGACGGCGGATGCCTTTCACATCACCATGCCGGACGAAACGGGGTCGGGTGCGATTCGCGTCATGCAGAAGGCACTGAAGGACGCGGGCGCAGAGCCGGAGGCGGTCGGCTACATCAACGCGCACGGCACTTCGACTCCCTACAATGACAAGTTCGAGACGATGGCGATCAAGAAGACCTTCGGCGAGCACGCCTACAAGCTGGCCGTCAGCTCAACCAAGTCCATGACAGGACACCTGCTCGGCGCGGCGGGCGGCATCGAAGGCGTCTTCTCCGTGCTGGCCATCAATCGCGGGATACTGCCGCCGACGATCAACTACGTCAACCCGGACCCGGACTGCGACCTCGATTACGTGCCCAATGAGCCCCGCCCCGCGACCGTCAATTATGCTCTCAGCAATAGCTTCGGATTCGGCGGCACAAACGCGGCGTTGCTTTTCAAGAGATATGAGGAATAGGACTCAGGACTCGGGAATCAGAATAAAAGGCCGCGCTTCGTTCTTATTCTGATTTCTGAGTCCTGATTTCTTGAGTCCTTCGGGAAATTTATGAAAACCATTGTCTTGATGAAACAGGTGGCGAATAAGGATGCGATTCTTCGTATCAACAAGGACGCGAGCTGGATCGAAGAGGGCGATCTCTCCTATGAGGTCAACGAATCGGACGGCTACGCGTTGGAAGAAGCGCTGCGCTTGAAGGAGAAGCACGGGGGCGAAGTCATCATCTGCTCGATGGGCCCACAGAGGGTCAAGAGCGTTATCAAGGACGGTCTGGCGCGCGGCGCTGACCGTGCCATTCACGTCCTCACGGAGACGCTGACGAATCTCTCGCCCTTTGCCGCGGCCAGCATCCTGGCGGGAGCCGTCAGGGAAGAGCAGGCTGATCTCATTCTGACGGGGTTGCAATCGGATGATTACGGGTATGCGCAGACGGGCGTCATCATGGCCGAGCTGCTGGGGCTGCCGCACGCGACGATTGTCATCGAAGTGGATGCTGCGGGCGAGCAGTTGAGAGTCAAGCGTGAGCTGGAAAACGGCTGGTATCAATGGTACTCGATGCCGCGCCCGGCTCTTTTGACCATCCAGTCCGGCATCAGCCAGATTCGCTACGCGACTTTGAAAGGCATCATGGCCGCCAAGAAAAAAGAGATCAGGGAAGTCGCCCCCGCAAGCGACGCCGCGACGCGTCCCTCTCATCAACGTATCGAAAAAATCTATTTCCCACAGAAAACCAAACAGACGCAGTTCCTCGGTAACGGCGACGCCAAGGCGGGCGCAGTCGCCCTGGCCGAAAAGCTGCGTACAGAAGCAAGGGCGATTTAAGAGCAGTGATGAGTGACAAGTGACAAGTGAGGAGCAGGAAGAAAGCTCTTAAACTTGTCACTCGTCACTCGTCACTCGTCACTGAGGTTATATGAGTAACGGCATATTGGTATTCGCGGAGCATCGCGCGGGGGTTTTTAATAAGACCTCTTTCGAGGCCATCGCGGCGGCACAGAGTCTGGGCGCAGAGCTTGGACAGAGCGTAACGGGTGTGGTGCTCGGCGCTGGCATGAGCGAGTTGGCGGGTGAAGTCGCGGGCTACGACCTGAGCAAGGTGGTCTATGCGGATAATGAGAAGCTGGCGGAGTATACGCCGGACGGCTACACGGATGCGATGGAGCGCGTCATACGAGAGCTGGACCCGCAATACGTCATCATGCCGCATACCTATCTGGTGCGCGATTATGCCCCGAAGCTCGCCGCGCGTTTCGGCAAGGGATTGATTAGCGATTGCATTCGCGCCCAGGTCTCGGACGCGAAGGTGACCTTCTCTCGCCGCATCTTCTTAGGCAAGATTGATGCCGATATTGTTTCGGACGGCGAGCCGCCCGTGTTCGCAACCTTCCAGTCGGGCTCGTATCGCTCAGATCAGGCGAAGAAGGGAAGCGGTGCGACAGTTGAGACCTTGCAGGTGGAGGTAGGCGACGTACGTATGAAGCCTGAGCCCGCATTCCAGGAAGTGAAGCAGGCGGTTGACCTGACCAAGGCGGATGTGATCGTCGCCGTCGGGCGGGGCATCAAGAGCAAAGAGAATATAGCGCTCGCCGAAAAGCTGGCCGAAGTGCTGGGGGGCGACATCGCGGCCTCGCGGCCCATCTGCGACGCGGAGTGGCTGCCGATTGATCGCCAGATAGGATCGTCGGGGCAGACCGTTGCGCCCAAGCTCTATATCGCGCTCGGCATCTCCGGCGCGATTCAGCATCTCGTCGGCATGAAGAACTCAAGCACCATCGTCGCCGTCAACAAAGACCCCGAAGCGCCCATCTTCGACATCGCTGATTACGGCATCGTTGGCGACCTCTTCGAGGTCATCCCGGTGTTGACGGAAGAAGTGAGAAAGCTGAAAAGCTAGCCGGGCCAAACGGCGAACACTCTAAGGCTCAGGCAAGTCCTCATGAGGACTTGCCTGAGCCTTTCCCTTAAAGCTTCCTTTCCCGTCCGTGTGAGGCACAGCCTTAGGGCGAGCTGTTACCGAGCAGGCTTTTGACATCGCGCAGAAGCTCTGCGGGTTTCCAGTCGTTGCCTTCGTAAACTTTATAGATTTTGCCGTCGGGCGTAATGACGGCGGTGCGCAGCGAATGCACGATCTGATCTTTTTCCTCGAAATAGGTGAGGCCGAAAAACTGTGCCAGTTCCTTGACGCGCTCCGGCTTGCCGGTGGCGAATTCCCAGTGCTTGAAGGTCTCTGCGGTGAAGTTGCCCGTGTGCGCCGCGCCGTAGCTGCGTAGCACCTGCGGCGTGTCATAGGACGGGTCTATGCTGACGCTGAGCAGATGTGTTTTAGCGTAGAGGTCAGGGCTTTGCTGAAGCTCTTTATCTATGGAGGCGAAGTTGGTGCTCATCAGCGTGCAGTATTCGGGCAGCGGGCAGCGCGTGTAGATGAAAGTCAAAAGCAGCGCCTTGCCGTGATACTGGCCAAGGCGAACGGGTTTGTTGTCCTGGTTGACGAGCTGAAAGTCTTTGACGGCATCGCCGGGCCTGGGCCCAGTCCGGGCCTCGCCTGTGCCGGAAGTCTCGGAGGCGGCGCGCGTGAACATAATATCTTCGAGCCGCGAGGAGGTGTCGTCTACGACGAGCGTCGCTCGCAGCTGATCGCCCGGGGCAAGCTCTGCGAGGATCTGTTCATCCCTGAGCGCGTAGGGCATTACCATCGCTTCCATGTAGCCGGGGATTTCCTCATGATCGAGCGTGATTCGATGCCCGGCCCTGTCCACGGAGACAACCTTGCCCTTGAGCTCATAGCGACGCCCGCTCGCGGGTTTCTGCGCCTGCCTGCATGAGAGCGATGCCGTTGTGAGCAGTGCGATCAACGCGAAGAGCAGAGCGCGCGACGCGGCACTGCGATGGTGAAGCTTGCGTTTAGGATTCATTGCTGCGCGTATTCGTTAGCTGCTGCGGAGTTCTTTCTTATACCAAGTTGCAATGAAAGGAGAGGTCTGTACCGCCAGAAGTCTCGGGCGGGTTCTCAAAGCTAACAACACACGCCCGAGACTTCTGGCGGTACTGACTGCACAAGCCGTCTCCTCTCTACCTGGTCCAACTTTGTATAAAGCTTATCGTCGTTCGAGACGTTCAGTATAGAGCGACTGGTAGACGCGTAAGTTCGCCAGCACCTTATAGACGTAATCCTTGCTCTGAGAAAAGCCTATCTCCAGGACATAAAGGTCCGGGTCGTTGGAGCGTGCACGCGAGACCCAACGCTCGACATTATCCTCGCCTCCGTTGTAGGAAGCGGCGACGGCCTGCGGTTGATCGGGAAACATCTTGAAAAGATTTCCCATGTACTGCGAGCCGAAGAGAATCGCTGTGCGCGGATTGTAGAGATCATCCTGTGAAAAGTCGCGCAGGCCCAACTGCCTGGCGATGTCGTCAGCCGTCGAGGGGATGAATTGCAGCAGGCCGCGAGCAGCCGAAACCGATTTCGCTTCGGGACGAAAGCGCGATTCCTGTCGCATGATGGAGAGGACGAAGCGCGGGTCAACGCCGCGCGGCGGCGCAGATTCAAGCAGGGCCGCGCGATAAGGCGTCGGATAGAGCAGCTCCAACATCTCGCGCGGCGCAAGCTCTATCAAAAAATCTGACGGAACCTGTTTCCACAGCGGCTCGGCGAAGGTGACGGCGTGATCGGCCTTGTCTCCGCGCCTGTAGTAGACGGCGAGAGTATAGGCGCTGTCGCGCGAACCCG
The DNA here is from genome assembly GCA_036389095.1 of Pyrinomonadaceae bacterium. Classification (GTDB taxonomy): domain Bacteria; phylum Acidobacteriota; class Blastocatellia; order Pyrinomonadales; family Pyrinomonadaceae; genus DASQYE01. The sequence continues at coordinate 24,138 of DASVQM010000012.1, forward strand.
AAGGAGCGCGCACTCGCTCAACGGAAGTGGTATTGCCTGACGGCTTCGCCGTGGTTGTCTTCTGTGTTGCGCTCGACTGCTCTGTTGCTTCCTCGTTCGGAGCGACGCTCGCTGTGTCGAAAGCGTTCTCCGCCACGGCAAGCTCCGGCGCTCCTTCGTCGTAGAGGCCCAGAAAAAGAAGCTCGTCGGCCAGGGCTCGGTGAGAAGGCGTGGCGGTCGTCTCGCGCGTCCCCGTCATGATGACGCCCTGCCGCCCGGCGTTGAGCAGTCGCGGCGTCGGAAAATTGTTGTAGGACGGAAGCGAGGCGTAGGCGCGACGCGCCATCTCAAGCAGCTCTCCTCTCGTCGCGCCGTCTTCGGTCAAGCGCAGCGCTCTCTGAAGAGAGACGCGCGCGCGCTCCGCCTGCGCGCCGGATAAAGCCTGCTCGGCATCTGCGCGCAAAGCTTTCAAGCGCGACTCGACCAAACCCTGGGCGCGAGAGTCCTTTGCCATAGCACGCAAGCGCCCCGTCGCACGCCCACCGTAATACTCATTGCGGCCATCCGGTATTTCCAGGTAAGCGTTGATCGCTTCGTCCGTGCGGCCCAACTGTTCGAGCGTGTAGGCGCACATGTATGCGACCTCTGTCGGATTGGTCCCGCCCGGCACGCGCATGCCTCCGAGGTCTGATTCCGTGCGCAGCGCCTCGAAGTCCGCCAGCGCCTCTGCCCAGGACTTCTGCGCCAGGTGAATCTTCGCCCGCGAGAAGAGTGCGATTGCGCCGCCGACCTGGTTTTTGAAACGAGCGCGAGTCTGTTCGGCCAGATCGAGCGCCTCCTTATCGCGCCCCGCCTCGCGCAGCGCATCGATGATATTGAGATAAGGGCGCTCCGGGTTGGGCGCGTCCGGGAATTTTTCGATGACGCGACGATAGGCGGCGACGGCATCATCCGTGCGCTTCAGGCGGACGTAGGATGAGGCGATAAAACCTAAAGCATCGCGTGCGCTGCCGCTCTGGGGCGAGAGGTCTGCGACGCGCTGGAAAAAGTTGATGGCCTCGTCAAAGCTGCGTTCCTGGTAGAAGCCGCGCCCGATTTGGTAGAGCGCATCTGTCATGTTTGCGCTCTGCGGGTAACGCTCCAGGAGGGCCATGTAGTGGCGGCGTGCTCCGGCAAAGTCGCGGTTGAAGCTGTAGATGAGAGCGCGGCGCAGGTGCTCGGTCTCGGCTAACTGCGGCGCTTTCGTGAGCGCGGCCTCTGCGCTTCCGCTGTCGAGCTGATCTAGCCCGCGCACGGCTGCGAGCGCGAAATCATCCGGTCGCGCGGGGTCTGGCAATTGTGTGATGAGGCTATTGAAAGTCTCGCGTGCGGCCTGCTGCTGGCCGCTGCGTAGCTTCGCCTGACCGACGAGCGCCAGGGCTTCGCGCGCCGTGGCCGGGCCTTTAGCAGAGGCGCGCGGGCTGAGCGCGGCGATGGCCGAAGAGTAGTCGCCGCTCTCCATGAAGCTTTCGCCGAGCCGTGCGAGGGCTGCTTCGCGCAGGAGGCTCGCGGGCGCGTTGGCGATCAGTTGACGCAACTGTTCTCGCTCAAGCAGGAGGTTTCCGGTCGAGCGGGCGAACTGGGCCAGATGCCAGAGGGCGTATTGAGAGAGCAGGGAATTGCGCGCGACGACGGCCTGATATGCGCTCGCCGCCGCCGCCATATCCCCTCTTCGCTCGGAAAGACGCGCCAGCAGGTAATCGTAGTTGTTGAGCGTATAGACCGTAGGCTCTGCGCTTCGTAGAGAGCTTAGCTCGCCAATCGCCGCCTGATGATCGCCGCTCTCCATGCTCGCGCGAATCCGCTCGTGACGCTCGCGCGGCGTCTGTGCCCCGGTGGGCCAACTGAAGAGAAGGGCCAGGATGATAACGAATAAAGAGCGATGGTATTTGGCGTTGGCTGATGACATGTAATGTTCCGGTGCGTTAATCTTAGAGCGCCTGAGAAAACTCCGACAGCGGCCCGTAGGGACGGGGAAGAAATTAACAGGGATGGGAAAGCAAGGCGGAAGGCCGCGAGGATGAAACAAAGACAGCTCAACTTGCATCACTCCGCTTTCATCCTTCCGCCTTGCAGCCTTCATCCTTTCTTCTCTGTCCATCCCTGTTTGAATTTGCGTAAGCGATAGATATGATGCCAGAAATCAGCCAGCAATCAAAAGAGGACGAGCCGGCGGCGACCATTTTGGACGGCCAGGCGATAGCGGACGAGATCAAGCGCGAGGTCACCCGAATGATCGAGCGCCTCGGCAGAGAGAATGACGTGCGCCCTTGCCTCGCGGTTGTGCTTGTGGGTGAAGACCCTGCCTCCACCATCTACGTGCGAAACAAGGTACAGACTTCAGAGGCGCTCGGCCTGCGCTCGGAGCATCACGCGCTGCCGGGCGAGACGACGACCGAAGAGTTGCTGGCATTGATCGCGCGCTTGAACGGGCGCGACGACGTTGACGGGATACTGGTGCAGTTGCCGCTGCCGCGCGGCATTGAAGAAGCGCGCGTGCTTGAGGCCATTGACCCGTTAAAGGACGTGGACGGGTTTCATCCCGTAAATGTCGGTCGGCTGGCGATGGGCCAAACGGTGCTCGCGCCGTGTACGCCTGCCGGTATCATCGAACTCCTCGTACGCAACGGCATTGAGCTGAGCGGCGCGAACGCCTGTGTCCTGGGCCGCAGCCACATCGTCGGTCGCCCCGTCGCTCAACTACTTTTGCAGCGCGACGCGACCGTGACCATCTGTCATTCGCGCACACGCAATCTCGCTTCGCTCACGCGACAGGCAGACATACTGATCGCCGCCATCGGTCGCCCGGCCTTTATCCGCGCCGAGCACATCAAGCTGGGCGCGACCGTGATTGATGTCGGGATCAATAAAGTGAGCGACGAAGCACAGGCGCGCGAGTTCTTCGGCGCGGAAGCTGACAAGAGATTGGAGGTTATCCGCAGGCGCGGCTATACGATTGTCGGCGACGTGCATCCGGCTGAAGCGCGTCGCGTCGCCGCTCATCTGAGCCCCGTGCCGGGCGGCGTGGGCCCATTGACGGTCGCCATGCTGATGCAGAATACGTTGGCGGCTGCGCGGCGCAGGCGCGGCTTATAAGAGTGTTGAATTGTGGCTCGTGGCGGCAGGAAAGGAATTAACAGGGAGGGACAGGAGAGACAGGATAGAAACAGAAAGCAGGATGAAAGATGAAAGCCTTGCTGACTGAACGTGTCTTTGCTTTTCTTTATCCTGTCTCTCCTGTCCCTCCCTGTTAAAATCCGCTTTGGGCTTCGCGCTGATTGAGAAGAGATGCTGAGGGTTGGATTGACAGGCTCGATAGCCGTGGGCAAGTCTTTCGTCTCTGCGGTCTTGGCGGAGCTGGGTTGTCATGTGCTCGATGCGGACAAGACGGCGCGTGAAGTGGTGGCGCGGGGCACGCCGGGCTTGCGCTCCGTGGCGGAATCTTTTGGCCCGGAGGTTCTGCTCGCGGACGGGACGCTTGACCGCGCGCGCCTGGGCGCTATCATCTTCGCGGACGAAAGCAAGCGGGCGCTCTTAAATTCCATCCTGCATCCATATATAATCGCCGCGCAGGACGAGCAGATCGGGCGTTGGCAGATCGAAGACCCGGGCGGAATCGCCGTCGTTGATGCGGCGTTGATGATCGAGTCGGGTGGTTATCGCCGTTTTGACAAGCTAATCGTGGTACATTGCCGCCCGGAAGTTCAGGTCGAGCGCCTGATGGCGCGCAACGGCCTCGCGCGTGAAGAGGCAGAGCGCCGCATCGCCGCGCAGATGCCGCAGGAAGAGAAGATGCGCCATGCCGATTTCTTAATCGATTCGTCGGAAGGATTCGAGCCGACCAGGCAGCAGACCATCGCCGTCCACGAGGCTTTACGCAGGCTGGCCGATCATCCAGTATTGCCTGTCGAGAAGGCTGCGAGATAAAGATTTCCAGATGATGAACGGGAAGCGAAGGAAGACCAGGAGAACACTTGAGCGCTGGCGCACAGGCATCGCCGCGTCTCTTCTGGTCGTTTTGTCCGTCACGGGCGGAGGCTGTTTTCTGGATCAGGAGGTAGAGCCTTATTACGGCAAGGTTCTAGTCCCGCGCGCGCAGGAGTTTCGTTGGAGCGACGGCGGGCTTCCGCAGACTTTCGACCCGGCGCTTGCTGCCGCTCCTCCCGATACTGATGCCGTGCGCGCCATCTTCGAGGGGCTGACAGATTACGACCCGCGCACACTTGCTCCCGTGCCTGGCGTCGCCGTGCGCTGGGAATCCTCTTCGGATAATCGTGAATGGACGTTCTATCTTCGCCAGGATGCGCGCTGGTCTAACGGAGAGCCTGTGACGGCGCGCGATTTCATCAATTCCTGGCAGCGCACTTTACAACTGGGCGAGCGCGCGCCCCATGCCAAGCTGCTCGAAAATATCTTAGGGGCGAAGCCTGTGGCCGCCACGACGACGGCTGCGACCGCGCAGCCTGTAGAGAGCCCGTCGCCCGCGCCCAGACGTGCGGCTGAGAGTAACGGCGCGAAGCGCACGGCGAAGAAAGAGGAGAAGGCTGAGACGCCGACGCCCTTCGGCGCTGAAGCCTTGAGCGACTACGTCCTGCGCGTGCGCTTGCAACAACCGGACGAGAGTTTCCCGTCGCTCGTCGCTCATCCGGTCTTTCGTCCCGTACATAGCTTGACCGGGACGAACCAAAACGGACCCACGCCGGTTTCAAACGGGGCGTTTCAGATCGTCCGCGCTGATGGAAACGGCGTCGTGCTTGAGCGCGCGAAAAACTACTGGGACGCGCAGACGGTCAATCTACAGCGCGTCCATTTCATCGGGGAGCGTGATACGGAGTCGGCGCTGGCGGCTTATCACGCGGGCGAGGTGGACGCCGTGACCAACGCCGGGTTCGAGCCGCTGGCGCTCAAGCTGCTCGCGCCTTATAAGGATTTCCGGCGCGCGACCTTCGGCGCGCTCACCTATTACAGTTTCAATATAGAGCGTGCTCCCTTCAACGACGCGAGAGTGCGAGAGGCGCTCGCCATCAGCATTGACCGCGACCGCATCAGCGAAGACAAGATGGAAGGCGCGACCGAACCGGCGAAGAAATTCATACCCGTGCAAATGCCCGCCGAGAAGGCACAGGAAGGCGACCAGGGGGCCGCATCCATAGAGCACGACGTGGCGCGTGCCAGGGGGCTGCTCGCGGCTGCGGGTTTCCCCGGCGGCCTCAATTTCCCGCGCATACGTCTTCTCGTCAATCGCAACGAACAGCAGCGCATGGTGGCGCAGTCTGTGGCGACGATGTGGAAGAACGTGCTGGGCGTCGAGACGGACGTGATCATGAAGGGCTGGGATGAATACGAGGCGGCTGTGAGAGCGGGCGATTACGATGTCGTGCGGCGCGGCGTCGTCATGCAGACGATGGACGAGGCGACCAACATGCGCCTCATCTTCGATCAGGACGTTGCGGCTTCCGCCGACGAGAATAATGAGAGCAGCGAGGCCTCGGAATCTCCCGCCGAAGCCGAAAGGGCGAGCGGCGCAAAGACAGCGCCCGAGTCAAGTCCAGCCGTCGAGGAGCGCTCGCCGCTTCCGCAAAGAGTCATGTCGGAGGAGCAGGCGCTCAGAGAATTACCGGCCATCCCTATCTACTTCGCTTCATCCTATTCTCTCGTCAAGCCCTACGTCGTCGGCTTCGACGCGAATCTCCTGGACGCTCCCTCGCTCAAGCATGTGCGGATAAATACCTCCTGGCAACCCCCGAAGCCAGCGCCCAGCGCCTGGCTTAAATGAACACGCGGCAGCAAAGGGCCCGTGAAGGAAAACAGCAAGCAACTCTACGGACTGTTTTCGGCATCGGTTAAATTGTCACACATAAACGGGATACAGCTTGAAATGGAGAGCATGCGCGTGATAACTTCACGGGCATCTTACAAAGCATACAGTAACCGTTCTCCCCTCGTTTGTCTTGATACTTGAAGCAGTGGGCCACGTTTCCCGGCGCAAATTGTCCGGCTCAGACTGTGAAGAGTAATCGTTTCGTCTACCGCTCGCCCGTTGGATTCCGAGCCGGAGGGCGTGCGTGCCCTTTGGCATTGCGTCAGCCGTCAAGAGGAGTTGCTTCCATGATGATCTTTCGTTCCAGCCGCTTACCCCTAAGCCTCGCGCTCATCACACTCGCGCTCATCATTGCTTCCTGCACCCGCTCGACACAGGATAAAGAGTTCTTCGGTAAAGTCGCTCCGGCACAGGGGCAGGTGTTGCGCTACATCAGCGGGGCCGAGCCCGAGACCTTAGACCCGCAGCCGATGACCGGCCAGCCTGAGTCGCGCATCGCCGCCGCACTTTTCGACGGCCTGGTCGAATATGACGAGAGGACTGTGACGCCGCGCCCTTCGCTGGCGATGAGCTGGGACATCAACTCTAACGGGACGGTCTGGACCTTTCACCTGCGAAAGGACGCGAAGTGGACGGACGGCGCTCCGCTCACGGCTCACGACTTCGTCTACTCCTGGCGGCGCGCGGTCTCGCCTGAGCTGGCCGCGCCTTACGCCAGCATGATGTACGAATCAATCAAGATAGATAACGCCAAGGCTTACAACTCGCAGATGTCCTTCGTGCGTGACCCTGCGACGGGACGCTTCCTGACCGAAGGCGACCTGGAACGCGCGGGCGAGCATGGGCCGCTTAATTTCACAGGCCCCGCCCCGACCAACTACGATCAGCCGCCCGCCCCTCAAGCTTCAACGCCAGCGCCCGCGCCAGCCACAACTCAAGCTGCGACGCAGGCCGAGGGCAGCGCAGAGAGCGCGGGCATTCCCAAGATAGCCCTGAAAGACCCATATTTTCTCGTGCCCACCGATGTCGAGGCGCGCAACAAAATCCTGAACGGCGACCCCGCGAAGAAGACCGCGCCCGATCACAGGCTGGCGCACTTTCTTGAGGGCAAAGAGTTCGTCGCCGCCACCAAGGAGAACATGGGCGTGCGCGCCCTGGACGACTACACCTTCGAGGTCACACTGGAAGCGCCGACGGCCTTCTTCCATAAGATTATTCTTCATCAATTTTTCCGCCCCGTGCCGCGCCAGGCCATAGAGAAGTACGGCGACGCGCTGTGGGTCAAGCAGGAGAACATCGTCACCTCCGGGGCTTTCAGGCTCGTCGAATGGACGCCCTACGAGAAGATCGTCGTCGAGAGAAACCCGCTCTTCTGGGATAACGCCAACACCAAGCTCGACAGGATTATCTTCCCGTCAATCGAAGAGCTGACGACCGGGATGAACATGTACAAGGCGGGCGAGGTGGACGCCACACAGTCCAACGAAGTCCCTCCGCCCTGGCGCAATCAGATCAAGGAGAACAACAAGGACTACGTCTACGGCCCGTACCTGCAAATCGAATATGTCGCCCTCAAGTGTTCGATGAAGCCTTTGGACGACGTGCGCGTGCGCAAGGCTTTGAGCATGGCGATCAATCGCCAGATCATCGCCGATCAAGCGCCGGGCCGCCAGCCCCTCACGGCCTTCACGCCGCAGATGGATGGTTACGAGAACGGTGCGGGAACCGGCTACAACCCGGAAGAGGCGCGACGGCTTCTGGCCGAGGCAGGTTTTCCCGGAGGCAAAGGCTTTCCAGAGCTTGAGATCGTCTACAACACTTCGGAATCCACGAAGCAGACGGTCGAGTTCGTCCAGTCCATGCTCAAGCGCGAGCTTGGCATTAAGGTCGAGCTGACGAATCAGGAGTGGCGCGTCTATCTGGATAACACTCGCTCCGATAAGATGGGCTTCAACGGCATGTCGCGGCGCGGCTGGATCGGCGACTACGTTGACCCGAACACTTTCCTGGACCTCATGACCTCCGCCTCGACCAACAACGGCACGGATTGGAAGGATAAGAAGTACGACGCGATGCTGCTCGCGGCCAACGCCGAGACAGACCCCGCCAGGCGCATGAAGATGCTGCACGACTGCGAGACCTACATGCTCAGCCAGCAGCCGATGATTCCGCTCTACGTGGGCCCAAGCTCGTTTATGAGAAAGCCATACGTGAGAAATCTCGAGGCCAACCTGTTGGATCAGCACGACTGGCGCGGCGTCTACATCGAGCACAACTGGCGTGACGGCCAGGCAGCGCCGACGGCGCTTGCGCCGCTCCTCGACGGGCGGGCTTTCCCGGCCATCGCGCGGCTCTACAATCTCGGCGGTCGTTAAACTTTCTAACACCAGCGAGGAACTGACACATGCTGAGCTTCATTATTCGCCGCCTGCTCATCATCATCCCGATGGTCCTGCTCGTCATCACCATCGCCTGGGTGCTGATACGCCTCGCGCCCGGCAACTTCTACCAGACACAGAAGGGACTGCCGCCCGCCGTGGAGAAGAACATCCGCGCCAAGTACGGCCTGGACCAACCCTGGTACGTGCAGTACGGCAAGACCATGTGGCAAATCTTCCGTCACGGGGATTTCGGCTTCTCGCGAAAATACCAGGAGCAGACCGTCAACGAGATACTGTGGCGCTCCATCCCCGTCTCGGCCACGCTCGGCATCGTCGCCTACCTGATCGGCCTCGTCGTCGGAGCGATACTCGGCACGCTCGCCGCGCTCAAGCAGAACTCTGCGCTCGACTATTCGACGATGGCGGCTGCGATGCTCGGCATCAGCCTGCCTAACTTCGTCCTCGGGCCGCTGCTCATCCTCGTCTTCTCCTTGACGCTCTTCTGGCTTCCGCCCGCGCGCTGGGAGTGGGCCTATAAGATCGGGACGGGCGGCATCCCTTCTCTGCGTTACCTGCTGCTGCCAGCGATCACGCTCTCCGCGCTCTACATGGCCTACATCGCGCGGCTCACGCGCTCCGGCATGCTTGAGGTGCTGAGGCGCGATTACATTCGCACGGCACGCGCCAAGGGTTTGAGCGAGAAGACGGTCGTCCTGCGCCACGCCCTGCGCGGAGGGATGCTGCCGGTCGTCAGCTTTACAGGGCCGGCGCTCGCGTTTCTCGTCGCCGGAACGGTCGTCGTCGAGAGGGTCTATGCCATCCCGGGGCTCGGCAACTATTTCATCAACGCCGCTCTCAACCGCGATGAGCCGCTGCTGCTCGGAATCACGGCCTTCGTCGCCATCCTGATTCTCTTGTTCAATCTTCTAGTGGACATCGCTTACGCCTACGTTGATCCGCGCATCAGGTATTAGCTCGGAGGAGATCATACGTCATGTCGAGAATACCGGAAGTCGAACGCATACCGACGGAGAATCCGAACGAGCCGATTGTGAAGGCCGCGCCGCTCGCGCCGCCCGGCGTCGTCGCCGCACAACAGAAGATCAATACGCCGGAAGCGATGGCGGCTGATCAGCTCTACGGCACTGCGCCGCCCGACGACGAAACGTGGCAGGAGACCGGCGGCGGCATCGTCAAGGGCACGAGCCTGTGGAAGGATGCCTGGAAGCGCCTGCGTAAAAATAAGCTGGCGGTGATGGGCGGCATCGTCGTGCTCGTCATTCTGCTCGCCACGCTCGTCGGGCCCGCGATCCTCAAGGCCCTCACGGGCTATACCTACGAGACTATTCCCAGCGAGCGCGAGCTGGTCAAGGCCATGCCGCCGAGCTGGCATCATCCCATGGGCACAGACCCGCAGGGGCGAGACATCCTCGCGCGTGTGCTCATAGGCGGGCGCATCTCGCTGATGGTCGGCATCGTCTCAACCGCCGTCTCACTTGTCATCGGCGTCACCTACGGAGCGTTTGCCGGTTACATCGGCGGCAAGATAGACAATCTCATGATGCGCATCGTGGACATACTCTTTGCCATTCCCTACATGATGCTCGTCATCGTGCTCCTGGCCCTCTTTGAGAAGAGCCTGTTCCTGCTCTTCGCGGCCCTCGGCGCTGTCTCATGGCTGACGATGGCCCGCATCGTGCGCGGGCAGGTCTTGTCGCTCAAAAATCAGGAGTTCGTCGAAGCCGCGCGCTCCATCGGCGTCCCGACCTGGAAGATAATATTCCGTCACCTCGTCCCGAACACGCTCGGGCCCGTCATCATCTACGCGACGTTGACGGTTCCCTCCGTCATGTTGCAGGAAGCGTTTCTGAGTTACCTGGGCCTCGGCGTGCAAGCCCCGCTCTCGTCCTGGGGCACGCTCGCCGCCGAAGGCGCGCAGAACATGGCGATCTTCCCCTGGATGATCATCTTCCCCGGCGTGACGATGGCCCTCACGCTCTTTAGTCTCAACTTTGTCGGCGACGGCCTGCGCGACGCCCTCGACCCGCAGATGAGAAAAGTGTGAAAGGCAGTGACGAGTGACAAGTGACAAGCCTGGACCGAATTTTTTAATCACTTGTCACTCGTCGCTCGTCACTGAATTAAAATGAGTAGAAACGGAAACATTTTAGAGGTTAGAGACCTGCGGACTTATTTCGGGACTGAGGATGGGCTGGTGAAGGCCGTTGACGGGATCGAGTTCGATTTGAAGCGCGGCGAGACGCTGGGGATTGTCGGCGAGTCTGGTTCGGGGAAGTCTGTCACCAATCTCTCCATCATTCGATTGATTCCCGACCCGCCGGGTAAGATCGTCTCGGGCGAAATCCTATTCGATGGCGAGGACATCCTGGCCCTGTCGCAGGAAGAGGTCAGACGCATTCGCGGCAAACGGATTGCGATGATCTTTCAAGACCCCATGACCTCGCTCAATCCGTTCATGCGTATCTCCAAGCAGTTGATGGAGCTGACCAGGCTGCACCTTGGCTACACGAAAGAGCAGGCTTACGAGCACGCCATCAAGATGCTTGAGATGGTCGGCATACCCGACGCGCGCTCGCGCGTGGACAGCTACCCGCATGAGTTTTCGGGCGGTATGCGACAGAGAGTGATGATCGCCATGGCGCTCTCGTGCGAGCCCGAGCTGTTGATCGCCGACGAGCCGACCACGGCGCTCGACGTGACCATTCAGGCGCAGATTCTTGAGCTTATCAAGAAGCTCAAACAGGAGACGGGCACGAGCGTCATACTGATTACGCACGACCTGGGCGTCGTCGCCGGGATGACCGATCACATCCTCGTGATGTATGCCGGAAAGGTCTTCGAGCAGGCGCGGACTTCAGAGCTTTTCAGTTGCCCCGGCAATCCTTATACGAAGGGGCTGCTGCGCTCCGTGCCGGACCCGACGAGCGAGCAGGGCGCTCTCTACCAGATTCCCGGGCTTCCGCCCGATGTCGCTCATCTGCCGCCCGGTTGTCCATTCGCCGCGCGCTGCGAGCGCGCAGAAGAGATTTGCCGCAAGGAGTTTCCGCCCTTCGTCGCGCTCACCCCCGATCATCATTCCCTCTGCCATTTCGCCGCAGAGGTCTACGCCGCTTCCTGCAAGGAGCGCGATGAGCTTGCGGGGAAGAGCACAAACGCCTCCGACACTACACACGGGAACGCCTGATGAGCACACAACCTGCCGGTAAGACGAACGTAGAGATGCCGCCCGCGCTTGAGCGCGGACACGACGGCGCTCCTTTGATCGCCATCCGCGACCTCAAGGTGCATTTCAACCTCGGCGGCGGAACCGCCTGGGACAAACTGGTCGGCGGCAGTCCAGTCAAGCGCGTCGTCAAGGCCGTTGACGGCGTGACCATTGACATCTACCCGGGCGAGACCCTCGGGCTTGTCGGCGAGTCCGGCTGCGGCAAATCGACGCTCGGTCGCGCGCTCCTGCGCCTGACTGAGCCGACGAGTGGCCATGTGCTCTTTCGCGGAAACGACCTCGCGCACCTCTCCCAGCGAGAGATGCGCGAGCAGCGTCGTCACCTTCAGATGATCTTCCAGGACCCTTACGCTTCGCTGAACCCGCGCATGACGGTCGGGCAGATCATCAGCGAGCCGATTGAGACTTTCCGCCTCGCGCGCGGTCAGGAGAAAGACCGTCTCGTGCAGGAGTTGATGGAGACCGTCGGCCTCAACAAGCGTTTTATCAAACGCTACCCGCACGAATTTTCGGGCGGGCAGCGCCAGCGCATAGGCATCGCCCGGGCGCTGGCCGTCAACCCTGACTTCATCGTCGCCGACGAGCCCATCTCGGCCCTGGATGTCTCCATCCAGGCCCAGATCATGAACCTGATGGAACGCTTGCAGCGCCAGAAGCACCTGACCTATCTCTTTATCTCGCATGACCTGCGCGCCATTCGTCACGTCTCTGACCGTGTGGCCGTGATGTACCTGGGCAAACTGGTCGAGATAGCCGACGCGAAGATCATCTACGACGACCCCCTGATGCCATACACCAGGGCGCTCATTTCCGCTGTCCCCGTCCCGGACCCCAAAGTGGAAGCGACGCGCCAGCGCATAGTCCTCGAAGGCGACGTTCCTTCGCCGATCAATCCCCCGCAAGGCTGCCGTTTTCACACGCGCTGCCCCTACGCGATTCAGGCTTGCAAGGAGGTCGTGCCCCCGCTGGCCGAGATCAAGACCAACCATTTCGCGGCCTGCATACGCATCAGCCCCGAACAGCCAGACATCGAAAAGGTCGCGCCGGGCGATGCGCCGGGCTTGCGCGACGCGCAGCGAGTGATTGCAACTTGAAACCCTTCGGGTATTAAGCGTTTACATTAGAGTCTGGATGGTTTTGGCGTGCCCCCGATGGGGCCGCGTGTGGCTGTGTTTTCAGTTGAAAGCACTTGTTTGTTTGTCCCCCAACCACTTATACTGCATAGAGGGTTGGTGGCCAGACAACCCACCACCATCACGCTACGGGAGCCCCGTCGTGCGATCACAGGCTCCTGCTTCATTGCCCGTTCCCGGCATTCCAATCGGTACTTTCGAGCGTTATCACAGTGGCCCAACAGATGCTGGATAAATCATCCGTGCCAGAGCGCGAAACTACCAGCGCGCAGCCGCGCGAGCACGAGCAGCAGCAGTGCCCGCCCGGTTGGGGCGAGGCGCAGGACTTGCTCGCGGCGGCGGCGGGGCTATCCATCCTGCTCGTTGAAGGCCGCCAGCCGCCGTCCCTTCAGGTCTCGAACAACAATTCCATCTGCCGCGCCTTTCAGTCATCCCCAGCGCGCAGGCCCTTGTGCGACCCCTATTGCGGAGTGGCCTACGAGCGAGCGATGAGCGCGGGCGAGGCGACGCATTATCGCTGTCACGCAGGGCTTCATTGCTTCGCCATGCCCGTCGAGTTAAGTGTCGAAGGGCGTAAGCTGGCTGTGATCGGCGGACGCGCCTTTCTCACCACGGCTGATTATCGTGCGCTCGCCGAGAGGCTGCGCACGGGCGACCTTCAGGACATGCTCTCAAGCGAGCTGTTCAAGAACGTCATCTTTGCCGCGCGTCAGGATTTGGACGACCTTGCCAAGAGAACGGCTATCGCTGCCAGGGATTATCAGTGTACAGCGCCAGCCCCGCCGCAGTTGAAGACGGAGACGACAGAGACGGCGAGCACGGTCGCGCCGCCCGCCGAGGAAGAAGAGGAGGCGCGTGGTGAGCAGTTCGTCGAGGCTTCCGCCGTCGCTCACGTCCAGACCGGCGGCACGTTCCAGGAAGCCTGCGCAGAGGCCCTGAGAGCCCTCTCGGAACATCATGGGCTCACGTCGCTCGCGCTTCTCGTGCGCGAGAACCAGGCGCTCCTGTCTGCCTACGCGACGGGTCTCTTCAAGGGCGAAAGGATTCGCGTCGAGCTTGGGGCGAAGGACGCGCTCGTGTCACTGGCGAGCCGGGGCGCTTCCTCCATCGTGCTCACCGATACGGCCAGCGGCTTTAAGCCTGTGCGAACCACTGCCCGGCAGGAGAGACTCGACCCGAGAAAGACCGTCGAGCTTTTTCCACTCGTCATCGACGAGGAAGTCAAAGGCGCGCTGCTCGTGCGCGGCGTATCTCTGGATGAAGCGCAGCGGCGTGCGATAGCGGAGTTTTGCCGGGACATGGCTTTGCCGCTTGAGGTCTTGCGCCTGCGCAGCGAGCTTGAAGAGCGCGCACGCTTCGCCGACCAGATGCTTCGTTTCACGGAGCTGGTCAACGCCTCGAACCCTTCCGAGAGCTACCTCTCCATCCTGCGCCACTCGGCGGAGCTTCTGCATGCCGAGCGCGGCTCGCTTCTGCTCTTTGATGAGGATTCCAACGAGCTGGCGATGAAGGCTGCGCTCGGCTTCGCTTCGAGCGTTCCCGAAGACCTTCGCCTGCGTCTCGGCGACGGCATCTCCGGCGCTGTGCTTGAGAAGGGGCAGCCTCTGGTTGTGAGCGATCTGGAACAGTCCGGGCACACGCCCGCTCCCGTCGAGCGCCGCTACAAGACCAAATCATTTATCAGCTACCCGATTATGATCGGCGGGCGAAAGGTCGGCGTCATCAACGTCACGGACAAGGCGGGCGGCGGCTCCTACGACGAGTTAGACCTTGGCCTGCTCGAAACCTTTGCTCCGCAGATGGCGCTCGCGCTTGATCGCGCCGGGTGGCACGGGAAGGCCGAGCAGTTCCAGTTGATGTCCATCACAGACCCCTTGACGGGCCTGCTCAACCGCCGCTATCTGGAAGAGCGTCTGACGGAAGAGCTGAAGCGCTCAGCGCGTCAGGGCTACGCGATGAGCTTCATGATGATAGATATCGACGACTTCAAGCTCTACAACGACCGCAACGGTCATCCGGCGGGCGACCTTGCCTTGGAGATGACCTCGCAGTGTTTGAAGAGCGCACTGCGCGCGGCGGATGTCGCCTCGCGCTATGGCGGCGAAGAGTTCTCGATACTGCTGCCGCAGACGACTTTGGACGAAGCCTGCGCGATAGCCGACCGCATCCGTCGAAGGGTACAGCGCACCCGTTTCCCACACGGTAAGACGCAGCCGCTCGGCGCTGTGACCATCAGCATAGGGGTCTCGACCTTCGCCCCTTCCATTGACACGCCCGCCGCCATCATCGGCGCGGCTGACCGCGCGCTTTACAGCGCCAAGAGCTTGGGTAAGAATCAAGTATTCGCTCATCAGGACACGGTAGAGCCTGAAACGGCCAGAAGCGATGCCTCGAAAGACGCTGAACAAACTTAAAGGAGAGCGACGCATACTGGGTCGCGTCGAGCCGGAAGATTTCATCGGGCGCGCAGACGAGCTTGAACGCATCATCTCGCTCGCTTCGCCCGGTGCAAGGGCTCGCGGTCTGCTCGTGCTGGCCGCTCCCGCCGCCGGTGTCTCAGAACTTTTGCGCCAGGCTTATGACGAGCTTTTCCGGCGGCACGACTCCCTCGTCCCGATCTATTTCGCCTTCTCCTCCGACGACAAAACGACGACGCGTGCTGCGCGCCGCTTCTTTCAAACCTTTCTCCAACAACTGGTCGCCTGGCGACACAACGACCCGTCGCAGCTTGAAGCCGCGCAGCCCCTCAACGAATTGGCCGACGCCGCCACTCCCGCCGATTACGAATGGGTAGAGCCTTTGTTGGAAAGCGTCGAGCGAGCAGGAGCGGACGAGCGCGCGCTGCTGCGACTGGTCTTGAGCGTGCCGCAGAAGGCAGCCGCCTACGGTGCTCGCCCGCTCATCATGCTGGACGGGCTTCATCTGGCCGAGCGCTTGCGGGGAGAGACATCGCCCGGCGCGGAGTTCGCTCAACAACTGATGCGCTCCGGCCTGCCGTTCGTGCTCTCGGGGTTGCGCCGCCAACTACTCGATCTGGTGCGCCGCGAGACCGAGGACTTATCGCGCGTCCACCTGCTGCGTCTGGAAAGACTGACTGACAGCGATGCGCGCACGCTCGTCGAGCGGCTGGCCGAAAGGGAAGGGCTCGCCTTAAACGATGAGACGCGCGACCTGATCGTGCAGCAGTTGGGCGGCAAGCCCTTCTACATGACCTCGCTGCTTCAATCGGCCCGCGAAAAAGAGGTCGCGCTCACGACCTTTCTCAACTGCCAGCAGCTCTACGTTGACGAGCTGATGGGCGGGCGACTCTTTCATCATTTCGATGCGGTGATGGAGAGCCTCACCGCCGCCGCCGCGCCGCGCCGCGCCCTCATACGCGTGCTTTATGAATCGAAAGCGAGTAGCGGCAGCCGCGCACAGGTCGAGACCTGGCGCAAGCGTCTCGGGCTAGAGACAGATCAACTGCAACAGATCATCAGGGAGCTTCACATCAACGAGCTGGCGAGCCTCAACGCCAACTTCATAGAGGTCGGCAACGGCTCTTCCGCGTGGAGCGATTACCTTGCGACGCGCTACCGTATGGAGGTCGCCGCAGAGCCGCGTGCGCTCGTCGTCGCCGAAACCCTGCTTGAGACTTTGAAGCGCGCGCCGCACACGATGGCGCGTCATTATCGCCGCGCCGCAGCCCTCGGCCTGCGCGAGCTTTTAGTCCGCTTCAATGGCCAGCGCGTGCCCTCAAGCCTGCTGCATTACGACCGCTTCAGCCGCGCCTACAAGGGGCTCGATGCCGAGGCTGTGGCACTCGGCCTCGACGCTGAGACGGACCTCGTGCGCCTTCCGCAGGTCGTTCACGCCGCAAGCTGCGCGGCCTTCTACCCGCCTATGCAAGCGCTCTGTGACGAAGAGCGCTGCGCCGTCGCTCCCGGTTTCGACGCCGGGACTTACACGGATGCTAACGAAGTGGTCTGGATCGCCGCCGAGATAGAGTCCAAGCTTGAAGCGGGCCGGGGCATCACGGAAGTCTGGTGCGACCGCTTGCTGGGCGTGGCGCGCGCCTGCGGCTTTAGCCGCGTAAGGCTCTGGCTGGTCGCGCCCGAAGGCTTTTCCGCTGAGGCCATGGAGCTGCTCACAGAGCGCGAAGCCTACGGCTCAAGCCGTCATCAACTTGAGCTTTTGACGGCGCGCATCAGCGCCGAGCTATCCGCTTCGGCAGCAGCGCCGGAAGGCTCGGACGAGTTCGAACTCGTCATCCCTATGGGCGAGGATACGGAACTGATCGCTGCCACGACAGTTGACCAGATCGCACGCCGTATCAACTTCCAACCCGAGGCCATCAACCAGATTAAGACGGCCCTGGTCGAAGCCTGCATCAACGCCGCAGAGCATAGCCTGAGCCCGGACAGAAAAATATATCAACGATTTCGGCTGGAAAGTGATAAATTAGTAGTCACGGTGTCAAGTCGCGGGGTCATTCCGCCCGGCTTTGGTGAACAGAACGGTGGAAAGACGCACGCGCAAAGTAACGGTGATGAGATGCAGGCGACGCGCACCAATGGCAGCAGCGAGCGAAGGGGGTGGGGACTGAAGCTTATCAAAAGCCTGATGGATGAGGTGGAATTCGAGCGCGTAGACGACGGCACGCGCTTGCGCATGATCAAGTATCTGCGCCGGGCATAAGGCGGATTGCAATCAAATCGCAACCTTTCCACCCCTCGTTTACTCAGGATTTAATATCTAATTGGTACTGTCTATTAAGTAAGAGGGGAGCTTACTGTAATGGCGGAATCTTTAAACAGCGCTCCGGTGCGCTCGCGCTGCATCGGAGAGATGGCCGTTATTTATGCGACGGATTATCTCAATAAGCTGAGCGGAGAGCGCATCGAGCGCGAATGCCGCAAGCAACTCGACCATGGCTGTCGTGGGCTGGTCATCAATTTCCGAGACACCGAGCTGGTCAACAGCATCGGCGTCTCGATTCTTTTGGGCGTCATTGATGCAGCCGAAAACGTCGGCGCGCAACTCGTCTTCTCCGACGTTAATCGTCAGACCATTGATCTCTTTGAAATGCTCGGGCTGACCAAATACGTAGCCCTTGCACATGACGAGCAGGAGGCGCTGGCCACACTGACGGAGTTCACCGCCCACACTTCGGTCGTCGGCCACTAAGGGCTGGAGAACTATGCAGCAAAAGGTTCAAAGGCTCATCCACACTTTCGCCGCGCTCGCAGACCTCGGTCAGGAGATTGCTGACCCTCACGATTTCCAGGAGATGGTTCGCACCTCCCTTCATCTTCTGCTGGGCACGCTCGCCATCAGGCGCGGGGCGGTCGCCGAATTCGACAAAGCTGATCAGGTTTTAAGATTCGTCGCGGTGCGTGGTCTGGGCGCTGACGTGCCGCCGGACATGGCGCTCGACGCCGAGGATGTCGCCGGACTTTTGAGCCTCGGCCTGTGCGGGCTGGCGATGGATGACGAGACTCCCGCCTTCACACATTTCGCCGCACGCCATCAAGCCTTCTTTGAAGGGCCGCGCTTTGAGCTGGTCGTGCCCTTAGTCGTCCGCAACGACCTGACGGGCCTCGTGCTGCTCGGCGGTAAGGCGAGCGGAGAGGTTTTCACCAAGGACGATCACGAGGTCGTCTGCTCCATGGCCCGTCACATAGGCGTCGGCATTCACACGCATCGCCTCCTGGAAGAGCTTGAGCGCAGGGCTGAAGAGAATCGCCAGCTCTACGACGGACTGCGCGGCATCTACAGGGATACAGTGCGCGCCTTCGCAGCCGCCATAGACATCAAGGACAAGTATACGCAGGGCCATTCCGAACGCGTCGGGAAGTACAGCGAGATCATTGCGCGCGAGATGGGTTGGAGCGACGAAGAGGTTGAAGGCATAGCCATCGCCGGTTATCTGCACGACATCGGCAAGCTCATCGTCGAGCGCGATATTATCAACGCGCCCTACAAGATTGACGCTAAGAAATCGAGCGAGCTTAATCGCCACCCGGCTGCCGGTTACGAAATACTATCTCCCATCCGCCACCCTTACGCCGACATCCCCCTCATGGCCAAACATCATCACGAGCGCATAGACGGGCGCGGATACCCGGACGGGTTGACCGGCGACGAGATTTCCATCGGAACCAAGATCATCACGCTCGCAGACTCATTCGACGCGATGACGACCAATCGTCCATACAAGACGCGCCGCTCGCTCGAAGAGGTCGTCGAAGATTTTCGCCGCAACACGGGCAAGCAGTTCGAGCGGGTGGTCGTCATCGCGTTCTGCCGCGCGCTCCTGCGCGAAGTCAAAGGCGAGACGAAAAACCGGCTCATCACAAAGATGCTCGGGAAGAATTACATAGAGCCCGAACGAATCGCGCCCATGCTCGAAGCCTTGATAGAGGAACTGGAATCAGATGTTCCCGCGCAGGTCGCAAGCGCCGCCGCTTCAGAGTCCTAGAGCGCGTTGCGATTGGAAGTCAGGTCAGTAGCGCCCGTGGTCTCGGATGATACTCAGCACAGCACCCGAGACCACAGGCGCTACTGTCAAATCCGCCATCAGCTCTAAGTCGGTTTCGTCAATCAGGCATCAATCTTCGGCCGTGTGACTCGAAACCGGCCCCGCCAGGCGCTCAGCCTATTTCGGCTGAATCCGTATGCTGTAGCTACAAATCTCTATCTTCTCGTCGGTCGTGACGGGCGAGCGCTCTTCGCGCGGGACTTCGCGCCCGGAAACGATGGTCGGGTTTCTGCCCTTCGGCGTAAGCCAGTACTGGCCCTGCTCGTCGCGCGCAAGCGTCGCGTGAACGCGACTGATTTCGGGGTCGCCTTTGAGCGGCAGGTCTACGCTGACGGAACGCGAGCCTCGCCCAATCGTAATTTCCGGCTTGGAGATGGGAACGATTGCCTGGCGTACCCCCTCGCGCCAGACTTCTACGGAAAAGAGTTCTTCGACCCTCGGGCGAACAATGGTCTGCTCGCCTTCCGCCGGTTCCGCAGAAGAGCTCAGGGCGGCTGCGACCTCCTCCGGCGTCATGCCCGGCAGAGAGGTCTTCATCATCTGGTTGTCGCTGCTGGGACGCGCCGTGACCATGGTGTGTCCGGCTTCCGTCTCGTCCCAGACAGGCTGCACGCGGAACTCGCCCTTGTTCAGGGTTCCGTCAACCCTCAGCTCGACGGCGAAGGATTTCGTGGCGAGCTGAGTTTGCCCGGCCAGTTCGCGTGCGCGCTCGGAAAGGACGTGGAAGAGTCCCTGCTCAAGGCCGCGCCGTTTATCGCCCTGCCACTCCTTATCGTCGTCGTTGCTGAGATAGACGATATACTCGCGTGGAATGTAGGTCGGGCCGCCGGGCGGCGTAAACATCTCGCGCTGCATGACGGCTTCAACCTCACGCGCGACCTTGACGAGAAACTCCTCCCACACGCGGCGCGGGCGTGCCTGCTCGTCGGCCACAGACAAAGGGTCGTCAGCGCCCTCGCCGTCAATCCATCGCCGAATGGATTCAATTAAACCCACTGTTGCTTTTTCTCCTCTCGGTCAAAAGCGATCAATCGTTAATTTCCAGATATTTTCTGGTAATCCAACCCCGATCAGCGGAGTTCGGGTCATCCTTGTCGCGTCCGTGCTTGATAATCTGCACTTCATACCAGTTGTTTGCATCGTTGACGCTTAAGACTTGCACAACTGAGCCCTTTTCGGCAACACCAACGGGCGGATAGTTACGGCCCGGCTTGGCACGCAAGTATACATCGTAACTAATGATCTTGCCCTGACGCCCGACCAGGGCAGGGCCGGACGGGGCGGCGGCGGGCGCGGCCTGCGAGCCCTGTGAGCCCCAGCGCGAGCGGAAGTAGTGATGCGTGGCGAGAAGCATCCCGGCGAAGGCTACGATCAACAGGACAGCGACCAGGGCGCGGAAGCCGCGACCCGAAGCGTATCGCCCGGCGCTTTGACGGGATTTGCCAAGCTCGCCTGTGCGAGCGACATCCGTCATCCCGGCGATGATCTCGCGCGCCTGATGCTGCGTCGGCAGCGCTTCAACCTGTGTCGTCGTGTGCGCGCCGGCGACGGGGACGACGATCCTCGGGCGCGGTTGCCCGTTGTCTCTATTCTCGAACTGCTCTATGACGCGTGTTACGTTGAAGCGCGGACGCGGCGGAGCTTTCAACGGAAGATCGCGGCTGACGTTGAGTTTGCCGGTTGCGCGCGGTCGAAGCTCTTCGTCTCCCGGTTGAGGATGAAGAGGTTGCGTCGGAGGCAGCGAAGCATCCGAAAGGTCGTCCCAAAATTCCTGCACAGTCTGGTAACGATCACGAGGACGCGTCTGCGTCGCGCGCTCAAGCACGCGCAGCACCGCCGGAGCCCAGGGTTCGCCTGAGATCGATTCGGGCATCTCCGTGATCGGGTGATGCGAAAAACGGCGCGGCGAATCTCCGGTCAAAAGCGCGTAAGTCGTCTTGGCCAGCGAATAGATATCGGCGGCTGGCAGCAGATGTTCACGCGGCGCGTCAAGGAGCGCAGAGTCGAGCGGCCCTGTCTGAACCAGCGGGTTATGCTCGGGCGCTGCATAGACATTGGTGCCGACGCGCGTGATCGCGCCCTCGCTCGCCTCTATCTTGGCGACGCCGAAGTCAGCGATCTTAACCGTTTTCTGGTCAGCCGTCAGCAATAGATTCTGCGGTTTGATGTCGCGGTGAATGACTCCGCAGTCGTGCGCGTGCGCGAGACCGGCGCAGACCTGTTCGAGGTAGAACAGAGCGCGTTCCAAAGTATAGGGCTGCTGGCGGTAGCGCGCCGCCATGTCGCCGCCCGAGAGGTATTCGAGCACCAGGTAGTGAAAGGTCGTCCCCGAAAGATCGATGGCCGTGCCGTGGCCCAGGCGGTTGATGATGTTGGGATGGCGCACGCGGTCGAGGGCAATTGCTTCGTTCTGAAAGTTCTCGATGAGCGTCTGCTCAAGCTCTGCGTCGAGCACGCCCTGCAAGAGCACGTTGAGGGCTTTGATGACGACCATCTGCGGCTCGCCGTCCGAGGCGGCGATGTCACGAGCGACGTAAATCTCGGCGTAGCTGCCGCGCCCCAGGCATTCAACTATGTCATACCGACCATCGAGCCTGCATTGCTGTAGTTTGAGTTCGCTCATCCCTCATCCGCTTGCGCTTTCATTAGAGCCCGCCGCGCGCCGCCGAGATGCCTTCAAAATCTCGTTTCCGAAGCGAAGGACTTGCTCTTCGATGGGCGAACCCGGCTCAGGGCTCGACTAAGGCGCGATTGCGCCTTCCTTCTTCTCTACCACTTCGTTGAGGGAATTGATCGCCTGTACCTGCGTCGGGTATCGCTGCGCCTTTAAAGCGGCTGCCGCGAGCGCTAGCCGGACATCCACTTTCAGGGGCGTGGATTCGGCGGCGATGCGTTCGTCAAGCTTGCGTTTGGACTGTTCAAAAGCGGAGATGGCCTCGTCCTGTTTGCCCGTCAGAAGCAGGGCTCGCCCGTACGTGTAAAGAAAATCCGGGTCGGCGGAATCCATCGGCTGCTGTATGTTCTGTCTGGCCATCTCGCTCAGCATGCCTCCCTTGAGCCATTCCGACGGAGCACGATCAACGTCGCGTCTGACTCTTTCCGCGATGACGGCGGGCGCTTCCGTGATCGGGGTCGGCGTCGGCGTGGCGGCTGCTTCGGGTGGATTGGTGCTGGCCAGTCGCTTCTCATACATGGACTTTCCGTAGTAGGCGGCGGCTGCTCCGGCCACAGCGCCGAGCAGGAGCAGCACCAGGGCGCGAAAGAGCCTGCCGCCCAGTCCGGGCCCATTCCTGTGTACGGCTGGGGCGGCGGCGGCGCTCTTATCGGCTCTCGCCACATCTGCTGCTACGGCAGCAGCCGTAGCAGCGCTGTTGCTACTGCCGGCGTGAGCGATCACTTCGCGCTCGGCTTCAGGAGCCGGAAAAGCGATACGTGAAGCGGGCTGGAAACTGTTCTTGACGGGCGCGGTCTCTATGGTTGTCTCCGTGCCTGAATTGCCAGGCAAGGTTCGTGCGAGCGCGGGAGAGGCAAGAGGGTCAATCGTGCGATCGAAATCCTCGTTGCCGCTCAGGGCCGCCTGCGCCGGAGCGCCGACGCGGACAATCACGGCAGTCAGATTGTCTTCAGCGCCGCGCTCATAGCAACGCTTCTTCATCTCTTCGCAGACTTCTTCCAGCGACATCCTCTGATTGCTCAGCAGCTCGCGCAGCTCGTTATCGGGGATGTGGCGCGTGATGCCGTCGGAGCAGAGAAGGAAAGCCGTGCCGTCGTCCACTTCGATCGTGTTCATGTCCACTTCGACGCCGTCTTCGGCTCCGAGGGCGCGGCTGATGACGTTGCGGCTGGGGTGATTGGCCGCCTGCTCCTGCGTCATACGGCCTGCGCGCACCTCCTCTTCAACGACCGAATGATCGCGTGTCTCGCGGTGCAGCTCGCCGTCGGGCGTGAGACGGTAGAGGCGCGAATCACCGACGTGGCCGATGGTCGCCGTGTGACCATCCAGGTGCAGGACGACGACCGTCGTCGCCATCATGGAGAGCTTGGGGTGTTCCTGCGCCATGCGATGAATCGAAGCGTTGGCTCGCTGGATGGCGATCTCCATCAGGTCTTCGATATCTGCGCCGTCAACATGGTGGCGAAACGCTTCGTCGAGTACATCCATCGCCGTGCGCGAAGCGACTTCGCCTGCCTGCGCGCCGCCCACCCCGTCGGCGACGGCGAAGATCCGACGCTGCTCGTCGGCGAGAAAAGAGTCTTCATTGAGCGGTCGTTTCTCGCTCAACCCGCGATCCGTCACGACCGCCGCCTCGATTTTGACTTCCTGCGATGGCTCTGTCATTGGACTGCCTCCGGCATTGAGGGGTCACTGGCGGCGTTCTCTCTGACGGTGCGCGAGGCAATGGCGGCGTCGCGCGCGTTGCGGTGAGAGAAGGCCAACAGCATTCCGAGCATAGCGAAACTGGTTATCAAACTGAAACCACCATGACTGACGAAAGGCAGCGTGATGCCGGTCATGGGCAGCGCGCGCGTCACGCCGCCGATATTCACGAGCGCCTGAAAACCGATGAAGGCCGTCAGACCGGCGGAGCACAGCTTGGTAAACATATCACGCGCATCAATCGAAGTGCGAACGCCCGCCGAGACGAAAATAATGAGCGCGAGAATGACAATCGCGCCGCCCGCGAGGCCCAATTCTTCGCCGATGGCCGCGTAAATATAGTCAGAGTCGGCCACAGGTATCACCTCGGCAAAACCCAGGCCCAGGCCGCGACCCGTGTCTCCGCCCGAAGCGATGCCGAAGACCGCCTGAGCGGGTTGAAAGGCCGCGCGGTCAAACCAGACATCCACGTTGACAGTCCTTTGCATGGCGGGGCTTTCAGCCGCCAGCTCTCTCATCTTCTGGTCTTTGGCGAGCGCCTCTTCATAATCCTTTTTCCACCATGACACCTCCGGCGACGGCGGATTGAAGCCGTCCAGCCAGAGATGAAAGCGCTGTTGAATACGATCAGGAAGGATGGCGACGACCGGGCGCGCGATGGTCGGCAGGTATGGAACATTCTCCTGCACATCGCGCGGCAGCGCGCCGACGATGAGAATACTGGCGACGAGCGCCACGGAGCCGACGAAGAGCAGAAGCTGCGGCCAGCGTCGGACGGCGACCAGGTAGAGCGTCGCATACGCGCCGCTGAAGACGAGCATCTGCCCGAAATCCTTGAGCGCGAAGAAGGGTATAAAAGGCATGACGGCCATCGCTATGAGCGGCACGACATCACGCGCGCGCGGCAGCCCCCAGTAGGTGCGCGCAAGGTCTTTGTAGCGCATCGTCAGGATGCCGGCGAAGCCCAGCAGGAAGGGAACCTTGGAGGGCTCCCATGGCGTCATGTTGCCTGCGGCCTTGCCCGCGCTGGAGGTGACGACGGCTGCCGAGAGTGGAATCAGTGTGAGAGCGACGATGATAAAGCTATGGCGCTGTAGCCAGAGCAGAAAACCGTCGCGCACACAGAATATGTAAGCGACGGCGAAGATGATGAAGCTGACGATGGGGATCCACGTGTAGCTGGACGCGAGCGCATCGCTGACGCTGTAGTTGGATGCTCGATGCTGCTCCCGATCCAGATCAGCCGCTTGCGGCGGCGTCGGTGGCAGCCCCAGCCGTTGTTTCTTCTCGGCGTCGTAGAACTCGTTGATGTAGCGCGTGCGAAGCGTCGCGGTCTTCTGCGCGCGTGCCTCCGCCTTGTTGCGCGCGTTGTATTCGGGATCGCTGTAGAGCCTGTACTGCACGAGCATGCCGATGGAGAAGAGGAGGATGGCCGTCGTGTAGAGCGTCCAGTTACCGGCGAATCTCATGGCACGCGTGAGCCAGAAGACGAGGAAAATGATAGGCACAAACATCAGGAGGTCGCGGATGCCGCCGACCCATGAAGTCTCGTAGCCGCGTATCAGCCCGGCGCGATAGATGGCATAGTAGCCCGCGACCTCGAAGCCGATGATGAGAAACAGTGCGATGAGATGAGATGATGCGCGATTCTTCATAATACCCTGATGGACGGTTTCGTTAGTGACACTTCAGAAGCTTATCTCTTCAATCAACGACGCCCCTTTAACGGCGGCGGCGCGACCGATTATTATTGGACGAACCCTGGCGACTCTTATCCGTATTATTAGTCGCGCTCGGAGCGGTGCGCGGGCCGCCGAGGAGCCCAAGCTCCTTGGCCTTCATGACGAGATGAGCCGCGACCGGAGCCGCAGACCTTGAGCCGTAGCCGCCGCCTTCGATGATGACGGCCATGGCGATCTGCGGATTCTCAAGCGGCGCGATGCAGAGAAACCAGCCGTCTATGCGCGGGTGCTCTTCGTCGGTCACGATCACATCGTACTCGCGTATGATATTTCCTTTCGGGTCTTTCTCGACCTTGTGACGGGTCTTGATCTCGCCGGTTTTGGGGTCGTAGACGGGCATCACCTTCTGCGCCGTGCCGGTCTTGCCGCCGCTCGTGATACCGGCAGCCTTGACGGGCCCGAAGACGCCGCGGGCCGTGCCGCGCGAGCCCTGCGTCACGAGCGCCATGATGTCTCGCATCTGCGCGGCGAGCTGCGGCGTAATCACCTGGTTGTAGACTTCGGGCTGGCGATCCATTTCGATCTTGGGCTTCATCAACTGGCCCTTGAGATTGCCTATGGTCGAGGCCAACAGCGCCATCTGGAACGGCGTCATCTGACCGGCATAGCCCTGTCCGTAGCCTTCCAGAGCGAGATCGAAGCGATTGAAATTTCTTCCCAATGGGCCCGCCACCATCGTCGCCTGGCGCGGGGCCAGGGCACGCTTGATGGCGTCCGTGCTCGCGTTCCAAATCTCCGGCTCTTTGCGCCCGCGAAGCGACTCGGCTGGCGTATCGTATGCGCCGATGCCGACCAGCGTGGCCGCTTCCTTGACGCGCTCTGGCCCGAGCTTGAGCGCCATCTGCGCGAAATATTGATTACAGGAGACCTCGTAGGCGACATCAATACCGATGTTGCCGTGGACTTCGCCCGGGCCGCCGTCGTCAAAGATCGGTTTGGCTCCGGGCATGGCGCTGAAGCCGCCGCCCGAACAGGTGAATTTAGAATCCTGCATGCCGAAGCGGTGCGCGGCGATCATCATCATCGTCTTGAAGGTCGAGCCGGGGATGTAGTATGCGCCGAGAGCGCGGCTGACGAGCGGGCTGTCGCGCTTGTTGGCCTCCATGCGAATCCAGGCTTCACCGTTATTCTGCACCTCCTTCAGACTGTATGAAGGCTCGCTGTAGAGGGCCAGGACTTCGCCCGTCTGCGGATTGAGAATAACGACCGCGCCGTGCTTGCCCTTGAGTTCTTCGACCACCGCCTTCTGCAGGTCGCTGTCAATCGTGATGCGGACATCCTGGTTGGCACGCTGCTGGACATTCTCGCCCAAGATGACCTGTATGGCTTCCGGGACTTGTCCGCTCTGCACGCCGAAGAGCGAGCGCTCAAGCCCGGGGTCGCCGCGATCAGAGCCGAAGAGGTGGGCCATCTCCTTGTCGAGCGGGTAAAAGCGCGCGATCTCGCCGTTGCCTTCACGCTGGTACAGCGCCAGCGCCTTGTCGAGCGTGCCGGAGCGATCAAGAATCCAGCCGCGCAGCGTGGATTCCGAAAGACGACGATTGCGCAAGTCCTTATAGCTTAGCTCTTGAAATCGCTCGTTCTGCTCGGCGGCATAGCGTGCCCAGTAGATGTGCGCGCTAAAGACGCCGAGCGCGAGCAGGACGTAGAGCCAGCGCAGTGCGCGCAGGCCCCTGTTGGTCGTCGTCGAGCCCAAACGCTGTCGAACCTCGTCGGGCAAATCCGCCGGGGCGATGGCGGCAAGGGCCGAGCGCGTGCGCCGGTTGCGCAGGAGCGAGAGCAACAGCAGGAGGATCATGAGGGCGAGCCCGCCCATGTAGATGAGCGAGAGCATCGCCGGTTGTTTTTCGAGCGGAACCGCCTTGGCGGCGGTCGCAGCCGATTCTTGTAGGAGCAGTAATGAGTATGACATGCGATCTGGATTATCTTCTTTGTAAACGCATTTCGATGTCGCCGAAGCCGACGACATCGCCCTCTTCGATCTGTCGCGCCTCGCCGTAAGCCAGACGCCGGCCATTGATGTATGTTCCGTTGGTCGAGCCCGTGTCAGCGACCATCAGCGTGCCTTCGCGGTTCATCACCAGCGCCGCGTGAATCTTCGAGACGCTGCCGTGATCTATATGCAGATCATTGTCGGAGCCGCGCCCGACGTTCATGCGCCTGCCTCCCGGCGTAAAGACAAGCTCTTTCTCGCGCGTCCCCTGCGGCAGCGTGACGCGCGCCTTGATGTGGACGGGGGCCGGGCCCTTGCCGCCCTTCGGAATGACGACCGAGCCCAGCTCGGCGGCACGACGCTTCTCCTCGTCCTGTTGTCGCAACTCTTCCTCGAACTCGCCGAAGGTCGGATCGACAGAGATGCCGGAAGTGAAGATGTCCACTTCGGTTTCGATCTTGAGGGGCGCGAGCGTGCGGTAGCGATGATCGTTGATGTGGTCTATGGCCGCCGCCAACACTTCATGCTCAAGCTCCTGTATAATCTCGGGCGGGGCTTCCGAGTGCGTGCCCCATTCGACCTTCAGCTTCAAGAGGTGCGGCGCGATGCGGCCCTTGCGGCCTTCATCGCGGACGCGCTCGTCGAGCAGGCGCTTCATGCGCTCGATCAACTGCGTCGTCGTCAAGCTGCCCTTGACAGGCTTACGGCCCAGCCCGCGATCGACGGCCTCGCCCATGCCCTCAAGCACGCGACGAAAGAGTCGCTCCGGCAGCGCTTCCTCTCGCTTCTTCGCCTGCTCTTTTTTCTCCGGCTCTTTTTTCATAACGATATATTACGACGCCTCTCCTGCCCGAAGCGGCCCTTATGGTCTCGGTCTGAGTCGCTCACGAATTGTCTGTTTCTTGGTGGCTGGCCTGGGGAGAACGGTGCGGCGATCAGTTGCCGCGCCGCTGCCCTCAGAAGACGGAGCAGCCGCCGTCTCGGCCCTGGACGGTTGCGGTGTCGCCTCTTTTCTTCTATCGCCCGCCGCCGCCGCCTCTGCCTGTCTGTTTCGAGAAGGGGACGGCGCTGCTGGATTTTGATTGACGGCGACCGTCGCGTTGTTAGAGCCCTGCACGTCTGCACCCGGGCTGAAACCCCCGGTCACAGCGTAGATCACAATGCCCGCGATGAGCAGCAGGGCGACGCCTGCTGCCACCAGAACAAGGCGATTCGAGCCGTGTCTGGGCGCGGGCTGTGCGGCAATCTGCGCGGGAGGCGCGGGCGACTCGACGAGCGGCGCAGGCGTCTCGCGCTGCGTCGTGGGCGTCTCGCTGCGTTCAGGCTCTACAGGCTCTTCTTCGATCAGTGTTGCCGTGCTCGACTTCTCGACGGTATTGACCGAAGGAGCGTCAATCATGGTCACATCGGAACCCGTCGCCGTTTGAACGGGGCGGGCGGCAGAGCCATCGGCCTGCGGCGGGATGATGATTGTGGCCCCGTCGCTTGCGCTCGCGGCGGGCGCGAGAGGCTGAGCCGCGGCCTCTTTCAGCAGCAGTCGCATCTCTTCGGCTGTCGCGGGGCGCTGATCTCCGTGCAGGGCCATCGCCCTGGCGAGCACGTTTGCGACGGCCAGAGGGATTTGCGGGTTAAGCTCTGTGGCCGGGCGCAAGGGGTCGGGCTGTCCGCCGATGACTGCGCTCGCACGCGCCAGGGCATCCGGCGGCTTTGCTCCGGTCAGCAGGTGGTAGAGCGTTGCGGCCAGCGAGTAGAGGTCGCTGCGCGTGTCCGTGCCTGCGCCGTGAACCTGTTCGAGCGGCGCGTAGGTCGGCGTGTAGCCGAAAATGCTGCCGGATGCGCTCGCCTGCGACATCCCTGCGGCGCTGCCCTTGGCGAGCCCGAAATCAAGAAGGATGATCTGGCCGCGCGCCGCCAGTTTCAGGTTTTGCGGCTTGATGTCGCGGTGAATAATCGGCGTCTCTTGCGTGTGCAGATAATCGAGCGCATCCAGCAGTTGATCGCCCCACTTCATCACATCGCTCAGAGGGAACGGGCCGCCGCGCTCTTTGAACATCTCTTCGAGGTCACTGCCCGGAATAAACTCCATGACGAGAAACTGTCCGGCCCCTTCCGTGAAGTGGTCAATCACTCTGGGCAGCGCCGGATGACGCAGACCCGCCAGAAGCCTTGCCTCTCGCTCGAAGGCTTTGCGCAGCGTCTCGTCCTCGAAGAAAGTCTCCTTGAGCGCAATAATGTTGCCGAGTCGCTGGTCGCGCGCTTCATAGACAGCGCCCATGCCTCCCTTGCCAATGGGGCGGATGATGAGATAACGATTTTGTAAAAGGGCGTCTGGTGCAAGCATCGGGTTCTCTCCTTTTACCGCATCGCGCCGCCGTCCGCCTTGAGAAGCGAGCAAAGGCGCTCCTCACGGGTTCGGATGTCTGGCCGGTTTGATTGCCAGCCGACGAGTCCTTTTGCCAAAACCTTATCCGCCAACCTGAAGCCAGTTCGGAGCCCGGCATTTCCGTCGCGCAAGCCGTTTTCCCATCGAGCACACAGAAAATTCTTACGCGTCTGAATAGAGCGACGCCGCCAGACGTGTGAACATCAAGGGGAGGTATTCTGAAATTCTCTATCAGCGCCCCGTTATTCTAGCCGAAACCAGCCACCGCTGAGAAGAGGCGGAATGCAGTAAGAGTCAAGTCTGAGGGAACGGGCGAGCTATTGCGTGCCCTTGCTGTGCGCGCTCGGACCTTTGTCGCGCGGCTTCGTAGAGAATGACGGCGCTGGCGACCGAGACGTTGAGGCTATCGACAGGCGGGCGCATGGGGATTCGCAAAGCCTCGTCGGCTGCCGACACTTCGCCCGCGTCTAACCCGCTCGCCTCAGCGCCGACGATCAGAGCGCGCGGCACTGTCCAGTCAATCTCCGTATGAGCCCGTTCTGAACGCACGTCCGCGCAGACGGTGCGAATCTCGCGCGCCCTGCACCACTCCAAAACCTCAGAGAATTCTGCGCCCGTCCAGAGCGGCAGTCGAAAGCTTGAGCCCATCGCCCCGCGCAGTGCCTTGGGTGAGAAGAGATCGGTTGAGCCCGCCGTCGTCACAGCCCCGGTCGCGCCAGCCGCTTCAGCCGTTCGCAGGATTGCGCCCGCGTTGGCCGGATTATTGATGCGGTGCATGACGATTATCAAGGGGGGACGCTCTTCATTACTTGCCAGACGCTCCGGCCCTGTCTCCGGCCTCAAAGCGAGACAGGCGATGCCCTGCGGCGTCCTCGTATCGGAGATAGAGGCGAAGACCTGTTCGGTGATAAAGCTGACGCGCTTGGCAGCGTTTCCGAGCGCTTCGAGCAATCGAGCCCCGCGCTCGTCTGTGGCCAGGCGCTCCGTGCAGAGCACGTCTTCGATCAACAGCGAAGTGCCGATGGCCTCTTCACACAGGCGCACGCCTTCGATCAAGATCAAGCCTTCCAGCTTGCGGTCGCGCACGGCGCGCGCTCGCCTGGCCAGAGGATTATCACGGCTGGTGATGAGAGTCTCTGTCATGCTCTTTGATTTCCGACGCTTCGATCATACTATCTTCGCGGGCGCATGCGGGCCGTTTCATAAATGTTTAGACTGAGCGTACACAAACCGACTATATCGGTAAACAGGGGATGAGCCAATACGTCATAGCTGCCGTCGAGGACATGTTCTTCGCCAGTAAGATCAGGGCGACAGCCGAGCATCTGGGCGTCGAGGTGCGTTTTCTACGCAGCGCCGATGACGTGATGGCAGCCGTGCGCGAGACGCCGCCCGCGCTCATTATCGTTGATCTTCATTCGCAGCGGTGCGAGCCCTTCACGCTCGCCCTGAGGTTGAAAGCCGACGCGCAGTCGCGCTCCATTCCGCTCATAGGTTTTTTCTCGCACGTCCAGACCGCCTTGCAGCGCAGCGCCGAAAGCTCCGGCTTTGACCGCGTGATGCCGCGCTCGGCTTTCACCAGGCATCTCTCGGAGCTTCTACGGCAAGCCGCGCCGGGCCAATCCTGACTCTTGTATAATGCGCGCGTGCGGCGCTGAGCCTGTGATAAAAGCATTTACAGGCGGCGACACCTCAATTAAAATGCGCGCCGTAGCGGAATCACTATCTTCTCTTGATATTTGAATCTCAAGGGCAAATAAAAGCGGCGGTCTCAAGCACGCGTCGCCGCCCGGCATGCTTACCCGTAGAGCATGAGCCAGACTTTTTGCCCGCCTTGAATTCTCACCTGCTGCTGTCGCCGCGCTGACACTCGTCTATCTTCGCCCGCGCGTCACGCAGCGCACCTTACTCGCCCCATATCCGAATGGAGGAACATCATGCAGACCCTAGCCAGTCAAAGTGAAAAGAGATATTCCCTTCAACCCCGCGCGTTCGTTCTTCTCCTGAGCCTGTTGATTCTAGGTTCTACTGCCGGTCAGGTTTTCGCCCAGGGCGATACCATCAGAGTCAAAGTCCTGACCATGGCCTCTTGCAGCGAGGGCGACAGCCGCGTCGCATCCGACGCAGACGTGACGGTTCGCTTCAACTCGGCCAGCATCAACACGGATTCGACAGGCTACGCCGTCATCTATATTCGACCGGGCGTCTACGAGGTGAGCGCTTCGCAGCCCGGAGCCAGCTTCGCCTATGTTGATCGTCGCGGCGACGGCGTTCGCTTTCGCCCGGACTCGCGCGGCATTGCCAACGTCCCTTTAAGTAGTAATGACGAGACGCTGGAAGTTCGCATGCTCACATGCGGAGTCGGCGGCGCAGCCGTTTCTGTGGGCGGCGTCGCGGTCTCTCCCGGCACGATTGTCGTCGCGCCGGGCGCGGGCGGCATCTCCGTCGCCACGGGCGGAGCGGGCGTGGCCGTCGCCGTTGGGACGGTCAAGCGAGCCAGGCTGACGGCCATCAACAATAACGTCGAAGCTCAGATCGCCGGCGGCGGCTGGGTGAGGGCCTACGAAGGTATGGAGCTTGGGCCCGGCGACAGAGTCCGCACGGGTTATCTGAGCACAGTCTCTTTGAGATTCTGGGACGGCCACCAGGGACAACTGCGACAGAGAAGCCAGTTGACCATGCGAACGAGCGGAGGCGCGCTCAACTGGGGCGAGATGAGAGTCAGCATCGGCCCGCCGGGATCGGGCCCGTCCGATTTTGAAGTGACCACCTCGGCCTGCACCGTCAACGTCCGTGGAACTATCTTCACCGTCATACACGACGAGCAGCCGCAGTCCACGACCGTCTGGGTAGAGGAAGGCATGGTGCTCGTCACGCCGACCGCCCCGGCGCTTCAATCCGTGACGCTGCGCAGCGGCCAGGAGGCGCGCGTGACCAATAGCTACATCAGCCCCGTGATGACGCATGGCGTGGCCGCCGTCGTCGTTGACGTTCCGACGCTGACGGGCATCTGGCTCACCTCGACAGGCGATACGATACAGTTGACGCAGGACGGCAACCGCGTCACCGGCACGTATCGCGGCATCCTCGGAACAGGCACTATCGCGGGCATCCTGGACGGGCGCACCTTCCGTGGCACAGTCACCATCGGGCAGGGAATGAGTTCCACGAGCGGGAACGTCACGCTCACGCTGACGCCCGATGGCAGGCTCGACGGCACTGTCTCTTCCGTCGTCTATAACGGCCCCTGGATTCTCAGCCGTGGCGGCGGTCGTATTCAATAAGCAGGGAACAAGGCCGCTGCAACGCTCGTTAAGATGGATGGGCCGAGACCATGTCGGCCCATCCTCTCGCAAATCTTAACCTGTTGCATGAAGGAGATGACTGATGGCTATTTGGTTCAAGATCGCTATCGCCCTGAACATCGTCTATTGGGGCATCTTTTTCTTTCTGCTCTCACGCCGCCGCTGGAATGTGGCTGCGCTTGCGGTCGGTATTTTCCACATGCTTTTCGCCGTAGCATTTTCGGTCGCGCCTATTCGTTCCGCGCTCGATCCTGACTATATAGGGTTGAGCATCGGGCTCATAAGCTTTACAGGATGGGCTGTGCCGTTGCCAGCCGCCCTGCTGCTCGGGTGGGCGCTCTTCGCCGCGTGGCTCGCCGTCGGCAAGGGCAGAGGTCGTTGGATGACCCTGATTGCGGTCGGCGACATTCTATTCTCGATCAGTCTCGGCGCTTCAATTCTTCTTGACAGCTCCAACTGGAAATTCCAGCTCGGCGAGCATCTGACCATAGACGGTTACACGGGCGCTGTCGTCGTGCTGACCCTCTTCACACTCCCGTTCGTTTTGAGCGCTCTCTGGGCGATTCGGCGTGCGCGCCTCGATGGAAATAGTCCTACGCCGGGCCAGATAGCGGAAGACAGGCGCGCAGACTCCGAAGATCATGGCGAAGGACGCGACGGCGGTCTTCATTTCTCAAAGTCCTACGCCTGAAGTTTCGGCCAAGGATGAAAGCAGGAATTAACAGGGAGGGACAGAGATTGTCAGGATAAGAAAAAGCCATTAAACAATAATGCCTTAATGCTTTCTGTTTTTATCCTGACCATCTCTGTCCCTCCCTGTTAGATTCTGCTTTGCTTGACGCTCATCCTTCATCCTTGCTTTTCGACGACCAGCTTGCCGCGCATCATGCTCATGCCGCAGGTGAACGTAAACTCGCCCGCTTTATCCGGCGTGAATTGAATTGATGTGGTCTGAAAGGGCGGCAGGTGGCGTGAGATGCCGAAATCGCCGAAGACCACCTGTTCGCTGCAAGAGGTTGTTTCATCCCTGTAAAAATCCAGGCGCACGGGCATGCCCTCCCTCACCACGATCACGTCGGGTGAGTAGCCTCCCTTCACAGTGACCTTGATCTCCTGCACCCCGCTCTCGTTGGTCGAGGCCGCAACACTCTCTCTCTCGCCGAAAAAATACCAGAGCACCAGGGCCACGCTCGCAATCCCGCCCGCGACGACTATGATCTCAGTTGTGTCCATCTGTATTCCTCTTACAAAGTTTGTCGAAAGCGCCGCAGCCGCAAACTGTTGGCCACGACCGAGACGCTTGAGAGCGACATCGCGGCGCTGGCGATGATGGGCGAGAGCAGCCATCCGGTGAATGGGTAGAGCAGCCCCGCCGCGACCGGGATGCCGACGACGTTATAGATGAAGGCCCAGAAAAGATTCTGCCTGATCGTGCGAATCGTCGCCCGCGAGAGCGCGATGGCCGAGACGACTCCATTCAGATCGCCTTTAATCAGGGTGATGTCGGAGGCTTCAATCGCCACATCCGTGCCCGTACCGATCGCTATGCCGACATCGGCCTGTGCCAGCGCGGGCGCATCGTTGATGCCGTCGCCCACCATGCCGACCACTTTACGCTCGCCCTGAAGACGTTTGATCTCGGCGGCCTTTCCTTCGGGCAGCACTTCAGAGAGCACGCGCTCGATGCCGACGCGGCGCGCGACAGCTTCCGCCGTCCGGCGGTTATCGCCCGTCATCATCAAGACCTCAAGGCCGAGGCGCAGCATCGCTTCAACCGCAGCCTTCGATTCCGGCTTAACCTCGTCGGCGACCGCGAGCAGTCCCGCAAAGCTCCCGTCCACCGCCGCGTACATTGTCGTTTTACCCTGAGCCGAGAGCGCCTGCGCCTGCTCCTCATAACCATCCACAGCGACGGCGTGCTCGCTCATCAGCTTCGAGTTGCCGAGCAGTAGGCGACGGCCCTCGACTTCGGCCTCGATGCCATGACCGGCGAGGGCGTTGAAGCCTGAGACCTGGGCCAGTGTGAGCCCACGCGCCTGCGCCGCGTGAACGATGGCTTCGCCCAATGGGTGCTCGCTGCCGCGCTCAGCCGACGCGGCGAGCCGCAGCAACTCCGTCTCTGTGATTCCATTCGCTTCGTCGGCCTTTAAGATGTCCGTCAACTCCGGCGCGCCGCGCGTGATCGTCCCGGTCTTATCGAGCACGATGGTCGTTAGCCTGTGGGCCATCTCAAGAGACTGGCCGCCCTTAATGAGCATGCCGTTCTCCGCGCCGCGTCCCGTGCCGACCATGATCGCGGTGGGCGTTGCGAGCCCCAGCGCGCAGGGGCAAGCGATGATCAGGACGGAGACGAAGTTGACGAGGGCCATCGTAAAGCGCGTGTCCGTTGGCGCGGCGACGAACCAGACGACGAAGGTCAGGATGGCTATGCAGATGACGACGGGAGTGAAGATGCCGCTGACGACATCCGCCAGCCGCGCGATGGGCGCTTTAGAGCCCTGTGCGTCCTGCACCATCTTGACGATCTGTTGGAGCGCCGTCTCATTGCCGACCCTCGTCGCCCTGAATTTGAAGGAGCCGCTCTTATTGATCGTCGCCCCGAACACACTGTCTCCCGCACGCTTTTCGACCGGCATGCTTTCGCCCGTCAACATGGATTCGTCAACGGCGGACGCGCCGTCTTCGACCACACCGTCAACCGGAATCTTCTCGCCGGGGCGCACCAACACGATGTCACCGCTCAAGACCTCTTCGACCGGAATATCTATTTCCTGACCGCCTCTGACAACGCGCGCGGTCTTCGCCTGAAGGCTCATCAAGCGCCGAATCGCGTCGCTCGTACGCCCCTTGGCCCTGGACTCAAGCATCCTCCCCAAAAGTATGAGCGCGATAATGACGCCCGCCGCTTCAAAGTAGACGGGTGGGCCCATCGCTGCGCTAATCGCTTCATTCATCCCGGCCATTGATTCGCCAGCGGTTCCCCCGAAGAAGCCCGGCGCGATGGTTGCGGCCACCGAATAGATATAGGCGGTGCCCGTCCCCGTGGCGATCAGAGTGTTCATGTCGGCGGCACGATGGCGAAGGGCTGCCCATGCCCCGCGATAAAACTGTAGACCGCAGTAGAAGACGACGGGCGTTGTCAAAGCGAGTTGAAGCCAGTCAACGCCGGGGAAAGCAAGCGCCGCGATACGCCCGTGCGACATGGCGATCAAGAGCACGGGCGCGGAGAGCACGGCGGCAATCCAGAACTTGCGCCGAAGCTCCTTGTACTCCTCTTCGCGAGCGGCCTGTTCCAACTCAGCCGCCGAAGCATCGCCTCCACGCAGCTCTCTGACGCGATAACCGAACTCACTGATCGCCTCACGAATCGTGCCCGCATCGGTCGCGCCGGGAAGATATTCGACCCGCACCTCCATCGTCCCCAGGTTGAATGATGCGTTCAGGAGGCCAGGCACGCTACGCAGATGCTTTTCCAACTGCTGGCCGGAGCCCGCCGGGCGAGCCGAATCATCCACGATGAAAACGGCGTGCGCCGTCCCAGCCGTCCCGTATCCGACCTCCTTAACCGTGTCCATCAAACGGCGCACGCCCGTGGCCTCCGGGTCGTACTCGACGGTGGCGCGCGAGGTGGCGAAGTTGACGCCCGCTCGCCGCACGCCCGGGGCTTTCGCCAGCCTGCGCTCGATGCGACGCGCGCACGCGGCGCAGGTCATACCCGTGATCGGTAAGTCTATGCGCTCCGTCTCCTCTGACATCTCCTTTACCGTTTCCTTCAACATCTACTTACTTCCTCTTTCCGCCTGTTTTCCTTTGCACCCCGCGAGCAGCCGTCATCGGATGCTCGATGTTCGTGCCTTCAATGAGCCCGCAGATGTGGCCCACTGTATCGCCTGCCTCCTCCCATTCGCGCAGGGCCTCTGCCAGCTCCTTGCGATAGCGGCGCATCTGGGCCATACGCTCGTCAAGCTCCTCAAGGCGATGGCGCACGATCTCGCGCACGCCCGCGCAGGGGCTCTGTCCCGCGCGTCTCTCGGCGATGATGCGCTTGATCTCGTCGAGCGTGAACCCGAGGACTTGCGCACGCTTGATGAAGGCCAGGCGTTCCAGAACTTCACGGTCATACATACGGTAACCGCTCCCGGCCCTGCCAGGGCGTTCAAGCAATCCGCTCTTCTCATAGAAACGCAAAGCCTCTATACCTATCCCGCTCAGTTTTGAAACCTCACCGATCTTCAATGCCCCGCCCCGCTCGTCCTCCGTGGGCCGCCCGGCTTTATTCGCAAATCTCATAACCCTCAGCGATGACCTCCCCTCACGAGTTACTCATATCATAAACCCTGTAGTCGTCTATAGAGTCAAGCGGTATTTTACAGGGAGCAATAGCTCGAACGGAAAAAGGGAAGGACATCGAGCGGCGGCGATGCCTTCCCCTTTGCTTGCCTGAGCCGCACGGGCCGAGATCAACGGCAAAGCGGCTGATGGTTCAGGTCGTGACTGTCAACCGACATGAGCCGGTGCGATCACTTCATGAATGGCGCGGACTTCATTGACGAGCTGCTCGTACTGTTCCAGCGTCAAGGCCTGCGCCCCGTCCGAGAGCGCGCGCTCGGGCTGATCGTGCACCTCTATGATAAGCCCATCCGCGCCGACCGCGACTCCGGCGCGTGCCAGCGGCGTGACCATATAATTCTTTCCCGTGCCGTGCGACGGGTCAACGATCACCGGAAGGTGCGAGATGCGCCGCACGGCAGGAATCGCCGCCAGGTCGAGCGTATTGCGCGTGTGCTGGGCGAAGGTGCGTATGCCGCGCTCGCACAAAACGATGTTGTAGTTGCCTTCGGCCATGATGTATTCAGCAGCGAGCAGCCACTCGTCCAGCGTCGCCGCGAGCCCGCGCTTGAGTAAGACGGGTAGCGGCGAGCGACCGGCGCGTCGCAGGAGCGAGAAGTTCTGCATGTTGCGTGCGCCGATCTGAATCATGTCGCCGTAACGCTCGACCATATCAACGCCCGCTTCGTCCAGCGCCTCTGTCACGATCTTCAAGCCGTAGACATCGCGCACTTCGGCCAGCATCTTCAAGCCTTCCTCGCCGAGTCCCTGAAAAGCATATGGAGAGGTGCGAGGCTTGTATGCGCCGCCGCGAAAGAATCGCGCGCCGCTGCGGCGCACGGCTTCGGCGATGGCAAACGCCTGGGCGCGGCTTTCGATGGCACACGGCCCGGCGATCAGCGCCAGCTCGTCGCCGCCGATGCTCGCATCGCCCACACGCACGACAGTCTTTTCCGGGCGCAGGTCAAGCGAGATCAGCTTGTAGGGCTTGCTGACGCGAATGGCTTCGGCGACGCCCGGCAGATTCTCAAAGCGAGATGGGTCGACCGCGCCCTGATTGCCCGTGACGCCGATGGCGGTGCGCGTCGCGCCCGGCATCGTGTGGGCGCGAAAGCCCATCTCGTTAATGATGCTCACTACGGTTTCAATATCGCGCTCGGTGGCGTCTGTCTTCATCACTATAAGCATATGTTCCTCAACTAACCCGGTCTTGTTATCTTTTGCCCTGCGGCAAAAGCAGAGCGAAAGTAAGTGTAAGTCGAAAAAGCCTCAGCCGTTACATTCTTTCGGGAACGGCGATGCCCAGGATGGCGAGCGCCGCGGTCAACTGCCTGCGCGCAATGTCTGCCACGCGGACGAGCACGGCCCGGCGCGTCGCGTCCTCCTCAGCTATAATACGATGGCGATGGTAGAAAAGATTGAAGGCGCGCGCCAGGTTGAACGTATATTTTGCGAGGTAAGCGGGTTCGGCCTGCGCGGCAGAGCCCGCGACGGTCTCTTCCAGGCGGCCCGCGAGCGTGACGAGCGACCAGATTTCGTCGCCGCCTTCGCCCTCGAAGATTCTCGCCAATGCTTGCTTGTCTTCCGCTTTGCCCCGCGAGGCTTCGCCTATCAACTGCTCGGCTGAGCGAAGCGCCGCTTCATCAAGTTTGCGAAAGATAGAGTTGGCGCGCACGGCTGAATACTGGCAATAGGGGCCGGTCTCGCCTTCAAACGAGAGCGCTTCTTTAAAATCGAAGGCGATGACGGAGTTGCGCGTCCATTTCAGGAGAAAGTAGCGCAGCGCTCCGACCGCGATGGCGTGAGCCGTCTCGCGCTTCTCTTCGGCGGATAGGTCTGGATGTCTCGTTTCAACCTCACGCAGCGCACTCTCTTCAAGGCGATTGATGAGATCGTCGGCCTTGACGCCGAGCCCCTTGCGCCCGCTCATCTCTATGTAGGGACGCTGGCGGTCCTCCTCGCTCAAAGCAAGGCCCAGCTCTTCGCAGGCGGCGGGCGAGAGCGCGACCATCTCATATGCCAGGTGTACGCTGGCCTCCTCTCCGATCTCCGGGACGACCGCCGCGACGCCGCGCCGGACGATCTCCTGCGGGTAAGATTGCCTGGAATCGATGACGTTATAGACGGTCGCGCCGCCGCCGAAATGCGGGCGCAGGCTCGTGCCCAAAAGCTCACGAGTGATGGATGTGTCTACGCCCGGCTCAGTCGTCGTTATCCATGTCTGGTGTCCATCTTCGTAGGTGCGAAACGGCCTGTAACGGAAGTCCAGGCCGAGTTGGCCCAGCTTCCAGAGCTGGTAGGCGATATCCTTGCCCGTATAGGTCACAGTGCCGTTCGAGCGCACGATGATCTTATCCGCTTCGTGCTCGTCCGTCCCCGTGTGCGATTCAAAGGGCATGACCCAGCAGCCGCGATTGCGCCCTTCGGTCTCGTAGCGGATAGTGCCCCTCTGCTTCATACGCTCGAAGGCGGTGTCCCAGAAATGCAGGTGCAGAATCTCCGACTCGCGCGGCAGAACGTCATAGCGAATCCCTAAGCGCTCCATCGTCTTCAGGATACATTCGACGTTGCGCGTGGCGACGTAATCGGCAAGCTCTGCGGTCGCGTTGCCGCCCTCCTCAATCGCGTGCAGCGTCTCGTTGCGAAGCTTGAGGCGCTCGGCATCCGTCTCGCCGTTCGGGTCATCTCGGCGATAGAATAGTCCGACGCGCGTATAAAGCTCCCAGCAGTAGTAATCGAAAGGGCGCTCGGGCGGGAGTTCCTCGTCGAGCCGCTTGATGTCTTCGAGCGTCATGCGCTCCAGGTGCATGAAGCCGACGACCACGTCTGCGACCTGCACGCCGGTGTTGTCAATATAGTTCTGTACCTCGACGCGCTCGCCCGCTGCCTTCAGCACGCGGACGAAGGTATCGCCCAGGACGGCGTTGCGAACGTGGCCTATATGCGCGGCCTTGTTCGGATTGATGCTCGTGTGTTCGACCATCCTCTTCGGTCTGGAGTCCGATAACGCCCCCGCATCTTCCGCTCCGATATCGGCGAAAGAGAAGCTTGAGAGGAAACCGACGCGATCATAAAAAAGATTGAGATAGCCAGCTCCCGCGACCTCCACGCGGTCTATGCCCGGGGTGGTCTCAAGCGCGCCTTTGAGTTGCTCGGCGATGGCGCGCGGCGCGCGTTTTTCTCCCGTCATCTGTTTGATACGCTTAGCTAGCTCAAACGCCACGGGGAAGGCCAGGTCGCCAAGCTCCGTGCGCGGCGGAACCTCTGCGCTCACCTGTTCGAGCGTGACGCCGAACACCTCCCGGGCCAGCGCACAGACTCGCTCCTTCAATGTCTCTTGCAGTTTCAGTAGGCTCACTCGCTTCCTCTAGACCTCTTTGATGGTAGCCGGACGCAGACGGCAAAGCAGGCAGTATAGCCCAGCCGCCGAGCGTGATGCTAATAGCCTGGATAGGGAACGGCGAGTCAATATCAGATTCGGCGGAGGATGAGCTACCGGCCCGAATTAGCCGGCGACAGAGAATCGCGTATGCTTGACACTGTTGCAGTACGCTCTGTTACCATCAATCCTCGATACAAATGTCAACACGGACAGTGACCTCAATTTCTGCTGAGTTGCGACGACGATTTGCAGAGGCGCAATCGGTGCTTGTGCTGACGGGAGCGGGCGTCTCGGCTGAATCGGGCGTGCCGACGTTTCGCGGCGGAGGCGGAGCTACGGTCTGGAAGGGGCTGCCCTTCGACGTAATCTCTTCTGCCGGGATGCTCGAACGCGACCTTCCGGCGGTCTGGGAATGGTTCGATTATAGGCGCGGGCTGCTGAAAAATCTGAGCCCGAACGCCGCGCACCTCGCGCTCGCAAGCTGGCAGGATCGCTTCCCCGATTTTACGCTCGTCACACAGAACATAGACGGGCTGCACCAGTCGGCAGGCTCGCGCCAGGTCATAGAGCTTCACGGCAATATCCACAGGGCTCACTGCATCACCTGCGGCGCGCTCGAAAGCCTGCCGGACGACGATCATGCTAAGGGCCAATCGCGCGACTGCTCTGCGTGTGGCGATGCACTGCGGCCAGATGTCGTGCTCTTCGGAGAGATCGTGCCGCGCGGCCCATTCGAGCGTGCCGTTATCAAGGCCGGAGAGTGCGACCTGTGTTTCGTCGTCGGCACTTCGGCTGTGGTCTATCCGGCGGCAGCCCTGCCCGAGGTCGCACACAGGGCAGGCGCATACACGGTCGAGATCAACCCTGAGCGCACTCCACTCTCAGACCTGTGCGACGAGCTTCTACAGGGACGGGCGGGAGAGATTCTGCCGCTCTTCGATGCGTTATGAAAACTCTCTACTTCGATTGCTTCGCGGGTGCGAGCGGCGACATGATCCTGGGCGCGCTGGTCGGCGTCGGCGCCGATGCGCGCAGCCTCGTCGAAGGGCTCGCGCTGCTCGACATCAACGGGTACGAAGTGGAGTTCGACACGGCAGATCGTTCCAGCATCAGCGCGACGCGCGCGCACGTTCGCACCCGACACGAGCACGCTCATCGTCATCTGGGCGATATCCTGCGAATCATCAACGGCTCGCGCCTGAGCGAGGCGGTCAAGCAGCGCGCGGGGGCCATCTTCTCAAGGCTCGCGGAAGCGGAAGCGCGTGTCCACAATCTGCGGGTCGAGCGCATACACTTTCACGAAGTCGGCGCGCTCGATGCCATCGTGGATGTGGTCGGCGCTTGCATAGGCTTTGAGCTGCTCGGCATAGAGCGTTTCGTCTCTTCGCCCCTGCACGTCGGCAGCGGGATGGTCGAGATGGCCCACGGTCGCTTTCCCGTGCCGCCGCCCGCCGTCGCAGAGCTTTTAAAGGACGCGCCCATTTACGCCACAGAGATCGAGGGCGAGCTTTTGACGCCGACCGGCGCGGCCATCATCAGCAGCGTCGTCGCGGGCGATTACGGCCCTCTGCCGAAGATGAAAATTTCGGCCACGGGCTACGGCGCTGGCTCGCGCGAGTACGCAAACTTTCCGAACGTGCTCAGGCTGATGCTTGGCGAGGATACCGCGGGCGCTGCTTACGCGGACGAGCGGCTGTTGATGATCGAATCGAATATAGACGACATGTCGCCGCAGCTTTTCGGTTACGTCATGGAGCGTGCGCTCGCGTGTGGGGCGCTCGACTGCTACCTGACGCCCGTGCAGATGAAGAAGAATCGCCCCGGCGTGCTCATACAGATTCTC
The DNA here is from genome assembly GCA_036389095.1 of Pyrinomonadaceae bacterium. Lineage (GTDB taxonomy): Bacteria > Acidobacteriota > Blastocatellia > Pyrinomonadales > Pyrinomonadaceae > DASQYE01. The sequence goes on from DASVQM010000012.1 coordinate 66,553, forward strand.
TGTCAACCCGCCGGGCGCGATGCCATGTGCGAGCTGCTTTTCACGGAGACGACGACGCTCGGCGTGCGCAGCTACGAGGTCGAGCGCCGCTCGCTTGAGCGTGAGACCGTGAGCGTCGAAACGCCCTACGGCCCGATTGATGTTAAAGTTGCACGCATCAACGGGCGCGTCTTCAAAGAGATGCCGGAGTATGAGCAGTGCCGCGCGGCGGCCCGGAGCAAAGGCGTGGCGCTGCGCCTGGTCGAAGCGGCGGCCCTCGATGCTTATCACCGGAGCTTCGCGCAGAATGAAGAGGGGAATTAACAGGGATGAAGAGAGACGGTCAGGATGAAAACAGAAAGCAGGAAGAAAGATAAAAGCATTGCGGTAATGAATGCTTCATTGCTTTTTCTTCATCCTGACGATCTCGCTTCATCCCTGTTAAATTCTGCTTTAGGTCGCTTTTGAATACAAGAAGGTTCAAAAGATGAGTAAGAATTCCTTGGCCTCGAAGACGGATGAGAGTGGCGAGCAGGGCGGGGCGTCCGCTCATGCGGGGGTTGATCTTGAGAAGATAGCGCGCGGGGTGCGCCTGATTCTTGAAGGCATCGGCGAAGACCCGGAGCGGCCCGGCCTGCAACGCACGCCCGAGCGCGTCGCGGATATGTATGCGGAGCTTACGGCGGGGATGCGTGAAGAGCCGCAGCAGCACGTCCTGCCTCTGCCCGGCGATACGCATGAAGAGATGGTCATCCTCAAGGACATCAGCATCGCTTCCATCTGCGAGCATCATCTGGCGCCCTTCGTCGGCAAATGCCACATCGCTTATATCCCTAAGAACGGGCGCATCCTCGGACTCTCCAAGCTCGCCCGCCTGGCCGAGACCTTCGCTCGTCGCTTGCAGGTTCAGGAGCGATTGACGCAGCAGATCGCCGATACGCTTTATCAAGGCTTAAAGCCGCTCGGCGTCATGGTGGTCATCGAGGCCGAGCACACCTGCATGACGCTCAGAGGGGTGAGAAAACCCGGCGCGATGACCGTCACCTCAGCCGTGCTCGGAGGTTTTCGCAAAGATCAACGAACCCGCGCCGAAGCGATGGCGCTCATCAAAGGAAATTATTGAAAAGGGGAGAAAGGGTCGCTATGAATAAGATTCCATTACGTGCACGCCTCGATGCGAAACAGTTGATGGCCACAACCAACTTCGTGACCGCAGCCTTGCTCATCATGATTATGGCCGCGAGCGTCATGCCGCAGCGCAGGAACAGACCCGCCGCGCGAAACGTGCCTGCGCGCAACACCACTGCGGCTGCGAGCGGCATCCGCATCAGCGAGAGTACGCTGCGCGCTCATATCAAGTATCTCTCGGATGATCTGCTGGAAGGGCGCGGGCCGGGCACGCGCGGCGGCGACCTGGCGGCGAAATATATCGCCGCGCAGTTCGAGGCGCTGGGCTTGCGCGGCGCTGGACAAAGTGGAAGCTTCTTTCAACCCGTCTCGCTCGTCGGCGTCAACGCCAATCCCAAGCCGACGCTTGAGATCAACGGCAACGGTAAGAAGGAGAGCTTCAAGTTTGCGGACGATTTCGTCTCCTTCACGGGAGCGCAGGCGGAGAATGTCTCGCTCGATGCGGACCTGGTCTTCGTCGGTTACGGGATTGACGCGCCGGAGCAGCGCTGGAACGATTACAAGGGCAACGCCGATGACTATCGCAATAAGATTCTGGTCATGCTCGTCAACGACCCGCCCGCGACCGCGAGTGAGCCCAACCTCTTCGGCGCGCGTGCTCTGACCTACTACGGTCGCTGGACGTACAAGTATGAGGAGGCCGCGCGACGCGGCGCTGCCGGAGCGATTCTGCTGCACACGGACGAATCGGCTGGCTACCCCTGGAGCGTGGTTCGCACCTCGAACGGCTCATGGCGCTATGATATTGCGCGCGGCGGTGATGACCGGACGCCCTTTCTCAAGATGCGCTCATGGATGACCAATGATGCGGCGGAGCGTTTGATGCGTCTGGCCGGGCAGGATCTGAACGCGCTGCGGCGACAGGCGGCGACGCGCGATTTTCAACCCGTCAAGCTCAACCTCAAAGCCTCCATTGACATCAAGAGCGAGGTCAAGCGCGTCGAAGCGCCGAACGTCGCGGCGGTCATCGAAGGCAGCGACCCCGGATTGCGTGACGAGTACGTCATCTTCTCCGCGCACTGGGATCACCTGGGGATAGGCGCGCCGAATAAGAGCGGCGACACGATCTATAACGGCGCTCAGGATAATGCGACGGGAGTCGCGGCGCTGATCGCCATCGCAGAAGCGATTATGAAGATGCCGCCCACTGAGAGGCCGCGTCGCTCGATCATGTTCCTCGTCCCGACGGCGGAGGAGCAGGGCTTGCTCGGCTCCGAGTGGTATTCGAGACACCCGCTCGTGCCGCTTGAGAAGACCGCCGCCAACGTCAACCTGGATTCGCTGAACATCCTCGGCCTGACCAACGATTTCATTCCTCTCGGCGCAGAACGCTCGACACTCTCACGAGTCGTCGAGGCCGTGGCGCGCGAGCGTGGGATGAGAGTCGCGCCCGATGCGCGTCCCGAGCAGGGCTCGTTTTATCGCTCCGATCACTTTCCGTTTGCCAAGGTCGGCGTGCCTTCGATCTCCCTGAAGGAGGGCGCGGATTTCGTCGGGCGTCCCAAGGGCTGGGGCGAAGAGAAGTTCCGTGCCTACAACACGGCGAACTATCATCAGCCGTCGGACGAGTACAGCGACACCTGGGATTTTCGCGGGATGGTGCAGGAAGCCGAAATCGCGCTCGACATCGCGCGCCGCGTCGCTGACAATCCGGAGTTGCCGCGCTTCAACGCCAACGATGAGTTTGCCAAGGCGCAGCCCAACAGGGGTAAGTAGTTAAAGTTTTGACGAATTGGCAAGAGAACCGAAGGCAGATTCAAACAGGGATAGACAGGATAGAGACAGCAAGCAGGATGAAAGACAAAAGCATTGCTCGATGAATGCTTCATCACTTCTCTTTATCCTGTCCATCCTGTCTATCACTGTTAATTCATTTCCTGTCCCGATAGACAACTAATGAATACTTTCTACATCACCACGCCCATCTATTACGCCAACAGCCTGCCGCACCTGGGCAGCCTCTATACGACGCTGGTCGCCGACAGCATGACGCGCTACAAACGGCAGCGCGGCTTCGAGACCTTTTTCCTGACCGGCACGGACGAGCACGGCATCAATATTCAGCGCGTCGCCGAGCGAAAGGGGCTCACGCCCAAAGAGCACACGGACGAGATCGTCAGGGAGTACAAGAAAATATTCGGCATGTTCGGCCTGGACGCAGAGCATGGCGGCTATGACATCTTCATGCGGACGACCGAGCCGTTTCATTACGAGGGCGTGAGCGAGCTCTGGCGGCGCGTCGCGCGTGCGCGCACGCCTAAGGGGCGCGAGCCGATCTACAAGGGACACTACGAGGGATGGTTCTGCGCCTCCTGCGCGACCTTCAAGACTGAGGATGAGTACATCAAGCCGGAGCGAGAGGGCGATGCGCCGCGATGCCTTGAGCATCTCATCCCGCTCGACCGTGTGTCGGAAGAGAGCTACTTCTTCCGTCTCTCGGACTACGCCGAGAGCCTGCTTGAGTTCTATGAATCGCGCCCTGATTTCATCCGCCCCGAGACCCGTCGCAACGAGGTCATGAGCTTCGTGCGCGGCGGCCTGCAAGACCTGGCCGTGAGCCGCGTGCGCTCCTCCGTCAGTTGGGCCATCCCCGTGCCCGATGACCCCGAGCACACGATCTGGGTCTGGTTCGATGCGCTGCCCAACTACATCACGGCCCTCGGCTTCGGGAACGCGGAGCGTGCGAGCGCCGCAGGCTTTGAGAAGTTCTGGCCCGCCGTCCACCTGGTCGGTAAAGACATCGTGCGGCAACACGCCATCTACTGGCCAGCCTTTCTCCTGACCGCCGGTCTTGAGCCGCCGCGCATGGTCTTCGCCCACGGCATGTGGCTAGATCAATCCGGGCGCAGGATGTCGAAGACGCTCGGCAATACGATTGATCTGGACGTGCTGCACAGACACTTCTCTAACGACATGGTTCGTTATCACTGCCTGCGCGAGATGAACTTCGGCCAGGATGGGAAGTTCGGCTATGAAACGCTCGTCGAGCGCGTCAATAGCGATCTGGCCAACGGGCTCGGCAACCTCGTCGCCCGCACGCTGACGATGATCCAGCGCTACAGCGATGGTCAAGTCCCTTCGCCTGCCATCGCGGAGGAAAAATACCTGGCCGCCAAGCGCGCGGGCGTTGACCCGGATGCGATGGCGCTGGCCACGGTCCTTGAGCGCGCACGCGATCAATTCGTCGCGCAGTTCGATGACTATGCCTTCAGCCGTGCGCTCGAATCCGCCTGGGCCATCATAGAGCGCGTGGACAAGATGATTACGGACTCCAAGCCCTGGGAACTGGCCAGGGACGAGGGGCAAAGAGAGACGCTCAACGCTATCCTCTACCGCGCCGCCGAAGCCCTGCGCTGGCTCTCCGTCATGCTGCACCCCGTCATGCCGGAGACGACTGCGAAAATCTACGCGCAACTGGGACTCGGCGAAGGCGTCCAAGACGTTGACCCCTCGCAACTGGAATGGGGAACACTACAGGCGGGAACAAAAATCGGCGAAGTCAGGCCGCTCTTCCCGCGCATAGACAAGGCGAAAATAATGGCGGAGATAGAAAAGGAGACCGGGCCCACGGGCACACACGCGACCGAAGCGGATGCTGTCGAGAACGCACCTAGCCGCGAACAGACTAAACCCGAGCCCCCTATGCGCGGCGCGACCGAAGCCGAAGCCGTGCAGGGCTCGCGCACAGAGCAGGCCGAGGGCGTCCAGAGTTTGATTGAGATCGGAGACTTTGCCAAAGTCGAGCTGAGAGTCGGCGAAGTCCTGACCGCCGAGCGCGTCCCCAAATCCGACAAGCTCCTGCGCTTGACGATAGACCTCGGCGAAGCCGCGCCGCGACAGGTGCTCGCAGGCATCGCCGAATATTACGAGCCGGAAAAGATGGTCGGGCGAAAGGTCGTCGTCGTCGCCAACCTCAAACCGCGCAAGCTGCGCGGCTACGAATCACAGGGCATGATCCTGGCCGCCTCCATCGGAGAAGAGGGACGCCCCGTCATCGCCACCTTCACGGAAGATGTGCCGAACGGCGCGCGCCTGAAATAAGAGCGCCGTCGTTAACAGGCTTTCAGCAGGATGCGTATATTCCTTAATTGACTACTGACGACCCGTGCATGTTTATAGATTCGCACGCGCACATTGACGGCGAAGAGTATGACGAAGATCGCGCTTTGGTGATGGAGCGCGCGCGTGATGCCGGAGTGCGCGCCGTCTTGAATGTCGGGACGGGCGACCCGCATAGCGGCTCTCTGGAACGCGCAGTGGAGGTGGCGGAGCAGTTCGAGCATGTTTATGCTGCGGTCGGCGTTCACCCGCACGACGCAAAACTCTTTGATGGGGCTGCCGCTGAGCGCCTGCGCGCGCTCTTGCGGCGAAGCCCGCGCGTGATAGCGCTTGGCGAGATAGGGCTCGATTATCATTACGACCATTCGCCGCGCGACGTGCAGCGCCGCGTCTTCAGAGAGCAGTTACGCATGGCGCGCGACATGAGCCTGCCCGTCATCATCCATTCGCGCGAAGCCGAAGAGGATACCGTCAGCATCCTTCGCTCAGAGTGTGCGGGCGCGGAGCGCGGCGGCGTGATGCACTGCTTCGGCGGCTCTGCGGAGATGGCCCAAAGCGTGCTTGGGCTTGGCTTCATGATCTCGTTTGCGGGCAATGTGACGTTCAAGAAAGCCTTGGGCCTGCGCGAGGTGGCGCGCCTTGTGCCTCTGGACAGGCTGCTCATCGAGACCGATTGCCCCTATCTGACGCCCGTTCCTTTTCGCGGGCGGCGCAACGAGCCTGCGCGCGTCGTCGAGGTTGCACGCTGCCTGGCTGAGCTTCACGGCATGGAGACCATTGAGATGGGTCGCTTGACGACAGGGAACTTTTCGCGCTTTTTCCGTCTAGACCTGGCGGGCCGGGCTCGGGGCGGGTCGCCCTCCGTTCTGGCCCCGGATTCAGCCGACGCACATTAAACTTTCATCGTCGGCGTGTTTGATGTTATGCTCGCGCGCTGGACGAGTAGCGCGGGGAGATAAATTTCCAACACCTTATGGCTCAGCAGAACTCATTCGATATAGTTTCCCAGGTAGATCGCGCCGAAATCACCAACGCCATCAATCAAACCTTGAAGGAAGTCAAACAGCGTTTCGATTTCAAGGGCAGCCAGGCTTCGGTCGCGCTCGAAGAGAAGGAACTGTTGCTCACGGCGGAAGACGAGACGCGCCTGCGTAATATGAACGACATCCTGCAACAGAAGCTCGTGCGGCGCGGCGTGCCCTTAAAAGCGCTCAGCTACGGCAAGGTGGAACCGGCGGCGGGCGGAACCGTGCGCCAGCGCGTCGAGATTCAACAGGGCATCCCGCAGGAGAAGGCCAAGGAGATCGTCAAGTTCGTCAAGGACTCGAAAGCGAAAGTCCAGAGCGCGATTCAAGGCGACGTGGTGCGAATCACAGGGCGCGACCGCGATACCTTGCAGGACGTGATCGCCAGGCTCAAGGGCCACGATTTCGGCATAGACATGCAGTTCACCAATTATCGCTCAAACTGAAAAAGCGGATGACAGATGCTGGGTGTTAGATGCTGGTAAAGACCTTCACTGACAGCCGACATCTGACATCTAACATCTGAAATCTATGTTTAGTTCGGGGAACACAGCCGCCATCGAAGATCCGCAAATCTCCGCGCGTCGCATCTTCAGCCTCATCGCCCATGAGCTGTCGCTGGTCGAGACCGAATTCGAGCGGCAGGCCCGCTCAAACATTCAGGTCATAGCCTATCTCGGAGACTACCTGCGCGCTTCGGGCGGAAAGCGCGTGCGCCCCGCGCTGACCCTCCTCTCGAACTATGCCGTGGGCGGCGACGCCTCTCAATTCAACTCGATTCGGATGGCCGCCGTGATGGAGTTTCTGCACACGGCCACGCTCGTTCACGACGACATCATCGACAATGCGGAAACGCGTCGCAACCGTCCGTCGATCAACTCTCGTTTCGGCAACCAGACCGCCGTGTTGATGGGCGACTGGCTCTACATGTCCGCGTTTGAAACGAGCCTTCAGGAGCGCTCGCTGCCGATACTCGATATCTTGACGACCGTCACGCGCAAGATGACGGAAGGCGAGCTGCTGCAACTGACCCTGCTGGGCCGCACGGACATTTCCGAAGAACAATACCTGGACATACTTCAGCGAAAGACCGCCTACCTCTTTAGCGCCTGCTGCGAGATCGGTGCGATTCTGGGCGGCGCACAGCCCGAGCAGCAGCGCGCGCTCAGAGAATACGGCATGAGCCTCGGCACGGCTTTTCAGCTCGTGGATGACCTGCTGGATTTCACGGCCACGGGCGAAGCGCTGGGGAAGCCCGCGGGCGTTGACCTCCTCGAAGGCAAGTTGACGCTGCCGCTCATCTACCTCCTTGAAGGCAACGCTTCCTGGCGGGCCCATCTGCAAACGATCATGCACGAGGGCAGTTATGAGAAGGTCGAGCGAGCGGCCCTGCTCGCGGCGGTGGAGCGAGCGGGCGCACTCGAAAGAGCCCGGGAGCGTGCCTACGAGTATGCGGAAGCGGCGCGCAGCGCGCTCGACCGTTTGCCCAATTCAAAATACTGTGACGCTCTCTATTCGATTCCCACTTATATCATCGAGCGGGATAGGTGAGAGCGAAAGCTACGATCTGAAAATTAAGTGATGGCTAACGATAATCTGATCTCGACGCTCGAACAGAGTTTGCGCCAGGCGCGCGGGGCTCGCACACGCCTTGCTGCGCGGCTCGCGGAACTGGAATCCGAGGCGGAGACCGTGCGCGCCGAGCTGGCGGAGATGGATACGCTCGCCAGCCAGACGGAGGCCGCCATCTTTCGTCTGCTCTCAAACGTCCTGAGCGCTAACACCGCTCCCGCTCCGACTCCATCCGACGCACAGATCGAAGCGGCCATAAGGCAGGACGCAGCCAAGAACAGCTACACGCCGCGCACGCCTGCGCCCCGCCATCATATCCCTTCCGTGCGCTCCGATGTCGAGATCAAGAGCGATAGATTTATGGATCGCACGATTCCGCAGGCGACCACCATGCTCTTGAGGGAAGCGAGCGAGCCCCTGCACGTCAACGAAATCTACAATCGCCTGCTCGAAGGCGGATTCAACTTTACAGGACACAATCCCACCATCAGCATCGCCGTCTCGCTCAATCGCAACGGACGTTTCCGCAAGGTTGCGCCCGGCACTTTCGATCTGGTCATGCGCGATGCTTCGCAAGCCTCCTGACTCTGGCATCTCTTCATACGGGCGCGGTCTCCGAAGAGCACCTGCGCCGCGCTCTTCGCTGAGGGGACAAATAGATGCGCGCGATGATTCTCGCCGCCGGTTATGGAACGCGGCTCTGGCCTTTGACGGAAGACCGCACGAAACCGGCGATTCCTTTTCTGGGAAGACCCCTGGTCGGGTATGTCGCAGAGTACCTGGGCCAGTACGGCTTCCGTGAAGTGGTCGTGAACCTGCATCACAGGCCGGAGTCCGTGCGCGAATCCCTGGGCGACGGAAGCCGTTTCGGCGTGCACCTGGAATATATCGAAGAGCCCGTCATACTAGGCACGAGCGGGGCGCTCGATAACGCGCGGCATCTCCTGGACGGCGACACGTTCGTGGTCATCAACGGCAAGATCGTCACTGACATTAACCTCGCCGATGCTCTTGAGACACACCGGCGCACGAATGCCCTGGCGACGCTTGTGCTGCGCCCGAACCCAAGGCGTGAGCGCTTCAGCATGGTCTTAACGCGCGACGGATTGATCGAAGGTTTTGGCGGCATGCCCGCGCCGCCAGAGTCCGATAACGTCCCCGAGCCTTCCGCTCAAGATGTGCCTCTCATGTTCACCGGCATTCAAATCCTTGAGCCCCGCATCTTCTCTTATATCCCGCGCGGCGTCTTTTCACATTCGACGACCGATGTCTACCCGCAGGCTATCGCGGCGGGCGAGCGCGTCGTCGCACATGTCTCGGAAGGCAACTGGTACGAGCTTTCGACTATCCCTCGCTATCTTGAGATCAGTCTCGCGCTGCTCGCCCAAAAGGGACTGGACCTGGATGCCGGGCAGGGGTGCGCGATTGCCGACGGGGCTGACGTGCGAGAATCCGTTCTCTGGAACGAGGTCAGTATTGAAGGGGGCGCGAGCGTGCGCCGCGCGATTCTGGGGGACGGCGTGCGTATACGCAGCGGCGAGCTGATAGAGGACGCGGCGGTTGTCCGCGCAGAGCTTGTGCGCGGAAAGGAGCCGCCGCAGAAAGCGCTCAGGGGCGAATTTCGGGGAGATAACTTTGTCGTGCCTCTGCGGCAATGATACAATCCGTAGACTCTTTAAGGAACACATTTTTGGGCGGGACGTTGAGAAGAGGTCGCATCTCCCCGCTCTGTAGAAATCGCTCGTCTGAGCCTGCGCTGCATCGCATGAGTCCAGCTTCCCAGATCACCTCCAACGCATTTGATTCGTCTGCACGCGAGCGGCTCATAGCCTATCTTGCACAGTGCAGAGCGGGCAGGGAAGGGGATGTCCTGGCCCTCACGCCGGATGCTTCCACACGGGAATATTTTCGTGTCCCCTGGAAGCGTAAAACGGCCATCGCCGCCGTCTATCCCGAGCCGTTCGACCCGGAGTTTCATCCTTTCCTCGATGTCACTCGGCTGTTTACGGCGGCGAGCCTGCCCGTCCCCGAAATCCTTGACGTAGATGCCCCGAGCGGGATCATTTTGCAGGAAGACCTGGGCGACCGACAGTTGCGGCTTGTCTACGAGTCTGCCTCGGAAGAGGACGCAGACGAGTATAAGGAGAGAGCCGTCAGCCTGATCGCGCAGATTCAGGCGGCCACGCCCCTGGCTTATGAGCTTAATTCAATCGCCAGCCGCCTGGCCTTCGATGAAGCGAAGCTCGCCTGGGAGCTGAGCTTCTTTCTCGAACATTATTTCGGAAGCCTGCGCGGCGAGCGACTCTCTCATGGCACGGCGGCTGAGTTGAAGGCAGAGCTCAACGACATCGCCGCAGAGCTGTCCGAGCGCCCGCGCTTTCTCTGCCATCGTGATTATCACGCATCGAATCTGATCGTTGATAGCCGCGACCGCCTGCGCATAGTCGATCACCAGGATGCGCGGATGGGCCCGGCGAGCTACGATCTCGTCTCACTGCTTATGGACAGGCAGCCCGAGCCGCCTTCGCTCGCGGAGGTGCGCGCGCACCGCCTCTTCTTCTTAGACGAGCGGCGCGAGCGCGGCCTTGACGCCCTTGACCCTGACGAGTTCGCGCGTGAGTTCCGTTTAATGACTGTCCAGCGTGGCCTCAAAGCCATCGGAACCTTCTCCTATCAAACGGCTGTCTGCGGGCGTGGGCCCACTTACGCGCAGTTTATCCGTCCGACATTTTTGATCGTCCAGCAGGCGGCGGAATGGCTCGGGCGTTTCCCGGCTTTGCGCCGCGAGACAGCCGCGCGCCTCGACGACGAGATTATTTACGAAGCTTGAGAGAAGAGCTAAACGGAGAAGAGCGAAACATCATCCGAAAATTTTATGGAGCAAATTTACATTAACCAGTTGGCTCGCCATGTGGGCGAAGAGGTCACGCTCAAGGGCTGGCTCTACAACCTGCGCTCAAGCGGCAAAATCCTCTTTCCGCAGCTGAGAGACGGGACGGGGATAGTGCAGTGCGTCGTCCTGAAAAAGAGTGTCGAGCCGGAGCTATGGGAGCAGCTCAAGGGTTTGGGCCAGGAGTCCGCGCTCATCGTGCGCGGCAGTGTGCGCGCCGACGAGAGAGCGCCGGGCGGCTACGAGCTGGACGTGACGGGCGCTGAGGTCTTGCAGGAAGCGCACGAGTATCCGATCACGCCGAAAGAGCACGGCACGGAATTTCTGATGGATCATCGTCACCTGTGGCTGCGCTCGCGCCGCCAGCACGCGATACTTAAAGTGCGCCATACTGTGGTCAAGGCCGTGCGGGATTTTCTGGACGACGATAATTTCACGCTCGCCGACGCTCCCATCTTTACGCCCGCCGCCTGTGAGGGAACGACGACGCTCTTCGAGGTCGACTACTTCGAGGACGAGAAAGCGTACCTCACTCAGTCAGGCCAGCTCTATAACGAGGCGACCGCCGCCGCCTTCGGTCGGGTCTACTGCTTTGGGCCAACCTTTCGCGCCGAAAAGTCCAAGACGCGCCGACACCTGACGGAATTCTGGATGGTCGAGCCGGAGATGGCCTACGCGACGCTCGACGATGTGATGCGACTGGCCGAGCGTTTTCTCTCTTCGATCGCCGCGCGCGTCTTAGACGAGCGCAAAGAAGAGCTGAAAATCCTTGAGCGAGATACTTCAAAGCTGGAAGCCATCATCCCGCCTTTCCCGCGCCTGCACTACGACGAGGCTGTGCGTATGCTGCACGAGGGACACGAGCGCGGCGAGATGCCTGCGCGCTTCGAGTGGGGAGGGGATTTCGGCGCACCCGACGAGACGTACCTGTCCGGCAAGTTCGACAGGCCCTTGATGGTTCATCATTACCCGGCAGCCGTCAAAGCCTTTTACATGGCGAGAGACCCCGAGCGGTCGGAGCTTGCGCTCGGCGTCGACGTGCTCGCGCCGGAAGGCTACGGTGAGGTGATCGGCGGGGGCGAGCGCGCGACCTCGCTTGAATTCCTGCGCGAGCAGATCGCTCTGCACGAGCTGCCCGCAGAGGCTTTCGACTGGTATCTGGACTTGCGCCGCTACGGCAGCGTGCCGCACGCCGGTTTCGGGATGGGCATAGAACGCTGCACGGCCTGGATGTGCGGCATCGAGCACGTCCGCGAAACCATCCCGTTTCCTCGTATGCTCTATCGCCTCAAACCTTGAATCGCTTGAAGGCGTTGGTTCTCTGATCCGGGTGACAACATGAGCGAGATGCAAGAAAGAATCGTGACGATTTTCGGGGGCTCGAAGTGCGACCAGAGCTGCGAGGAGTACGCGCAGGCGCACAGGGTCGGAGAGCTTCTGGCCGAGGCCGGTTACACTATCTGCACGGGCGGCTACCTGGGCGTGATGGAGGCGGCCAGTCGCGGGGCGCGTGAGCGCGGCGGCCGCGTCCTGGGGATCGTGATGAACCAGTTCCAGGCCGAGCCCAATCGCTACCTGACAGACAAGGTGGCCACTCCGCACTTCTACGAACGCTTGCAGCGGCTCATCACGCGCTCGGTCGGCTTCATAGCTTTGCGCGGCGGGATGGGTACTGTGACGGAAGTCTCGCTCGTCTGGAATAAGATTCAGACGCGCGTTATAGAGCCGCGCCCGCTCGTCCTGCTGGGCCATTGCTGGCCTCCGCTCGTCGAAGCCTGGCGTCAATATCTGGTCGTCAGCGATACGGACGTAAGCTACCTTGATTTCGCCGGGACGCCGGAACAGGCAGTCTCAATTATTGAAGAGAAAGCCAAAGGAGTCTCCATATGAACTGTCCTCAATGCGGCGCGACCCTTCTGCCCAATGCACAGTTTTGCGGTAGCTGCGGCTATCGTCTGACAGCCGGTGCTCAGCCGCCCGCGGGCGGAGCGCCGCCATCGCCGCCAGGGTTTGCGGCAGGGGGCGGCTCCGCTGCTGCTGCGGCGGGCGGCATACGTATTGACGAGGATGCTCGCGGGCAGGGACGCGGCTACAGTTACGAAGTGCTGCATCAACCGGCTTTCTCGCTGGCGGTCGTGCGTCTACAGCCAGAGCAGTCCATTCTCGCAGAGGCCGGGGCGATGGTCTCCATGTCCGGCAACGTCGAGCTGCAATCGCAGATGAAGGGCGGGCTCTTCGGCGCGATCAAACGCGCGGCGGGCGGAGAGTCTGCCTTCGTCTCGACTTTTACGGCGCGCGGCGGCCCAGGCGAAGTGACGTTCGCGCCGGGTGCGCCGGGCGATGTCGCGGCCCTTGAGATGAGCAATCAGATGTTCTTCGTGCAGTCCAGTTCGTACCTGGCGGGCGATGCGAGCCTCAACGTGGATACGAAGTGGGGCGGCGCGAAGACCTTCTTCAGCGGCGAGGGATTGTTCGTGCTACAGGTCACGGGCACTGGACTGCTGCTGGTCTCGTCCTTCGGCGCGATTCATCGCAAGCGACTTCAGCCGGGCGAGCGCTACGTGGTGGACACCGGCCACTTAGTCGCATGGGAGGGCACGACTCAATATACTCTGCGCAAGGCCGCCGCAGGGTTCTTCCGCAGTATGATGAGCGGCGAAGGCATCGTCGCGGAGTTCACAGGCCCCGGCGAGATTCTCATTCAGACCCGCAACCTACAGGCTTTCGCCTCGCTCCTGAAGCCTTTCTTCCCGACGCAATCGGGCGGGGGCAGCGGCTTTAACATCAACCTTGGAAGCTGACGGGGCGCTCTGTCGAGAGTGAATTATATGGACGAGGTTTTAGTCGAGCAGCAAGCGCCGACTCCGCTCCCGAATCGCCCGGGCAATGGGCGTCGAGTCAGTATTCTTGGCGTGCCGCTCGGTTTCGGCGCGAGCACGGCGGGCGTGGACATTGGCCCGGCGGCCATGCGCGTCGCGCGTCTTAACCAGCGCATAGCCCAGCTCGGCTATGACGTGCGTGATCTGGGCGACATGCGAATCGCCCGCCCGCGCTCGGCAGCAGAACCCGGCGACAAGTTGAAATACTTAATCGAGATCAGTCTGGCCTGCGAAGAGCTGGCGACCGAAGTGCGAAACATACTGAGCGCGGGAGAACTGCCCGTCGTGCTCGGCGGCGACCATTCCATAGCCATCGGCTCCGTCTCCGGCGTCGCCTCTTATTTCCGCGAGCGAGGCGGGGCGCTCGGCCTGATCTGGTTCGACGCGCACGCCGATATGAATACGCCGGAGACTTCGCCTTCAGGCAACATACACGGCATGCCGCTGGCGACTCTGCTCGGTTACGGAGCGCCCGAGCTGACGCACATCGCCGGATTTTCCCCCAAGCTGGACCCGCGTTATTGCGCCCACATCGGAGCGCGAGACGTAGACCAGGGCGAGCGTGAGCTGATTAGAAAATTGGGTATGCGCTTCTTCACCATGCGCGAGATAGATGAGCGTGGGATGAGCGCCTGCATGGACGATGCTCTCGCCATCGCGGCGCGCGCGCCCGAAGGTTACTGCGTCACGCTCGACGTTGACGCGCTAGACCCGGGCGATGCTCCTGGTTCGGGCACGGTCGTGCGCGGCGGCCTGACTTACCGCGAGTCGCACCTGGCGATGGAGAAGATAGCCGAAGCGGGCGGCATGCGCTCGCTCGAAGTGGTTGAGATCAACACGGCGCTCGATAGCAATAATCGCACGGCTGAGCTGGGCGTCGAATTGATCTTGTCGGCACTGGGTAAAACTATTCTGTAAGGAAAAAGTCTAGAGCGCGGAGTCTGTTAGTCCCGCCACTGTGGGACCCGAAGAGCCTTACGACTCCAAGCCCTAGACTTTAGACTGTTCAAAATTATGGCGAAGAAGCTGCGTGTGGGTGTGATCTTTGGCGGGCGTTCGGGCGAGCACGAGGTCTCTCTGAGGTCTGCGCGTTCCGTGATCGAAGCGATGGACAGGGACAAATATACGGTCGTGCCCATTGCGATTGACAAAGAAGGGCGCTGGCTTTCGCCAGCCGATGCGAAGCGGCTCCTGCCGGAAGAGACGACCCGGCTCCTGCCCCCAAGCGCCGGAGAGGGAAGAGGCGAGGGAGTCGCCATCATTGGCGACCCTTCGCGTCGCGGCCTCGTCACCTTAGACTCCGACGGCCAGCCGCCCCAACCGCTCGACGTGCTCTTTCCAGTGCTTCACGGGACATACGGCGAGGACGGAACCATTCAGGGTTTGCTGGAAATGGCTGGCGTCGCATACGTCGGCTGCGGCGTGCTCGCCTCCTCCTGCGGGATGGATAAGGTGACGATGAAGGCGCTGTTTCGAGACGCAGGTCTGCCGCAATGCGATTACACCTGGTTTGTCCGCTCGCAGTGGGAGCGTGAGCCGCAGGCGGTCTTGCGCCGCATAGCCCGCCGCCTGGGCTTTCCCTGTTTCGTCAAGCCCGCCAATCTGGGCTCGAGCGTGGGCATCTCGAAGGCCGTGGATAGAGAGTCGCTTGAGCGGGCTATCAGGCTCGCTGCGCGTTATGACCGAAAGATTATCGTTGAAGAGTTTGTGGACGGGCGCGAGGTCGAGTGCGCCGTTTTAGGCAATGATGAGCCTGAAGCGAGTCTGCCGGGCGAGTACGTCATTCACGACAAGACGGCACAATTTCTGGATTACACGGAAAAATATTCGAGCACGGGCCACGTTGATTTTGTCGTTCCGGCCCCGCTCTCCAAGGCGCAGACGGCGCGCATCCGGCGCATGGCCGTCAGGGCCTTTAAGGCTGTGGACGGCTCTGGCTTTGCGCGCGTGGACTTTTTCCTCCGGCGTGATACGGGCGAGCTGCTCGTCAACGAGCTGAATACCATCCCGGGCCTCACGGATGTCTCCGGCTACCCGAAAATGTGGACAGCCACGGGCCTCCCATTCCCCGAAGTCATAGATCGCCTGATCGCCCTGGCCCTCGAACGCCACGCCGAAAAGTCACGCAACGAAACCAGCATATGAAGGCAGTGAGGAGTGACGAGTGACAAGTGACAAGCAAGAATAAGCTTCAGGCTCATCACTCATGACTCATCACTCTACTTGTCACTCGTCACTCGTCACTTGCCGCTGCTCTTATATCCTTTTCGGGTGCGAGCCGTGAGGGCCGGGCGCGAGAGCTTGAGGTCGATTGTGCGCCAGCGACCGTCGCGCGTTTTGTTGGAGGGCCTGTAAACGAGAGTGTACTGGTTGCCCAGCTCTTCGACGACGCTGGCGAAAGCGTCGCGCAGGGCCTGTCCACCGGGCGCTTCGATATAGCGGCCGCCGCTCTTGGCGGCGAGGGTTCGTAAAGCCGCCGCGCCCTTCAGCCTTTCCATAGGCGTCGAGTTCGGCGCAGACATATCGACTGTAAAGATTGTGGCGTTGGCCGCCAGGGCGCTCGCCAGCGCTTTCTCCATCGTCGCCTTGCTGTGAGTGTCGCCGCCGTCTGAGAGGACGACGATGGCCCTGCGCTTTTCGTCTCGCCGCGAGAGGTCTTCGGAGGCTTTGAGGATAGCATCGTTGAGCACGGTCAGACCCTTGGCACGCAGCCCGAAAGCCATGTCGGCCAGGTCTCGGCTGAAAGAGAACTCCTGCACCTGTTCGATCTTCGAGTCGAAATGATAGACGGCGGCGACATCCTCCGTGCGTAATCCGTCCAGAAAGCGAATGGCAGCCGAGCGCGCGAGCGTCACACGACGCTCCATGCTGCCCGAGGTGTCGAGCAGCACGGCGGCAGCAAAAGGCGTCTCTTCACTACTGAAGGAAGAGATGCTCTGTTCCTGTCCATCCTCGAAGAGCCTGAAGTCCGCGCTATGCAGTCCGTGGACGTATTTGCCTGCCCCGTCCACCACCGTGACGTTCAAAACCACCAGGTCAGTATTGACGCGCACGACACCATCATCGTCGTCCTCCGCCTGCTGTGCGCTGTAGGGTTGAGGGAGAGCCAGGCTGAGCAGAACCAGAAGGGTAAGAATCAGGAAGGGCGGGCGTTTATCCGTGGGGCGGAGACTTGTCATGCGTTTTCAAGCTCTCAATGGCTCAAAGTGCGAACAAAGCCGATCAGTTCCAGAAGCTGGTTGGCGCGGTCTATGACGGCGGCGGAGATGACGAGCCTTGGGGTCTTCTCGACGCCTTTGCGAAGCTCCATGGAAAGCTCCGCGATTCGTTCCAGGGCGGCATCCAGCTCACGCGGCGCGTCCTTCATGGGCTCGTCGTCGTCGCTTCCGCCGGCCTCGCTCCTGATACGACGCGTGAGCTTTTCCAGGCGCTCTAATTTCTTGATCTCCGAGCGCTCAAGCGCCTTATGAGTAATGTAAGCCTCGCGCAGCTCAGTGCCCAGTTGAGCGACCTCCCGCGCCCGTTCCAGGTTCTCTCGCCGCACTTTCTCCGATCGCTCCACCTCCATGCGATCATGCATCTCCTCCTCGGCTGAGCCGAGGAGCGGGTCTTTCTCCCCGCGCGGATTAAACGGGTCGCGTCCGATCTGAGCTTGTGCAGCTCCGGCGAAAGCCGCGAGCGAGACGATGGCTAAGAAGAAGAGAAGCGTGCGATTGAGCATGTATCACCCGGTCGGAAATTTTTCAGTCGTACGAAGGCTCGGATTAGATTTTCAACGGTGCGCCGATATTATCCTGAAAGCATATCTCGCAGCAAGGTTTACGCGCCGAAATCATGTGACGAGCGACGAAGCGTAAAGGGTTGTCCGAAGGGTCACGCATTTGTTCCGCTACACGCCTCCGAGTAATTTACTACGACACGTCAAGGTAAAACATTTCAGCAAATAAGGATTGCCGGTCAAGCCAATACCTTAAGTCTGTCGACGTGCCGACCTCTGAGGTATCGCATGAAGTAATTCGAGCGCGTAATGACCGGCGAGAAAGATAAAGGGCGAAAGAGGGCGGCGGCTCTGGTCTGAAGCCTTTGCGAACTCCTGTCAGGGGACTCTGGACGGATTATCGGGCGTGTTGATGAACTCTTCTTCGCCCTTGCGCGGCGTCGGCCTCGGCACGACGACTGTTTTCGGTTGAGACGGGCGCTCGGGTGGACGTTGAGCGCCGGGAAGCGATTTAAAAGGAATATCTGTGGAGCGCGCTCCGCTTTTGATGCGAATCAAACGGGCGTAGCTGTAATCACGCGAGAGGACTGTGAGCGCATAACGACCCTGCTGCTCGGGCGCCAGGTCTTTCGGCGTGAGCGCGAGCGAACGTGTCTCCGTAGCGCCGCCTGTGCGACGACGCAGCTCCAACTCGACCGTGATGTCCGTCAATGTTTCAGCCGAGATGTTGACCACGGTCGCGCCGACCAACGCCTGCGAGCCTTTGATCAAAGCGTCATCTTCGTAGACCTGTAGCAGGGGCGGCCCTGTGGGCCTGGAAGCAGTTGGAGCTTGCGACTGTTGTTGTTGCTGCTGCTGCGCGCGCTCATTTTCGGCGTGACGGCGACGCAGGTAGACGTAACCGGCAAACAGAGCGCCGGTGATGGCGACGGCGCAGACCAGTGCGGCGATCAAGATAATGGGCGAGCGTTTGGGTTCGGTCTCAAGATGAATCGATTCCATTGATCTTATGAGCGAAAATATTTAAATGGCTACGGTCGGGAGGAAAAGCCTGACTTGATTTTTATCTTTAAGTAAAACAGCCTAAATGGTTGACGTAACGGAGGCTTCGATGGGGAGGTGAAGCCGACCGTGGGCTTGCCTGGAGCGTTTACGATTCGGGGCCGGACATTTAGCGTCCAGCCGGAGGCCCGCCCGTGACGTTTTCTATAAGAGCGCTC
The DNA here is from genome assembly GCA_036389095.1 of Pyrinomonadaceae bacterium. Taxonomy (GTDB): domain Bacteria; phylum Acidobacteriota; class Blastocatellia; order Pyrinomonadales; family Pyrinomonadaceae; genus DASQYE01. Next base: position 85,083 of record DASVQM010000012.1, read on the forward strand.
AAAAATTCCTGTTCGGCGGAACCGAGGCTGCGCAGCGTGACCCATTCAGCGCCGGAAGCGCCGTCGGTTCTGCCCTCGACCTTGGCGCTGACGGAGACGTTCGTGCTCTGCCCGTCAACGGGCTGAATCTCGACGATCAAAGTATAGCGGCCACGCGTCCAGCCGCGCGAAGTGGCCTGCGGAACATCCGCGTACTGGACGAGCTCGGATTCGGTGACGACAGCACCTTTGATGAAAGTATAGGGTTGAGTGATGAGAATGCCTTCGTCCGGTTTGGAGGCAGCCTCGTCAAGAATCAGTTTGCGGTCGCGCATCAACTCCATCACGGATTTCAAAAGCTCGTCGCGGCGGACGGAGAATTTGTAAGGATTGGGAATGGGCGGAGGCGTGACGGTGCGACCGCGCCCGAAATCTATGCCGCGCCCGGCTCCCGTGTCCTGCTTAGTGCCGTTGTTGCCCGGCGCTCGATTATTGCCGGAGTCGCGTATGCTGCCGTTCTGCGTGTCAACACCCTTCTCCTGCGCGTATGCGCTTGCGGCTGCAACAGTCAAAACAAAGATGGCGACTAATAATCTCTTCACAGCTCTTGCCCTTCATCCATTCAAGTGAGAAGCCAGAGGCTTTAAATTCGGGGAACGCTTTGGAGCATAAAGCAACGGCTGGGTAATTTCAAGGTACAAGTAAAATAATGAGTATGGAGCGCACACGAGAGCGCTCCGGGCATGAGGGCGCTCTCGACGGAAGAGATTGTGCCGCAGCGCAGAACGTAGAGAGCGCTGATTGACGAGGCATAATCGAATCCGGCCATCGAAGAGACGGGGGATTGAAGCGGGCGAAGGTTAAAGACCGGAGGCGTTGGCGTCGTTGCTGTTTGCGTTTCCGTTAGACGAGGCGTTGGCGTTACGCTCGCGCTCCCAGTTGCGCAGAGCCTGTACGCCGCGAGAGAAATCTGCCTCGTTATTATAGAAGTTATGCGCGCCGTCGTTTCTGGAAGGCTCGCGCACGTAATAGAGGTAGTCACTCGTGGCCGGATAGAGCGCGGCTTCGAGGGAGCTGGCGCTGGGCGAGGCGATGGGCCCGGGCGGCAGGCCCGCTTGCAGGCGCGTGTTGTAAGGCGAGCGGCGCTCTATGTCGCTCTTGTAAACCTTGCCGTCATTCTTCCACTTACCGGCGAGCTTGGAGGCGTAGATGATAGAGGAGTCTATGCCGAGCGCGATATTCTTCTGTAAGCGATTATAGATAACGGAAGCGACGAGGGGGCGTTCCTCTTTGAGCTTGGCCTCAGTCTCTATGAGCGAGGCGATGGTCACAATCTGTCGCGGCGTAAGGTTGAGAGCGCGAGCGCGGTCGGCCCATTCGGGTTTCCATTCCTGCCGGAAACGCTTGACGAGGACGGCGATCATCTGCGCGGGCGTCGTGTCGGGCGGAAAATTGTAGGTGTCCGGATAAAGATAGCCTTCAAGATTCTCGGCCTGCGGGTCAAGGTCGCGGATAGCGCTCGTGTCATTCATCAGGGAGAGGGCTTCATCTGCGCTCTGTAGCTTGAGTTCAGGGATACGCAGCATGGCTGCGGCGATGTCCCATCGCGTCCATCCTTCAATGACTGTGAAACGGCTGAGGCGCTGTCCGCCCTCCTCCACCCTGCGCAGCGCCTCGAGCGGCGAGATGGGTGAAGGGAAGCGGTATTCGCCTGCTTTGAGACGAGAGCCTCTGCCCGTCAGCTTGAGATAGAGGAGCAGAGGCCACTCACGTCCGATAATGCCCTCGGAGTGAAGCCGGCTGACGATCTGCGTGGGGTTTGAGCCGCGAGCGATCTCTATGTACTCGGAGCTTCTGGAATGCTCGACCCTTGCATGAAGCTCCCTGTAGGTCCAGAAGGCGAAGCCCGAGAGAGCGAGCAGGAGCAGCAGGAAGAGTATGATAAGGATGCGTCCGAGTTTCATTTCGAAGTTGATGATACCGGCGATTTCAGCGTGGCTTCAAAAATTAACGTCATCATCCTCAGCTGGGCCGCTTGATGGCTGACCGTTGATGAAATCGCGCAGGATGATGGCCGCAGACTCGCTGTCCAGGCGCTCAAGCCGTTCAGAGTCGTTGTAACCGGCGGCGCGCAAGCCTTCATCCGCCTCAACGCTCGTCAGCTTTTCATCCTGTAGAAAGACAGGGACGGCGAGCGAGAGCTGAAAATTGCGGGCGATGCGCTCAGCCTCAAGGGCAGCCTCGCCCGCCGTCCCGTCCAGGCGCAGCGGCAAACCTATGACCAGGGCTCGCGCGTCAAAGCTAGCGAGCGCTTCGGACACGTTTCGCAGCAGTTGTTTCCAGTTCGTACGGCGCAGCGGGGGAAGAGGCCGGACGGTCATTCTCAACTCGTCTGAGACGGCCACGCCGACGCGCCTGCGGCCCAGGTCGAGCGCCATCAAGCGACCGGCGGGCACATCCGGCTCGCTGCGGCATTGGCTCTGTTCTGGATCGAAGGTATTCAAAATGTTTTCGCGGTGGGCGGAGTATAGGAAGGCAGGCGAAAAGGTGTCAAGCGCATGGGCCCCTTTTGCTTGCGCGCTCCTGTGAGCCGCATGTATGATACGACGAGCGTGTCGAGTGAAGTCGTCGGCGCACGCTCTCTTTAAGCCATTCCTTTCGTGACGACTGAAGAAACTTTGAGGTTATTCGATGTCATTTCGCAGCAAATTTGCCCTCGTCGTCTTATCCGCCAGTCTGGCACTGTACGCCGTCGTGGGCGGCTGGATTTCAACACGCGCTCAGCAGCCCTCTAACGACCCGGGCGTTCAACTGCGCATCTTCGAGAGCGTGCTCCAACACATTCAGAATGATTACGTAGACGAGCCGAATATGGAGAAAGTGCGCGCCGGGGCGCTGCGCGGACTGGCCTACGGTCTGGACCCGTATTCGACTTACCTGACGCCGGATCAGGTGCGCGAGTACCGCGCAGGCAATAACGAGACGCAGGCAGGCATCGGCGCAGAGCTTTCACAGCTCTCCTCCTATCTGTACGTGATCGCGCCGGTCAAGGGCTCTCCCGCCGATCAGGCAGGGGTGCGCGCCGGTGACATCATCGAATACATAGATAACAAGGCGACGCGCGACATCTCGCTCTATGATGCCAGGCAGTTGCTGAACGGCGCAGCGGGTTCCGAGGTCAAGCTGCGAATCCTGCGCGCCAACGCGCGCCCTCTGACGCTGGCCGTCAAGCGCGGAGCGTTCAAAGCGCCTGCGGCTGAAGGACGTATGGAAGCCGGAAGGGTCGGCATCCTTCGCGTCAACAGCCTGGCCGAAGGCGAAGCCGCTGATGTCAGGGCGCGTCTCAAGGAGTTGCAGAAGCAGGGTGCGCAGAAGATCGTCCTCGACCTGAGAGGCGTGGCGGGCGGTTCTCTTGGAGAGGCCGTGAGCGTCGCCAATCTCTTCATCAAGGAGGGGACGCTGGCCGAAACCATCGGGCGCGAGAACAAAGTTTTGAAGACGTTCGCGGCGGATTCCAAGGAGACGATCTTCAACGGGCCTGTGGTCGCCCTGATTGATACGGGCACGGCGGGCGCGGCTGAGGTCATAGCCTCGGCGATGATCGAGCGCAAGCGCGGCGAGGTCGTCGGCGAGAAGAGTTTCGGCGCGGGCGCAGAACAGCAGCTCTTCACGCTGCGCGACGGCGACGGGCTGCTGCTGACGACCATCAAATGGGCTTCGGCGAGCGGCAAGCCTTTCCTCGGCGCAGACCGTGCAAGCTCCGGCATCGTGCCATCCGTTGAAGTCAAGAGGCCTGAGCAACTCGACGCCATAGACCCCGAAGACCTGACGGGCAACGACGACGACGCAGTCAACCGTCCGAACCAGCAGAACGAAAAGCGCGAGGTGGCGCCCGAAACGACAGCGCCCAAGACGCAGCCCGAAGATTTGCAGCTCAAGAAAGCGCTTGAGCTTTTGCGCGACAAGCCTGCGGCCACGCAACGCGCAGCCGCATAACTCGAATTAAAGGGTCAAGAGAAAGCCGGGCGGAGACAAATTCTCCGCCCGGCTTTCTCTTTTATTGCCGGCCAGTCTTTAACCGTGTAGGTGCGTCGCAGCGCTTCCGTTCTTAAGGCGTCGCCTTCAGAGCCTTGTCGGCGGTTGCGAGCCCTGAGCCCGTAGCGTCAGCGCCCCAGCAGAATTGTTGAGTAATACCGTCCGGGTCTGTGACGTTGCGGCATCCGGGGGCTAAGGGGATGGCCGATTTCGTCAGAATGCTCTCGGCCTGAGCCGCGTTAAGCGTGCGATTTTTCTGCGCCATGAGGGCGACTATGCCAGCCACGTGCGGGCTCGCCATGGACGTGCCGCCAAGGAAGTAGTAGCTGAGCTGCCCGCTGTTGACCTGGTAGGGCCCCACAGTCCAGGAGCCTGGAGCCGCGACATCCAGGTCTTGACCGCTTTTCTGGCGGCTGGAAAAGTCCGTGATGTAGAACTGCGCCGTGTTGGTCGGGTCTGCGACATCATCTTTCCACCACCAGTTTCCGACAACGCCGTCGGAACCGGCGAGCCATTCACCCGTCCAGCCAGAAGCCGCCACAGAGATGACGGGCGCGTACGCTCCCGGATAACCCATGCCCGCCGTGCCCTCGTTACCGGCAGAGGCGACGATGATGACGCCGCGGCTCACGGCATAATCAATGGCGGCCTTTTCCACCGCGTCGAGCGAAGAGCCGCCGAGGCTCATATTGATGACGACCGGAGAGTTGGCCAGTTGACCCGCCTTGAGGTCTGCGATGTAGACGATGCCGTGAGCGATGACGGATGACCAGCCGAAGCCGGACTGGTTCAGAACCTTGACGGGAATGACGGTCGCTTTCGGCGCGACGCCGTTGACGGGCGTGCCGAAAAAGTTGTAGCCGAGAATAGTGCTCGTCACATGTGTGCCGTGCGAGTTCTGGTCATGCTCCCACTGGTTGGTCGTCTCTGAGACAGTGCCCGCCCCGCCGCCGCCGCTGAAGGACTTGGCCATCTCGACGGCGATGCGCTCCTGCGGAAAATATTGTCGCCAGGAATCGAGCAGGCCCGTATCCAGAACGGCGACATAGACTCCCGTGCCGTCATAACTCACCTGCCTGTTGTTGAAGCCGGGGTTCGTGACGTTGATGGCATCCATGTCCCAGGTGCTCAGGCCGTTGAGGAAATCCGTGACGGCCAGGGTATCAACGGGGCTGCCGTTACGTTCAGCATCGGGGTTGGCCGATGCGACGTAGGAGAGCTTGCGAATCGCGTTCAATTCGCTGCCCGGGGCTTGCAGCGTGACGACCTTGATCTGGTAGATCACGTCGCGCACCTTACCGTGTTTGCCGAGGTCTGCGAGGATTGAATCCGTGACGGCTGTATTCAACTGGATGTTGATACCGATCATGTTGCTTTGAGACCTGGCCGCCGCTTCGGTTGTTGCGGGGAAGAGGGAAAAGGCGAGCGCAAGAGCCAGGATTGCGCCTGTCAGGGTTCTGTGTGCAAGGGTCAACTTCATATATCTCTCCTTCGGGATATCAGGTCAGCGAAAACATTTCAACAGGATGTCTGAGATGAATAAACATCTAATCAGGCTTGTTCCGGGGAAACGTGCTGTAGAAACAGATCGCAGATGTTATTAGGGAGCCGCGTCGTGAAAATAGATGACGAGTCAGTCAACTCAGGCGCGACCGACAGCCGTTTTGAGCACAGGCACAGTACGTTGAGTCGCACGCTCAAGTCAAGTGCAGCGGGGCCATCGCCCATCTCATTAACAACTATGGGCCAGGTCCTGTAGAGTGTCGCCACTTCAACCGTATAGTTTGCCTTTCGCCATGTCTCGGATCTATACATCCCTCCCGGCGGCTGTGTCCTGGGAATTAGCACCTACGGCCGCGGTGTATGGGAGATCAAGCTGTAAAGCGAACATTAAAGCGAGTGGTTGATGGAAACGAAGATGCGTGGCAGAGAGTGTTCATCTCTGCCACGCATCTTCGTCTCAAGTCTCGGGGGCTCAACGCTCAGCCTTGACTCATAAGCCGTTGCGCCTCCAAGCAAATCAATTTTGACCGGGAGCTTCGGTGACGGCCTTGAAGGCGTCAACGATTCCCTTACCGTAGAAGTTGTTGTAACCGGCTTCGCCCTGGCATCTCTGGTTAGGCGCGCCGACTGGCGACCCGACGGGAAGAGTGCCGACAGGGAAGACGGTCACGTAGTTTACAACGTCCGGGTCAGGGCAAGGCTGGTTGTTGGCCGTCTGCTGCAAGTAAGCCTCTACGCGCTGCGGGGGCATATGCGATTTTCTGCTGTTGTCGGCAGTGAAATCGCCGAAGTGCGAGACGATCAGAGCGCAGACACCTGCGGCATTCGGACAGGCCATGGAAGTGCCGCTGGCGAAGGCATAAGCATTGGGCCCGAAGACTTCCTGTGCCCAAGCGCCGAGCACGCTGCCGCCGCCCAGGGGGTTGGTCTGAGACGTGGCCTGAACGGCGAAGTCGCCGCCCGGCGCGCTGATGTCGGTTTTGCCCATGCCGTAATTGCTGTAAGAGGCTTTGAGGTTGAAATAGCCCGTGGCCGAGACGCCGATGACGCCGTCGATCTCGCCCGGAACTTCTATAAAGTCACGCATGAAATCACCATCGCTCAGGTTGACGCTTTCGTTGCCGAGAGCGGCAATCGGTGTGACGCCGTTTTCGCGTGCGAAATTGACGGCGCGCTGAACCAGCTTAATCAGAGCATGCTGGCTCTGATCGGCACGCCTAAGATAACCGCCTAAGCTCATCGAAGCCACGTCGAACTTATTGATGCCCGCGTAGATCAGGGCCTGGGCAAGCGCCGGGTAGGAGCCGCTGCCGTTATCGCCCAACACCTTCAAGGCGACGAGCGTCACTCTGGGCGCGACGCCGGAGATACCCCTGGCATTGATCGGCGCACCGACCGCGCTCAGACACCAGGAGCCGTGACCGTTTTTGTCGTCCCATGCCGCAGGGTTGGGATCGCCGCCGGGCGGGACTGCGCCGACGAAGGAACGGCTGCGAGCAAAGTCCAGGTTCGGGGCGATGTCCTGGTGCGGGACGGTCAAAATATCAGCGCCCGTATCGAGGACGGCGACGACCACATCGCGGCGGCCCTGCTGCACGGCGTAGGAGCCCTGGTTGGAGGCGCGCATGCGCTTCTTGTCCCACTGGAAGCGATAGAAAGGCTCTGAGCCAGTCTGCGTATCATCTCCCGGAGGCTCGACGGGGCCGTCGCCCAAAGCCACGACGCCCATTTCCTCAGGGGTGGGAATCATCTTGACTTCAATATCTTCTGAGATGTCGGAGACGGAGGAGTCCGATTTAGCAAGCTCGGCTGCGAAATTGGGATTGTTGGAGGTCGCCACCACAGCGCCGACTTCTTCCATGCGGGTGAGGACTTGTCCGCCCATGCGCGCGATTCTGTCATCGGCGGTCTTGGGGATGGAGGTTTGCTGGTGATACACGATCACGTAGCGTTTGGTTGCGCTTTGTGCTGAGACCTGAGTGCCGCCGAACCTGTTGGTCGGAAGGGCAGCACTAAGAAGAGCAAAGAGTAAGAGTGTAATGGGCAAGTAGAGAGGAAACCTTTTCATCTTTTAAACTCCTTAGATTGTCGGGTGATGCGCCGCCGGGTAAGACAAACGGCGCAAGGGTTGTCGGGAAGGCTGAAGCGATACAGGGCGGGTAGAGCGAGGCCGCGCAGAGAATCAGCCGGTGAAAGAGCAGTAAGTGAAAGCTGACTTTACCCGGGCACGGAGACAGGCCGTCGCCTGTCGCGGGGTTGAAAAGTTTTGACTACCGGGTAACAAGTGAAAATCGTTCGGTAAACGACCATCGTGACAGGGCAAGGAGAGCCCCGCGTCGAGAATGGGAAGACCAGGTGAAAGGGTGTAGCGCGACCCTGACGAGAGGATAAAAGCGTAAGGAGAAATGCCGCACGCTTTGTCGTCTTTGATCCTTGAAATATTTTGATTGACGAATTCTCAGAGGGTGAAAATTGGCCACAACCTGGCAAGACCCCGGTACGCACTCTCTCTCAAAAGCGCCGCCACGATATATGCAAACCCTCCGGATGTCAATACAAAAATTGAAGATAGAGCCACTGCAATATAAATTGCAGTGTGATCGGAGAATTTTCCGGCGCAGATGCTCAGGGGAAAGCAGAAGCGACTCTGCGCTCAGAGTGGGATATTGCCGTGTTTCCTGGGCGGGTTGGTGTCGCGCTTATTCTCAAGAAGTGAGAGCGCGCGAATGAGCTTTGGTCTGGTCAGGGCAGGCTCTATGACTTCGTCTATGAAGCCGCGCCGGGCCGCGACATAAGGGTTGGCGAATTTCTCTTCAAACTCGCGGACGCGCGAGAGGCGCGCGGCCTCAGGGTCGGAGGCCTCGGCGATCTCGCGGCGGTAGAGAATGCCGACGGCCCCTTCCGCGCCCATGACGGCGATCTCGGCTGTGGGCCAGGCGAAGTTGATGTCCGTGCGTATGTGTTTGGAGGCCATCACGCAGTAGGCTCCGCCGTAGGCTTTGCGCGTAATGACTGTCACCTTGGGGACGGTCGCTTCGGCGAAGGCGTAGAGCAGCTTAGCGCCGTGCCGGATAATCCCGCCGTGCTCCTGCTCGACGCCCGGCAAAAAGCCCGGCACGTCTTCAAAGGTGATGAGCGGGATGTTGAAGCAATCGCAGAAGCGAACGAAGCGCGCGGCCTTGACGGAGGCGTCAATATCGAGCACGCCCGCGAGATAAGCGGGCTGGTTGGCGACGATGCCGCAGGAGCGCCCGCCGAGGCGCGCGAAACCGACCACGATATTCTGCGCGTAGTGCTCCTGCACCTCGAAGAAGTAGCGCTCGTCCACGACATGATGAATCACGTCGCGTATGTCGTAGGGCTGGTTGGAGGCTTCGGGCACGAGATGGTTGAGGGCCGGTTCGATGCGGTCGGCGGGGTCGCCGGAGGCCACGAAAGGTGGATCGTCCATATTGTTTGAAGGAATAAAGGAGAGCAGCTCGCGCACTATGCTGAGCGCCTGGCGGTCCGAGTCAGCGGCGAAATGGGCGACGCCCGAGCGTGCGTTGTGCGTGAGTGCGCCGCCCAGGTCCTCCTTGGTGACATCCTCGTGCGTGACGGTCTTGATCACGTCAGGGCCCGTGATGAACATGTAGGAGGTGTCTTTGACCATGACGTTGAAGTCGGTGATGGCAGGGCTGTAGACAGCGCCGCCCGCGCATGGGCCCATGATGCAGCTGATCTGCGGGATGACGCCGCTGGCAAGCGTGTTGCGCAGGAAGATGTCTGCGTAGCCGCCGAGGCTCAGGACGCCCTCCTGTATGCGCGCGCCGCCCGAATCGTTGAGGCCGACGAGGGGCGCGCCGACCTTGAGGGCCAGGTCCATCAGCTTGCAAATCTTCTCGGCGTGCGTTTCCGAGAGCGAGCCGCCGAAGACCGTAAAATCCTGCGCGAAGATAAAGACGCGACGACCATCCAGGAGGCCGTGGCCCGTGACGACGCCGTCGCCCGCGATGAGCTGCCGGTCGAGCTCGAAGTCGCGCGAGCGATGAACGACCAGGCGGTCGAACTCCTCGAAGGTCCCTTCGTCGAGGAAAAACTCTACGCGCTCGCGCGCCGTCATTTTCCCGGCGGCGTGCTGTTTTTCGACGCGGGCCGCGCCGCCGCCGGCCAGGGCCTCACGGCTGCGCTCTTTGAGCAACGCCAGCTTGGCCGGCAGCGACTCTCCTTGCTTTTGTGAACTCATAAAGTTTCCCGGGTGTTAAAGTGTTTCCGAAGACACGGGCCGCACGGATGCCTTTCGATTGCTATTGCATCACGCGACCATGCGGCGACGCAAGCTCCTCAGCGCCCATTCGCAACAGACGAAGGCGGCGGCGCAAAGATAGAAGGATTCCAGCAGGTGACGGCCCATGAAGCGCCCTGTCAAGAGGGCGCGCGTCAGGTCTACGGCGCTGGTGAGAGGGATGGCCCAGGCCAGCCAGCGCAGCGGCGCGGGCAGGACTTCCAAAGGAAACCATGCTCCGCAGAGAAAGATCGAAGAGAAGAAGACGGCGAGGTAGACGTTGAAAGAGTCTATATCGTGAACGTGCGCCGTGATGACTAAGGAGAGGGCGGCGATAAAGAGGCTGCCGACGATCAGGGGCAGGGGGACGAGGGCGGCGAAAGGCGAAGTGGCCGCTCCGAACAGGACCAGTATGATGAGAATGATGACGGAGTCGAAGGAAGCCTTGCTCACGGCCCAGCATATCTCGGCCCAGGCGAGCGATTCGACCTCGACGGGGGTGGCGAGGATGGAGTCGTAGGTTGACTGGTAGACCATGCGGAAGTAGGAGCCGTAGGTCGTCTCGAAAAGCGCGCGCATGATGACGGTGAAGGCGAGCAGCCCGGCGCCGACGAAAGAGAGATAGGGAATGCCCTCGACCCTTGAGATGACGAGCGAGCCGACGCCCCAGCCGAAGGCGAAGATGGAGAAGATGGGCTCTATGAGCGGCGGAATCAGGAGCACCTTCCAGAGCCGCAGGTAGACTTCCAGATTGCGCTGCCAGACGCTGAAGGCGTCGCGGCCATTGACACGCGCGAGCGCCAGGCGGGCGCGACGCGGGGCTCTCTCCCCTGATTGACGTAATTCGGTAGTGGCGACGCTCATTGACTCGTTCAGTCCTGATAGTCGAAAGGGAAGCGGCGCGACTCGATCAGCGTCAGCAGCTCGGCGAGCGCGTCTGCGGCGCGAGCGTGCACCTCCGAGGGGTAATCGAAGCGCGCGGCGTTCAATGCAAACTCGTCTTCGTCCACGATTCGATAGGAGAGATCGGGCGCGACCAGGATGTCTATGTCGAGGTCAACGTAGCTGAGCACGCGCCCGTCAAAGGTCGGCGGCACGTTGATATTGCAGTAGTAGTTGCGCAGCTCGCCCGTCGGCTCATGGAAACGAAAGACATTGTACCAGCGATCAAGCCAGTAGTACTCCATGCTCAAGGTTCCGCGCTCGATGACGCCTAAGAGCGCGTGGCGTATCTCCTCATCGAAACACGCGTCCAGGAGGAGCAGCGAATCCTCCCGGCTGAGGAGGCGTGCCTGCCAGCGCTTGTGCTCCGTGCCGTCATACTTACATGCGCGGACGATGATGGTCTCTACAGTCTCCGACATCCGAAGGGCTCCTTGACTGTCATGTACGGCTCATCACTGCCAGGCGGCTCCTTCACGGTCTTCGCCGCCTTCGTCGATCAGTTGAAGGAAGACATCTTCGAGGTTGGAGGGTCGGAGCATGACGCGTCGTCCCTCGTAGCGCTTCATGACGGGGGTTAAAAGCTCAGGGTCGGGGGCGAAGTAGAAATGGGCCCCGCCGCGCGTGACGGCGCTGACCTGCGGCGACGCGGCGAGCAGGGGAAGCGCGTCCACGTCGCGGACTTCCAGAGCGTAGCGCGAGACGCGTGCATGTATCAGCTCGCGCGGCGCGCCCGTGGCGACAATGCGCCCGCGATCTATGACGAGCAGCCGCTCGCACAATTTCTCCGCCTCGTCCATGTAGTGCGTGGAGAGCAGGATGGTCGTGCCGCTACTGCGGCGCAGCTCTTCCAGGCGCTGCCAGATTTCATGGCGCACCTGCGGGTCGAGCCCTGTGGTGGGCTCATCCAGGACGAGGAGGCGCGGCTCATGTATGAGCGCGCGTGCGATCATGAGACGGCGCTTCATCCCGCCGGAGAGCTGATCTATGCGCGCAGAGGCGCGCGCCGTCAGGCCCGTGAAGCTCAACAGCTCGTCGCAACGCTTGCGGGCCAGGTCGCGCGGCAGGCGATAGTACCTGGCATAGACCAGGAGGTTCTGGCGGACGTTGAGGTCCGGGTCCAGGTTGTTGTCCTGCGGGACGACGCCGAGCAGAGAGCGCACGCGGCGCGGGAAGAGTTGAGAGTCTATGCCTTCGACGAAGAGTTTCCCGGAAGTGGGCGGCGTGCGGCAGGCGATCATACGCATGGTCGTGGATTTGCCGGCGCCGTTTGGGCCCAGCAGCCCGAAGGTCTCGCCGCGACGGACGCTCAGGTCAATACCGTCGACGGCGCGCGCGCTGCCGTAGAGCTTGGTGAGCGCCCTGGCCATGACAACCTGATCGTCTCCCGGCAGCGCTTGATCTGGGATGTGTGATGCTTGATTCAAAAAAATTCTTACCCGTATAAATCGCCTGGAGGCCGGGCGCAAGGGCGCGAGCGAGACCTTCATCGCCCGCTCAAGCGCACGGTCGGCCAAAGAGAGTCGGCCCCGATAGTTGAGCGGAATTTCGGCGTCGGCTGCGCGAAGACCTTGCAAAAAGGGGCGCGCGCTATCGGTTTCAAGGGGAGTGTGTGGCGCAGGGCTGATCGCTCACCTCGTTGCTGAGCACGCCTATGCCTTCAATCTCGACCTCGACAGTATCGCCTGCCTTCATCGTGGAGACGCCGGCGGGCGTGCCCGTGGCGATCAGGTCGCCCGGTAGCAGGGTCATCGCGTGCGAGATGTAGCGCAGGAGCATGGAGATGGAAAAGGCCATGGCGGACGTGCTGGCCTGCTGCTTGATTTCGCCGTTGAGGCGTGTCGTGACGAGCGCGTCTTCGGGGTTCAGGTCGGTGGAGATCAGTGGGCCCACGGGGCAGAAGGTGTCGAAGGACTTGGCGCGGGTGAACTGAACGTCTTTGCGCTGAAGGTCGCGCGCCGTGACATCATTGACGCAGGTATAGCCCAGGACGTAGGTCAAGGGGTCGTCGGTTGAGGGGATGCGGCAGGCCGTCCGTCCGATAACGACGCCGAGTTCTCCTTCGTGCTCGACCTGCCGGGATTCGGGCGGCAGTTGGATGGTCTGGCCGGAGGCGATGATGGAGGAAGGCGCTTTGAGGAAGAGCAGCGGCTCGTCCGGCATCTTGTTGCCGAGTTCCGCGGCGTGCTCTCTGTAGTTGCGCCCGACGCAGACGATCTTGGAGGGCGCGACGGGCGCGACGATGCGCACGTCGGCGAGCGGGATCTTGTCGGCGCGCGCGCGCGGGCGAGAGCCGAAGGCGTCGGCGTCAATCAAGGCGCGCACGTAATCGCCCTCTATGATGCCGTAGTGCGGGACGAAAAAATCCTGGTGCTCGAAGCGACAGAGTTTCATAAGCGTTTAGGGGACGGTCTCGGAAACAACCTCTGAGGGCGCGCTCGCGTTGCCAGCGGTGTCTACAGCCGTCAGGTAATAATAGTACTTTTTGCCGGACTCCACGCGCTCATCCTGGAAAGTGGTGCGTGTGAGCAGGGCGTCGTTGAGCTTGGTCCACTGCTCTCTCGGCAGAGCGGGGTCGGTCGAACGATAAATATTGTAGCCCGCCACGTCCGGTTCAGGATTGGCCGGGAAGAAAATGGAGAGGCGACCGGGCGCGGGAGCGATGCTGACGGGGCCGGGCGGAACCGGCGCGTAAACATCTCTGGGGGCGACGGCGACGACGTTGGAGTTGAGGCTCTCGACCTGCGCGCCGCCCGTGCCGAGCGAGACGGAGCGCACGATGTAGTTATATTGCTCGCCGGGTTGAAAGCTTTTATCAACATAGTGCGTCGCAGTGACGAGGGCGGAGTTGATGGGGGTCTGGCTGAGTTCGTTCTGCGATTGAGAGGCGCGGTAGACGTTGTAGCCGAGCAGATTGACCGGCGTGGAGCCATCTATATTGGCGACGGGCGGCTGCCAGTTGATGGTGATGGAGGTTTCCGTCAAAAGGGCCGGGGCGATGAGCGTGGGCGGCTCGGCGATGCGCGCGGCGGGCTCTATCAAAAGGAAATTGGAGAAGGAGGCGCGCTGGCCGGAAGCATTGACGTAGCGCAAGGCGTAGCGCAGGCGCGTGGGTTGTCCGGCCAGCTCAAGCGTATCTATGTAGGTCAAAGTCTCGCCGCCATTCTGCAGGGTCTCGAAGGTGACGGAGCCGATGAGGGTGGAGCGCGCGGCGAACTCCTCTTCGGTTAAGGGCAGCGCTGCGTCAGGCGTTTCGGCCAGGCGATAGATGTCTATGCGGCGAATGGACTGCACGCTTGTGCTGGGGGCGTTACGAAGGGGCGCGGGCCAGCTGAGGATGACGCGATTGCCGCGCTGTACGCCGGAGAGCAGCTCTGTGCGCTGCGGGACGTTTTCGACGGGAGGCTGCGGGGGGCGGCGTTTCCCGCAGGCGGCAAAGGTTAGGGAAAAAGTCAGGCAGCAGGCAAAAAAAAGAGTGAGCCTTTTGATTTCCCGCTTCTGCTTTCTCCTGTGCGCTTCTACCTTCATAGGATGTATCGGCTGAGGTCTTGATCCTTGACCGTATCGGCGAGCATGCGGTTGACGTAAGCGGCATCTATGCGCTGCTGCTTGGGCTCCAGGTCAGGGCCTTCAAAGCTGATCTCGTCGAGGAGCTTTTCCATGATCGTGTGCAGCCGCCGGGCCCCTATGTCTTCGGTCTGCTGGTTGACCTGGGCGGCGAAGTTGGCGATGGTCTCGATGGCATCGGTGGTGAAATCCAGTTCGACGCCTTCTGTCTCCATAAGGGCGCAGTACTGCTTGATGAGCGCGTTCTTGGGCTCTGTCAGGATACGCTTGAAATCCTCGACGGTGAGCGACTCAAGCTCGACGCGGATGGGAAAGCGGCCCTGCAATTCGGGGATCAGGTCCGAGGGCTTGGAGACGTGAAAAGCGCCGGCGGCGATAAAGAGTATGTGATCCGTGCGGACCATGCCGTAGCGCGTATTGACGGTCGTGCCCTCGACGATGGGGAGGATGTCGCGCTGGACGCCCTCGCGCGAAACGTCTGGGCCGGAGCCCTGTTCGCGCCCGGCGATCTTGTCGAGCTCGTCCAGGAAGATGATGCCTGAGGACTCCACGCGTTCAAGTGCGGAGCGGGCGACCGTGTCCATGTCTATGAGACGCTCCTCCTCTTCCTGCATGAGATATTCCATGGCCTCGTCGATACGCATCTTGCGCCGCTTGGTGCGTCCCTGGAAGAGATTGCCGAGCATATCTTTCATGTTGATGCCCATCTCTTCTATGCCCTGCGGCCCGGCCAGCTCTATGGTGGGAAAGCTCTTCTCGCGGACTTCTATCTCGACGAGGCGGTTCTCAAGCTTGCCGGCGCGCAAACGCTCGCGCAGCTTCTCGCGCGTCCGCTGAAAATTATCGTCGCGCCCGGCGGAAGCGCTCTCTGAGGATGAAGGCGAAGCCTCTGTGCTCTCGGTCTCGTCGAAGTCGAAGTAGCCTGCGGCGAGAGAGGATTTGGGGGGCGGCAGGAGCAGGTCAAGGATTCTCTCTTCGACGTTGAGCTCGGCCTGATCGGCGATCTCATCTATCTTCTCCTCGCGCGTCATCTCGACGGCGATCTCCGTGAGGTCGCGGATCATGCTCTCGACATCACGGCCCACGTAGCCGACCTCTGTAAACTTGGAGGCTTCGACCTTGAGGAAGGGGGAGCTGGACATGCGCGCCAGGCGGCGCGCGATCTCGGTCTTGCCGACGCCCGTGGAGCCGATCATGATGATATTTTTCGGCATCACGTCGGCGGCCATTTCGGGCGCGAGCTTCTGACGGCGCACCCGGTTGCGCAGGGCGATGGCGACGGCGCGCTTGGCGGCCATCTGCCCGACGACGTGCTTGTCGAGTTCGGTGACGATCTGGCGCGGCGTCATCTCATCCAGAGAGACCTGGTCGTCCACTTCACCGTTTAGATAGATAACCATATATTTAGCGACGAGTGGCAAGTGGCGCGCGCCGATTTCAGTTTGATCCTGTCAACGGGCGCTTGTCACCGACTTACTGCCTCTCAAGTTCCTCGACGATGATATTGGTGTTCGTATAGATACATATCTCGCCGGCGATGCGCATGGCCTCTTGAGCGATCTGGCGCGCGCTGAGTTCCGTGTGCAGGAGCAGGGCGCGTGCGGCGGCCAGGGCGTAGGAGCCGCCGGAGCCTATGGCGAGCACGCCGTCGTCAGGGGCTATGACATCGCCGTTGCCTGAGAGTAGAAAAGAGTTCTTCTGGTCGGCGACGACGAGGAGTGCTTCGAGGTGGCGCAGGATTTTGTCTGTGCGCCACTCTTTGCTAAGCTCGATGGCGGCGCGCTCAAGATTGCCGTGATACTGTTCGAGCTTCCCCTCGAAGCGCGTCAGGAGCGAGAAGGCGTCGCCTGTGGCCCCGGCAAAGCCTGCCAGGATGCGATCGTTGTAGAGGCGGCGGACTTTACGCGCGCCCGTCTTCATGACGGTTTCGCCGAGCGTGACCTGCCCGTCGCCCGCGAGCGCGACACTATCGCCGCGTCTGACGAGGAGCACGGTTGTGCTGCGTACTTTGCTCGACTGTTCGCTCATAATTCTGAACGGAGCACTATAGGAATGAGGGCAAAGAGAAGTCAAGGCGGCGCTGGCGGAAAGCGCAGGCGCTCCGGGGGGGTGGGGCGAGAGCGGCTCGCGCGCAGTAGACGGGCGAGAGGGGGGAGCGGGCGAAGGCTTTTTGCTATATGATGAGTGAGGCGATAAAAATATCTTTGAAGAGTTAAAGGAAGTGAGAGGTCTGGAAGCGATGGTATTGGAGCGACCGCGCATAGGACTGACGATGCGCATAGAGATGGAGCGAGACCGCTTTTACCTTGGGAGGGATTACAGCGAGGCTGTGGAGGCGGCTGGCGGCATACCGCTGCACCTGAGCCTGATCCCGGAGGCGGATTACATAGGGGCGGCGCTGGACGGGCTGGACGGGATACTGCTGCCCGGCAGCGATTCGGACGTAGACCCTGCGCGCTATGGGCGCGAGCCGCATACGCACCTGGGCACAGTCCAGCCCATCAAGGATGAGACGGACGCGCTGGTGCTGCGCGAGGTGGAGCGGCGCGGGATGCCGCTGCTGGGCATCTGTTTCGGCCTGCAGATTCTGAACGTCGAGCGCGGCGGGACGCTGATTCAGGACATACAGACGCAGATGCCTGAGGCGATCAAGCACGAGCAGGGAGCGCCGCGTGACCGTCGTTCGCACAGGGTCAGGCTGCTGGGTGGAAGCATGTTGGAGGGCCTGGCGGGCGAGGGGCAGGCGATGGTCAACAGTCATCATCACCAGGCGATTGAGACGGTCGGGCGCGAGCTCCTGGCGACGGCCTGGACGGCTGATGGATTGGTCGAAGCCCTGGAGGATTCCAGAGCCGATCGTTTCGCCCTGGCCGTGCAGTGGCATCCGGAGATGGGATGGAAGACGGACGGCTTTTCGCGCAAGATTTTCGAGCGCTTCGTGAGGGCCGCGAGGGAGTTCGCCACTCTGGGCGAGGGGAGGCTGGCTGGTCTGGCGCGTGAGAGCGGCGTCGCGCAAGGCGTCCGATAAAGCCTGTAGGGTGCGCAGGTGTTTTGAAATATACAGCTCGGCGGAGCGCCGCCAGGGTTTTCGAGACATGATCGTAGCCCGCCGTCGAGCGAGGATGATTCGACAGGGAGAGGCGGAAGGGAAGGGTGCAAATGTTTGAACGCTACACGGAAAAAGCGCGAAGAGTCATCTTCTTTGCGCGCTACGAAGCCAGCCAGTTCGGCACACCGGCCATAGAGCCGGAGCACCTGCTCCTCGGGCTGATGCGTGAAGATAAGGGCCTGATGAGCCGGTTTTTTCCGCGCTCGCGGGCCTCTCTGGAGGCCATACGTCAGGAGGTCCAGGCCAGGACGCTGCACAGGGAAATGATCTCTACGAGCGTGGAGTTGCCCCTAGCGCCGGAAACGAAGAGGGTACTGGCCTACGCGCACGAGGAGAGTGATCGCCTCGAGCACAGGCACATAGGCACTGAGCACCTGCTCCTGGGCCTGCTCCGGGAGGAGCGCACGATGGCGGCTGAGATTCTATACGAGCGCGGGCTGAGGCTGGAGGCTGTACGCCGGGAGATCGCCGGGCTGACGGGGGCCGACAGCGCTTTGGGTGCGCCGCCCAAGGCTCTGCCCTGGGTGGAGGAGATACGCTTACACGGGCAAAGTCTGGTCGCTTTGGCTGATCGGATGGGCCGTTTTTACGGGACGGGGGCTGAGCCTTCGACGGAGGGCTCCACGGGTGCGTTTTCGACGGCTGAAGCCCCTACGCATTCTCGGGGCGAGCGCGAGGGGGCTAGGAAGGTTGTAGAGGGAAGACGTACGACGCTGGGACTTGAGAAGCTGCTCGAAGATCAGCTGGGGCTTTTGCGCGGCGCGCGTGTCGGGCTCGTTTGCAACCAGGCTTCCGTGGACCACTCGCTGCGTCACAGCGCAGACCTTTTACGGGAGCGCAGCGAATTCGAGTTGACGACTCTGTTCGGGCCGCAGCACGGCATACGGGGCGACGTGCAGGACAATATGATCGAGACGGATCATATGATAGACAGGGCGACGGGCAAGCCCATCTACTCGCTCTACAGCGAGACGCGCGAGCCGACGGAGCGGATGCTGAATGACCTGGACGTACTGGTCTTCGACATGCAGGACGTGGGGTGTCGCATATACACCTTCATCTACACGCTGGCCAACTGCATGAGGGCCGCGAAAAAGTATGGCAAGCGCGTGATCGTCTGTGATCGCCCCAACCCGATCACGGGCCTGTTCGTTTCGGGCAACGTCCTGGAGCCCGAATACGCCTCCTTCGTCGGACAGTTCCCCATTCCGACCAGGCACGGCATGACCGTGGCGGAGCTGGCACGCATGTTCAATGAGCACTTCGGGATAGGCTGCGAGCTGGAGCTGTTGAGGATGGAGGGATGGAGCCGCGAGCAGTGGATGGACGAGACTGATGCTCCCTGGGTGATGCCTTCGCCCAATATGCCTACGCTCGAAACGGCGACGGTCTTTCCGGGCACAGTCCACCTGGAGGGAACGCAGCTTTCGGAGGGGCGTGGGACGACGCGCCCCTTCGAGCTGATCGGCGCGCCCTACATAGATGCGGAGGAATACGCACGGCGTCTCACCTCCATAGGTTTTCCGGGAGTGCATTTTCGTCCCTGCGGTTTCCAGCCGACGTTTCAAAAACATGGCGGGAAGAGTTGCGGGGGAGTGCAGATTCACGTCACCGACAGGGAATCGTTCGAGCCTGTAATCGTGGGGGTGGCGGCCGTCAAGGCTGCCTATGATCTCTACGGCGAGCAGTTTCGCTGGAAAGAGCCGCCCTACGAATACGTCTACGACAAAAACCCCTTCGACGTGATCGCCGGGACAGCGAAGCTTCGCGCTCAGATAGAAGGGCAAGAGTCGCTCGACGCCATAAGGGATTCCTGGCAGGCCGGCCTGGAAGATTTCAAAAGCAAGCGTTCCGGCTATCTGCTTTATTAGAAACAGATGCGGTTGCCGAGCGAAGGTTTTGCGTTAACCATGTCGCCGCGCCGACTGTTGAAGTGTTACCTGAAGCTTCGGGGGATTTCGGAAGATGTACGAGATAGATGCTCTGCTTGAGGAATGCCGCCTTTTGCACGGCCATCTGTGCGCCGGTCAGCTGCTGGGCGTACGTATGGCGCTGCTGGGCTGTAGGTTGATAGGAATAGGTGAGCCGCGCGGGGCGGATCGAAAGAGGCTGATCGTCTGGGTGGAGATAGACCGCTGCATGGCCGATGCTGTCAGCGCTGTGACGGGCGTGCGTTTGGGCAGGCGCAGCTTGAAGTACATGGATTACGGTAAGGTAGCGGCTACTTTCCTCAATACTGAGAGCTTAGAGGCCGTGCGCGTGGCGGCCCTGGAAGCGTCAAGGGCCCTGGCGGACGAGCGTTATCCTTTGATCGAAAGTAAGGGAGAGCGGCAGCTGCGTGCTTACAGGGAGGCGACTGATGCTGAGCTGTTCAAGGTCGAGCGTGTGAGGGTGGCTTACGGCGAGATGGATGCGCCTGGACGCCCAAGCTCGCGCGTGAGCTGCGCCAAGTGCCTGGAAGGTATCAACGACGGGCGCGAGGAGAGGGGAACAGGTGGCCTGGTTTTGTGCCGCCCCTGCGCCTTTGGCGGGTATTACGAGCAGGCAGAGGCTTGAGGCGAAAGGGCCTGAGCGTGGAGGGGGCGGGTAGGAGGAATGAAGGTTTCGGTCGTTGCGGTGTGGTCAAAGGCTCCTGGATTATGAGAAGCTTGCGCGCGGCCAACTTAAAAGCTAGGCCAAGGCAACTAACAACCCGTCGCTGTGAAGGAAGAAGAGGGCGCGAGCGGGCGTCCGCGTCCGATAACGCCTCGCAGGGGTTCGCGTCCGAATCAAGGTCAATAATCAAGAGATGGGAATAAAGAGTAAAGGCCAGGGAAGATTCGGGCGTTGCAATATCCCTATACTGGTCTTGATTTCGCTACTCTGCGCGCTGGTATCCGCTGGCCAGAGCGGGCGTAGATACGAGCTGGGGACGCAGACGCCTGCGCCTGGAGCCGAAGGCATTGACGGGGACGACGTGCTAAGGGTCAGGTCGCAGGAGGTGCTGTTGCCGGTCTCCGTGCGAGGGCCTACGGGTGCTCCCGTCAACGGGCTCGGGCGGGAAAGCTTTCTGGTCTATGAAAACGGTGTGCGGCAGGAGATCAGCAGTCTCAACCGCGAGCGTATTCCGGCCAATATAGTGCTGCTGCTGGACGCCTCGGGGAGCGTGTTTCGGCAGATGCGTTTCATACGCGAGGCGGCCAGGCGGTTTATAGAGGGTCTGGAAAAAGAGGATCGCGTCTGTGTGATGCAGTTCGCGGACAGGGTGGAGCTGCTACAGGATTGGACTGGCGCTTCCGAGCTCAAACCGCTGCTGAAGGCTCTGTCCTGGCGTTATCATGCGGGCCAGAGCACAGCCTTCTATGATGGTCTTTACCTGGCGGCCAGAGAGCAGTTGAGTAAGGTGCAGGGGCGACGCCTGATCATACTCCTGACCGACGGGATAGATACGGGCGAACGCGCGCACGCCACTTACGCGAATGCTCTGAACGCCGTGCGCGCGCAGGATGCGACCGTTTATGTGGTGAGTCTCACGGCTTCTCTGCGCGCTCTATTGGAAGATCGAAAGAGGGGCAGGCTCGGGCGCATACTGGCAGGCGGTTACGACCCTAGGCAGGTCGCGCAATATCTCTCTCTGATAGAGAGTGCGGAAAAGCTTTTGACGGGGCTGGCGGAGCAGACGGGCGGACGCATATTTCTGCCGATCAGGGAGGAGGAGCTGACGCCTGCCTATGACGCTGTCGCGGAGGAGCTGCGCACGCAGTACATCATCACCTATCAACCATTGCCTGGGGCGCAGGCAGGCACCTGGCGCAGCATACGCGTGCTGGTTGCGCCTGGCGGCTACGAGGTGGCGTCCAGGCGTGGTTATACTGTTCCGAAGTAGGGAGGGAATTCTTTGCCTGTAAAAGAGAGAGGTATGGGTGGCGGGATGGCTGCGGGTGAGGGCGTCACGGCCCTGGCCTGGCTGATAGGCATACTGGCCTGGGCCGTGCCCGGGGCGGGCCACTTGTGCCAGGGCCGTTGGGGGCGCGCGCTGCTGCTTGGCGGGGCCGTGTGGGCCATGTTTATCGCGGGGATATTGCTGGGCGGGCATCTCTTCAGCCTTGGAGGCCAGGAGGAGGGGGCGAGCGCCTTGCTGCGTTTACCGCCGATGATCGCAAACCTTGGCTCGGGCGTTTTGTACCTCTACTGCTGGGCGACCGATACGGGGTTCGCGGAGGGAGCGGAGCAGGCAGCGCGCTTGACATTCGAGTATGGCAACACCTTTCTGCTCGTCTCAGGGCTGCTGAACTACCTTGCCATGCTGGATGCCTTTGACATCGCGGTGGGGAGGAAATCTTGACACACTTACTGGTGATGATCACCTTCGCTTTGCTCGTGGCGGTCGTCTTCGGCGTTGTCGGGCGCGAGACGGGCAAGGAGCGCGGCCTCTACGGTCTGAAAATCTTCGCGGAGTTTGTGGGCATAGGCCTGGCCCTGGCCTGGCTGCTCTACTTTCTGCCTTTCTAAGTCCACGCGCCACACGGGCGTCCGATAACGCCGCCGAGTCGAAAGAATAAATTAAAGGATCGAGCCAAAAGAATCAGCGGACGGATGAGCGTAAGAGATGGGCTTAGTCGAAAGCGAAGCGCTGGTACTGCGCACGTATAATCTGGCGGAGGCGGATAAGATAGTGGTCTGCCTGACGCGCAAGGCGGGCGTCGTGCGGGCTGTGGCGCGCGGAGCCAGGCGTTTGAAAAGCAAGTACGGTGCGGGCCTGGAACCCTACACGCTGCTCGCGCTGAGCTTTTATGAGAAGGAGGGCAAGGAGCTGCATTCCTTGCGCGAGGCGGAGATACTGCGCTCCTACTTTCACCTGGCTCAGAGCCCTGAGACGATGAAGACCCTGGCCTATATGGGGGAATTGGTCTTGGAGTTCGCGCCGCCGCATGAGCCTAACGAGAAACTGTTCAGAATGGTCAACGCCTGCCTGGAGGCTCTGGCCGGTTCCCAGGATGATATGAGGGCCATTACACGCTACTTTGAGGTATGGCTGCTGAAGCTGGCAGGTTTTCTTCCGAACATAAGGAGTTGCGCCGACTGCGACCGTCGGCTCAGGGGCGAGGGGGTAGTCTACCTGAATGTGGACAGCAGGGCGCGCTGCAGGGCTTGCAGCAAGGGGCAGGGAACACCCCTCTCCGAAGAGGCGCACGCGCAGATAGATGCCGCACAGCGCCTGTCGCCGGGCGATTTCGCAAGGGGCATGCGGGCTGTGAAGGAGGGCTCGCGGGAGGAGGTCGAGCAGGTTGCGAGGCGCCTCATAGAACGCATATTGGAGAGAGAGTTGCGCGCACAGGGCCCTGGCATGTCCCCTCAAGCAGGCTGAAGAGGGCGTCGTATCTCAGACCCAAATGATCTCAAGCCGTAGACTGATAGAGCGATACGTTCTGGGAGCGCTGCTGCCCTACCTGCTGCTCGCCCTGCTGCTGCTGACGGCGACGTTGTTGGGACAGCAGGCTGGCCGCTTCGGTGAGCTGTTGATGGGGGGCGGGGTGCCGCTCCCGCTGGTCTGGGAGATTACGGCAGCCCTTTTGCCCGGCGTGCTCTCCTTCTCCCTGCCGATGGCCATGCTGGCCGGAACCATGATCGGATTCAGCCGCATGGGAAGCGACAGCGAATTGGTCGCCATGCGCGCGGCGGGCTCTGGAACCTGGCGGCTGCTCTGGCCTGTGCTGTTGCTGGGGGCGCTGCTATCGGGTGCGACGCTCTTCATCAATTTCGAGTTGATGCCGCAGGGCGCTCGCACGCTGCGACGCGCAGGGCTGCGCGCAGTCCTCTACAAATTGGATTCGCCGATAGAGCCGCGCTCATTTAATGCGGAGATCCCAGGCTACGTGGTCTACGTGCGCGACGGCGATAAGACGCGGGGGCGCTGGGGAAGGGTTTTCATATACTCGCGCGATCAGGAAGGGGCCGCGCATCTGATCACGGCACGCTCGGGTCGCATAGATTCCGCAGCGGAGCAGTCCGAGCTGGTCTTAAGCGATGCGGTGGCGACCAGGCTTCCGGCGGCGGCTGCCCTGGGGGGGCGCGAATACGTCACGGAGCGCCTGGCACAGTTGCGCATAGTCTTCAATACCGGGCGCAAGGCTGTACTGGACAAACTGCGCAGCGATGAGGCCGAGCCGGACGAGCTGGGCTGGCGGGAATTGAGCGACTATGCCGCAAAGACCCACGGCGCGGAAGGCAGGGATGCCGCCACCCTCCTACAGAAGAGACTGACGATGTCGGCGGCCCCGCTGGTTTTCGCGCTGCTCGGGGTCGCTTTGGGCCTGCGCGTCAGAAAGGGGGGGCGCGGGATGGGCGTCCTGCTCTCGCTCCTGACGCTCATAGCCTATTACCTGATCTCCCTGCTCGGGGAGCAACTGGCCAGAGCCGGTACTGTGCCGGTGGCCCAGGGCACCTGGCTGGCGACGACCGTGACGGTCGCCTTCAGCCTGGCGTTGCTGTTGATCAGGGAGAGAGGTTTTGGCTCGTTGAGATTTATGCGCGGGGGCGGCGCAAACGCCCGCGCGACGGCCAAGGCTGTCACCGGAAGGCGATTCGAGAGGGGGAGGCAGGCGCGACTGCTGGGCTTTCCGAGCCTGCTGGACATGAGCCTGCTGCGTATGCTGACGCTCAGTTTTCTCTACTCCTACGCCGCGCTGGTCTCTATCTTTCTCATCTTTACTCTCTTCGAGTTGTGGCGCTTCATAGCGGCCACGGGTGCGGGTGCGCGCCTGGTGGCCAGGTATATGCTCTTTCTGCTGCCGTTACTCAGCGTGGAATTGCTGCCGGCGAGCGTTCTGCTGGCGATGCTTGTGACCTATGCGCTGATGTCTCGGCGCAGCGAGGCCGTCGCCTGGTGGGCCTGCGGGCAGAGCGTCTACAGGCTGGTGCTGCCGGGTCTGCTGTTTGCCTGCGCGGTGGGGGCCTGCGCATGGTTGATACAGGAGCGGCTGATGCCGCAGGCCAACTTGAGACAGGATGCTCTGAGAGCACAGATCAGGGGAGGGGTCTCGCGCGTCACGACCCCTGTCGGCAGGCAATGGCTGGCGGCAGCAGGGAATGGCCGCCTTTACGCCTACGAATACGAAGAGGGCGGTGCCACGCTCAAAGACCTGGCCATCTATGATTTCGACGACGAGGGAGTTCATCTGCGGCAGGTCATACAGGCGCGCGAAGGTGTACGGACCGCCGCCGCCGGGCAGATGGAACTGCATGGAGCCGAATCCCTGATCTTCAAAGGGGCCGGAACAGAGCGCGCGCAGGCGCAGAGCATGACGGTTGGCGGGATCGAGCCGGAGGAGGTCTTCCGCCCGGGGACTGATAAACCTGCTTATTTAAACGCAAAGCAATTAAGCGCTTACATAAAGAGCATTAAGCAGAGGGGTGGAACGGCAGTCTCTCTGGCCGCAGCGCTTGAGCGTAAATACACAGAGCCGCTGAGCGCGCTCGTGATGGCGCTGATTGGCATCCCGACGGCACTGTCCTTCGGGCGACGCAGTGCCATCA
This sequence comes from Pyrinomonadaceae bacterium, assembly GCA_036389095.1. Taxonomy (GTDB): domain Bacteria; phylum Acidobacteriota; class Blastocatellia; order Pyrinomonadales; family Pyrinomonadaceae; genus DASQYE01. The sequence goes on from DASVQM010000012.1 coordinate 109,997, forward strand.
TAGCGCTCGTGTCGGCCCTGGGGATCGGACTGGGCTTTCGCGCCGTCACGGGCGGGTGCACGCAGTTGGCCGTTTACGGGCTCCTGCCCGCCGCGGTTGCAGCATGGGCTCCGCCCATCATATTCGCTTCGGCCGGCATCTACCTGCTCTTTCGCGCCCGTACCTGAAAGAGCATTGGAAAGCTTAAAGGAAGAGGGGCGGACGAGTTCTACTTCGTCCGCCCCTCTTCCTTTAAGCTTTCCAGGGCTGTCGTGCACGGCGTGAGAAGTGTGTAATTAAGTGCCCGTCTCCCAGCTTGAGAGGTACTCCAACTGCTCTGACGTCATGGTATCAATGGCCATGCCCAGAGCCCTCAGCTTGAGGCTGGCGATCTCGGTGTCAACCTCCTGCGGCAGCATGTGTACGCCGGGCTTCAGCTCGCCCTTCTTCTTCACAAGGTATTCGACCGAGAGCGCCTGATTGGCGAAGCTCATATCCATGACGCTGGCCGGGTGGCCCTCGGCGGCGGCCAGGTTTATCAGGCGTCCTTCGCCCAGGACGATGACGCGGTTGCCGCTTGAATTGAGCTTGTACTCCTCCACGAACGGGCGCAGATGTACGGGCGGCGCCGACATCTCGCGCAGCGCCACAAGGTTCAGCTCCAGGTCAAAGTGGCCGCTGTTGCAGACTATCGCCCCGTCCTTCATGCGCGCGAAGTGGCGGCCGTCTATGACGTGGCGATTACCTGTGACGGTGACGAAGATATCGCCCAGCGCCGCAGCCTCTGCAATCGGCATCACGCGGAAGCCGTCCATCACCGCCTCCACCGCCTTGATCGGGTCAATCTCGGTCACGACGACGTTGGCCCCCATGCCGCGTGCTCTCAGGGCGACGCCCTTGCCGCACCAGCCGTAGCCCAGAACGACCAGCGTGCGACCGGCCAGCAGTATGTTGGTGGCGCGTATGATGCCGTCCAGTGTGGATTGTCCTGTCCCGTAACGGTTATCGAAAAAATGCTTTGTCTGGGCGTTGTTAACGGCCATGGCGGGGAAGGTCAGCACGCCCGCAGCCTCCATGGCGCGCAGTCGTACGATCCCTGTGGTCGTCTCCTCTGTGGTTCCTATGATCCGGCGCACCTGCTCGGCGCGCTCTTTAATCAGGGTGGCGACCACATCCGAGCCGTCATCTATAATGATCTCAGGCTGAAAGTCCAGGGCTGTGCGGACGTGCCTGTTGTAGGTCTCGGTCGACTCGCCCTTGATGGCGTACACAGGCACGCCCCAGTCGGAGACCAGCGAGGCGGCCACGTCGTCCTGAGTCGAGAGGGGATTGGAGGCTATCAGCACGGCTTCTGCGCCGCCTGCCTGAAGCGCGCGTACGAGGTTTGCCGTCTCGGTTGTGACGTGCGCGCATGCCGCCAGTTTCACCCCTTGCAAGGGCTGCTCTGCGGCGAAACGCTCGCGTATCAGCCGCAAAACGGGCATCTCGCGCTCCGCCCACTCTATGCGGCGTTTCCCGTCGCCGGCCAGAGAAAGGTCTTTCACGTCGCATTCGACAGAACGTGTCGCACTCATAAGTTCAGATTCCTTCTTTGATGTAATGGTTTAAGTTGATGCCGGAAACCCTGGCAGGAGTTAGTCTTAGACCCCTGCCGCCGCCCGCAGGGCTTCGGCCTTGTCCGTCGCTTCCCAGGTGAACCCCTCCTCGTCGCGCCCGAAATGGCCGTAAGCCGCTGTCTCTCTGTAGACTGGGCGGCGCAGATTCAGGTCTTCGATGATGCCGCGCGGGGTGAGCCTGAAGTGCTCGCGTATGAGGGATGCCAGCGCCCCTTCGCTGATGCGGCCAGTGCCGCCTGTGTCCACCAGCACGGAGACGGGGTCTGAGACCCCTATGGCATAGGCCAGTTGAACCAGGCAGCGGTCTGCCAGGCCCGCTGCGACGATGTTCTTGGCCGCGTAACGCGCCATATAGGCGGCAGAGCGGTCGACCTTCGTCGGATCCTTGCCGGAAAACGCGCCGCCGCCATGCGGCGCGTAGCCCCCGTACGTGTCGACTATGATCTTGCGGCCAGTCAACCCTGCGTCCCCCTGCGGGCCGCCTGTGACAAAGCGACCCGTCGGATTGATATGATATTTTGTCTCCTGATCGAGTAGCTCTGGAGAGATTGTGCGCCCGATGACGCGCTCGTTGATCTCTGCGCGCAACTGTTCGTTTGTGACGGAGGGATCGTGTTGCGAAGAGATCACTACGGCGTCTATCCTGAAAGGCCTGCCGTCGCGGTATTCCACGCTCACCTGTGATTTTCCGTCCGGGCGCAGGTAGGGCAGGTCGCCTGATTTGCGCGCCTCCGTGAGGCTGCGCGCGAGCCTGTGAGCCAGCTGTATGGGCAGGGGCATCAATTCGGGCGTCTCGTTACAGGCGAAGCCGAACATCAGGCCCTGGTCGCCCGCGCCGCCCGTATCCACCCCCATGGCTATATCCGGGGATTGCGTTCCGACCGCTGACAGGACGCTGCAAGTATCACAATCAAAACCATATTTGGCTCTGGTGTAACCTATCTCTCGAATCGTTTCACGTGCCACTTTGGCGAAATCCACGCGCGCCGTCGTGGTGATCTCGCCGGCGATCACCACTAGGCCTGTTGTGACCAAGGTCTCACAGGCGACGCGACCAGTGGCGTCCTGTGCCAGCACCGCGTCCAGGACGGCATCCGAGATCTGATCAGCGATCTTGTCCGGATGCCCCTCTGTGACGGATTCGGAGGTAAAGAGGTAACTGCCTTCTGTGCTCAAAAGCGCGCTCCTTTGTAGCTATATGATCTGGCCCGAGATAGGGCAAAAGACCGCGTAATGTAGCAGCCGCTCATGTGAGTGTCAAGGCGAAAGGAAGTTTTGAGAAGACGGATGAGACATAATATATATTATCGGACGCCAAATGTTTTCTTCTCTCATCTATCGACACTTATACTGATCTATTTCACTCTCCTAAATGGCTGCCGTCTAACTTGACTCAGACGACCCCGTCGCACTAAAGTGCATAAAGAATCTTGAATTAATCCGTAGAGCAGGCTGCTCGACTTGTATGCCGGTTAAAATAGAAGATCAGACCAGCGGAAAGCTGCCGCGCCAGACCCAGAAGAACATAGAAGCTATCCTGGATAGCATTCCGCGAGAGCATCTGCGCGGATTGGAGAGGTTGCGTCTGGTAGATAGAATAGCCGACCCGCGCCTAAAGGCTAACTTGAAGGCCGGAATGGAACTGCCTGGCCTTTACCATCCGCGTCAGGGTAAACAAGGCGCATGGTTGGAGGTCGCCCTGGAGGCTCTGCTGCCCCGCTCAAAGCCCTTCCTCAAAAGGTTGATGCCACGCCTCTCCTTCAAGGGCAATCTGGCCGCAGTCATCTTTTCTCTCATTGGCCAACATTATTACCTGACGCTGCGCCACTCTATCAAGAAGGGGCAGCTCGAAACAGCCGTCAGAACCTACACGGAAAAACAGTTGAGGCGTTGGCAGGAACAGCAGCACTCCTTCCGTGCGAGACTCTTCAGGCCGTTACAGCCTACTCTGGAGCGCTGGGGAAAAGCTTTACAGAAGCGTGCGGCGGCGGAAAAGAAGAGGAATCAAGCCGCACGCACTTAACTTCTTTATCCATTTCTCTGGAATATTTGGACTCTCAGACGTTATCGGACGCGCAAGCGCTCATCCGGCATCCGGTTCAGTCCTTTTCCAACTTCTCTATCACAGCTTTTAAGGCCTCGACCAGCTCCTGCGTCTCAACCCTTGAACGTCGAAAACGCAACTCCAATTTGAAATCTTTGCCCGGCGAGGCATAACGATACGTATAGGGGCTGGCGGATTGCGCGCTGCGGCCTACGGTCTGCCGGGCGCGTCTGGCCGAGCGCGCATCATCACGCGTCATGCCTCTTGAAGCGATCTCTTCGGCCATGTGCAGCATGGCCCCCTCATCCGGCTGGCGCACGATCTGTAATAAGAGCGATTTGGTGTTAATGTCGGCGCGCCGACATCGCTCCCTGACAGCATCCGGCAAGGTCGCCAAGGACAGCGCCTCCGTGACGCTCGAACGGCTCTTCCCCACTTTATGCGCCACCTGCTCATGCGTGTAACCGAACCGCTCGCAGAGAGCCCTGAGCCCGTCCGCCTCTTCCCAGGCAGTCAGGTCCTTGCGTTGCAGGTTCTCTATGAGGGCTATCTCGGCGACCGCCCGGTCGTCCACGTCCATCTCTATACAGGGCACTTCACGCAATCCTGCCTCGCGGGCCGCGCGCCAACGACGCTCCCCTGCGATGATCATCCATCGCCCGCTCAATCTGGACGGCTTGACGAGCAATGGTTCAAGCACCCCTTTCTCCCTGATCGAGGAGGTCAGTTCCGTCAGGTCGCCTATCTCTACGCGCGGCTGCTCCGGGTTGGGGTCCAGCTTCTCAAGCGCAATCAGACGACCCACTGGGGTGGGCCTATGCTGCGCCAGCTCCTCCACGTAATGAGCATCGTGGCGCATACGCAAGCCTGACGGTAAGCCTCTTTTAGACACGGCTGATCACCTCTTCACACAGTTTGGAGTACTCATGAGCGCCTGAGGAGTGCGGAGCAAAGGTGAAAATGGACTCCTTGTAGGCGGGCGACTCCTCCAGCCTGACACTCTTGGTGATGACGGTTTCAAACAGTTTTGAGCCGAAAACACGCTGTATTTGCTCGTAGACCTCACGAGCCAGTGTCGTTCTTTTATCGTGCAGCGTGACCAGCACCCCTAAAACTTCCAGGTTCGGGTTCGGACGCCCCTTGACCTTCTCTATCGTCTCAAGCAGATCATCCGTCCCCTCCAGAGCGAAATAGGAGGACTGTATCGGAATCAAGACGTGCGTCGCCGCCACTAGGGCGTTGACTGTGATCAAACCGAGCGTCGGTGGGGTGTCTATGATAATCACTTCATAACGCGCGCGCAGGGGTTCCAGACGATCTTTGAGGCGAAAGGGGGCGTCAAAATCACCCACCAGCTTGGATTCCAGCTTGGCCAGATTGATGCGCGCAGGAATGATATCGAGCCCCTCCACTGGCGTGTGATAGATCAGCGGGTCTGGGCTTGCCTGCCCATCCATCAGAAGGTCGAAGGCGGAACCCTCTACTTCCAGCAGATCCAGAAAAGAGATAGAGCTGTTGGCCTGCGGATCCAGGTCCAGCAGCAAGACCTTCTTGCCGCGCCTGGCAAAGGCCGCTGCCAGGTTAATGGCAGTGGTGGTCTTCCCGACCCCGCCCTTCTGATTTGCGATAGCGATCACCATCAAAGCGCGTTTCTTCGAGCTCCCATCTCAATTTTTGCGTTGCGAAAAGTTGCTTCCCCTCACATGGGCAGGTCGCCCGCTTCGCCTATGACATCAGGCCACTCCTCTTCCTCCTCAGCCCCCTCCTGTGCACCCTCTTCTTCGCCGCTCGTCACCGTATTACGCGAGGCGCGTATGACCTCCATATCAACGAAGATAGGGCAATCCGCGCGTAGCGCCAGCGCGATGGCGTCAGAAGGACGCGAATCCAGCATCAGTGCCGTCCCGTCGCCCGCACGCATTTCTATTACGGCAAAAAACGTATTATCGCGCAGATCCGTCACCACCACGCGTTCCACCCTGGCCCCCATCTCTACGATCAAGTTGCGCAGCAGATCGTGCGTCATCGGACGCTGCGGCGCGATCTTCTCTATTTCAAGGGCTATGGCGTTGGCCTCGTATGCGCCAACCCAGATCGGAAGCATGGTCTCGCTATTGATATCCTTGAGGATGATGATCGGCGTCCCGCTATTAGGGTCCATCATCAAAGCCCTAATTTTAACCTCTATTTCCATGCTTATACCTCGCTTGATACTTTAGGACATGGGAGACTGTTCCCGGGCCATCTCGCCATAGAGACTGTTCGTCTTGGCCTCCTTGACGAGCAGCCGCACTATACGTCCCTTGAGAGCCTCACTCCCGGGAAAATTCAAGACCTTCTGGCAGGTCGAGTGGCCCGTCATATCCATGGCTGACCTGGCGCTCTCGCCTTCGACCAACACAGAGACCTCACGCCCGACGTAACCCTGATAAATCCTGCTCTGCTGCTCCCTCTGTAGCCTCTCAAGAGCAAGAAAACGGGCCGTCTTCTCCTCCTCGGAAATATCGTCCGCAAGCATTGCGGCGGGCGTCCCGGGCCTCTCTGAATACTTGAAGATATAGAGGCCATCGTATTGACAGCGCTCTACTAAGCGCATCGTATCCTCAAACTCTTCGGCAGTCTCACCCGGAAAGCCAACGATGATATCGCTGGTGAGCGCCAGCCTGCGCCGCCCGGCCCTGATAGCATCCACTCGTCTGAGGTAGTCGGATACCTTATAACCTCTGCGCATGGCCCTCAACACGCGATCATTGCCGGATTGGACGGGCAAATGTATCCAGTCGCACAGATTCTCTTGCTCGTCTATGGCCGCCACTATGTCCTGGTGAAAATCCCTCGGGAAAGAGGTCGTAAACTTGATACGCTCCATCCCCGTGGCCGCCACAGCGCGCAGGAGCTTGGAGAAAGGCGTCGCCCCGCTAAAGCCTTCCAGCCCATCCTCACCCTTCGGGCGATAGCTGTTGACGTTCTGGCCTATCAGCTGCACCTCGCTATACCCTTCTGCACGTAGCCTGCATACCTCTGCGACTATCTCGCTTGCAGGGCGACTGCGCTCACGACCACGCGAGAACGGCACAATGCAGTAGGAGCAGAATTTGTTACAGCCCTCTATGATGGGGACGAAGGCGACGTAAGGCGAGTGACGCTCCACGGTTGAGACGTTCCAGCCATCGCCTTCGACATGCTCTCCTATGTCCAGCGTACGATTCTCTCCTGAGAGCGCCCTGGCTATCAGCGACGGCAGACGATCTGTCGCGCGCGTCCCGGCCACCAATCCCAGCGCCGGAGCATGGTCGAAAAGGGCCGCGCCCTCCAACTGCCCCACGCATCCCATCAGCCCAAGGAGCGGCTCACGTCCGCCGCGACGCATGCGACGCACCTCGTCCATTCGCGCGAAGACTTTCTGCGCCGCTTTGGCCCTCACCGAACAGGTGTTGAAAAGGACGACATCGGCTTCAGCCGCCGTCCTGGTCAGGCTGTAACCGGCCTCGCTCAGACGTGTTGCGGCTCTTTCCGTGTCGGCGACGTTCATCTGGCAGCCGAATGTCTCTATGTAAACGCTAGCCTTCATCTTCCCCTAAGACTTTTTAAAAGGTGCTCGCGACCGTGGAGTGTAGCAGAAAATGGCCGGGCAGTGCGACAGTTCTTCAAATCCCCTGACCAAAGCGGCTCAGGATTTAGTTCCTCCACGCTTTCGCAAGGGCTTTGCGGCATCAGCGCCGGCGTTATCCAGCAGCCAGCGGGCGGCCTCGCGCGTGGTCGCAACAGACTCCGCCCCTCCGATCATGCGCGCCAGTTCGCCCACACGCTCATCCGCGTCCAGTTCTTTCGCCGTGGTGATTGTGCGACCGCCCTGCACGCTCTTTTCCACTACGAAATGATGGTCTGCAAAACGCGCGATCTGCGGCTGGTGCGTGACGCACAAAACCTGCCTGGACTTTGCCAGCATCTTCAGACGCCGCCCCACAGCCTCAGCCACTCTTCCACCGATTCCCACATCGATCTCATCGAAGACAACCGTTTCGCTGGCCTGCTCTAAACCCTCTTCCGGGCCCTGGGCCGCCGTGCGAAGCGTTAACATGAGCCTTGAAAGCTCGCCGCCCGAAGCTATGCGCGAGAGCGAACGCGGACTTTCGCCCGGATTAGCCAAGAGTAGAAACTCCACCCTGTCCGCGCCTCGCGGCGTAAAGAAACCTGGGGCGGAAGTCTCTGCCGCCTGGGCTACGCTCGCTTCAGACTCTACGTTTTTCGCACCGGGCGAAGCCGTCTCGATCAAGACTATAAAGCGCGCCTGCTCCATGGCGACGTGGCGCAGGTCTGCCAACACACGGCGTTCCAGGCGCGCAGCAGCCTCCCTGCGCTTCGCCGTTAACAGTTGCGCGCCCTTCTCGTACTGCGCCTCAGCTCTTTTGAGGTTATACATGAGAGACCTCTCACGCTCGTCGAGGCCGGTCAGGCCGGAGAGACGTTTCGAAAGCTCATCCTGAATCTCGATAACCCCGCGCAAATCTGTCTTATATTTATATTTAAGTCTTTCCAGGGCAGCCAGCCTCTGCTCCACTTCGGCAAGCCTTCCAGGGCTCACCTCCAACCCTTCGCCATAAAGGCGCAGGGCCTCCGCAACCTCTGTCAGTGAGGCGACGCCGCTTTTGAGTACATCAAGTGCGTAGGATGCTCGCGCATCTATCCCGCTCAACTCCTCTAACTGCCTTCGTATATGCGCCAGGCGCGCGAGCACGCTCTCATCCGCCTCGTATAGTTCCGCGTAGGCTCCTGCCCCCAACTGTTCTACCCTTTCGGCTTGAGCCAGCAGTTTTCTCTCTCTCTGCAACTCTTCGTCCTCACCTGCGCGCGGCCCTACTGACTCTATCTCTGTGAGTTGGAACTGAAGCAGCTCTGTATCTCTCTCCCTGTTGATCATCTCCTGTTTGAGCAGTTGTAAAGCTTTCGAAGCAGACTGCCACTGAGCGAAGGATTCCGCCACGCGACGCCTCAGGTCGGAGCAGTTGGCGAAGGAATCTAACAATTCCATGTGTGATTGCGGCGAGAGTAGGGCACGCTGTTCTCCCTGCCCGTGTATCTCCACCAGCAAAGGCTGTAGCAGCCGCAGCGTAGCGGTCGTCACATGCTGGTCGTTGATGAAAATTCGACTTCTCCCGCGCAGGTTTATCTCTCTGCGAATCAGTAAGGCCTCTTCATCCAGAGAGATGCCGACTTCAGCCAAAGTCTCCCGGACAATCCTTTCTTGATCCTCCGAAAGCTCGAAAACAGCCTCCACCAGGGCTAATTCTTCGCCTGTACGTATCTGTTCGGCTGAGGCGCGATTTCCCAGTAACAGCCCCAGTGCATCCACGATGATGCTTTTGCCTGAGCCCGTCTCCCCAGTCAACAGATTCAGACCGTGCCCGAAATTTATACGCAGGCGACGGATTACGGCGAAATCAGAGATGTTAAGGGACTTCAACATAAAGAGCTTTCCCAACTAATATTTTACATTTAATGTAATAGGTTAAGATTTGTGCTGACCGGAAGCTAATTAAATCCTTGACCGCTCTTGCCCAGGACGAGTAGTATTGCCGCTCAGGCAACACTCAACTGGCCACAGAAAGGTCTCCAATATGTCTTTCAATAAAATCATCCTTGTCGGCAATCTGGGGCGCGACCCGGAGCTGCGTTATACGCCTCAGGGAACGCCCGTTTGCAGCTTCAGCGTAGCCACCAACGAGAAGCGTAAAGACCGTGCAGGCGAGATGCAGGACTTCACCACATGGTTTCGCGTCACGCTCTGGGGCCGTCAGGCCGAGACCGCTTCGCAGTATCTGACCAAAGGGCGCCCCATCTATGTTGAGGGAAGACTACGCCTCGAAGAATGGACGGATAAGGACGGGAAACAACGCTATACACTCGAAGTCCATGCCACGGATATGCAGTTTATCGGAGGTGGCAGGGGCGAAGAGGCTGCTGTCGGCAACTCCGCCGCCCTCTCAGGGGGAGGAGGCGGCAGGGCCGCTGCGAGCGACCGTCAAGCGCCCGAGCCCGATCTATCCGACGATGATATCCCCTTTTAGATCAAATGATTAGCGGCCAGTGTCGGCGCGCCGACGCTGGCCAATGCCACTTCAGGGAGCCGGATATGATTTGGCAGGCTCAATCACCCCCCACTTCCCGAATTCACGTAACTTCTCGTATCGCCTGGCGAGTCTTTGTCTGATGGGTTGGCTGACCGTGAGCGCCAGCGATTCGCTGAGCGAGATGTCAAGCAGCCGCGCCGACTCGTCGTAATCCGTATGCGCCCCAGCCGCCGGCTCGGGCACTACGCGATCAATGATTCCCTGCCTGTAAAGCTCTTCCGCAGTAAGTTTAAGTCCCTCCGCCGCGCGCTCCGCCTGCCCTGCATCCTTCCACAGGATGGCTGCGCATCCTTCCGGCGTAATGACGGAATATATGGCGTTTTCCAGCATCAATACCTGATCGCCCACGCCTATGGCGAGCGCACCACCAGACCCTCCTTCTCCGATCACGGCGACGATGACGGGAATTCGTAGCTTGGCCGCCTCTCGCAGATTGTAGGCGATGGCCTCTGCCTGTCCACGCTCTTCTGCATCGATCCCAGGATAAGCGCCCGGCGTGTCAATGAAAGAGATCACGGGTCGGCCAAACTTCTCAGCCAACTTCATCGCCCGCAGCGCTTTACGGTATCCCTCCGGCTTCGGCATGCCGAAGTTTCGGAAGCGGCGCTGCTTCATATCGCGCCCCTTCTGATGACCTATGACTACCACCGGCAGTCCATGAAAATTTGCCATCCCGCAAATGACCGCCGCATCGTCTGCGAACCTGCGGTCTCCATGCAGTTCGACGAAGTCCTCGAACATTCTTTCAACGAAGTCCAAGGTATAAGGGCGATCATTATGACGTGCCAACTGCACCCTTTGAAAAGCTGTCAGGCGATCATGTTTCTCGCCTGTCAACTCTTTAGAATCTTTCTTGCCCAGGGGTATCTCCGGCATCAGCCCTCTCCCGGCAGCGTCCCAGAAATTACAGACAGAACTTCCAAGCCAAAGGTTTTAATCTTAACCTAACGTAACATTCAACCACTCAACGTGACAACCTTGCTCGCGCAGAGCGGATTCCAGTTCCAGACTTCCCTTGACGCGCAAAGCGCCGTGCGGACGCACACGAACCAGGACGCCGCCCTCTATAGGCATCTCTACGAAGACCTCACAATCTCCCCTGTGTTGCCCTAGCAGACCGAAGAGGTTTGTCATCAAAAGCTTCGGCTCCTCGCAGGCCGGAACGCGAACGATGAGGCCGCGCGCCTTACGCTGCAACACCTCGTCCAGCAGGGCCAGCTCTTCGGCGATGATCGTGGGATGACCGTCGTCCGTGACCTCCAATTTGCCAGTCAAGAGGATGGCCGCATCATCGCCCAGATGCGTTTCGTACCGGCTGAATATCTCCGGCCACAGGACACATTTTACACCGTCTGCCTGATCCTCCAAACGCAGTAGAGCAAAGCGAGCCCCCTTCTTGGTAGTGCGAATTTGCAGGTCAGTCAAGACGCCGCCGAGGCTCACTTTTGAGCCTGTGGGAAGCGCCGAAAGAGCGTGTATGTCTGTCGCATTCAACTCACGCAGGGTTTCCACGTAGTTTTCCAAAGGGTGTCCGGTGATATAAAAACCGATGGCGCTTTTTTCAGCCGCAAGTAGCGCGGCGTGCTTCCAGGCGGGAGCATCCGGCAGAGACTCTGCAAGGGTTTGAGAAGACTCTTCCCCTCCGAAAAGATTATCCTGGCCTTGCGCTTTATGTCTTTGGACGCGGCTGCTGCGAGCCAGCGCCATGTCTACAGCCGCGTGCAGGCAGGCGCGCCATTTCAGCATCGGATGACCGTTACAGGCAAACGAGTCAAAGGCCCCTGCGCAGACCAGGCTCTCAAGCACACGTTTATTGACAGCACCTTGGCCGACTCGCTCCGTGAAATCGTAAAAAGACTTGAAAGAACCGCTCGCACGCGCTTCTATGATGGCGTTGACGCTGGCGTTTCCAACCCCTTTGATGGCGGCCAGGCCGTAGCGTATAGCGCCCTTGAGCGGTGTAAAGCCTGAACCGCTCTCGTTGACATCAGGCGGCAAAAGCTTGATCCCCTGATTACGCAATTCCGTAGAGTATTTAAAGACCTTTGCGGTATCGTGAATTTCATTGGAGAGAACAGCGGCGTAGAAGTGCTCGGGATAATGTGCTTTTAAATAAGCCGTCTGGAATGCTAGATATGCGTAGGCTACGCTATGACTGCGGTTGAACCCATAATCGGCAAATTGTGCCATCAAAGAGAATACCTGTTGTGCCTTCTCTCGCTTTATGCCACGCGCCACCGCTCCCTCGATGAATTTTTGCTCGTGGCGAGCCATCTCCTCGCGGTTTTTCTTACCCATCGCGCGGCGCATAAGGTCTGCCTCTCCAAGGCTGTATCCCCCCAGTTTCTGCGCCAGCTGCATGATCTGCTCCTGGTAGACGAGTATCCCGTACGTATTGCTCAGGATATCCTTCATCTCCGGCACAAGATAACGTACGCTCTTATGGCCGTGATGCCGGTTAATGAAATCGTCCACCATGCCGCCATCCAGCGGGCCCGGTCTGTAGAGGGCGTTCAGAGCCGCCAAGTCTTCCAGGCCCTTGGGCTTGAGTTTTCGACATATCTCCTGCATGCCGGAGGACTCGAACTGGAAGACTGCCTCGGTTCGACCCTCTGCGAAGAGCTGCATCGTTTTCTGGTCGTCCAGGGGGATGTCTGCCCATTCGATCTCGACGGCAAGCGATTGCTTAATCGTTTTTAAGCAATCGCTTATAACAGTTAAAGCAGTAAGCGCCAGGAAATCCATCTTGAGCATGCCCGTTTTTTCAAGGTCGGACATGGCATACTGAGTCGTCAATTCTTCCTTGGCCGAGACAGCTATGGGGACAAGCTCTTGCAGGGGCGCGGGCGAGATCACGACGCCCGCCGCGTGGACCGAGGCATGCCTCGCGCAGCCTTCAAGCCGTTGGGCTAAGTCAATTAGTTCCTTCACTTGTGCGTTATTCTCCCTGGCGGCCCGGAGTTCCGGCACTTGTTCCAGGGCGTGTGCGATGCTGACGTTACGACCGCGCACAGGGGGAGGGATGAGCTTCGCTATGCGATCCACCTCGGCGTAGGGCAAGTCCAGCGCCCTGCCTACATCCTTGATCGCAGCCTTTGAAGCCATCGTTCCGAAGGTGATAATCTGGCAGACGGAGTCGCGGCCATACAGGTTTGCCACATGATTAATCACATCTGCGCGCCCGCGCACGCAGAAATCAATATCAATATCCGGCATCGAAACTCTTTCGGGATTGAGGAATCTCTCGAAGAGCAGATCGTACTGAAGCGGGTCAACGTCTGTGATATCAAGACAATAGGCGACCAGAGAGCCAGCCGCCGAGCCGCGCCCGGGCCCGACCGGGATGGAGTGTTCCTTGGCATAGCGTATAAAATCCCAGACGATCAGGAAATAGCCCGGAAAACCCATGCGCTTGATCATGGCTATCTCTTTCGAGATACGCTCCTGATAATCCGACATGCAATGGCGCAGATCCCCGCGTGCTGCTTGACGCTCCCAGACCTGCTGCCTACGCCTTTCATACCCTTCCCTCACCACTTTCTCGAAATATTCATCAATAGAGAGCCCTGCATCCGAGGCAGGGATTGGATAGACGGGCAGGTGATTGATACCGGTCGGAAGCTTCAGGTCGCACCTTTCGGCAATCTCCACCGTACGCGTCAGCACTTCCGGTATCTCTCCGAATATCTCCCACATCTCCTGCGGCGAGCGCACATAAAAATTCGGTGAGCCGTAGCGCAGACGGTTCGGATCCTTGACGGTTTTACCCGATCCTATACACAACAGCACATCATGCGCGCGAGCATCCTCCGGCGTCAGGTAGTGTGCATCGTTTGTCGCCACGAGCGGGACGCCTGTGCGCCTGGAAAGCTCAACCAGAGGCTTACGAATACGCTTTTGTGCGTCCAGGCCGTGCTCTTGAATCTCCAGAAAATAGTTTCCCTTACCCAGAATCTCCTCAAACTCTACGGCGGCGGCGGCGGCTTCATCAAAACAGTCGCGCGCCAGCAAAGCCGAAGGCACGCCGGACATGCAGGCGGAAAGCCCTATCAGCCCCTCGCTGTGTTCTGCCAGCAACTGCTTATCAATACGCGGTTTGTAATAAAAGCCTTCCGTATAAGCCTTCGAGGTGAGACGCACAAGGTTCTGGTAACCTTCCAGATTCTTGGCCAGCAGGATCAGGTGGAAATTGGCCTTCTCGCCAGGGGCGGCGGCTCCTGCGCGGGCTTTGCGGCTGCCGCGCGTGATATATGTTTCGCATCCTATGATGGGCTTGACGCCTTGCGCCTTCATCTGGTTGTAAAAGGAGATGGCGCCGAACATATTGCCGTGATCCGTCATGGCGCAAGCCTCCATACCCAGCTCAGCGGTTCTACGCGCCAGCGGCTTGATCTGTATAGCGCCATCAAGCAGGCTGAAATCCGTGTGTAGATGTAGATGTGCGAATCTCTTGTCGTGCATAAGCTCGTGTTGGAAAAGTTTCAGGGCCCGCAGATGCCTACACTACAACATGCCTCGGCAGAGGGCTATGGCCCATCAGGGTGCGCCATACTATATCACGTGTCCTTACTTGTGGAAGCACCAATATATTGATTGAAAGGGGTCCATCCGATTGATAAGCTGATTGACGCCGGAGCTTTTCTTAAAGCGTGGTCAGAAAATGCTTGAACGCTTTCATGTGAAACCGTTGTCGAGTGTCTGACAGGTAAGACTATTCCCACTCAATAGTGCTGGGGGGTTTGGAGCTGATGTCGTAGACGACGCGGTTAATACCGCGCACTTCTGAGACGAGCCTTGTCGAGATACGAGCTAGCGCGTCGTGCGGCAGGCGTGCCCAATCGGCAGTCATGCCGTCAATGCTCGTCACGGCTCGTATGGCGATAACGCGTTCATAGGTTCGCTCGTCACCCATCACGCCAACCGTCGAGACAGGCAGCAGCACAGGGAAAGCCTGCCACACGGCGTCATATAGCTCCGCCAGACGCAGCTCTTCATCAAGAATCCTGTCGGCTGCCTGCAAAAGGCGCAGGCGCTCCTCCGTCACCTCCCCTAAAATACGCACAGCCAGGCCAGGGCCCGGAAAGGGATGGCGCTTCAGAATCTGCTCTGGCACGCCCAATTCGCGCCCGATCAAACGCACCTCATCCTTGAACAGCTCGCGCAAAGGCTCTATCAGCTTCAAATTCATCTTTTCCGGCAGTCCGCCGACGTTGTGATGGCTCTTAATGACTGCCGACGGGCCGCGCACGGAGACTGATTCGATGACATCCGGGTAGAGCGTCCCCTGCACCAGATATTCCACCTCGCCCAGACGCTTTGCCTCTTCCTCGAAAACCTCTATAAATGCGCGCCCTATATTCTTACGTTTCGTCTCCGGGTCTGTGACTCCCTTCAGAGATTCAAGGAATAACTTCTCAGCCCGCACGCCGCGCACGTTAAGGCTCATGTTCTGCTCGAACAGACTTAAAGTAGTCTCAAACTCCCCTTCTCGTAAGAGGCCGTTATTGATAAAGATACAGACCTGACGCTCACCTACCGCTTGATGTACCAGAGCGGCGGCGACGGTGGAGTCAACGCCGCCCGACAGTCCGCACACGACGCGCCCTTTGTCTCCCAGTCGCTCGCCTATTTTGGAGACCTGTTCCTCAATCACAGCTCGGGGCGACCAATCCGCTCGGCAGCCGCACACACGTAGCAGAAAATTTTGCAGGATTAGTGCACCGAGCGGAGTGTGCGCGACCTCCGGGTGGAACTGCACCCCGTATATGCGCCTGCTTAAATCTTCTAAAGCATTAAGCGCAGCATCTGTCCGGGCCGTCACACGAAATCCCGGTGGAGGTGTGGTCATGTGATCTCCATGACTCATCCAGACATCCATCTCCAGGGGCAGTCCTGTGAAAAGCGGACTCTCCTGTTCCAGCACTTTCAACCTGGCATAGCCGTATTCACGGCTCTCGGATGGCTGAACCTCCCCGCCAAGGTCTGCCGCAAGCACTTGCAGGCCGTAGCAAATGCCCAGCACAGGCGCATCCACATTTTGCAGCAGGCTCTTGGAGGGTCTCGGCGCGCCCTCATCGTAGACGGACGAGGGGCTGCCTGAAAGAATCAAACCCTTCGGATGGTGTGCCAGAATCTCATCCACGGAGACATTAAACGGCAGTATTTCGCAATAGACTCCGGCCTCGCGCACACGCCTGGCGATTAGCTGTGTGTATTGCGAGCCGAAGTCAAGTATGATAACCGTCTCATGTTTCGGATTCTGGCTCAAAAAAGTAAACCTCCAAAAGGGGTTTGCGCGTCTGATGTTGACGGATTTCGCGGCAAAGACGGATTATACGCGCGCTCCGACCAAGGCACAATCCGGCCTGTCGAAGCCTCTATGGATGAGAACCCTTGGAAGAACAAGGATAAAGTATGCTTAAGAGTTCAAGTAGTTTAGACTTAAAGGCGCGCCGTCATGGGAAACGGCTCCGTTCAGGATATTTATTAACAGCCACCCTGTTATCTTCTATTTTAGGCCAGGTGATCTGCGTTTTCCCCTCCCCAATTAAGCGTGCGGATGGACAGGTTGCGCTCTCACAGCCGCTCATACTGCGCTGGCAATATGTTACGGACTCGACCATTAATCTGAGCCCGGCAACGGATGGGGCACGAATATATTTGCCTCTGGCCGCCGGTGCCCTTGTCTCCCTGCGCGCCGTAGATGGGCAAATGTTCTGGCGAACTGAGGTCGGAGGAGAACTCTCTGCCTCCCCTGTAGCGGACGAGATGGGAGTCTATATCGCCTCAGAAACAGGGGTCGTCCAGGGGACGGCCCCCCGTGCAGCGGGTGCGCTTCGCGCCCTGGGACGTGAAAGCGGCGTCACCCTATGGATGCATACGCTCTCCTTCCCAGTGCGCGGGGCGCTGGCCATGAACGAGCAGGTGCTCTTTGGCGGTGCGAGCGATGGCAGGGTCTATGCCGTAAATAAAAAGAGCGGCGAGATTGCCTGGATGAAACAGTTTGCCACTCCCTTCTTATCCATCCCTGCTGTTTCCGGCCAAAATCTGCTTCTGGGAAATGATGATGGGACTCTGATCTGTCTTGATCAGAAGACGGGGAGACAACTCTGGCGTTATCGGACGCGGGGCGCGGTACGGGGTCGCCCGTCTATCCATCATGGAGTCGTCTACTTCGGTTCGGCTGATGGTTACGTTTATGCCTTGGATGAGATGAGCGGTAGGTTTCGCTGGCGCACACGTACCGGGGCAGGGGTACAGGCGGTGACCGTCACGGACGGAGGCTTACTCGTCGCTTCTCTGGATAATTTCGTTTATTACCTATCGCTCGCTCATGGCGACCGTCTGTGGAAACGCCAGCTCGCCGGAAGGATTGCGGCTCAACCCCTGGCGGCAGCCGACGGAGCGCTCTTCACTCCGCTTTCGGGCGATACGGGTGTCGTTCTGGATTTACGCGATGGCAAACAACTCAACACTATCCAGACGGGCGAAGACAGCAACACCGCGGCATCGCCCATAGCAGTCGCCGACGTGCTCTTTGTCACCACACGCCAGGGGCTCTTAGCCTTCTCGCAACCGGAAGAGAAGAAAAAGTGACCAGGCCAGAGGCAGGTGAAAGGGAGACACCGAGAGCCTGCTAAGAAGAGCGTGAGGAGTGCGCCTCTGAAACCTTTAAAAAGGGTTCCAGATCAGACATCGGTTTTCTCCGGGTGTCTGCGAAAGATCGCGCCCAGGCGGAAGAGCAGGCCGTGAAGGACATAGAGGATCGTAATCGCCAGCAGCACATGTCTCGAAAAGAGCCAGACAAGAGAGCCCAGGGCCACGAGTAGAATTACTACGCGAGCGCTGCGACGGCGCGTCCCCACGGATTTGAAGCTCGTATAGCGAAGCGTACTAACCATCAGCGCGCCCAGCACGCCGACAAGCGCCATCATCAGTGCGCTATAAAGTTCAGCTAAACGCGGGTCGTACTGTAGGAGCGGCTTCGGAGCGAAATGCACTATGGCTGCGATGAGGGCCGCCGCCGCAGGGATAGGCAGTCCGACGAAGCTCTTCTTGTCCACCTTGACAGCGCCTTCGGCCAGCACACGCGGGCGTGCAGCCTGTACATTGAAGCGCGCCAGGCGAAAGGCTCCGCACATCAGATACATGAAGGAGAGAAACCAGGCGAGCTTATGCGCATCGCTTCCCTCCTCCAGGGCAGAACCGTAGCCCCAGGCGTAGGCCAGCACCGCAGGGGCAATGCCGAACGTGACGACATCGGCAATCGAATCGAACTGCACGCCTATCTCCGTGGCCGTCTTTGTCATACGTGCGATGCGCCCGTCGAGCGAATCGAAGAGGAAGGCCCAGCCGATGGCTTTCGCCGCCGCATCGAAATAGGCGGCAGCCGCCGTGATATCCGCCCCGCCGCCGTCGTTCAGCAATTGAAATCCTCGCAGTGAGGCCATGAGCGAGAAAAAACCCATGCCGATGTTGGCAGCGGTAAAGAGAGAAGGGATCAGGTAGAGGCCCTTCTTAAAGCCTCTACGCGGTGGAGATGCCGCGCTGTCGTCGGCGACGATCTGTGGCGCACTCGCCATTTTTAATGAACCCTCCCGATAATGGTCGCACCGCCGCGCACGCGCATTCCCTTACTCACGAGCACCTCCACCTCAGGCGGTAAAATAAGGTCTGTGCGCGAGCTGAACTTTATCAGACCGAAGCGCTCGCCCCGCGTCAACTCGTCGCCCGCACGCTTCCAGCAGACGATGCGCCTGGCCAGCACCCCTGCAATCTGTTTGCACACCACAGTCACTTTCTCACCGCGAATCGTCAGCGCATTCTGCTCGTTCAGGAGGCTCGCCTGTTCGTTTGTGGCCATCAGGAATTTACCCTGCGTGTAGGTCACGTCCAGGATTTTTCCGGTCAGGGGAGCACGATTGATGTGAACGTCGAGCGGTGAAAGGAAGATGCTGACGACTGTGGGCGAGGAGGCATTGCCGGGCTCCAGAGTCTCAACGCGCGTCACTCGACCGTCGGCGGGCGAGACGATGACGTTCTCATCCTGCGGGACGACGCGTCGCGGGTCGCGGAAGAAGAAGGCCATGAAAGCGGCAAGCGCGAGAAGCACGAGCGCGATGGGCCAGTAGCCGAAGTAGAGCGGGACGAGCGCCAGCAGAACCGGGATAATCACGTATGGAAGACCTTCTCTAGCCAAGATCAATCACGCCCCTGTGTGTTTAATTTGATGATGAAAGCGCGCGCCTGCGCTCGATGGATACTGCTCCCCTTTTTGCGTCCAATGAAAACAGGGGCGCTCGCAGTGACTTCGGCGCCCCCTCTCTCAACTCGTTTCGGATTCGGCGAATATGCGGCACGCAGTATGGCGGCAGGATTTGGCCGCTAGTGCGCCGCGCCGCTGCTGTTCCGCTGGTATTGAAGCATAATCGAATGCATCTGATCTTTGATGGCCAGTTTCTTTTTCTTGAGAGTTATCTCTTCCAACTGCTCTTCATCACTCGGATAGCTGAGAGCGGTCAACTCGCTGAGGCGCGCTTCGTAACGACCGTGTTCGCGCGCCAGCTCACGAAATTCCGGGTCGGTCGTCATCAGTTGTTCCTTCAAGCCGTCCGTGTTGCTTATTTCCATTTCAGGGAAGCTCCTTTCAGATGCTTGGCTGTAGAAAATCTTCAATGCGATGTGATCATCATCGCCTTTCTTCGACGTTGGGAAAATGTTAGCGCAAAATATGGGGTCAGATCAAGGCAAGCTTTCAGATCACAGCCTTCATCACGAGCGCATCCTCGCGCGGCTCGGCGTAATATCCGCGCCGCAGGCCGACGTTGACGAAGCCGTGCTGCCTATAAAGCGCCTGCGCCGCAGTGTTACTGGCGCGGACTTCGAGTATGGCCGTGCGCACTCCGCACAGGGACGCCTCTCTTAAAACCCTGTCGAGAAGTGCGCCGCCTATCCCGCACCGACGAAAATCATGGCGCACGGCCACGTTATTGATATGCACTTCATCTGCGCTGAAACGAGCGGCGATGAATCCGAGCACCCCTTTCGCGCGCTCTTCATTACAGAGAGACGTGCTGCGCGCCACGAGCATCAACGCGCCGCGCCCCTCAACGATCTCGTGATAGTAAGCCTCCCAGCCCCAGCGACTCAGCCCGCATGTCTCCTCAAGCTCGACCACCGCCAGCAGATCGTGCTCCGTCATGCGTGCGATGTCGTAGTCTTTTGTCGCTACCCGTCTAGTCTCTTCTGTTCTCGACATTGTTCAATTCCGCATCCGATGGTCTGACGTAGATGGCGTGCAGCTCTTCCGGGCTTCCCGTCTCACCGCTTTGATAGAGGCGGCGGGCCTCGGCGGCGACGTAGACGGCCAGGGCTTGAGTCGGAGGTGCAATCTTCCAGGTGTCCGGCAAATCTTCGACCGTCAAACCCTCTCTCGACTCTTCTCCCCCCCTGAGAGAGAGATTGTGTGCGTCGGCGTAAGCACTGATCTCATCAGCGTACAAGCTGACGGCCTCGCCCGCCAGTCTGAGCGCACGCCTGCCGTCCAAAGAGGCCAAAAGCTTCACTGGCGGCAGATGCACAGGATTCTCAAGCGGATGCGGCACTCCGTTTATATCTACAGCCAGAAGCTGGCCGAAAACTTCCCCGCGCCCGGCTGGAATCATCGCCAGCGTGCAAAGGGACGGGCCTGCCGAGAGCGCCACGGCGTGAAGCGTGGGCACTCCGATTGAAGGGCGCGAGAGCATCGCGGCAAATGCTTTCACCGTCGCCAGGCCAATGCGCAAGCCTGTGAAGCTGCCCGGGCCGGAAGCGACCGCGAAGAGGTCTACGTCGCCGAGCTGTTGGCCCGCTTCGCTTAACACAGCCTTGATATTTTCGAGTAGAGCCGTGGAGTGAGAAACCTGCGCTTCACCTGCACGCGATGAGAGCACTTGCGAAGCGCGCAGCAAAGCTATGCTGCCCGCGCGCGTCGTCGTTTCCAGACTCAAGATCAGTGGCTCGTCGCTCGTTTCCAACTGATTTCATCCGAGCACGAGCCCCAAAAGATTCGTCCCGGTCACCTTTGGCATCTCATTTGACAGGCTGCTGCTGACAGGGCGATTATAGGTTGTGCATTCAAGCAAACGCAATCAGCCGTTTAAAGGCTGAGCTTCGACGGGCGAAGAGCACACTGGGCCGGGCGGGCTCCGTTTCACTCTGAGCCCTTTCTTATTTCGACCGAAGGAGGGTCGAGAAAGTTCTTCTGATTGTCAGCATGAGCGAGCGCATAGGGATATTAACGGCGGGCGGAGATTGCCCCGGACTAAACGCTGTGATTCGCGCAGTGGTGCGGCGAGCCATAGCGGACGGGGCGGAAGTTCTGGGTATCAAGAATGGCTGGCTGGGTCTGGTCGAGGGGGATGTAGAGCCTTTGACGCGCGATTCCGTGACCGGGATTCTACCGCGCGGCGGAACAATCCTCGGGACATCCAGATTCAATCCCCTGCGGGATCAGGACACCTTCAGCCTTATTCTGGCTAACTCGCAGAAGTACGAATTGAGCGCGCTGATCGTCGTCGGCGGTGAAGGGACTCTCTCCGCCGCTCTCGACCTCTGGCGCGAGCACCAGTATCCGGTCGTCGGCATTCCCAAAACCATTGACAACGACATACTGGGCACGGACTTTACTTTCGGGTTCGACACGGCGGTCGGCGTGGTGACCGATGCTGTTGACCGGCTGCACTCGACGGCGGAATCTCATCATCGGGTGATGGTGGTCGAGGTGATGGGCCGTCATACCGGATGGATTGCGGCCTACGGCGGCATCGCCGGAGGCGCGGACGTAGTGCTCGTCCCGGAGCAGCCCTTCAGGCTTTCGCTCGTCTGCAATCGGCTGCAACACCGGCGCCATCAGGGTCGCGCGTTCTCCATCGTCGTCGTCGCCGAGGACGCTCATCCTCACCCGGACGAGGATTTTCTGAACAGTGAAACGACGCAGCAGATTTATCGTCATGATCGCCTGGGCGGCATCGGCACGGTGCTCGCTCACGAGATAGAGCGCTGCACGAAAATCGAGACGCGCGTGACCAAGCTCGGCTATGTGCAGCGCGGCGGCTCGCCCTCGCCCTTTGATCGCGTCCTGGCCACGCGCTTCGGCGTCAAGGCTTACGAGATGGTGCAGGCGCGCCAGTGGGGACACATGGCCGCACTACACGCCACCAAGATCATCTCCATCCCGCTTGCCGAAGCAGTCCGCGACATCAAAAGGCTAGACGAGGATATTTATCGAGTCGCCGAAGTCTTTTTCGGTTGAGAAAAGAGAAGGATGAAGCGTAGAGAGGCGCAGCCAGTAACCATTAGATTACTGGCTGCGCCTCTCTACTGTCGTTATCGGACGTGGATGCAAGAGCAGGTCTTGATACCTGGGCGTGGCGTCACGAAAGACGCTCACCTGAGCCTGGTGCTCGGGTCGCCGAACAGCATCCATGTACGGCGCGTGTCCATATTCTGCGTGGCGGCCTTGGCGCTGATGATGGCATCGCCGAGCGTCTTGGGCTGATCGCCGAAGAGCGCTCGTATCAACTGCCGATTTATCAGAGCCTGCTGGTGCGGCTCTGTCAGGCCGGAAGAGGCCCAGACGGCTGCCGCGCCTCCCTGCCCTGACCTCAACAGCGCCTCGCCCAGGCTCTCCGTGTAGACATCCTGCGCGAAACCGTTCAGGCACGTCATCATCACGAAGAGCGAGAGCGACCCGTTATTGGTCAACTGCGCAGCGTCGGACGTTCTCAATATCCCCGCCCCCGTCCACATCTCGACCGAGCCATGACCCGCGTAGTTGACGAGCAATGGCCCTTGATTGATGCCGCTGACGATCTGGCTTCTGACAGTGTTCGCATCATTGTTGCCGCGATTGATCGTTTGCACCTCCATCCCTGCTGGAAGCAGCGCGCGAATCTCGCCGTTGGCCGCTTCAAAATCGAACTCGTCTTTCTTATCCGAGACGAGCAGCGCGCCGCGCCGCAAATTACCGTTCTGGAAGGAGACGATCTTGCCGATGACGGTCGTGGCCTCGGCGACGGTGCGGACGGGAAGCCTGCCGACGGCCATCTCCGGCACGCCGTCGTTATTGAAGTCCGCCAGCGAATCGTCTGAGGCAGTCTCAAGGTAAGAGGTATCGACCAGTTTCGTCGGCACGTAGTCGGGCTTGCCCTGTCCCAGATAGTTGTGTGGGTCAAGGCTGCAATCACCGACGAGGAGGACGTAGCGCGGCGCGTGTTGCCAGTTGCCGCTCGCCCAGCCGAAGAAATCTCTGAGCGCAGGCGTGCTATGGGTTCCGTAGCTGAACTCGTCATAGATGTCCTCCACGTCTATGACGGCGACCGTCAAGCCCTGGCTTTGCCGCAGAGTCACGAGCGGCGCGAGCGAGCCCATGAAATCCCTGTGCGTGACGATCAAGAGGTCAGCGCCCGTCTCATGAGTGGCCCAGTGCGAGGGAGTATTCCTCGTGACCTGCGCCGGGTGCTCGATCATGTTGTCCGTCATAGCGAGCAGATTTCCGCCCCGCGTCGCTTCAAACGCGACGCCGTATCCGGAGCCTTCGGCCCCGGACTGCGCGACCAGCTCTTCGACGGCGTTCGGGTCTGAGATGTCCAGCATGCGTATGCTCGAACTATTAAAGCCGTCCAAGATCACGCCCTGGCTACCGCCGATGGAGAATGAGAGCGAGTTGTTATCCGCCTCGTAGGTGTGCGGGTAGGTCAGGCCGACGTGATCAACCAGGCTCAGGTCCGTCTCGCCTCCGGGTGCTGTCAGCACGAGGGTGTTCTCGCCCTCGTGCAGCAATGCGTTAGAGACCTGAAACTGCGTGATGGGATGCGCGCGGCCAGCGAAGCTGATCTGGCCCAGGAAGACTCCGTTGAGATTGACGTTGACCAGGTGCGTCCCCGTCGTCACGCCCTGTAGCACAACTTCCAGCTTCGATTGTCCCGTGGCGCTTGCCAGGTGATGTGTCTTGAGCTTGAGCGTCGCGGACTCTGCGCCTATGAGCTGGCCGAAGAAATTATCTTCATCGCCGTTCTGTAGGGCGGCGAAATAGAGAGTCCTGTCTGCGCGCTCGACCGTATAGTCGAAGCTCTCGGCCACGACGACTGTGCCGCCGCCGCCGGTCGCGTGGCTCTTCAGCTTACGCCGAGAGGCCGCGTTCATGCTCCTCTTAGCGGCCCGGCTGTTTCTCCTCGCCGCCGCCGCTCCTCTTCTCAAGCGTTTGCGCCGGACGCTCCCTTTTATCGCGGGCTTGACGAAGGCCGTCGTCGGCTGCGCGCTGTTTGCAGGTTGCGGCGCGGACGTTGCGGCAAGCGTCGGAGCACTTGTGACGTTCGGCCTCGCCGCCGAAGTGTCAGGCGCAGCACTTCCTGTGGCCGTCGCAGGCGCGGGCATAGACGCTTCACCGACTACTACCTGGGCGACAGGCTTTTCAACTGTTATCTCCGCCCTCGTCGTCGTCTGCGCGGTGGTGCTCCGGCCAGCGGGTTCAGGTGTCAGGCTCGGCAGCACGAGCGCGGGCAGCCAGTTGAAGGCTGCGCCCTGTTGCGCTGAGGTTGTCGGGGCGGGCTGGTTGGGCTGTTGGTTGGTCGGCGTCTGTTCCGCCGGTTTGACGGGTTCGACCGGCTGGTTAGGTCGGCTCGCGGTGGGTCTTCTCAGGGAGCGCACTTTGCTCTTTCTGATTCGCTCTCCGGGCGTCGAGCCGTTGATGAGCCAGTACGCTTGTGTGTCCGTCCAGGGTGTGTTGAGTCCTATGCCGTAGAACTCTATGGAATCGCCTGGGCCGAAGCCGTTGCCGCTGCTGCTGTTGACCATCATCGGCACTTCATCGCCGTTCGCGTAAAGCTGCAACAGGCGCGGGTCTGCATTCGGATTGAGACCGGCGGCGACAAGCTCCTGCTGGCCCACGCGATACCAGCCGTTGTGATTGACGAGCAGCTTAACGGCGTCCTGCGCCGCGAGCGCTCTCTGCCGCTCCTGCGGCGTAGAGCCGAGCGCGTTGGCTGATTTTTGAGAAGCCTGTCCGGAGAGGGATAGTTCCGGGCTCTTACTCTTTCCAGTTGCTCCCAGACCTTCGGCCCGTGCGGCGTACTCTTTCTGCGCCGCCGTCGTGCTGCCGCCGGTCGTCATGGAGTTGAGCTGGTCGAGCAGAGGCGACTGGCCCTGCTCAGGCATACTGCGGGCGGCATCACCTGCGGCGGGCTGGATGGGCCCATGAAGCGCGCGTCGCCCGTCGAGGTCTATGGATTCGAGCCAGTATTTAGCATCAGCCGTGCCCTGCTTATCCGTCCAGGCGTAGCTCCGCCCGGCTGTCAGGGCAACGCCCTGCCCGGCCATCAGAGCCGACCCGGCCACCATGGATGGAGTGACGCGCACGCGATTGCCGTTTACTTCGCGGTACAGATTAAATCCCAGGTTGTTGACCTCGTAGCCCGTCTGCCAACGCAGCCTGACGCCCGCGCTCGTCCGCATCGCTTCAAAGGCGGCAAGCTCTACCTGAGTCGGAGCGAGAGGAACGATCGAGACAGCGCCGATGGCCCAGGGCCCGGTGTTGCCTTGCGTCCATGACATAGTGGTCGTCGTCGTCCCGCCCGGCTCCGTGCTTCCGGCTCCAATCGAACTGAGTCCGGCGAAGCAAGAGATACCGTTCCAGCGCTCGGTCTGCCCAGGCCCGACAGCCAGTGCGCCCGCCGTGAATGGCTGGGCGACTGTATCCAGCACCATTTCATTGCTGGCGGTGGTTACGCTGACGCTCGGAGTATTAGTGGGCGTGACGGAGGTATCGCCGGAGTTACTGACGAACGTCCTGTTCGGCGTTGTCTGGTTCACGCCGCTAAAAGAGACTGAGCCGCCGACAGCGTAATTGACCGGCTGAAGGATTGTGACCACCACCGTATCGGGGCCTGTCGCCGCCGCCAGTTGCGCTTCCGTGAGACGAAACATCTCCACGGCGGCGCGCGAGTCCGGCAAAGCTCCCTCCCCCGAAACTCTGGACCCGATAGCATCCATCGGCGCATTCCTGTACGTGACCGAGACTCTCGGCGGCGTCGGGCCGATAGTTACACTCTCAAGGCTCGTCGAGACCCCCACATAAAGAGCGCGACTCGCCCCCGAACCGAGCACATGACTCCAAGAGAAAGTGGTCGCGGCAGGGAGGGCGACGGGCGAGCTGAATGTACAGCCCTGCTGCGCGTTATCCACACTGATTGTCGCCCCGACGCCGCACGTTTGAGCGGGACTCGCACTGTTGCGCGGCGTCCCGACAGTGGTGACGAGTGTAAAATCGGCTGAGTTATCGTTGGTATCCTGGCAGCCGGTGTTTCCTGTGGTCGTACCAGTGGAGGATTCTCTGATAATTGAATCGCTGTTATCAACCGGACCAGGGGCAGGGGCAGTTTCAGCACAAGTAGTGCCCGTTCCGTAGCCTACGAAATCTCTTATCCTCGTAGTATTCGCATCGGTTTGCGGGCAAAGCGTTGTCAAGAGAGTTGAATCAGTTACTAATGCAACCTTCCCATTTCCCCGAACCATACCAGTATTAGAAGCCCCAAGGTTTCCGCTCGCATCGGCGGCGGGAAGAGCCGAGCCAGTATTATCCGTTTGGGTGACATGGACGAGATAGTATTTCCCAGGGCTGATCGTTCCCGTGAGAGTTACAGATTCCCAATTTGTTAAGGTTGCATCGGCGTATTGGACTGACCAGCCCGTTACTGTTACAGGGAGACTGCCACGATTGTAAAGTTCAATAAACTCGTCATTGAATGTAGCGCCTGTCCCTCCGCCGCCTGTATAGATTTGGCTAATCACAATATCGGCGGACGGAGTAAGCTGGGCTTGTGAGGGCGGGGGCGACGAGACATAGTAAGCCGCTAAGGCAAAGGCCGCGAGGAGAATGGCGGCGGCGAGGTGCGGGTGTTTGCGCCAGGCCGGGAGGGAAAAAGGTGAAATAGACGAATGCTGCTGAATGGGCCTATGTGGTTTTCTCATACGACCTTTTCCTTTTCTTCATTCAGCCGTCAAGCTGGTTCGGTTTTGCCGCTGCTTCCCTGTCTCGTCGCGGCGAAGCGTCCTTTATGTGAGCAAGATGTGAGCGTTCGGGTCTTGCTGCCAACCTGGAAATCCCCTGCCCGCTCTCAAGACCGGCATCTGCTGCCTGAAGCGGCCAGTTTCTCTTGAAAATATGCCCGTTACCGACCGCAAATCTTCGAATTCCCCAGTAAAAGACTCGGTTTTCATCTTCAGAATCGTGATTCCGGGCTTCGGAACCGTAATTCCGGGCTTCGGAATCGCAGTTCCAGCCTTCGGAATCGCAACTTCGCGCCTCAGAGTTGCGATTCCGGCCTTCGGAATCCCGATTCCAAGCCTCGGAATTGTAAGTCTTGACCTTGGAACTGCGATTCCGGGCTTTAGAATTACAACTCCGGGTTTCTGACTTGCGTGTCTAAGCCTCAGACTTGCGAGTCCGGGCTTCAGTTGCGCGTAACTTTGCGCCGTTTACGCCTCGAAAGCGGCATGGTCGGCCTTCGCCTGAGAGGCTTTTGCGATCACGGCTTTTAAATCCCCGCCCTCGGTTTTCCGGCAGTTATCTCGCATAGACGGCTCGCTTGGGCCAGTCGCCTCCTGATTCTCGCCGCCAAAAGGGTTGCGCCGTGACGGATTCTGACGCTGCGGCCCGCGAGGCTGATGCGGCGTCCTTCCCGCTCCACGTAGACGATCCTGCCCAGGACTTGATGCGCCGCCACGGGCTTATCCGTCGTTGAGGAGGAATCCCCGCGCAGTAGGAAGTAACGGCCCGCTGCCGCGTCCCGGCTGACGGCGACGACTCTATGAGCGATCACACCCGCCCCTGTGCTGTAGAGCAGTATGTCCCCGCGTTTGACCGTTCGCGGATTGACGGGCGCGACCGTGACGGCCTCGCCGTCCCTGATCGTCGGCTGCATACTGTGGCCGCCCGGACGAAAGCGTATCCGGTAGCCCAGCCGCAATAGCTCACCGCTCATCTCCTGAAACATGTGCGCCCGATCTTCAAGACTCAAATCGCCTGGCGGCGTATGAAATCAACTGCCCCCTCGTCAGGAGTGAAGCTCAGCTCCCGGCACGCAATCTCCTTCGTCAACTGATCGAAAAGCTCAAGCGTGTAGCAGAGAGCGTCCGTGTCGTGATAGGTCGGAAAGCTGCACGCGAAAAGCCTCGCCGCCGCCTCCGCCCTCTTCAGCTCCTCCAGCTCGTTGCGCACGCCCTGCCGCAGAAAGAATAGTCGCCTGAGCGGCGTCCGCAAGGGGCTGCTGTACCTGGCCTCACCGTGCCAGGGCGTCCCGTACATATAGAATTGCCCGTCAACTTTGCGCACGACAACGCGGTCGTCGCTCAAAATCTCCACGCCCTCGCGCCGCTCCCACAGGCGCGCGATAGTCGTCTTGCCCGCCCCCGATTGGCCCACGAAGAGAGAGCCTTCGCCCGCCTCGTCCCTGATGCCTGAAGAATGCAGCTCGACTCCTTTGCCTCCGGCCAGAAGGTTGAGCAGCAATAGCTCGTCCAGGGGATACTCAAGCGGATAGACTGCGCGCTCCGTCTCGAAGTAGGGGCGATGAAGCAGCACTTCTCCACGGGTGAAATCATGGTTGAAGCGCGCGGTCTTGTAGGGAATTCGCCCGAAGTAAGGCGTCTGGAATCGCCATAGATAGCCGCTCCCCTCCCGGTATAAACGCCAGAGAGCGCCTGAATCAAAGAGCGGCTCGCCCGCCTCTTGATCGTCCAGCTCGGCCCACCCGGCGCGCACCGTCGCGTCTGGCTTCGCGTCTTCGACGACGAAAAGATTGGTCGCCCCCTCGACCTCAAGCTTCATCGAAGGGTCGTCGCTGTAGAGGGCGACGTGTAGGTCTGCGATGCTCAGGCAAACGCCGCGCGAATGGTCTGGACGTGATACTGAAATATCTGATTCCAGTTCGATCATCGCTTAAATGTGGAAGGCCGTTGGAGCTTTAAGAGCCTTGCGAGCTGCAAATTCCCGCGGGGGAACAGTTGCCCGCTCCGCCCGGGCCCGTGACGCCCGCCGTTTTACAGTTGCCGAGGACGGCCTCTTCCGGCCTCAGGTTGACCTGCTTCAAAAGCGGCTTGACGTAAGGCTTCTTCGTGCCCTGATTTTCTTTTGTTTCTTTCATCTTTATTCCATCTGTAGGTCAAAGACCCCACGCTCGCCTCTTCAGTGAGCGCTGCAAGAAGAGCATCCTCCGCCGCTCCCGCACGAATTATCGGATGAGGCAGCGTTCATTACCGGGAGATTACGGCTATTGTGCGATTCGACATTCATCACCCTGTCGCCCGCGCGCCCGCGCAAGGATGCCACCGACGCGCTCAGCTCATCGTAACGACTTCCGCCCTCGCAGTATTCGCAATCGCCATGCGGCGGCACTTCCAAATCGAAGGAGCGTGCGCGCAGGTGCGCAACATGGCAAAGATAATCCACAGGCTTCTCCGCATGGCCGCTCTCAAGCTCGCCGTTGGCCGGGCACATCCCGCACATGGCCTTGATCTCACACTTCACACACTTGGTCTGCATAGTCATCTTCCGGCTACGCACCTTCGAGAGGAAGTCGTGCCATCCCTCGCTGAAGCTGCCCCGGCGCAGATCGTAACTGTCGAAGTGTGAGAGCACGCAGATGCTCATGCGGCCCTGCGGGTCTACGGCGAAAGAGTTGAGGCCGCCGCCGCAGTGATAGACATCATCGCTATGCTCGGGAGCATTGACGGGCCCGCCGAACCTCGCGGCAAACTTCTTCCATTCGGCGATGCGCCTGGGGTCTTGCAGGTCCAGCTCGACGGTCTCTTCCGGCGTCAGGCGAACGGCGAGCGGGCTCTGCGAGCAGTCTATGCGCGGGCTCATCAAGGCATCGAACTTAAATCCGACGCCGAGCTCCTCTTCCGCGTAACGCTTCATATCCCAAATCTCATGCCGGTTGATGGTGACCCCGACGCTCTTCAGAGAGAGCGGAAGCTTCCGCTCAAGGAGCAGCTCTATGCCGCGCATGCATTTGTCGAAAGAGCCGGGAATGCCCGTCAGGCGCTCATAGGTCTCGCGCGTCCGCCCGTAGAGCGTAATCTCTATGGCGAAGGGACGCCACTCGACCAGGTAGTCGGCGATCTTCGGCGTAATCAGTGTCCCGTTGGTAAAGAGCGTGATGAGGAAGCCTTTGCGTTTGGCGTAGGTGTAGATGTCCAGAAAATCCCTGCGCGCGAAGATTTCACCACCCGTGTAGAGCAGCCAGAGGCAGCCAGCCTCCGCCAGCTCGTCCAACAGGCGATAGTGCTCCTCCAGCGTCAGCTCGGAGTTGCGCGCCTCCGTATCGTTCATCGCCAGGTTGTTATAACAGTGCGCGCAGACGAGCGGGCAGCGGCGCGTCACTTCAATCGTGGCGTTGGACGGGTGACGGTCGGTTGCCAGGTGCTCGTGAAGTTCCCGGCTAAACTCTCCGTAATTTACTGTCTCCATCTTTTATCCTTCGCTCTCACCCGCGCGACGGATAAGGCCCGCCGATTGTAGAGATTCGAACAGCTCAAGCACGTCGCGCGAAGCCTCCGGCTCGGAGACTTCATACTCGAACCGGATGGCGTTGACGATACGGGAAACAGGAGTGCCGCCGTCAATCAACTGCCAGACCCTTGAGCCCACCTCGTTCAAGGTATAAATCGAGTCGAGGTCGCCGACGTGCCCCCTGACCGGCACGATCAGCGTCTCGCCCGCGATGTGGCGCGTGACGATGTCATCGCCCTTGACGAAGCAACTATCCAAAACGTCCATCACAATTTTCGGCGCGTACACGCTTTGAACTAACACGCCCTCTTTTTAATACCCAATGAGAAACCATCGCGCGCCGAAAGGGGAGTATCCGGCGTGGCTCATCGCTCCCTGTCAAACGATGGATTTAATGTCAGCATTGAGTTCAAGCGCTGGGAGAAGATCAATCTTTCGGCGTCAATCGGTACTTGCGGGGTCACTGACGCCGCCGACTTCAATTTATGTAGAAGCAAACTAGCATTAGTGAGCCCTCTCGTCAATACTTTGGGGCGTGTGGATCGAGCGCCGTCACAAATCCACCCGGAGCAGTGCGGCCCGCAAGCCCGTACGGAAAACAGATTGCGCTTCGCGCTTACCTGCTGTTATACAATTGGCTGAGCCCTTTAGTTCAATGATAGATCAATCGCTTGAAAAATCGAATCATCTCGCCGGTCAGGAAGAGCGCTCAAACTCTTTGCCCGCGCACGGTCTGAAGCCGGAGCGAAAGATAGGTCCGTCTTGTGAGGCCCGGAAAGGGGTGACATCGCGCAACCGCCCGGAGATTGCGCTGCTACTGTACTGCGCGCGCAGGCGTCTGAATAATGAAGCGGATGTCGAGCTTCAGCCTTTGATCGAGCAGATAGAGGATTGGGAGCGCCTGCTCAAGATTTCATCACGGCACTTAATGATGCCGTTATTGTACTGGCATCTCAGGTGTGCACCCGCCGGGATAGTTCCCGTCGCCTTCATGGACCGTTTGCGCGACTATTTTCATCGCAATGTTGCCAGGAATCTACAGCTCACGGCCGAGCTGTGTAAACTCTTACGCTTATTTGAAGAGAACGGTATCAAGGCCATCCCCTACAAAGGGCCCGCCCTGGCCCTCTCGCTCTATGGGGACACGGCCTTTCGACAGTTCAGCGACCTCGACCTCCTGATAGGCAAGCAGGACATAGTGAAGGCAACAGACCTTCTAGCCTCAATTGGCTACCGCTCACCTTATACTTTAAACTCGAAGCGCGAAGCCTCCTACCTTCGCTCCAAGCGCGAGCAATTGTTCACACATCCCGGCGGAAGGGTTTATGTGGAAATCCACTGGGCATTCGCTCCGAAGCCTCTCGCCCCGTCACTGGACGCCGAGCGCTTCTGCCCGAGACTCGAAGAGACTTCTCTGAACGGCATCAGAACGTACGCTCTCTCGACTGAAGATTTACTGCTGATACTCTGTGTGCACGGCGGCAAACATCGCTGGGAGCGACTGGCATGGTTGTGCGACATAGCAGAGTTGATTGTCGCTCATCCGAACATGGCTTGGGAGAGATTGCTCGAAGAGGCTGGCGTCGTCGGCGTTCGCCGGATGCTCCTGCTGGGACTGCTGCTCGTCAACGATCTATTGGATGTGGCTCTGCCGGAGGTGATCAGGAAAGAGATCACGGCAGATACGACCATCAGCGCTCTCGCCGCATATGTCCGGCGAAATCTTTTCGCCGAGGCGTCCAGCCCGCCAGGAACCGCCGAGTCACTCTTCTTTAACTATAAGATCAGAGAAAGAAGGTGGGACGCAGCTCGTTACTGCTATTATATGACCGTTCCGCCGACCCCTGCCGAGTGGATGGCTGTGGATTTGCCCACCAACCTTTCCTTCCTCTACTACCTGGTGCGCCCAGCCCGATTAATCAAAAAGCACACCTCCCTCGGGCTTAAAAGATTCTTTAGAGTTTGAACTCTGAGCCGCAGGGTGTGAGTGCTGAAACAAGTCTTTGGGTCTTTGCTTCACATAGCGAAAATTGACGAGGGCTTCAACTGTCCCGGTAAAAGAACGCGTGTGTCTCCTCAGTCGAAGAACTCTTTGACGGCTTGGACGACAACACTTTGCTGCTCTGCGGTCAGCTCGGGGTAAATCGGCAGAGCGAGGGTCTCAAGCGCTGCGCGCTCGCTGTGCGGAAAATCGCCTTCTCCGTAATTCAACCCCACGAAGCACTCCTGCAAGTGAAGCGGGACGGGATAGTAGATTTCAGTGCCGATGCGGCGCTCTGTGAGGAACCTTTGCAACTCATCGCGGCGTCGGCTGCCGATCACGAACTGATTGTAGATATGGCGTCTCCCGTGGGCTTCTGTCGGAAGACGCACGCCGCTGCGCGCTGAAGAGCGGGCCCCGGCGTTCGCCTCTTCCACGACCTGCGCCTGCGCTAACAGGTTGCAATAGCTCTTTGCATTGCGCTGACGCCCCTCCGTCCACTCGTCCAGATATTTCAGTTTGACCCGTAAGACCGCTGCCTGAATCGCATCCAGCCGGAAATTGCCGCCCACCTCTTTGTTGTAATACTTGGCCGAGTAGCCGTGATTGCGAAGACTTCTGATACGCTCTGCCAGATCGGAGTTGTTCGTCGTGACCATGCCGCCGTCGCCGAAACCGCCTAGATTTTTCGTCGGGTAGAAACTGAAGCAGCCGAGATCCCCCAGCGAACCGGCCCGCCTCCCCTTGTACTCGGCGCCGATGGCCTGCGCTGCATCCTCTATCACATGGAGCTGATGACGGCGAGCCACCTCCATGATCATGTCCATCTCGGCCATCTGGCCAAAGAGATGCACGGGCATGACGGCGCGCGTACGCTTCGTGATGCGGGCCTCGATTTGTTCGGGCAGCATGTTGAAGGTCTTCGGGTCGATATCGACAAATACCGGAGTTGCGCCGAGTCGGGCGATGGAGCCCGCTGTGGCGAAGAAGCTGTAGGGCGTGGTGATGACCTCGTCGCCGGGCTTGATATCAATGGCCATCAGCGAGACGAGCAGCGCGTCTGTACCGGAGGAGACGCCAATGCCGAACTGACAATGCGAATACCGCGCCACCTCCTGTTCAAGCGCTTCGACCTCCGGCCCGAGTATTAATTGCTGAGACTCCGATACCCGCCCGATAGCCTCCTGTATTTCATCACGTAGACGCCGATACTGTATTTTGAGGTCGAGCAGAGGGACGGGGATGCTCTCCGTAGCGGTTAAGGATGTGTGCACTTTACTAATCTCAGCCTCTCCTTAAAGAGTTATAGACTGTTAGTTTCAAATCGAAGCCGCGCAGTTCTCTGACCGGCTCCTTACGGCTCAACGTCGCGTCGCCGGTCTGGCCTTACCCTGCGCAATCGTTCGGCGGCGAAGGTCTTCATGCATTTGGTGCTCATCTTCGAGCCGACGGTCATTCATACGCCTGATGTGATTGCGCACATTCAGCGTTAGGAGTAAACCCACAATCAGCATCACCCCGACGAACAATAGCGTAAGCGTATCCATTCGAGTTTCCCTCTTTAACTAAAATATAGCCTGATTGTACTACATCCGCCCCGGTTTTAATCCGAGGCGTGCGAGCGGGCTTTCCGGCAGTTCAACCGTTCGTTCACCCAATCAACTGCGGAGAAAGAGAACTCTTCCAAGCAATTTCCCGCGCGACCATGCTCGGTCGGCCCGGACGCTTTGCTCTAGTTTCGTCCACCATCGCTCTGCTTTGCCTCAAGATCGTAGCGCTCTATCTCGGTTGAACTCTGTCTTGCTCCAACTGCCGGTCGAGGAAGTATTCGAGCAACTGTATTGTTTCACCATTTCCTTTGTGCAAAGCGAGACTGAGGACAGACTCGCCGGCGATGTTCCTTGCCTTGGGATCTGCACCCCTCATGAGCAAAAGCTTCATGCATTCGATACTGCTCTCCTCAACCGTCTGCATAAGAGGAGTCCATCCGAGGTCGTCCCTGGCGTCTATCTCTGAACCCGCATCGAGCAGCAGCTCCATGGCTTCACAATCTCCCATAGAGACAGCCGTCCAGATGGCGCTCCGACCATTATTGTTTTTGACGTTCACCTCAGCGCCATGCTCCAAGAGCAGGCGCATGATGCCCAGATCGCCTTTGGCCGTCGCAATGAGTAGAGGCGTTTGCCCATCCCTGGTTTTCGCCTCCACGTCAGTCCCCTCGCTCAGCAGCTTCGTGACCGCCTGTACGTCGCCATGGCGCACGGCGCGAAGCAGCATATCTCTATTCGGGTCATCAAGAGCAAGGGGGCGTGTGCCGAGCCGTTCAGTGAAGCCCTGCTTCCGATCAAGCAAGTCAACCACTCGCGTGAAGCCGTTGGCCGCCGCACGCATCGACGCCGTTAATCCGATCTGATTTTTAATCTCGGCAGCCGCTCCGTATCTCAAAAGCAGTTCGACAATCTCCAAGTGTCCACTGGCCGCCCCGTATATGAGAGCGGTATTGCCGAATATATCCTGAGCATTAACCGGAGCACCGGAATCTATGAGCGAGCGCACCTCTGCGGTGTCGCCCCGGGATGCCGCCATCATCAAATCGGAGATCTTGTTTTTTGATCCGGCGTCCATGCGCGTCTATGCTATCTACCATCCTAACAAATGAACGAGACCCAATCAGAGAAGAAGTTGAAGTTTATAGTATACCTTAGTTTAATCACGATTTAGAGCCGGAGACTTTGGGCACACCTTAACTGCTTTAAGATGCGAATCTGTTCTACGTACGGAAGGCATGTAAGTATCCGATGAATGGCAAGCATAATAAGCCCGGATTGAAAATATTTGTCAATTGCAGATGAGGTTGGAGGAGCTCAGGTCGAGGATGTGATGGATAGAAGAATTCGTCTGAGCCGGGGGAGTAATCCCTTATGGCTGTGCCTGCTTTTGAAGGGCGAACGCATCAAGCCATACTCGCCCGAACGCAGGGCAAGGGCTGCTGCTACAGCCTTGCCGGTTGAGATGGATAATAATTGCCTGTGCATCTTTTGCCGTGCTGAATGACATCGCATAATCACGCCAGGGGCCAGACTCCAAAGGTAAAGCCAAGGCCGCCAGGAGCCTGGAATCTCCCGCACTACCGGCTTCCTCCACTGCAATTTGCGGCGGCCCTCCGGTAATTAAATCCTCCATGCGTGCAGCAAAATGCAGCTTGTAATGCGTATCGGGCTCAACCAGGACAATCTGTGTGATGACTGAACCGCTTGGATTTGAATTGCCATTGAATTCTATGTGAAGACTGCGATCGCCGCTGCGTGGATTAGTTGCGTCGAGCGAGATACGAACATTTTCCAAGGGGCCTGGCTGCTGCCAGCCAAAGCCGGGCTCGTTAGGTTTGATAGTCCCCTCAAAACCCGGATCGGTGATGGTGTTGGTTCCATTGGATGATTCCCCTTTATTCTCCTCTCTGTAGAGAGACCATACTTCATAAGCCTCTTTGAACCGGTGCGCGCTGAGAAGCGACTGAAGAATCTTTTTACGCTCATCTTCCGAAGCCGTTCCTGCCGCACGGAACAGCTCAATGGCTTCCCTGTACTTCCCCTTGCGCGCGAGGTACTGAGCAAGGGTGAGACGAGCCGCGTCGTTCTGCGGCTGGACGAGATCAAGTAGTGCCCGTACATCACCCTGGGAAGTTCCCCAGGCAAGGTCTATCATGTGCGGCAGGGTCACTGCATCGCTAGCCGAGGCAATGCGCAGTTCCGCGAAAGCCTCCTCGCGTTGACCGGCTCTGAATAATAGATTACCAAGAAGCCAATGGGTTTTTCCGTAATACGGCGCGAGGCGCACGGACTGTTGACAAGCGGCGATGGCTCCCTCCCGGTCGCCCGCATTATCCCTGACCAGTGCCAGCTCATACCAGAAAACGTAATCGCGCGGACGAAGCGCCACAGCCAGCTCAAACTCCCTGAGAGCTTCTGCCAGATTCCCTTTGTCCTCCAACACCAGCGCACGAGCGTAATGGGCTTCCGGGTCTGAAGGGCTCAGTCGTACAGCCCCATCCGTGGGAGCAAGCGAACTGGTTGCCAACCCATATTCGGCATATACTCTGGATAACCCGGCCCGGCCTGCATGCCATATCCCACCTAAGCAGCAAAGCGTACCAGCAAGCGCAGCCGCCAACCGAATCAAGTTAATGTTCTGCATGTCCACATGAGCCCGGGCGCTAGTTAAGAACCCGGGCAAAGGGTAAGAATGTCAAAGGGCTTAATCTATAAAGGGCTCGCTGAATATTCATTTCAAAAAAAATGCCCCCTGATAATTCAGAGGGCATGTTACAAGCACAATAACTCTATCTTTACACCGGCCCGCGCGGTGTCCCAGGGCTAGGATTGCGGCCTCTATGCACGCCCTTATAGATGCCGACGCCGCCCGCGATCCCGCCCGCGATAATGCCAAATGTTCCCCAGGGGCCAAGGCCAAACAATCCGCCCGCGCCCGCACCAGATGCTCCGGCTCCGGCGCTCGCGGCAGCACCCTGGTTGACGATAGCGGAAGGCGCTCCCGGCGGGAAGCAAACATCTGCGACGCCATCTTTTTTGGAATCGTTATTAGCCACGACGCCCTGCTCGGTGCTGACCTCGCCGTCGGTTCCCTTCTTGGTGCGCAGGATAGCGCAGCCCCTGACGACCTTAACCTTGACCTGGCCATCGCTGAAATCAAGCACCACCGTCGTGTTGGGCGCAAGGTCTAGCTGCCCCAGAGGGCCCAGATCAATGGTTGCGCCGACGCCGTCCGGCACCTCTATGGTCGCACCGGATAAAAGGGTTCCGCCCGAGCCGAGGCTTGTCCCGTTCACGAGAACGGGCTTGCCGCCTGTGGTCGTAAGCTTTGCGGTAAGCTGGCCCCCGGTTTGCGCCGGAAGGCCGGTCGCCTCTTTTATCTTGACGTTGGGCCCGGCAAGGTTCACCTGAATATATACCTGAGCCATCGTGAAGATGAGAAACAGCGCGAGCGCATTGGCGGCTTTTCGACCTCTTGTGCTGATCATTGCTTATCCTCTACGTGGGGACCCATAGACCGAAACTCTTTAATTCAAATCCGGTTAATGAGTTTAGAAAATTCCAGTTCGGAGTCTACCCCTGCGCGTCAGGAGGGTCAAGGTTTTTCCCTTATTGACCCTCCTATATTTATGCTCCGAAAGGGTAGTTTTTTGGTTAATCAGACCATGAACAGGGTCATCACCGATTGCCTTTATCAAGACATGAATGCGCAGCCGCAGGGTTTATCAAAACATCCAAGTCTCTGACAGTTGAAGTCCGATTCTGTACTCAGCCTCTTACCGTTTCGTTTTGTTAATCAAGTTAAGCAGTTGATCTGCCAACTCAGGATTGGTGCTCTTCAGAATGTTGTATTGCTCCATCGCGCTGTCTTTGTTGCCGACGGTGAGATAGGCGATGGCCAGGCTTGCTCTGGCCTCTGGGAAGTTCGGTTTGAGACTGATGGCCTGTTTGTAGGCTTCAATCGCTTCCTTAAACTGGGCCGCCTTGTAATAGGCATTGCCCAGATTGTGATGAACTCCGGCATCACCCGGGGCCAGGCTCGCGGCCTGTTTGAAAGCTTCAATTGAATCCCTGTACTGAGCCATCTTGTAATAGGCAGCGCCCAAGTTAACCTGGGCTTGAGCGAAGTCAGGCTTCAGTTGGATGGCCTGCTTGAATTCGTTAATGGCCTCCGGGTACTGGTTGAGTCCGTAAAGGGCCAGGCCGAGGTTGTAATGAGCGTTCACATAGTCTGGCCGGAGACGGATGGCCTGTCTCAAAGATTCGGCGGCTTCGGTAAAACGTGCGAGCTTGTTATAAACATTTCCCAGATTGTTAAAGGCTTTGGCGTAATCCGCTTTTAGCCGGACGGCCTCTCGATAGGATTCAACGGCCTCCGGCCCTTTGCCCGAAGCATCATAAGCGTAGCCCAGGTTGTTGTAGGCGATCGGGTTTCCGGGTTTCAATTTATTAGCCTGTTGGAGAGCCGCGATGGCCTTCTCATACTGGCCCAGATTATTGTAGACGCTTCCGAGATTGACGTAGGCATCGGCGTAATCAGCTTCGAGACGTATCGCCTCGGCGTAAGCATCGGCGGCCTCTGTGTACTGCCCGGACATGTAGTAAGCGTTCCCCAGGTTGTAGCGAATATCAGCCGCTTTGCTATCCAGTGCAGCAGCCTTCCTGAATACTTCTATCGCCTCTTTATACTGCCCCGAACTGTAGAAGGACGAACCCAGATTATTCTGTATCTCAGCATCATCGGCTTTGAGGGCTACCGCTTTCTTAAAAGCTTCAAGGGCCTCCGCGTTATGACCGGCCTTGTAATATGCTGCGCCCAGGTTATTGTAGACATTCGCGTCATCCGGCTTGAGACGCACGGCCTGTTTAAGAGCTTCGCCGGCCTCCTGGTACTTCTCCTGCCTATCATAGAGATAAGCCAGAATATTAAAGCTATCGGCCTGATCGGGTTTGAGGCGCACCAATGCCTTGTAGGCTTCAATAGCCTCAGCGTCGCGCCCCTGTTTCAAGTAAGACTCGGCCAGATTATTCTGCGCCTCGGCCCAGTCCGGCTTCAACTTCAAGGCTTGAGCGAATGCTTCACCGGCTTCCCTCTCGCGTGCTGTGCTGCTATAGGCATTACCTAAATTAAAGTAAGCTTCCGCATCAGGGCTCAGGCGCACCGCCTGCTTGAAAGCCTCCGTCGCTTCATTGAACTGACCGGCGTTAAAGTATGCCGCGCCCAGATTGTTATAGATCAGCGCGTCATTCTTTCTCAGAGCGAGGGCCTTTTTATATCCTTCGACGGCCTCCGGGTATTTTCCTCCATCATATAAGATATCGGCTTTGCTCAAGAGAGTTTCGGCAGATTCGGCGTTAGGAGTATGGCTGGAATTAGCGCCCCTTTCAGTTGCGTCGACACGCGCGGAGCGTGGGCTACTCGTTCTGTTCGAGGCTACCTGAACGCTCGTCGAACCATTGGAGCGTCGCGCCATAGTCCTCGGCCTGTTCCAGGCTACGCGTCCGACGCCTCCGGTGAGATCGCGTACCTGTCTGAGACCTTTTAAGACTATGGCTGCGCCCCCCACAATATCCTGAGAGGCAAAAGCGGAGGCCCCGCCCCGCAGGTCTCCTCCCCCGCTGCCTCTCAAATCCTGTGCTCCGCGTATGACAAACGCCTCACAAACGAGCATGAGAACCAGCATTACGCCCAACCATCGCGCTGAAAGAGCCCTGTTAATCATAAAATTTCGTTCCTGAATAATGAGCATACTTGAACAAGAATACGAGGCTGAATCAAGGAGAACAACTTAAACACCTACCAGGCATCTCAACGCTTTACATGAGTGAATACCCTTGAACAGCACACAGCTTACATTGAAGGAAACAACTTTAGAAGCATTCAAGCATAATTTTCCAGAAGCTCTCACTTGCGCCCTCTACATCGACGGCCCAAGGCTGCTCGATTTATCAGCTCCAGAGTAAGCATGAATACAGCACCTTGCTCTCATTTTCGCCAAATAGCCGTTTCCATTTCCGTCATCATATCTGTAAAGGATGCCAAACCATACCTTAGAACGCTTGATGCTCGACAATTTTGCGCATAGCGGCTATCAAGAGCGCACATTCAAATCAGGAGACTCAATCCCCTTTTCGCCCACCTCTCCCGTAGCGATGACCAGTAATAGAATGCACACGAGGGCATTGATCATGATATGCAGCCCGAAGTCCACGAAACTATGAACGGCGACGCCGAAAAGCCCGACCAGCGCGCCCATTGACGCGGCGCGTGAGAATCCCTCTGCCGTCCGCAAGCGCGCGCGCACCCTTCTGATAAATATTATGATAAACCAGCCGAGGAGCGCGACACCGATCAGCCCCCCACTCGCCATCAGTTCCAGATAATCATTATGCGCCTCTTGCGGCGTCACCTGCCCGGAAGCTCGATGATACTGCGGTATGGCCGCCCAGTAGCCCCCAAAGCCGACTCCCGCTATCGGGTGATCTTTGATCAATTGCCATGTCGCATGCCAGATGGCCTTACGGCTGGCCCCATCCGTCTCGTTAAGACCCGGCGTGCTCAATTCCCCGGACACATTCTCAAGATTTGTGACTAGTGGCTCGCCTCCCATCCAGATAGCACCAACAAATAACATCATAGCGAGACATGCCAGGAGTATGGCTTTCAAAAGAAGCGAACGACCAAAGAGCCCAACTAAAGTGGCAGAATATTTGACGCCTCGATCTTCCCTTTCACTTGCATGACGTAAAGTGACCACAAGTAATCCCAGAAATAGCGCCTGCGCCAGCATGGCGAAAAGACCGCCGCGTGAATTGGACAAAACCAGCGCCGTCCAAAGAGGCAGCGCCAAAGCTAAGTAGACCAGTTTTTGAGCGCGCGCAGCGCCGCCTCCTGCCACGATCCCGAGCGTCAGACCCAGCCCCATCTCCATCAGGAACGCGAAGTGATTCTTGTTTATAAACTGGCCGTAGCCCGTTCTCAGATACGGCAGAACGAAGCCGGATGCCCCGTGTTGAGTCGTCTGCCGAACCATGCCGAAGAGCGCGCTCATGACGGACACGGCGATAATCACCCAGATCAGAACATACAGACGACGCAACGAAGATGTGTAGCGGGCAAAAAGGATTAGAGTGAGTGTCAGCGCGAGGAATTTCAGGGCGAAGAGGCGCGTCTGGTAGGGGTCAGCGCTGGCGGACGCCCACACCACACCGGACAAGAGATTAGATTGTACGCGGCTACTGAAGAGAGGGAGCGTTTGCAGGTAGGCGTATAGGCTCAGCGAGAAGAACGGCAGCAGAAGTGAAGCGTTCTGGAAACGCCTCATGCTCAAGAGAGCTTCGTCAACGATCCAAACGGCTGTTAAGGTGAAGACCAGACACTCGAAGAGCGCGACCCACCACGCTTCCACCGTGCCATAGGGTATTGCCGTCAGGACGATGAGGGAGAGGAGAGAGAGAAAGACGGCGCGACCGATTAGATTAGACCTGCACTCATGCTTGATCTTGAGGCTATTGACCGGCCCCGTCTCAGGAAGATTATCTTTCGTCGAAGTTAACAATGCGAAATGATCTTGTTCATCATCCCCCGATGACCAGACGGCTCCCCGGCGTCTGGTTTTCGATAGGCTCTTCCCAATATTTAATCTCCGGCAGATGACACTGCCTTCCTGAGCGCGTTAGTTTTAAGCTCACTCACCCTGGCAGCCACCAAGACCCTTTCAAACGCCTGCGACATCTCCTTTTGAAACAGATGGCAGATGTAATTGATATCCAGCAAGAGATGATCGCTATCAATGCTTCTATAAAAGTTTATATAGCCGAGTTCCATATTTTCAGTGGCAAGCGGGAGCCTCAAGACCCAGAAATGACTCGACCCGATTATTTCTCCGGCTTCAATA
Source organism: Pyrinomonadaceae bacterium (assembly GCA_036389095.1). GTDB lineage: Bacteria > Acidobacteriota > Blastocatellia > Pyrinomonadales > Pyrinomonadaceae > DASQYE01. The sequence continues at coordinate 151,747 of DASVQM010000012.1, forward strand.
TCTCCACGCTCCCATGACCAGGAGATCATTCCGTCCTTGATTTTTGCGGCGCGCAAGGAGCCCGCCCCCTTCCCTTCAGTTAAAGCCCTCCTGTTTATATCAGCCTCACCAGGATGTCCCGCCTGTACGGTCGCGTAAATGAACTCGCTTGATTCAAGCATCTCCTGAATAGCTTCGAACAGTTTATCGAGCGTCTTCGCTTCGGAGAGGGCACGGCTTGCCCGCCGTATGCGAACATGATTGGCTGCGCGAATACGGCGTTCACCTAAATTGCGCTTCATGCTCGCTTTGAGCTCATCCATTTCATGATAGCGCAGCCGCCCGGCAGCGATAATAATGGCGGCACCAACAATAAAGAGAACCAGCCCGGTCAATTTACCTTCAGCATCGTTGACGAAGAGCAAAGCAAGCAGAGCAAACAGAGCGCAGACAGCATAGAGCACAAAGACAGTGCGGCGCTGCGACCAGCCGCGCGCCAGGAGCATGTGGTGAACATGCTCGCGGTCGCCTTGAAACAAAGGCTTGCCGCTAATAAAACGGCGTAGGATGGCAATGCCGGTATCAATGACGGGTAGCCCGAAAGCCATCAGCGGGATCACGACCGCGACAGCCGTCGAAGCTTTCTGTCCTCGCTCTGCCGAGAGGGCGGCTAAAATAAATCCGATAAAGAGCGCGCCGGAGTCACCCAGGAAGATTGAGGCAGGATTAAAATTGTAACGTAGAAATCCTATGAGGGCTCCCGACAGGGCGATGGTGCAAACCGTCACCAGCGTGTTCCCCAGAAGCAGCGAGACGGCGAACATCACCAGCGATGCGAAAAGCGCCGCGCCCGAAGCTAAGCCGTCTATGCCGTCAATGAGATTAAAAGCATTGCTGATGCCGACGACCCACAGGATGGTGGCCATAAAGGAGAGCACGGGCGGGAGACTGACGGAGCCGACAAATGGGATAGAGATTGCGTTGATGCTCCCGCCGAGAAAGTAAAAGAGCGTGCCCGCCAGGCCGAGGACGGTGAATTTGAGACGCGCATCTGCACCTCGAATATCATCATAAACGCCGAAAAGAAAAACCAGCGTGGCGGGCAAAACGACAACCAGCACTTGAGAGGCTTCTGCCCTGATCGCCTGTGTGATCAAGTTATCCATCAGGGCGAGGAAGGTAAGGGCGGCGCTCATTGAGAGGAAAATAGCCACGCCGCCCAGACGCGGAATCGCACTCGTATGAACACGCCTGTCATCTTGCGGAGAATCCACCAGCCCTGCTCGCTGGCACAAACGCCTGAGAATCGGCGTCAGCACCAGCGACGCGCTCAAACTGATGATAAAGATCGTGAGATACGTGTTCATTGGAGATGTCTTATCTGAGGGAGGGTTTTGTCATGAGTGTGCTCATCAGGCTTTTCGGAGCAGCGATCATACATTTTTTGAAAGTCTGCATGTAAGCGTCTACAGCCTGCGGACGGTCGAAACGCTCCTCGAAAGCACGGCGCGCGGCGCTTCCGATAGCAGACAATTCCTCCCTGTTCGTAGCCCAGTGGGCGATGACTTCCGCCAGCCGCTCGCTCTCACCCGACTCCAACACTTCACCGCAGCGATACTTTTTCACCAAACGGGCAGCGGTGCTGCTCGTATCGCCGACAAAAAGAATGGGACGCCCCGAGGCCATGATGCCATAGGTCTTGCTGGGCACGCTCAACCCCGCCAGCCCTTTGACCAGAGTGACCAGATGCACATCGCCCGCGGCAAGACTATGGCGCAGCATCCGGCGCGACTGGTAAGGCAGCATGCGTATGTTTTGGAGCCGGTTAGCCGTCGAGAACTCTCTGATCTCCGGGGCTCTTGCACCTTCGCCTATAAAGAGGAAGAGAATATCCTTCCTATCTCTTAAAAGGTGCGCCGCATTGAGCACAGTGGCAAATTCATTGACGTGCCCCATGTTGCCGGAAAACAGAACAACAAATTTATCCTTCAGACTATGTTCTTCAATGAAGTGATTTAGCTCGCCGTCGAGAGGCTTGAGTTCATTTCCGTCGGCCCAGTTGTGAATAATATCCATGCGCGCAGAAAACTCTTCGCCCAAGAGATGCTGGATGCGGTCTCGCATGCACTCGCCCAAGACAATGATGCGGTCAGCCCCACTAAGCGTCAAATAATTCAGACGGCTGAGCAGGCGCGTGAGAAGACTCCGCTCTTTGAGCGCGCCCAGAGAGACGGCCACATCCGGGTATACATCCTGCACGAGGGCCACCACACGCATGCCTCGAAAGCGTCCGATGATGAGCGCCACCAGGTTAATTAACGGAGGAGTGGTTAGCACCATAACCAGATCGTGGCGGGGCAACACCGCAAGCTTCCACGCAGCTCCGAAGTAGAATGAGAGGTAATCGCAAAGGCGTCCAAAGATGGAACCCTTGCCAAAGCTGGTGGCCCAGGCACGCTCAATCCTGACCCCACGATATGTCTCACGCGGCGCGAGACTTGCGCCCCCATTGTAGCGACCGCGTCCCGCGAGCGCCGTCACTTCCAAGCCCTGTTCGACCAGCTCTTCCGCCAGGTCTGTCATCAACTGGCTGGTGGCCGAGTGGTCCGGGTAGAAGTATTGATTGAGGATAAGGATGCGCAAGACCTGTTATCACCGCTGGACTAAGTACAGGTTCTCATTTCGTACGTCTGACAGCATAGTTGCCTATATAGAGTACATCCATACGCGTCTTCATGAAGCAATCTATGGCGTGTCCGGGCGTACAAACGACAGGCTCGTTCTCGTTAAAAGACGTATTGAGGATAAGGGGCACACCCGTAAGCTCATTAAAATCGGAGATCAACTGATAGTAGCGCGGATTCAATTCCCTTGAAACCGTTTGCAGACGCCCTGAGCCATCGACGTGTGTCACGGCTGGAATACTGGCGCGCTTCTCTTCCCTGATCTGGTAAACCATGAGCATGGTTGGGGCCGGATGCGTCTGCTCAAAATAATCGCCGACCTCTTCTTCCAATATCGACGGGGCGAATGGGCGGAAAGGCTCACGCTTCTTGATACGCTCATTCAGAATCTCTTTCATATCAGCGCGGCGCGGGTCAACGACAATCGAGCGATTGCCGAGCGCACGCGGCCCGAACTCCATACGGCCTTGAAACCAGCCGACGACCGCCCCATCCGCGATATCTCTGGCGGCGCTTCGGGTCACGTCATGATCGGAGTAGAACTCAAACCCTAGATTGTTCTTTTCCAGTTCATCTCGTATCTCATTCTCCGAGAACTCCGGCCCTGTGTAAGCGCCTTCCATGACAAAAGAGCGTGGTTGTTTGAGAATCTCATTATAAATCTGGTAACAGGCTCCAATGGCCGTCCCGCTATCGCCCGCCGCAGGCTGCACGAAAATACGCTTGAACGGCGTGTGCAAAAGAATCTTACCGTTCATCACGGAGTTATAGGCTACTCCGCCCGATAATCCCAGGTCGGTCAAACCTGTTCTCTCGTGCAGATGATTGAGTATGTGGAAGCAGACCTCTTCGAGACGCCGCTGCAAACTCGCCGCGATGTCACGCTCCCGATCTGTGAGCGGCTCCCCTTTCTCACGCGCCGGGCCAAAGCGCTTCACATACTCTTCTGAGAAGATGCGTCCGATGACGGGCGAGCCCTCATCCCAGCTCATCTCAACGCCTTCCGTATGGTGACGGAAGTAGTCCAGGTTCAGGCGGAAGCGCCCGCCCTCCTCAGTCCTGATCATATCGCGGAACTCTTCCATAAAGCGCGGCACGCCGTAGGGCGCGAGCCCCATCACCTTTCCCTCGTCCCCGTAATGAGGGAAGCCTATGAACTGCGTGGTCGCCGTATAGAGTATTCCCGTCGAGTGTGGGTACTCAACCTGACCGAACACCTCAATCTCGTTTCCCCTTCCTACGCCCCACATTGTTGAGATGAAGTCCCCGAACCCGTCAATCGAGAGCAGCGCCGCCTGCTCGAACGGCGAGACGTAAAAAGAACTGGCGAGGTGCGCGCGGTGGTGCTCGATATTATGGAACTTCGCCTTGAGGCTCCCCTTCTGCACGCCAAGGTGCTTCGCCAAATCCGCCTTTAAATCGCGCACCTTCGCCGTGTTTGCGATGCGCTCGCTGATCGCCCCAAAGATTCCCCGCCCAGCCCTCTCCGCCGCCTCCGTACCGGCCCTCGCGCCCCCGCCCAGACTCTTCGCCGCACGCGTCGCCGCGTACAGAATCTTCTTATGCAAGTGCGCCGAGGGGTCGCGCGAGATGCCAACGTGTTCGACCTCCTCAATGGAGATACCAGCCACATCCAGGCAATATCTTATCGCCTCCGCCGGAAAACCCGCGCAGTGCTTGCACCGATTGAAGCGCTCCTCCTCTACTGCTGCGACCAACTCGCCATCGCGGATGAGCGCGGCGGAGGCATCGCCGTGGTAAGCGTTAATGCCAAGAACGTACAAGAAATTTCTCCTTATCCTTGCTCTTTAACTTCATCCCTTAAGTCCGCGGGCGACTTCTTCACCGAAGCGTTGTCACGCAGGCGGTGCTGCGCACGGCGCATGTCGCCTTCTATCAAATAAAGAGAAAGAATCAATTCCGCGACAGTTCGTTGGAGCGCATAGAAGAGGCCCGCACGCCCCTCTAAAATTGCACGCTTGATTATTAAGACGTAGAACAGCATCACGAGTGGCGCGACGACTCGCATTTTCCTCAGCCTATCGGCCCAGTTCAGGCTGGCGGAATCGCATTCTGTAAGCTTTCCCGCCTCAATCTTCATGTAGCGAGCCTGCGCCTGCAACCAGTGACCGATGGGCTTCCGGTCGTCGTGCATTATCGGTGCGAGAAGATTATCGACCTTGCCCTCGACATGTACGCGTTGTGTGTGTCCATCCTGTTGATAGAAAGATTTTGCACGTCGGAAGAGCACAGTGACGGGCGGGTAAGCCGAGGCGCGCAGGGGATTCTCGTTGATGCAATATATAAAGTTGGCGCGGTATCCGTTCACCTCCCCGGTCGGCGCTAAACCTCGTAACTCCTCAATCACTTCTCCCGTTAAAAGATAGTCTGCATCGAGGGCCAACACCCACTCCGAAGCAATCCCGGTTTCAGCCAGCGCGAAGTTCCACTGTTCCTGGTGCGAGTCAAACTTTCTCTGGAACGTACGCACCTGCGAGAATCGCGCGACAATGGAGAGCGTTTCATCGTCGCTGAAACTATCGACCACAACGATGTCGCGCGCCCAGCTCAACCGTTCCAACGTGCGCGCGATGTTAGGCGCTTCGTTATAAGTCAGTATGAGTGGGGTGATTTGGTCAAGCATTTCTTCGCCTAACTTTTTTTGCGTGCGTGACAGATCATGTTCTTCCATAAATACGGCGCGCGCCCGTAGTAAGAGAAGCTCAGATCGGTAAAACCATGCTGCCTGATTAACGCCGACAATGTTTTTACGCTGAAGAACTTGATGTGCCCCCCGTCCCACAGGGCGGTGAAATGCGTGTCCATCTGCCCGGTGACGCTAAGCGCGAGGTTTTTCACGTACCCGTGATAGGGGGTGGCGATCACCAGGCTGCCGTGTGGTCTGAGCAAGCCAGTTGCAGCCTCTAACAAATCCGCAGGTCGGTACAGGTGTTCAATCACGTCGCTGGAAAGAACAAGGTCGAAGTCAGCTCCGTCAAGCTCGGAAGGCAGTTGCTCATTGATCTGCGTACAGACGAATTTAACCTGCGGATAATTTTCGCTTGCCACTTCGATTCCACTCGCGGAGGCGTCCACTCCCGTCACCTGATAATCGAGCCATGCCAGCCTTCCTGCCAGATAGCCGTTGCCGCATCCGAGATCGCAAATCCGTCGCACGCCGTTAAATTCCCTGATTAAAGCGACCAGGAAATCTGACAAGCCTTGGCCCGATTTGCCGTTAGCAGGCTCTGGAGACATCCATTTGAAATCTTGATAGCCGCTCAAAGCTTGTTCGTCACCTGAACAGAGTTCACTTGATGGAGTTATAAAGAGCGGAGAGTTGTTGCGAGACGGCGGCCCAAGTGAATCGCCTGGCCACAAGTTCGCGGCCAATTGCGCCGCGTCGCGCGCGCGCTTGCGGATCGCCGAGCGCCTCCGCGAGCGCGTGTTCCAGTGCATCAGATTCCGAAGGCGTCACCCATCCCGCCCCCGCCGCTTCAATCTCAGGTGCGAGGTTGACATGCGGGCTGATTAGAACCGGCACGCCGCACGCCATTGCCTCAACCACACAGAGGCCGAAATTCTCCTGGTAAGACGGCAAAGCTAGAAGGGACGCCCGCTGCAACATCCCATTTTTTCGGGGCCCTTCAACCCACCCGGCAAAGACGACGCTGTCGTCCCCTTCATGAGCTTGAACCAGACGCCGAAGTGAATTCACATATCCGGGCTCACCATCGCCCGCCAGCACAAGTTTCCAACTGGCAAACTCGCGCCGCCTGACGAGCGCGAGAAAGGCTGGAAGCAACAACTCCAAACCTTTCTTCTTGTGCAGCCGCGAAAGCACTATCACGTAGGGGTTTCTGCAAAGGGACATCTTACCTGCGGAAAGACAGTCGGCGTGTTCAGCCTTATCAAGCGAATCCATTTCGACGCCAAGCGGAATGACGATTCCATGCTTCAGACCGAGAGATTCCTCGGCGAGTTTCTGCTCGGGCCGCGCTGTATAGTGGATTGCAGCGGCCCCATCAAGCATACGTCGCACACCGAAACGCCAGAACAACATTTTACGAAACCGCTTCTGCCTCATGCTCCAGGGGTCGAGCGTTCCTAAGGGTCGCACAACATATGGCACTTTGTGACGACGACAAGCTTTCGCCCCGGCAAGGCAGGCGTGCGAAAAGACAGCATGGATATGCACGGCGTCAAAGTCGGCGACATGCCTGTCGAGCCAGCGCCCAAGCGGAGGCGAATATTTGTAAGCCTCACTCCACTGTCGCGGGAAGAATATCGCGGGCACGCCCTCGTATAAGACAGGTCGCTCTAATTCAACAGCCAGACGCCCGTCACCATCTGCGTCTGTCGTAGCGATAAGGGTCTCGACCCCGCCCCCACGCAGGGCGCGGCACATCTCGACGACCGCACGGCTGGGGCCACCATAGCGCGGCGCTAACGATGGAATGACGTGCAAGACCTTCACAGTCTCACCCGATGCTGAGCGCACCAGCGCCCCAGCACGTATAGCGCCCACGGACGAGACCATCCGACCTTCTGCGGCGCACGCAGGAATTGTCGCCAGACCTGGCGAACAGCAGGTGCCGCCAGGCCCATTGACTCGTAATGCTCGTCGTCAGCGAAGGCCATCTCAATCTCGTCGCGGAGTCGGGATTGCATCCAAGTTTCAAAAGGGAGCGTGAATCCCATCTTCGGCCTGTTAACTATCTCGGGCGGCAACAGGCTTCCCAGGGCATCATGCAGGAGGGGCTTCGGTCTGCCTCCGTTCAGTTTCCACGCGCCCGGCAAGCTCAGCACGAAGCGGACAACCTTGGAGTCTACAAACGGCACACGCACTTCCAGCGAATGGGCCATGCTCATGCAGTCCGTGTCACGCAGTAGTGTGTTTGCCATGTACCCGCTCAATTCGTAAAGCGACACAGCATTAACGGGGTCATCCATCCGCAACATGCGCTCCCCTCCAACCAAGCCGGCACTGGCCGACTGAAGGAAGGTCGCATCGTCGTGCAGGAGCGCTTCCGCTTCGCCATCGAGGAACAACTGCCTTGAGACCGCGCAGGCAGCTGATGGGCTGCCGTCGCTCGCCAGCAACTGCCAGAGTTTCAACTGTGGCACGGAGCGGTTCCAGACTCGCCCGCCGAGCGACGAGATGCCGCGCCGTAACGACCGTGGGAGGCGCGCCACCTCCTTCAAACGAACCGCGCGGCGAAAAGCCGGATAACCGGCGAACAACTCGTCTCCGCCGAGGCCGGAGAGCGCGACCGTGATGCCCGCCTCCTTGACCGCCTTGGAGACAACGAAGGTATTGATGCCATCCATCGTCGGCTGATCCTCAGCCACGATGGCCGAGGGAAGCATCTCGAACAATTGCTGCTCGGTGAGATGAATCTCATGGTGCTCTGTTTCAAATTTCTTGGCGACCTGGCGTGCGTGCACAGCCTCCGAGAACTTTTCCTCAGCGAAGACGACACTGAACGTCTTCGGCCTTTTGCTTGCCACCTGGCTCATGAGCGCAACGATAGCGCTTGAGTCCATACCGCCCGACAGGAATAGCCCCAGAGGCACATCGCTTGCGAGGTGCAGTCGGACAGACTCGCTCAGTTCGTGCCGCAGCGCCTCGACGGCTTCTCCCCGACTCGATAAACGTGGCGCATCTCCGTTTCCTAACCACTCCCCGGCATAAGAGGTCTCAGTGGCCTGGAGCATCCCATCGCTGCCAGGCTCGACCCTCATGTAATGGCCGGGGGAGAGCAGGCGGACGCCTTCGATGATCGTTTCGGGAGATACGACCGACCCTGTCTGTAGATACGACATCAGCCCTGCCCGACTAAGACGACGGGGGACGAGCCCACTTGCGAGCAAAGCCCGCAGCTCGGACGCGAATACGAATTGCCTCTCAGTGCGGTAGTAATAGAGCGGCTTGATCCCGAAAAGGTCACGCGCGAGCACCAGCGCCTGCTGCTTCTCGTCCCACAGCGCCAGCGCAAACATGCCCCGCAGCCTTCGGAACGCGGCGACGCCCCAGCACTCGTATGCACGTAAAACGACTTCAGTATCCGTCTCCGAACGCCACCCTCCCGGCGGCTCGCCCAATTCCCGGCGAAGCTCTATATAGTTGTAGCATTCGCCGTTGTAAGTTAGATGCAGGCCGCCCAACGAATTACGCATCGGTTGATTGCCCGATGCAGACAGATCAATAATTGACAGGCGTGTATGCCCCAGGATCGTCCTCACTCCCTCTTCATATTTGAACATTCCCGTGCCGTCTGGGCCTCTGTGACGGACATGGCTCACCATCCGGTCGACGCTCGCCCGGGCCGTCGAAGTATCAGTTAAATCTATGATACCGGCGATGCCACACATACAGGTTATGCCTTCAAGGTTGCGCGCACGCACAACAAACAGGGTGCTGCGTCAAGGAGTGGAAAGGGCTTCGAGATTGGTGTCGCAAGCGTGAGCACTACTTTTTTACGGCCTCTACGACGATCATCGAGCCGTACCGGCTTAAGACCGCCGAGGCCAAACGGTCGGGGGTAATTTCTTCCAGCCATTCCTTAAAGCGGAACCGGGGAATAGGGAACAGCTCTCCCTTCAAGCCTACGACAGATAATTTGATCTGTTCATAGTCGGAGAAAAGCAGTGCTCTTAACTCGGCCTTATTGACCACCCGCGCATAAAACCCGTCCGAGGCCGCAGTGTAAATCTCAGTGAGGGAGCGGCTGAGGAGTTTTCCCATCAAGACTCCACGAATCAACCCGTTGTGCAGGTAGTAGACGAGACTTGGTCGGTAATAGACCATGAGGCAGAGGCGTCCGCCCGGGCGCAGGACACGGGTTATTTCGGATAAACATTTCTCCATCGAATTGCTGTGATGGATGACGCCCCAGCTCCAGACCATATCGAAAGCGTCATCCGTAAAGCGGAGCTGCTCGGCGTCCCCATTCTCTATTCTGCCTTGAAGGTTAAAGAGCTCAAAGCGGCGGCGAGTGGTCTGCACGGCTTGTTGCGTGAGATCAATGGCGGTCAGCCTCGCCCCGGCCTTTGCCAGCATTGCGGCGTGCGTGCCCATCCCGCAGCCCACCTCCAGCACATCCTTACCGGCCACATCCCCTGCCCGCAAGTAGCGCCCGAAAGGCGCTCCGTCTGCGCCTCTCGCATAGTAGGCCGAATCCAGAAAGCGGCGATCAACCTCTTGGAACCACTCCGGGCTCTCCGGCTCCGGCGCAAGAGTTCCCTGCCAATCATAGGTCATGGGATTGCGCTGCCACCAATGCTGATTCGCTTCCTGACCTTCAGTAAATGTCATTTGCCGCTCTGATCTTGAAAGAAAAAGTTTAACTGCCGGAGAACACGGCCAGGGTTGATTCGACCGCCTGGCTGAATCGGTCTGCACCTTTAGCGAGCGAATGATTCAGAACACTTTTTTCAGCCGCCGCCGAGCGTTCCGCTAAAGCTGAGCGGGACAGCGTCGCCACTTCGCGCATCGATTGATAGAGCGCTTTGGCGTCACCGGCAGGAATGAGCCAGCCATTTTCTCGCGGCCTGATCAGTTCCAGCGCGGCCCCTGTTCGATCCGTGCCGATCACAGGCAAACCTGCCGCGAGCCCTTCCGGGATGACGAGGTTCCATCCGTCATAAAGTGAAGGCGCGCAAAGCACATCTGCCGTATGATAACACCCGGGGAGGTCTTCCCACTTTTGAAAACCAGCGAATTCCACTCTATCAGCATGTCTTGCCAGTTGCTTTTCCAACCTGGGCCTTAGTTCTCCATCTCCGACCAGTTTGAGACTGACATCTTGAAACTCATCGGCCAGACGATTAAATGCGCGGGCCAGTAAATCCACTCCCTTGCGATGAATCATCGAGCCGGAATAGAGAAAAACTTTCCGCGCACTCTCGCGGCGGCGTTGCTCATCATCTGGCTTGAAACGGTTGAGGTCGGAAAAGTAGGGCACATTGCAGTAAAGGCGTTGGTCGCCGCATTCCTTACGATATTGCGCTACGGCCCAACGCCCCATGCCCCAGACGGGAGCCTTTGAGCGATGCAGCGTCGAGAAGACCCACCGGCGATAGAGTGCGCCCAACCAGCCGAGGCCGCGATATCCGGGTCGCTCTCCCCAGAAGCACCACGCTTTATTAGCCTGCTCACGATGTTTTATCAGATCGAGCAAAGACGAGTGTTGATAGTAATGGTAAACCACTAAATCAAACTGTTCGCTCGACGCCTTAACCTGCTCGTAAGTGCTTGAAACGTCGTCCAGAATAATATGGGCATGATGTAATTTTGGTTTTTCCCACAAACGTGTCTGACTGCTTGAATACAGATAACAAACCTCAAGCTCCAACTTTTGCTTCCGGGCAACAGCATCGAATAGCTCAACCTGATAGGGTGACGGGATGTGAGTAAAAACCCTAACAGTTTTCATCGCGTAACCAGCGCTTGGTCAGGCAGCGCGGCTTACCATCGTGTAGGCACGCTTAGCAACAAGAATTCGCGTCACAATCATCCATGCCAACAAGGTGTAGCTCATCAGTATTATTTCTACAATCGAGCGCATCCCGGCGACTATGGCCATGGTCGCCAGACTGTAAACGAGAATGGCGGATGATCCTTTCAGATCAACCAGGAGGGTGCTGATCGTGTTAGCAAGTTTGCCATAGAAGAATCCGCCGAGGAGAACCGTAATCCAGCCCCAGGATAAATAGAATTCACCAATCGCCGAACTGGATAAAGAAACGCCGTCTTTCCCGAGTAGGGCAGGCAGATCGAAACCGGGATCAACCGGCTTCCCGGACCAGAGGATTCTCGGAATAGGTCTGACTGCATAATAGACTATCTGTTTTTCATAAGTGTATGGATGATATTCCGGCACTCTTTCGATGATCTGGCTCAGTCGCAGGAAATTATCGTCAACATGCAGGTAATCATATTCAAGACGCTTTTCGTCATCACTAATAGCTTGAAAGCCAGTGCTTCTATACTCCAACATCAATTGCATAAAAATCAGGAGCAGGCCGACAGAAACCGCCGCGACAATCAACTTTTTAACATTGATTCTCTCTTGTTGAAGCACCCAGCAAACAATCGCCGCACCCCAGATAACTCCTATAATGCGTCGCCCGCCACCCTGTGCTAGAAACGCCGTCATGATAAGCGACAGGATGACCGAGCTGATGACCCGGAAATTGATTCTTCTACTATAATGCGCCAGTAAAACCGTCAAGACCGGCAACAAATAACCGAAATAGGCCATGTGGTCTAAAAAGGCATCCCAGCCCCCCAGCGCTCCTCTGGACCAGGGCGCAGCCCAGCGGTTATCAATCAAGGCGTTGAACATTACGATTGGATCAAAATCTGCCGGATAGGCAAACCTGAAGATCCCCAAACCGAAGAACACTAAAATCAACAGGTAAATAATCTTAGGCTTGACTGAATAGGAGGCGGCCCGAACTATAGCAGAAGGCAATCGAAAGGGACGCGTGAGCGCGGCTGTCCATGCGGCCGCCGTAAAAAGTCCTATTGCGATGAAAGCGCCTTCAATTCCCTCCCGTGTAGCCTCTGACATCGGATAGGCTCCCTGCAATAAATCCAGCAGCAGCCAGTAGATGGGCGAAATGACCATTAAATGCTCGGCCCTTAGAATAGTGCGTGGGCTCTTGGTGCAAGCATAAATTGGCGCAAATGCTAATCCCACGGTCATAATCAGAGCGGGAAGAAACAGAGCCCCTTTGGGATAAGTCTCTTCGGGGATAAAATTAATCGCAGTCAGAGTTGATAACGCGGCGGTAAATAGACCCAGCATCGGATAGATCGGATAATTGCCGGAAAGCAGGCGCGTCTGCTTCTGGTCAAGATAAAACTTATTCAGGGAGGGCATATCTCTTAAAATCAACTGACGGCGGGAGTTTCTATGTCAAGCGCACGGCAAAGTGATGCTTGATAGTTAGCAAGGCTGAATCTCTGCGCGGTTCTAATAGCACCGGCAGAAAGAGATTCAAGCGTTTCAGGATTCCTTACAAAATGATTGACGCTATCCGCAATCGCTTCCGGGCTCCGAATCGGAATTCTGAAACCATTGACGCCGTCCTCAACTATATCGCCGCAGTGATCCGTGGAGATTACGGGCAAGCCGGTCGCCATCGCCTCCAGCATCACGGCACCAAAGCCGTCCGAGATGGTTGGGAAGACGAGTACGTCTGCGTCTCGATAGAGGTGCGGCATCCGAATGTGCGGCACGGGCCCAAGAAAATCAACATGCTCTCGGTAAGATTCGATTTTCTCCTCGCTGAGTTGAATCCCACCAGCCACGGTCAGTCTGGCGATGCTCATATCTATTTCGCTAAATGCTCGCAGCAAATATGGCAGACCTTTGCGCAGATTTGCAGTCCCGGCAAAAAGAACGCGCAAGGGGCGCTCACCCTTAAAGCGTCGAACATGTTGATGCGGACGGTACGCATCGAGGTTTACGGTAAGCGGAACAAGCTTCAGCTTATGCTCGATCTCGGGCGAGGTATGGGCTAAGGCTCTCTTGCTATAACGGCTGGCGACGATCACCACGTCGGCCAAGCGCCACTCTTCCAACTGAATATCGCGCCAATGCTGAAATAGTGAGGAATGATAAAAAGCGCTACGCGGAGCGAGCGACCAGTCGGGCCAGCGATCTTCTTCCTCTTGTTCGAGTCTTTCTTCATGCAGCGCCGGATAGATTTGATCAAGAACGAGCTTTCTTCCTCCAGCGTCCGACGTGCTGAACAGGTTCAAAGCAGCATGATCGAAGGCGTACAGGTGCGTCGAATCAGACAAACCGTATTGCATAATGGCCTGGTTGAACTTTCGCCCGTACTCGATGAAGGCTCCATATTGAGCTTCAACTGATGAAGCGGATTGCCGTAGAGCTTTCTCGTACTGCCAGCCTAGCTTCGGGAAGCGGACGACCTTCGTAAAATCAAGCGACGGGTTATGGCGCGATAGCGCGTTTACGGCCAGCCGTCCGGCCAAGCTTGCCTTCAACAATGATCGAAGCAGCCTTGCTTCTGCCGGACTGACGTAAACATCTGTATAGAATCTTTCTAATACTCCCGCTTCCTGCAAGGCGACGGGCACTGTGTAATCCTGACGTGAGCCTAACTGAGCAATAACTATATTTGACTGAGGCTTTTTTCCAACCATCTTTTTAGGCGTTTAAGACGATAACCTTTTTAATTGAAGAGGGAGTTGAGATAGTGGGCTGACCCCGACTCATGCGCAGGCATTTGCGCAGTGTAGAGGATTTAACCGGCGCGCGATGTCGCAACGCAAGCCGCAACATCTTCAAGGCATCACGCCAGACAAGAAACTCGACCGTCCGCCAGCCGCGCCGTTGGCTATAACGAAACTGCGAGAACATTCGCCACAGACTCAAAGGCACAATATATAACGCGGGGGCACGCATCCACACGCTCAATAATTCGTTACGCGCGTGATAGTAATGCGTGCGCTCTTCGTTACGGTTCAAGCTGCTGAACTCATGCCAGACCAGAATATCGTTCCAACGCAAACACCGATAGCCGCCATCCCAGATGCGAATCGCCAGGTCCGGCTCTTCATAAGCGTGCCAGAAAAATTCAGGATACAGTCCAGCCGCCTCAAGCGATTTACGCCGTATTGCAAAACGTCCCGCGCCAAAACTCGATACTGGCTGCTCACCGTACAGCCTCGCGGATGAATCGTTAGGAATACGCTCTGGAAATTCCGGCCCGATATCTTGAAAGTCGAGCAGGCCCAAGTCTGGCTCTCTCACAAAACGCTCGACTGCTCGTCTGGTACTATCCCGATCAATAAAACGGCTGTCGTCATCGAAACCGAATAAAATTTCGCCCGTCGCACGTTTAAAGATTTGATTACGACTAATCACAGACCCCTTCGCCGTCTCATTGCGCGTAATAATGACCTCCGGGAATTGTTCGCGCACCGCCTCGAAACTTCCATCCTTCGAGCCATCGTCAACGACATGGATTTCTTTGTCAGAATAATCTTGCTCGTAACAAGACTGAATTGTCTTCAACAACTCATCCCGCCGATTATGCGAGGCGATCATGTAGCAAACTTTAACTTTCATGCCAGCCGCCCGAATAAATACTTGAACACTTCACATGCGAGGAAGTTGGCACCTTCAGCATTAGGATGAAACCCATCCCGGTAGTAAAGATTCTCTTTACCCATTTGACGCTCAACTGCCATTCCCCAATCTAAAAACTCTACCTTCTCACGTTCTGCTAAAGCTCGAAGTTCATCATTTAGAAGCCGAAACTGTTTATTAGATTCAGGGAAAATAACAGCATCAACCGGCAACAACCCGAGCATTATTATTTTTGCCTTGAAACATTTCATATCCGTCAACAGATCTTGATAGAGACCAATCAATTTGTCAGGCTTGATCAACGGTTCTGCACCCTGCTTTGCCAGCAATCTGAGCCTCATCTTCTGCTTGACAGCGTCGATAGCTTCCTGCTTTAACTTCCGCCACCATGTAGTACTGAAATAGCAGCGAGGATCCAGAGCTGCATAACCACGCCAAGAGGGTGGAACCCACCAAGGCCAATTATTATTGTAGAGTGCTGATGGTCTGATGATGCTCTCTAATCCACCACGAAAGATGATTATTACAGATGGAGAAATTGTGTCCAAAAAGCTGATCAATTGTTTGTCGGAATCAATCGTGTTGCCTTCGCAAGCTAAATTCCACAACCAAAGGCTTGTATCGCCATCCTTCTCGTCTCTATCAAGAAATCCGGCCAGATTGAAAACTACAAAGCGACTATTACTAGCAGCATCAACTGGCCTAAGCCTAATCAGATTGACTTGCAACTTCGCTGGCAGTATTCCTTCTCTAACTTTCTGCCTTATCAGTTTGAGCAACTCCGTAACGTAGCTCACCCTGCTAGCGCCAACTCCTTCCGTAAGGCTGTCGCCCATAAACACCCAGTTTCCAGATAAATCAGCGTTAATGGCATTGGGTTCAGTAATTGATGACACAGGAGTTTGCAAGATGATGTTTATGTCTCCATGGATATTCTTCGAAGAGATTAGAAAATTTTAAGAGGTGCACTTTGAGTTGGATCAACGGCAGTATGTTGTTGTATCGACTCATTTCCCCAGTCTTTATGTGATGCAGCGAACGTGAAGGCTGAACCGCCGAAGTCCATGCTAACCTTTAAGGGCGCTTTGGTCGAAGTTTTCAGCATTAAGGTGTGAATAAACATTATATTATTGACGGTCGAGAGCAGATAAGCCGTCAAACACTTTGCCAGACCGAGGTTTTCGGTTTTAGTAAAGGGACTTAAGCTGCGGGTAACAATCAAATGTGTTTGAGTTACTCATAAGGCGCTTCCTATAAGCTGCACCTGTTTATTTCAGATTTCGAACTTATATAAAGCAACTCTTAATTGTGAATTGATTTTAAGATAATAAGACTCATCGCACGGGAACGTCCAGAGATTCGTTTTACTCGATTGTGAGATGCTTTAAGCCTAACCAATCCGAATAAATCAGACATGGTCTCTATGAAATAATAGAGCAGCACGAGTTTGAATGCTTTTACTTTGTTGTAGCCTACGGTGCGATGCAAAATGAGGAACCGATTATGTATGTCGTCTTCGGCAACTTCGCTTAGTGAAAGCCTTCCACTCGATGCATGAAAATGACTAAGCTTTGCTTTCGGACAAAATAAAATCGTACCTAGCCGTAGTAATTTTATGCTGATATCCACATCTTCGTTCATCGTGCAACGGTGAAGGAAAAAATCTGAAAATCCACCGGCACGTTGGTAAGCACTCTTACTTACCAAACTATTTCCCGCGCCCATCCATTCGATAGCTCTCGTTTCCGAATGTGGAATGTAATAACCGAATCTGAGCAACGGCCCCAGCACCCGACCTTGCCATTCATCTTCATCCAAGCCGAGAGCGTATTTTAGATACCACCGCCAAATTTTCGTTGGACGTGACCACGATTCGTTCTTTAAATCTGCGGTGACGGCCACGACCTCCGACCCGTCCGTCATGGCCTGCGCCAATTGCTCGACGCAATCCGGTTCCAATACGACATCATCATCGAGCAACAACAGCAACTCCCCGACTGATTCGCATATGGCAGCCTCGCGCTGACGCACAGCATTGGGAGGTTGTACCTGCAAATGACGAATGATCAAACCTGCCTGCCTCCATTGGGGATCATTGATGACAGCTTCCGTTTCAATCGTCGAGCTACCATCTGCGACGATGACCTCACTGACTTTTACAGTTTGAATACTAAGAGATTGCAGGAGGTTGCGGAGCGATTCGGGGCGACCGATTGTCGGGACAATTACTGAAATACCTGATGGCTGCATAAGGCTGTATGCTTCTTTTATCGCCGGGCTAAAACAAGATCGAAGGGGCTATTTTGGCTCAGAGTATATAGTACAAATCGAGCGGTAAAATTTCTCTATTGCTACCTCATGCGCGAAGAATTCACGCCCTTTAGTCAAAGCTGTCTCCGCTAGCCGATAGCGATACGGCGCATCATTCCTCAATCTTATGATTGATGCTGCGAGCGCCTCCGTTTCGGGTTGATCAACGATCTCGGCAACGCCGGTATTTTCGTGGGCCCATCGAACTGCAGAACAGTAGGGCGGCCCCCAGATCAAGAGCGGCAGGCCAGCGGCAGTGTAGTCAGCTAGCTTACTCGGAAACGCCAGCTTCATATTCCGCGCCTCTTCTCGGGCGAAGCTCATCGGCACAAAAAGCACATCAACGTCCCTGCGCAGCCTCTCCAATAGTTCTTTGAAAGGCATGATTGGTCTGACTGTGACGTTGCTTCTATCCAGCCCGCAATCC
Source organism: Pyrinomonadaceae bacterium (assembly GCA_036389095.1). Lineage (GTDB taxonomy): Bacteria > Acidobacteriota > Blastocatellia > Pyrinomonadales > Pyrinomonadaceae > DASQYE01. The sequence goes on from DASVQM010000012.1 coordinate 169,278, forward strand.
TTGATGCCGTCCACTGTTAAATTCGAGTATACAATCAGCCCTCCGCCCACATTCTCAAGGACAGATGCTAAAGTAGCGAGGCTGTCCGCATACCCGCGTGAATTGATTGTTCCGGCAAAAGCAAAAACCAAATCGTTTCTGCCAGCGCGGATATTAGGAAGTTGAGTGAACTCCGGCACATCGCTGGCCCGCGACGGATAGAGTGCCGTCCCGGCTGCCCCGTACTTTCCGGCAAAATCTTCTGCCATGTATGGTGACGCGCATAGTCTTGATTCAGCTTGACGATAAACTTCACCGAATGCACGCTCTACTCTCTTGAAGATGCTAGCGGGCAAAACGCTCTTCTGTACGGAGACTAGATCATCATGGACTACTAAATGGAGCGGCAACCCGAGCTTCCTTGCCAGAAGTGCTGCGGTCAACCAGGAATAGCCATGCGCAACTGTCAGTATCGCTTCAGGCATAAAATCTTCGCAAACCCTGTTCAATTTCCGCGTGCGTCCAGTGGCCGTCAGGTGCAGGGCGCTGGAATATAGAGAGTGAAAGCGCGTGCGGAGCAGTCGCTCAATACCAACCCTGAATTCGTCATATTTGACGCCGGGCAGGCGTTTATCAGGGCGCGAGCTTTTCAGATTCCCCTCGGCAATCCGCAGGCGATTGTCAGGGTACTTCTGCAATAAACGGTAGAGCAAAGTCGAGCCCGCCACCGTTGACTCAACCGCTACATCGCCGACGTAAATCAAACGCGGGAGATGATCGAGAGCAAGCCCGGCATCATAAGAACTGATCGGCTGTAAAAGAATTGAACTCATGCCGCCTTAGTCATCCACAGCCCGTTATAACGGCGGTAGGGCGTTCTCTTGTATGACGAGATCGCCTCCTGCAGTCGCGGCAAATAATCTCGGGACAGAATCGAACCACTCACCAATACTTTCCAATTCGGACGCGCGGCCAGAAAGCCGGCGACGACTGCGTCTTCATCCCAATCAATCTGTTGCCGCTCCCACGGATAATCTATGTCGTGATAATGAACGAGTGCGCCCACAGGTAGGCGGTCGAGAATAGCGGCATGGCTTTGCACTTCAACTCCCGTATGACTCGAATCAATAAAGAGAATGTCGTGCGGCTGAAAACTCTCGAACAAGTCAGCGCTAACCTCTTCGATTTTTGCGGCCAAGTGGGTCAGATTGGTTGACGGAAGGTGTAGCCGTGGGCATGGGTCAATACAAATGAGACGGCCCGAACCGTTTTTCGCTAATGCCCGTAAAGCCACGCGCGAAGAGTAACCGCTCCCAACTTCGATGACTGTGCGCGGGCGGCGCAACCGTATGAATGACCAGTAGAACGCCACGTCCGCCGGGCCGAAGAAACCGTTCAAAGAGAGGGCGGACGGCAGCCTCTTTAGTTCATCTCGATAGACGGCAAGCAGTTCAATCGCCTCCGTAGCACTATCCCGGTCGAAACACTGATCGAGTTGGGGCAGTTCGTTTCTCTGGGGGCGTTCGAATGGCTGGAGCCAAGCACAATCTCTGCCCAGCTTGCGCGTCAACAGCAGATCGCACGACTCAGCCCATTCATACATGCTAGTAGCGCGCCAGGGATGGGAGAAACGTGTTAGAAAACGCATGAGAGGGAATGACTTTACAAGTAAAAGAGGATTCAAACGGCATCTATGTCAGGTTGTACACGTGTCGCATCCAGTCGGCAGTGAGGTTCATACCTTCTTGCAGATCGTATGAGTTCTTGTGCCCCAGATCATGCACGGATTTTGAAATATCCACGCGCTTAATCTTCGTCGTCAGGATTTCCGATTCACGGTGCTCGATCAGTGAAGGGTCAGCCCCCGTCACCTTTAAAACAGTCTCAGCCAATTCCTCAATCGAGTGATGATTCACGCCGCCGATATTGTAAGTTTCGCCAGGTTTGAAATTCTCTGAGATGTTAGCGAGCGTACGCACCGTGTCAGCCAGATAGGTTGAGGTGCGGTAGTGATTACTAAACACCGTGAAGGGCAGCTTATGTAGCGCACAATATAGAAAGCGGCAATTCACCGAGCGATATGGACTATAGTATTCCCCCGGCCCGTAGGTATTGAACAGCCGCACGACGACACTCTCTGTGCCGTACTGAATGGCAGAGTTGCGTACTTGCATCTCGTTTACCCACTTGGTCATCGCGTAGTCGTTCATCTGTTTAATCTCATACTCGTCCATCACAGATTCGACCATGAGTTCGGGCCAGTCGCCGTACACTTCAGAGGAGGAGAAATGAATGAGCCTGAATTTCAGACGCTCTTGTAGACGAATAATGTTTTTTGTACCGACCGCATTCGTGCGCCAGAGCATTTCATAAAAATCTTCGCCATTCCACCGACCAAACTCTGCCCCCGCGTGATAGACATAATCGAAAGGCCCTAATCGTTCAAACACTCGCTCGATCTGCCGGAACTCCCCCACGTCGCACCGCGCGTAGAGTGGCACCTCAACATCTGTACGCAGACTGAACCCTACTTCATCGGGCTGATGGGCCAAGTCGCACGACACAACATGATGCCCCCGACCGCGCAATTCCTTAATCAACCCTGCACCGACTGTGCCCAGTCCGCCTGTAACTAAACCCCTCATCTTAAATATCCCTTATCTCATATTAAGGCTGATAAAATATTAATAATCGCTAAACGCATTATTCCAGCCGCTCAATTCGTCATGAGCCAGGGCATCCCGATGTTGCCGGATTATATTGTTAAGTAATTTCAACTTCCCTTGCTTGATGTGAGCATGATTCCACAGGATACCGGTATTGGGGTTAAGGGCAGTACACCTGAAGCGATTGTCGAATAGCGCTGCCGCTTGTCGGTATAACTTGACTTCAAAATCATGAACGACGACGACCGTCAACCTCGCCCCTTTGTTCGCAATCATACGGATTGTCTCCGCGCGTTCCTCTGGATAGGTCGAGTCATCAATGAAGACGAGATCGTACGAATCTGCTTTGACTGACTCAGCCGTCTTGCTCATTTCGCCGCTGACATATCTCAAATCCAGGCGGGAATCTCTGCCTATCTGTTCCTCCATTTTTGCCAGCCACTCTGAGTCAGTTTCAAATGAATCTAACCGCTCAAGGTGTGGGAAAATTTGTCGATTTAGAAAGGTAAGAGTGCTGTATCGACCGCAACCGAATTCTGCGACCCGTTTAAAAGTAAGCAATTTAGAAAGGCCGACGAGAACCGGGATGTGTGTCGCGTAGGGGTTAGAGGATCTTTCAGTTTCTCTGAAAAATATTCTCTTCGCGGGTCTGAAGACTTTCCTTACACCTCTCCAGGCTAACCGTGGCACTTTGCTGAATATTTCTGCCTGATTCGTCATTGAATGGCGTCAGAGGTAAATATTGCTGTGGCGCGAAGGCCCAGATGTCCGAACCAGCCATCCAGTTTGCGTCCGCCGTAAACCTGAGTCTCCGCGACTTCAAATTGAAAATTCATCGGGACTATTTCTATCTTTTGCTCGGCCATGTCTTTCAAGTGAATCTCCAACTGGTAATTCCCAGGTAAGATGGGCAGAGATTCAAGTGAGAATCCTAATTCGCAGCGTTGCCCGGCACGGATAACGGGGATGGTTGTGAAGTCTTTGAAATCCAAACCCGCGATGCGCTGCTGGTCGCTTGAGAGCACGCCGCAATAAACGCCGGGGTCGTGTATATCGGTTTTTGCTGTAAGGTTAATGGTGATCGTCACCGGATCAAACGTCTTGATAACTTCCCCGGCCTTCGAAGAGATTTTGACTTCGTTAACGATAAAGCTCTCCGTTTCCACAACGACGGCGCGATCCCACTCTTCAACTGTACAACCTAAATAGCTGTCTACGACATCATCTATTTCACCCTGTCCCACAATGCGCCCATGTGCCAGGATCAGTCCGCGGTCGCAGATGGAGCGGATAGCTGACATGTTGTGACTGACAAACAGGATAGTCCGCCCGCCCCTGCCAATCTCCTTCATCTTCTGAAAACACTTCTTTTGGAATTGTGAGTCACCAACTGCCAACACCTCATCAACAATTAACACCTCCGGCTCCAGATGGACGGCGACGGCAAATGCCAGCCGCACGTACATGCCGCTTGAATAACGCTTGACCGGCGTGTCGAGAAACCTCTCAATTTCCGCGAAGGCGACTATCTCATCAAATTTGCGAGCAATGTCCGCTCTCTTCATGCCGAGAATAGCGCCGTTGAGGTAGATGTTTTCTCTTCCCGTCAACTCCGGGTGAAATCCCGTGCCGACCTCCAGCAATGAGCCGACACCCCCGTTGATCTTCACATGTCCTTCTGTCGGTTTGGTGATGCGGGAAAGGATTTTGAGAAGCGTTGATTTGCCCGCGCCGTTTCTGCCGATGATGCCGACCACCTCGCCGTGCTTGACCTCAAAGGAGACATCCTTGAGCGCCCAAAAGGTACTATCGTCAACTGCGGCTGATGGCTCACTTGCGCTACGCTTAAACATCGAGCGCAGACGGCGCGCGGGTGCGTACATCGCATCTGTCAGGGTATCGCGCAGAGCCTTGTAACGCTCGCGCTCGCCGATGCGGTACTGCTTGCTCAAGCCCTCACAACGAATGGCTACGTCGCTCATAAGCTAAACGAGATCGGCGAAAGTCTCTTCCATCCGCCGGAAATAGTAGAGGCCGCTTACAAAGATCAGGACGACGACGACGACCGAAACGACAAGCAGCGGCCCCGGGGCAACGGCCTTGCCCAGCAGCGCCCAGCGGAAGCCCTCGACGACTCCGGCCATCGGATTCAGACCGTAGAGCCAGCGCCACCGTTCAGGTACGAGGCTCGATGGGTAGGCGACGGGCGTAGCGAAGAGCCAGAATTGAGTGAGGAAACCTATGGTGTAGCGCACGTCGCGATACTGGACGTTTAAGGCCGACAGCCAAAGGCCCACACCGAGCGCCGTTGCGACGGCGAGCAGAAGAAAGAGCGGCAAGGTTAAGATCATCACTGTCGGCGCAATTCCGTAGTAGGCCATCATGGCGAGCAGGATGACGAAGGCGATGGCGAAATCCACGAGCCCGCCGAGCACCGCGGAGAGTGGGACCACCAAGCGCGGGAAGTATACTTTTGTTATCAGGTTTTGATTGCTAATCAGACTATTGCTCGACTCAGACAGGGCATGTGCGAAGAGTTGCCAGGGCAATAGCGCACAGTAAACGAAAACAGGATAAGGGATGCCGTCAGACGGGATGCCGCCGAGTTTTCCAAAGAAGAGCGAAAAGACCACCATCATAAAGAAGGGCTGAATGATGGCCCACATTGCCCCGAGCGCCGTCTGCTTGTAACGCACCTTAATGTCGCGCCAGGTCAGGAAGTAAAGCAGTTCACGATACTCCCAGAGCTCTCTCAGCTCAATGGATGCCCAACCGCTCGGTGGGCTGATAGTTAATGAAGGAAGCTCCACGTTCGTCGCGGGCTCCCTTGCATCCAGTGTCAACTTACTTTCCATTAAAATTCGGACGGTACGTTCAGGATTCGGATAATCGCATTCTTGTATAGGCAAAGGCGCAGTAGTCGCTGCTCGTTAACATATTGCCGTGCAAGGCTGGCTTTTATGCCTCACTCACGATGGTCTTAATTTGTTTGAGCGAGCGCAGAAGCGAACCCACTTTACCGGAATCTTTAGATTTTCCGTTAGCCGTGATGAAACCATCGTCGAGAATTGCAGTCGGGGTTCCTGTGACGAATTTTGCCGCACGCAGCTCGCCCAGTCTCGCACTGATCTCTCTGCGGGCGTCCTCCATAGGATTGGCTTTCGTATCCCGCGCGTTCGATGCAATCACCGTGCAATCATCATATTTCAGCAAACACTCAAGAGCGAACTTTCTTACTTCCCTTCCGTATGCGCCTGACACGCTGGCCGCGTCTATCTGAAACTTAACCCCTATTGAAGCCCAGCGGTTGAGCAGAGCAGGGTGGCGACGAATGGCAGGGCTGCATTCCGGGTGCGCAAGGATTACCAGGAAACCTCTCTGTCTCAGACCCGCCCATATTTCATCAGTTCCAGTCGGAAGATAAGTCGAAGGCAGAGAAATCAACAGGTGATGTTTCCCGCCTAACGCGAGGCGGCTCCCGTAGACGTCTGCAAGCTCCGGCAGTTGCTTACTGAACTCAAGCACGAAGCCTGATCTGATGAAGGGAGTCCCGCTGAGCTCCCGCTCTAAGCGCTCGACCTTACGGTTTATCTCCTCGAAGGAAAGCGGAGGCTCACTGCTTCCCGCTTTCCACAGAGGCGTGGCGACCAGGATTCGCACACCAAGGGCGGCAGCGATCCGACACATCGCTATAGATTCTGCGAATGATTGGGGCCCACAATCTGTTCCGTCAAGGATGTTACTTCTAAGGTCAATCATGAGGGGCTCCTTTGAAGCTGCGTGAGTTTGCTTTTCCGTTCTCAGGAAACCTAGACCGCTTCTTTGGCTTCATTATCGGAGTTGTAGTAATGAGAGTAGTAACTCCGGTAGTAGTAGTAGTCGTGTTCGCGCAGGTTAACCTGGTTTAGAACCACGCCGTAGATTTTTGCGCCGACGTTCTGGAGGAGCTGGCGAGTGCGGCGAACGACCGCCCGGCTAGTCTGGCCGCTATAGACAATCAGGAGTACGCCATCCACGAGGGTTGAAGCGAGCACGCCGTCAGTAAAGGAGCCGACGGGCGGCGAATCGATGATGATGTGCGTGAAGGTGCCTTCCAGTGTCTTGATGAGACGGCGCATCTGATCTGAACCGATCAATTCCGCCGGGTTCGGCGGCACGGCGCCAGAGGGGAGGAGATAGATGCCGCTCTCCTCGTGATGCGTGATCATGTCGAGCATCTCAGGCTCCGTCACGTCACTGGAAAGGATGGTGCTCAGCCCCTTCTCGTTGCCGATACCGAAGATGGAATGAATGCGCGGGCGTCTCATGTCGGCGTCGATAATGAGCACGCTAGCGCCCGTTTGAGAGAGCGTGATGGCGGTGTTAACAGCCGTTGTGGTTTTGCCTTCGGACGGAATGCTCGACGTTACGAGAAGAGTTTTTGGGGCGCGCCCCGCAGAAGCTAGGAGGACTGATGTTCTCAGGTGGCGGTAGGCTTCCGCGAGCGGAGAAGTTTTCTCGACATTGATAAGCAGTTCTTGTCCCAGGTCTCCTCCGCGCCGTTTCTCAAGCGCTAACCCGGAAGAGATCAGACGGGCCTTCTTCATCTTGCCGCCGATGGCGGGGATAACGCCGATGGTCGGCAGTCGCAGCCAGCGCTCTACGTCCTCCGTCGACCGGACCGAGTCGTTCATGTATTCGATGAAGATGGAGAGCCCGATCCCGGCACCAAGCGAGAGGAAAAGGGTCATCAGGACTCCGCGCATGCGTTGTGGGCCGACGGGCGAGTCCGGGGCTAAGGCGTAATCAACGACGTAGATATTGTTGGGCGTGTCGGCCACCAGCACATCGTTCTCTTTCGAGCGCTGGAGAAGGCCGCCGAGGAGCTGTTTGTTGGTTTCAATCTCCTGCTGAATAATACGGTAATTGATCGCCGATTCATTTTGGGTGACGGTCTCGCCGCGCTGCCTGTCGAAGTCCGCACGCAGCGCCCGCTCGCGGTCGAGCGCCTGACGGTAGCGGGTTTCCAGATTGGTCGTCAAAGTTTTTACAGCGTGGGTGCGAAGCTCACTGGCCTGCTTTTCAAGGGTCGCAATCTGCTGCGTGATCTCTTTGACCTCCGGCCACTCTTCAGTGTTATTCACGAGAAGCTGCTGCCGTTTCTCCTTCAGAGTGGAGAGTTTGGTCTCTATCTCCTGAAGCTGTTTGGCATCGCTTTCGGCCAGGGCGCTCGCGGCCCCCGGGGCAAGCGCGGCCCTGTATGCGGCTTCAGCCGTCTTGCGCTCGTTCTCGGCTTCTAATAACTGGCGATTAAGACCGGCGAGGCGCTCGACGACCGTATTTTGACTTCCGTCAAGGGAAAGTATCTGGTGCTCTTTGGCGTAGTTGACTAATCGCTCCTCGCTATTGCGGATCGCCGTCTGTAGTTCGGCGACGCGTCTTTGCAGAAAGTCACCCGTATTGGCTGTATTTTCCGTCTTCTTCTCCAGATTGGAGAGGACAAAAGTATCGGCCACGGCATTGACGATCTTAGCGGCCACCTGCGGGTCCGCATGTGTAAAGCGGATATCCATCAGGCGTGTGTCTTTTGTATAAGAACTGGTACGCGTCTCCTTGACCGGCTCCACCTTGAGCCCCCCCTGCAACATGCGCACGAAAGGGTCGAGCTTTTTGGCCGTGGCTAAATCTTCCCGCGAGGTCGCGGGAGCGACCGCGCCCGTGAGCGGCAATGCGTCCTCGCCTTTCTTCACATCGTTATCTAGCTTTTTACCGAGACCTGCCATCCTCAAGATGTTCTGCCAGGTTGTGGTTCCTTCACCATGAGTGGGACGCGTGAATGAGGCGTTATGTTCGAGGTCCAAAGTTTTGACGACCCGGCGCAGAAGCCCGAGGCTCGTCAGGTTCTGCAACTGGGTATTGAAGTAAGTGGGATCGCTCGTCGGAGAGTTGATAAAAACAGTGCCGCTTTTGCTTGTGCCACTCGCCGGGTTATTTTCCAGATCGACCTGCACGCGCGCCTGCGCGGTGAAGACATCCGGCTGGCGCGCCATGTAGACGGCGGCCAGCGAGGTCGCAATTAAGGTGATGCCGATGATCAACCACAAGTGCTTGCGAATGGCGCGCAGGTATTCTCGAAAGTTGTTCTCTTCCTGCTCTTCAAAGACGGAAGCCCCGTAATACCCGTTGCTATTTTGTGACACAGGGGCGGGTTTATGAAGGGCCCGCGCTTCCTCAAGGGCGACGATTTCCTGGGAATTATCTTTCATTGGTATGACCCTGATTAACCTGTAGAGGCTTTACCGCTGACCCTCCGTTAAGACTGTCCCACCCAACGATGCCGGATGAGAATCTAACAGACAGATGGAACAACTGCTGCGAAACGGAATTTTAGAAACGTAGCCTAAGGGATGACTCGAACCGGGAGTTGCCCGACTGATGGAACGATTGCGCCCACCAGACTTCTTAAAAGCCTCTTGCCTCCCGATGTCGGCACCTCAACAATGTCATTGGGGAGGAGGGCGACATCCTCGGCCTCGTGCTTATCTATCGCATTTAGATTGACAAGAATCGCACGGCTCCCCTCACCCCCATGCCCCTGGCGAATGATCCGCACCTTCTCCTTTTTGGTGTCGGGCATGGTTCCACCGGCCCTGGCAATCGCTTGCGAGACAGTGAGATTATCATCTTTGAGAGTCACCGGCCCCGGGCGCAGGACATTGCCGATAACATACGCCTCTTTGGCCTCGGGCAGGGTTATCACATCTCCCGGCTGAAGATACGGGTTAGCCTGTTCGATGCCTCTCAGCGTATCGCTCAAATTGATCACGAGAAATGTGGGCAGAGTCTCATCGACGACATTAACCGATGTAGAGGCGGCGGGTTGGGATTCGCAAAGCCCTAGCGGCGGCATGCGTGCGATCTGGATGCGTCCGCCTGCCTTCTCGCTCGGGCCGCCCGCGTAGAACTGCAACAACTCAAGGAGCCTGACGGGACGCCGCAACTGAAATTGACCGGCCTTGACGACCGCCCCGTTGATGGCCACGGGCTGAGAATTATACTCTTTCACTTTTACGACGACCTGCGGGTTCCTCTTATATTTCATGTAGAACTGGCGCAACTGCTCCTGCAATTCATTGGTGGTTTGGCCGGCAGCCCGAATCTCGTTATGGGTCTCATTTTGTACGGAGAGGAGCGGAATAAAGCCGCACTCGTTGACCTCCATCGCGTCGCTTGAGAATTGCGCGACGATCTCGGGCGCAGCGACACGGATGCTGAGCACATCTTTTGGACCGATGCGATATTGATCTCCCGGTGATGCTCTGCGCGCAGCATTGACGCCGGCGGCAGGCGAGGTGACGCCCGTTGAGGATTCGTTCAAAGCGCCATCTGTGCCCTGCTGAGCCGGGATGCTTAACGCGCACATCAGAGATAACGTGAGAAGAGAGCAACACCGCCCCGCAAGCCTGAAAAGATTCTCTTTCATAACCAATGTCCAGTTAAAAACAGGAGGACTGAGGGCCGGATTCTCACCTTGCCGCGAGCCCCGTGCGGCGCGTGAGAAGAGCCTCACGCACATGATTCGGATGAGCGAGGTTAAGAACAGTATTGCTGAGCATGACCATCAATTCCTCATGCTCTCGATTGAAAGCGCCCGTCAAAGGATGGTCTCCGGTTTTGACGACCCTGCCATCTCTGACCCACTGCCAGAACTGGGTCTGCGTCGTCCAGAACTCTTTGCGGTCCCGGCAGATGATGAGAGCTGTCTTCTTCCTCTTCTTACGCTTCTCTTTGATGGGCCCCATATCTTGCACACTCCTTCAGTTCTAAAGACAATCCGACCGTCGCCTGATATCCCCTCCTCGAAAAAGAGCTTCCTTCGTGAGAATAATCAAGCAGTACCCCCGAGGGGGAAGCCTCCAATAGCGGAGGCGGCATCAGGTTTTCACTACGAGCTGGAGTAGAGAGAAACTTTAAAGAGCGGCGGAGTCTGCTCGCGCGCCGCTCTGTGAAGCCCTCTTCTCTGAGCTTATTCACTTCCCTGCACTAACAGGCGCGAAATCAGTTCCGTGCGGCGGCGCACGCCGAATTTCGTAAAAATATTCCTTAGATGGAACTTGACCGTATCGGGGCTGACGCCCAGGCGCTCGCCAATCTCCGCATTGGTTTTGCCTTCCGCACAACCTAAGGCGACCTGCGCTTCGCGCCGGCTCAGTTCGTAGCCTCGCGCGACGCTCCCGATGGCGCGGTAAAAACCGGCATTATCGTGCTCGACCAGGGCCTCATGCGGATGCATCGGCATGCCTGCCTGCCTGCGGCGCTCAAATATCTCTTCGGGTTTAAAGATGCGGAAACAGGCTCGCTCTTGATTAATATCACCCCCCGATCCGTTCAGCGCTTCGATGCTCAGTTTCTTGATGAGCCCGCAACGCCCCCTCCGAACAGTGGAATAACTGGTCAACCCCGTGAGCGTCATCAACCGGCGAATGCTGAATGCACCGCAGTTTATGCCGCCCGAGGAGGTTTCTTCAAGCATCGCCTGATAGAGCTTATCTTCGACTGGCGTGTGACTCAGGGCAAGCAGAGCCCTCGCGTGCTTAACCTGTAAAGGGTCAAATAGCTCGCCTATCGGATAGTCGACTTGGCGGCCACTGACACTCGTTTTGAAGATGTGGGAGGGCTTCAACATGTGCTTTAGCGGAAATTATTCAGGGATTGAAATACAAATTCGAGCTGTTTTATCTGCTACTTTAATTTCTCCAGATGGGTTGAGAAAAAGTGTGTTTGTGAGTAGACAACAGCAGCATTAAAGCAACTGGAAGGTTAAATCAAAAAAACCGAAGGCTGCGAGGTCGGGCGCATTCGGCTTCAGTAAGCGGCCAAAGAACGGGATGGTTTATACCAGTTTAATCAATAAACGTCAACTGATATTTTAGTCCCGGTTCGATTCGCAGCAAGTGCGGAAGCCTTTTTCCCGCCACTTTTTTCTATCGCTGCTTAACTTCATTCTCTTCAGACGTATATCACATAAAGGAGCGTCCCCGTTCTCATAAACTCGACTCTTGCCGGTATTCCCCCGATTGAATGGCCAGAGATCATCAGGGCCACAAACAAATACTTTAAGCGCGGCCCGTAACCACATCTGCCTGTCGATGCGCGCCTGCCTGCACTCCATCAAAATTCTCTTTCAATATGTGGAACGCCCGTCCGGCAAATTTTTCGCCGACCTGTATGGCTTGTGAGCAGGGGTAAGAGCCGTATGTCAGGGTCTCAAATACGGGGGCGGTGCTTTATGACCTTCAACCATGCTTAGCGATGAGGGGCGTGGATTCGATTGTAAAATTCCCCTTGGAAAACTGTTTGACTTGGCGCAGAATATAGGCGCATCAAGATTCTTTCATTACAGCCAGCCGTCAGTTAGACCGGTCACGCTGTTAAATCTAAGGACACCTGCCCGCCTTGAAGCCTGGACACATGATCGGACAGATAGTCTCTCATTACAAAGTGATCGAAAAGCTCGGTGAAGGCGGGATGGGTGTCGTTTACATGGCTGAAGACCTGCACCTGGGCCGACGCGTCGCCATCAAGTTTCTTTCCTCCACCTCAGAGGGCAAACAATTTCGCGCACGCTTCCTGCGCGAGGCGCGTTCCGTCTCGCATCTCTCGCACCCCAATATCGCCACCATCTACGATTACGGCGAGACGGCGGACGGCCATCCATACATCGTGATGGAGATAGTCAACGGTCGAAACCTGAGCGAACTGCTGCGAGAGGGGGCGTTGCCTGTGGCGCGCGCCGTCGAAATTGCCCAGGCCGTCGCCGAAGCCCTCGGCGAATCACACGCTCAGGGCATCCTTCATCGAGACATCAAGCCGTCTAATGTCGTCATCGGTGAGCGCGGTCAAATCAAAATCCTGGATTTCGGGCTCGCCAAAAACTTCAGCGATAATATTATTCAGAGCGCAGACCCCGAGGCGAAGACGCTGCTGACCATGCACACGCAGAGCAACGTGGTTGTCGGCACGCCGCTCTACATGTCTCCCGAACAGGCGACGAGCGCGCCGGTCGGCCCCGGCAGCGACCTCTTTGCGCTCGGCTCGCTGCTCTATGAATGTCTCACGGGCAGGCCCGCCTTCACGGGTGCGAACGTCCTTGAGATCATCGCCCAGGTCATTCACGTAGACCCGCCGCCGCCTTCAAGCATCAACAAGCGAGTGCCGCCCGAACTTGATCGGCTCACACTGCGCGCGCTCTCCAAAAATGTCGAGCAGCGATATCAGTCGGCAGGCGAAATCCTTGAGGACTTGCGCAGCGTGAGCGAGCTGCTCAGGGAGAATGAGAATCGAACTGACTGGCCCACAGGCTCAGCAGGACTCTTCAGTAAATCTCGCACGCTCCCGGCCATCTCCTGCACGCTGCGACGACCGCATCCCTATCTTCTAATATCGCTTGTTCTGGCAGCCGTCGCAGCTCTGGCCCTCTTTGGCTTCTACGGTTGGCGTGGGCCTGCGCCTTATCAACCGGCAGCCGAGGCCCAGCAATGGTACGATAGAGGCACGAACGCCCTGCGGGAAGGGGCCTATTATCAAGCGAGCAAGATGCTGAGCCGTGCGATCAGCATTGATGACGGATTCGCTATGGCCCATGCTCGCCTCGCAGAAGCCTGGGCGGAGATGGATTACACGATCAAGGCGAAGGACGAAATGCTGCGCGTCGCCACCCTCGTTCCTGATCGCTCTGCGCTTCCACCGCTGGAAGGTCTCTACCTTGACGCCATTAACGCCTTCGTCACAAGAGACTACGCAAACGCCGTCAAATCTTACATGGAGATCGTGCGGCGTAAACCGAAGGAAGCATCCGCCTATGTCGACCTCGGGCGCGCTTACGAGAAAACCGACGACCTCGGAAACGCTCTTCAGAGCTACGTTGCAGCCACACGCCTCGACCCGCTCTACGCGACGGCCTTTCTGCGCATAGCCATTCTTTACAGCCGCCAGCAGAGATTCGCAGAAGCCAGCGGCGCGCTCGATAAAGCCGAAGCCATCTTTGGAGACTCCGGGAACTTGGAAGGACACGCAGAAGTTCTCCATCGCCGGGGCGTGCTGCTCAGAGATAACGGCAAGCTGGCCGAAGGGCGCGCGCTCCTGGTGAAGGCGCTCGAACTCGCCAACGCCAACGGCAACGAGTCGCAGAAAGTCAATACACTATTAGAGCTGAGCCGCCTGTCATACATTGCCGGCGAGCCTGCCAAACAACAGGAGTATGCCAAGGAAGCGATAGAGTTTGCGCAGCAGCACGGGGTCGAAGTCTTAGCGATGCGCGGCCTCAACGAGCTTGGGCTCGCGCTTCAGGCGGGCGGCGATTATAAGGAGGCGGAGGAGCAGTTTCAGAAGTCGCTCGACATGGCACGGCGCTACAATGTTCCTTATCTGGAAGCGCGCAGCCTTGTCAATCTGGCAGGCTTACGCATCGAGCAGCTACGCACGGACGAGGGCTTGCGATATGCCGAACAGGCGCTCGTAATCTTTCAGCAGGGGAGCTATCGCAAGGACATTTCAAGCTGCCTGACCAGCATCGGGCGCGCGCGTCGACGCAAGGGCGAGTATGAGACGGCCCTCAAGGTGTTCGAGCAGAAGCTGCAACTCGCCAGGGACGTGGACGACCAGAGACAGATAGCCTTCTCGCTCGGGGAGATCGCCATGGTTCTCTACGAGGAGGAGCGATACACGGAAGCGCTCGGTCGCTATGAGGAGAGCTACAGTATCAACAACTCGCTGGGGATTCGTGTAAATCTCGCGTACAATCTGCTCTATCGCGGCAATCTCCTGTGGAGGCTGGGCCGTTACGACGAGGCGCAGGCGGCTCTCACACAGGCATCGGAGCTGGCCAATCAGCCAGCGGGAACGATCAAGCCGCTCCTGGTTGATGTCACACTGCGCGAGGCGCAGTTGGCCCTCAGCCAGCGCCGCCTGGCCGAAGCCGAGACCAAAGCGCGGCAATCGCTCGCCGCTTCGGGGACGCAATATGAAGTGATTGCGCTAGAGGCGAAATTCACGCTCGGCTTAACGCTGGCTCTTTCCGGTTCCGCCGAAGGCAGGAAGCTATGCGAAGAGGCGGTCGAGCAGGCCACGCGCGCAGGCGACTATGCGTTGCTTTCAAAAGCTCTGCTGGCCCTGGCAGAGGCTTCACTTGAGAGCGGCGATGCGGCGGGCGCGCTCAAGTACGCATCGCAGGCCCAGGAAAGACTGGCGCGCGCCGACCAGTTGGAATCACAGTGGCGAGCACATTTGATCGCGGCCAGAGCAAGCCGCGTCGAGCGCGATGAAAATGGGGCGCGGGATAACCTCGCGCGGGCCAGCGAAATTCTTTCCCGGCTTGAGCAAAAATGGGGGACCGAAGCGTTCAAAACTTACATGGCGAGGCCAGATATTCAGAGTTCTCACAAGCAACTCGGTGGACTCTAATTGCCGAAAGTATTTCCATTCAACTCAAAGGAGACCCAACATGGCTGAAGAAAATAAGCAACAAGAGACTGAAGAACAGTCGCAGCAGCAGAATCAATCGCAGCCTCAGAAGGAAGAGCAGCCTTCCACTGCCAGATCAATCGCCGGTGAGGATGATGTCATCGCCTACAGCGAGCCGACGGACGGCAGCGGCGGAACCACAACTTAACATCTCGCTTCGCAAGCTACGCATCCTGCCAGCCGCTATGTTCCGTGCGCCGTGTTCGCACAGCAAGATCGCGGGAAGCGTTGGCAAAGCCTCACCTCGCGCCGCGTTAGCGTCGATGAAGCCCATAAAATGGGATTGCGCCGCTTCCAACAAGTGAAAGCGGCGCAATCCCTGATCCCCATAAACCGCCGAAGCGATTTGAGGGAGTGGCAACTCCGCATGTACACACAGGAGTTGCCGTTTTATATCCCGAAGCGTGCGCTGGCGGTCAGCCCACCTCCGGTCAACACCCAATTCGTTTGCACGAACTGTTGCGCTCTCGTGAAGCACGGTGCTGTTTGGTTTTTGTTGTGGTGGCTTTTCCTCCACCGCCGGTTACGTCCCCGGCAACGAGGCTCAAGCCTTACGGCCTGAGCGACTGTGCTTCCCTCCGGCGGATCAGTTCCAAAGGGTGCTACCCGTTTTTATCCGGGCGCTCAGGAAGGCCTCGCGGCTTTCCCTAGCAAGCCTTTCGGCTTCAACGCGTGGCGTCAATAGCAACTTCAGTCCGCCTGCCGTTGCTCTCAAACGGTGCGTCACCGCTCCGCTCGCCGATCCCGCGCTGGTCATGATGCCCGTGAGCATCGCAACAGGGTGTGGGTTATACATGCGCCGTGGCGCTCATGTCAAGAAGAAACTACTTTAAGTATCAGCCCTTTTTCGTTGAAATACCTGTGGAAAAGGTTGTGGAAAACCCATAACCACTTTAGCGATAAAGAGAAGCCCAGGCACGTAGCCGCGACGATCTGAAAGCATTGGACGTGAGCATGAATGTGTCCACCGATTTCATCTTCGATGGGCGCTTGCGCTTGCGCGTCTCTTGCGTGTAGGGTTTTATGCTCTAATCTTTCTTGCGAAGCGCGGCCTTAAACCTAACACTTCTTTTGATGAACCGATGACGACCTCCACACCCATGCTCAGGCAATATCATGAGCTGAAGCAGAAGCATCCCGGCACTCTACTCTTTTTTCGTCTGGGCGATTTCTACGAGCTTTTTTTTGACGACGCGATTGTGGGCTCGCGTGAGCTTGAGATTACGCTGACGGCGCGACACAAGGAGCGCGGCGACCCTATCCCGATGTGCGGTGTGCCGCATCATGCGGCTGCCGGGCATATCGCGCGGCTCGTGCGCAAGGGCTACCGTGTCGCAATCTGCGAGCAGACGGAAGACCCGTCTCTGGCGAAGAAGCTCGTCCGCCGCGAAGTCGTCAGAGTCATCACACCGGGCACGGCCATTGACCCACAGCTTGTCGAAGCCCGCGAGACCATCTACCTGGCCGCCGTCACGGGAAGCGGCTCAAGCATGGGCGCTGCATTCCTAGACCTTTCCACGGGCGAGTTTCGCGCCACCGAAGCCAGAGGGCAGGATGCATGGGAGCGCATTCGCGCCGATCTCGAATCCTACGCACCGCGCGAGATTCTCTTCCCAGCTTCGCTTGCTCCCTTAATCAAAAGCGCACATCCGAATACGAAGCACACTGCCCCGCTTCCTCTTTCTGAAATGAAGACTGCTGCGCGGTCTCAGGCATTATCGGACTCGGGCGGCGGGCGCGAGGATTCGTCCGGGAGCGTGGTTAAGATTTTCGGGGGCGCGACTCTGACCGCTCTGGATGATTGGCAGTGGCAGTACGAGACCAGTGCGGCGCTGCTTCGTGAGCAGTTCGGCGTGCTTTCGCTCGAAGGGTACGGGATAGAAGGCAGAACGGCGGCGGTCGCGGCGGCGGGAGTTTGCCTGCGCTATGCTCATGATATGCAGCGGGCCGCCGCCGCGCACGTCACGGACATACAATATTTCGAGCCGCAGGATCATCTTATTCTGGACAGTGTGACGGTGCGTAATCTTGAGCTGATCGAAGCGCAGGGCGCACAGGGGCGCGGGCGTGCTCTGCTCGACGTGATTGATGAGACGGTGACGGGCATGGGCGCGCGCCTGTTGCGCTCCTGGCTGTTGCGTCCCTCGATCAGGCCTGGCGAGATCGAACCCCGCTTAGGCGCAATCGCAGACCTGCACGCTTCACAGATTCAGAGAGACCGCCTGCGCGCACTGCTCAAAGAGGTTGCCGACCTTGAGCGCCTGACCGGAAGGCTCAACATGAATTCCGCATCGCCGCGCGATCTCTGTGCGCTCCTTCGCTCACTCGATCAAGTGCCTTTGATTCGCCGGAGTCTATCGGACTCTGCCTCTTCGCTCCTCCAGGTTCTCTATGAAAGCTTGGACGAGCTGAATGAGCTTCGCGCGTTGATCGCGCGAGCGCTTAGCGACGACCCGCCAGCCAGGCTGGCCGACGGCGGCGCGATACGCGACGGATTTTCGAGCGAGCTGGACGAGCTGCGAGCAATCAGTCAGAACGCCAAGCAGACCATCGCGGCGCTCGAAGCAAGTGAGCGCGCACGCTCAGGCATCTCTTCGCTACGCATACGCTACAACGGCGTCTTCGGCTACTTCATTGAAGTGTCAAAGGCAGCTTCCGTGCGCGTCCCTGCCAATTACGAGCGGCGGCAAACCTTAGCGAACGCCGAAAGGTATACGACGCCCGAGTTGAAATCATGGGAGACGCGCGTGCTCGGCGCTGAAGAGCGCATGACGCAGTTGGAGGCTGAGCTTTTCGGCGGGGTCTGCTCACAGGCCGCCGCCGAAACCCGTCGCATACAGGCCACGGCCCGCGCGCTCTCCGCGCTCGACGCTCTCTGCTCGCTCGCGGAAGTGGCCGTGCGTCGCCGCTACGTGCGGCCAGAGGTGCACGACACGGACGAGATAGAGATAGTACAGGGACGCCATCCCGTGATAGAGGTCTTCAGCAGCGAGCCTTTCATCCCCAACGACCTCTACATGAACAATTCCACGGAGCGCTTCCTGATCATCACCGGGCCCAACATGGGCGGCAAGAGCACTATTCTTAGACAGACGGCGATCATCTCCATCCTGGCGCAGATGGGCTCGTTCGTCCCTGCCGAGAAGGCGCGGCTTCCCTTGCTCGACCGTATCTGGACGCGCGTCGGCGCATCGGACGATCTGGCGGGCGGGCGCTCGACCTTCATGGTCGAGATGACTGAGACGGCAGCCATTCTCCATAGCGCCACCCCGCGCTCGCTCGTCCTGCTCGACGAGATAGGGCGTGGGACAGCCACGTTCGACGGGCTCTCGATTGCATGGGCCGTGGCCGAGCACCTGCACGATTCGCCGGAACATGCGGCCAAGACCCTGTTTGCCACGCATTACCACGAGCTGACGGAACTGGCCGAAAGACTTCCGGGCGCGCAGAACTACCAGATCACAGCGCAGGAGCGTGAAGGCGAAGTCGTCTTCCTTCACCGTCTCGAACGCGGGCGCGCGTCCAAATCTTACGGCATAGAGGTGGCGAGACTCGCAGGCTTGCCGCCCTCCGTGCTTGAGCGTGCGCGCGACGTGCTCGCGCGCCTGGAACGCTATGAGCTGGACGTTTTCGCGGACGAGGAGGCGACGGCGCAGGCAGAGGCCAGTAAAGCGCCCGTACCGGAAGATCAATGGGACGAGTGGGCCCTGGACGAAGCCGGCCTGAAGAGCGCTGCGCGACGCGCTCGGCGTCGCCGCATTGCCGCCCAGGCCACGCTTTTCGATGCCACGAATCAAAGCCTGCTTGACGAGCTGCGTGACGTTAAGGTAGAAACCATCTCAGCAGATGAAGCGCGCGAACTTCTCCTCAGTTTACGACAACGCCTCCTATAAGCGTTGTCGGATTATCCCAGGGCGTCGAGCCGTGCGTTTGCACGCGCAACTTTCGGCTCGCAGTTTAGGCTAGTACCATTCACATGATTGATTCTTTAACTTCTCTTCCCCTCGAACAACAAATCGGACAAATCTTCTTTATCGGGCTGCCGGGAACCGAACTGGACGCAGAGGCCCGTTCCCTGATCGAATACGTCTGGCCGGGCGGCGTCATCATCTTTGGCCGCAACGTCGCCGCACCCGATCAACTGCGCAAGCTCCTGGACGGCGTGCGCGCCATCTCTCCCGTCGAGCCGCTCTTCGGCATAGACCAGGAGGGCGGACTCGTTGATCGTCTGAGGCGCATCTGCACGCCCATGCCTGCGGCGCGCACCATTCGCCAGCACGGAGATTTGGCGGCGGCTCGCTCGCTCGGTCGAATCACGGGAGAGGTGCTGCGCCTGCTCGGATTCAACATGAACTTCGCGCCCGTCATGTCCATCATGACGGACGAGCGCGACCTGCTCTCCAACGGTCTCTACTCGCGCTCCTATGGTCGCTCGCCGGGCGAGGTACTGGGCTACACGATGGTATACCTGCGCGCTTTGCAGAGCTCGGGCCTGCTCGGCTGTCTCAAGCACTTTCCCGGTATCGGCGCCGGCGAAGTGGACTCGCACGAAGAGATACCGCTCGTACACCTCACGCACGACGATCTCATCGCGCAAGACCTGGCCCCTTACATAGAACTGTTCCAGCGCGAAGATGATCGCGTGCGCGCCGTGATGGTCAGCCACGGCGGCTTTCCCAACATAGACATTCGCCAGGGATTGGCGGGCGGTCGCGTAGAGCCCGCCTCGCTCAACTACAACATCACGACCAAGCTGCTCAGAGAAGAGCTGGGTTACAGGCATCTAGTCCTCACGGATGATCTTGAGATGGGCGCGATCAGTAAACACTGCGAGATCGAAGAGGCGACCGTGCGCGCTTTTCAGGCCGGTCAGGATATGCTGCTCATCTGCTCTCGACCCGACATCATCCGTCGCGGTTACGATGCGCTGCTCGCGGCGGCGCGCACGGGCGAGATTTCCGCTGAGCGTATCAGGTTATCGCTTGAGCGCATCGCCGGCTTCAAAGCCCTCGTACAGCCGCCCCTTCCCTTTAATAGCGGGCGGTTCCGCGAGCTTTCGGAGGAGGTGGCCGAGCTGAATCGGAAACTCAACTACACGTATGGAGGAGTCATCTGATGCGGGCCCGTCCTTTCACAGCTTTGTTGATGACGCTGCTCATGGCGGCGGCTATCTTTCCCGGATGCAGGTCGCGCTCCGATGCCTTCGTCATCGCGCTCTCCGATAACATAGCGACGCTCGACCCCATCGGCGCATCGACCGTCGATGCCGCCTCCGAGCGCGTGCGCGTGCTGATCTTCAATTCGCTGGTACGCAAGAACGAGAACTTCGAGTATGTGCCGGAACTGGCCGCCAACATAGCGCCTTCACCCGACGGGCTCGTTTATACTTTCACGCTGCGCGACGGTGTGACCTTTCACGACGGCAAGCCTTTGACCTCCGCCGATGTCAAGTACACGCTCGACACGCTGCTCGCTTCGCCTTCGGGCAAGGCCGCCAGCTTTTTCGAGGGTACTGGCGCGACCAAGCAGTCCTTCATCAGTGGCGTCGAAGCGCCGGACGCGCGCACCATACTGATTCGGCTGCGCACGCCCTGGCTCTCGCTGCTCTCCAACTTGGTGCCCATCGCCATCATCCCTAAAGACAGCGCGGCGTCTCAAAAAGATCACCCCGTCGGCTCCGGCCCTTACAGTTTCGTTGCCTTCGACACGGCCCAGCAGGTCGTTGACCTTCAGGCTTTTTCTAACTACTGGGAGGGTGCGACGCAGATCAAGACGTTGCGCGTGCGTGTGATCGGCGATGCCAACGCGCTGCAAGCCGAGTTGAGGTCGGGCCGCGTGAGTCTGGCGCCGCTGCCCAGTAATCTCACACCCGATGCGCTCAAGTCGCTCGGCGAGACTGCCGACCTGAAGGTCGAACAGTTCCCGGGCGCTAATATCGTTCATCTGACTTTTAATACGGAGAGCCCACCGCTCGATAAAGTTGCTCTCCGCCAGGCCATCGCCTATGCCATTGACCGCGAATCCATTATTCGTCAACTGCTGCTCGGGCAGGCCAAGATCGCGCACTCGATTCTGCCGGAAGAGTCTTGGGCCTATGCGCCCGGCCAGCCCTACAACTACGACCCCGAGCGCGCCAAGAAGATTCTGGACGAGGCAGGCTTCAGAGACCCGGACGGCGACGGCCCGCAGATGCGCTTTAAAGACCCTATCGTCCTGAAAATCTCTTCGAGCAGCGGCGCGGCCCGCCAGTACTCCGGCGTCATCCAGAACCAGCTCAAGCAGGTCGGTATCCCCGTCTCGATTGACACGGTCGAGAGCAACACTCTTAGAGACCAGCAACTGAAGGGCAACTACCAGATGACGACCGGAAGCTGGGTGGGCGGCAATCAAGACCCGATCTTCTTAAAAGACCTCTTCTCATCGACAGGCATTCCGAAGCCTGATCGAGTAGGCTTCAACCGCAGCCGCTACAACAACCCTGAGCTTGACCCTATCCTGAAGGAAGCCGTCGAGACGGCAGACCGCGAAAAGGCGCGCGCTCTCTACGTGCGCGCTCAGGAGATCATCAGCCGCGACGTGCCGATGATGCCTCTCTGGTATCCGGCCAACATGGTCGTGGCGCGCAGAAGCGTCGGCAACATCAAGATTGACGGGAGCGGCGACTGGCGTTTCGTTCGCAATTTGACCGTCGAAAAATAGTACGCTTCACAAGCCCGAAGAAAGCGGCCAGTCAGCGATTTTCTCTTGCGGGCTGCGATAGCGATGTGCCAATGGATGCGAATGCAACCAGTAGCGCCTGCGGTCTCGGGCGGGTCTCAAGCTGCGGCTTCACCCGCCCGGAGACCCTTGGCGGGACTGACCTCGATGCGGCGCTCAGTCGTCGCTCTCATTCGCAGGCCGCTACAAAGCAGCGCGCACCTCAACCAGTGCAATTATGCGTCTGCGAGCCTTGCTGCCGGGCTCATTTAGCAACTCATAACAGGCAACCGAACGACACTTCCGGCATCTAATTTTCACGCTTTTGAGAACGCGTAAAACAGGGCTAACGGATTGAGCGCCGACGCGCTTTCTCTGAAAGAATAGCCTATATATTTCCCCCTCCGGTTAATTGATCGAAAGTTCAGGAGAAAAGAGAAGAATGCGTAAGCTGTTCCTCGTCGTGCTGATCGTTGCTGCAACATTTACTCTCGGACTGGCCCAGCAGACCACCTCGTCGCAGGGTTCCTCCCTACAGAACATGGGCCGTGCGCCTAAGGGCGAGGACGGCGTGGGTCGCGTGGACGCGCGGATACTTGACGACCAGGGAAATCCTGTCAAAGGAGCGAAGGTCGAGCTGAAATCGAAGCGCACGGGCGGTCGCCTTTGCGAAGCCTGGAACTGGTCGAACACAGCCGGGCAGGCCGTGCTTCCCCCGCTGCACATGGGCCAACAGCTCAAGCTCACGATTCAAGCCCCAGGATTCCAGAAGCAGACCATCACGCTCGATGCGAGCAATCTCAACGAGCCCGTCATCATTAAGCTTATCAGAAAGAGTTAAGCCTTCTTTGCGAGGGTGAAAGCTAAGGAAAGGGTCACGCCGGTTACATTAAGCCGCGCGTGACCCTTTTTCTTAAAGGTCGATGCCTAGCTGACTAAGAGTTTGCTGCAATTCGCGGCGCGAGACAGCGCCTTCGCGTATCAATCGCGCCGTAGCGCCGCTCGTATCGAGCACGGTCGAAGCTAATGAGCTTTGCGCTTCTCCACCGTCAACGATGAGGTCTAACTGGTCAGGGAAATATCGGGCGACCTCCTCGGCTGTGCGCGCCGGCTCATCTCCCGCAGTATTGGCGCTGGTGGCTGTCAGCGCACCGCCGCAGGCGCGTACGAGGTCGCGCACGGTCTTGTTGTCCGGCAAGCGTATCCCGACCGTTTTGCTCCCGGCAGTTATCTCCTCCGGCACGGAATCAAGCGCCTCGGCCACGAGCGTTAAAGCGCCGGGCCAATGCCTGGCGCTGACCGCATCGAACACTTCAGACCTTCGCAGGATGAAGCGCTCGGCTTCGGCCTCATCGCTGATGACGATCAGTATGGGCTTGCCCGCGTCTCTTCCCTTGAGTGAATTGATCTTGAGCAGGGCGCTGCGGTTGAAAGGGTCTGCGCCCAGCCCGTAGAACGTGTCTGTGAGGAAGGCGACGACTCCGCCGCGCGTGATGAAGCTGGCCGCGAGATGGCGCGAAAGCGGGCTATCACTCACGATCATCATGGTCAACGCTCGCGCACAGAGCTTCATGGCCCAGGCGAGCTAAGGCAGAGGAGTCGCACTTTCGCCGCCGGTCTTGACGCCGTAGCCAAGGCCATCGCCGATGGATAGGATGACGGCGCGCAGGGATGGATGACGGATAAACTTTTGGTTGAACTCACGCAGAGCTTCGGTCGAAGCCCTCTGATCCGGCGAGCGTATCTCGCCCGCCACCTGTCCGCCCCAAAGCAGGTTATCAACGATACAGACGCCCCCTTCGCGCAGCATCGGCAGCGCGAGGTCCAGATACTGTCCATACTCTTCCTTGAGGGCATCAATAAAGACGAGATCGAAACTCCCTTCAAGGCGCGGCATGACTTCCAGGGCGCGGCCCCGCTCGATGCGTACGCGCTCGCGCAGGCCCGCGCGCGTCAGGTAATCTTCCGAGCGCGCGATCATCTCTTCGCTCGGCTCAATGGTCAAGACCTCCGCGTCCTCATCCATGCCGCGCAGCAGGTGTATGACCGAATAGCTGATCGCCATCCCAATCTCTAAAACTCGCCGGGCTCTGATGGCGCGCGCCGTGATCTCAAGAAAGAGCGCCACTTCACGATCTGCAATCGGCACTCTATGCTCTGCGGCATGCTCTTCCATCTCGGCCAGGAGCCCTGTGCTGGCAGGAAGCAGGCGATCAAGATACTCCGCCTGCTCGCGCTGAATAATCGCGTCAAGACGTGCTTTCATCTCTTTAATTTCCCGTTGACAGACTGTTCTATTGAATAACCGTGTGCAAGTCTAACGGGAAAGCTCGTCGCGTGGCAATGAGACCTGGGCGATCAAACGAAGGGTGGCCGCGTGCCGACGCTTCATTTATCCTTCAGAACCCGGAAGAGTGATGCGCGCTCGTCTCAGCCTGCCTGCGCAGCTCGGGCGAGCCGATGGCTTGCCAGACCTCTTCGGCGCGCAGGTGCGTCGGAAGCTCAGCGCCCGTGCTCAGGACGAACCCGAAGCTCTGCTCGCGGCCAAGGTTGCCGTGCGTCGCCTGTAAGAAGGCGAAGATGTCCATGGTGAAGCTTCCCGTGTAGAAACCGTCTTCCAGATTGACGATGACGTTGGCGCGATTGCCTACGTGCGAAGTCAAGCCTTCGTAGATGCGCCGCACACAATCCGGGCGCACGCCGTCGCGCGTGGCATTGAACCACTCCGTCTCGCTGATAAAGCCCTCCTCATCCGTCAACCCCTTAGCCTTCAATTCAAGGGCAATCGCGCTCAGGCCGAGCGGGTCGCCCTTCAACGCCTGATAGCGTAAGCGCTCAGCCCGTCGCTCGATCACGGCCTTCTCTGAGCCGCGCGCTGTGATGTGAACAGTACCGCCCGTTTCGTAGGCGGCGAAATCAACGCCCTTCGCTTCCGATACGGCCTGGGCCAAACGCGGCTCGTTGCTCTCCCTGGTAAAGAGCACGGCGCAGCCGATGAGCCCGTATTGCGGAAAGACTACGCTGCGCTCGTCGCGCAGGCGACCCTCAAGACGCATCCCGGCCCGGCGCATGGCCGCTTTCAAAGAGGCGCGTTTATAACCCGTAAAGTGATTGCCGTGATCAGAGAAGATGACGACTTCCAATGGCTCTGCGCTGTCACGAATGATGTCTTTGACGGTCTCGTCCAGGCGCGCAAGAAAACTGCGGAGCATCCATTCGCCGCCCAGATGGGCCAACGAATCGGTCGCGCCCGTGTAAGCGAAAAAGACCGGCTCGCGCGAGGAGCGAAACTTTTGTCGCAGGCGCGCGAGGTCTGTGAGTGATTCGACGTATGTGCTCAAGGGCGGCGCGGCATAGCCGAGACCGCTCTTGATCGCGGAGGGGTGATAGTCGAACAGCTCTCGGAACGTCCCCTTGATGAATCGCCCGCCCTGAAAGCGCTCGATCAATCCCCCGCTCATGCGGTTCTTCTCCACGTCGAAGAACTTATCCTCGTAGCCCGGAGAGGCGACCGCACCGGCGGGCGTTAAAATCTCCGTCATCGCCACGTTGGTCAGCGTGGGAAAGGGAGCGATCATGCGCGACGGCGCGTGAAAAGATTGAAAGCGCCCGTCGCGCCGCATCTTCTCGATCAA
Source organism: Pyrinomonadaceae bacterium (assembly GCA_036389095.1). GTDB lineage: Bacteria > Acidobacteriota > Blastocatellia > Pyrinomonadales > Pyrinomonadaceae > DASQYE01. Next base: position 194,755 of record DASVQM010000012.1, read on the forward strand.
GGAGAAGCCGACGCCGTCAACGCAGATGATGAGACGCCGCTTCGGCGCTGCCACTGCTGCTGTCCTCTCCTGTTCGGCGACGGATGCTGCCGGGAAGCTGGCCCACATCAAAGAGACAAATACCAGTACGAGCATCAGCGCAGCCACACGGCGCTTGAGAGTTGCGAGCATAGTCTTCCTATTCATCATCGGATAAAAGTATGGACGAAATTTTTCATCGGAGACCGGGAGCGGATTGCAAACGCTCGTTGCTTTGTCAGTACCGCCAAAGGTCTCTGGCGTGTTGTCGTCTTGCCCTCACCCGCCAGAGACCTTTGGCCGTACTGACCTTGCTTCCAATCGCAAAGCCCCCGACGTTCAAGCGCAGCAAGGTTCATGCCGGGGCAGATGCGCCCGGCACTCTTATAGAGAGTTCTTGAGCAAGGATTGTGAGGTTAGGATTTACCCGTCAGTTGTCGGATTTATCTTGCGCTTCGCCTGTGACTGAGACGTAACGGCGGGCGAGGCCAAGCTCGCGCAGCTTGTGTTGCAGCGACTGGCGGTGCATTCCCAGGATGGCTGCGGCTCGCGTCACATTGCCGCCGGAGTCTTCCAGGCAGCGAGCGATATAACGACGCTCGAACTCTCTGCGGTCTTCACGAAAATCAGCCGTGAAGGGGACGACAAGCCCTCCCGGCTCGTCCACCTCAGCTTGCGGCGCTACGTCTTCGACCGAAGCTTTCGGCCCGCCGTCGTTCAGCTCTTCGGGCAGGTCACGCGCCGTCAGCTCGTCGCCTTCGGCGAGGATGGTTGCGCGCTCGATGACGTTTCGCAGCTCGCGCACGTTGCCCGGCCATTCGTATTCGAGTAGACGACGCAGGGCGCTCTGTGCGAGCGAGCGTGTGGGAAGCCCATAGCGTTCGGAGGCTAAGCGGGCGAAGTTTTCGGCGAGGATGGGAATGTCCTCGCGTCTTTCACGAAGCGGCGGAATCTCTATGGTTACGACTCTCAGGCGATAAAAGAGGTCGGCGCGGAAATTTCCCGCCGCGATCTCCTGTTCGAGCGGGCGGTGCGTGGCGCTGACGATGCGCACGTCAACCGCTATGGACTCGTTGCCACCGAGCCGTTCGATGCGCCGCTCTTCGAGCGCACGCAGCAGCTTGGCCTGCACGTTGGTGCTCATATCGCCGATCTCGTCAAGGAAAAGCGTGCCGCCGTCGGCCTGCTCGAACTTCCCCTGTCGTCTCGCCGCAGCACCCGTGAAAGAGCCCTTCTCGTGGCCGAAGAGTTCGGATTCGATCAGCTCGGAAGGCAGCGCAGCGCAGTTGACGGCGACGAAGGCGCGCGCTCTGCGCGCAGTGCTGCGCTCGTGTATCTCTCTTGCGACAAGCTCTTTGCCCGTCCCCGATTCGCCGCGCACGAGGATGGTCGCGTCCGTCTCGGCCACCTTTTCGATCAGGGCGCGCACGCGCGCGATGGCCGCCGACGCTCCGATCAGAGAGCCTCGCTGCGCGCCCTCTATCTCTATCCGGCGACGCAAAGAGCGATTCTCCCGCCTGAGTCGAACGGTCTCGAAAGCGTTCTTGACGGCGAGGCGCAGGTCGTCCAGCTCGAAGGGCTTGGCCAGGTAATCGTGTGCGCCGGACTTGATGGCTTCGACCGCCATGCGCTCTGAGCCGTGAGCGGTGATGAGTATGACGAGCGGAGCGTCCTTGCCCGCGCCGTGCAGCTCGTGCAGGAAATCCAGCCCGCTCGCGCCCGGCAGGTTAACGTCGAGCAGCAGTAGATCGGTCTGCTGTTTCCCGATCAGAGAGCGCGCCGCCTCGACGCTCCCGGCCTCTTCTATGGAATATCCGAAACCGCTCAGCGCGCGACGCATGCCGTAGCGCGCGGCCTCTTCGTCGTCAACAATCAATAATCGCAATTCCTCTTCTGTCCTTTGCGCCATGCAGGGATTCTCCGAAACGATCTCGCCAGCACTTCGCGTGCCAGGCGTTGATTGAAAACGAGCGGTATCTTTTGCGGTCGCATATTAACCGAAGCGAGCACGATCACTCTAATCGAAAGAGCACGTCCGGGGTTGAAGCCTGCTTCAACCCCGGACGTGCTCTTTCGATCAGGGCCATTGCAGCCAGGTGTCGGATGGCCCGGCCAGGCACTTCGTCGAAACTCTGTTTCAGGGAACTCTCTTCACGGAGATGACCAGGACGAGCATCTCATTCGATGGGCCCAGGCTCATCGTGCCGACGACGACGGGCTCGCTCTCTCGGATGTTGAGGGCGGTGCTGATTCCGGTCGTCTCATAATTGACCACCGGAGCCGTGTTGCCGCCGCCGCCTCCTCCTCCAACCTGTATGGGCAAACGCGCGCCGAAGTGCAGTCTGAGCCGTACAGGCGCTTGCCCCGGCCCGCCCGCGCCCATGCTGACATCCGTTAGCTGCAAGTCGTAGAAGGAAGGCGTGCCGGAAGAGGGCGTCGTCGTTCCCAGAAGCGGCCCGGCGAGCCCTTTGACGCTGCTGTCAGCTCCGTTGTTAACGCGATTGATAAAAGTGGCTGCCCAGCGATAGTTGTTGTAGGGCAGAGAGGAGCGTAGCTGCCGGATAGTCGCATCAAATTGCGCTGGCAGCTTTGCCCCTTCGCCAGCGCCATTCGACGCCACGATCAGATGCAGGTGAACGTCCAGATCAACATCCTCCGCGACGGCATTTGAAGTTGTAGAAGCTTGTCCCTGCCTCTGTCCAGACGCTGCGCGGGCGCTCAGGAGAATGCAGCAGAACATGAGCGAGCAGATCAATACCCCTTGTGTGAAACGCGTGAGCGACATAACTCTCCTCCAATCTGAATTCGCCGCAGAGGCCCATTCGCCTCTACGGGTTGGTCATTGCGCGTGCCGTTGATAGAAACGCGCGTCCTGTAAAAAAGTGGCAGAGATGTACGCAAAAATTTCCGGTCCGAAGGAGATGCCCACAGCAGTGGCAAGTCGCAGTAAAAGGTTAGCAGACCGTTGGGCTGATCGAAGCTCAGCTTGCCTTGAGAGGCTGGCGCAGCTCGAAGGTCGTGCCCGAACCCGCTTCGCCTTTACTGAGCAGGCTGGTCGTGCCGCCGATGTCTTCCATGCGCTTGCGCACGATGGCCAGCCCCAGTCCAGTGCCGCGCTGTTTGGTGGTAAAGAATGGCTCCCAGATGCGCTCGCGCAAGTCCCTGGCGATGCCCGGCCCGCTGTCCGTCACTGTGAAGATCAGGCTGTCAACGGTCGCACGCGCTTCGACGACGATACGCCCGCCCGTGGGGGTCGCTTGGAGCGCGTTGAGGAGGAGATTTGACAACGCATCGCGGGTGGCCGCTGCGCGCACGCCGTCAAGCTCATGACTGCTCTCGGCCACGCATTCGAGCTGAATGCTGCGCGCGGCGGCCTCTGCGCGAAAAAGCTCCACGACGGATTGGGCCAACTCATCCGCACGGCATGGTGCGATGGCGGGCGGAGTCGTGCGCGCGTAGCTGAGGAGCTGTGAGACGCTGCGGCTGAGGCGATCCGTTTCGCCGACGATGAGATTGAGGTCGCGCCCGTATTCGCGCGACAACTGTTCATCCTCGCGCATCACCTGCGCGATGGATTTGATCGCCGAAAGAGGATTGCGGACTTCGTGGGCCACTGTGGCGGCCATCTGGCCCAGCGCGGCCAGACGTTCGCCCTGCGCCAGACGACGCTCAAGCCACACGTTCTCTTCAATCAAACGACAATCCTCGATGGCGACCGCCACCTGCCCCGCCAGCACTTCGAGCACCGCTCGCGCATCAGGAGTCAGGGCGTCCGTCCCGGCATCAATCAACATCAGGCCGACCATACGGTCTTCGCGTCTTAAGACATAGGCGATCTCAAATCCCAGCTCGCGCACGCCCGGCTCGTCCTCAATCGCCGTCAAGTCGTGCGCCCGCGCACGCTCAAGCAATGGGCCCATCAACCAGGATAAGGCGTCGTCAGTCTCGATGTTCTTCTCCTCGTGCGAAGACGCCTCGGCGTGATCGAATTCGGCGCGCGGCGGGCGGTGTATGCGTATGAGCACGCGGCGCAGCCCCAGCGCCTGAGCGGTTCGCTCTTCGACGAAACGCAACAGCTCGGGCAACTGCTTATACTGCCCGGCCTGCGCCGCGATGCGCGCCACCACTTCACGATAGAGCGTCGCTTCCCTCTGAAAGAGATTATGAAAGCGTCTTTCGATCCACTGGCGCAGCGGCGCGGCCAAAAGCGCCAGCGCGAGTATGAGAAGCGTCTCGACGACGCCCGTCCGCAGCTCGTAGCGCGCGGTCAACCATGCTCCCAGCGTGCGTATGCCGTAGAGATAAGCGATGAGCACGACCGCCGCAAAGGTGGCGACGATCAGGCTCTCCTTGATAATCAACTCAAGGTAGCGATAGCGATAGATGTAATAGGCGATCAACGCCGACGGCAGCAGTGAGCCCAGATTGCCAATCGTCTTTAAATAGATTCCCCAGGCCGTCGCCTCGCCCAGCCTCAATCCGTAGACGGCGACGAGCAGCGCGCCGATAGCGATGAATAGCACGGCGAGCGTTCGCATCGCGCGCCGCTCATTCTGCGAAGCCGAGCGACGAGCGATCAGCAGGTCTGTGACGGCGATGAAGCAGAGCACGTAGGCGGCCCACAAAGCGAAGGGCAGCACCAGATGCGACAGCTTTTCAAACATCGGCGCGTATGGGCCCATCCAGATGGGCGGGACGGCGATGATGAGAAAAACTGCCGGGATGTAGGAGAGATAAACACGCAGGCGCTCGCCGCGCTTCAAGCCTCTATCGTGAGCGCTGGCCCACAGGTGCAGGTGAACGTGCAGGAGAAAAGAGTAGGAGAGGGTTATGCTCAGGACGGCGAGCGTATCGGCCAGGCGCAGCAGCGTGGCCCAGCGCTCCGGCTCAAGCCCTAGAATCGCGCGCAGGGTCAGGATGAGATTACTGACGTGCCAGAGGCCGAAGCCAAGGGTGAGCGCCAGCAGCACACGCTCGACGCTGATGAGGCCGCGACGCCGACGCCACAGCAGCGCACCCATCCATAGATGCAGCGCCGCCCCCGTGCTATACCCGATGAGCTGTAAGACTTCCAGCGGCGACATATGAAAGCAGTGGCAAGTGACAAGTAAGATTGCGATTTTAACTTGTCACTCGCCACTTGTCACTTGTCACTGCCTTCATATCACTGATTTATAGCTGTGTTTTGGGGGCTCGTGAGGGTGAGCGTGATTTCCGTTCGCCGGTTGCGCAGGCGTCCGCCGGGTTTGTTGTTGGGAGCAACCGGATTGGCGACGCCCATCCCGTTCGCCTGTATCCGCGCGCCGTCCACACCCGCCGAGATGAATTGCCGGGCCAGGGCTTGCGCGCGATCATTCGTCAGTTGTTGTAAGGACGTTTCGTCGCCTCGATTATCGGTGAAGGATTGGATGACTATCTGATAATCGGGATTGTTCGCCAGCAGCGCCGCCAGCGGCTCAAGCTTGGCGTTAGCAGCCGGAGCAAGCTCGCTCGCTCTCGCATTGGCCCAAACGGATTCCGGCAACACGAGGGTCAGGCCGCGCTCGGTCTCGCGGACTGCGCCGAAACGCGCGAGCGTCTGTTTGAGCGTCGCAGCGGAAGCGCGTTGTTGCGCGATGCGCTGCTCTTCGTTCTGTCGCGCCTGCAAAGCCTGCCGCTCGCCTTCAATCCGGGCCAGCTTGACCTTAGCCTCTTCGCCCTCGGCGCGGGTGGTGTCAAGCTCTTCGCGCAGGCGCGCAACCTCCGAGCGTAGGTCTCTAAGCTGCTGCGTGGCGTTGGCCGCATCGCGCTCGGCAAGCTCTCTGGCGTGCTGCTCGCGCGCCAGGGCGGCGCGCAGGTCTGTCAACTCCTGGCTGGCCGTGGCGGCTGTTTGCTCTGCGGCGCGCACGGCTGCGTCGCGCCGCGCAATCTCATCTCTTCTCTGGCGGGCCGCGCGCCTGGTCTCTGCCATCTCTTCGGCTCTCGCGCCGAGGCTGACGGCGCGGCGCGCGATGGCGTCCACCTCGGACTCCGATTGTTTGAGACGCCAGGCATTTTCGGCTTCGCTCAACTGCGTCTGCGCTTCGCTCAACTCGTCAGGGGCTTCGCGCTCGGCCCCTGCATATCGTGCGAGGTTAATGGCCTGCCGTGCGCCGAGCAGCGACGTGGGAGTGTTGCGATAATCGCTATCGGCGACTTCGGGCACGCGCGGGTCGTTGAAGTAGTCGCTGCTGTTGCCGACATACTGGACGTTGATGGTCGCCACCTCCGCGCCGTTCGCATTGCGCGGGGGAAGGTTTTCGAGGACGACCATGCGGCTCGGGCCGCGTACGAGGAAATGGGGCTCGGCTGTGACGATCAGCGCGAAGTTTTGCAGCGGCGTCGTCACGTCCAGTTTCGAGTCAACGATCATGCTGCCGCTTCTTTTGATCTCGCCCAGATTGTCGACGCGCCCCTCCGGCGAGATGGCCCACAGGACATAGGTCGTATAGACGCCGCCCAGCTCCGATGCGCGCGGGAGATTCTCTATGCTCAGTTCGACGCGCGTGCCGCGCCGTCCGGCTCGCCTGACCTTGGCTTCGCCCTTCAGCCTGGGCAGGCGGGTCGTGCCGCGAAACTTGACGTTGACGGTTTGATCGAGCGGGTAGGTGACGGCGACGCTCTGGCGCGGGACATCGCTCTGCGCGGAGGCGAGGGATGCGACGACCAGCAGCAGAAGGCAGGCTTGAGCCATGCGCCGCAGGGTCTGGGCAGAGGCCGTGTAATTCATAAAATGATTGCTCCTTCGCTCAATAGATGTGAGCCCCCGGTAATTTTTCGCTCGCCCGCCTGGCCGGGGACATTCTCATTCCACTTGCATGGATGCGCCGGCGCAGCGCATTGTTGCCGGAGCTGGCCGCAAGAATCAAGCGCGACGGGCGGAAAGAAGAAAGCAGGCTCAAGCGAACCCGGGGCTTCTCTTTCATCCTTCCGGCCCTCAACATTGCCCTTGCTTTCCGCACCAACATCGCATACATAGTGTTGGGCAGCAGTGCGGTCTCCGGTCAGGATTGACCATGCCCGTAAAATATTTCGTCAAATGAGATAGCGCAAAAGTCCAGAGCCCCCATTCCTAAGGAGAAGAATCAGCGATGAAAAGCAGATTGTGTATGATCGCCCTCAGCGTCGTCCTGAGCCTGGCCTCGGTCGGCTGCTCGAAGAAGAACGCCGATAACAGCAACAATGGCAATTCCAACTCCACCGCGACCACCACGCAGGAAAATAGTAATACAGAGGCGACCACGACCGAATCAACGTCAACGGAAGAGGGTGGCTCCTCATCCGGCACGAGCGGCAACAGAGGCAAGTCCGCACGCGAACGGCGCGGCTCGAACACGAACAGCGAGCGTACGGCGAGCCGTTCCGGTGAGCGGGCCAACAAAAATAGCACCCGCGCGAATAAGAACGACAATCGGACGGAGCGCCAGGTGCGCGATGCCGCCAATGATGCCGCGCGCCGCATAAGAGGTATCCTCGGCGGAAGGCCGTAGCCTGACAGTCAGCGCTGCTGAGCGGCGCGGGAGCACGAACGGCTTTCAAAAGATTCCCATAACTCTTTCAAAGCGCCGGTGATAATTGAAGACCATGAGGCCGCCTTCAAATCGAAAGCAGCCTCATGGTCTTCGACTACAAGCCTCTCTGCGCCTCGGCTTCGAGCCGAGCTTCCCCTCTATACGGCGCGACGCAAAGCGACCAGTTGCACGACGATCAGCGCGATAGCGCAGAGAAGCAGAATGTGTATGAAGCCGCCCTTATGTAAGATCATCCCCCCGGCCCACACCACGATGAGTAGTACGGCGATAATCCAAATCATCAATCACTATTCTCCTTAACTCTTACTTTATACTCCCTAAACCCCAAAGCAGAATCTAACAGAGATGGACAGAGATTGTCAGGATAAGCATGTAAAGCAGGATGAAAGGTAAAAGCAATGCTGACTGAAGGTTTTTCTCGCCCTTTCTTTATCCTGCTTATCCTGTCCATCCTGTTAATTCCTTATCTAACGTATAGCGACTTTAACGGAGCCCTGCGGCAGACCGACCGCACGCAGGCCCGTTCGCGCCGCATCGCTGCCGACGAGAAAAGTGTTTTTGCCGCCGCCCGCAATCGCTGTCACAAGGCTGCGCATTGACGTGCTTCTGGTGGGAGAGCCGCTGCCGCCGTCATCTGCTTTCCAGATCATAGCGCCGTCGCGGCCCGAGAACGCAACCGCAAACGAAGGCCCGGCGGCAACCAGCACGTCCAGCACGCCGTCTGCGTTCACGTCCGCGAATGCAGCCGATGCCGCGTCGGTTGCTCCACCCGCGAACCACCTGATCTTTCCATCCAGAGCATTGATGACCACCGTACGACCGAGCCGCGTTATCATCACGACCTCCTGCTTGCCGTCTCCGTCTAGGTCTACGGATGAGAGGACGCCGCGCGGCGCGTCTTCTTCGGTGGCGATGCGACCGATGGGCTTAAAGTTCTGATCGCTCAGGTCAATGGCGATGAGATTGCCTTCGACCCCGAGCAGCCCTATGGGCCCTTGTGCACCCGGCACGACCAGGAGCGGTGTCGTCGGCTTCATATCCAGCTTAACGGCGTGCAGCCGCTCGCCGTTGATGTTGCGCAACTCGACCAGCCCGTTCTCAAGTACGAGCACGACGCCATGCTGATTCCCGCTGGCGAGCTGAACAGGCTCGCCAATCACCGGGGCGTCCAGCTTGACCTCGGCGATGAATTTTCCCATCCCGTTCAGAATGGCCAGATTCGGAGAGCCGTCCTCGGCGATGATGATCTCGGCCTTGCCGTCGCCATCAATGTCGGCAGCCGTGCCGCTTGTCGGTCGGCCCTGCAAAACCGTTCGCCACAGTTCCCTCCCCGTCGCTCCCTGCAAAGCGCGCACGCCGCCGCTAAAGGCTATCACCACGTTGGCCAGCCCAGCCGCGCCGCCTATGATGACAGGCGTGAAGGCGGCGGCTCCGTCGTTTCCGGTTGACTCGCCCTTCTTCGCGTTCGGTTTGAAGCGTGCCGTCCAGAGCGCGACCCCATTTAAGCCGTCTAGAGCATAGACCATTCCGTCTGAATTGACTCCGACGAGATCAAGGTTCGCGGTCTCGCGCAGCGGCGCGACCCTGGGCTGTATGACCTCGCCAGTGGCCGTGCGCCATCCAGTATCGTCCGGCGACAAGAGCCTTGGCGTCGGCGTGTTTGGCGTAGCCCCGGGTATAGGGGTCGGCGTCAGCCTGGGGGTCGGTGTCCGGCGTGGCGTGGGCGTCGGGCGCGGCCTTTGTATCCGTCTGGGCGTCGGCGTTGGCGTCGGAGCCAGTGTTGGGTTCGGTGTTGGAGCCGGTGTCGAAGCGTTCTCGGTGGGGATGGCGATATTGATGGCGACGGGTCTTGAGAAAGCGCCCGTTTCGGGGGTCGCGGTGGCCACGCGCCAGTAGTAGCGCCCCGCCGCCAGTTCCGTCACGAGGTATTCGAGGCCGACGACGGCGCGATCAAAGACTATATCCGTGAACCTGGCGTCACGCGCCAGTTGCAGCCTGTAGCGCCTGACGCCGGGCCTCCCCTTCCACTGTATGAGCGCCACGGGGCCGCTCTGCTGCGCCGCCTGGCTGCTCGTCGTACGGGCTGGCGAAACAGGCAAGACCGAGAGCAGCAGCGTGAACAAAAGGGTGCGAATGATGGTGGGAGAACAGTAGGCCATATGAAAGTATCTGATCAACGGCGCAGGCCGCCCGAGAGCATCATGGGGCGAGACGCGTGCGCGCCGGAAGAGCGATTTTAAAGAGCTTCGTTCAGTTTATAACCGACTCCGCGCACGGTCAGCACGTAATGCGGATTCTTCGGGTCTGACTCAAGTTTTTTTCGCAGCCGGTTGATGTGCGGGTCTATGTTGCGCTGGTAGCCCTCGTATTCCGTGCTCCACACTTGATCGAGCAGGGCGTTGCGCGACCAGGCGCGACCGGGCTCGGAGGCGAGTAGCTCAAGGATTTGAAATTCGAGCGGCGTTAAATCCACGCGCGAGCCGCCGCGCGAGACCTCGTGTCGTCGCTTATCTATGATGAGGTCGCCGACCTCTATCCTGTCTGAGCCGTTGGCAGTAGAAGGCTGCATGGCGGGGCTTCGCCTGAGCAATGCCTCGACGCGGACTTCCAGCTCGCGCGGGCTGAAAGGCTTGGCGAGATAATCATCGGCCCCGGCCTCGAATCCGGCCACCTTGTCGTCAATGGCATCGTGCGCGGTCAAAAACATGGCGGGTGTATGGACGCCGCGCTCGCGCACGCGCCGCAACAGCTCGAAGCCCGTCATGCCCGGCATCGAAACGTCGAAGATAAAGCAATCGAAGCGGCCCGAAAAGGCCGGCTCAAGCGCGTCTGCGCCCGACTCCGCCTCCTCAACCTTGAAGCCCAGACGACGGAAATACTCCGCCAGCAGCATACGCATATCCGCATCGTCGTCAACGATCAGCAGTAGCTTGCCCTTATTATTCGGATGTAATTGTGTGTCCAATCTTTTTGCCCTGAGTTGGAATGAATGTCGGGAGCAGATTATAGCGCACTTTCCGCCCGCCCGCGCGCCTAAAAACATCTCGTCTCGCGGGCGGGGCGCGCGCCCGTTTGCCGCTGGCCGCCCGGTCGTGTGGCCTTGACGCCGCCGTTTAAGCCTCAGTATATTTTCGATTTACCGATTACGGGCGTCGGTTCCTACCCTGCACTGATGACGGGCCACTTACGCCGAGCGAGTGATGATGCACGATCTGCGGCGACTATTAAAATATCTCAAGCCTCATTGGGGAATCTTTACGCTGGCGACCATTGCGATGGTCATCGTCGGCCTTTTAGAGAGCGCGACGGGTGCGCTCATCGTGCCCATCTTCGATCAGGCTTTCGCACAGGGAGAGGGACAGCGTACTCCGACCCTCTTCGGGCTGCAACATCTCATCCCGGCTTCGGGTGTGGCCGCCTGGCGCACGATTGCCATTCTGATCGTCATCTTTACGGCCATCAAGGGAGTCGCCGAATATTTATCCAGCTACCTGATGGCCAGAGTCGGACAGGCTTCAGTGATGAGCCTGCGCCGCGACCTCTACAGCCACGTCCTGGCCCAATCCGCCAGCTTCTTCGAGCGGCATCGGACGAACTACCTGGTCTCAAGGCTCGTCTCAAGCGCGGCGGCCATTGAGGTCGCCGTCACGGCGACCCTGCGCGACATGCTCAGAGAGAGCTTTACGCTCATCGCTTTTCTCGCCGCTTCCTTCTATTACAACTGGCGGCTCACGCTCGGCTCGCTCATGATCGCGCCCATCATCGCCGTGCTGACGGCGCGCTTCGGACGCGCCCTGCGTAATCTGGCGCGAGAATCGTTTGAAGGCAACAAGCTTTTGACCGATACGGCGCAGGAGGCGCTCGCCAACCAGTCAATCGTCAAGGCGTATCGCGCCGAAGCGCGCGAGCGCAGCCGCTTTACGGAAGTCGCGGGCCAGATCGTGCGCGCCAACCTGCGCTCGGCCAAGATCGCGGCGCTCTCGCCGCCCACCATCGAGATGATAGGCGTGCTCGCCGTCGTCTTCCTGCTCTTCTTCGGCCAGCGCGAGATCATCGCCGGGCGCATGAACGCCGCGCAGTTTCTCACCTTCCTCTTCTTTCTCTTTCGCAGCTATGACCCGATGCGAAAGCTCTCGCGCCTCTCGAACAGCATGGAGCAGGCGCTGGCAGCCGCGCGTCACGTCTGGGAGGTGATGGACGAGCACGCGGAGATACCGGAGAAAGCCAACGCCATTGAGTTAGCCCCGCTCAGCAGAGAGATAGAGCTGCGCGATGTCTCTTTCGGTTATGCCAACGAGACGCGCTCGGTGTTGCGCGGCGTGAGTTTACGTATCCCTGCGGGCACGATGGTCGCGCTCGTCGGCGAATCGGGCGGCGGGAAATCAACGCTGACGAAATTGCTTCCGCGCTTTCATGACCCGGTCAAAGGCGCTGTGCTCTGGGATGGCATTGACCTGAGAGACGCGCGCCTCTCAAGCCTTCGACGCCAGATCGCGCTCGTCACACAGGAGACAGTCCTCTTTAACGATACTGTGCGCCACAATATCTCCTATGGCCGACCCGACGCGACGCAAGCCGAGATTGAAGAGGCCGCACGCGTGGCCTTTGCACACGACTTCATACGGGAGTTGCCCCTGGGCTACGACACCGTAGTGGGCGAGCGCGGCATCTTTTTATCTGGCGGGCAGCGTCAGAGGCTAGCCATCGCCCGCGCCGTTCTGTTGGACGCGCCCGTGCTGATACTTGACGAGGCGACCTCGGCGCTCGACGCCGAATCCGAGCGGCTGGTGCAGCGTGCGCTCAGTAATCTGATTCAGAACCGGACGACGATTGTCATCGCTCACAGGCTCTCGACCGTGCGGCGCGCAGACCGCATCGTCGTCCTCGAACGCGGTTCGATAGCAGAAACAGGCACTCATACTGAACTGCTCGCGCAGGGCGGGCTCTACCGCCACCTGTACGAGCTACAGTTCGCAGACGAAGAGGAGGAAGACCTGGTAAGCAGTAAGCCTTGAGCACGAAGGGGCGGCAGACTGCGCTGCCCTTCGCGCTCAGAGCTTACTGTTCACTGCTTACTTTTATGAAATCAATGACCGGATTCGGGCGCGGGTCGGCGACGGGCGAGAATTTCAGCGTGGCCGTTGATCTGAAAACCGTCAACAATAGATTCCTTGACGTTCACCTGCGGCTGGGCGCGGAGCTATCCTCGCTGGAGGCCATCGTCAAGCGGCGCATCGGTGCTCGGCTCTCTCGCGGGAGAGTGGATGCCAACGTCAGCTTTGAGCGCACGGGCGAAGTGGCTTACGAGTTGAATCGCCCTCTGATCGCCGGGTACATCACAGCGCTCAGGGCCATGCAACAGGAGTTCGAGATTGCGGGCGAGCCGGACATCAACATCCTGGCGCGGCTTCCGGGCGCGATGCAGCCCATACGTGACGGCATAGACGAGACGATGATCGCGGGCGTCGAGCGTGCCATAGACGAAGCGCTGGACGAGCTGGAACAGATGCGTACGCGCGAGGGCGCAGAACTGTCGGCGGAGATGCACGCGCGCCTGGACGAGATTGCCCGCCATGTGCCCACGATTGAGACGGCGGCGAGCGGGCTGGTCGAGGCTTATCGCACGCGGCTGCAAAAGAGAATCGGCGAGCTCGTGATGCGTAACGGCCAGCAGGGCTTGGAGCTAGATCCCGGCAGGCTTGCTCAGGAGGTCGCTTACCTGGCTGATCGCAGCGACATCTCCGAAGAGATCGCGCGCCTGAAAAGTCACCTCGCGCAGTTCCGCGAGACCTTGAACGACGCGGGCGAGACCGGCAAGCGCCTGGATTTTCTTCTACAGGAGTTGAACCGCGAAGCCAACACTGTGCTCTCGAAGTCTACGGAGATGGTCATCAAGGAATCCGCGCTCGCCATCAAGGCGGAGGTCGAGAAGTTGCGTGAGCAGGTGCAGAATGTTGAGTGAAGCTAATAAGGCTCAGACGGTTGACACGGGCGACGATTCGCTCTCCGCCTGCGGGCGGCTGATCGTCGTCAGCTCGCCTTCGGGCGGCGGCAAAGGCACGCTCATTCGCCGCGTGTTGAAAGAAGTGCCGGACCTTGGCTATTCTGTCTCATATACGACCCGCCAGGCGCGTATGGGAGAAGTCAACGCGAAACACTATTTCTTCGTCGCCCCGGAAACTTTCATGGCCATGGAGCGGGCGGGCGAATTTCTGGAATGGGCCACCGTTCACGGTAATCTCTACGGGACGGCGCGCTCGCAGGTCGAGCATGAGCTGGCCGAAGGGCGCGACATTTTGTTGGAAGTGGATGTGCAGGGCGCAAGCAGCGTGCGCTCTCAGGTCACAAACGCGGTCAGCGTCTTTATCTTGCCGCCCTCTTTCGACGTTCTACGAGCGCGGCTCACGGCGCGCGGCTCCGAGCGTCCTGACGATCTGGCCCTGCGCCTGCGCAATGCGCGCGGCGAGGTCGAGCATTATCGAGAGTTTGATTACGTTGTGATTAACGATGAGGTCGAGCGTGCCGCGCGCCAACTGGCATCCATTATTTACGCCGAAAGAGCCAGGCGCGAGCGCCAGGAATATTTAGCCAGGCGGGTGCTGGCCACCTTCCAGCCCACGTCGCCCTGAAAGCTCGTACCGACGATCGCAATTCATACTACCTCATAGCAGACCGGCGCGAAGGTCTTGGAGCACATTATGCCGAAAGCAAATGAAGAGATAGCAGAGGAGGCCGCTCAGCCAGAAATGGACTCGAAATACCGTATGATTATCGTGGCCGCTAAAAGAAGCAAGCAGCTACAGCGCGGCGCGCGTCCGCGTATAGACATCGACCCGCAGAAGCATAAGCCGACGCGCATTGCGCTCGAAGAAGTCCTGCACGGGAAAATCAATTTCTCGATCATAGGTGATGAGAGTTAGGCGACGGTCAACAGCGCACAGCCTGTGATGCCTGGACGAGCCCTTTCATCTTTCCCCCAGCCATCATTTGAACATGCGGGCTATTCAGGCGAGTTTGACTTCGCCCGCTCGCCACTTGTTTTTCCCGCCACCCAGGCGGCATAGATCGCTTCGGATTCACGTGCTTCGCGCTCCTCGCTGATCGCCAGATAAGCATTGGTCTGCGCCTCTCTATCCCACTTCCCCTGTGCCCTCAGGGCATGCCAGTACCCGCGTAGATACGAGGATAGAAATCCAAGGAATCCTGCCCGCTCATACTGCCAGACGTGCGTCGCTTCGTGTGCCAGGAGCCAGCCGGGAACTCTCAATATCCCGCCACGGTCGCGCTCCATCAACTGCGGCGCGACAAAGATGTGGCGGCCAAACGTGATCGCCCCAATCCGAAACGTACTGGTCAGCCACAACGCCACGCGCCCCTGATAAAGAGAGATCGGCGGCAGCTCAAGCGTCTGAAGATTAAAACGCTCGCGCAGGAAGGCTTCGATCAATTGCTGCGATGCCGCCGCGAGACGCATAAAAGCAGTGACGAGTGGCAAGTGACGAGTGACAAGTGAAAAGCTTTTGTCTTTAACTCGACACTTGCCACTCGTCACCCTGTCACTGTCTTTACATTCCCTTGTAGTCCGGGCCGCCGCCGCCTTCGGGCGTCACCCAGTTGATGATCTGGTACGGGTCCATGATGTCGCATGTCTTGCAGTGAACGCAGTTTGAGAAGTTGATCTGCAAGTGCCGCTTGTTGTCCGCGCCTCCCTCCACCATCTCGTAGACTGCCGCCGGGCAGAAGCGCTGGCACGGATTGCCGTACTCTTCGGCGCAGCGCGTCGAGCAGATGTTGGTATCGAGTACGTGCAGGTGTACGGGCTGGTCTTCATCATGACCGACCGCCGCGTGGTAAACATCCGTCAGCTTATTGAACGTGAGCTTCCCGTCGAAGCGAAGTCCGTCGTAGCGCTGCTCTATGCGGTCGCCTTGATAGCCGTAATCTGAGAGCTTCTCGAGCGCCTCGTGACCCGGCTCGGCGCTCGCCCGGTCGAAGATGCCCCATGAGCGCCCGCCCGTCAAAAACTGTAAACCGGCGTTGGCTATCCCCAGCCACCGCCCGTGACGAAAACCCGCGTGGAAGTTTCTCACACGTCGCAGCTCCTTCATCACCCAGCTTTCCTCTACGAGTTGCTCGTAACGCTTGAGCTGGCGCGCGGAAAAATCTCCGGCCAGCAGCGCCGCGAAGATGGCTTCGGCGGCGAGCATCCCGCTCTTGATCGCCGTGTGTATGCCCTTCAGGCGCTGCGAATTGAGAAAGCCCGCGCAGTCGCCCACCAGCAGCACGCCGTCGGCATAAATCTGCGGCATGGCGAATGGGCCACCGGCGGCGATGGTCTTGGCCCCGTAGCGAATCATCTTGCCGCCTTCGAGCAGGCGCGCGAGGAACGGGTGCTGTTTGAAGCGCTGGAACTCTGCGTGCGGGTCTAGCAGCGGGTCTCTGTAATCCAGGCCGGTGACGTAGCCGATGTTGAGAATGCGATTCTGCATCCCATAAATCCAGCCGCCGCCGTAGGTCTTCGCGTCGGACGGATAGCCCAGGGTGTGCGTCACGCGCCCCGCAGGATAACGATCATCGGGCAGCTCCCATAGCTCCTTGATGCCGAGGCTATAGACTTGCGGCTCGCGTCCTTCGTTGAGATTAAGCCGCTGCGTCAATTGCTTGGTCAGCGAGCCGCGCGGGCCTTCGCCAAGCACGGTCACCTTCGCACGCAGATCGACGCCCGGCTCGAAGTTAGCCTTGGGTTTGCCTTCCTTATCAATCCCCTTGTCGCCCGTACGCACGCCTATGACGCGATCATCATCGTCGTAGAGTATCTCGGCCCCGGGAAATTCGGGAAAGATGTTGACGCCCGCTTCCTCGCACTTCTCACCGAGCCAGGCCGTCAGGCGATTGAGAGAGACTATGTAGTAGCCATGATTGACGAGCGGCGGCGGCGTCAACGGCGAGCGAATCGCGCGCTTCTGCGTCAGGTACAGGAAAAAGTCTTCCTTGACGGGGGATTCGAGCGGCGCTCCCTGTTCGACGAAATCCGGTATCAACTCGCCGAGCGCACGCGGATCCATCACCGCTCCCGAAAGAATATGCGCGCCCACATAAGCGCCCTTCTCGATCACGCCGATCTCTATCTCCC
This sequence comes from Pyrinomonadaceae bacterium, assembly GCA_036389095.1. Taxonomy (GTDB): domain Bacteria; phylum Acidobacteriota; class Blastocatellia; order Pyrinomonadales; family Pyrinomonadaceae; genus DASQYE01. Next base: position 211,456 of record DASVQM010000012.1, read on the forward strand.
CGAGCGGCTTGCCCTCCCCCCGTCCATTCGCCAAAGCCTCGTCATGCTCTCTCACAAGCCGCGCCAGATGCAGCGCACCGCTCAGATTCGCCGGGCCCGCCCCGACGAAAACCACGTCCATATCCAAAGTCTCTCGTTCCACACTCAACTCCCCCGCACAAACAGATTGACAGCTACGCGGCGGATGCCGATAGCTACCGCACGAGCCGATAAAAAATGAATGACCATTCACTCAGCAGTATAACAAACCGCGCGTGTCACGTCGAAGCGCTGAAGCTGCCATTGCCCCAGGCGTTAGCAACCACGCGAGCCAGCATGTAGAATCAGGTTTGGAAATATATTAGCCATGACATCGAAAGAACCAAGATCGTCCGGTGTCTATCAGATTCTCTGCGAACCCACCGGCAAAATCTACATCGGCAGCGCAATTGATCTGCGAGAACGATGGAGCCGACATCGTTACAGTTTGCGCCAAGGGAATCACCGGAACTGCTATTTACAAAACGCTTGGAACAAGTATGGAGAAGATGGTTTCGAGTTTTCGGTGTTGGAGTTTGTGGATGCGCCTGAACTTTTACGAGCGGAACAGGCATGGCTGAATAAGACCATGTGCTCAGATCGAAGTATTGGATTCAATATTTATGATGTTGCCGGTTCACCGGGAGGTGTACACGCTCATATCTGGGAAGGATTCAGAGACCCGGAAGGCAAGGAGATAACGATTCCTAATCTCTTCGATTTTTGCCGCCGGCATAATTTGGATTATCCATCTATGCACAGGCTCGCCAGAGGAAAGAGCAAACTTAAATCCTACAAAGGCTGGACACACAAGAACAGTTGCCGTCGGCGTGAGTATATTAAGACCTACTCTGGCTTCATCACTCCTGACGGACGCCGCGCCGGCTCAATTACGAATCTTGCGGCATTTTGTCGTGAACATGGGCTGGATAATACTCATATGGTGGCAGTGGCCAAAGGTAGAATATATAGTCATCGCGGTTGGACTTATGACAATAAAAGACAGAGACTTGGAGTTCCAAAGACTTACGCCGGATTTATCAATCCTGAGGGGCACGAGGTCATTATCACCAATTTGCAAAAGTATTGTCGAGAGCAAGCATTGCACGCAACGCATATGCGCCAGTTAATTAACGGCAAGCGTAAAAGCCATAAAGGATGGACATGGAAGGACAAGGGAATAAAATGAAAGATACCGCCACCGGACAGAAGTATACTAATCGCCTCATCAATGAAACCAGCCCCTACTTACTTCAACATGCACATAATCCTGTGGACTGGTTTCCCTGGGGAACAGAGGCATTTGAAATAGCGCGCCGGGAGAATAAGCCGATACTCCTCAGTATAGGTTATTCGGCCTGCCATTGGTGTCACGTCCTCGCACACGAGTCGTTCGAGAATGAAGAGATTGCGAAGTTGATGAACGAGAACTTCGTCAACATCAAGGTTGATAGAGAGGAGCGGCCAGACCTCGATCAGATTTATATGAACGCGGTGCAGATGATGACGGGCCACGGCGGTTGGCCCATGACCGTCTTTCTCACGCCCGAAGGCGTTCCCTTCTACGGCGGAACCTATTTTCCACCCGAAGACCGTTACAACATGCCTGGCTTCCCCAGGGTGCTCCTCGGGGTGGCCGAAGCCTATCGCGCGAAACCGGACGAAGTGACGCAAACAGCCGTGGCGATGCTCGGCGAATTGCGCCGCATGGGCGTCGCGCGCGAATCAGGCGGGGAGCTTTCCTTCGAGCTGCTCGATGGCGCTTACCAAAATATTGCGCGCGGCTACGATGCGACGTACGGAGGCTTTGGGCGCGCGCCGAAATTTCCGCCCGCGATGACGCTCGAATTCCTCCTGCGCACGCACGCGCGCACAGGCGAAGCGAAGGCTTTGGAGATGGTCAAGCACACCTGCCGCAAGATGGCGGAGGGCGGCATGTACGATCAACTTGGAGGCGGCTTTCATCGCTACTCGACGGACGAGCGATGGCTCGTCCCTCATTTCGAGAAAATGCTCTACGATAATGCCCTGCTCGCGCGCCAATACCTTCATCTTTACCAGCAGACGGGCGAAGACTTTTACCGGCGCATCGTTATCGAAACGCTCGACTACGTAGTGCGCGAGATGACGGACGCGAGCGGCGGCTTCTATTCCACGCAGGACGCGGACTCGGAAGGGCACGAAGGGAAATTCTTCGTCTGGACTGTCAAAGAGGTCGTCGAAGTCCTGGGCCCGGAAGACGGCTCTCTCTTCTGCTCTTATTATGATGTCACGCCGCAGGGGAATTTCGAGGGCCTGAATATCTTGAATGTCCGTCGCTCGCCGGAAGATGTGGCGAAGGCTGAAGGCGTCTCGCCGGAGCGTTTGCGTGAGGCGCTTGAGCGCGGACGCCGTGAGCTTTTCGCCGTGCGCGAGCGCAGAATCAAGCCCGCACGCGATGAAAAGATTTTGACGGCATGGAACGGCCTGATGCTCGCCAGCTTTGCCGAAGCCGCCGCCATCCTGGACCGCGAGGATTATCTTTCCATCGCCGAACGAAACGCGCAATTCGTGCTCGACAACCTGCGCCGGGATGGATTGCTGCTGAGAACTTATAAGGACGGCAAGGCCAAGCTGAACGGCTATCTGGAAGATTATTCGTTCTTCGCCGATGGGCTCATCGCGCTTTATGAATCAACGGGCGAGCTACGCTGGCTTGAAGAGGCGCGGGCGATCACCGACCGCATGACGGAAGAGTTCTGGGATGATGCCGAGGGGGGATTTTTCTACACCGGCAAGAGCCACGAAGAGTTGATCGTCCGCTCGAAAGATTATTTCGACAACGCCACGCCGTCTGGAAATTCTGTCGCCGCAGAAGTGCTGCTTCGCCTTGGATTGCTGACGGCGAACGAAGAGTATTCGCGCAAAGCCGTCGCGCTCTTCCGCCTCCTGCGAGACACTATGCTTCGTCACCCTTCGGCATTCGGCAGGCTCTTAGGCGCGCTCGACTTCTATCTCTCGACACCCAAAGAGATAGCAATTATAGGCGAGCGTGCGCGCCTGGAAACAAAAGCCCTGCTGCGCGAAGTCTGGGGACGATACCTGCCCAATAAGGTCGTCGTACTATCCGCCGAAAATAATACGCGCGCCGCCGAAGCCGTGCCTCTCCTGCGCGACAGAACCATGATGGAGAACATGCCGACCGCATACGTCTGCGAGCATTACACCTGCCAGCGCCCGGTCACAGATGCATCGGACCTTGGGGCTCAGCTAAAGGCAAGGATGAAGGCGGAAGGATAAAGAAAGAGAATTAACAGCGATGGACAGAGATGGTCAGGATAAGAAAAGCACAGACAGATTCATGACAGCAAAGCTTTTGTCTTTCATCCGCTTTCTGTTTTTATCCTATCTATCCTGTCTATCCTGTTAAATTCTGCTTTGCATGATGAGAGGCATTCTTTCATCCCTGTTTTTTAAGTGCTTCCCGCAATGCTTGGAGCAGTTCATCGCCGTAGCGTGTGATGCGTGACGCGCCGAGGCCATAGATGGAGGCGAGCGCGTCGAGTGTTTCGGGCCGCTCTATGGCTATTTGTTCGAGCGTTCGATCCTGGCAGATCATGTAGGCGGGCTTGCGCTCGGCAAACGATTTTTCCAGTCTCCATTTTTTAAGCTGCGTGAGCGTTTGCTTCTCTTCGACCGTGAGAGGGCGAAGGGGCGGCGGCGGTGCGCGGCGTTTGCGCGGCTCGCCTGTCTCCTCACGCGGGGCAGACGGCTTGAGGGCGGCTGTCCGCATGGCTTCCTCAAAGCGTCCCTCCGCTATCAAGATGCGCCGCAGCTCTTCGTAAACGAACAATGCTAGGTGGGCGTCCGTCGCCGCATACTGAAGCTGCGCGCGCGTGAGCGGGCGACGACGCCAGTTGGACTTCTGAAAACTCTTATCCAGTTCGATGCCGAACAGATGGGCTACAACTCCGGCCAGGCTGTAAGACGGCAGGCGCAGGGTTTCGCGCGCCAGCCGCAGGGTATCTACGAAAGAGACCGGACGAAGACCTGCGCTCATGAGCATCGCCTCGTCAAAACGCGCATTGTGCGCCGCCATCCGAACGGTCGGCGACTCTATGAGCGGTCGCAGGATTTCCGTATCAACCAACAGAACGTCGAACACCAGCACGAGGCCCGAGGGCGGTGCGATCTGTACGAGCGAGACGTGCGAGCTGTTGGTTGCCGCGTTCCAGTAGGTCTCGGTGTCCAGGCCCACCATCAACTCGCCCGGCAGACCATTGAGAGCGCGGCGTGCCTCCTCATTATCCGTAATGAGGAGGTATTCCGGTTTGTCTGTGAGGACGATGTTCTTCACAATCCTCTTGTGCTCGATCTGCTCTCATCAATGCTTGGAGGACGCGCGACCTAAAATGAAAGGCGCGCTGAAGATTTTCAACGCGCCTCGTTCCCTCAAATGGTCAAGCGTTGGTCTACCTGTTGCCGTTGCGTGCGTTGCCGTTGCCGTTACGCGCGCCGCCGTTGGCATTGGATGCGCCGCCTGCGCCGCCGCCGCCCGCATTGCCGTTTCTGGCATTGCCGTTGGACGCGCCGCCTGCGCCCCCGTTCGTTGTCGAAGTATTCGTCACCGTCGTGGTGCTGGGTGTGGTTGGTGTCGTCGTTCCGCCGGTCGCCGAGTTGTTGGTTGTCGTAGTTGTCGTCGTGCTGGTCACATTAGCGTTGCCGTTCGTGTTATCAGTCGTACATCCGCCCAGGAAAGCGGCCACGGCGAGCAAAGCAAATAGAGCAAAGGTTCTTCGCATCGAGTTTTCTCCTATAACCCATCGGGTAGAATGTTAAGAGCCGTGCGGGGCTTTATCCCATGCGTGGGGAGAGAGCGCCCGCATAGGCTCGGTCAAAGTTCGAGCCGCACGACGGCGCTCCCTGCCACGAGTTTGTGTTTGCAGAGGGCTAGACGCATGGCCATGTTGATTATCCAAAACTGAATGGGCTCGGCGCTCAATCTACGGTCTCGTGAGCGAGCGTCCATCACAGACTCATGTCCGCGCCGACTATCGAGGAGCGGCGTGGCCTGCATAGCCTTCTCAAATAAACTACTGTATGACTTTTGCAGCGCGCGCAGTTTAACACTAGAAGGGTAGGAAATAAATGGATTTTTTGTGCCCCGGACATCTCAAAACTCTTCTCTCTTCCCTTCTGGCCCGGTGAGCTTATCGGTCACAGTAAAAGTTCTCAAGCCGCTTGGATTTCGTTCGTCTCCGGCCTCGAAACTATCAAGGGCAAAACCATCGAACTTTTTAATTAGTCTTCGGGGTTTTGCGCCCGCGCTCTTCCCGACGAGCGTAAATCATCAAAAAGCTTGACGTTACATGATAAAAGCTGTATCTTAGCCATGTGTCAAACATGTTTGGCACATGTTTAGTTGTTTAGCAACCTTCTTACCACAAATGGGCGCGAGCCGCCCGCCATCTGAACAGTTCTTCTTTCCGGGGTGCGATTTCAAAGCGCCCGACCATCTCCTCAATCTCTCCATAAATACATAAAGGGAATCTCTAAAGCCATGCCAAAAGGAAATTGGAAAAGCCTGGCGCTACTGGGTGGTATCGCTGCGCTGGCCCTGATTCTGCTCGTTTTCGCTCTGATCGCCATTGCAGGGCTGCCGCTGAAGGGTTGGACGGGTCTGGCCCCCTGGGGCGGACTGCTGCTGTTGACGCTGGCGGCGACGCGTTTCAGGGTTTCCGTGACGAATGCCGACGGGGTGAGCCAGAGCCAGAAGTCCGTGGCGGACGCTTTCATCTTCCTGGCGGCCATGATGTATGCCGTCGCGCCCACGCACACCGCCGGGCCAGCCGTCGTACTGGCGGCGATTGTCGGGCTGATCTCATCCTGCCGCTCGGCTGACCGTCGCATCACCATTTTCGCTACCAGCGCGGCCATCATCTCGACCTTCGCCGCAGCATCCCTCTACGGGCTCATCGTCGACTACTTCATCGGCGCGCCCGTCGGCGATCAGGGCGTCCCGCTCAACCACTTCCTGCTGCCGCTCTGCGTGCTCGCCCTGGTTCAATATCTGTTGAGCACCATTGCGACCGCCGGATTCATCGCCATTGATTCAGGGAAGATGGAGTTGACGCTCTCGCGCGCGAGCCTGGTCTGGACATCCGTGACGCAGATCGGCGGCGCAGCGGCGGCGGCTCTCTTCTACTCCTGGCTGCAAAACGGCGGCGTTCCCTTCATCTTTCTGGGCGGGCTCATTATCGCCATGGTCTATCTGCTGTATCGCTTCGACGAACAGCGCGTCGATGAAGTACGCCGCAGCGAAGCCGAGAATAACCGGCACATACAGGAGATGGCCGTCCTGCACATGAATACCATCGAATCGCTGGCCATAGCCATTGACGCCAAGGATCAGACGACTCACGGCCACGTCCGGCGCACGCAGATTTACGCGACCGAGATGGGCAAGCTGCTCGGCGTCAACGAAGCCGAGACGCAGGCGCTGCTCGCCGGAGCGCTCCTGCATGACATAGGCAAGCTGGCCGTGCCCGAATATATTCTCAATAAGCCGGGCAAGCTCACGGAATCCGAATTTGCCAAGATGAAGATTCACACGACCGTCGGCGGCGATATTCTCAAGCGCGTCAACTTCCCTTACCCCGTTGAAGACATTGTTCGCTATCACCACGAGAAATGGGACGGCACCGGCTACCCGAAAGGCTTGAAGGGAGATCAGATTCCGCTGGTCGCGCGCATTATTGCGGTCGTGGATTTCTATGATGCGACGAGGTGCGATCGCCCCTATCGCAAAGGGATGCAGCGGGAGGATTCGCTGGGGCTGCTCAAGAAGATGGCGGGCTCGTCCTTCGACCCGCGCGTCGTCGATATGTTCGTCTCGCACGTCATAGAGTTGGACAAAATGATCGACGCGCAGGACATTCAGGAGCAGGTCGCATCCGAAGGGATTGATCCTGATAACGGTGCGCGGCCTGACGCCGGGCTGGCGTCCGACATTCTCGGCACGCCGAGCGACGATGCCGGATTTCGTTCGATCACGGAGGCGCAGCGCGAGGTCTTCGCACTGCACGAGATCGCTCAGACCATCGGCTCTTCGCTCAACTTGAACGACACCGTGACGCTCGTCTCAAACAAACTGCGCGCCATCGTCCCCTTCGATACGTGCATTATCTTCATCGTGGACGAGAAGACGGGTAAGGCTCATGCGATGCACGTTGCGGGCGAGCAGTCATCGATTTTCGCACGCAGGCGTATGAATATCGGCGACGGGATTACGGGCTGGGTGATCGCCAACGCCCGCTCTATGTGCAACGCCTCGCCGGAGCTTGATCTGGTCGGAGTCCCGGAAGAGGTTGTCAAGGAGATCAAGGGCGTGCTGGTTTCGCCGCTCATCCGTGAGGACGGCGCTTTCGGTGCGATCACGCTCTACTCCAAGAGCATCAAGTCCTATACGAGCGAGCACGTTCGCCTTCTCGAATCCGTCTCGCAGCACGCCTCTTCCGCGCTCAATAACGCCTTGACCTTCGAGAAGACCAAGGAGAGCGCCCTGACAGACCCGCTCACAGACCTTCCCAACGCACGAGCCTTTTACATGATGTTGGAGCAGCGCCTGGCCGAGTGCATACGCATGAACAAGGAATCGCTCGCCGTCATCAGCATGGACGTTGACGATTTCAAAAAGATCAATGATCTGTACGGACACGCCATTGGCGACCGCCTGCTGGCAAACATATCAGGAGTGATCAAGAAAGAGCTGCGGCAGATGGACATCCTGACGCGTTACGCCGGTGACGAGTTTGTCGCCATTATGCCGATGGCTTCGACGGCGATGGCGACCATGGTCTCAGAGCGTATCCGCGCAGCCGTCGAATCACACAAGTTCTCCGTCCGCACGGGCAAGAACATAGAGATCGGCGTCAGCATGGGCATCTCATGCTTCCCCGCCGATGGCGAGACGACCGAGCAGCTTCTGACGACTGCTGCCCGCAACATGCAGCGAGACAAGCACGCTCGTAAGGTGCTGCCGACGCTTGCCGCCGCGCCGACCGCCAGCTCGATAGACAATTTCCGGTAGTCTTCTCCCTTTAAAGACTTCCGCGAAAAACGCACGCTGCCCCGTCGGAGCAGCGTGCGTTTTTCGTTTTCGTGGCCGGTGCTTTTGCACGCGCCTCGCATTCTCGCGTATAATCCGGCACATCTGATTCGGGCTTTAATCGTACTACTCTTTGGCGTGCCCCCGGCACTTTAAGCGCACGCTCGCACACTCTCTTTGTGGCGAGCGTGTCGCGCGCCCGCTCCGGCGGACTGTGAAAGAATAATCCTATGAACAAACAAGCTACGCAGGCGAAAGCAAGCGGCGATCAGAAGCAATCGGGCTCGGCTGGCGTCATCGAGAAGGAAGCGCCCGGCCAGGCTGAGGCTGAAGCTCTAGGCAAGGAGCACGAGGAGCGCAAGCAGGAGCAGAAAGAACGCATCGTAGAGATAGACCCCGAGACGCTGCTGCACCTGCTCTACCAGATGATTCTCATACGCCGCTTCGAGGAGAAATCCGCCGAAGCCTACAGCCTGGGAAAGATCGGCGGCTTCTGCCATCTATACATCGGCCAGGAAGCGGTCGCCGTCGGCGCGCTCTCCGCCCTGCGCCCTGATGATTACGTGCTGACAAGCTATCGTGACCACGGGCACGCTCTCGCCAAGGGCATGTCGCCGGATGAAGTGATGGCCGAGCTTTACGGCAAGGCCGGAGGCTGCTCTGCGGGCAAAGGCGGCTCGATGCATCTCTTCGACGCGGGCCTCAATTTTCTGGGCGGCCACGGCATCGTCGGCGGTCAGATACCTCTCGGAACGGGCGTCGCCTTCGCCTCTAAATACAAGGGGACGGATCAGGTGACGCTCTGCTTCTTCGGCGAGGCGGCGGTCAACCAGGGCGCATTTCATGAATCGCTGAACATGGCCCAACTGTGGAAGATTCCCTGCATCTACATCTGCGAGAATAATCAATACGGGATGGGCACTTCGCTTGAGCGCGCCATGTCCTTGCAGGATGTCTCGCAGAAGGCCGATGCCTATGACCTCGCGGGCGAATTCGTTGACGGGATGGATGTGCTCGCCGTGCGCGCCGCCGTCGAGCGTGCGGTCGAGCGCGGGCGCAAGCAGTATCTCCCGACCCTTCTCGAAGTCCGCACCTATCGCTTTATGGGCCATTCGATGAGTGATCCCGGCAACTATCGCACGCGCGCCGAAATAGAGAAGCACCAGGAGCGCGACCCTATCAAGATATTCATCGCAAGCCTCAAAGAACAGGGCGTGCTCGACGACGACCGCCTGGCCGAAATCGAGAATCGAGTGCGTGAAGAGGTCGAGCGCTCCGTCAAGTTCGCAGAGGAAAGCCCGGAGCCCGCCCCCGAAGAGCTTTACACAGACGTTTATTCAAACCAGTGACCAAGTGACAAGTGACGAGTGACAGGTTAAATGCTTGTCTTGAACTCGCCACTTGTCACCAGGTCACTCGTCACTGAGGTTAACATATGGCCGTAATTACTATGCGCGAGGCGCTCAACCAGGCTCTACGTGAAGAGTTGGCGCGCGACGAGAATGTTTTTTTGATGGGCGAAGAGGTCGCGGCCTATCAGGGAGCATACAAAGTCACGAAGGGCTTGCTCGAAGAGTTCGGCGACAAGCGCGTGATTGATACGCCGATCACTGAGCTTGGCTTTGCCGGGCTCGGAGTGGGCGCGGCGATGGTCGGGCTCCGCCCCGTCATCGAGTTTATGACCTTCAATTTCTCCATCCTGGCGACAGACCAGATCATCAACTCCGCCGCCAAGATGCGTTATATGTCGGGCGGGCAGTTCAAGATTCCGATTGTCTTTCGCGGCCCGGGCGGTTCGGCCTATCAAGTCTCATCGCAGCACTCACAGGCGATTGAATCATGGTTCGCCTATTTTCCCGGCATCAAAGTCGTGATGCCCTCGACGCCTGCCGACGCCAAGGGTCTGCTCAAGACTTCCATACGCGACAATGACCCTGTGGTCTTCATCGAGCAGGAGAGAATGTACGGCATCAAGGGTGAGGTTCCCGATACGGAAGATTTCACGATCCCGCTCGGCGTCGCCGACGTGAAGCGTGAGGGGAAGGACGCGACCATCGTGGCTCGCTCTTTGATGGTTCCCGCCGCGCTGAAGGCCGCCGAGGAGCTTGAGAAGCAGGGCGTCTCGTGCGAAGTGATCGACCCGCGCACGATTCGACCGCTCGACATAGAGACCATCATACGCTCTGTGCAGAAGACGAATCGCGCCGTCGTCTGTGAAGAGTCGCATCCCTTCTGCGGCGTCGGCGCGGAGATCAGCGCCGAGATCAACGAGCGCGCCTTTGATTACCTTGACGCCCCCGTGCGTCGCGTCTCCGGCGCGGACGTGCCGATGCCCTATGCCAAGAACCTTGAAAAACTGGCCGTCCCCGGCGTCGAGCAGATCATCGCAGCCGTGCGCGAAGTGGCGTACCTGGACTAAGAAGTGATGAGTGTGGAGCAATGCATGATGAGTTAAAAGCAAGAACTGTTCTTTAACTCATCGCGCATTGCTCCACACTCATCGCTCATCACTTGAGAAGGATAAACGAATGGCAACGCAGGTCGTAATGCCCAAGCTTTCTCCGACGATGGAGGAGGGACAATTGGCCAGGTGGCTCAAAAAAGAGGGCGATCAGGTCTCTGTCGGCGAGCCGCTCGCGGAGGTTGATACGGATAAAGCGACGATGGAGATGCAGGCGCTCAGCTCCGGCGTGCTCCGCAAGATTCTGATCAAAGAGGGCGAGAGTGCGCCGCTCGGTCAGATCATAGCCATCATCGGCGAACCTGACGAAGACATATCGGCGCTCCTCGACAAAGCCTCGTCGCCGGAGGAGGCGGCCCAAACCAAAGAGCGCATCGAAGGGTCTGTCGAAGGCGGTCAGGACGGCGCGCAAGCCGAGATGGCGCGCGTTGTTCCCGACGGCGCTCGCACACAGGCGACCATAGCGGGCGAACCCGTCAAAGGCGATGTCGGGGGAGAGACAGCCTCGCAGCAATCCTCTTCAGGCTCTAATCAACCGGCAGGCACGACTTCTGGCAACGGCGCTGGTAAGTCTGAAGGCACGCAGACTGGCGGCGAGCGCCTGGTCGTCTCACCTCTCGCGGCGCGCATGGCCGCCGAAGCCGGGATCAACCTGCGGTCTCTGAGCGGGAGCGGCCCAGCCGGGCGCATCATCAAACGCGACATTGAGGCAGCCATCAGTTCCGGCAAGCAGGCTGCGGTAGAAAGCGAAGCACAGGCCGCGCCGCCGCAGCGTCACCTGCGCGCGGTCGAGGCTGGCTCGCAGCCCGCCGGGCAGCCTTCTATGGACGGCCCGACGCCCTACCGCGACGAGCAGGCGAGCGTCATGCGACAGACCATCGCCCGTCGCCTTGTGACATCCATCGGCCCCGTGCCACATTTCTTCCTGACGACAGAGATAGAGATGGACAAGGCCGCCGCCATACGTCGCTCGATCAATGAGATTGACGCGGAGCTGAAAGTCTCCGTCAACGATCTGATCATCAAGGTCGCCGCCGTCTCGCTGATGCAGCACCCGCAGGTCAACGCTTCTTATCAGGAGAAGACTGTTCGCTACTATGAGCGGGCCGACATCGGAGTCGCGGTGGCCATCGAAGACGGCTTGATTACGCCGGTCGTGCGCGGGGCCGAGCGCAAATCCGTCGGCGAGATTGCCGCCGAGGTCAGGCAGTTGGCCGAGCGCGCACGCTCGCGCAAGCTCAAGCCGGAGGAGTACACGGGCGCGACCTTCTCGATCAGCAATCTTGGCATGATGGGCATAGACGAGTTTACGGCTGTCATTAACCCGCCCGAAGCCGCCATTCTCGCCGTCGGAGCGATGACGCCCAAGCCCGTCGTGCGCGACGGTGAAGTCGTCGTCAGGCAGATCATGCGCGTCACGATGTCCTGCGATCATCGCGTCATAGACGGAGCGACCGGCGCGCGCTTTCTACAGACCTTCAAGAAGATTCTGGAAAATCCGCTTCTTCTCATCGCCTGAGATAGAGAGCAAGGGGAGCTATGAGTAGTGCGGCGAGTGCCGGGCGCAGGGGCGGCGCTGGCCCTCATCTGGCGCTGATCGCGGTTCAAGTGTTGTTCGGCTCGTGGCCGATTGTGGCCAAGATCGCGTTGCGCGGGCTCTCAAGCACGGGCCTCGTCGCCTTTCGCGTCGGCGGCGCGACCATCGCTTTCCTTATCTTGCAGAATGCGATGGGCCGCTCACAATCCATCGGCAGAAAAGATTACGCGCGCTTTGCACTCTACAGCCTGCTCGGAGTAGTGCTCAATCAACTGCTTTTCGTCAAGGGCCTTTCGCTCACCTCTTCCGTCATCAACGCGACGCTCCTGAGCACGACTATTCCCGTCTTCACCTTGCTCGTCAGCATGATGTTCGGCTACGACGCCGTCTCCTTTCGCAAAGCATGCGGAATCATCTTGGCCGGGGGCGGCGTCGTCTACCTGATTGACCCTATGCGCGCCGACTTTTCGAGCGGTAATACGGTCGGCAATATTCTGCTCGTCGCCAACTCACTCTGCTATGGCGCTTACATAGCCGTCTCAAAGGACATGCTGAAACGCTACGGCGCGCTCACGGTGCTGACATGGGTCTTCGTCTTCGGCAACCTCGTCACGATTCCCGTTGGCCTGTTCAGTCTTACCTCTGCGTCTTTAGCGACGGCATCGGCGGGCGTGTGGCTCGCCGTGCTCTATATCATCCTTGCGCCGACGGTGGGCGCATACTACCTGAACGCTTGGGCGCTGGCTCGCGTCGAGCCGAGCACGGTCGCGGTCTACATTTATCTACAGCCTTTGATCGCCTTCGCGCTCGCTCCGCTGATTCTGGGCGAGAGTTGGAGCTCGCGTACGTGGATCGCGTCGGCGCTGATATTCGCCGGAGTCGCCACCGTCACATGGCGAGGGCGCGCGCCCTTCATCGAAGAGGTCTCGGAGCACCCGGACGCCCTGGGACATTGAATAGTTCGGGCGTCGTGGTTGATAATTTCTTTACATGAAGGCGACGACGGCAACGAAGCATCCTTCTCAGGTCGAGCGAGAAGAGGCTGCGAAGAGTTCTGCGGCGCGCCTCTCGATGCTGGCTGCCGCCTTTCTCATCCTGTTGAAAAGCGCGACGGGCTTTCTCACTGGCTCTATCAGCGTCTGGGCTTCGCTGCTCGATTCGGCGATGGACATCTTCGCTTCGGCCATTAACCTCGTCGCCGTGCGTGCCGCGGCGCGTCCCGCTGACGAAGATCACGCTTACGGCCACGGCAAGGCCGAATCGCTCGCCGGACTCTTTCAAGCGCTGGTCATCGCAGCATCGGGCGCGTTCCTGATCTGGGAAGCGGGACACAGGCTCTTTAACCCGCGCGCGACCAGCTCCGAATGGATAGGGATTATGACGATGCTGGTCGCCATCGTCGTCAGCGCCGCGCTCGTGCGAAGGCTCAGGCGCGTGGCGCGCGAAACCGAGTCTCTGGCCCTGCGCTCCGACGCCATCCATTACGCCTCCGATATCTTCACCAACTCCGGCGCGCTCCTGGCTCTGCTGATCATCGTCCTCACAGGCTGGCAGACAGTAGACCCATTGATCTCGATGATGATCGCCCTCTACATTCTCTGGTCAGCCGTGTCGGTCGGGCGCGAATCTATGGATGTGTTGATGGATCGACGCTTGCCCGCAGATATAGACGAGCGCATCGCCGAGATCGTTCATGGGTTTAGAGAGCGCGGCGTGCTTGGATTTCACGACCTGCGCACGCGCCGCTCCGGCTCGCAGAAATTCATAGAGCTGCACCTGGAAGTCGAGCGCGACAAGCGGCTCGAAGAGGCGCACGACATTACCGTTCAGGTGCTGCGCGCAATCGAAGCCCGGATACCGCGCTCGCGCGTACAAATCCACACCGACCCCGGATGAAAAGAGCCTGATCGCAGAGTCTTTGCGCCCGGCTGAAAATGGTCTAATCCCCTCACCCTCAAACCGGGCGAGACAGTGACAAAGTACACTAAGATAGACGGCAAGCCTTAAGGAAGAGACGGTCTCAGATTTAACGGGCCAAGGCATTCTTAAGAGGAGTGCCTTGGCCTGAATCATTTTGAGCGTAAGTGTTAACGGCAGTTCTGAAGCTGAGGAAGGAAGCTGCTTGCCCCCATCCATGGCGAGGTGATTCGCGCGCTGCCTTTACGCGCTCTTGATCGCTCTCATGGCCTTCTCCGTTTCGGCCAGGCGGCGCAGCTCGTAGAGCTTCATCATGGCTTCGACGGGCGCAAGCGAGTCGAGGTCTATGCCAAGCAGCGTTTGCGCGATCTTCATCTCGCTGGCCGAAGCATGCGCCGGGCCGCCCTGTGTTGATGCTCCCTTGACTGCGCCGCCCTGTGATTCGTATTCGTCCAGCAGCTCTTCCGCACGCCGGACGACCGGGCGCGGCAAACCCGCGAGCCGGGCGGCATAGACCCCGTAGCTCTTGGTAGCGACGCCAGGGCTTATCTTGTAGAGAAAGCTCAGCTCGCTTCCCTCTTCTGCGATCTCGACGTGAAGATTCCGCAGACGCGGCAGTAAGCGCGCCAGCTCCGTCAGCTCATGATAGTGTGTGGCGAAGAGCGTCTTGGAGTGAATCTGCGGGTGATTGTGTATGTATTCGAGCACCGCTCGCGCCACCGCCAGCCCGTCATAAGTGGATGTCCCACGGCCCAGCTCGTCTAAGAGAATCAGCGAGCGGGGCGTCGCGTGATGGAGTATCTGCGCCGTCTCCGTCATCTCTGTCATGAAGGTTGACTCGCCGCTGCCGATGCGGTCGTAAAGCCCTATGCGCGTGAAGATGCGATCACAGAGGCCGATGGTCGCTTCCGTGGCGGGAACGAAAGAGCCCGCCTGGGCCAACAGGACGATGAGGGCCGTCTGTCGCAGGTAGGTTGATTTGCCTGACATGTTGGGCCCGGTGATGAGAGCTATCTGAGGCTTGCCCTCATTGCCAAGCTCCGTATCGTTAGCGACGAAAGAACCGCCCTCGATTGATCTTTCGAGCACGGGATGACGGCCATCTTTGATGGACAGCTCCGGCGAATCAACGATCCGTGGCCGCACGTAAAGATTGCCTGCCGCCACCTCCGCGAAAGAAGCGATGGCGTCGAGATAAGCCAGGCTTGAAGCGGCTGAGAGAAGCTCCGCGCGGCTGCGACTGATTTCGGCGCAGACGTGGCGAAAGAGGCTCGCCTCAAGCTCGCCTATGCGCTCCTGCGCGTTGACGACGAGCGACTCGTGCTCTTTGAGTTCGAGCGTGATGAAGCGCTCGGCGCTCGTCAGCGTCTGCTTGCGCCTGTATTCTGCGGGAACGAGATGAAGGTTCGGACGCGTGACCTCTATGTAATGGCCGAAGACCTTGTTGTAGCCGACGCGCAGGCTCTTGATCCCTGTGCGTGCGCGCTCGCGCTGCTCCATCTCCGCCAGGTAAGTCTTCCCGTTGAGCAGAAGCGCACGCAGCTCGTCGAGCTCCGCCGAGAAGCCTTCACGAATGATGCCCGTATCCTTGCTACGCGGGATTTCATCATTGATGCTCCGGCGGATGAGCGTGGCGGTCGCGTCACAAGGCGGCAAAGCCTGTAGGACTGCGCCGAAGCGCGTCGCCTCTCGTTGCAAGACCGTGCGCACACGCGGAATTGCTTCGATGCTCTGGGCCAGGGCCAAGACCTCCTGTGCAGAGGCGACGCCCGCACGCGCGCGTGACGAGAGCCGCTCAAGGTCATGAATGAATTCCATCGCAGCCGAAAGCTCCGCTCTGTCCTTAGCGTGCGAGACGAGCCAGGCGACATGCTCCTGCCGCCTGACGATCTCCGCCATATCCAGCAGCGGTTGGCGCAGCCACCTTCGCAGCAACCTTCCGCCCATCGCCGTGCGCGTCCGGTCGAGCACGGACAAAAGCGTGGGCCCACCCGCGCCGCTATCGAAGATTTCAAGACTACGCATGGTCTGCGCGTCGAGCCTCATGAAGCCTTCGGTGTGATAACTGGCGAGCCTCATCAATTGGCCTGCGGATTCGGTTTGCGTATCGCGCAGGTAAGCGATGAGGGCTCCGGCTGCGCGTGCGGCCAAAGCCCAGCGGATGAGACCCAGGGGGACGAGCGAGCGCGACTGGAAATGATCGAGCAGCGTGCGGCGCGCGTTCGTGAACTCGAAATGATGATCGTCGAAGCGTGTGATAAAACCCGACAGCCCTGCGCTCTCGGCCTCGCTCAGGCTCGACGGGATGAGCACTTCGGAGGGCGCTATTCGTTGCAGCTCAGGGATGGAGGCCGCGCTCTCCAATTCCGTCGCCGCGAACTCGCCCGTCGTTACGTCCGCATAAGCAACGCCTGCGCGATTACCGTCGCTCACGTAAGCGGCCAGGTAGTTGTTCGCTTTACTCTGTAGCAGACCGGGCTCGATGACCGTGCCGGGCGTGACGACTCTGACCACGTCACGCTCAATCAAGCCACGGCCAGCTTCGCCTTTGACGGGAGCATTGGAGAGTTGTTCGCAGATGGCGACGCGATGGCCGCGCCCGATCAGCGTGGCCAGATGACGTTCGAGGCTGTGATAGGGCACGCCCGCCAGCGGGACGCGAATATTCTTACCCATCGGCTTGGAGGTCAGCACAATATCCAACTCGCGCGCGACCAGGCGCGCATCATCGTCGAAAGTCTCGTAGAAGTCGCCGATGCGAAAGAGCAGGATGGCGTCGCGGTGGCGCTGCTTGACCTCCTGGTACTGCTGATAGAGTGGAGTGGTGGTGTTGGAGGTCATCGCTCGAAGATTTCCGCGAGAAGGTCTTCAACAGAGGTGAGGGCGCGGTGAAGTCTTTGCAGCTGCTCGAAACTGAGAATCGCAGTCACGCGACCGATCTCGTGAAATGCGCCCGTGCGTGCCTGGCT
Organism: Pyrinomonadaceae bacterium; assembly: GCA_036389095.1. Taxonomy (GTDB): domain Bacteria; phylum Acidobacteriota; class Blastocatellia; order Pyrinomonadales; family Pyrinomonadaceae; genus DASQYE01. The sequence continues at coordinate 228,444 of DASVQM010000012.1, forward strand.
CATCTGTTTCTGCGCGCGCACAGTATCATGTTCGCTCGTCACGATCAGGAAAGGCTTGGAGCGCTGCGCCTCGTAGGCGCGTTTCAATTTGGCGAGCGCCGCATCAATATTACCCTTCCGCTGAACTTCAAAGACATGCGAGAGCCTGGGGCTCTGCTCGCTTGCGCGCCAGACGACATCATAATACTCAAACTCGCTTTCGGCGTAATAGCCAAGCACGCGGCCAATGTCGAGTAGCATCTGCTGTACGTCCTGGTGCGAAAGCTCAGTACCGGTAGGCTCACCCGTGGGGTGCGCCCCGGAGAGCGAGAATTGCAGCCCCTCATCCAAGGCGCGCCTGCGTCCCGCCGTCGTGATGCTCCAATGGCCGTGTCTTCTCTCGATCTGTCGCTTGTCGGAGAGCATGCGGCCGGCTCGCTGCACGAGCTTGCGCCACTGCGCGCGGTGTCCGTTGCTGAGGGCGTGCACATCTTCCGACGCCAGTTGCGGGAAATATCCGACCAGACGCTCATAGAGAAAGCGCACGTCTTCTGTCCCGCCTGTGGCGACGAGTTCCTGTAGAATCGGTAGCTCGATCCGTGCGACGCCTGGATATGCCATCGCCAGTATTGGTCATGTGCGGTCAGGATTGAACTGAGCGGAAAACCTTAACGCGCCTGTTCCGCAAGTTAAGTTACAGGAGAACTATGTCATCAAGCAAGCAATCATTGCTAAAGGTGAAGAGCCTGACCAGTCAGCCAAAATCATAAGGCAGCCGAGAATGAATTTCATACCCGGCTGCCTTATGGTTGCATGTGCCGATTTTTCTTCACTACGCGGCCTGCGCCGTCTCTTTGATTTCAAAGCAGTGGCGAATCTCGTCGGATTCGAGCGTGTCTCTCTCCATCAGTCCTTCGACAAGGCGGGAGATGGGAGCGCGGCTTGAGTCAACGAAGGCGCAGGCTCTGGCCATCTGCGCGTTGATGATGTCGCTCGTGGCATGCTCCACGCGGTCTAAGAGAGCCTGGCTGTGCGGGTCTTCGGGTTTGCCCAAGTGTATGGGCCCAAGCGGGCTCATGCCGAACTCGGCGACCATCTTCCGGGCGATCTCGACGGCGCGCTCGATGTCGTTGGATGCGCCAGCCGTCATCGTATCGAGCAGAAGCTGTTCGGCAGCGCGTCCGCCCAAGAGCATGGCGATCTGGTCTTCCAGGTACTCGCGCTTCTTCATCAGACGGTCGCGCTCGGGCAAAGACTGCGTCACGCCCAGGGCACGCCCGCGCGGCAGGATGGAGACCTTGTGGATGGGGTCGCCGTTCTTCACCGCGAGACCGACGGCGACGTGGCCCGCTTCGTGAACGGCGGTCGCATATCGTTCCTCTTCGTCCATCATAAAGCCCAGGCGCTCTGCGCCCATCAATATTTTATCGCGCGCATACTCGACATGCTTGCGGCCTATGGCTTCCGCTCCGTCGCGCGTGGCGCTGATGGCCGCTTCGTTGAGGAGGTTGGCGAGGTCAGCGCCGGAAAAGCCCGGCGTGCCGCGCGCAATCCAGCACAGGTCTAATCCTTCTTCCAGGCGCAACCCGCGCGCGTGAACCTTCAAAATCTCCTCGCGGCCATTGGCATCCGCGAGGTTGACGGCGATCTCGCGGTCGAAGCGACCGGGACGCGTGAGCGCGCTATCAAGAATGTCAGGGCGATTGGTCGAGCCGATGACGACCACTCCGCAGAGTTGATCGAAGCCGTCCATCTCGACAAGCATCTGATTGAGCGTCTGATCTTGATCGGCTGAGGCCGAATCGTTGCCCCGCCCGCGTTGGCGACCCAGCGCGTCAATCTCGTCAATAAAGATGACGCAGGGCGCGAGCCTGCGCGCTTCTGCGAAGAGGCGACGCACTCTCGCCGCGCCCAGGCCCGCAAACTTCTCCTGGAAGCTTGAGCCTGAAACCGAAAGAAACGGAGCGCCAGCCTCGTTGGCGGCAGCACGCGCGAGCAGAGTCTTGCCCGTTCCAGGAGGGCCCGAGAGCAGTATGCCGCGCGGCGCGCGCCCGCCCAGACGTCCGAACTTTAAGGGATCGCGCAGGAATTCTATGGTCTCGGCCAGCTCTTGTTTGGCTTCGTCCACCCCGGCCACGTCATTGAAATTGACCGTCTGCTTTCCGTTGGCGTCAGCCAGATTGAAATCGCCGCCGCGTCCACCCATGCTGGCATAGATGCGCCAGCCGATGAAGGCGAAAGCGGCAAGGGTCAGGATGGGAATCAACCAGCCCATCGCTGTCGAAAGCGGGCTTGGGCGCAACGAGCGGAACTCCACTGGGACGTTGCTACGGGCAAAGGCCGCGACGATCTCCTGCTGCGCAGCTTCGTTTGTGACGATGGCTTGCGAGATTACGCCGTCGCGTCCAGTGACGGTCAACTGCTCGCCGTCTACGCTCAGAGAGCTGGCCGCGCCGCTCTCGCCGAGCGTGCGAAGCTCTGTGTAATTGATGTTATGAACCACGGGGCTGCGTCGCGCATAGAGAATGTAGAAGCTGGCGACAAGCAGCAGCAGCAAGAGCCCGACGGCGATGATGAAGCTCGGTTTCTGCGTATGGGGGAGCAGACGAGGTATAGGGGATGGCATAAAATTCTCCTGAATCCCAACGGCTTAAAATATTAGGGGAAGCCGTACAGGCAAATTTAAAGACTCAAAGGGGCAAAGAATCGGGAACGAGAAAGCGGCGGAGCTACGGACGGGAGCAACCTGCACGCGAGAGCGTCTTGCGACGCCGACCGAACCGGGTCGCGCACGGTCAAGCGTGACCGCAACGCGAATGTCACTCTCACTTTAACAGCCCAACTGCACAGAAGTCCAGTTTAAATAAAGAGCATCTCTGGCCGGTCATGGGCTAAGACTTTCATCAGGACGATGAAGGTCAATCACGTCGCCCAGCCCAGAGACCATTCCGATGACTCGTAAGCTTTTACGGTTGCCGTTAAGGCTGCTTAAAATGTGCGGACTCGCGGCTTTGCTCTGAAACGGGACACCGCACGCGAATATGGCGTGCCGTGTTTTGATACAAAGAGCCGTTAATCTGACCAGCCGGAGCACACGAAATGAGCTTCACGACAGGGCTTAAACCTTTAAAAGAAGAAGGCTTAGAGGAGAGGCCGCTAGGCGGCGGCGAATGCTGGCACGGCCATTGCTCATAGTGTTGGTCAAGCGGGTTCAGGGGAACCGAAAAAGTTTTGTAGGCGACGCTCAAGAAAAGGAGAAAGCGGAAATGTTGTGGACGATTCTAGTGGTACTTTTGATCTTATGGTTGCTCGGCTTGCTCGGCGGCATCGGCGGCAGCTTGATTCACTTGCTGCTCGTGGTTGCGTTAGTAGTCCTGGTCATTAACCTTTTGACAGGTCGCCGCACTGTATAGCGATAGCGCGCGGCGGTTGCTTGAAGCGACAGGGCTTTGTAAGCAATAAGTAGCTGATCTGTAAACTACAGAGGGGGTCAAGCTCACGCGAGTGAGGTTTCGGAAAAGGAGACGAATGATATGCTGTGGACAATTCTGGTAGTGCTTCTGATTCTCTGGTTAGTCGGGGCCATCGGCGGCATCGGCGGTAGTCTGATTCACCTGCTGCTGGTCGTGGCGCTGATCGTGCTGGTGATCAACCTGTTGACGGGTCGCCGGACGGTTTAACCTTCAGACCCGCACGAAGAAGAGCGAACACTAAAAGAGAGAAGGGCGCGTTAGGAATGCGCCCTTCTCTCTTTGACGCTCAAAAATCCGCCAGCTTCAGCGTCAGATTCGAGACGATGCGTCCTACGGGGTACAGGTTCAACTGCGGATCCCAGTAGGGCGAGCGCTCGTAAAAGAAGCGCAGCCGTTCGCGCGAGCTGGCGGCAAACTTCGGGTCGCTCATCAGCCGCCACTCGAACTCTTTTCGCAGTCCCTCGTCCCTGGCCAGCATCTCTCGCGCCAGTTTTTCAAGCACATAATCCTCGCCGTACTCTTTCTGCTCAAAGATGGCGTTGAAGAATCCCCACGCGACAAACGAGTCCGGGGCCTGCGGCTCAAGCAGGTGCATGGCGACGTGCGCAGAGGGCTGGGCCAGGGGCACAAGCACAGAACCCGTTGGGAAGAGACGCTTCTCGCGCACAATGTTCGTCGTAAATGTCGGCATCACTCGTCCCTCAAAGGGGCTAGCGGCCCATTTCGCATCGCTGAAACGATAGCTTTCAACCTCCATCGTCGCGGGCTCTGCGAGGCGCTGTAAGCGCAGCCCGTGTGCTCTGAGCACAGCGATCACATCTTTCCATTGCGGCGGCACGATGTAATAGAGCGGAGTCGTGGCCTCCGCCGTGACGCGCGTCTCGTCGTAGAGCGGCACGGTCATATCGACGGGCTTTGTCCCGAAAATGACGCGCACTGCTCCCGAAACGTCGCTGATCTCGGTGCGCGACTCTATGGCCTTCAAATGAAAGGGCGTGGCCTTATCCGTCAGCTCGAATCGAAGCGGATAGGCACGCGAGGCATCGTAGCGCTCTCCTTCGGCGGTGGTCTGTTCGTCGGCCTGGCGCACGGCCCGCAGCAATGCTTGCGGGTCACGATTGAGCTCTTCGAGCGTGAAGCGAAGCAGGTCGTAGGTTCCGCGCACGCGCGAGCGGTAATCCTTGAGCATGTGCGTTTCGATGAGCAGCCCGGGGCGATTGCGTATGGGCGTGTAGCCGGTCGAAAAACGGGGCGTCGAGATAAAGCTGTCAATGCCTTTCGAGAGGTCTCGATTATCACGAAACTCCAGATAGGGGCTGAGCAGATTGCCTGCGGCTTCCGTGGCCGGGACGACGCGCCCCTCGAAAGCCGAGCGTTCCCAGGCCAGGACAGCCGGGTGCACGTTGCTGTGATGCTCGAACTGGTAAGTGATGTTATAGCGGTAGTCAGCGCCGTCCGTGACGTGGCAATCAATGAAGAGGTCTGGATTCCAGTTGGCCCAGAGGCGCAGCCAGGCGCGCGTCTCCGGCGCATCGGCCTTCAGGTAATCTCGATTCAGATTGAGGCCCGCCGTCGTCGCCCGCCACCCCATCTCCGCCGGGCCGTTCTGGTTGATACGATTGTAGGGGCTTGAGCGCTCGTGCCCGTCCGTGTTGTAGATGGGGATAAAGAGAATGACGACATGTTCCAGCAGACCTGTTCGGGCCTTCGTGATGGCTATGTCGCGCAGCAGCGCCAGCCCTGCGTCCTTGCCGTCCGGCTCCCCGGCGTGTATGCAAGCCTGTATGAGGACGACGGCCTTCCCTGCGCGCCTTGCCGCCTCGGGCGTAAAGGTCTGGCCTTCGGCGGCGATGAGCACGGGCAGAGAGCGGCCTTCCCCGCTCTCTCCGAAGCTTTCCAGGCGAATGAGCGGCGACGCGGCGTCAAGCCTACGGCTGTAAGCGATGGTCTCTTCGTATCGCGGCGTTTCTCTGTAATCGGTCTTTTCCGCCCAGGTTTGCCATTCGGGCGGGTGGGTTGTCGGAGTATTCTGTGCCATTGCGTTATGTGGTGCGGTCAGTTTAAGAGAGATAATTGACGCAAACAGGAGCGTCTTGATGAAACGAAGCATCCGAAAATTTCTCCGTTGATGCAAGGGTCAGCAGCGTTCGGGCCTCCTGTGAAGGCGCAAAATCCGTTTGCCTGCGACGAGTGTAAACAACTATACGACTGCCGGCATGATACTCAAATAGCAAAAGCGCCTTTTAATGACCATTTGCGGCCAGCGCCCGCGTCAGGCACAATGAAGCGGGTCTGGAATTTTTCAAGGACGCTACAGATTTTCAAATGCTTTTAGAATCCATTTCACGTCGCGCACTACTTCTCATACTCTACGCCTGCTTTGTCGCCAACAGCTTCGCTTCATCCACGCCCGACCGGCGGAAAGTACGAGCGGGCTCTACCTCTCAGGCGCAAACAGCCGCCCCGCGCAGGATGCAGCTTCAAGGCCCACAGCAGCACCCGCCCACGCGCACCTATGATGTCCTTCACTACCTGATTCGCACGCGTTTCGACGTTCCCCAAAAGACCGTCATCGGAGACGTGACCGTCACGCTCAAACCGCTGGCCGAGGGTTTCAGCTCATTCGCGCTCGACGCGTCCGACATGCGTATCGAATCGGTCACGCTCTCGCCTTCCGGGGCGCAACTGCGTTGGTCGCAGCCGCCCGACAAGCTTCTGATTGACCTTGATCGCTCCCTTGGGCCCAACGATTCTCTATCCGTACGCATTCGCTATCGTGCGACGCCGCGCCGTGGGCTCTTCTTCGTCCCGGCCAAACCGGACAGGACATTTTCCAAACCGGCGCACATCTGGACTCAGGGCGAACCCGAGGATAATCATCGCTGGTTTCCCTGCTACGACTACCCGGACGACAAGGCGACAACGGAGCAGTACATCACGACGGGCGCAACGGAGATAGCCATCTCCAACGGGGCGCTCGCAGAGACCACCACTAACCCGGACGGCACGCGCACCTTTCACTGGGTAATGCAACAGCCGCATTCGACCTATCTGACTTCGCTCGTGGTGGGCGACTACGTAAAGCTGACGGATGCTTACGAAAAAGTTCCGCTCGAATATTACACCTATCATGGCACGGAGAAGACGGCGCTGCGCGCCTTCTCCGAAACTCCCGAGATGATGCGCCTCTTTACACGCGTGCTCAACTACGATTACCCCTATCAGAAATACGCGCAGACCATAGTGTCCGCCTATTTCTTCGGCGGCATGGAGAATATCACGGCGACGACGCACTCGGATTCGGAGATTCTGGCTCCCGGCGACGAGCTTCCGGACGCGACCTCAGAGCTTATCTCACACGAGCTTTCGCATTCCTGGTTCGGCGATCTTGTGACGTGCAAAAGCTGGAAAGAACTCTGGCTACATGAAGGCTTCGCCACCTTCATGGAGGCCGTCTTCAAGGAACACAAGGAAGGGCGCGATGCTTACATGCTTCAGATGCGCGAGAACGAGCGCCTTTACCAGCTCGAAGATCAATCGAGATACCGCCGCCCGATTGTCTTCGACCGCTACCGCCATCCGGCGGAACTATTCGACGCGACGCTCTATCAAAAGGGCGGCTTTATCCTGCACATGCTGCGCGAGACGGTCGGCGATGAAATCTTTTGGAAGTCGCTCAATAAGTATCTGGACGAGCACAAGTATGGCAACGTCGAGACGGCTGATTTGCAGCGCGCCTTTGAGCGCACGAGTGGAAAACGCCTCGACTGGTTCTTCGACCAATGGGTTTACAAGGCGGGTTATCCAGAGCTGCGAGTGCGCCACACGTACCAGCCAGGATCCAAACAATTGACGCTCACAGTCGAGCAGACACAGGCGCCGGACGCGATGACTCCCGCAGTCTTTCGCCTGCCCGTAGAGATCGAGATTGCCACCGCGAGCGGCACACGCACAGAGCGCATAGAGATTAACTCTCGCACGCAGGTTTTCAATTTCAGACTGGATAGCAAGCCCTTGATGATTCGCTTCGATAAACGAGCAAGCATTATCAAGAAGCTCAGTTTCCCTCAGCCGGAGTCGATGGTCGCTTATCAACTCTCACACAGCACGGATGCCCTTGGCCGGATGCAGGCCGCACAGACGCTCGCACGAATCAGAAGCCGCAGGAATCAGGCAGCCTCAAGCGGACGCGTGGCGGCGAATAGCGTTCGTTTGAATCCATAGAAGACGGGTCGCTCGGGCCAGAGAGCGCTCAGCCGCTCGCGGTATCTCTGCATAAAAGGCTCGTGTAAATCTTCCGACAGGCGCTCGAAATATGGGACGAGCGCCGTGCCCCTCGTCCAGTCAGCCAAAGCGTCTGAGGATTCGAGCACATGCGGGTAAACTTTTTCAAAGACTACGATCTCCTCCGCGCCCTCCTGATAAAGAAGCTCCGCGTACGACTCTATGGGGAGTACGGGTGAGCGTCGCGCCCAGCCGCCAAGAGCTTTACGAAACGGCTCCTGACCGGCAATCTCCAAGATTAGAGTGTGCGTTGCGTGCCCATGATTGGAAGGAACCTGGACGGCCAGTTGACCGCCCCGCCGGACAAGCCCGAACAGGCGCGGGATGAGCGAGACGTGATCTTCGACCCATTGAATCGCCGCGTGTGAGAAGACCAGGTCCCATTCGCCCGAGACCGATTCAATAGAGCCCCCCGCAAAGCTTAATCCGTCCCGCGCGTACTTCGCCGCTTGCGCCAGCATCTCGCTTGAAGAGTCAATCCCTGTGACGCTGCTTCCCGGCAACCCGTCCGCGAGCTTGAGTGTCAATTCACCCGTGCCGCAGCCCAGGTCAACCACGCGCATGCCTTCACGCCTTCTCACCAGGCGGAAAAGATCGTCGAAGGGCTCAAAGCGCTCTTTTTGAAATTGCCGATAGCGATCAGGATTCCAGGGCATCTGCTCTCAACGTAGCGGAGCGGCGCAGGCGCGGCAGTTTGCGCGCCGCCTGGCATTGAGCGTGCCGCAGGCGGCGCAGCGATTATACATCGTGCGCGCGAACCAGTTGGTGATGAGCGCGCTCGTGATGAGTATGAAGAGGACGAGGGCCAGGCTCAGCAGCGTATCCCTCAACCTTTATACTTCTCCCTGAGACTTTGATGATAAGCCAGCCCGCGCTCGTAACCGCGACGAAAAGCCGCATGTTCGTAGGCGTCGCCGTATCTTTGACGAAGTCCATCGGGGATTTCCGCGTAAGACTTGTCGCGCGATTGCGGGTGCAGCGCTGCCTCAAAGCCTCTTCTGTAATACGACTCGTCCGCCTTGAAATCACCGCCCTGTCCCCTGTACTCCTCGTCTTCGGCATCGCGCAGCCCGACCCACCAGCTTTCGCGCGCCGCATCAATACTTTCGGCTCCGGCCTGCGCCAGTATGTTTCGCGCAGACTCGCCCTGCTCGTCATCGTCCGAGACGACGATCACAACCGTGCGTCCCTGCCTGACCGCATCCTCATAAACGTAGAGCTCGTCCTGCGGCAGACCTTCGGCGACGGCATCCTCCAAAGCGCCGCCCGCAGCAATGCCAACGCCCGCGCCGCCAATCCCCAGCAGCGCCGCGCCGATCAATCCGGCGGCGATCACAGGCCCGACCCCTGGCACGAACAGGCTCGCGGCAGCCGCACCGATATGCATCCCTCCGGCTACGCCCAGCGCCCCGCCCGCCCAGCCGCCTAAAGCTTTGCCCATACCGGGCTGCTCTGTTTCCGTCGTGGGCACGGCGGCGTCCAATTCTTCAGCGGACGTGCCGGGGGCAATAAAGCTGATCCGTTCGTCCGCGATACCTATTGAGCGAAGATGCTCGACGGCCTTTTCCGCCTGCTCGCGCGACGGAAAGATTCCGGCGACTGTTCTCATCCGAAGGCCCTCCTCTAGTTGGAAATATGTGTGCGCTCTGTTTTATCCTGTTTCGGCCCACTCTTCAAGCCTTCATGCGCTCCGCGTCAAAATCAAATGATTGAGCAAAGCGGTGCGGCCATGTTAGAGTAAGACAGTTCTTCAAATCACTTGGCGGGGGATTGCAGCCTCAGCATGATCGAGATCATAGAAAAACATTGGCCCATGTCCGCTGGCGATGGCAAAGCGACGCGCAAGAAGAAACCCAGGATATTAGCCATCACGACGGACTGCTGTACTGGCTGCGCGGGCTCGCCCGCCTGTATAGAGTATTGTCCGATTGAAGCCTGCATGTTCTGGATACCGGACGAAGACCATCCTCCGTTCGGTCGCATAGAGGTTGATCCGAACCTCTGCATCGGATGCCAGAAATGTACGAGCAAAGGGCCTGACGGTGCTTTCCTTGACGGTTGCCCCTGGGACGCCATCGAGATGGTTCCGACAGAGGAATGGGAAGCCGCGCACGGTATAGAACTCAATCCCTGAGACACGATAGAGCGTGTGCGCCTACGGCTGAATTGAGCCGGCGCTATCGGAGCGGCTCCGAATGGCTTTGGCCGTTTGAGCCGCTTGTTGTTTGATCTGATCTGACGTGGCTTCCGTTCCATTCGCGTACCGCTCGACGGCTGGCAAATCCTCCCGCTCCCCGATCAGGTATAGAGCGCGCAGCGCTTCCCAGACAGTCTGGCCGTCGGGCGCGATACGAAAGAGCATATCTCCCGCCGCGACGCGCGCCCCTTCGCGCGTCGCCACATCGAGGACTCTGCCGGGCAGAGGCGAGCGCACCTCATGCGAAGCGCCGCCTCCCGTCTGCTCCATGCGCGCCATCAAAGTGCCTTCCCTGACATTTGTACCCGGGGACAGGAGGCTTCCGACCGTGCCTTCACCCGCGGCTGTTATCGCGTAGGGTTGCAGCATCGCGCGCAGCTCCGGCAATCCATGCCCGTCTCTGAATTTGACGAGCGACAGCGCTGCCTGCCGCCGCACGCTCGGCTGAGAGTCCGAGAGCAGGCGAATGAGCGCCGTGTGAAACTCCTCCGAATTATTATCGTAGCCCATCAGGTAGGCGGCGGTTTTGCGAAACTCCGCGACCCCATTGCCCGAGAGCGAGAGGATCTGCGGATACCAATGTTTCGCGCTCGCGTCTCCCTTTGCCATGCGCTCTTCGATCTGCGAGAGCGCGTGTTGGATACGTCTGGGCTTCTTCTCGTCCGACAGGTATTCGTCTATCTCCGCATCCGACAAATGGCGACCGAACCAGGTGCCGTACCAGGTCAGAAACGGCACGACGATGAAGAGCGCGGCCAGGAGAATGAGCGGCCATGAAGAGCGTCGTCTCTGCACGAGTCCCGGCGCTGGATGATGATTGCTTGAGGTGTTGGCGGACAAACGGCTCTACCCCGTGCTCAGGCGAAGGCCCGCAGCATAAAGAAAATAAGGACGCCCGTGATGGAGATATATAGCCATGCCGGAAAGGTGATGCGCGCGATGCGCCTGTGAGCGGCGAACTTGCCGGTCAGGGCGAACAGTAGCGTCGTCAGGATGACGGGCAGCGCGACGACCGTGAGCAGTATATGCGAGATCAGGATGAAGAAATAGATGGGCCGCACAGGGCCCGTCCCCTTGAAAGGAGTATCACCGTGCGTGCTGTGATACGCGATGTAGGAGATTAAAAAGAGCGCGGAGAAAAAGAGCGCGCCGAACATAAATTTTCGGTGCGTGCTCGTGCGTCCCCTCCTGATCGAGATGAACCCGGCGACGAGGGAGCACGCGCTCAAGCCGTTGAGCAGGGCGTTTAAGGCCGGAAGCAGACTACCGGAGGAGGTCAATCCCCCGGGCGCATCCTTGACATAGATCAACCAGAGCAGGAAACCGATCACCAATGTGCTGATGACAATGCTCCACAAGAGGATGGCTCGATGGCTGACAATCTCTTTGGTCTCGAGGGGGAATTCATTCATAAAGAAGGTCTCGATAAAATATGGTGAGAGGCGCGGGTAAGTTGGGCCAATCGTCGCCCGGGCCCATGGAGGGGCGCGGCCACAGCTTTTAATTTACTGATTTTCATTCTCGATGCGGCTGATGTTGAGGGTGCGCGCCCTGGCCCGGCCCTCTTCCGTCAGGGCGTAGAAATCGTTGCCGCGTTCTTCCATGAGCCCATCTCGAACCAGTTTCTCGACAATATCAAAAACAGCCGTGCGCGCTTCCGGGTCGTTGCCGCCCGCCTCGAACAACTCATGCAGGTCGAGCGTCTCCTTCCCCCAGTGCTCGAACATTCCCAGGACTTTTTGCTGAAGCTCGTCCATCTCACACCGTCAGGCCGTTCGCCGTCTCCTTCACCGTCTACTCTTTCGCGTGCTTCGGCTTCTCCGCCTTTCGCGGCTCGTAGACCTCCTGGTAGCCGCATCTCTCGCACTGCCAGCTCGGGAACACAGCCGCAGGATCGCCCGGGCTTTGATAGACGGCGCTGTCCGCCGGAATAATCTTACCTCCGCACCTGGGACAGACGCGACCGCGTATGCTCTGTCGGTCGGAATCGAGTTTCGTTTTGTTCTGTTCTGCCATGACACGCCTCACAAAAGTTTTCCGGCTTGCTTTGGGAATCAGGCGGGCGGCGCTTTGGAGGGGATGAATTGAGAATGGCTGAGAATCAAACATCAATTAGCTTTCGCCAGCGCCTCCGGCCCGCCGCCTTTACCTCTCAGACCGCCTCGCGCCCCCTTATCAACTTCGATGAGACCTGCGCTACTCGTTGCTGCATTCTCTTTCGGGCGACGACTGGCCGGAGCATCCTCGGGAGCTTTGCGAAATCTGTAGGCGAGGACGAAGAATGCGCAGAACATCAAGAGAGGAGGAATGAGCAGCACGAGCACGGCCAGGTTCATACCGCTCGACATCGAGGCGGATTCAGCCGAACTGGCGGCCGCCGCCTTGCACATCGCGCACTGAGCCAAAGCCGACCGGCACGAGGCAGCCAACAGGGCGGCAACGACCGTCCCCATCTTTAGAATTCGCTGCGACGGATGACTCATCGCCTTCACCTTGTCTCACTGCTCGTCGTCGGCGCATCCGTGTAGGGGCGCAGCGCGAGCGCACGAAAGCTGTCGGGGAAGAAGACCAGAAGCAAACAGATACAGATGACCAGCATCGGCACGAGGGTGAGCACCAGGCTCAGGCGCTCGAACCTGAGGTGCATGAAATAGGCGACGATCAGCACAGCCTTGATGACCGAGAGCCCGATCAGGATCGTCAGCATGAGATGGAGCGAAACCTGCTTGTAAGCGAGAAAGACTTCGACCGCCGTCAGGACGAGCAGCCAGCCCCAGACAATCGAGAACAGCTTGGTCGTCCCCTCGAAATGTATCGGCCCCTCTTCGATGACGGGAGCGCCCGCCCCGGCTGCCATCGGATTCTTCAAATATCCATGAGCGTGGGCCCACATCGCCGGGCTGATGAGAAACACTCCGGCCAGCAGGAGAAAGACTATGGTAATGAAGAGGCTGTCGATGGAGATGAAGTTTCCCGCCATCCGAACATTGGCGATCACCAGGGCGATGAATCCCAGGGCGATGACGAGAGAGATGAGATTCAAAACCACCTCCTCTCGACTCGACCAGCTCTTTCCCGTCTCATTCAGGCGACTCATCTCGTTTTCCTTGTCTCCTCAAATGTTTTCTTAAAGCAAGCAGATTCTAACAGGGATGGACAGGATAAAGAGAAAAGCAGGATTGGCAGAAGCATTGCTTCATGAATGCATTATCTCTCTTCTTTATCCCGTCCATCTCTGTCCATCCCTGTCAATTACTTCCCTAATGGCCCATATCTACGGACATCAGATAGATCAAAGGGAAGACGAACATCCACACGAGGTCAACGAAGTGCCAATAGAGGCCGCTGATCTCTACATCTTCGTGGCGCATGCGATGCACGCGGATGGCGATCCAGCCGAGGTAGACTACGCCCGTCAAGACGTGGAACATGTGCAGGCCCGTGATGGCGAAGAAGGTCGCACCGAAGAGTGGCGAAGCCTGTGGCCAGCGATGCAGCCATTCCTCCGGCAAGCTGAAGGGCCGCAGATGCTCATCCTTAATCAAGTGCATCCATTCGTAGATGTGCAGGACCAGGAAGGAAAGGCCGCCGAGCATGGTGGCGAATATCCAGAGCCTGACCTTACGCTTATCCTGTCGAGCAGAGGCCGCCACCGCCATGACCATCGTTAAACTGGACGACAGCAGGCAGAGCGTCATGACCGTGGAGAACACTATGCTCGGGGTAAACTTGAACGGGGTGGGCCATTGCTCGCTCGCCGCGCGCACGTAGCTGTAGCCCATCAGGAGCGCCGAAAAGGTCAGCGCGTCCGAGACGATGAAGAGCCACATGCCGAGCTTCTTATGGCCGACGTGATAGGGCAGGGCCCCTCCGCTCCACTCGGTCGCAAGCATTTGATCCGCTCTCGCTTCAGTGCTCACCCTTACCTCCACACGAAAAGAAGTAGAAACAGATAAATCCAGAGCCCGTCCATGAAGTGCCAGTAGAGCGCCACGGCATTGGCCGAGTCCACGCGCCGCGCCGCCTGCGCTCTTTCACCCGCTTTGGCCCGCGCGCGCAGCAGAAGAAACCCCAGCATCAGTATGCCGCCCGACAGGTGCAGGCCGTGTGCGCCCGTCAGGACGTAAAAGAAGGAGCTGTGCGGATTGCTCGCCAGGTATATTCCCTGCGCGACCAGATCGCGCCAGGCCAGAAGTTGCGTGGCGAGAAATCCGACGCCGAAAAGGACTGTGGCCATCAGCCAGAGACGATAATTTCGCTCTTCGCCGCGCTTGATAAATTTACGCGCCGCCTCGAACGTCGCGCTGCTCAAAAGTATGAGAGCCGTGCTCAGCCAGAGCATCTGCGGCATGGCTATCGGATGCCAGTCGTTAGCGGTCGAGACGCGCGAGCGAACGATGTAGGCGCTCGACAGCGCCGTAAAGAGCATCATGATCGAGGCGAGGCCGACCCACATCCCTATGCGATAGCGATGATCGGGCGTGAGATGGCGCGAAGCATCGTCGCCGCCACCGCCGCCCGGCCTGCGTCCCCCGGTGCCGCGTGAGCCGTTGCCGCCTCCGCCTCTGCCGCCCCGCGTGCCCGTTTGGGGTCGTGCGACGGTCTTCTCAGTGCTGATGACCGTTGTGGCCATTGCCGCTTCCTTTCCTTACTTCCGAATCGCCGACGCCCGCCTCGTGTTCTTCCGTCAGGTCCGGCTCCGTTTGCATGATGAAATCTTCGGGCGCACCGGGCACGGAGTATTCGTACGGCCCTCTGTAGACGACGGGCGGGATCCCGGCGAAGTTGTCATGCGGCGGCGGCGAAGGGATGGCCCACTCAAGCGTCGTCGCCTCCCAGGGATTATCGCCGGCCTTCTCTCCCTTGAACATGCTCCAGATGAAGTTGAAGAGGAAGATGAGCTGCGCGAAAGCCGTGATGATGACCGCAATCGTGACGAAGAGGACGAGCGGATGCAGCGTCTTTAAAAACTCGTACTCGGTAAACTGCGCGTAGCGACGCGGCATCCCGACGATGCCCATGATGTGCATCGGCACGAAGATGCAGTAGACGCCCACAAACGTCAGCCAGAAATGAATCTTGCCCAGGCTTTCGCTCATCATGCGCCCGAACATCTTGGGAAACCAGAAGGCCGTTCCGGCAAACATGCCGAAGATGGCAGCCACGCCCATCACCAGATGAAAGTGCGCGAGCACGAAATAGGTATCGTGCATAGGCAGATCGAGCGAGGTCTGCCCGAGCACCAGCCCGGTGATGCCTCCTGCCACGAACAGCGAGACGAAGCCGATGGCATAGAGCATAGGCGTTTGAAAACGTATCTTTCCGCCCCAGAGTGTGCCCAGCCAGTTGAAGGTTTTAATGGCGGAGGGGACGCCAATTGAGAGCGTCAGGACGGAGAAGGCCATTCCCGAATAAGGGCTCATGCCGCTCAGGAACATGTGATGGCCCCAGACGAAAAACCCCAGGAGGCCGATGCCGAACATGGCGAAGACCATCGCGCGGTATCCGAAGACGGGCTTGCGCGCGAAGGTGGCGAGAATGTGCGAGGTCGCACCCATGCCCGGCAGGATGGCGATGTAAACTTCAGGGTGACCGAAGAACCAGAAGAGATGCTGCCACAGAATCGGTGAGCCTCCCTTGTGATTCGTCAGCAACGTGTCGCTCACGACGAGGCCGCCCGGAATGAAGAAGCTCGTTTCAGCCACACGGTCTAAGAGCAGGAGAATGCCGCCGCCGAGGAGCACCGGGAACGCCAGCAACGCGAGTACGGCTGTCGTAAACCAGGCCCAGCAAGTGAGCGGCATACGCATCAGCGACATCCCGCGAGCGCGCATGTTGAGCAGCGTCGTGATGAAATTGAGCGCACCCAGCAGCGAGGCGACACAGAAAATGGCGATGCTGATAATCCACAGGTTCATGCCCATGCCCTGCCCTGGGCCCGCGCGTGCGCCGAGAGCGCTCAAGGGCGGGTAGGCCGTCCAGCCGCCGATGGGCCCAATGGTTCCGCTCGGCTTGACGCCGAAGAGCCCGGCCACAGGGGTCGTGCCTTCGACAAAGATGGCAGTCACGAGGGCCAGGAAACCGAGCAGCGTCACCCAGAAGGAGAGCATGTTCAGATTCGGGAAGGCCATGTCGTCGGCCCCGATCTGAATGGGCAGGAAATAGTTTCCGAAGCCGCCCTGCGGCGCGGTCGTCAGGACGAAGAAGACCATCATCGTCCCGTGCATCGTCACGAGCGAGAGATAAAATTCCGGCAGCATCACTCCGCCCTTCGCGCCGAGCGGGAAGAGCGCAGACAGACCCGGCCATTGCTGGTCAGGCCAGGTCAGGCGCATGCGCATTAGGATGGACAGAAACATCCCGACAAAGACCGAGACGAGCGCCAGCAAAAGATACTGGATGCCGATCACCTTATGATCGATGCTGAAGATATACTTTCGTATAAAACTGGTCGGGGCCGGGTGGCGATGCACACCGGCGTGCGTCTCGCCGTGAGCCTCCGCGTGTTGCCCGTGAGTTGTTTCCACTTCTGCCATTTTGCCCTTCTCCTTATCGCTTCAAAGGCACGCTCGGCCCGTCACGCTGCTACTTGCCCGGAGGCAGCGGGTACTTCTTGAGCAGCTCTGTCATGCGCGCTTGAAACTTCGCCTGCGGAAGCGCCGTCAGCTCAGCATGCTCCTGCTCTGTGAGCACGAGCATGTTGGCCCTCATCTTGTAGTGAAGCTGCCCGCACAGCTCTGCGCACGCGACCTCGTACTGGCCCACCTGGTTCGCCGTGAAATGAAACAGGATATTCATGCCGGGCACGACATCCTGCTTGATGCGCAACTGCGGAACCCACAGATTATGCGTCACGTCCTTCGAGCGCATCTTCAGTTCGACCGGGCGATTGACCGGGACGATCAGCGTCGAGACGACCGCATCGTCCGTGGCATTCGTGTCCTGATCGTCGAGGCCGATGAAGTTGAGCGACGAGTCGCTGATAAGCTCCGGGCGTGTGCGGCCCAGCTTGTTGTCCGCGCCGGGATAATGGAAGTTCCACTGAAACTGCTGTGCGACGACCTCGATCTTGAGAGCGTCGGCGGGAGCCGCCTGGAAATGTAGCTGGGCCCAGACGCGTTGGCCCATCACGCCGAGCCCGATGAAGATGACGGCAGTAATGACCGTCCACACGATCTCAAGCCGATTATTGCCGTGCGAATAGGTGGCTCGCTCGGTGCTCTTGTTGTCGCTGTAGCGCCAGAGCGTATAGCCGAGACCGATCTGCGCGGCGCTGAATGCCAGGCCGACGACGATGATCGTGATCATGAACTGGCTGTCGATGCGCGGGCCGTATTCGGAGATTGAAGGCGGGAACCACCACCCGGCAAAAAACAGCCCTACGGAGCCAAGCGTGAGCAGCCATATCAGTATTGCCAGTGCGCGCCCCATCCTTTTAGTTCTCCTTCGCGTCGATCTTTGATAGACGAAGCGTGTTGCACGTCTACCATTGAGCGCTTCAACGGTTTAAGACCATCAAGGCAAACAGCAGCGGCAGGTAGAGCACGGAAGCGAGCAAGAGACGCCGCGCCTGTTGTCTGGATTTGGAAATCGCCGCACGTATGCTGCTGTAGAGAAAGAGCACTCCGAGCAGAATTGCGCCGTAGAAGTAGACAGACCCGGCCAACCCCAAAGCGGTCGGCAGCAGGCTGACGGGCAGCAGCAACAGCGTGTAGACGACTATCTGCTGCGCCGTGACGCGTCCTTCGGGCTCGACCACAGGCAGCATCACGATGCCCGCTCGCGCGTAATCCTCCTTGTACATCCAGGCGATGGCGAGAAAATGCGGGAACTGCCAGAGGAAAAGTATGGCAAACAGCACCCATGCCTCCATGCCCAAGGAGCCGCGCGCTGCCGTCCATCCCATCAAAGGCGGCATCGCACCGGGAAACGCGCCGAAGAAGGTCGAAAGCGTTGTCCTGGTCTTGAGCGGCGTATAGACGAAGAGATAACCGGCGATCACTGTGAGTCCGAGCGCAGCCGTCAACGTATTGACCAAAAGCGCCAGATAGATCTCCGCGCCGACCGTGAGCGAGAGCCCGACGGCGAAGGCTTCCAGAGCAAAGAGTCTTCCCGAAGGCAGAGGTCTCATGGACGTGCGCCGCATCAGCCCGTCCAGGTCGCGCTCCATATACTGGTTCAGCGTCGCTATGCCGGACGAGAGCAGGGCGATACCGATCATGCCGTGAAAGAGCAGGAGATAGTTGATATTCCCCACAGTGCCCAGGCAGAAGCCTGCGGCAGCCGTGAGCACGATTAAGAAAGTGATGCGCGGCTTCGTCAGCTCCGCATAGGCCGCAAGCCTTTCGCGCCAGCCGCCCGCGCGCTCCGTCACAAGCTCCGCGACGCCGCCCTGTGTGAATTCTACAGCGATGCTTTTCATAAAGAAGCTCTAAGCTCTACCCCGTCATCCGGGTTCCCAGCCGTCTCCCGGATTTTAGTCACGGCCATTTGAGACCGCTTCACCCGATTGCTCTCCGCGATAAAGATATTCAAGAGGTGGCGCTGTGCGGCGCAGCCGAAACTCCGAACGCGGCGCGTGCCGGTTTGAGCCGTCTGAACACGCGCAGAGTGAGCACGACGATGGTCGCCAGCACCAACGCGCCGCAAGCGACATGCGCCACCGTGATCGTGACCATGGGCTTGAGCGGCTGCGGGTCATCGGGCGATGCGCGCCGCGCCAGGTAGGCCGCAAGCCCCAGACACAACTGCAAAGCCAGCAGCGCCGCACCCAGCATCGCCGGGCGTGAGAGGTAACGCTCCGCTGCGCGGCGGCGCAGCACCGTTATCAGCGTGCCCCCTGCGACGAGCGTCACCAGAGCGGCCCCGAGGATATGTGCGACGACCAGATTGGTCGGCAAGTGCTGATCCCATGAGGCCGAATGGCGCAGCGTCGCGCCCAGCACCAGTTGCATAAACGTGACGACGAACGCCGCCACGCATAGATACCTGAGCGAAGGCCCGTCTGTCTCTTCAACCGTCTCAAGGGGTTGGCTCCAACCGGGCGCGGTGAAAACCGACAGGCTGATCAGGGTGCAAAAGAATAGCTGCGCGAGGCAGGCATGAGCCGACGAGACCCACAGCGGCAGCATCAGCTTGACGGTCAGGCCGCCGAGAAGTCCCTGCGCGATGACGCCCGCCAGCGCGATAAGCCCCAGGCGGCGCACCCATTGTCGAGGCTCGCTCCGCCAAAGCCAGACGTTGAGCGCGATGGTGAGCACTCCGACGCTTGTTGCGATCAGGCGATGCCCGTGCTCGTAGAAGAGATTGCCCACCATCGGCGGAAAAACCTTGCCCCAGGAGAGCGGCCAGTCCGGCGCTGCCAGACCCGCGCCATTACTGGTCACGAGCGCGCCTGCGACGATCAGAATAAAGGTCGCGCAGGTGACGAGCACCGTAAAGCGATGTAAGCCACGATTCATAAGAAAACAGTGATGAGTAATAAGTGAGAAGTGACGAGTGCGAAGTGTCTTGCTTATCACTCTTCACTTCCCACTCGCCACTGCTCTAATGTCCGACGGGCATGGACAGCTCAAGGGCGGGCATTATCTCTAGCGAGCCGCTCTGGGGCGAGGAGGCCACGCTCGCGCCCATCTTGAACTCCTGCGTGACAGTGCCCTTGTTATCGACCTTAACCTGTACGGTCTTCGTGCCGAACTTCTCGTGCCAGGCTTCGAGCGTGTAGGTTCCGGGCGGAACATTCTTGATCTCGAAGCTTCCGTCCTCCTTCGTCACGGCGAAGAAGGGGTGCTTGAGCACGCCGATCCAGGCTTTCATCCAGGGGTGCTGGTTGCACTTGACCGGAATCAGTATCTCCGCGCGTTTGAAGATAGAAGTGATGGGCGCGGCGTTTGAGCCCTGCGCCTGGTTGAACGGGTCATTATTCTTGGGCTGCACGTTGACGTTGTGCGTGGTCGGGTCGCTGTTGGTGACGTTCAGTTTTTGCCCGACCTGAACCGCGATCATGTGCGGCACGTAATGGCATCCGCTCTGGTCCAGCGTCGCATCACCCGACACAGGCCATTTGAAGCTGTCCAGTTTCTTAGAGCCTTCGGTCGTCTGCCCGTCCTTGATATAGACGAACACGTATTCGACCGCGCCGTTTTTAACCACCACGTCCTCGGCCACGGCGTTCGGGTTCTTGGAGGCGCAGGCGGCGTCGGCAGCCATGTCTATCGTTTTCGGTTCCGGCGCTGTCGCTCCGTCGAAGAGCACCTTGCCCGTGATCGTGCCCTCGTTGCCGTTGGACTTGTAGGGCATGCCCGCCGCTTCCGCAGGCTCTTCTTCCAAATCTTCGTCGTCGTCGCTTGAGCAGGCGGCGGCGAATGAGAGCATGGCCATCAACAGAAAAAGGGCCAGCCAGTATCGTCTATTTTTAGGTTGCATGATGACTTCCTCGATTATAAGTATAAAACTGAAGCCCGGCCAAATGGCGGCGGGCATCACGGTGAAAAGTTTACGGGCCTGTGCGCCACCGCCACGCGGTCAAGCGTGCTGCGCGACGGTGCGCCCGCAGGCGCTCTGCCGTAAGCCGTGGCGTTATTATTACGACCGCGCGGGCGGCCACGCTGCTGCCTGGGCCACGCGCGGCTCACGCTCTGCCCGGGCGCGGGCGTCTCCTTCTCCTTGGGCGCGGGCGATTCGCCGCTCGTCGCCGGTGGCGAAGTCGAGGCCAGCCGTCGCTGCTCGTCCGCCGTCAGCTCGAACATGTAGCGCACGAGCAGATCGGCGTGGTCGCCGTGATAATCATTGAAGGCCGCAGGCGTCTCGCCGCTAAAGACCCAGCGCTCGCTATCCTTCTTGAAGAGCCCGGATGGCATCGCCGTGCCAGGACTGATCTGCTGCGGGTCCAGTATCCAGCGATAAGTCCAGCCAGGCTTGAGGCGCTCGCTCGCCAGCAGGAAGTTCGGAGCCAGGGCCGTCTTGTCATGTTCCGGGTCGCCCGTGATATGACACTTCAGGCAGGGCGCACCGCGCGATGTGAATAGCTGTCGGGCTAGATTGCGCTCCTGCTCGGTCAGCGCCTCAAGCCTTTCCGGTATGTACGGGTCTTGCTGCGCGGAGACGGCCATGAAGAAGCGTACGAGCGTGCGCAACTCCTGCGGCGAGAAGTTGAAGGTGGGCATGCGCGCCTTCAGGTATGGGCGCACGCCGTTGCGATCCAAGCCGGGTTGAGGCTTGAGCCTCTCAGCCTGAGCGTTGTTGCTACTGCCCGACTGTCCCGCTTGTCCCGTTTGTCCGCCCGCGCCGCTCGTACCCGGAGGCGACGCACCCGTGCTCGACGTATACTGATTGGCCGTCGAAGCATTGCCCGGCCCCTGTCCGACCGTTTTGTCGCTGCGACCGGGCGCGGCGCGTCCATGCTCGTCGCTCAAGGACGGGTCGCGCAGGAAGCGCAGGAGCCAGTCCGGGTCAACGCGCGCTCCCTCGCTCGTGAGTCGCGGCGGCAACTGGTCTCGCCACTCGCTTGACTGGTAGAGCGGCAAATCCATCAACACTGATCGCTGGCCCACCTGTACGCTGTGGCATCCCATGCAATTGTATTTCTTCACGACCCACCAGCCGTCCTGTATATCCCGCTGGCGGTCTGTCGCCCTGTAGAAGAGCGATTGCGGGACGTTTGCCCCCTCGACGCCGACGCTGCCGATCAGGAAAGTCGTGAGCGCCCTGTTCCACTCCTCCGTCATGAAGGGTCGCGGCATGCGAAGCTGGTCTTTCGCCTCTTTCTCCTTGCCCTTATCGTAGATGGCCGGGTCGTTGATCTTGTGCGAGATGAAGCCGTGGGCGTTATACCAGTCTTCCCTTTCGCCCGTTCGCTGGTTGACGATGGGCTGATTGGTGTAAGGGTCTCGGCCCTCTTCGGCTGGCTTGGTCAGGAGCGCGAAGTCGAAACGCTCTATGGGCGTCGAGCCCTCCGCGGTCAACTCCTTGCCTATGCGCTGCTCATCTTCCAGGCCCCTGATCTCGTGGCATCCGGCGCAGCCGTACTGGCGTACGAGCGCGCGGCCCTGATCTCTCAAGGCCGGGTCGTCCATGAAGGAAGCATCCGGGTAAGAGCGGCGGTCTGAGAAGGAGAAGAGATAGGTGGCGATGTCCTCCGTGTCTTTTTCCGAGAGACGGAAGTTGGGCATCACCGTCATGTTCTGCACCTGAATCTCCGCGCCGTCGTTCGGGCACTTCGAGTGATCGCCGTCGAAGATATAGGGCTTGCCGTGACGCTCGTAGTCTTCGCGCGTCAGGTCTCGCTTCTCTTTCGGGCAGTAAGGGGCCCAGCGCTCGCGCGGGTTATAAATCCAGCGCACGATATAATCGTAGCTGGCCTTATCGCCGATGCGCGAGAGGTTGGCGGCAAAATCACCGCCGACTCTCTGGTCGCCTTCGCCGATGGAGTGGCAGGCCATGCAGCCGCGCGTCTCAAACAGTTCTTTGCCGTGCGCGGCATCGCCCTTCTGTCTTTCCGGCACGCGAGCGTCAAACGCCTCCTGCCAGAGGAAAGCGGCGATTGCTTTGCGCTCCTGCTCCTCGCGCGCGTTGTCTTCGGGGCGACGGTTGTCTCTGCCGTCAATGCGCCAGAAGGTCGGCATCTTCGTGCCCGGTCTAAAAGCCTGCGGGTCTCTGAGCCATTCGGGTATCCATTCCTTGCGCAGTTTTAATCGAACGTCCTTGAGATTGGGCCCGACCTTCTTCTGATCCTGCATTAAATACTTGGACTGCGTATTGAGCTGCTCGATGCGCGCGGCGATCAGGCTGTTGGTGACGCGCATGCTTTCGGCGCGGGCGAGCAGGCGTTGCGCTTCCGTATCATTTTCCGCATTGCCGCTCTGCTCTCTGGCAATCCTCGACTCGCGCTCGTTGGCCGTCATCTCCTCTTCGAGCTGCTTGATGGTCTGGCGCGCGCTTGAGAGCGCGTCCGCTTCGCGGTCGAAGCCTTCGTAGCGATGGCAGCCGACGCAGCCCCTGTTCTGGAAGAGGTCTTTGCCCTGCGTGAGCGTCGGCGCGTGATCGAGCACGCGGTCGTTCTGGTGACACTGCTGGCAGCCCGCCTCCATGTTCTCGCGGGCCCAGAGCGGGTGCAGCCAGAAGGGATTCTGGCCGTGCGCCTTGACGACAGTGGTCGTCGCGCGCCCGTTGCCGCCGTGACAACTGGAACAGCCGAACCGCTCGGGGTTGTGGATTTGCAGCAGCTCTTTGCTCGGATGGCTGACGGCGGCGTGGGCCAACGCGTCCGGCCTCCTGCGTGCGGCGGCCATCGAGGCGGGCGTGATCGTGACGGGCTCGCGTATCCCTAAGTGGCAAGTCTCGCAGCGATCAACGATATCGTGTTCGAGGACGCTGATCTGCCTGAGCGAATAGTCGAAGTTCTCGTTGCGGCGTATGAGGCTCCTGATCTGATCGTCCGTCAGGCCGGTGACGTTCTCCTTCAGATAGTTGTCGCGCTTGGTGGCAAGCTCCGTCGGTTTTTTCAGCAGCTCGGCTTTGCGCGTCAGAAGCTCTCCCTTTTTATCCTTAAGCCGAGTGTAGCGCTCTTCCAATTGCGGGTACGTCAGCTCTTCCCTGACAACCTTGCCGGAGCCGTCGTCGGCTGGTATCTCGACCGCGACCTTCTTATCCCTCTCCTTGGCCACCTGCTGGCGCAGGCTGTTTCTGCTCGAATCGCTCGAAGCGGTCTCGACCCTGTAATTGAGGACGGTGATGTAGCCGCGCGCATTCTGAAAGGGGTCAGTGATGGCGTCGAGCTGGCTCTGAATGATGGCGACCTGGCGATCTATCTCCTTGCGCTCGGGCTCGGCGGCGGCTGCCGCCTCTTTGGCTTCCTGGTCGAGCTTTTGATACTCCTCGCTCTCCTTGACCTCCTTCTCCGTCCCCGGCCCGCCCTGCTTAGACCTGTTGAGCAGTCGTTTCAAAAAGCGCGTTTCGCGTTTGACGAACTCCTGCTGCATGCCCTTCCAGGCTCTCTGCCCGTAGACTTCGTCGTAGAGGGCCCAGGCCAGCGAGCCCATCAGCAGCAGAGCGCACACGAGAAGGATGCCGCTCGTCGAGCGGCTGACAATCGGGTCACGCTCCGGCGTTGCTGCGGGCTCTTTCTTGACAATCGCTTCTGTTTCGGGCGTGTCGGCCACTTTCCATATCCTCCGGTCACACGATTCAAATATTGAACCAGGGCGTTACCCACACATACTTGATATTCAAAGCCAGTCGAAGAATGAGCTTGACCGGCAAAGCGAGCAGGACGGAGACGGCGAAGAACTGAAACGTCAGGTATTGCAACAGGCTCGTGCGCGCCAAAAGCTTTCTCTCGAACTCATTGCGCGTCATCAGCCAGTGGAAGAAGAGACCTCCGAGCAGGTAGAAGAGCCCGACGACGAGCGCGCCGAAGATCATCTTCACCGGATTGACGGAGAGGATGCCGAGCCCCAGCAGTTTCCCCACCCGGCTCGTGGCGATCCAATCGTGCAGGTCTATGTTCTTATCGAAGACCACGGCGTTATGATCCCAGGTCTGTCCGGGCCAGAACCATATCCAGCCGGGCCCCCGTATGAACGTCCCGATGAAGATCAGCAGAATCCACATCAGCCATCCCCACCCGTACATCCCTAGCGCGAAGCGGCGCTGCCTGATCGAGTAGTAACCGTTGCCGAGCGGATTGGAGTCCACGTAGGGAAAGACCATCAAGCCGACCATGATGATCGAAGGCATCACGACGCCCGCAATCCAGGGGTCGAAGTAGACGAGCATCTCCTGCAAGCCCAGGAAATACCACGGGGCCTTTGACGGATTCATCGTCAGGTTCGGGTTGGCAGGCTCTTCCAGAGGCGCATTCAAGGTGATTGACCAGACGAAGAGAATGACGGTGACGATCACGGCGGCCAGGAATTCTATCCGCACGAGGTAGGGCCAGACGTGTAGCTCGCGGGCCCAGCCGGGCCGCCAGGGCTCCACCTTGCGATGATGCGTCTTGGCCAGTTGCGGGTCGCGCTCCAACTGCTCGATCAGTTGATCGTTGGCTCTCGCCTGCTTGATGCCGTACCAGGTGAAGAACGGGACGAGGAAGAGCATGGCGACGATGGGCACATTGTCGGGCGCGGACGTGATCTTCCAGAGCTGATGCCAGTCCTCCACGAAGAAGACGGCATAGACGACGAGGAGCACCAAGAGCCCCAGGAGAATCCAGGTTCCTCTGCCCGGCTTGAATCTAGGCTTTTCCATTTCCAAAAATTCTCCGCTCAGTTAGATCAGGTTTCGGCCTGCCCCGCAAAGCAAAGAGTTGCGCCCCGCCTACTTCCTCTTGACCGCTTTCATCTCCGATTCGAGCATCACGGGCGCAGGCCCGGAGATGCCGCCGTCCTTGCGTATGCGCCAGAAGTGAACGGCCATAAAGATCGAAGCGACGAGCGGGATGCCTATGCAATGCCAGATATAGGAGCGCAGGAGCGCGTTGGCATCCACGATAGAGCCGCCGAGCAATCCGAAGCGCACGTCGTTAAAAGGCGTCATGCCCAGCTGCGGCCCGAACGGCCCTTCGCTGCCGAACATGGGCGTCGCACGCGCCATGTTCGTGCCGACCGTCACGGCCCAGAAGCCTAGCTGATCGTCCGGCAGCAGGTAGCCAGTAAAAGAGAGCAGCAGCGTCAGCACGAGCAGCACCACGCCGACGCACCAGTTGAACTCGCGCGGGCGTTTGTATGAGCCCGTGAGCACCACGCGAAACATGTGCAGCCAGGTGGTGATGACCATCAGGTGCGCGGCCCAGCGGTGCATGTTTCTCAGAATCTTCCCGAACGGCACGTCATGTTCCAGGTAGAGGATATCGCGGAACGCCTGCACCTTCGTCGGGTGGTAATAAAACATCAGCAGAATGCCGGTGAAGGTCAGGACGATAAAGAGGTAGAAGGTGATGCCGCCCATGCCCCAGGTGAAACCGTAGCGCACGGCGTCTCGATTGACCTTGGCCGGGTGGAGGTGCAGAAAGACGTTTGAAAGAATAGAGAGACTGCGATTGCGCGGGTCTGAGCGGTCGTGCGAGACGCGAAAGATGGATTTCCAGAGCTGCGTCTGCTGCGGGTCTTTGTAAGTCTTGGCCTCTTCTTTAGCACGCTCAGCCAGGGCCGCCCCCTCTGCGCGCACTCTCTCGATCAGGCCCACCGGCTCCTTGTCGCCTTCGGTGAGCTGCCTAGTCTCCTTCGGACTGACTTTAGGATTTTCAGGCTCCATCTGCAAGACTCCTCAATTTTGGATCACGGAAGGTAGAGCTGCGCGCGAGTGCTCAAACCCGCCATCCGAAATCCGCATTCCGCAATCGCTCAGAGTGGAATATACGCCCCCGGCTCGTTGAACCTGTTCTCGCCGCCCTTGGGCCAATCATAGAGCCTGCCGACATTGACGACGATCTGTCCCTCGGCATCCAGCTCGACGTGGGCGCGATCCATCGGGCGCGGCGCTGGCCCCTCGAAATTTACGCCCTCGCTATCATAGCCGCTGCCGTGACAGGGGCATTTGAACTTGTTCTCGCTGGCCTTCCAGTCGGGCGTGCAGCCCAGGTGCGTACAGCGCGCGTAGATGACGAAGAGACGGTCTGAAGTCTTATCCACCCAGATGCGATATTGCTGCTGATATTTCGTGTCCACGCCGAGCGCGTAATCGCTCGGGAAGCCGATGCGAAAGACGCTCGACGGCTCGAAGATGCTGCGCGGCAGGAAGAAGCGCAGGAACATCAGGAAACTGGTGACGAGAAATCCCCCGATGCTGGCCCAGATGATGCGCCGCCTGATCTTATTGACGGGAGGGTCGGGCGTGCTCTCGACGACCGCGCCCGTCGCCCTCGCGGCCACAGGCTTTGGAACGCCTTTGGCGACTGAGGCGGTCGGCGTCGTGGTTGACTTGGCCGCACCGGCGGCTCCGGGCGTGCGCGCAGCGGGCGGCGTCGCAGCCGGGACTTCCTTGCCGGGCGCAGCAGACTTATCCACTTCCGTGGCGGGCACTGGCTTCTTCGGAATACTAGGCATCGTCGGAGAAGCCTGTGTAGCCTGAAGACTCTCATCGGTGGTCGAGGCTTCTGCGCGACTCTCCTTGGCCGGAGTGGAATCTTTGACGCTCTCAGCAGATAGATCGGGATTTTCTTCAGTACCCACGCCGCAAACCTCCATCAGAAAAACTGGCCTATTATGGCTTAAAAGTCAGCGCCGGGCTGGCGATAGACCGCTACTGTCGAGATTGTCGCAGATAATTACAGTTCCCCTCTTCACAGGGAACAACTCTCTGCGACATCCTCCAGAACACTTTGCATTATCATGAAGAGCGCCGTGCCAGAATGATATTATTAATTGGCTCGGTTGCACTATTTATACTCTTTTCACAGGGATGTGGCAAGATGTAAATTTTACTAAATACTCAGACACAATTAAGTTGGGGTGGCGTCTCCGGTCAGTAGCGCCCTCATGTCTCTGGCGGGTGCTGATGCCGATTGAGACCCGCCCGAGACCTTTGGCGCTACCGACCTCTCTTTGTTTTGCAACCTGCTATTAGCTGAAAGCTGAATGCCGATGAAGAAGAAAGCGCAGGTTCTGCTCTACACGCGACCGGGCTGTCATCTCTGCGAGGAAGCGAAGATGGAGATTGCAGCCGCCGGTTGCAGCGATCAATACGAGCTTGAAGAGATCAATATCGACGAAGACCCGGCGCTCCGTGAGCTTTACGGGTGGGAAATCCCGGTCGTCACAATCAACGGCGTCAAAGCGTTCAAATACCGTCTCACCGCCGCCGAGTTCAAACGCAAGCTAGACCGCCTGGGCGTTTGAGCCGTCCCCGTGCGGGCATCATCCTCCTCACTGGCCTCCGAACCGGAAGCGATACTCAGCCGAATTGACGAACCCGCTCGTGATCGTGCGGAAATTTCCACTCTCCCGCAACACCTCAACCCAGTGCTGGTACAGCGCATCCGGGTCGCGCCTCAAATACCCGAAGTAGTGCATGACAATGGTCGCCTCGTTGAAGAACCTGGCATCCACCTCCGCACTCTCCACTATCTCTCGCAAGACCTGCGCGCGCCTCTTCTGCCCACTCTCTAGCTGTGTGATGAGCGTCTCTTTATTGGCGAGGGTCACTCCGGCTCTGGCCAGCAGGGTTTCGACAAAGCCGCGGGGAGTGGTTTGCGAGTCGTAGATGGCATGAAATTCCTGCCGGTTCATGAAGTCGGCGATGAAATCGAGCTTGCTCTGTTCGATCTCGGCTTCGGTCTGGAATCCGCTGACGCGTGCTCTATCGAGCATGAACTCGTCGTAATGGGGGAATCGGCCGAGGCTCGCGGCGTAGAACTTGTAGACGAAGTAGCCTCTGTCTCTGAATTCGGGAGAGACGAAGATGGCCCTGGAGACTTCGATGCGATCACAGGAGGGGAGGACGGGCTGACAGTTGTTGATGGTATTGCGGAAGTGGCTGAAGCCGTTGGGGTCTGGCTCGCGGTTGAGGAAATCAATGTAATGCTGGCGGACGAAGAAGTCCGTCCCGTCAATCGGGTTGGCCGCGCCGGACATATCGTTGGCGTTATCCGTGATCGTGACGACGGCGCTGCTTTGACTGCCAAGCAGAGCGCCGCCTGTCGGATTGCTCAATGTCAGTGCGAAGCTCTCAGACCCTTCGATATGCACGTCGTCTATGATGGACAACTGAATTGTCTTGTTGGTCTCACCCGCAGCGAAGCGCAGTGTGCCGACCGCAGCGGCGTAATCGCAGCGCGACGAAGCGATGCCCGTCATGCCGCTGAAGGCCGGATTACAGTTCGCCAGTCCCGCCGTATCGGCGGTCGAGTAGTTGACGTTGACGGCCAAGGCGGTGTTGCCCGCGCGTGTGACAGTGACGTTGAAAGAGCCTATGCCCTCCGAAAGATTGTAGCTGCCCTGGCTGAGCTGGAACAGGTTGTCGGCGACCGTCAGCGTGGCGCTATTGCTCGTCGCGCTGCCGGAATTATTCGACACGATGCAGCGAAATTGCGCGCCGTTATCTGAGGCTGCGACGGGCGGCGTGGTGTAGGTGGCGGAGGTCGCGCCGTTGATATTGACGCCGTTCTTCTGCCATTGATAGCTGAGCGGTGCGCTTCCGGTCGCGGTGACGCTGAAGGTCGCCGTCTGTCCGACCGCGACGGTCTGATTCGAGGGATGAGCGGTGATGACGGGCGGCGTCTGGTTGGACTGAAACTGAACACGGAAGACAGCGCCCGCGCCGCGCGCCAGGTAGTAGAGACTGCCGTCTGCGGCGACGAGCAAGTCCACGGGGTTTGAGATGCCTGTGGCAAAGGCGGTCGCGGTATTGTCGGCGGGGTTGAGTCTGCGAATCCAGCCGCCGCAAAAATCCGCGAAGAAATATTTGCCCACATAGTCGCTCGGAAACTGTGCGAGCGCTGGGTTATAGAAAGCGCCGCCCGTAATCGCACACCCGGTCGTCGCGCTTGAGCCGTGCCCGTAGATAAAGAGCGGGTTGCGGAAATTCGTATTGCCGCACGTTCCTTCGCAGGTGGGCCAGCCGTAATTCGACCCGGCTATCCCGTCGTTGATCTCTTCCCAGGTCACCTCGCCGACATCGTTGATGAACATTCGGCCCGTGCCGGGCTGGAAGGCAAACGTGTAAGGATTACGCAGGCCCAGAGCCCAGATGGCGCGGTTGTTGCCCGCCGCGTTGTTGAAGAAAGGATTGTCCGTGGGAATCGTGCCGTCCGAGTTGATGCGAAGAATTTTCCCCAGCAGATTGGTCAGCGTTTGAGCATTGCTCCCATTAGCGTTTTCGCCCACGGCGACGTAGAGCTTGCCGTCCGGCCCAAAATGCATCGCCCCGCCGTTGTGATTCGTCGCGCTCAGATTGTTCAAATCAAGCAGCACGACTTCGCTGCCGGGAACGGCCACGTCGCCGTTGGCCGTGAAGCGGCTGACACGGTTATGTATGCTGGGAGTCGTCGCCGTGTAATAGATGTAGATGAAATTGTTGGTCTGGAAGTTCGGGTCAAAGGCGACGCCGAGCAGGCCGCGCTCGCCCGCCGAGCTGACCGTCACGGTCAGAAAAGGTGTGGCGAGCAGAACGCCGTTCTTGATAACGCGCAACTGCCCGCCCTGCTCGCAAACGAAGAGACGCCCGTCGGGCGCGAAGGCCATCGCCGTCGGGCTCGACAGTCCGCTTGACACCAGCGTTTCCGTAAATCCGGCGGGAAGCGTCGCCGCCTGCAAGGATAGAGGGCCAACCGTGATGATGATGAGCGCGATGATTGCCGTCAGGCAGGCAGGATGTGGCGGGAAATGTTTCTGTTGTTGCCGAGCTGTTTCGACCCGTGAGCGATTCTTACACGCGAAATCCGATAATGCCATGATGACCCCTTGAGAGAGTAAACGCTCTTCCGCAATTTCGATGACGGCTGAAAGCGAAGACTTTCATCTGACGCTTTGCGGGGGTGATTCTAGGGCGGCTCTTATTTTAGGAGAGTTCAGCCATGATGCCAATTAAAAACTTACGCGGCGCTGAGCTGGCCGAGCGAGCCGTCCGCTTCAAAAAGCTGAACGGCTTTGAGCGGCAACCGGCGGAGCGTCGTCTTCAAGCTTGAAATTGGCCGCGCGCGCCGTCTCGACGATAGACGCGTAAAGCTGCTCGCGTTCCCGCTCGTCAACGGCCTGCCTGTAGGCCGTCAACAACCCTTTGAGCGAGGCCAGCTCTTTATAGAGTCCGGCGTTTTCAATGGGCGGCGTCAGGTGCGAGATCAGCTCTGCATAAGACCTGCGCTTGGCGATAGAGCCCTCGGACGGATTGTTGACGCTGTAGATATAGATGTGCGGCAACTCGCCCGTCAGGCGATCAGGCCAGCACTTGTCTGAGAGCCCGACCTGTTTGCCCGGCATGAATTCCAGCGCCCCGTGCGTGCCGACGTGCAACATCGCATCGGCCCGAAAGATTTTTTCGAGATAGGTGTAGAGCGCCATGAAGCCGTGATGCGGCGCTCCGCTTCGCGCCATCAGGAGGCGCATCGGGTCGCCTTCATATCCGAAGGTCGGCTGCACGCCGAGAAAAATTTTGCCGAGCATGATGCCCTGAATCAACAGTTCGCCCCCGAATGAATTGATCGCGCCCGGCGCTTCTCCCCACTCTCTTTCGATCTCCGAGACGTACGGGCATAAACGCCTGTACTCGTCTGTCGTCATGCGATAAGCGACGTTAGCGGTCGTTCCGAACTCTTCGGAATTGCCGCCCAGAAGCATCCCGCGCAGCTCATCAGGGCCGGACGGAAGCTCGACCGTGTAGCCGTCAGCCTGTAAACGCCGCAGCATCTCCCAGGCGCTCGGAAAGACATCCAGATCAGCCGCCGTGCCCGTGTTGCCCTTGTTCGGCGGAAAACAGAAGACGAGCAGGCCCAGCCGCAAGTCTGCCCGCGGCGAGGTACGCAGTTTGTTCCAGCGACTCAGGCGACGCGCCAGGCGGCGACAACGATCTTCGAGCGGCACGGGCGCTGCGCCTCCTTCGGGGATGCCGCCGTAGACGAAAGGCTCTGTCGCCCCGTCTATTTCTGGAATACTGATCTGCATACCCGCCTGCACGGCGTTGAGCCCAGTCCCCGATTGCTCCCACGCCTCGATTGACTGCATGTCCAGACTGACGGCGGAACGCAAAGGGCGATTCAGGTCTGAGAGGAAACTCGCCGCCGCCTCGCTGTCATTCATCGCCGGGCCGCCGACGAAGCTGAAGCCCGTGAGCGACACGATCTGGCTCACACGCGACCTCCCGGCCAATCCGCCCCTTGGCCCATCTCCTTTCGCCTCCTTCGCTACACCCGCTCTTCTCTCTTCAGGCTCGATGAAGAATTTCCCGCAAGCCTCCCGGTTATCCATGAGCGTAGAGATGGCTGGCACGACCGATAGCCCCTCGGCCTCTATCGCGCGAATCAATCCGTCGTAGTGCTCACGCGTAGTGCTCACGATCTGCGGGCGCATCAACAGCAACCCGATGGTCTCCTCCGGCACGAGCACACGCTCGCCGCTGCGCCTGCCCGGACGACGCTCGCTCCACTTCCTGTAAGCTTCGAAGGATTCAAACAACGCCGGGGCTTCCGGGTGATAGATGGCGACGGCGGGCATACGCTCGGGCAGCGGCACTTGAATTTCGGCACTCTTCAAACGCTCGGCGGGCACATAATGCTTGATCGCATAGAGCACCATCGAGCGAATGTTGGCGGGCGTCGGTTGCAGGAAATAACAGAACAGGTAGAGATAGTGCTTGATGTCGCGCAGTTTCCCCCTCGAAGGCACAAATCGCAGAAGCCCCGGCAGGCGATCCACCAGCTTGAGATACTGCGTATGCTTCGGCGACTTACCGTTCCTCCTGTGCGCTCGCGCCTGATCGCCCATCCATGAGCCGACCCTGCCGGCGAGCCGGGCGGCCCTGCCCGCCCCCCGCCCATCAACCACGTCATTCTCCTCATGGGCCCAGGGTTTTAATGAGCGCAGGAGTTGCGCGAAGTCCAGTTGGCCCATGCGCGTGCGGCGCATCAAGTCCGGCATACAGTTGATGACGACCACGGCACGCGACGGCTGCCCGCATCGCTCAAGAGCCGAAAGCAGCCGCATGGCGTTCTCACCATCCATCACATGGATGACGAAAACGACATCGGCAATGCTTAAGTCGCGCTCCACTTCGCGCCATTCGCCCTCCGTCAGCGGCATGCCGAAATTATAAGCGGCGATGCGCAGCTCCAGCCCGTAGACGCGATTGATCTCCTGCTCCGCCTGCCTGAGCGGCGCGAGTAAGCTCGACCCGACATAGAGCACCGTGATGTTCAATGGCATAACCTCTGCTCAAGAAGACGCGCCGAGTATTCAGGCGACGCCTTCGATCTGATCTTCGAGTCCCGCAAATATCTCGCGCAGGCGACCAAGCATAGCGGGCTCCGCCTGCCAGTAGCCGCGCCCCTCTGCTTCGAGCAGGCGACCGACGAGCGAGCGGGCCGAATGAGCATTGAGCTTGCGCAGGCGTTCGAGCATCTCTTCGTCCAGGATGAAGGTCTTGGCCACTTCCGTGTACACCCAGTCGTCAACGGCATCGGCGGTCGCGCTCCACCCGAAGGTATTGGCGACGTGGCTTTCAATCTCTGCGACGCCGCGGAAGCCGTGCTTGAGCATCCCTTCGTACCACTTCGGATTGAGTGTCTTGGCGCGCGTTTCCAGGCGGACGGTCTCTTCGAGCGAGCGTATGCGTGCGTCGCGTGAAAGCGCGTCGGAGAGATAGATGGCCGGGCGCGCGCTCGCCCTCTTCTCGACAGCCTTGGCCACGCCGCCCAGGTATTCAAAGTAATGATCCACGTCCGTGATGCCGATCTCGAAAGTATCGATGTTCTGGTAGGCGGCCTCGACGCGCGCGAGCGCGCGATCCATCGCACGCCTGGCCTCGCGTCCTTCTATCTGGCGGCCCTCGGCGTCGCGCCCGTAGGCGAAGCACTTGCGCGTGACGAAGAGATCGCCGAGCGTATCGTCGCGCTCCCACTGCGAATCCATGACCATGAAATTGACGTTGGTTCCGTAATTGCCCGGCGCGTTGGAGAAGAGGCGCACGCAGGCTTCGTCGAAGGTGCAGCCGTCGGCGCTCATCTGTCCCGCGACGTGTTGGCGCAGGTAATTCATCTGGGGCGGCTCGTCGAGCGCGGCGACGCACCTCGCAGCCTTATCTAGTAGCCCCATCGTCGCGCCGAAGAGGTCTCGGAAGATGCCGGAGACTGTCATCACGACATCAATGCGCGGGCGCTTCAATTGTTCGAGCGGGATTGCTTCGACCTCCGTCGCGCGATTCAACTGGTCGCGGCGCGGGCGCACGCCCATCAGCCATAAAGCCTGGGCCACGCCCTCGCCCTGCGTCTTGATATTGTCGAGGCCCCATAAGACCAGCGCCATCGCGCGCGGATAGCGCCCGTGCTCTGTCAAGTGTCGCTCAAGCAAAGCCTCTACGACCCCTTCGGCCCGCGCGTAAGCGATCTCGGATGGAACCGTGTAGGGATTGACGGCGTGAGTGTTTCGCCCCGTCGGCAGGATGCCGGGATTCTGCACGATGTCTGCGCCCGGCCCTGGCTCTATATATTCGCCCCGGAGCGCACGCGAGAGGGCGTCCAGCTCGCCGTTGCTCTCCAACTGCCTTGAGATCGTTTCGAGCAGCGAGAAGACGGGCCGGGAATGCTGCGACTGGACGCGCGCCTCTTTTTCAAGCCAGTTGACGGCCTCGCCCGCACCCTTTGAGATAAAGAGATTGATTGCTCGTGCAACCATCTCATCAACGCGCTCGCGCTCCCGCAACAAAGTCTCCGAGGCGCGTCCCCTTCGGATGAGCTTCGCATATGGGCCCAGGCCCAGACCTTCCGCGACCATGTCCGGCAAGGCGCGCGTGCCCGCCTCCGGTCTATCGAACGACGCCACCATGCGCAGCATATCGGCCCGCGCCGCAGTCTCCGGCACGCGCCCGAACACATGCAGCCCCGTCGGAATCAGGCGCTGCTCTATCTCCCGCACCTGTTCGCAGAGTTCCAGCACGCGGCGGTCTCGCTCCGCCTGCGAAATCTTTTTTGTCCCGGCTGTCTCCTGATCGTTCACGGTTAATCTCAAACGGTTACGGAAAACTGCGCTGGGCCCATCAACGCATCGGATGAAAGAAAGATGTGACGCCCGCCGAGCGTTTCCGCCAGCGAGCGTGCCTCGCCGCCGGAGACGAAACGGTTCTGCGTATCAACCACGAAGGTCGTCACACACATCTGCCTGAGCATTGCGCCCAGCCGCTCAAGCTCCCCGGCAATAACCTGCCCGCGCATGGCACGATCAAATGTCCCGCCCCCCTGCAAAGAGACGTTGGCCCGCCCATCCGTGAAGATCAGGAGGACTATCTCTTGAATTCCCTGCCGTGCGGCCCGTCGTGCTGTCTCGACGGCGGCGGCGAGCCCTGCCGAGAGCGGAGTCGCGCCTCCGACCGAAAGCGCGTCGAGCATTCGTTTGGCGCGAGCCACACCCTGGCACGGCGGAAGTAAAAGCTCAGCCCCTTGCCCGCGAAAGCTTAAGAGCGCCACGCGGTCGCGCCTCACGTAGGATTGCCGTAGCAGTCCGGCCAGCGCACGCTTGGCCTGGCCGATGCGATTCAAGGCCATGCTCCCGGAAGCATCAATGGCGAAGATGAAGAGCCTGCCAGTCTTTCTCTTGAACCGTTTATAGCGCAGGGCCTCCTTTTCAACCACGAGCGGCGATAACGGGCCTATACGCTTAGCAGAGAGCCTGTTCCCCTCCACACTTTCATTCCCGTCAAGGCGCACGGCGTTTCGCGCAGCCGCGCGCAACGTCGCGTCAAGAGCGATCTTCGACGCTCCGGTCGAATCCATGACGGCCCGCGCATAGCGTCCGCGCCGCCTATCGTAAGAGCCGTGCGCTCCGTTTCCCTGTTGCCGCGACGAGTGGGCCCAAAGGGTCGCGTTCCGTTGCGCAAACGATCTCTGATCGAGAGAGCCCTCGGGTAGTCGTCCATCTGTTGCGGGCGAAATATGGCGACTCGCGCCGCCATCGCGCGCGCCGGTCGCTCCATTGCCCGCGCCATCGTCTCCCTGATTCGAGCCGCCGCGATGTGTGCCAGCCTTCTTCTTCCCGCGCGACTCGCCCTCCGTACGTTCGTCAACGGTCTGTGCGGGCTCGCTATCGGCGATGGCCGGAGGGAAGAGATTGTCCAGAGCATCCTGTATGCGCGCTGAGCTTGCCGCCTGCTCCAAAGGGTCTCGGCGCAGGCGATGACGCAGCGCCATCTGAGCGACGCGGCGCACGTCCGAGTCCGACACTTCGCGCCGCCCCTCGAAGGCCGCGAGCGAGCGTGCGGCTCGCGCTATGGTCAGCTCGCCCCTGTGCCCATCCACCTTGAGCCGTAAGCAAAGCTCAGCGACGCGGCGCAGGAGCGGGCGCGGCATGGCGACTTCATTAAAGCTCCGGCGCGCGGCGATGAGCTTGCGGCGCAGGCGTTGCTGTTCAGGCTGAGCCTGGGCGCAAAAGAGCGCCGGGTCGCGCTCGAAAAGCTCGCGCCGCTCGACGACCTGTACGCGCTCGTCCAGGTCGTCGAGCGTCCTGACTTCGACGTGCAGGGCGAAACGGTCAAGCAGTTGCGGGCGCAGCTCGCCCTCTTCCGGGTTGCCCGAGCCGACGAGCACGAAGCGCGCGGGATGCTCAATGGAGATGCCTTCACGCTCGACCACGTTGCGGCCCGTCACGGCCACGTCTAACAGTAGATCGACCAGGTGGTCTTCGAGCAGGTTGACTTCGTCTATGTAGAGGAAGCCGCGATTGGCACGCGCCAGCAGTCCCGGCTCGAAAGCCTTGACGCCTTCGCCTATGGCACGCTCGATGTTGATCGTGCCGCACACGCGGTCTTCGGTCGCGCCGAGCGGCAGATCAACGACCGGCACAGCCGCACGTTCGCTGCTCAGCTTTGCCCCGGCGCTCAATTGCGCGGCGCAATCCGCGCACAGCTTCGCAGAGTCTTTAGCATCGCAGCCGAACCGGCAACCCTTCACTCTGGACATCAACGGCAGGAGGTCTGCCAGGGCGCGCACCGCCGTGGATTTTCCGGTTCCGCGATGGCCCATCACGAGCACGCCGCCTATCGCCGGGTCTATCGTATTGAGCAGCAGCGCGAGCTTCATCTCCTCCTGCCCGACGATGGCCGTGAACGGATAGACGGGCGGCGAAGAGCCGACGGGAGACGACTTCTGCGATGATAGGGCGCGGCGGCGATCCATCTTCTCACGGCCTCGAAGCTGAAGCCAGCTTCATGTCCAGATTCAATTTAGTAGAATTTGAAGGCTATACTGTCGAACGGTATTTTTTAGAGTATCGGCCTGTACAGTTATGCCGCAGTGATCGCTCTCGACGCGCGGACGCGGCCACAGCTTTGGGACATCCGGCCAGAGAGGCGTTCTGCGTTCGTTATATCTTTTAACCGAAAAGCAATACGCCAGCAAGCATCAAAAGGGGAAGGACGGATGACAAATGATTTTATCTCGGCTATGATGCGAGCCATCTGATAGAAGAGCTTAGCATCCTCGGCAGCCATTCGATTCGCCGAACCGGCACGCCGGAATCGCTTTCATCCCGTACTAAAAATTTCAATGTCTGCTATAGAAGAAACCAAAAAAGATACAGTTGTACAACCGGCCAAGGCCGGTCAAGGTGGGTTCGCGCAAGCGCCGCTGACGTGGCTGCTCAACCTCCTCAGCTCCGTGCGCTTCGGCGTCGTGCTGCTCATCCTGCTCGTCGCCGCCAGCATGGTGGGGATGCTCATCATGCAGCAGAACTTAGACGAGTTCGACAAGTACTATGCCTCGCTCACGCCCTCGCAGAAGCTGCTTTTCGGGAGCCTCGGCTTCTTCGACATTTACCACACCTGGTACTTCAACGCGCTGCTGCTCACGCTCTCGCTCAATATTATTCTGGCCTCGATTGATCGGTTTCCAAAAACGTGGAAGGTCGTCACACGGCGTAAGCTGGAAGCCGGACGAAAATGGCTGCAAGGCCAGCAGCAGCACGCCGAATTGGCGGTTGAAGGAGAGAGCGGCCGGGCTGTCGCCGAGCGCGTGAGCCTCGCCATGCGCCGCGCCGGTCTCAAGCCCACCGTGACAGAGAAGCAGGGTCGCCTGTACATCTTCGGCGAGCGCGGAGCATGGAATCGCATGGGTTACCTGGGCGTACACGTCGCGCTGCTGACGATCTTTACGGGCGGCTTTCTGACCGCGCAGTTCAGCCGCGACGGGCAGATGCCGCTTCAGCCCGGCGATTCCAGCAACGAGATGACCAATCTCACTTTTAACCTCGACCGCATCTCGCGTACGTCCGTGACGCTTCCCTTCACCGTCGAATGCACGGACATCCAGCAGAAGCTGATTAAGAAAGACGGCTCGATCCTGCAAAACAATACGATTGATTGGCTGACGCGCATTAAGATCAAAGACGAGACGGGCGAGCGCGAAGCCCTCGTGCATCTCAACGAGCCTTACGATTATCGCGGCTACCGTTTCTTCCAGGCCAGCTTCACCTCCTTCGGCCAGGCGCGCAACATCACGCTTCGTCTCATGCCGCAGAACGGCGGCGAGCCCCTGGAGGTCAGCATCCCGCGCAACGGCTCGACCACGCTCGGCGACGGAACACGCATTGACTTCGAGAATTTTCAACCGGATTTCACTATCGGCGCGGGCGGCAGGCCGGATTCAAACAGCGGCGATTACAATAATCCGGCTGCCATCCTGAAGGTCACAACTCCCTCAGGCGAGCAGAAGACCGTCTATGCTTTCGCCATGGAGCTGCCCTCGGGCGCACCCGTCGGCGCACCCTTCGGCGGCTATAAATATCGCCTCGCCGATTTCGAGAAAGTCCCGCTTCAGCATGTCCTCGCTATTCAGAAAGACCCCGGCAAGATTCCCTTTTACGTGGGCGGGTTGCTGCTCATACTGACGCTCTGCGCTGTCTTCTTCTTCTCGCACCAGAGAGTCTGGGCCCTGGTCGAAGAGAGCGACGAAGGCCGATACCAGGTGGTCTTGGGCGGCAACAGCAATCGCAACAAGCTCGGTTTTGAAGATCGTTTTAAGAAATTGGTGGCCGCCATCGGCGGGCCGCAATAATCATGAGGTACGGCAATTATGCTTGAAGTCCTGAAACAACAGCCTTTGGTCGCGCTCCCTGAAACGGAAAAGGGTTCAACCCTGCGCTCTTATCTGCCCGCCATCCTGGTCATCGCGGGCTCGCTCCTGATGGTTCTTCTCAGAATCAAGCTCGGCGGCGCGTCATTCATCTCCGACGGGGCGTTGATGATGCTGGCGCTCGCCTGTTATCTGACCGCCGCCACCTTTCACCTGACAAACCTCTACGCCCCCTCCGAGATGGCACAGCGCTTCGGCCTCTGGCTCGCCACCGCCGGAGTCTTCTTTAATCTATCGAGCTGGGGCGTGCGCTGGATCGCGGCGCATGATAGAGAGTTAGCCATCCTGGCCAAAAACGGCTACGGGCCGGAGCAGATGCCCTGGTTCTTCCGCTACATTCCGTTTGCCAATCTCTACGACTTGAGCCTGGCTTTTGCTTTCGGCGCAGGGATTACGACGCTGCTGATCGCGCATCGCAAGAGCTTTCGCTTTCTGGGGGCGGTGACGCTGCCGCTGGCATCATTGATTCTGCTGCTGGCGCGATTTATCGGAGACGAGTTCATTGATCTGCCGCCTATCTTAGATTCCTACTGGCGTCCGATTCACGTCGGCATCGCTTCTCTCTCCTACGGCGTGGCCCTGGTCTGCTTCGCCGTCGCCGTCCTCTATCTGTTGAAGGACGGTGTGAAGACGGAAGCGATGGCGATCTGGTCTAGCATCTTCGCGCTCTCGGTCTTTGCGACGATCAGCAAGTATTCCGTCTTTACCAGCCTGACCTACAGCGCCTCGACATTTCTTGCGACCCAGACGGGCGGGCGCAGGCCCATCCCTCTGCGGGTGGATATTCCGTGGGTGGGCCCAATGCTGGCGCTCGCCGGGCTCCTGCTGGTCGGCGTTATCATTTCTTTCGCCGTTTACCTCTCCAAAGAAGATTTAAAGGCGCGCGCATGGGGTCATCGCCTCCTCAAGCTCTCGCTCGTCATACAGGCGGCGGCCATCGCCTTTCTCGTCTCGCAGATCAAAACCCTGACGGACGTGGGCCCGCGCATTCAGCAGAAGCTCGCGCAAGACCCGCTCGGTTATGAACGGCTTGGCCGCTGGATGGCCGAGCAGGAAGGCTTGAAGGCGGAACAGATCGCGCAGCTCCCGGTCGAACGGCTCGAACAGGTGGCCAGGCAGTTTGTCGAGCAGAGCGCCTCGAAGCTTTTCCTCAGCACCAATGCCAACCCTGTCGAGCTGGCCGCGTTGATCACGGCCTTCGCCGCCACGCTCTTTGTGCTCATCTTCAGCTTCCGCACGGAGCGGCTGCGCGCCGTGCTCCCGCCCAAAGAGAAGCTCGACAGCCTGATGTATAAGACGGCCAGCGTCGCCTTCGCAGGGCTGGCGATGCTCTTAATCACGGGCGCTGTGTGGGCCAACGAATCATGGGGACGATACTGGGGCTGGGATTCCAAAGAGACCGGGGCGCTCGTCGCATGGCTCACCTACGCTGCATTCCTTCATACGCGCATCTCCCGGGGGTGGACCGGCAGAAGCTCTGCATATTTCGCTCTGTTCGGTTTTCTTCTGGTGATCTTTACTTACCTCGGCGTCAGCTACCTGCTGCCCGGACTGCATTCATACGCCTGAAACGAAGCCGGGAGTGATGAGTCATGAGTGATGCGTGAAAGACAGGCATTTGCGTTTGTCTTTTCGCTCACCACTTCCGACTCATCGCTTCTGGAATGACTATTGTTTTATGAATAAAGAGAACGTCTTATTCTCCATCATCGGCCTGCTCCTTGGGTGCATCATCGGATTCATCTTCGCAAACACGGTCAACCAGCAGGGGATGTCAACGCGTCAATCGGCTGCGACCGATGTCGCGGGCCGGAATTCAAACCTCCCGGCGGGCCATCCCAGTATTGCGGCTGGCGGCGCTGACCAGCAGGCGGTGCAGGAGCAGGTGACGGCGAGCATCGAACAGGCGCGCAACGAGCCCAACAATTTCGACGCGCAGATGAAGGCCGCAGATCTTTTCTACCAGATACATCGTTTCGATCAGGCGATCGAGTTTCTGCTCAAGGCCAACCAGCTACGCCCGGACGATTATGGAGCCATTGTGAAGCTCGGCAACGCGAACTTCGAGACCGGCAATTATGAGACGGCTGAGAAATGGTACACGGCGGCGCTGCTCAAGAATCCAGAGGATATAAATGTGCGTACAGACCTGGGCCTGACCTTCTACCTGCGCAATCCGCCTGACAACGAGCGTGCCATCAAGGAGTATCGCGCCTCGCTTGAGCGCGACCCCCGTCATGAACAGACCTTGCAGAATCTCGTCGTCGCTTTGACGCGCGTCGGCAACGCACGCGAAGCCGAAGAGATGCTCGCCAGGCTACAGGAAGTCAATCCCGCCAACGAAGCCATTTCCAAGCTGCGCTCCGACCTCGACACCCTGAAAGCTCAAGCCAGCGCGCCATCCCCTTCACCTGCAAAACCGCAAGCCCCGGCCACGAACCGAAGGGGCCGCAGATAGAGAGCCGCCCCTCTCATGCGCCCCGTAGAAAAGCCGGGTAGAGCGTCATCCCTCCATCAACGTAGACAGTCTGGCCAGTCATATAGCTGGACTCATCCGAGCAGAGGAAAGCGACCACGGAAGCAATCTCTTCAACCTCGCCGGCACGCCTGACGGGAATCTTATTCAACAGGTCGCTCATCATTTCAGGCTCGCTCCACACCTCTCTGTTGAGCGGCGTTGCGATTGCTCCCGGCGCGACCGAGTTGACGCGCACATTCTCCGTCGCCAGCTCTAGCGCGATGGTCTTCGTGAGCATTTCGAGCCCGGCTTTGGCCGCACAGTAATGGGCATAGCCGCCCCAGGGGATGCGCTGGTGTACGCTCGTGATGTTGACGATTGAGCCGCCCGCGCCCGATTCGACCATCAATCGCGCGGCGCGTTGAGAGCAGAGGAACGGGCCCGTCAAATCAACCTCGATCACACGTCGCCAATCTTCGAGCGGCATCTCCAAAAACGGGCGACGCATCTCGGTCGCCGCGTTGTTGACCAGAATATCCAAGCCACCGAGCGCCTCCGCCGCACGCCTGAACATCTCTTCGACCTGGCCCTCATCGGAGACATCGGCGTTGATCGCCAGTGCCTTCGAGCCTGCGCCCTCGATCTCCGTGACCACCTTTTCCGCCTCTTCCGGTTGCACAAGGTAGTTGACGAC
Organism: Pyrinomonadaceae bacterium; assembly: GCA_036389095.1. Taxonomy (GTDB): domain Bacteria; phylum Acidobacteriota; class Blastocatellia; order Pyrinomonadales; family Pyrinomonadaceae; genus DASQYE01. The sequence continues at coordinate 270,291 of DASVQM010000012.1, forward strand.
GACGCCTGCGCCCTCAAGGCCCAGGCGCAGAGCGATGGCGCGACCGATGCCGCTGTTGGCTCCCGTCACCAGCGCCCGCCTGCCTTCGAGCCTGCGCCTCTTTGCCTCTTCCACCTTCAAGCTCTTATTCACACCTCCACGAAGCTGAGAGTCCAGGCTGCGAACGCAGCCGGTCGAGTTCGATGATTTTCAAGGCGTTAGAAAAAGGGGTCTGATGTTCACACGGCGCGAGATGCACGATTAAGGCTCGATGGACATCTTGAGCACCGTCGCCAATGAGATTCGCTCGATCTTCGCCCCGTTGCTAGAGACGATCACGATCTGTCCGTTCTCGACCTTCACGCTCCGCACGGTGCTCATGAACCGCTCGGTTCTCATTCCGTCCCTGGTCTCAATGATGAGCCTTGGATTAAGAGCTGGCTGAGGCGTTGATGAAGCGGTCGAGCCCGTATCGGTTGGAGGCTGGGCGGGCTGTGGCGTGGGGTTAGCTCTTGGGCGACGGCCTCTGGGTCGTCTGGTGCGCGCCGTTCTGGCCGGCTCCGGCCTGGATGGCGGCTCGACGGGCGCAGCAGTTTCCGTCCGCGATTCGGTTGCAGCGGGAGCGGGCGTGGCAGCAGCAGCAGTAGTAGTTGTCGTCTCCGCATTCGTCTCCGTCCGAGCGGAGATTTCCGCTTCGGGCTCATCGATGCGTGCGCCGGAGGATGTGACTCGCCTGACGCCTCTCCCAGTGCGCCCGGATGCCGTGGTGGTCTGTGTTGCTGCGCTGCTCTCCACGGAGGGCGTTGCTGCCGTCAGCACGGGCTCGAATGTTCCGGCAAAACGAATACTATAAGTGCCCTCGTTATCGTTGGCGCTGCGCGCCTCTACTCTCAGGATGAGCGATTCGCGCTGCCTGAGGAAAACGGTTTTCGTCGCGGTCGACGGCTGCGTCCCGGCATACACGCTGATCTTTCCGAGCGGGCGCAGGCTGCCCGCCGTGAACAGGTCAACGTCGCCGTTCAGATTATTGCTCGTGACGGTGAAGATGAGGTCGCCGGGCGTGCCCGCCAGAATATAGAAGTGTCTCGTCAGGCGCGCATCGCCTATGTCTCTGGCGGCAATCGTGCCGCTGATCTCGTCCGTACTGGCTGGGGTCGGGAATGAGATGTCCTGCGACTGTGCGGCTGTCGTCGCCGCATTCAGTAGCAGTAATCCCAAGGCGGCCAGCAGCACGCCTCGGAGCCTGAGAGGCGAGAGCGGAGCGTGTCTGGAATCGTTCATGAAATGCACCTTAAAACAAGCAAGATTCTGCGTGTAAGTTGGATTGACAGCGCTGTCTGACCGACGCCCCCTGACAAAATTGCTCGCTGCTTAAAGGTTATCAGATTTGACCGAAGAAAAGTATTCGATGGAAGCTCTCTGAATTAAGCCAGCCTGAGCCGCGACGATTTTAATCCCTGGGACGATCATAAGGAAACGGGGAGGAGATTATGTCAGAAGATGAGGAGCGTTTGAGGCCGGGCGAAGCCGGACCGGGCGAGGGCGAAAGGAGTGAGGCCGAGATTGATTTTAATGTGATGGGGAGTTTCCACGCGAGCGACCCGCCGTCATGGACGCTCGAGCATTAGCCGTCATAAGATACCGTAAACGGGTTTCGAGGCAGAGCAATCCTCCGCCGCTGAGCCTTCGCATCCGAACGAAACCGTCGAGCGCTAAGACCAGCGTATCAGATAACCGCGCAGCCGCTCGTACATCTCTTCAAATGAATCCGCGCAGTACAGAACCGGCTGAAATCTCGTCGGGTCATATTCCTGCCGAGAGGCTGCTTCCAGATCAAGAGGACGAAGCTCCGCTTCGTGCATGGCTTCAAGTTCCCCAGCCGATGAGAGCAATCCAGTGCCGTAGGCTTTAAGGACTCCTCCCTCGCGCAGCACCCCGAACTCTATGGTGAACCAGTAGACGCGCGCCAGGCGTTCCAGCGCTTCGACCGAGCGTGTGCGTTCAACGGCATGGCCGAAGAGACGGTTAAGCTCTGCGAGTCGCTGACTGGCTAATGTGACGGCATGGCCGATCACTTCATGGGCCACGTCCGGCTCAGGCGTGTAGAGCGGCATGGAATGATGACGAATGTACTGTGTGGAGAGAAACACACCGCGCGCCAGGGATTCCAGAAAGACCCTGGGCTCGACAAGTCCGGCGACAGGCTCCAAACGAAATCCGCTCAGGGCCAGGACCTTCTCCGTCACTTCGCGCAGCTGCGGGATACGCTCTCGCGGCAAGTCCATGCGCCTGATACATTCCAGGTATTCGTGACAGGCATACTTTTGCTGCGTGGGCCCAAGCGCTTCCAGAATAGCGCGCCAGACTCCATGCTCTTCCGCAGTGTAAGGCGCGTCCGGGATGGGCCCACCGGGCTGATACTCCATGGCGATCAGGGCGATGCGGTTGCGCCGCGCGCGATACTCCTCATCACGAAAGCCCGGATGCTCCGGGTCTAATTGAACAATCGCATGACGGTCAACAGTCGCCTCGGTGAGATCGGTCGCCATGATACGTACGTCAACATGGTCGCGCAATAAGCCTTGCTGGTCTCGGTCTGGCATGAGCCTGGAACCTCTTCGGAGTCTCGCCGGAAATCGCGGACACAAAAAGAACCGGCCACTGCTCCTCCCCGCGTCGGAAGGATCAGTGGCCGGTTCCAGTGGAATCTAGTCTGTGGTGGTCTTAGATTATCTTGACACCCGGACAGCCCCTGCGCCCCGCCTCGCTCCCTCGCGCAAAGAGAGAACCGTAATAGCAATAATAGCGATAGGTGCTGTTGGCTTGAACGATCATCTCTCTCAGTCCTCTAGCCGGGTTTGCTTACCACGCGTTAAGAATAGAAGCCCCCTCTTAAATTTGTCAAATAAGCCTGCTGCAAGTAAGCTTGGGAGTTCCCCGAAGGGTCGCAAGCGGCAATACATCGTCTCGATGCAGGGCTGCAAAATATCCGTAATCTCAAACGAGGGCCGGAGCGAGGGCGAAAACTCCTCTTGACAATATTCGTTATAACGACTATATTGGCTGTCGTGGTTATCGATTGCGAGAAAGAGACTGGATATTTAGAGGAGTATTATGGCTAATCTTGAGACATTTCAGGCGCGGTGGGCCTGGCGCGCGCTGAGCATTCTGCGCATCATCGCGGCGTTCCTGTTGATTCAGCATGGCGCGCAGAAGGTATTCGGCATCCTGTTGCCGACGCCCGCGCCCGGCGCACCCTCTTCGCACGGCACGTTTTCGTTCTTTTCTTTGACAGGCCTGGCAGGGGTGCTTGAGTTCTTCGGCGGGCTGCTGCTCCTGCTGGGGCTGTTCACCAGACCCGTCGCTTTCATTCTCTCGGGTCTGATGGCTGTGGCCTACTTCATGGCGCACGCTCCGCAGGGCTTCTGGCCACTTCTGAACAAGGGTGAACTGGCGGCTCTCTACAGCTTCGTCTTCCTTTACCTGGCCGTGGCCGGTGGGGGCGAATGGAGCCTCGACAGTTTATTGCGCCGCGACGGGCCTTCGCCGCTTGCCGGCACATACGGGCGGTCATAGCTCGCCGCTCATCACAGAATTTTTAGTAATCATCACTGAAAAATTAAGGAGACTACACATGAGACGATTGAGAAACGCATTTCTGGTCGCGGCGTTGACGGGGCTCGTCGCGTTGACGCTGGCCGGAAACGGCCAGAACTTCGCGGTGGCCGAAGCGCAGGACAGAGCCGTAAAGGTAAACTACGCTCCCATCACCAGCGGCGAATATAAGATAGACCCGGCTCACAGCACTATCGGCTTTTCGATCCGCCACTTTGAGATCAACCTGATAGAAGGACGCTTCAAGGACTTTACCGGCACGATCAACTACGACGAAACGGATGTCACCAAGTCGTCGGTCGAGTTCACCGCCAAGGTCGAGAGCATAGATACCGGGGTCGAAGCGCGCGACAAGCACCTGCGGACAGCGGATTTTTTTGAAGTGGCGAAATACCCTGAGATGACCTTCAAGAGCACGCGTGTCGAGCGCAAGGCGAAAGACCGCTACGTGCTCCACGGCGACTTTACGCTCAAGGGCGTGACCAAGCAGATAGAACTCCCCTTCACCATCACAGGCGCGATCAAAGACCAGCGCGGCAACACGCGCTTCGGCATCGCCGCGCAGACCAGGATCAACCGCCGCGACTACGGCATCACCTGGGGCAAGACGATGGAGAACGGCGGCCTGGATGTCGGCAATGAAGTCATGATAAACCTACAGCTTGAGGCCGTGAAGCCAGCACCCAAGCCAGCCGCACAGTAGTTCAGCGGCAAGCCTTAGACAAACGGCAGAGCAATAAAAAGTCGGGCAACCACCTTGATAGGCGATTGCCCGACTTATACTTGGATGCCGAAGGGGGGACTCGAACCCCCACGAGTTACCTCACACGCCCCTCAAACGTGCGCGTCTACCAGTTCCGCCACTTCGGCTTATGCTCATCCTCGACGGCTTGACGCCGACCTCCAAATTTTCAACTACTGCCAGTCCTGCTGCCCCAACTATTTTCCAGCCGGGGAGGTCTGGGCCTGTGGGCTCGGTGCAGGCGTGGCAGGCGACGCTCCCGTGTTGGCCGGGGCGCTTCCCTGTGCTGCGGGTGAAGCAGTAGTGCCCGCCGGAGCGACCGTGGCGGCTGGCGACGGCTGCTGCTGCTGCGGAGCGGGCGACGCCGCCGGTTGAGACTCGTCCGGCGCAGATTGCAACACGGAGCGTGTGCCAAAGATCGGCAGAGATAGTATTAAAGCGATGAGCATGAAGAGGGCCGCCGCGCCGATGGTGATCTTGGCGAGAAGGGTCTGCGTGCCGCGCGGCCCGAAGGCCGTGCTCGAAACGCTGCTGGAAAAGAGCGCGCCCGCGTCCGCCTTGCCCGGTTGGAGCAACACCGCGCCGACCAGCACAATGCAGGTCAAAATAAAAAGACCGTATAAAACGTAAGTGACCAAAACTCTTCGTCCTTTAACTCTACCGATTGTAATTCACGATCTGCGCGAACGTCTCGGCCTTGAGGCTCGCGCCGCCCACGAGCGCGCCGTCTATATCCTCTTGCGCCATCAATCCCGCGACGTTGTCCGGCTTGACCGAGCCGCCGTAGAGGATGCGCATCGCGGCGGCAATCTCTGCGGAGTACTTTTCCGCGAAAACGCGCCGGATAAACGCATGCATTTCCTGCGCTTGCTCCGGCGTCGCGGTGCGTCCCGTACCAATGGCCCAAACGGGCTCATAGGCAATGATAATACGGGCCAGATCAGAGGCTGTCAACCCGCTGAGTCCGCCGCTCAACTGGCCGCTGACGACACGCTCGGCGTTGCCCTGGTCGCGTTGCGCGAGCGTCTCGCCGACGCACACGATGATGCTCAAACCGACGGCCAATCCGGCCTGCGCCTTACGGCTGACCATCGTATCCGTCTCGAAATAGTATTGCCTCCGCTCGGAATGGCCCACGATGACGTAGGAGCAGCCGACATCGCGCAGCATATCGGCTGCGACCTCCCCGGTATGCGCGCCGTGCTCGACTTCGGTCGAGCAATCCTGGGCCGCGATATGTATGTTCGAGCCTTCGAGCCGGTCGGCCACCGTCTTGAGCGCCGTAAAGACCGGAGCGATGACCACCTCGCAATGGTTGGCGTTCGAGACCAGCGGCTTGAGCCCGAGCGCGGTCTCGACCGATTCCGAGACCGTCTTGTACATCTTCCAGTTTCCCGCAATGACAGGTTTACGCATAGTAGTAAGGATTAAGGATGAAGGATGAAAGAATGATGAGAGTCCTTCAAAGCAGAATTTAACAGAATGGACAGGATAAGAACTAAAAGCAGGATAATAGATAAAAGCATTGCCGACTGGATTTCTCTTAGCTTTTCTTTATCCTGTCCATCCTGTTAATTCTCTTCTTTCATCCTTCATCACTATTGTTTAGTGCTGCGACCCCCGGCAGCTCATCACCGGCCAGGAATTCGAGTGTCGCGCCGCCGCCGGTCGAGATGTGCGTGATGCGGTCGGCGACGCCTGCCTTGGTAACGGCGGCGACGGAATCTCCGCCGCCGACGATTACGGTCGCGCCACGGTCTGCGGCTTCGGCGACGGCGCGCGCGATGCCGATCGTCCCCTGGTCAAAGTGTTCTTCCTCGAAAACTCCCATGGGCCCATTCCAGATGATCGTCTTCGCGTCTTTCAAAGCATCTGCAAAGAGCGCGACCGTCTCGACGCCGATGTCTAAGCCGACCAGGCCCGCGTTGGTGAATTCGATGGGTATGGTCTTGCGGCTCTTGAGCGGGTCGTAGCTATCCACGACCTGATGATCTGTGGGCAGCAGCAGCTCCACTCCCGCCTCTTGCGCCTGCTGCCTGATCTCGCGCGCCGTTTCCAGCATATCGTTCTCGACGAGCGATTTGCCGACCGTAAAGCCCTCGGCCTTGAAGAAGGTGTAGGCCATCGCGCCGCCGATCAGAAGCTTATCCACCTTGCGTTCGATCAGGGCACGAATGACTGGAATCTTATCGGAAACTTTGGCTCCGCCGAGGATGGCGGCGAAGGGATGCTCCGGGTGACTGATGACGCGGCCCAGATATTCAAGCTCTTTCTCCATCAGAAGACCCGCCGCCGCCCGCTCGACGTGCTTTGTAATTCCGGCGGTCGAAGCATGAGCGCGATGCGCCGCGCCGAAGGCATCGTTGACGTAGAGGTCGCAGAGGCCCGCCAGCTCGCGTGCGAAGCCGTCGTCGTTCTTCTCTTCTTCGGGATGAAAGCGCAGGTTCTCAAGCAGCAACACATTGCCGTCCTGAAGCTCATCAACTTTTGCTTTCGCCTCCTCTCCGATGCAATCCGGCGCGAAGGCGACCTCCTTGCCGAGCAGACCGGATAGATGCTGCGCGACGGGCCGCAGGCTGTATTTGTCGACACGCTCGCCCTTTGGCCGCCCCAGGTGCGAAGCGAGGATGATGCGCGCCCCTCGCTCCGTCGCGTATTGAATCGTCGGCAGAGCCCCGCGTATGCGCGTATCGTCGTCAACCACACCGTCTTTGACCGGCACGTTGAAATCCACGCGGACGAAAACACGTTTGCCCTTGAGGTCCAGGTCTTTGATCGAAAGCTTCATAATGCAGTCGCAAGTGACGAGGGACAAGTGATAAGCAGGGACAAGCAACTGGCCTCCGGCGTCGAGCCTTTGGTTTTAACTTGTCCCTCGTCACCTGCCACTCGTCACTGTTCTTAGAGTCCTTTTTGCGCGATAAACTTGACGAGGTCGCGGACGCGGCAAGAGTAGCCCCATTCGTTATCGTACCAGGAGAGCACCTTGACCATGTTGCCGCCGATGACCTTCGTATACTCGGCGTCAACGATGGAGGAGTTAGAGTTCTTGCGGAAATCTGAGGAGACGAGCGGCTCTTCCGAGAAGGCCATGATGCCGCTCAGCTCTTCGTTGGCCGCATCCTTCAGGGCCTTGTTGACATCCTCCGTCGTCGTCTCTTTTTCCAGCTCCATGACGACATCTACGAGCGAGACGTTGGGCGTCGGCACTCTCACGCTGATGCCGTCGAATTTGCCCTTCAGCTCAGGCAGCACGAGCGCGACGGCTTTGGCCGCGCCGGTCGAGGTCGGAATCATCGAGAGCGCGGCGGCGCGCGCACGCCGGAGGTCTTTGTGCGGCAGGTCGAGCAACTGCTGGTCGTTCGTGTAGGAGTGAATCGTCGTCATCTGCGCCGAGCGTATGCCGAACTTTTCATGCATCACTTTGGCGACGGGGGCGAGGCAGTTGGTCGTACAAGATGCGTTCGAGAGCACATGATGCTCGCGCGGGTCATACTTCTCTTCGTTGACGCCGAGGACGATGGTGATGTCTTCGTTCTTGGCCGGCGCGGAGATGATGACTTTCTTGACGGAGCCGCGTATGTGTTTTCGGGCATCTTCGGCGTTGGTGAAACGCCCTGTGGACTCGATGACGACCTCAGCGCCGACGCTATTCCAATCAATCGCCGCGGGGTCTTTCTCAGAGAAGACGCGAAACTCGTCCTCGCCGACCTTGATGCCGTTCTCCGTCGCCGAGATTTCATGATCGAGGTTGCCGAGCACGGAATCGTACTTGAGAAGATGCGCGAGCGTTCGTGTGTCTGTGAGATCGTTGACGGCGACGAAATCTATGTCGGAGTCGCCAAGGGACGCGCGCAAGACGTTGCGTCCGATGCGTCCGAAACCATTGATGCCGACTTTTACTGCCATTTCTTAGGGCCTCCTAGCCTTGCATTATCGGGAAGCGGAAATCCCATTTGCGAACAACAGGGGGCGCTTCTCCTGAGTGCGGCCCCCTTCCCCTCGGGAATATCCCGAACAATGTATTCAGGAATACGCTTTGCTTAAGAAAGAGAGGCAAGATAATGCGCGCCCGGCTCGACTGTCAAGCCACTCCCCGATAACGAATTGGTGAGAGTCGTTACTCTGCCGGGAGAGCGGGCCGAGCCCGGCGCTCCAACTCTCCGCAGGCCCGGCCCACGCCCATGGCGCTTATTTGTTGAAACCGCGACTTCTGCTATAACGTAGTAAGCTTGTGAATTGCGGCGTTTTATCTACGAGAGCGCTGAGCGCCGAAGCATTCGCGGCAGCCATTTTTTCAGGTTAAATAATTCAAGGAGCTTTCGGTTTGATGTCTACATACGTTGTGCGCCGGTTCGTTCAGGCGTCCCTCCTAACACTGGCCCTCTCGGGCGCTGTCGCGCTCGGGCAAACGCCGACAGCGTCGCCGCCCACCAGTCCGACCCAGAGAGATGCGACGCGTCCGCCGGGCACGGAGCGCAATCAACCCGTCCCGGAGCCGGCACGCCCGACCACACAAGACCCGAGCGCGCCGCCAGGAACATCACGGCCAGACCCGCAAGCGCCCCCAGGGACGAGCGTTGCACCTGCCACCGGAGCGCCGACCACGACGACAGTTACGCCCGCTCAGCCAAACGTCACGACAGACCCGGCGACCCAGACGCCGCAGACGACCACGGGCGACGTGACGCAGACGCCCGGCACAACGACTACAAGTACGCAAGGGCTGCGCGAGCCGACTTTTCTGAACGACAAGGCGCGTCCCGTGCCGCCGCTGCCTAATCTGAGCAGGCTCGGCGTCACGAGCGACAATACGCTGACGCTTTCGCTCAACGATGCCATACGCCGTGCGCTTGAGAACAACAACAACATAGAGGTGGCGCGCAACGACGTGCGCTTCAACGAGGCCACGCTGCGCTCGCTCGAAGGCATCTACGACCCCGTCTTTAATTTCAACCCGCAGCTCAACAATCAGTTGCAATCGCAGCAGAGCACTTTAGGCGGCGGCTCGACCGTGACCACGACTGACCTGACGGGCAACTCCTCCGTCAACAAGTTCTTCAGCAGGGGCGGCGGTAATTACGAATTCTTCTTCAACAACAACCGCCGGACAACCAACAATACCTTCAACGCGCTCAACCCTGTCTATTCGGCGAGCCTCGGCGTGACCTTCACGCAGCCGCTCTGGCGCGACCGCTCGATTGACCGCAGTCGCCGCGACATACGCATCCAGCGCAAGCGGCTCGAACAATCCGACGCAGACTTTCGTCGCCAGACCATTGACGTGATCGCGCAGGTGCAGCGCGCCTACTGGGACCTGGTCTTCGCCATGCGCGACCAGCAGAACCTGATCGCCAACCTGAATCTGTCGCGCGAGTTGTTCCGCCAGACGGAAGCGCGCGTCGCTGCCGGAGCATCCGCGCCGCTCGAACGCGCAGAAGTGCAGACAGAGCTTGCCAACCGCGAATCCGCCCTGCTGCAAGCCACGCAGGCCATCTCGATTGCCGAGAATAATCTCAAGCAATTGATCATCCGCGACCCGAACGCGCCCGAATGGTCTGCGCAGATCACGCCGACCGACCAGCCGAGCTTCGACGCAACGCCGCTCAATCTGGGAGACGCGATGGCAGAGGCACGCGCCAATCGCCCGGAGCTGCGCCGCCTGCGCCTGCAACGCGACATCAGCGATATCGATCTCAAGTTCTACAGGAATCAGACGCGCCCGCGCATTGACCTGCAATCCACGCTGGCGCTGACGGGGCTCTCCGGCTCGCCCGTCGAAGAGGGCGGAGAGGTTGTCCCGATCATCACAGGTAATAGCTCGCAGAACGCTAATGCCTTTTTGCTCCAACAGATCAACCTGATACGCAATAGTCCGGCTCTGAACCTGGGCTCGATAGACGCTCCGACCATCACGACCGTCAACGGTGTGCCGACCAATCTGATCGGCGGATACGGGCGCACGCTGCGTAATCTATTCAGCTTCGACACGCGCAACGTCGTCATCGGCGTTGCCATACAGATTCCGTTTCGCAACCGGACGGCTGAGGCGAACCTGGCTGGCGCGCGTATTCAGCGCACGCAGTTGGAAGCCTCCACGCGCTTGCAGGAACAGAGCATCGAGGTCGAGGTGCGCAACGCCGCGCAAGCGGTTGAGACAGCACGCCGCCGTGTACTCTCCGCCCGCGCCGCGCGCGAGAACGCCGAGCTACAGCTACAGGGCGAGCAGCGGCTTTACGCCGTCGGGCGCTCGACGACCTTCCTTCTCTTCCAGCGCGAGAACACGCTCAACAACGCGCGTAATCTTGAGCTGCGCGCGGAGACCGATTACAACAAGGCGCTGGCAGACCTACAGCGTGCCACCTCGACGACGCTGCGCGCCAACAACGTCATCGTCGAGACGCCCACCGTTCCCTAACTTTATCCCGCCTCAAACCGGGCGTAGACACAGCGAGCGGCGACACCGATTTTAGTTGACGGTGCGCCGCTCGCGCTCTTATAAGGGATGAGGGATGAAAGAAGGAATTAACAGGAGAGACAGGAGAGACAGGATAAAAGACAAAAGCATTGCTCAATGAATTGGTCTTTGCTTTTCTTTCTCCTGACCCTCTCTGTCCCTACCTGTTAATTCCTTCTTTCTGCCTTCATCCTTGCTCATGAAAATTACCGCGACCATCATCACTTTCAACGAGGCGGAGAATATTCGCGCCGCCTGCGAGTCGGTCTCATGGGCCAACGAGATTCTGGTGGTGGATTCAGAGTCTACGGACGGGACGCGTGAGATCGCTGAAGGTTGCGGCGCGAGAGTAATAAATCATCCGTGGCCAGGCTTTGCCGCACAAAAGCAGTTCGCCGCGGAGCAGGCCGCCTCTGAATGGATCTTCAGCCTGGATGCGGACGAGCGCGTCTCGGACGAGTTGAGAGCAGCTATCGAAGACCTGCTATATACGAGCGAAGCCAGACTCGCCGACGGTTATCGCATCGCGCGCCGCACCTTCTACATGGGCCGTTGGATTCGCGGCGGCGGCTGGTATCCTGATCACCAGCTACGCCTTTATAGAAGATCGCGCGGGCAGTGGAAGGGGGCTTACATTCACGAATCCGTCAAGATGGAGAGCGGGTCGCGCATAGAGACTTTGAAGGGCGACCTCCTGCACTACACCATCAGTGGCGGGGCGGCGGAGCATCATCGCATGATCGGAGAGCGGTATGCGCCCCTCGCCGCGCGGCAGATGTTTGAAGAGGGTCGTCGCACTACGCGAGCGCGTATCGCCGCGGCTGGCCCAGCCGCCTTCGTGCGCAGCTTCCTACTCAAGGGCGGCTTTCGAGATGGGCTGAGCGGCTTCTCCATCGCCGCCTTCGCCGCTCATCACGCCTTTCTCAAACACCTACTGCTCTGGGAAATGCAGAACAACAGCGACAAATGACGAGTTAAAACCGTTTCCCCGGATTATTACTCGCTGATGATTTTCAAGTTGGAGGATGGCAAGAGCTGCCTTGGTGTTGGGCCTGCGACCGGGCGCGGTGTGGCTTGAGCTTTAATCGCTTCGGCCAGCAGTTGATCTTCCATCTGCCTGTGATCCGAGATGCGATTGCCCTGATCCAGGATTGCGAAGACGACGATACCGGCATCATGCGTATAGACCAGGCCCGCGAGGCTGGACATTCCGCCGTCAACTTCGGAAGTGAGCGTGCCGGTCTTTCCGACCACAGCCCCCTCCAGACCTGTTCCGCCGAGCCTGCGACGCAGCGTGCCCGCGTCGTCGCTCGCCACGGGCATAATATCGGTGGGCTCCAAGCCCTGCCGCCTGGTCGCTAAGACGAGCGCGCGAATCACCTTCACCAGCCCGCGCGCCGTCATACGATTATGCTCGCGCCCCGAAACGCGCTCGATGGTCACCTCGTTTGCCGGGAGTCCCAGTTGACTCGTGAGGAATTCCTGTACGCCTGCGGGCCCACCGATGAGCGTGCCTATACGCTCGGCGACGAAATTACTGGAACGCGCGTTCATGTAGAGCAGCAGGTCGCGCAGCGTATAAGAGTTGAAGCTGAAGAGCAGACGCCCGGAGGGCTGACCGGCGATGGAGGTCTGCGTCCTGCCCAGATCGAGAGCTTTGACGAGGCGCGCGGCTGACTCCTCCGGCGACTCGCTGAAGTTGAAGCAGAAATCGGGCCCAACCACGAGCGACTCGCTCACGCGCTTGATGCCACGCGCCTTCAACTCTCTGGCGATCAGATTAGCGCCTATGTCGCCGAATGTCGGGTCTGAGCCGGAGACGTAAAGACGCCCGCGCAGCGTGCTCGTCGAATCGACTTCGCCCTCCGCGTAAACTCGTATCTGAAAACGAAAGTCCGCGCCGAGCTTTTCGAGCGCGACGAGCGAAGTGGCAAGCTTGATGAGCGAGGCCGGATTGAATGTCTCGTCAACATTGTGCGAGGCGAAGATGCGGTTGCCTTCCAGGCTCTCGATTAAAACGCCGTGCGTTTCCGGCTGCTCGCCGCGCTCAGCGTACCACGACGCGACATCGAAGTGGGGCTCGGCCTCGACGCTCTGCGGCTTCTTCGCTTCGGCGAGCGCGCCTGGCCCGGGGCTTATAATCTGGCTGAGCTGCGCCAGAGAGTTGCGCGCCAGAGAGTATGGGATGAGAGTGAGGATGAAGATAATTATGAGACCGACGACGAGCATCACTATGATTGGCTGGCGACGATTCAAACTTTCCCTCCCGCTCATTTATGTCTTTCGCAAACGCACACGGAAGCCGTATCATGCTTAAAGGTCGCGGCGCGCGTCAAGTCCGCTTCGTGTTAAATGAAGGCAGCAGGTATTAAAGAGCGTTCCGCAGCGCCTGAATCAACCTCCGACTTGTAATCAATCGCCCGGCGCAAACTGACAGAGCGAGCGCGCCCGGCATCGGAAATCGAAAACCCGGCATGATGCTCCTTTACAACCTCTTGCTCCCGGATGCTACGCTCGGACTGCCTCTCGGGCTGGCGTGCGCCTTCATCGCCATGCTCGGCGCAATCATCGGCAGTTTTCTCAACGTCGTCATACACCGCCTGCCGCGCGAAGAGTCCATCGTCTTTCCCAATTCTCGCTGCCCGCAATGCGGCACGGCCATTCGTCCCTACGACAATCTGCCGATCATCAGTTACTTGATACTGCGTGGCCGCTGCCGCTCGTGCCGCACGCCTATCTCGGCCCGTTATCCAGCCGTGGAAGCATTCACGGCCCTGCTCTACGTCGCGGTCTTTCTACTGGACGGAGCAACATTCGCGCTCCCCTTCGATCTGCTGTTCGTGACGGCGCTCGTCGCGCTCGTCTTCATAGATGCCGAACACATGATTCTGCCGAACGCCATTACCTATCCGGGTATCATCTTCGCGCTGCTGGCACGCCTGGCCGTTCCGCTCCTGACGGGCAGACCCTTTTTCGACGACCTGGCGGCGGGGATGACCGGCGCTCCGTCACATTGGCCCATGTGGACAGCCTCGCTGCTGGGCGCTTTGGTCGGTGCGCTGGCCGGTGGCGGCTCTTTATGGCTGATGGGCTGGCTCTGGGAGCGCCTGCGCGGGGTTGAGGCGATGGGGCTCGGCGATGTCAAGATGATGTTCATGGTCGGCGCTTACCTGGGCTGGCGATTGACGGCGGTCACGATCTTTCTGGCCGTCCTGACGGGCTCGCTCACAGGCATAGCGCTGATGCTCAGGCGCGGCCAGAGAGATATGCAGATGCTGCTTCCCTTCGGCATCTTTCTCGGCGCGGGCGCTATCATCTCGCTGCTCGTCGGCGGCCACATCGTCGCCTGGTACGCAGCCAAACTTCAGTGACGAAGGACGAGTGAAAAGCTAAAAACTTAGAAGCTCTTGTCCAGGCCCGTCACTTGTCACTTGCCGCTCGTCACTTCTTTCAATATGTTGCCGCGCTATCGAATTCGTGTGCAGTTGGTGCTGGCGGTTTTGGTGGGCCTTTTTTTGCTGGCCAACCTGTTCGCCGTCATGCTGATCGCGCGTGCGCCCGCTATCCCGGAAGCGCGTGGGCCCGTGCTGCTGACGATTCTGGTCGTCACGCTCATCGTCAGCCTGCTCTGTCTGATACTGTTGCTGCGCTGGCTGCTGCGCCCGTACCGTCAGCTCCTGGGCGAAGCCGAGCGTGCTCCGGTGGCGGCCCGTTCGGGCAAGGCGCGCGACGATGCCGAGTTCGTGCTTGAGACTTTCCAGTCCGTCGTCGCGCAGCTACAGGCCCAGCGCCGCGAGCTTGAGGTGTTGAGCGCGCGTGCCAGCGAGCGCGCGGACTCCGCCGAAAAGTTCAGCGAGAGAATCGTCGCCAGCGTCCCTTCGGGCCTGGTCGCCTTCGATGCGCGTGGACGAGCGACTGTGGTCAACGCGCCCGCGCGCGCGCTGATCGAAGCCGACGGCGAGGCCGAAGGCCAGCCCCTTCGCCGCCTCCTGCGCAACACGCCGGAGCTGGCCGAGATGGTCGAGCATTGCCTGCAAACGGGGAATCTCTACCGGCGCGAAGAAGTGTCTGCGACGGCGAGCAATGGCCGCACGCGACGGCTAGGCGCAACGGTCGCGCCCATTGACCCGACGCCGGACCAGGGCGCGGGCGGCGCTCTCTGTCTGCTGGTTGATATAACGGAGGTGACGCAGTTGCGCGAACAGGTCGCGCTGAAAAGAAATCTTGAGAGCCTGGGCGAGATGTCTGCGGGGTTGGCCCACGAGTTCAAGAACGCGCTCGCCACGCTGCACGGCTACGCGCAGTTGATGCAGAACCTTGAGCTTGACGAGCGCGGGCACTCAGCCGCCTCTTCTCTGCTACAGGAGGTGCGTAACCTCTCCGCAATGGTCACGGCTTTTCTTAACTTCGCGCGCCCGCAGCCGCTCGAACTCGCAGACGTACTGCTCGGCGAGCTGATCGCCGATTGCGCGCTTGAGCTCAAGCCTCTGTATGAAGAGCGCCGCATACGGTTAGACATCGAAGGCGACTTGCCCGAAATACGCGCCGACGAAACCATGCTGCGGCAGGCGCTGCTTAATCTCCTGCGTAATGCCGCCGAAGCCATTGACGATGAGCAAACAAAACGGCGAGTCGTCGTGCGCGGCGGGCGCTTTCATGATGCGACCGTGGAAGAGTGGGCCCAGATAGAGATTATAGATTCAGGCTGCGGGCTCGCCGAATCCGATCTGCAACGCATCTTCATTCCCTTCTTCACCACCAAATCGAAGGGGCATGGCGTCGGGCTGGCGCTGGCGCATCGCGTGATTGCAGATCATGGCGGCACGCTCTCCGCCGCGAATGCGCCCGATGGAGGCGCTCTCTTTACCATCCGCCTCCCGCTACAAACTCCGGCTCGTCAAGAGCGATAATTCGATCAGGAGCATCCATGCCCGCCCACAGCATTGACGAAGTGATCGTTCAATTGGACGAGATCATCGCGCGCGCTCGTCTGGACGAGAGCCGCCTGGGCTTCTTCGCCGTCCTTTATCGCAACGTGACCATGAAGGTGAAGGAAGGAATCAAGGCTGGCTTCTTTGAAGACGGGCCGCGAATGGAACGGCTCGACGTGGCTTTCGCCAATCGCTACCTGTCGGCGATGGAGAGCTATCGCCTGGGCCAACA
Organism: Pyrinomonadaceae bacterium; assembly: GCA_036389095.1. Taxonomy (GTDB): domain Bacteria; phylum Acidobacteriota; class Blastocatellia; order Pyrinomonadales; family Pyrinomonadaceae; genus DASQYE01. The sequence goes on from DASVQM010000012.1 coordinate 286,247, forward strand.
ACCGAGCAAGTGCTGGCTGGTCTCTTTCGAGGCCGCCTCCGCCTGGCCGCCGCTCATCGTTCAGCACCTGCTCCTGGGGATGAACGCGCACATCAATTTCGATCTCGGCATCGCTGCCGCCGAAACCTGTCCGGGCGAAGAGCTGCCGTCACTGCAAACCGACTTCAACCGGATAAATCTGGTTCTGGGCAGTATGGTCTTGAAGGTCAAGGAAAATATTGACCAGCTCTCGCCCTGGATAAAGCTGATTGACAGCATTGATCCCATCACCGAAGACAAGATCATCAACTTCAGTCTGGACAAGGCGCGACAGAGCGCCTGGCTCGTCGCCACTATGCTGGCTCCTCTGAGCCCAGCCGAACAGTCGGCGAAGCTTCAGATACTCGATAGCGCGGTCGCCGCCTTCGGTCGCCTGCTGCGTCAGCCAAAGGGATGGCTCATCAAGCTTGCCCTGCTGGTCATACGCCTGCGTGAGAGCAACGACATACGCAGAATCATAGACGTTCTCAGTCAAACATGAGCCCGGCAGCCAGCCTTCGTAGAACCCGGCTCATCGCTCGCCCGAAGCAGCGCTGTTGATCGTGATGACGGAGATTTCAGGCGGGACGCGAAAGCGTACGGGCAAGATACTCGTGCCGATTCCCGGTGTGACATAGAGATGATGGCCGTTCTCTATGATGTGGCCGATGGCATAGCGCTCTTTGTACTGCGAAGGCACGATGCGGCGCCCGATCAATGGCAGGTTGACCTGACCGCCATGCGTATGACCGGCCAGAGTCAACGCCACGCTCGGCGGTATGTCAGGAAAAATATCAGGATTATGAGTCAGCGCGATAATGGTCGCCTGCCCCTTTACTTTCCCGAGCGTCGCGTTGATCTGCTGTGGCCTAGTCCACAGGTCGGCCAGGCCCGCAATCCAGATTGAGCGCCCGTCGCGCTCGATCTGCGCCACCTCGTTCTCCAGCATACGAATCCCCGCACTGCTTAAAGCGCCCTTGATGCGCTCGCCGTCGTACCACCAATCGTGATTGCCGAGCACGGCGAAGACTCCGTCGCGTGCGCGCAAGTTTTTCAGCTCGGCGGCAATCGCTTCAGGCCCGACGAACTCGCCGCCCAGTACATCCTGAATCACGAAATCTCCCGCGATCAGCACGAGGTCTGCCTGCTGTTGGTTGATCGTCGCCACGATCTGCCGAAGTTTTTCGATGGTGATATGCGGAGAGCCGACATGCAGGTCAGAGATGAGGACGATTCGCAGATGATCGAAAGCGGGCGGCCAATCCCGTATGGCGATGGCCTCTTCTTTGACGACCAGGCGATCAGGCTCAATGACGAACGCCCACACAGCCAGCGCCACACAAAGCGTCAACACCACGCCCAACACGATCAGTACGATTCTTTTATTACGCTTCGACAGAAACATGATCAAAAGCAGGAAAGCAGTAATTAACAGGGAGGGACAGGATGAAAACTAAAAGCCGGGTGAAAGATGAAGGCATCGCTGCATGAACCTATCTTTGCTTTTCTATATCCTGACCATCTCTGTCCATCCCTGTTAATTCTCTTCTTCTTTCATCCTTCATCCTTCATGCTTTTATTTCCAATCCCTCTCGGGAAATATTCGCGCCAGCGTTTGTCAACGAGCGCGGCGATGTCCGGGCGCACGATCAGTTCTGCCGGGTAGCCCGGCTTCATACGGGCATCAATGACGATGGGTGGGCGATAAGAGAGATGATGGCGGCGGACGGATTCTTCCGCCGCATGTATGTCCGAAGCGGGCTCGAAGCGCGTCCAGGTGGCCCACAGGAAGTCTGCCACGCAGCGTGCGACGCCCGCATCGTCATGCAGGACGACGAGCGGCCACTCTGCGAATGCCTCTTCGCGCGCGAGCCGAGCGGCCTGCTCAGGCGCTTGCGCGTAAGATAATCCTTGCACGACCAGGCAGCCGCCGCAGAAGACTTCAGCGTGCGAAACGTCGCGCGGGAGCGTCCCGCGAAATTCACGGGGCAGCTCGCGCACGGCCTCTCCTAACCCGAGCAGGATAGCTTTGCTTCCACGATTAACTACGCCGCTCGTGTAATCGAGCGTGTCCATAGAGAGATTCGAGAAGATGAACAGGTCTGTCTCCCAGCGCACGCGCGCCAGTACATGCTCGAAGAGGCGGCGAAAGTCGCCCAGGTCTTGCGGCGTGTCCGTCAAGATCAAAAATTTGGTGAGCGAGAGCTGTCCTTCGCCGAGTATGCGAAACGCGGAGACCAGCGCCTCGCGCCCATAGCGCTCTCTGACGACCGCCGCGCACAGGCTATGAAAGCCCGTCTCGCCGTATGTCCACAGGTCACGCACGCTCGGCATGACGAGCGGGAAGAGGGGCGATAAAAGTTTTTGCAGATAATCGCCGATGAAGAAATCTTCCTGGCGCGGCTTGCCCACGACCGTCGCCGGGTAGACGGCATCGCGCCTGTGAAAGACCGCTTCGACGTGAAAGACAGGGTAGTCGTGCTGCAATGAATAGTAGCCGTAGTGATCGCCGAATGGCCCTTCGGCTCGTCTCTCGCGCGGCGGGACTTGGCCCAGCAGCGCGAACTCAGCCTCCGCCACAAGCCTTTTATGACCTTCAGCCAGAGGATTCTTAGCCATCCCGACCTTCGCGCCCGAGAGCACGGAGGCGAGTACAAGCTCGGGCACGTCCTCGGGCAAAGGCGCAATCGCCGCCAGGATGAGCGCGGGCGGGCCACCCAGAAACATCGTCACGGGCAGAGCCATGTTCATCGCCTCCGCCTCGTGATAGTGAAAGCCGCCGCCCTTGTGTATCTGCCAGTGCAGTCCAGTGGTGCGCGCGTCATAGCGCTGCATGCGATACATCCCGAGGTTGTGCTTGCCCGTTAAGGGATGTTCCGTATAGACGAGCGGGAGAGTGAAGAACGGGCCGCCGTCTTCCTGCCAGGTCGTCAGCACTGGCAGCTCGTCCAGTCTTGCCGGTTGATCTAAGACCTGCATGACGGGAGCGCGACGTGTATTACGTGTCCCGAGCCTGAGAGCTTCAAGCGCCAGCGAGCGATGCTGCCAGAGTTCAGCCGGGCGCGGCGGCAGAAGCAGCTCGGCCACCTCGACGGCCCTCCGAACGAGCGCTTCCGGCTTGGGCCCAAAGGCGCGACCGATGCGCCGCGCCGTTCCGAACAGGTTTGTCACCACAGGATAGCGGCTTCCCTTCACCCTCTTGAAGAGGAGCGCCGGGCCGCCCCGCGCGATCACACGACGATGAATTTCCGCCAGTTCGAGATAAGGATCAACTTCGGCCTGGATGGTGACGATGTCGTCGTCGCGTTCCAGCAGGTCGAGAAATGAGCGTAGATTCGGATGCATGGTTTCAGAGATGACAGTATAACCTGTGAAAGCGGATTTAGATGATCGCGTTTAGCAAATGGAAGGGACTGCTGTCAGTACCGCCTGCGGTAGTTGCTCTGTCAGTAGCGCCAAAGGTCCCGGGCGGGTTCTCGTGAGCACAGCACCCGCCCGAGAGCTTTGGCCGTACTGACCTGAAGGCTGCGCTAACCTGAAGGCTGCGCTCAGTGGTCGCACTCATTCGCAATCCGCTATAGCTGTGTAGATATCTCTCGAAGGCAAATATAATCAAGCACCAAAAGGAGCGGCGCAATGCAGGCCATAGCATGAATCTCGGGCCTACGTTGCGCCGCCCCCGGGCTTCCACCGGTTGGAGCCTTTACGGAACCGTTTGATTCTCTTGCTCTGTCTCTTCCGTATTGCCGGTCTGGCGCGGGCGTGTCGGCTGCGCAGGCTGAGATTGGCGGCGCGTGATTTCGCGTATGGCGAACTGCGCTGCGTTTGCGATGCGCGGGTCGTAGGATGAGGTGTAGTCCTTGATACGCTCTATGGTCTTTTCATCGCCGATGCGCGCCAGGGCTTCGAGCAGGTGTATCTTCGCGTTGTCGCTCACGCGCTCAAGAAAGATGTAGAGCGGCTCAGGCCCTTCCAACTGGGCCAGATAGTAGGCGGCTTGATTGCGCCGCGAGGTGTCCAGCTCGCGGATGATGGCGAAGAGCGTCTCCGTCTTGCCCATGCGATAAAGAGCCCAGTCGAGCGCCAGACGCACGCGCGCATCCTTCTCCTGCAAGCGATACCCGGCGACGAGCCTTTGCTGTTCGGTCGCACCCATGCGTGCCATCTCTTCGGCGGCTCGCTGGCGCTCATGCGGGTCGCGGCTCGCCAATCGCTCCGCGACTCTGGCCGAGGCACGAGATGTATCCCGCGCGTCGCCCTCATCCGGGTCGGATTGCGCTTGGGCCATAAGACTCGCGCTCAAGCAGAGAAGCAACAGGAGCTGCGCGACAGGCTTGACGACAGCGAATGCTTTAGAGTTTTTCATTGCGTGGCTCAACAGATATTTCAAAACGAACCTCTATTTCCAATGAACCTCAAGGCTGAGCGTTCATCGCGCCCGCGCTCCTCTTTTTCAGGCTCGCGGCATTGAGATCAAGCTCCGCCTCGCTAATTACTTCGACGTTGGGGAACTGCTTGCGCAGCTCTTCGATAAAGTCGCTGGCCTTGCCGACGATGATGATCGAAGCGTCCTTCGCGCTGAGACGCGAACCGGCGAACTTCTGTATGTCGCCCGCCGTAATCGCCTGCACGTTCCTGATGTAGTTGTTGATCTCGTCCAGGCTGAGGCCGTAGAGGGCGAGCGAGCCGATCTGCGTGACGAGGCCGCCGACGGTCTCGAGGCTGCGCCCGAAGTTACCGATCAGTACGGCCTTGCGCGGGACAAGCTCCGTCTCCGTGATAGCCTCGCTTGAGAGACGGCCAAGCTCGCTGAGGAGCAGGGATGCGACCTGCGCGCCGGTCGGATTCTTGGTCTGCGTTTCGGCGATGAATGGGCCCACGTCGCGGCGCACGTCAAGCAAGCTGCGCGCGCCGTAGCTCAAGCCTCGCTTGATGCGAATCTCCTGGTTCAGACGACCGGAGTAACCCGTCAACACCGAGTTGGTGACGATGCCGCGATAGTAGTCCGCATCCGTCCTCCTGAGTCCGGTGCGAACGAGGACGACTGCTGCCTGTCCGGCGTCCGGCTTATCAATGACAAGGACGCGCGGCGCACCGCGCAGCGTCGCCGGTTCGACCTTCTCCTGCGCAAGCAGCGGCGCGGCTGGCTTGGCCCAATCGCCGAAAACTTTTTCGGCCAGCCTGAATGCATCATCCGGCTTGATGTGTCCGCCAATCACGAGGATGGCGTTGTCCGGGCGGTAATAGGTCGAATGAAACTTGATTATATCTTCGCGCTTGATGCGGGCGATGGTTTCCGGCGTGCCCGTGAGCAGGTGTCCGTAGGGCGAGTCGCCGAAGACGACGCGCGTGGCGACGAAGCGCGCGAGGCGGCCAGGATTGCTCATATCGACGGAAAGCTGGTCGAGCAGTTGCTGGCGCTGACGCTCTATCTCTTCCTCCTTGAAGGCAGGATTACGCACGATGTCTGCGAGGATGGCCATCGCCGGATCGAGCTTGGCTGACATGACGCCGACCCTCGCCACAGATGCATCCCAGAGCCCGCCCGATTCAATCGAGCCGCCGAGGGCCTCAACCGCTTCGGCAATCTGCGGCGCGGTGCGCGTGGCCGTGCCTTCCGTCAACAGGTCTGCGGTCAGGTTGGCGAGACCTGCGAGCTGCGCCGGGTCTGCCTCGCCGCCCGTCTTGACGAGCAGTTGGGCGGCGGCGAGCGGAACTTCACCGCGCTCTATTACGATCACGCGCAGCCCGTTCTTCAAACTCTTCTCGACTGGCTTCGGAAGGGTGACGGAGCGCGGAGCGGAAGGCGGCGGCGGTGTTTCCTGTTGGGCCAATGATCGAAGAGGCATGATCGTTATCATTATTGCGACCTGGACGGCGAAGACGACGGCAATGCGGCGAAAAGTTTTGTTGAGCATTTAGATTCTTCTCCTCTCGTGCATCGCACTAGGCGCGTGCCCTGGCTCTCGTGTTCGCGCGAGACGGCTGTGTCCTGCTTGAAGCTTTGGCGGGCGCACCCGGTTTCATAGACTCCGGCAGGTACGTGATGACGACGCGATTGCTCTCTGTGAAATACTTCTTCATGACGCGCTGCACGTCGGCGGCGGTTACGGCCTGTAGGCGCTCGATGTCTGTGTTGGCGCGATTCGGGTCGCCTAAGAGGACGGCAGCATTGCCTATCGCCAGCGCCTTGTCCTCATTCTTCTCGCGCTCGCGCAGCTTGCTCGTGACAAGCAGATTCTTGGCCTTGTCGAGTTCAGCCTTCGTCACCGCCTCGTCCTGCAAACGCTTGATCTCGGCAAAGAGCGAACGCTCGGCGTCTTCCGGCTTCTTGTCGCTCGCCAGCGTCACGCGCAGCCCGAAGAGGCTCGCGTCTTCGCGCAGGTCTGTATAAGAGATGGCATCCTGTGCGAGTTGCTGCCGGTAGACGAGCGACTGGTAGAGACGCGACGACGTGCCGCCGGAAAGGATAGCATCGGCCACCTGAAGCACGATTGAATCGGCGTTGGAAGCGGGCGGAACCATGTATGTGACGGCGATGGCGGGCAGCGGAACATTCGTGCCGTATTCGATGAAACGTCTTTCGGCTGTGCGCTGTGGCTCTTTAACGGTCACGCGAGGAAGCGGCGTGCCGGGCTTAGGGATGCGCCCGAAGTATTTATCAACCCAGGCGTCGAGCTGTTTTTGATCGAAATCTCCGGCGACGACGAGCGTCGCGTTGTCGGGACGGTAATAGGTGGCGTGAAAGGCGCGCACGTTTTCGAGCGTCGCGGCATCGAGTTCTTCGATGTTGCCGATGCCGGGCCGACGGTATGGATGCACCGTCCAGGATTTCTGTTCGATCAACAGGTTGAGTTTGCCGTAAGGCGGGGCGACATAATTCTGTCGGAACTCCTCTTGCACGACCTTGCGCTCGGAGATGAAATTCGGGTCGTCAACATTGAGGCCGGAGAGACGGTCTGCTTCGGCCCAGATGAGCGTCTCAAGATAGTTCGAGGGCACGACCTCGTGATAGACCGTCACGTCGTCGGCGGTGAAGGCGTTGTTGAAACCGCCGACATCCTCCGTCAAGCGATCCATCATCTCCGATTTCATGTTCTTCGTACTCTTGAACATGATGTGCTCGAAGAGATGCGCGAATCCGCTGCGGCCTTCGGGGTCGTCCTTCGAGCCGACGTGATACCAGACCTGAATGGCGACGGTCGGGCTCGTATGATCTTCAAGGGTGTAAACCTTCAAGCCATTAGGGAGTGTGCGCTCTTTAAACTTGAGTGGCGGCATGTTCGTTTGGGCATGAGCGGGCGGAAATGGTTGACTACTCAATAAGGCAATCGCGCACAGAATCAGCAGGACAGGATATAGACGACGCATGTTTTTGTACTCCGAAATTTTGGATGGACGAGCGCCCGTTCCCTAGCTCAAGCTCTTGCAGGCATCCCGCCCCGGGCGTTTGGATGCGCCCTCGATGAAAGGATGTTGCACGTCGCTAGAGAGTTTACGCACGGGGCCGAAATATGTTTCACTTTGAGCGCCATACACACAACCCCCTTAATCAATGTCGAGCGGGTTGACGTAAGGCTTATCCTTATCCTTCTCGGCTCTCTTCATGGCCTCTCGAAACTTCTCTTCGAGCAGCCGCTCACGATCCTTGAGCGAGCCCAGTTCCTGCTGAAATATCTGGTCGCGCTGCTGCTTCTGCTTGTCCAGCCCCTTGAGCATCTCGTCGAAAGAGGCGTGGGGTTTCGACTTCTCCTCATGCGAAATGAGCGTGCCCGTTTGCGCGTCCACCTGTAGGGTGGCTTCGCAGCAGGGGCAAATGATTGTGAAACGCGATGTCTCGGCCATGACCATACTCCTCTCGTTATGCAGAGCTACCCGCTCGTCACTGTTGCTTTAGCGAAGACGAAGGCGGGCGCTGCCAGTATAACAAAGGCGCGGGCGCAAACTCGAATCCGTCGATTGACCGCAGAGGCTCTAGAGCTGAGTTCTATAGCGGTTGGCAAATGGAAGGGACTGCTGCCAGTAGCGCCCAAGGTCTCGGGCGGGCGCTGCGCGAGAGTGACCGCGAGGGATTCGGTTGTGAGATACAGGTCTGAAAAAACAGACGGGCGACCCTGCCTGGGCCGCCCGAGCCTGGAACTCCCACGGATGTATGTTAGAGGTTAAGGCGTGACCGCGTTCTTGATCGCCTTGCCAGCCTTCTTGGCTCCCTGGGCCGTCTTCTGTCCGACAGTCCTAGCCCCTTCAGCAGTCCTTTGTCCGACAGTCCTGGCCCCCTCGGCTGTCCTCTGTCCGACGGTCGTTGCGCCCTCTGCCGTCTTGTTGGCGACCGTCCTGGCTCCATCAGCAGTCCTGTCGGCGACGGCCCTGCCCGCGTCGGCGGCGCGGTCGCCCACGGCCTGCGCGCCCTCTTTCGTAGCCGCCGCAGCATCCTTCGTCCTATCGGCTACGAAACCGGCGGCATCGGCGATGGCGTCACCCGTATCTTCGAGCGCGGTGGCGACTTTGCCTTCGGGCAAGTCTCTGGGCTCACCCGTCACCGGATAGACTTTCGCGGTGCGCTTGCCCTCGCGCGGAGTCGTCACCACGACCCTTGAGACGCGCGTATTGTTCTTGAAGGTACGCGTCTCCGTCCTCGTCCCCGTGGCGGCATCCGTCGAGGTTGTGATCTCGGAGTCGCCCGGAGCTGAACGCGTCTGCTCCGCTGTCGCCGTCGTGTTAGTCGTCGTCGTTGTTGCGACCGTCGTGTTCGCGTTAGTGTTCGTGTTCGTCGTGGTCGTCCCCGAATCGGAGCAACCCGCAGCCAGGCTGGCCAACCCGAGCACGCCCAGACCAACCATAAACTTGATACGCACAGCTATTACCCTCCCATCAGTTTTTAGACAGTTTAAGCTACCCTTTATGGGCAAGCATCGTGCCAGCATGTGAGATGTAAAAACAGGGATTATGAGAGAGGATTACAGCCCGAAACGCACAAAAGCGTACGATAAATGCGGCTTGCGTTTTCTTACGATACGATGAATTTTTCAGCCAGGGAAAGGTTAGAAATCCTGTTGAGTGGAGCGCGAGACGGGGATTGAACCCGCGACCCTCTGGTTGGGAACCAGATGCTCTACCACTGAGCTACTCGCGCCCAAAACTAACGGCTTAAGAAGATAAAACTCTGCCCATCTTATCCCTTTACTCTGTCCGTTCATAGTCGGGTTCAATCTAAGACAAGCAGCATTATGTCCAACTTCCTTTACTGGAATTACATATACGCTTCCAGTTTCTGGATTAAGCACCGCAAATAATTCTGCCACGTCTTTGTAGTCTCGTCTGGTTCTTGCATTACCAGAAAAGCTACATGCGTTGAACATTAGGCTGCCGTTCCGAACTCTACCCGTCTTACATTGAACCCTTAGAAAATACTTACCATCATCAATGACAAGATCATACTTGTGACCATCGCCAAAAGGAAGCGAAACCAAATAACCGGCCTCAACAAATGCGGCTAGTATTCTAGATTCAGTGAGGTTTCCTTTTTCTCTAGTCCCCATAAGTTATTACGCCATAGCCGCTCAAAAGCAAGACTGAAAGTTAAGCTTTGGCCTCTACTTCATCGCTTCCAGATTAGCGCAAAGATAATCAACCCGATGCCTGGCTGTCAAATATGGGGATTTCACAACGCTTCATCAAAACTTGATGTAGCGTTTCATCAGGTCATCCCAGTGGCCCTGCGCTTTGAGGATGATCTCGGCGACTTCGCGGACTGCGCCGAAGCCGCCCGGCAGTTGCGTCACGTAATGCGCGGCATGGCGCGTCTCCCGACTGGCGTCGGCGACGGCGACGGCCAGCTCCGCACGCTCCATCAGCGGAATGTCCGTCACGTCATCGCCGATGAAGGCGACCTCGGATTCTTCCAGCTCGGCTTCCGTCAGAAGCTCGTCGAAATCTTTGACCTTGTCCAGAGCGCCCTGCCGCAGATAGGTGATGCCAAGCTCGCGCGCGCGCCGCGAGACGGAGCTTGAGGTGCGCCCAGAGATGATGCCGGAGCTGAGTCCAGCGCGATGAAAGAGCACGAGCCCGTGTCCATCGCGCGTGTGAAATCTTTTCCGCTCGTCGTGTTCTCCGATCAACTCTATGCGCCCGTCCGTGAGCACGCCGTCGCAATCCATCAGCAGCAGCTTGATACGCGCGGCGCGGCGCTCGATCTCGGCCAGCTCATTCATAGGCGTCTCTCTACCGAACCTCGAAGAACTGTATATCGGCGAGCTTCCAGGAGCCGCCCGCGCGAGCCAGCACGTAGACGGCTGTGCCCGACTGTTCGCGGCCCAACTGCTTGACGTTGAGCGTCACGTCAGCGGCGACGCGACCCGCGTCTAGCTGTTCGGTTCGCACGACGCGGGTCTGCCAGATTTCCGGCTGGCTGCTGACGATGCCCTTAATGAAGGTTTGAAGCTCGCCGGGGAGAACCTGCGTTTCGATCTCTGCCTTGCGACCGCTCTTGATCGCCAGGTCTAGCTGCGCTATGAATTTCTGAACCGAATCGTCAACGGGCGGCGCGGCATTAGCCGCAGCCTCGGCCTTAATGCGCGACAGACGCCCGGCCAGCGTCGAGGCGTACTCGCCCCCGGCGCGCACGGCATCGTTGAAACGCCTTGCGGCATCCGCCGCCTGCCCCCTGCGTATCGCTATCTCGCCCAGACCGATGTTGGCCCAGGAGAGCGTGAGCGGGGTCGGCAAGCTCTCATCCAACGCGACGCGAAACTCTTTCTCCGCCTCGTCAAGCTTACTCTGTGCGAGCAGTGAGCGGGCCAGCATGATGCGCGCTTCCTGCATGCGCGGCGCGACCGAGAGCAGCTCGCGCGTGATGCTTTCAGAGCGCGCATACTCCTGCCGCACGAAAGCGCGAGATGCTTCAGCCAGCGCATTCTCGCTCAACTCTTTGCGCGGCACGATGTCGTTTGCATAGTCCAGCTGCGGATATAATTTATCCGGGTCGATTTCGACGCGCACGATACGCGAGGGAGTTTTAAAGGCGGCTTCGCCAAAATCACGAGCTGGGATGATGGCATCAACCATCAGGCGCTCGCCCCGTTCGGTCGTCGCTTGAACCTTGACCGAAACGTCCAGCGAGCCTGTGTTACGGAGCGCGGAGACCCATTGCCCTGCGCGCTGCTGCGGCAGGCCGACGAGCAGGTCGATGTCTGTGGGCTGATCCAACCCCTGGTCCAGAATCGCTTTGGTGGCAGCGCCACCCTGTTCGCTCAGGGCCGCGCGGACGGAGGCGAGCGTCAGTCCCGCTTCGTCGCGCGCTCCGGCTTGCAGTTGCGCGCGAAGCTGTGAGATGAAGGCTTCGCGCCCGAGCGCACGCTCAACCAGCCGCCAGATCATCGCGCCCTTATTCGTAATCGAAGTGTAGTAGGTATCGTCCAAAGGCGTCGCCAGCGAGAGCGGCGCTTCGCGCCTGGCGATGGCCGTATAGGCGACGCGCTCGCGCATACGCTCGGCATCCGCCGCCTCCGCGCCGTACTGCTTCTCGAAAAAGAGCTGGGCCAGATAGCGCGCGAGCCCTTCGCGCAGGACGCCCGAGCCCTCGCCACGGATGGGCGTCGCTCCGCCGATCCACAGGTGGGCCACCGCTTCGGCGATCAGCAGCGCCGTCACCGAATCAATCTTTGTGCGACGAAACGCCGCCCCGTCCAGCAGTATCGTTCCGCCTTCGTTGAACCCAGCGCCGCGCTCAACCGTCACGAGACGTATGGGACTGTCCGGCGCCGGGCCCAGCAGCCCGGCATAGAATGAGCGCGCCGCTGCCGCGAGCGCCATCAGCGCTTCAGCCTGCTTGCGCTCGTCTGCGCCCGCGCCTTTGGGAAGCCAGGCGCTCACGCCCGCACTCGCACCCGTGCCTTCGCTCGTATCCCAGTTGCCGGTCAGGAAAAAGGGTTGAGCGTTGAGCGTCTGCTCGAAGGTCGTGGCCGATGTAGACTTGCCGGAAGATATGATCATCTCACCGGCTGCTCCGTTGACGGTCAGGCGATATGGAGCCACGTCTGCGCCGCGCACGGCAAAGAGCGCGTTGGCCGCCGGATACCACAAAGAGTGCGGAAGAAACTGCGTCCCCACAGGCGAGATCGCCGCGAGCCCGTCGTTTTCCGCCACCGGCAAACGATAATCCAGCGCGACGTTGACCAGCGCGCCCGGCGCGGCAGGCGACGGGATGTTAATGGTCACGCGTTGAAGATTGCCGCGCGGCTCTGAGGCCGAGCGGAAGGTCGTGGCGGCATCGTTAATGCTCGCGGCCTTGATCTCCGCCTTTGGGCTCAGGCGTAGAGAGATGGTCTGGCCCGCGCCGCGCCCGACGTTGCGCGCCTTAATCAAGGCGCGTGCGGTCAACGCTCGATCTGCGGGCGGCGCGCTGACGGTGATGTCGAAGCGCGTCACCTGCCAGGCGGCGCGCGCATCTTCCTGCGCGCGCACGGACTGAGGACTCAAGGCGAGCGCCAGCAGACAGAATAAGAGAAAAGAATAGAGCTTGTTCATGAGTTCTAATTTATATGCATTGAAAATGGGCGCGCGTTCGTCCTGATAGAATTCATCCAGCCGCCCGCTGCGCCTCAGCGCTGCCGCGCCAGACCAGCGCATGAATGTCGCGCAGCATCATCAGCAGCGCCCCCAAGCGCTCAAGCGGAAGCATGTTCGGGCCATCGGAGGGGGCAACTTCCGGCTTGTCGTGTACTTCCATAAAGACTGCATCAACGCCGCAGGCGACTCCGGCACGAGCGAGCGGTTCGATGTACTCCGAGAGCCCGCCCGTTGCATGGCCCAAGCCCCCTGGCAGTTGCAAGGAGTGCGTGACATCGAAGACGACGGGCGCTCCGAACTGGCGCATGATGGGAAACGAGCGCATGTCAACGATCAGATTGTTGTAGCCGAAGCTCGCCCCGCGCTCCGTCAACAGAAGCTTTTCACACCCGGCGCGGCGCGCTTTCTCGACGATATTGCGCGCATCCTGCGGCGCTAAAAACTGCCCCTTCTTGATGTTGACGGCGCGCCCGGTCTCGACAGCCGCGATGATCAGATCGGTCTGGCGCGAAAGGAAAGCGGGTATTTGCAGGATGTCAGCGACCTCCGCGACTTCAGCGACCTGCGATATTTCGTGAATGTCCGTGACGACCGGCACGCCTATCTCTTCTTTGACGCGGCGCAAAACATCCAGCCCCTCGCGCATTCCGGGCCCGCGAAAGCTCTCTATGGATGAGCGATTGGCCTTGTCGAAAGATGATTTGAATACGTAATCGAGGCCCGCCGCTCGCGCTCGCTCGGCGCACTCGCGCGCCATCATCAGCGCGTGCTCGGCTGATTCGATGACGCAAGGCCCTGCGATCACGGCTAAGCGTCCATCGCCGAACGTCGCGCTGCCCACGCGAAACGCTCCCGGCGACTCTTTCCCATCATGACTCGTCATCTGTTCTCCTCATGCTCCGATCTTCAGTTGCGCTTGAAGGGCTTCTTGATCGCTCGCGTGATCTTCTTTAAGAACCCGCCCTCCTTTTGCGGCGGCCTTCTCTGCGCCGCGGAGGCGGAGCGTCGGCGTGGAGCGTTGTTGCGCGCTGGCTGTGAGATTCGATTATTGCTATTGGTCATGTCAGGGCTCGGCGAAGGGTCTGCGGTCACGGGCGACGGAGCGGGGATGGCCGACAGCTCTTTACCGTCCGCGACCGAAGCGTTCGACGCTTCAACCGAACTGTTCGCCGAGAGCTTTGATTTGCCCGAAGAGCGGGTCGCAACGATGGCGAAGGCGACGACCACAAGCATCAGCACGCCCAGGCTGATGCACGTCACGGCGACAGGATTCCTCAGCCAGCGAAGCCACACCTCCGGGCGCTCAAATATAATGCGCATCTTGGAGAAAGCAGGTTGGCGTGGGATAAGCAGGGCTTCGGTCGCGGGCGAGGCGCTAAAGAGGGTGTCGTGCGCGGGTGCAGGCAGCGAAAGATTTTCTTTCGCAATGTCGGAGCTTCTTAACGCTTCGCCGGACGTGATGGCGGCGCGGTGCTCGCGCACTCGCACCATATCAACGATGAGACGGCCCGAAGGGGTTTCGGTTCCGGCTCCGCGCAGGCTCTCCATCGTCGGCGCGCTGTGGCCCCCGGCATGCTCTAACCCGAGCCGCTCAGCCGTCGCATACAATTCGCGTCGAAACTCGCCAGCGTCCGTCGGTCTCTTGTCAGGGCTCTTCTCCAAAGCATGCAACACGACCTCTTCGAGCGGGACGGGGATTGACGAGATGAATTCGCGCGGCGGTCGCGGCGTCTCCGAGGAATGCTTCATGGCGATGGCGAGCGCGGTCGAGCCCGAAAAGGGGGTCGTACCCGTGAGCATCTCGTAGAGGATGATGCCCAGACTGTACACGTCCGAGGCGGGCGTCATTTTTCCGCCGTCGCACTGCTCGGGCGACATGTAACGCGGCGTGCCGATCATCACGCCCACCTTCGTCAAGGTCTGCTGGTCATCCTCGTCTTCGAGGGCGTCTGCGGCCAGCTTGGCGATGCCGAAGTCGAGCACCTTGACGACGGGCGGAGCGTGCTTGCGCTGCACGACGAAGATATTGCCGGGCTTGAGGTCGCGGTGAATAACCCTGGCTTCATGCGCCGCCGCGACCGCCGCGGAGATTTGCAGCATGAGCGAGACGGCGCGCGCAGCATCGAGCGGCGCTTCGCGCGCCAGTACGTCGCGCAGCGAGCGCCCTTCCAACAGCTCCATCACGATATAGACGAGCCCTTCGCCTGTGCGCCCGAAATCCGTGACGGCGGCGACGTTCTGATGCTGCAAGCGACCGGCGGCGCGCGCTTCACGCCGGAAACGCTCCTGCGCCTCCTCGTCTTCGACGAAATGCTGGTTGAGAACCTTGATCGCAACGGGACGGTCAATCAACAGATGCGTCGCGCGATAGACAGTGCCCATGCCGCCCTTACCCAATCGCTCGTCCAGACGATACTTGCCATCGAGCGTCAGACCGAGCAGCGGATCAACCGGAATGGCGTTGGCCCTTGTCTCGTCTGCGCGCAGGGCAGCGCCGTCATCCGGGCATGCCATCACGTCATCCGCGTAATCCCGACCACATGTAGGGCAATGGAGCATAACGATCATCAACGCGCAACGGGGAGCCGAGCCTTGCGGCCAGAGCTTTTCCGGTCAATGAAGACAGGGTTCAGCTGGCCTTTTGCGCCGCCCGCTCTATAGCATAGTACACTACGTCTACATTATAGAAGTGCGCGTCCTTTTCGTATTTCATCCCGATCTTCTCCATGACGCGATAGGAGCCGACGTTCTCTGGCCGCGCGATGGCGACGATGCGCTCGAGCTGTAACCTGTTGAAGCCGTACTCGATGGCCGCCCTGGCCGCTTCTGTTGCGAGGCCCTGGTTCCAGTAGGCATGGGCCAACAGGTAAGCGATTTCGACCTCCGGCGTCTTTTCGAGCATCTGTAGCCCGCACCAGCCGATCAAGCTGCGGTCGGCTTTGTGCTCCACGGCCCAGATGCCGAACCCATGCTGTTCCCAGTGGCGCAGGATGGCGTCAATAGTATTTTTGGTCTTCTCTCTCGTGCGTGCTCCGCCCATTCCCAGATACTTCATCACTTCGGGGTCGCTCGTGATGAGCAAAAGCTGATCCAGGTCTGCGGGCGTAAACATACGTAGGCGCAGGCGTGAGGTTTCGATCTCAGGCATCGGTTATGTCCCTTCTTTAGTCGTCGCCCGCCACACCCGCGCGCTCGTGCGCCAGGATTTCCACTTCACCCTTCTCCAGAGAGTTCTCGTCGCGCATGCGATTTTCGTATGCGGCGCGCACGAAGGAAGCGAACAGTGGATGAGCACTCAACGGTTTGGATTTATATTCGGGATGAAACTGGCAGCCGAGAAACCAGGGATGGACCTCTCGCGGCAACTCTACCATCTCGACAAACTTTCCGTCGGGCGAGATGCCGCTAAAGACCAGACCGGCACGCTCAAGCGCTTCACGAAACTCCGGGTTGAACTCGTAGCGATGCCGGTGTCGCTCGCTCGTTTCCGCCTCGCCCTTGTAGACTTCGCGCGCCAGCGAACCCTCGGCCAGTCGGCAGGGGTACGCGCCGAGCCTCATCGTGCCGCCCATCTCCTCGACGCCGATCAGATCGCGCAGCTTGAAGATGACGGGGTAGACTGTCGCGGGGTCGAACTCCGTCGAATCGGCGTCCTTCAAACCGCAGACGTTTCGCGCGTACTCGATGCAGGCCGTCTGCATTCCCAGACAGATGCCGAAATACGGAGTACGGGTTTTTCTGGCGTAGGCGATGGCTTTAATCATCCCGGCGACACCGCGCTTGCCGAAGCCGCCCGGAACCAGAATCGCATCGAAATCGCGCAGGCGGTCTTCGTAGGTTTCCTCCATCAGCTCTTCCGATTCTATCCAGCGAATATCCACGCGCAGATTGTTGGCCACCCCACCATGCGTTAAGGCTTCGCGCAGAGACTTGTAGGAATCTTCAAGCTCGACGTACTTGCCGACGATGCCGATGGAGGTCTGTCCCGTCAAAGGCTCACGGATGGTCGAGACCAATTCGCGCCAGCGCGTGAGATCGGAATGACCCGCGCGCGCGCTCATCTGTAGCAGCGCAACGATCAACTCGTCCAGGCCCTGCTCGTGAAAGGCGAGCGGCACTTCGTAGATCGTCCCGACATCCTGCGCGGTGATGACGGCGCTCTCCTTGACGTTACAGAAGAGCGCAATCTTTGCGCGCAGCTCGCGCGAGAGAGCGCGGTCTGAGCGGCACAAAAGGATGTCGGGCGCGATACCTATCTGCATCAGGTCGCGCACGGAATGCTGCGTCGGCTTGGTCTTCAACTCACCGGCGGCGGCGATGTAGGGCACGAGCGTCAGGTGTATGAAGATGGCGTTGCCACGCCCCTCTTCATTTCCCAACTGGCGAATCGCTTCGAGAAAAGGAAGCGATTCGATGTCGCCGACCGTCCCGCCGATCTCGACGATGACGACATCGGGGCTGTCCTGCTGGGCGACGGCGCGCACGGCCTCTTTGATCTCATTGGTGATGTGCGGGATGACCTGTATGGTCTTGCCAAGGTAATCGCCCCTGCGCTCCTTCTCGATCACCGAGAGATAGATTCTTCCGGTCGTCCAGTTGTTCTTCTGCGAAAGGCGTGCGTGCGTGAAGCGCTCATAGTGGCCCAGGTCTAAGTCGGTCTCCGCGCCGTCGTCAGTGACGAACACTTCGCCGTGCTGGAAGGGCGACATCGTGCCTGGGTCGACGTTGATATAAGGGTCCAGCTTCATCAGCGCCACGCGCAGTCCACGCGCTTCCAGCAGACACCCGATTGACGACGCGGCCAGCCCTTTGCCCAGACTCGAAACCACACCGCCCGTTACGAAGATATATTTAGGCATCCATCCACCCCTCAAGAACAGTTATCAGCGACGAGTGACAAGCGGCAAGTAAAAACGAGTCTCTAACTCGTCACTCGTCCCTCGACACTTGTCCCTGTTTTTAAGATTGCGCGTACGCGCTCCAAATCCTCCGCCGTGTCAACGCCGATTGACGGCGTGTCGGCTTCAAAAACCCTGATGGTGACGCCGCGTTCGAGCGCGCGAAGCTGTTCGAGCGCCTCCGCCGTTTCCAGTCCGGTTCTGTGCCAGCCCGCGTATTCTAACAAAAAGGCGCGGCGGTAAGCGTAAAGCCCCGTGTGCTTGCGAAACAGTGTGAGCAGCGACGGTTCACGCGCGAGCGCCGCTTCCAGAGTGCCATGACGGCTCACGGCATCGCGCGGGAAAGGGATGGGCGAGCGCGAAAAGTAGAGCGCGCGTCCGGCCCTGTCCAAGACGACCTTGACGACATCAGCGCTCAACACGTCTGCCGCATCATTGATCGCCTCGCAACTGGTCACAATCAGCGCTTCATCATCATTACTCAGCTCATCAACCGCGCGCTCGATCGTTCGCGGAGAGATCAAAGGCTCGTCGCCCTGTATGTTGACGATCACGTCCGCCTCGTCGAGCGCGGCGGCCACTTCGGCCAGACGGTCGCTGCCGCTCGCATGATCTGCCCTGGTCATGACGGCCTCGAAGCCTGCGGCCCTGACTGCTTCCGCGATGCGCTCGTCATCTGTCGCCACGATGGCGCGCGCAATATTTCGGGCGGCGAGAGCGCGGCGGGCGACATGCACGATCATCGGGCTTCCGCCAATATCGAGTAGGGGTTTGCCGGGCAAGCGCGTCGAAGCGTATCTTGCGGGGATAATGGCAATGGCGTTGGGTCTGGGGTCTTCGGAGGCCGTGTGATTCACGGGGCAACAAGATAACTCGCCGCTTGGGCAAAAGCAAGGAAGAAGGCGGAAGGCGGAGGGATGAAAGCAGGTTGAGCGTCACTCAAGGCAGAATTTAACAGGATGGACAGGATGCATAGGATAAAGACAGCAAGCAGAATGAAAGACAAAAGCATTGCTGACTCAATATTCTCTTTGCGTTTCTTATCCTGTGTATCCTGTCCATCCTGTTAATTCCCTACTTTGATCCTTCGTCGTTGCGGCCTTCATCCTTGCCTTTGTTTGACAGCGCCGCGCCTGCGGGCTACCATGCCCTCTTTAGCAGACCTGACAGATTTCGATGCTCTTGCTGTTCATTTCCCTGATGATTGGCCGGTCATCCAATTTCATGCCGCCCCATACGGTCGAGAACATCGTTAATCAGAGTAAGGCTCGATGAGTTGAGGTTTTGAAGCATTTGACGAATCAACAGTGAATTGGGGTGAGTGAGCAGGCGAAATCTCCTGACTGCTTAGTAATCACCGCTTGTCACTTACCGCTCAATAATTATGGGTTTCGCAACGACAGCCATACATGCCGGACAGGATGAGAAGGATTCCGCGACGGGCTCCGTCACTGTTCCCATCTATCAAACGTCAACCTACCAGCAGGAGGGTCTGGGCCGTCACAAGGGCTTTGAGTACGCGCGCACACAGAACCCGACGCGCCTCGCCCTTGAACGCAACATCGCGGCTCTGGAGGGCGCGCGCTTCGGCTACGCCTTCGCCTCCGGCATGGCAGCCATAGACGCCACGCTCAAGCTCATCAAAGCGGGCGAGCACGTCATCGTCTCAGACAATACCTACGGCGGCACGTTCCGCCTCTTCACGCGCGTCCTCGCAAACTACAATATCGAGTTTGATTTCGTTGACACCTCGGACGCCTCCAACGTCGAGGCCGCCATCAAAGAGAACACGCGGATGGTCTTTCTTGAGACGCCGACCAACCCCGTGATGATCGTCACTGACCTGCAAGCGGTCTCGGACGTGGCGCACAGGGTCGGGGCGCGTGTGGTTTGCGACAATACGTTTATGTCACCCTATTTGCAGCGTCCCCTCGATTTTGGTGTTGACATAGTGGTGCATTCCACGACTAAATATCTGAACGGTCATTCGGACGGGGTGGGCGGCGTCGTGGTTTTAAACGACGAGAAGGATGCAGAGTGGATAGCCTTCGTGCAAAATAGCGCGGGAGCCATCCTCTCGCCGTTCGATTCCTTTCTGGTGTTGAGGGGAACGAAGACCCTCGCGCTCAGGATGGAACAGCACGACCGCTCTGGACGCGCCGTGGCGGCTTTCCTTGAAGAGCACCCGAAGGTACAGAAGATTTATTATCCGGGCTCGCTCTCGCACCGCCAGCACGACCTGGCGAAGCGGCAGCAGAAGGGTTTCGGCGGGATGGTCGCTTTCGATGTCGGCTCGCTTGAGGCTGCGCGCACCGTGCTCGAATCTGTTAAGCTATGCACGCTGGCCGAAAGCCTTGGCGGAGTCGAGACGCTGATCTCGCACCCGGCCACGATGACCCACGCTTCCGTGCTGCCGGAGACGCGCTCTCGGCTGGGCATCACGGAGGGGCTCGTGCGTATCTCCGTCGGCATAGAAGATACGGATGACATCATTGCTGATTTAGATCAAGCGCTGAATAAAATTCAGTGACAAGTGACGAGTGACAAGTGACCAGGCCGCCGGCTTGTTCCGAACTCATCACTCATCACTCATCACTCATCACTTAACTTATGATCATAAAGCTTCACGCGAAATCTGACGTTGGTCGTGTACGGCGTGGAAACGAAGACAACTATCTGCTGCTCGACCTGTCGAGCGGCAAGGCTTGGACGGGCTCGAACGGCGCGGAGCCTCCCGAGGAGCTGCGCAAGATCGAGCTGGGCGAGAAAGGCGTAGTCTTCGTCGTCTCCGACGGGATGGGCGGCGCGCTCGCCGGCGACGTGGCGAGCAGCATGGCTGTCGAGACCGTGCGCGACATGCTCGTCGGAAGCGACGGCGACGAGGAGGACGGCTGTGATGCGGAGACGCCCCTGGTCGAGTGCCTGCGCAACGCGACCGTCTACGCCAACCTGGCCATCCATCACAGAAGCCAGGAGGATACGCGTTGCAGCGGGATGGGCGCGACCTTTACCGGGGCCGCCGTCAAGAATGACGTGCTGGACCTCGTGCAGGTCGGCGACAGCCGCGCTTACGTCCTCAGGGGCGACCAGATTCGCCTCGCCACCAAAGATCAATCGCTCGTGCAGCAGCTTGTGGACGTGGGCCAGATCAGCGAAGAAGAGGCCGAAACGCACATGTTCCGCAACGTCATCTTGCAAGCCCTCGGCGCACAAAACGAGCTGGCCCCCGTTTCCGGGCGCATACGCATACGGCGCGACGATATGCTCTTGATGTGCAGCGACGGTCTTTCCGGCAAGCTGCGCGCCGAAGACATGCTGCGGATTGTGACGGAAGCGAAGGGCGACCTGGAAGCAGCCTGCGCCGCGCTCGTAGACGAAGCCAACCATCGCGGCGGCGAAGACAACATCACGGTCGTGCTCGCGCGCTTTACGGGCGACGATCTGGAAGAGCCGACGACCGCACGCATCACTATCGAGCTGCCGCCGATGGAAGAAGACACGACGCTCGGCGATACGGAAGCGTCCTTATCCGAAGCGCCCACGGAGAGTCCTTAATCTCTATTTTTCCGTCTCAACATCCATAAATATTGACAAGTCGGCCTCCCATCGGTAACATCCGTTTCGTTTCTAAATCCGAAGCGCCAATCGAGCGGGTATCTTTGCGCTCTTTAATTTCCAGACGATGCGCCGGCGCTCGATATTGAATCTATCACACGGCGCGCTTGCCCTGAGGGGACGGCTGCGCATCTCCAAGCTCCGCCGCAGTGTTCTTCTGCTTCAATCGGCGGAGCGATCTCTGACAAAGTAGCATGACTTCGCCCGAAGTAAATTGCGTCCCTTTCAGGACGGTTCACATCGCATGACCAACCCTGAAGACACGGCTCGCCTCGCACGAGCCCGTCTGGATAAAGACTGCGCTCGGTCGAGGCGGCTAAATTTCCGGGTTGCGCCCCAACCCGACCCCCGGTGCGCGCATGTGCTGCCCGCAAGCCCACAGGCTCTAGTCCGTCAGGAGCGGCCACGCGCCCAGAAAGATTAGGAGGATTTCCACATCATGTTTCGACGTTTAATCAAAAAGAAGATCCTGTTTCTCGCAGCCGTCGGCGCAGCCGTCACGGCGCTGTCCATTCCCATCTCAACCAGACCCAGCTCGGCAGACGATCTCACGGGCCGGGAGCTCCTGAGCGTCACGCGTGTCGCGCAGGGCGGCAGCGAGTACGCCGCTCTCCAATACGTGACGGCGCGCAGCAGCGGTTTCGTCAACGTGGCTGCCGTGGCTTCCCCCGGCGCGACCGCCGTCAGCGGTATGGTCGAGCTTCGTCTGAACGTCACGGACTATCAGGATCGTGAGCTGCGCCGCCGTCTTGATATAGCACCGGCGGGCGGCATCATCGCCGGGCCCACCTATCTCGTCTTCACGGGCACGGAAGGCGGCGGCATGTTCTCCGGCAACCCTTTTCGCGTGAGCGAAGTGGCGGCCTCGCGTCAATGGGCCCTGATGGGCTTCGGTACTCTCAATCGCGCCGTGCAGGGACAGCTCTTCACCGCCCGCCAGCGCGACGAAGGCAACAACTACGTGGTCGAAGTCAAGTTCAACCCGACCGATACGATTCGCTTCTGGATTAACAAGGACACGTTTTTGACGAGCCGCGTCCAGACGCGCTACAACAGCCGCGTCCTCGTCGAAGAGGATCGCAGCGATTATCGTCGTGTCAGTTGCATGATGCTTCCCTTCCGCATCGTCACCAAGTTGCAGGGTCAACGCCTGGCCGATCTGACCATTGACAGCTACGACCTGCAAACGGCTGTCCCCGCCGCGACCTTTACCATCTCGGCAAGGTAGCCCGGCTTCCGGTCACGCTTCGAGTAAAAGAGAGAACCGGCGCGTTCATCTACGGATGGCCGCGCCGGTTCTTTTCAATTGTCCGTTTGCTTAGCTCTTCACGCGAGGCTCACTCTTTCTCTTCCGTCAAAGACTTCTGCCGCCAGTCTCGCCCCTGTCCGATTCTTCGGACGTAGATGGATGCGCCACGGACGCTTAAGACTTCGACGCGCTCTCCGGCTTCGAGCGGTTCTTCGCCCTCGGCAGGGTATGCCGTCCAGGTCGAGCCGAAGACTTTGACTGCGCCTTCGTTGAGCGCCCCGCGACTGGATGAGACGACCGTACCGATCTTGCCCGGCAACCCGTCAACGCCTGACTTGAGGTCTGTTCCATTCTTTTCGCGCGAGAAATAGTTGACGAAGATCGTACGCGACGCGGCTGTCAGCGCCACCGAGACGAAGGCGAAGATCAGGAATTGTAGCGGCAGGCTGTCGAGGCCGATCAGTCCCGCAAACGCTGCGGCCAGCGCCCCTATGCCGAACCACAAGAGGACGAATCCCGGCGTGAATATCTCAGCGATAATCAGTATGACGCCGAGCACAGTCCACAAAATCCAGGCGACGTTATTCATCTATGCTTCCTATGCCATCTCTCAAAGCCGTTATGGTTCACCCCTTGAACATGTTCTTCATGACGAACCAGACATTGGCGGGCCGCTCGGCGAGCCGTCGCATGAAGTATGGATACCAGTGCTTCCCGTAGGGCACGTAGACGCGCATCCTGTAGCCGTCTCTCGCCAGCTTCTCCTGCAAGTCGCGCCGCACGCCGTAGAGCATCTGAAACTCGAAAGCATCCTTGCTGATTCCCTCGCCGCGCATGAAGCGTATGGTCTCGTTGATCATATTCGGGTCGTGCGTTGCGATGCCGTGATAGACGCCCGACCGGAGCAGCAGCTTCATCACGCGCACGTAATTATCGTCCACATCTTTTTTGTCCGGGAAGGCGACATCCGGCCCCTCGTTGTAAGCGCCCTTGCAGATGCGTATGCGCGCGGGAATCCGCAACAGGTCAACCGCGTCGTCGTAGGTGCGGCGCAGGTATGATTGAAGGACGATGCCGACATCGTTCAAGCCGAACTCGGAGCGCAGGCGCTTGAAAATATCTATCGTCAGTTGCGTGACGTTTGAGGCTTCCATGTCCACGCGCACGAAGTTGCCGCGCCGCGCCGCCTCTGCGACCACCGTGCGCGCGTTGCGATAGGCCAGCTCGGGGTCAATCTCCAGGCCGAACTGCGTGAGCTTGATCGAGACGTTCGAGCGTATCCCCGTCTCGTCTATGCGCGCCAGTATGTTCAGGTACTCTCTCACTTCGGCTTCGGTCTCGGCCCCGTTGGCGACCGACTCGTTCAGATGATCGAAGGAGGCCGTCGCGCCCTTCGCGTTGATCTCACGAATGGCCGCGATGGCCTCTTCAATATCCTCACCGGCCACGAAGCGCGTGGTCAGCTTCTTGAACGGGCGAAAGCGAGTGGCGAAATCCTTGAGCCCTTCACGACGCGACAGAAATAGCAGCGCACTTCTCGTAACCATTTTTCTCAGCGACGAGCGGCACTAAGGCAGCGGCGAGCGGCGGGTGAGAAGTGACGAGTAAAAGATTTTATCTTGCTTGTCGCCCGTCACTTGCCGCCGTTTTATGCCCTCGTCAATCTACACCTTTCGTTTTCTTGTCACCAACCTGCTTGTCACTCGTCACTGCTGTGGTATGCTTGGCGGCGCTGTTCACCACCTCGTAACTATCAACACAGAAGGAAGCGCGCGGTCAGAAGGCCCAAGCTTCGCCGCCGAAACTGTAGACGCCGCATGCGCTGGAAGCTACTACTGATGGCCTCGCTCCTCGCCACGCTCATCGGTGCAGGTGCGCCGCTCGGCATCGTCTTGGGCTTTTACGGGCCGCACGACCGCCTCAACGCGCCCGGCGTCCTCATCTTCAGCACACTGCTCATCCCCGTCGCGGCGATCACGGCTGCCAGTTTCTTCGTCTATCGTCACACGGCGCGGCGGCGGCAGATTCAAGCCATACTGACCGCGCTGCTCTCGACAATCCTGACGCTGGCCATACTGCTTCTGGGCTCTGTCCTGCTCTCCAAGCCCGCGCCCGATACCGAGCCCGCCCCCAAGCGCAACGTCGGCTGAAAACCTGAATGCCATCTCTTTCAAAGCGGAATTTAACAGGGATGAAGAGAGATGGTGAGGATGAAAGACAGGAAGCCGGAAGAAAGACAAAAGCATTGCGCTCCGACTGGTTCATCTCTTCTCTTCATCCTGACCATCTCTCTTCATCCCTGTTAATTTTCTTCCTTCATCCGTCCTTTAGTATTCCCCGCGAGATGACGATGC
Organism: Pyrinomonadaceae bacterium; assembly: GCA_036389095.1. Taxonomy (GTDB): domain Bacteria; phylum Acidobacteriota; class Blastocatellia; order Pyrinomonadales; family Pyrinomonadaceae; genus DASQYE01. The sequence goes on from DASVQM010000012.1 coordinate 310,948, forward strand.
GTTGAATCTCGCTGGTTCCTTCATAGATGGTCGTGACGCGTGCATCGCGGTACATTCTCTCGACGGGGTAGTCGCGCGAATAGCCGTTGCCGCCGTGAATCTGTACGGCATCGGCGCAGACACGATTGGCCGTCTCGGAGGCGAACAGCTTGGCCATCGCCGCGTAGTAGCCCGCGCGCTTGTGACCCGCATCCTTCAGGGCGGCGGCGCGCAGCGTCAAGAGTTGCGCGGCCTCCGTCTCCGTCGCCATGTTGGCGAGCTTGAATTGAATCGCCTGAAACTCGGCGATGGGCTGGCCGAAAGCCTGCCGCTCTTTCGCATACTTCAAAGACTCCGCGAGCGCTCCCTGCGCAATCCCTGTCGAGAGCGCGCCGATGCCTATGCGCCCGTTGTCCAGGCTGTTGAAGGCGACCCTCAACCCGTTGCCCTCGCCGCCGAGCACGTTCTCCGCTGGCACGCGCACGTCCGCGAAGCTCATTTCGGCGGTCTGGGAGGCACGTTGGCCCATCTTGTGCTCGATGGATGAAACCGTGAGGCCGGGCGTATCGCCTTCGACGATGAAAGCCGTCACGCTCGACTTGCCATTCTCGCGCCCGGTGACGGCCATCACGATGTAGGTTTGCGCCTCACCGCCGCTTGAGACCCAGGACTTCGTGCCGTTGATGATGTAAGAGTCGCCGTCTCGCTGGGCGCGCGTGCGCAGGTTGGCCGCGTCGGAGCCAGCCTGCGGCTCGGAGAGACAGAAAGCTCCGAGCGTCTCGCCACGGGCCAGCGGGACTAGATATTTGTGCTTCTGCTCATCCGTGCCGAAGCTCAGTATGGGATAGCAGCAGACGGAGTTGGTCACGCCGACGATGACGCAGACGGAAGCATCCGCGCGCGCTATCTCTTCCAGGGCGAGCGCGTAGGCAACGGTGTCGAACCCGGCTCCGCCCCATTCTTCCGGGATAATCATGCCGAGCAGGCCGAGGTCTGCCAGGCCCTTCAACTGCTCGCGGGGAAAGCGCGCATGTTCGTCGTATTCGCGCGCGCGCGGTGCGACTTCGGCGGCGACGAACTCGCGCACAGAAGCCTGTACCATCCGCTGCTCTTCGGTAAGCTCAAAATCCACTACCGGGGCCGCTCCTTTTTTCACTGAAACTAGCACGGGAGGAGAGGGATGAACAAGCTGGCGGGGCGCGTGCCGTCCAGCTTGCCGCTCGTTTTGCTTATCAATTAGAATGAGACTCGTGTTGAAAGAATTGGTGCGCGAGCGATGAAAGTACTTCTGCTGATGGTCTTGGCCGCCTACGTCGTGGCGGCGATCCACTATGTTCTGGCGTTCGTCAATAAGCGTCGTGCAGCCGAGCGCGTAGCCTTCGCCTCGCTCGCCACGGGCCTGGCGATACACACGGCGTCGCTCATCACGGACTGGACGCAGGAGGGCCATTACCCGCTTTTCGATCTGCGCGAGACGCTCTCTTTTCTGGCCTGGACGCTGGTCATCGCTTACCTGCTGACGCTGAGCCGCTATCGCGCCGTGGCGCTCGGCAGCTTTACCATCCCGCTGGTCGCAGTCCTGACCTTCATCGCAACGGTAGTTCCAGAGCGCGGAGCGCCGCGCGGCGTAGTCACGGGCAGCGGCGCGGCCTGGCTCTTTCCGGTCCACACGACGGCGCTCCTGTTCGCCTACGCCTCTTTCTTCGTCGTCTTTATCGCAAGCGTCATGTACCTCGTGCAGGAGCGCGAATTGAAGCTCAAGACCTTCGGCGCTTTCTTTCATCGCCTGCCATCGCTTTCGACCGTCAACGAGATTGCCACCCACGCCGCGGGGATCGGGCTGACGCTGCTGACGCTCGGCATTGCGACGGGGATGCTCTGGTCTTCGTCGCGCGACGGTCGTTTGTGGCACAATGATCCGAAAGAGATTTTCGCGGCCCTGACGTGGCTGCTCTACATGGCTCTGATACTTTATCGCTCGACGGCGAGCTGGCGCGGGCGCAGGGCCGCCTGGATGGGAGTCGCCGGTTTCGCCCTCGTACTCTGTACCTTCATCGGCGCGCGCCTGATCGGAAGTTATCATGTGTTCGGATGAGAAACGTGCTTAGCGCTCCGCACGCGGTAATCGGCTAAATGCTTTTACCGAGTCCTGAGTCCTGAGTTCTGAGTGCTGATCCAGATGTCCATCGTACTTGTCGGACTCAATCACAAGACCGCGCCGGTGGCTGTGCGCGAGCGGCTCGCTTTTTCCGATGAAGCGTGTACGGAAGGATTGCGCGCGCTCGTTGACGGCGATGTCGTGCGCGAAGGCTTGATCGTCTCGACCTGTAATCGCGTGGAGGTGCTGACGGCGACTGGCACTCAGCACGCCGCCCTGGGCACGGAGCGCATCACCAGATTTTTGAGCGAAATTCGCTCGATTCCGCACGAGATAATCAGCAAGCACGTCTACAGCCATGCCGACGACGAGGCCGTGCGCCATGTCTTTCGCGTCACCTCTTCGCTCGACTCGATGGTCGTGGGCGAGCCGCAGGTCCTGGGCCAGGTGCGCCGCGCTTACTCTCTGGCCGTCGAATCCGGCACTGCCGGGCGCGTCCTCAATCGCCTCGTTCATCATGCCTTCCACGTCGCCAAGCGTGTCCGCTCCGAGACGGGCATCGCCGCTTCCGCCGTCTCGATCAGCTATATGGCGGTCGAGCTCGGGCGCAAGGTTTTCGGCTCGCTCAAGGGCCAGACAGTTCTTTTGATCGGCGCGGGCGAGATGGCAGAGCTTGCCGCTCGTCATCTGATTAACGCGGGCGCGACGCGCATTATGGTCACGAACCGGACGGGCGAAACGGCGCACAAGCTGGCCGAAGGGTTCGGCGGCGAGGCATTCGACTTCGCGCAGCTTCAGACGCGGCTTGCCGAAGCGGACATCGTTATCTGCTCGACGGGCGCGCCGGACTACATTGTCACGCCGCGCATGGCACGCGAAGCTTTGGAGAGGCGGCGCAACCGTCCGGCGTTCCTGATAGACATCAGCGTGCCGCGCAACATCGACCCGGCGGTCGGCGAGATCAGCAATCTCTTCGTCTTCGACATGGACGACCTGGAAGCCTTCATCGCGTCTAACATACGCGAGCGCGAGCGCGAAGCCGAACGCGCGGAATTGATCGTCGAATCCGAAGTGATGCAATTTCAGCAGGCGTTGCGCGCGCTCGACATTGGCCCGACGCTCGGCGCGATGCGACAGAAATTGCAGGATATCGCCCGCGACGAGCTCAAGCGCCAGCGCCAGCGCCTGGGCCAACTCTCGCCGGAACAGGAGCGGGCCATAGAGTCGCTGCTCATCTCGACCGTCAATAAAATCTCTCATCCCGTCATTCATCGCATACGTCGCTCATATGATGCCGGTGAAAATGAAGACTTTCGCGCCTGGCGCGAAGTCTTCGGCCTCGAAGCCGACGACGCAGCAGCCGAGCAGGCTCTCGATGAATCGGACTCGGAATGAGAAAGCAGGAATTAACAGGGAGGGACAGAGATTGTCAGGATATAAAAACAGAAGGCAGGAAGAAATATAAAAGCGTTGCTGCCATGAATCCATCCTTGCTTTTCTTATCATGACAATCTCTGTCCCTCCCTGTTAATTCCTGCATTGGGCTCTAAGTCAACCTGATGAAAAATCGCCTGGTCATCGGCTCGCGCGGATCGAAGCTTGCGCTCTGGCAGTCGGAGTGGGTTCGCTCCACTCTCTCTGCACTCTATCCGCAGCTAGATATCGGGCTTGAGATTATCAAGACCAGCGGCGACGTGTTGAAGGATGCGCCCCTCTCCGTCATCGGCGGCAAGGGGGTCTTTACCCGTGAGATTGAAGAGGCGCTGCTTGACGAGCGCATTGATCTGGCGGTTCACTCCTTGAAGGACTTGCCGACAACGCTGCCCGAAGGGCTGACCATCGCGGCCATCCCCGAACGGGAAGACGCGCGCGACGCCTTGGTGCTGCGCCGCGACCTGTCCATAGAGCGCCCCTCCATTCAAAGCCTGCCCGTCGGAGCTGTCGTCGGCACGTCGTCCCTGCGCCGGTTGGCCCAACTCAAGCATCTACGTGGCGACCTTGGCATCAAAGACCTTCGCGGCAACGTGGATACGCGGCTCAGTAAGCTGGATGCGGGCGATTATGATGCCGTGATTCTGGCGGCGGCGGGCCTGCGACGGCTTGGCTTTGCCGAACGCATCAGCGCACCGCTTGCGGGCGCAGAGATGCTCTGCGCCGTCTCGCAGGGCGCGCTCGGGATAGAGACACGCGCAGGCGATGCTCAGACCATGCGCCTTCTGGCCCCGCTCGATCACGCGCCGACGCGACTGGCCTGCACGGCTGAGCGAGCCATGCTGCGCGGGCTCGGTGGAGGATGCCAGTTACCGATTGCGGCTTATGCGGTCGTCAGCGGAGAGCGCCTGCGGCTTGAAGGATTAGCGGCTGCGCTCTCGGGCGACATAGTCATTCGTGATGCGCTCGAAGGCGCGGCATCGGACGCGGCGCGGCTTGGCGAGGCGCTCGCTGCGCGCCTGCTCGAACGAGGCGCAAGCTCGCTGCTCGCCGGGCTGATCATGTAGAACCTGGATGAGCGGACGAAGCTTCACAATAGATGAGCGCCACGTTCTATCATTTTTCTGCATTAACGCGGATTAGCACAGATGACCGACAGCACTACGGAGACTTCGGACGCCAGGCAGGAGCAAATGGCCAAGCCCCTGTCAGGTCGCACTGTCGTTATCACACGGGCGCGCCCCCAGGCCGCGCAATTCGCTGCCCTGCTTGAAGGCTACGGGGCGCGCGTCCTCGCCTGTCCGACCATAGAGATCGTCGAGCCTTTGACATATCAACCGCTCGACGAAGCGATTGAAAATCTTTACGGCTACGACTGGCTCGTGTTTACGAGCGTGAACGGCGTAGAGCATTTCCTGCGCCGCCTCTTTGCGCGCTCTCATGATGTGAGCGAGCTTGACGACCTGCGCGTGTGTGCCATCGGTGAAGCGACCGCCGAGCGCCTGCGCGAAGCTCGCGTTCACGTTGACGTAATCCCGGACCAGTTCAAGGCAGAGGGTGTCTTCTCGGCTCTCGAACACTTTCTCGGCGGGCGCGAGCAGCTGCGCGGGCAGAATTTCCTCATTCCGCGCGCGGCGGTCGCGCGTGATTACCTGCCGCGCGCGCTCGAAGCGGCGGGCGCTCGCGCGGACGTGATCGCCGCTTACCGTACAGTTCAGCCGCACTCCGCCGAGCGTGGCCGCGTCGAAGCGCTCCTCACGGGCGGCGCTGTTGATTGCATCACCTTCACCAGCTCCTCGACCATCACAAACTTTGCACAGATGTTCGAGGCCACGGATTTGAGCGAGATTCTCAAAGGCGTGACCATCGCCTGCATTGGCGACATCACGGCCAAGACCGCCGCCCAGTTCGGACTGCGCACGGATATTCAGCCCCACGAGTACACCATCCCCGCACTCGCCCGCGCCATCGCCGATCATTACGGGAAAGGATGAAAGCAGGAATTAACAGGGAGGGACAGAGATGGTCAGGATGAAAACAGAAAGCAGGATGGAAGTTAAAAGCATTGCTTTGATGAATAGTTCATCTCTTCTGCTTTATCCTGTCCATCCCTGTTAATTCTCTTCTTTCATCCTTCATCCTTCCGCTTTCATCCTTTCCCATTATGCTAAACTTCGATTATGGCCAAGGGACGTGTCCTGATTGTCGATGATGAGCCGGTGGTGGCGAACGTCTTATGCGAGCAGATGCTGGCATGGGGTTACGAGGCCGTTGCCGAGGCCGACGGGATGGCCGGGCTCAAGCGTGCCGAAGAGTTCCTGCCCGCTGTGGTTATCACGGACGTTTTGATGCCGCATCTGGACGGCTTCGGCCTGCTGCGCAAGCTGCGCGAGCGATACCCGGAGATGGCCGTCATACTTTTAACCGGCCAGGGCTCCGTCGAGATGGCGCTGCGGGCCATTCAGGACGAGGGCGCGTATCACTACTTTGAAAAACCGATCGATATCTACAAGCTGCGTATCGTCGTCGAGCACGCGATGGAGTATGGCGAGACGCGGCGCGAGAATGAAGCGTTGCGCCGACAGCTACGCGACCGCGGCGCGTTTGGCGAGCTGGTCGGCGATTCCGACTCTATGCGCAAGATTTACGCCTTGATCGAACAGGTCGCTCCCTCTTCCGCCTCCGTCCTCATCACTGGCGAATCCGGCACGGGAAAAGAGCTGGTCGCGCGTACCATACATAACCTGAGCCCCCGTAAAGATTCTCAATTCGTCGCCATCAACTGCTCGGCGATTCCAGAGACGTTGATGGAGTCTGAGCTGTTCGGGCATGAGAGGGGAGCTTTCACAGGCGCGGGCGTGCGCCGCGAAGGGTGCTTCGAGCTGGCCAGCGGCGGCACGCTGCTTTTGGATGAGATAGGAGAGATGCCGACGCTCTTGCAGGCAAAGCTGCTGCGTGTGCTGGAAGAGCGCACCGTCCGGCGTCTGGGCAGCACGCGCGAGATTCCGGTTGACGTGCGACTGCTCGCGGCCACCAACAAAGACCCGCACGAGGCCGTCAGGGCTGGCCAGTTCCGCGAAGACCTGCTCTATCGCCTGAACGTCATCACGATTGAGATGCCGTCGCTGCGCGAGCGGATCAGCGATCTTCCGCTGCTCGTACAGCACCTCGTCACGCAGCTTTCAGAGAGACACAAACGCCCCGCACGCTTCTTCTCCCCTGCCGCGCTCGAAGCTTTGCGCTCTCACTACTGGCCCGGCAATGTGCGCGAACTGCGCAACGTCGTCGAGCGCGCCGTCATCATCTGTTCCGGCGAAGAGATCGAGCGCCACCACCTCGCGCCCTACCCCGTCGAGCAGCGCGAGCGCGTCCGGCAAGAGGACACCATCTCGCTGCCCATCGGCACTCCCATCGAAGAGATGGAACGTCAGATGATCCTGCACACCCTGCGAAAGACCGATAATAACAAGACGCGCGCCGCAGAGCTTTTAGGCATCAGCCTCAAGACGCTGCACAACAAGCTGCGCCTCTATCGTGATCGCGGCCAACTCAAGGAAGCGGAAGGCAGATTCAAACAGGAGAGACAGGAGAGATAGGATACAAACAGAAAGCAGGATGAAAGACAAAAGCATTACTGCATGAACCTGTCTTTTTCTTTATCCTGCCTATCCTGTTAATTTCGCTCTTCAGGCTTGCGCTCGACGGCTGTTGAATGTTATTCATCGCGGAACATGCCAGTTCTGCTCTTCTTCGTTGACGGATTAGGTATCGGAGCGCGTGGGCCGTTCAACCCTTTGGATGGTCTTGATGAAGCCGCGCCGCTCGCCATCTTTCAGAATGAGGAGCCGTCGCTCATCCATGACGGCTTGCTCGTGCGGACGGACGCATGCCTCGGCGTCGAAGGTCGCCCGCAAAGCGTATCCGGGCAGACGACTATCCTGACGGGCATCAACGCCCCTGCCCTCCTCGGCTATCACAAGCAGGGGTTTCCTAATCAAGCTCTCAGGGAGATCATCAACGAGCATTCTATCTTTCTACAGCTCAAGCGGGCCGGGATTGGGCCCAATGCCTTCGCCAACGCTTATACACAAAGATTTTTCGAGACGCGCCCGCGCTGGGTCTCGGCCACCACGGCGGCGGTCGAAGCCGCAGGCATGGGCTTTCGCAACCTCGAAGATTTAAGAGCTGGCCGCGCCGTCTTTATGGATTTCACCAACGCTTTCCTGATCGCGCGCGGCGATGAGGATGTCGCGGCGCGAACGCCGGAAGAAGCCGGAGAGGTGCTCGCACAGATCGTCTCCGAACACCGATTCACTCTCTACGAATATTTCATCACGGACAAGATTGGCCATGCTCAGGACATGAGCGCGGCGCGAATCTACCTGACGAGTCTGGCGCGATACCTGCGCGCCGTGCTCGCTAACCTGGACCTGTCGAGCACGACCGTCGTGCTCACGAGCGATCACGGCAACATAGAGGATTTATCGGCACGCAATCACACGCGCAATGAAGTTCCGACGCTGCTGTGGGGCGCTGGACGCGAGCGCGCGGCGCGAAGAGTTCGCAGTCTCTCAGACATTACGCCCGCCATCGTCGAACTTCTCAAAGAGGAGATGGAAACAAACAGATGAACGCTCCGGCGCAATCTACGACCGCAGGGGAGAAGAATAACCGGCGCGAGGTTTTCGGCTGGATGATGTATGACTGGGCCAACTCCGCTTTTTATACGACGGTGGTCGGCGCGCTCTTTGGCCCATACCTGACGACGCTGGCGCAGGCCGCCGTGGGCGAGAACGGCACGGTCCTGAACCTGGGCTTCCTCGGCGCGGTCACGGCGAAATCGCTCTCGACCTTCAGCATCTCAGTGGCCGTCTTCTCACAGGTCTTCATCTTACCCATCCTCGGGGCCATCGCCGATTACTCGCACCTGAAGAAACGCCTGATGGCCGTCTTCTGCTATATAGCCGTGGCCGCCAACTGCCTGCTCTTCTTCGTCACGGGGAATCTATACCTGATGGGGGCGGCGCTCTTTATTATCGCCAATCTTTGCTACGGCGCGTCCGTGGTCTTCTATAACGCTTTTCTGCCTGAGATAACGACCGAAGATCAACGCGATAAGGTGTCGAGTCGCGGATTCGCGCTGGGCTACCTGGGCGGCGGGCTGCTGCTGGCTCTCAACTTTCTGTTCGTGAGCCTCGCCCCGCGACTGGGCATCTCGACGGGGATGGCCGTCAGGCTTTCGCTGCTCTCGGCTGGTGTGTGGTGGGGAGGCTTCGCCGTCATCACCTTCAGGAACTTAAAGGCGCGCGGCGCGGCGCGGACACTGCCGCCAGGTCAGAGCTATCTGACCATCGGCTTTACGGAGCTGGGCTCGACGTTTCGGGAATTGATGCGGCTGCGCCACACGCTTAGATACCTGATCGGATACCTGCTCTATAACGACGGGATTCAGACTGTGATCGGCGCGGCCTCCGTGTTTCTGGCCCAGGAGCTTTTCGTCGCGCGCGGGATGGAAGCCCCGCAGTCTTTCCTGCTCAGCATATTCCTGATGGTTCAGTTCATAGCCTTCGGCGGCGCGCTGCTCTTCGAGAGAGTGGCCAACGCGGCTGGAACGAAGAACGCAATCCTCATCGCACTCGTCATCTGGTCAGGGATAGTCATTTACGCTTACGGCTTTCTTCAAAGCATGAGGCAGGCCTGGATTATGGCAGGGATGATCGCAGTCGTGCTCGGCGGCTCGCAGGCCCTCTCGCGCTCACTCTTTTCCAGAATGATTCCGCGCGGGCGCGAGGCTTCCTTCTTCGGCATCTACGAAATCTCCGAGCGCGGCACGTCATGGATCGGCCCGCTCGTCTTCAGCATCGTCGTCGCGCGCACGGGCTCATACCGCCAGGCCGTGCTCTCGCTCATCTTCTTCTTCATCGCGGGGATGGTCATACTGTTCTTCACAAACACAGACCGCGCAGTTCACGAAGCCGGTAACGCGCTGCCCGAAGAGGCCGAGAGAGAGAGGGTGCGAAGAAGCAGGGGGTAAGCAGAGTGGCTACTATCGCCGGTTTCGACCGGCGGCTCTCGGTCGGCTGCCTTCTGCGGCGCGTTCCAGGCAGGCGTGCGAGCAGTAGTAAGACGGCCCGCGCAGGGCTACGGCGCGAGCGGCTGGCGTCCATGTTCCGCAGGACTGGCAGCGAACAAGCTTCTCGCTCGACTCGCGCGCGCCATTGGCGTAGCCGCCACGCTCCGCCGTCCCGCTCATGCCGCGTATGTCGCGCACGAACCCGAGCATGCGACGCGCCGCAGCGATATATGGCCTTAAACGCCAGTAAAGAAAGGCGAGGAAGAGGCCGAGCAGTGCCAGAAAGATTAAGAGCTTCAAACTTCACTCCCGAGTTCTATTCTCGCTCTGCGCCATCTGTGCGCGCAAATCCGAGAGCGCAGGGTTTGATGGATTCAAGGCGCTCAGTTGATCTATGGTCTTGCGCGCCTCTTCGGTCTTGCCGACGGCCATCAGCGCGGCGGCGAGATTTTGGAGCGTCGGCTCGTGGCGCGGGTCTATGATGAGAGACTTGCGATATTCAGCTATCGCGCGCTGCGGGTCTGAAGGCTGGCCGAAGTAGTAGGTCAGGCCGAGGTCAGTCCGCACGTTGGCATCATCGGCCTTCATCTCCAGCGCCTTAGAGTAATAGACTCGCGCTTCTGCGAAGCGTGACGGGTCAGTCGCCTGCCCTATGTCGAAGAGCACGTTCCCGAGCGCGACGGCCAGGTCGCGGTCTTTCGGGTCTGCATCGGCGGCTCGCTTGAGCATCCTCGCCACGTCTGGAAGAAAGCTGGCGTTTCGCGTCTGATTGGCATAGCGGTAGAGCACCATCCCGAAATTACGCTGCAAAGCCACGTCGTCCGCCCGCGCATCCGCCTTCGCTATCGCATCTCTGATCTCGGCATCCGTGGGCAGGCCCGGCCCATTCGAGTTGGCATTCCTCGTTTGGCCCGCGCCCGCCTGCGCGCCCTGCGAAGGCGCTCGCGCTTCGCGCGCGTCGCCCAATGGCCCACGGTTTATCTGGTTGGCGAAGATGAAACCGATGATGAAGCCTAAGAGCAGGCCGATGGTCGAGTAGAGAAGGTTATGCTTTGTCACTACCAATCAGTGCCCGGGTTAGAGTTCCGCACGAAATGAGAGTTTAGCAAAAGCAGTTATAAAAGGCGACGCGCGCCGCTTCCATCAAAGATGCGGCGCGCGCAGGCGCTTGCTTGTTTGTATGAAGAGAGCGCGTTTTCGCTCTCTCTGGAAGAGGGCACGCAGCTGCTCTACGACGGAGGGGCTCGCACGCGAGCGGCCCGGAACCGGCTCTATAGCTTCAGAGCCGTTTTCAGTCGTCGCCCGATGCGTTGTCGGAAGTGACGTAAGCGACATCGTGAGCGCGGCGTCGCGGCACAGGGTCGGTCGAGCGCCGTCGCGGCGTAGACTCCATCTTGCGCCGGTCAATGCTTCCAGGCGGAAGACCGCGCCCGTGTATGGCTTCGGTTAAGATGCGTGTGATTTCCTGCGACAGTGTGCGATGCTCTGCCGCCGCTCGACGACGCAAAGACTCTTTGAGTTCATTCGGTACATAAGCCCCAATGAACACCCCTTTTCGGTTTGCCATCTGTCCTGTGCCTCTCCATCGAGATTATGTTACCGATCAGGTGAAAGACTCCTTACCCGCCTTGTTCAGATAAAAGCGCCATGCAAGTTGAGAGCAAGTCTGTAAGCCGAATTCTGTTCCCCGGCGCGTGGCCGGAGCGGCGATCATTCATCTAGCCCATTTGTTGCCAAATGGATCGAGCGACCTACCCGGAGGTCGTGAGCCGCGCGTGCCCTCCGGCACAAGCGACTTCGGGCGGGCAGCCCTGTTTGACGCCTCCCTATTTGGTCTTGCACTGCGAGGAGTTTGCCTGGCCGCGTAGTGTTACCACACGCGCCGGTGCGCTCTTACATTAAGCCCCGCGAGGGGCCGCACCGTTTCACCCATCACCCGCAACAGCGCTTCACTCCAAGGAGTGAAGGCTGCCCGCTGGCTGGTCTCTTTTCTGTTGCACTTGTCGTCGCCTGAGCCAGTTTGACCGAGAAGCGATGGTTTTCATCAAGACTCGACCGCCTCTGTCCCCGACGCCCCGCCGTTAGCGGGCTCGCTGCCCTGTAGTGTTCGGACTTTCCTCTCCTTCGCCCTGAGGCGAAGCAGCGACCGCCCGACTTGCTCTCTTGCAAGGCGAGACCGATTATAGCAAATCATTGTTCAACAGGACAGGACAAAAGGAATCAAAGCTTAACATTTTGGTCTGACGGGCGGATCGGGACAGCCCGCCCCAGCGGAGTGCCGGGAGAAAGCCGCTTATTGAAAGTACTTGAACCCGACGCGCATGCTATGGAGCGCCGTCGTGGGGAGGGAGGAGACCATCAGCAGCGAGACCAGCCCGTGCGAAAGGGCCAGGGCCGGAAGATTAGGGACGCGCTGGTAAAAGTAGGCTAGGAGAGTGCCGCCAATGAAGGTTGCGAGCGTGAGCCAGAGATTCGGCAGATGCAGCAGGCCGAAGATAAGGCCGACCAGGAGCATGCTCAGCCAGCCGCGCCCGCAAATTATTTGCGCTCGCCTGTTGATGAACCCCTGCATGACGTATTGCTGCATCAAGCCCCACACAGGCAGCCATAGAAAGCGCGGCCTGAGCTGCGACGCCTCGAAGCGCAGGCTGCCCAGCAGCCAACCCGTGATAACTACCAGAACGAGCGCGCCGAGCGTCGGCAGGACAAGTAGGCGCACGGCCTCGGCGAAGTTGTCCGTGCGCCAGCCTATCTCTCGCGCCGTCTCGCCGCGCGCGCGATGCGAGGCGAGCATCAGTGCGAAAGCAAGCGCGACGGGTATCGTCCAGACCACCTTGTCATCCCCGACAAAGGGCAATATCAGCCACGCTGCGATGAGAAACGAAGATGTGACGGATGCTATTTCCCAGGCCGCCAGCATTCTTTCGCCCGCCATCCCCCCGGTCTCCACATCGAAGACGTTATCTTCAGCCGCCGATTCTTTCATCTTCTCCTCGCATACACGCAAGCCCCACCGCTTATCTCAGGGGAGTGTCGGCCACAGTTGAAGGCGTCCCTGTACCGGCTTCCGTGCGAAAGCTCAAGGGTTTGCCCAGAAGCTGCAAGGTGTAGCGCGCGCCGTCGCCGCTACTGTGAAGGGCATAGACGCGCGCCTCGTGGTCTCCTCTGTCAAGCATCGGAAGATCGAAGGCGTAGCCATGCCATTCATCTTCGGCGTAGCCTGAAGCTGGCACATCCGGGCGTGAGAGATTAGCCGTCTGGCTTGCGACGAAACGACCATCTATGAAGAGATGAACTTCAACACGCTCCCAGGGCGAAGCATTGTTGACGGCCCACCCTTGAATGCCCTGCGCAGTCGCTTCGCCCCACCCGCGATAGTAGGGAGGAAACGCTGTGAAGTAGAACGCGAGGGCGAGCACTGCGACGAAGACTGCCTCTGCGATCGCTTTGCCGATGAGTAGATTTTTCAGCCGCGCGCGCGACGCAACTTCGCCGGTGCGTGAAGGCTTCGCATCCGTCTCGCCAGACCTTTTCAATTCGACCCGTTCTTCGATCATCGAGTTTGTGCCGGAGGCTTAACAGCCTTGCCTTCAAACCTATCGTTTCTCAAGCAAGAGTATATCCTGATACGAGAGACCTTCGCAGAGGCCGGACCACCGGCCATAGAGGATGGGCTCTGTGAGCGCCAGGCCATGCTTTTCCAGGAGTCCCATGACAAAGCTTTCATCGTATGCGATTGCGCTCTCGGGACTGTTTTTGTAGACGTAGCGGCAGGCGTCGTCACCGAAAGCGAAGTCGAGCTGATTGAGACCCTGCGCGGCCCGTTCGCGCTGTCGCTCGTTCAGGAGGAACAGCGTCGCCAGACAACGCCCATTATCAGAGAGAAGGCGCGACGTTTCCTTCAGATAGTTATCAACCTCTTCGCGGCGCATGTGCGTCAAAAGAGATTTGAGCAAGACAAGATCGAACGCCCTATCTTTGAACGGAAAGCGAAAGCCATCGGCCATGTGCCGCCCACGCGGATTATAAGCTTGGCTTTTAACATCCAGGTATTGAAACTTAAAGTTCGGGCGCTTGCTGCCGATGTTTCGCAAGCACCACTCGATGGACGGTCTGTGAATGTCCAGGCCCACATACACGCCCTCCGGGCCGAGGTAGTCAAGCAGTTGGAGCGCCATCTGCCCGCACCCGCAGCCTATGTCCAGCACACGCTCGTGCGGCTGAAGACGACAGAGCAGCCGCAGGTAAGCCATGAACTCAGCGCCGGAAGTCTCGAAGCTGCGCAGTGGGCCCACGTATCTTCTCAGGTGGAGCGGCGGCAGTTCCCTTCTGCCGTTGATGGCACGCCAGAAGTAGTCGAAGGGCGCCAGCGAAAGATAGGCCCAGCGCCGCCCCGCCCTGAGCGCGCGAATCATTGTTTCGGGTAAAGCCTTTCTTGCCGGTTGCCTCATATCCAAATTTTTAAGCGCCCGCAAAACGGAAGAGGCGGCCTCTTTGCGAAGCCGCCCCTTTCGCTATCCCTCTCGATAGTGTGTGCCCTGGCTCACTGGCCCTGGTACGGGTTGCCGTTGGTGTCGTGATAGGAGAGCGTATGGCTCGTCGTCAGCCGAGCGTCTGCGGGCAGATTGGGTCGCAGGCGCACGGCCACACGCAGGACTGCCGTATCTCCGGGCGCAAGCTCGGCGACTCGCCAGGTAAAGCGCTGCGTATTGCCGGGCGCATCCTGCGGGCTCAGCGACGGATCGGAATTGACGAACTGCAAGGCATCGGGAAGCACCTCCGTGACCGCCAGATTCTTCGCCAGACCGCTACCCTCGTTTACGAGCACCAGACGATAGAAGATCGCATCGCCGGGCGCGTTGGCATCCGAGACCTGCTCTGTGCGGACGCGGACGCGCGGTGTTGCGACCGTCAGCACAGTGCTGGCTTCGCTGGCCACGCGGTTGCTCGCCAGAGAGCGCGCCACGATGTTGTAGGAGAACTGCTGCCGGTCCGGCGTGTTGCCGGGGATGCGCACTTGAAGGAGCATCGGGAATTGACCGCCCTGCGGCTCAATCGGCGAAGTCTGAGTAATAGCAGCTTCGCTCTCCTGATGTTGACCGTCGCCGTTAGCATCCGCGTAGACAGTGCCCATGGGCGCGCCCGGGGCGACGACTCTCAGCTCATAAGCGTCCGGGCTATTGCCGGGATTACGCACCACAAACGGGACGTAGATGGTATCGCCCGGCGTCGCCGTCAAGCCGACGGAGATGGCCCCTATTTCTGCGCGCGGCACTCGTCCAATCGTAATGCTGGGGCTATCGAAGTTAGACGGCGTGGGCAGAGATTGCGTACGCAGTATGCCTCGCCCGAGAGAGTTCGTCGCCGCGAGCGCGTTCGGCACCGCACGCAAAGTGACGGTAATCTCACGAGAGCCACGCGCGCTCAGATCGCTCAGACTCCAAATGGCCGTGCGCGACGGACGATCATAGGCAATCGGGCTGGGATTGGCATTCACCAGCTCAAAGTTCGGGTCGAAGACGAAATCGGCGCGGGCTCTCTGCGCGGCGGAGCTGCCGGAATTGCGCACCGTGATGGTCTGCGTGAAGGTCTCGCCCGGCATGACGGATGAATTGGAGACGGTCGAGACAGCGCTCAGAGCGGCGGCGACCACGCTGAGCGATCCGTCTACAATCTTCAAGACCTGAGAGTCCGACTGCGAAGCGGCTTTGACGAAGAAGCGCCGCTGCTGTCCATCCGTGGCGGTCTCCGGAACACGCAGATTGAGCATCACGTCAATGGTCGAGCCGCGCGCGATCTGCGGCGTCACCAGAATCGGAAGGCCCGTATCCGAGCCGGTCTGCGAAAGACTGAAGCTCGGCTGGAACTCTGCCGGTAAATCCGTCTCAAGACGGAACTGATCTTCCTTGTTCCCGGTGTTCGTGATCGTGAGCGGCAATTGCACACTCTGTCCGGGCGAAGCCAATTCGGTAGCACTGCGTAAGGCCAGGGCCAGATTCGGAACCTGCCTGACCGTCAAACTCAATCCGCCCGTGCTCTGCCCCATGTTGGTCGTCGTGGAAGGAGCAGCCTCGGCCATGCTCGTCTCAGTGTTTGAGGGCTGAGCCGTGGCGGTGGCAACGGGCGCGGAAGTAACGGGCGCAGTCGTTCGCGGCGGGGTAGTGACCACAGGCGTCATCGTGGAAGACCTACCGGCTGATGTATTGGAAGCCGTATTGCTGGCCGGTCGCTGTGCCCTTGTGCGCGGCGACGACGCGGCGGCGGCCACCTGCGGGCCGGGCGTGGGCTTGACCGTCGCAGCGCGCGGCGGCGTAGTAGTTACGGCAGCCGGAGTGGTAGCCGTATTGTTGGCAGCGGCCTGCGTCCCGGTTTGCTGGCCGCGCCTGTTGTTTGCGCCTCTGCGCCCGCTGTTGCGGCGGGCGGTAGTCACCGGCGGCGCTGTTTCAGTCGCAGGTGTGGAATTGGCGATCACGGTCGTCGGATTGCCAGTGATTTGTCGCGGTCGCAGAACAGGCGTCGTCGTCGTATTCCCCGCCGCGGAATTTGATGGCGTAGTTGTCCTGGGAGCGGTCGTCTGCGGTGTTATGGGTCTGGCGCTCTGTTGCGTCGCGCGCGCAACAGGCGTCGGAGAGGGCGTGGCGGCGACGACAGCCGTCGTGCCCGCAGATGTTCTGGATTCGGTCGAACGCGCGGGATTGTCGCGCCGCGCGCTCATCAACTCGCTCTCGTAGATGTCGGCAAAGGGCGTGTCCTTGATGGTGCGCAGACGTTGACCGACTTGCTCGGCGTCGTCGAGCTTGCCAAGCTGCATGTAGGAGCGGCCAAGCCAGAGCAGCGTCAGATCAGTGATGATGCTGTTCGGATAGGTCTTCAGGAAATCACGAAGGACAGTCGCAGCCTGATCGAAGCGACCCTGATTGTACAGGTTCTGGCCTTTAGTAAACATAGTCTGCTCGGCGTCGCTCGGGACATCGCCGTCCTGCTGGACGGTGCGAGCTGAGACTGTCGCTTCAATGATCGGTGTAAAAGGAGCCAGCATCAGCGCAGCCGCTAATGCTGTCGCGCCTATTTTGTTTCGGGTACTCAAGGTTCATCAACCTCCGGCAGGTAGGGGCAAACTTTTTGCGTGAGATGTCTTAATGAATTTTACCGGCGCGAGCGTGCCCGCATGAGGGACCACGAACGCCGATTGAAAGATGCCGTTGACGACGGCACTGCAAGACATCATACATATTCAATCTTCAGGCGACAAGATAAAGAAGAATTAAGCCGGGTCAAACTTATCAAGCCAGAGCGGGCTGCTCTCTTTTCAAGTCCCTTTTGAACTCTTCCCTTTTACTCTATTGGCAAACGCTACGGGTTTTACCAGCCGCTGCGACTGATCTCCAAGCGGTCGCCGGGCTGTAACTGCGGGTCTGGAACTTTTCCGCTCTCGATCTGCTTCAGATTATATTCGGTCGTCACGAGGCGTCCGTCCGGCCCTTGCCGCATGACCTTGACGCGGCTTCCGGCGAAGCGCGACACACCGCCCGAGGCGAGAATCGCCTGCGTCAGCGTCAGTCCCGCATGGAAATCTTTCTGGCCAGGCGAATTGATCTGGCCGCCGATAAAGAAGAACTGCGGCGGCTTCGGCGGGGCCGCGGACAATGTGATGACATCGCCCGGATAGACGAGCGTAGAGGTCTGCGTCGAGTCCGCGAGGTTAACGGTGATGCCGGGGGTTCCGGCGCGCATGATAGTGGCCTGTCCGGCTTCTGGTCTGAGCTGCGCTTCGGCTAGGAGGACGTAGAGCGGCACGGCCTCCCTGCGCAGAGACTTCGTGCCGGGGTCATTGACAAGGCCCGTCAGGATGACATTGTGGCTGCCGTACTGGCGCACGCTGACGACCAGTTGCGGCTTTTCATAAATCCTGACTTTCGAGGTGAGGGTCGCGCCGATCTCGTCCGTAGTCTTTCCCGCGACCGCGAGCGGGTCACCCGCCAGCGGGTATTCCAGCAACCCGCCCTCCATGACCGTGAAGAGGGTTGACTCGTTACGGCTGGCATTGAGCAAGCGTATGTCCAACACATCGCCGACGCCGACACGGTAGAGGTTCGTCAGAGCGGCAGAGGCGCTCGAAGCGGCGGAAGCCGTCGAAGGCGCAGCGCCAGGCATGTTGGTCAGGGATTTCGCAGGAGCGTCTGTGGTCGGGGCGCTACGGCCTGAGGTCGAGGGTGCAAGCGTCACGGCAGCGGCAGTGGTCGTCGCCGGTGCGGCAGCGGGTGGCTTATGCGCTTCTTCAGTCTTTTCCGGCGCTCCCTTGCCATTCGCAGGCTGACCCTCGGCTGCCGTCGAGCCGCTGCTGCCCCCGCTTTCTACGGGCTGGGCGGCATGTGCGTCATTGTTTTGGGCGCGCGCAGCCGAGAGTTGGCATCCGATAGCCAGCACAATGGCGATGGCTGGTAAAAATTTCTTCATAAAGCACTCTACTTCCGGTTCCTTCTGATTGAAGCGATGCGTGCGTGCCGGGCAATGGCTCGCGCTCAACGCTATTGACGGCCAAAGCGCAGGCCGTGGTTAGAACGTGCGACCGCGCGTGTCGTTGCGCCGTCCCCATTCAAAAACCAGCGAGATTCGATTTCGGTTGAAGGTAAAGACGGGGATTGTCGAATCTCGCCGCATAAAACTGTAGACCAGGCTCGCGCGCAAAAGCTCGTTCCAGCGATAGCCTCCCTCGACCGAGAAGCCGTACAGGTGCTCGTCTCGTCGGCGACCTGCGAAGTCTCCGGCGAAGACGCCGCCCGATGCGGTCGTGGTCGGAACAACCCGCAGCGGATAGCCTAAGCGTTGATAATTAAGGGTTAAGCTCAGTTTCAGTGCCTCCCGTGGAGAATTTTCCACCCGTCCCGAAACGCCCGTCGAGTCGAGGCGCGCATTGCCCCCCTCTAGATTAAAGATCGAAACCTGCGTTTTTCGCAGAGCCGCAAGCTCGAAATTCGTATTTTGTCGAAAATTTAATCTATAGGCGAGATCGAAGATCAGCGTCCGCAGGTTGTTATTCTTCGGCGCGTGGCGAAACTCGCTCTGCTCGTAACCGACGCGCAGGGCTATGCCGCCAGCCTCGGAAGTCTGCGAGCGCCCTCCGACCATGAAGCCGTAGCGATAATTATCGTTAAAGCCGTTGAACTGCGGACGGAGCGAGACGAACGTGTTCGTGTTATCAAAAAACGCCGTACCCAGAAGCGTCGTCTCCGGCGAGATGTCTCGCTCAAGGGTGATGGCTGAAGAGAGTATATCGTAATCGAGGAAGAGCGGCGCGTTGGCGATAAAACGATTGCCCCAGCGCACTATATTGTAGCCGAGATCGAAGTCCACGCGCGTGCGGTCGTTGATGGCAAGCTCAAGGCGCGTGCCCGCGTCGTTGCGCGTGAAGGTGTCGCCGACGATATAGACTTCGCCCGACGGGTCGTATTCGCGCGGGTCCAGAGCCGAGCGCGCGAAGTGGTTGCGAAACGCCAGGTTGAAAGCGCGAGAGAGGCTGAGGCGCGTATCGAAATCGAGGAAATGGCCGTTGGCCCATTGTCCGAGCGAGAGGCGGCGATAGCGCCCTTCGTATGCGAGACGCATGGCGCGATTGACGCCGGGAATCTCGTATTCAAGACGCGGAGCGACCGTGAAGGTCGTTACGTCCCGGCCATCCGCAGAGCGATAGAAGAGATTGTCGTCGTAGCGCGCGCCGAAGAGAAAGGACGGGCGAAGGATGCCAGGCCCTATGATATGACCGCCGATCTCGTCCGTGGCGGCAGCAGTCGTGCCCGGAACCCACACCCCGGGTCGCGCGCCCGGAGCATCCAGAGTCATCTGCATAAAACTCTGTATCGGCGCAGACGTGACGCCGAGGCTCGCCGTCGGCGTCTGCCAGAACATAGGCAGGAGGCCCCTGGTGTTCAAGCGAGGAAGGCGCGTGGAATCGGTCGCCAGATTGTTCCAAATCCGATGACCGCGAAAAGCATAGGTCTGCTCGTTGGAGGAGGAGGAGGCGACGAGCGTAGGCTTCGGCTCGACAGGTCTCGCGTCCGGGGTTGTCGTGGCGGCACGCGCCTGATCGGAGGCGCTGCTCTTCACAGGCGCGACGGTTGACCTCACTTGATCTGTGCGGGCGATTGATTCTACTTGAATCGTGGCGGCTGCCTGCGTTTCGGTCGCGCTCGGCTTGATCGGTTGTGTTGCCCGCGCCTGTTGTTCCGCGCCGCCTGTTTGAGGAGCGCGGCGACGCAGGCGCGCGAAGTCCGAAGCGATGGCGATTACGAGGCGGTTGAAGTTGACGCGCTGCGCCAGAGTCCCGCCCTCTCCGCGTGCGATCACGACATCAACGAAGGGCTCGCCGCCCTGCTCGCCCGCAAGGGTGCGAACACCGCTCGCGACGGGATCGTCAATGGCGTAGCTGGCACGAAGCAATGATCTGGCTCCACGGATGCGTATGACGGTCTTGCCTCCGCGCGTTGACTGCTCGATAGTCGCCTCGCTTAAAGAACCGTCGGCGGTAATCTCTATGCGTACCATGCCGGATTCGGCGCTGATGTTGAGGCGTACCAGTTGGACAGCATTATCAGCAGCTTCGCCCGCAGGCTCCGCTATCCAGGCATAGCCGACCAGGCACACGGCCAGCAGAGAGAGCATGCAGGCGATGCTGGCCAGACAGTTACGAGACCGGCTGCCGCCCGTCATTTCATATAAGCGATTTAGCATAACCGCACACCTGATGTGTGGAAGAAAACTCTTCCCATCAACGGTTCAAAGAATCGCGTCCTCGCATGGCACTAGATTTGAGGAAACGTCACGCTCCGGCCCGGCTTGCAATCGGAACGTCGGGAAGCCGGGGCCATGATCGCTAATGAAGGGTTCTTCTGATCGCAGTCTTTAAAATCCAGAAGCGGCTTGACTGCCACAGGCACGCTGGCGGCAAGTTAAACTCAGGGGCAAACAGAGCTTACCTGCGATTTGATTTTACTCTTTACGCTTGGGCGCTGGCAAGGATTCCGGCGGAAAAAGATGCGGCCAGAGCTGCGTGAAGCGCTCGCGGACGAGTTCTTCAACCGCCTCGGCTGATTCGCGGTCGAGAGATTCGCGCGCAATCGCCTCGGCATCGCGGAAATTGATCGCCGAGAGAGTGCGCCGCACGCGCGGAATGGATGAAGGAATCATGCTGAGGGTGCTCGCACCGAGGCCGACGAGGAGCACGGCGTAGGTGGGCGTCGCGGCCATCTCGCCGCAGACGACCGCCGGGATCGAAGCCCTGCGCGCCGCTTCAATCGTATGAGAGATGCTTTGCAAGACAGCGGGGTGGAGCGAGCGAAACCAACCGGCCACCTCGTCGTTGCCGCGATCAACGGCCAGCAGGTATTGAACCAGATCGTTTGTCCCGAGGCTGAAGAAATCGACTTCGCGCGCCAGGCGGTCGGCTATCCACACAGCCGAAGGGACTTCGATCATCGCCCCGATACGCACCGGGCCCGTCTCGCGTCCTTCCTGCAACAGCTTCTCTCGCTCTTCTTCGATGACGCGGCGTGCGCGCCTGACATCCGTGACGTCGGAGATCATCGGAAGCACGATGTCGAGCCTTCCCTTTGCCGCCGCGCGAAGCACCGCGCGCGCCTGCGAGCGCAAGACTTCTTCGTGCACGAGGCTGAAGCGAATCGCCCGCAGGCCCAGGGCCGGATTACGCTCTGTCTCTGAAGCGAGGCCGCCCATCTTATCGCCGCCGAGATCGAAGAGGCGGACGGTCGCGCCCTCCTCTCCCGCCAGTCGCGCGACTTCCAGATAAGCTTCGCACTGCTCATCCTCGGAAGGCATCACGCCGCGCTGCGTCATCAGGAACTCCGAGCGATAGAGACCGATGCCACGCGCGCCGAACCTTTTGACGCCTTCATATTCGGCGGGCAGCTCGACGTTGGCGCGCAGTATGATCTCCACCCCGTCGAGCGTACGTGAGGCGCGACCCACGTCGGCAGGGGCCGCCCGCGCCTGTAGGTCGCGCCGCACGATGGCTTGATAAGACTCTATGGTCGCCTGCGTCGGATGAAGCGTAATCTCCCCGCGCAGCGCGTCCACCACAATCTCGTCGCCCGTGCGAGCGCGGCGATAGAGGTCGCGCAGGCCGACAACAGCCGGAAGGCCCAGACCGCGAGCGATAATAGCCATGTGCGATGTCCACCCACCGGCGTCCGTGGCGATGGCGCGCACATGCTCAAGGTCAAGCTCGGCCATGGCGGAGGGCAGGAGGTCTTCGGCGACGATGACAGCATCCTCTGTGAGCTGGCGATAGCCCGGACGCTCGCCGCTCAAAGCGACCAGGAGTCTTTGGGCCACGTCCTCTATGTCGGAGCCGCGCTCGCGCAGGTAATCATCCTTGATCTCGCTGTAGACAGAGAGCAGGCGGTCAGAGACGACCTTGACGGCCCACTCGGCGTTGGCGCGCTCGCGCCCTATGTAGTCCTCGATCTCGTCCAGCAGCTTACGGTCTTCGAGCATCAACAGGTGAGCATCGAAGATATAAGCATGATCGGCCCCAAGCTCGATCTCGGCGCGCTCCTTGACGGCGAGCAGTTGCCTGCGCGCCAGGCGCACGGCGGCGTGAAAGCGTCTAGTCTCCCTGGCGACATCGGTTTCATCCAGAGCGGCGCGATAAATCTGGCGCGTGCCGTTATGGATGCGCAGGACGCGTCCGATGACGACGCCGTCCGACACGCTCAGGCCGTGCCAGCGATGCTCCTTCTTCATACCACGGAAGCGCTCTCTCATGTTTCGGCCTCTCCGAAACCGCAGGCGAACAGCTCGCACAGGGCGTTCATGGCCTCTCTTTCGTCTGCACCTTCTGCGGCCAGGACCAGCTCGGTTCCGCGCGAGGCGGCGAGCATCAGTACGCTCAGGATTGATTTCGCATCCGCCGTCGCCGAGCCGTCCAGACGTTCGAGACGCAGCATGCTCTCGTAGCCGTTAGCAGTCCGCACCAGTTGCGCCGCCGCACGCGCATGCAGGCCCAGACGATTGATGATGAGGACACGCTTTTCGACCATTCAACTCTTCTTGTGCGGCGCGAGAATATCGCCCGCGAGATAGATTCCCTCGCGTCCCTGATCGCGCACTCTACGCGCGACATCGGCGAGCGATTCCGATTCCGACTGGCTCGCCAGCTTAATGACCATAGGCAGGTTTACGCCCGTGACAACCTCGACTTCCCCTTCGGCGAGAAACATAGCGCCGATGTTCGTCGGCGTGCCTCCGAACATGTCCGTCAGGAGGAGCACGCCCCGTTCCTGCGAGACCTGGCGGATGGCACGCTCGACTTCGGCATGCGCCGCGTCAACGTCATCATGCCAGCCGATAGAGACGGCGGTAATGTGCGAGGCAGCGCCGATAATCATCTCGGCTGCCGCCAGCAGTTCGTTGGCGAGATGGCCGTGCGTCACGATCACGCCCGCGACCAGCCGCCTCGGAGCCGCTTGCGACGCCTCTTTCTTATCAGGAATCTCTGTCATAACGGAAGCGATAAATGATGAAAGATGAAAGAAGGAAATTAACAGGGATGGACAGGATAAGAACTAAAAGCAGGATGAAAGACGAAAGCATTGCTTGATGAATGATTCATCTCTTCTCTTTATCCTGTCTCTCCTGTCCCTCCCTGTTAATTCCTGCTCGAGCAAACGGGCCATCGTCGTCCCGCCTTCATCATTTCTCCTTTCTCTGGCGTCGTCTTACTTTTCTCACGTCGCGGTGAATAGCCTGGGCGTCGAAGCCTGCGCGGCGCAGGCGGCGGGCGAGCGCGTTGGCGATCATTACCGAACGATGGCGACCGCCCGTACAGCCAATGCCGACCGTGACATAAGACTTCCCCTCGCGCTTGTAAAGCGGCAGGAGATAGTCGAGCAGATCATAGAAGCGCGCGGTCGTCTCTTCAACTTCCGGCTTCGACTTCAGGAACTGAACGACACGGCGATCATGGCCCGAAAGCTCTCGCAGCTCGGGGACGAAATGCGGGTTGGGCAGGTGGCGCACGTCGAACAACAGTTCCATATCGCGCGGGTTACCGTACTTGTGGCCGAAGCTTAAGACCTGAACGCGCATGGGCGTCCCGTGCTTGTCGGGGCTGAAGCGCTCGGCGAGCAGAGAGCGCAGGGTGTGAACCGTGTGCTCCGAAGTGTCTATGATGTAATCGGCTTGGGCGCGTATGTCGTCCATCGCGGCCCGCTCGACACGTATCGCGGCCTCAAGGCCGTCGCCCGTATCAGCCGGATGCGGGCGGCGCGTTTCGCTGAAACGACGCTGAAGCACTACGTCCGAAGCCTCAAGGAAGAGGATGAAGACCTTGAGCCCGCGATCACGCAGGGCCTTGAGCTTGGCATCGAACTCCGAGAGGAAGTGGCCTTCGCGGATATTGATGACAAGCGCCGCGCGCTTGATGGAGGCATGGTCGTCTTCTTCGCCCGTCTCGACCAGGCGGGCGAAGGTCGGCAAGAGCGTGATCGGAAGATTATCAACGCAGAAGTAACCCAGGTCTTCAAAGGCATTGGTGGCTGACGACATGCCTGAGCCGCTGAGGCCAGTAATGATGACTATGTCGGGCGCTTTGACGCCCGCCCCGTCAAGCTCTTTTTTATTCGACATCGTCAGCCGTCAGGCGGTCGGCCGCATCGCCTCTGCTGTTACCACTGCTGCCCGCCGCCGTTTGCCTCCTGCTCTCCGCTTCTGCGATCTTCTTCACTTCGTCCGCCGTTTCCAGCATTCGCGTGTGGCGCTCGACGAAGCCGCGCGCCGCATCGTAGCCGCGCATCCTGAGTAGCTGAACGCGCACAGCCGTCTCGACCAACGTCGAAAGATTACGGCCCGGGCTCACGGGTATCAAGACCTGCGGGATATTGATGCCGAGAATCTCCACCGCCTGCGTGTCGATCCCGAGGCGGTCTACCTCAAGCGCCGCGTCCCATCGCTCGAACTTGATGCAGAGGTCTACGGTCTTCGCAGAGCTGATGGCGGAGATGCCGAAGAGGTCGCGGATGTTGATGATGCCGAGCCCGCGAATCTCCAGGTGGGCGTGCAGCAGCTCCGGCGCAGAGCCGATCAAACGATCTGAGCCGATGCGCCTGACCTCCACCACGTCGTCAGAGACCAGGCGATGCCCGCGCGCCACCAGATCGAGCGCGCACTCCGATTTGCCTATCCCCGAAACGCCTTCGAGCAGAACTCCGACTCCGTAAATGTCGAGCAGGACGCCGTGACGCACGACGAGCGGCGCGAGCATGTCCTGAAGATATTCGGTCACGACGCTGATGGCAACAGAGCTGAGGAGCGGGGTTCTGAGCAGCGGCAGGTGCGCCTCTTCCGCCGCCGCGATCAGCTCAAGGGGCGGCTCAAGATTTTTCGTGACGAGCACACAGGAGATGTTCGGGAGCGAGAGATTCTCGATGGCTGCGCGGCGCTTGTCAGGCTCAAGCTGGCCGAGATACCAGATTTCGCTCTGACCGACGATCTGTAAACGACCCGGATGGATATAGTTTGTGAACCCGGCGAGCGCAAGTCCCAGCTTCTGTATGCGCGCCGTATCTATGCGATGGGTCCGTGCTCCGTCCGCACCGGCCAGCACGCTCAGCTCAAGACGCGTCGGAGCATGAGCCAGAAAGTCGCTGACAGTGATCGCCGGATAATCAACCATAAGAAAGCAGTGACGAGTGACGAGTGACAAGTGACGAGAGAAAAGCTTTTTCTTGCTTGTCACTCGTCACTTGTCACTCGTCACTGCTTTTAGGGTTCGATCAGACCGTAGTTGCCATCGCTGCGTTTGTAGAGGACGGCGATACGGCCCGTGTCGGCGTCTCTGAAGACGAGGAACTGATTGTCTTCGCCCGAGAGACGAAGCGCGGCCTCTTCAGCCGTCATCGGTTTGACCGTATAGCGACGCGCGGCGATGATGCGCGGCGGGCGAGGGCTCGCTTCGACATCGCCGTCGGGCGGCGGCGCGACCGCCGAAGTGGGCTTGGCCCTCTGCTTCCCGTCAATAATCTTCTTCTTCAGTTTGAGCGCCTGCTTTTCGATCTTCGCAATAGCGCGCGTTAAAGCCTGGTACATGTCGGCGTTGGTATCCCTGGCCGTCAGGGTATGATCTCGCCAGTGGACTAGAATCTCACCGATCTGGCGATTCTTCTCGACATCTATAATGACATGGGCGCGCGCCGACGAGTCGTTGAAAATATGTTCGATCTTCTGGAAATGATCTTCGACGTGGGAACGCAGCGCGGGCGTCACCTCGACGTGACGACCCGTATATTCAAATTCCATCAGGACTCCCTCCTCGCCAAGTGTCAGCACAGGGGACGCGCGAGCGGGGACACGTCGGCCCACACTTGCGGATGCTGATGATGTAATTAAGTTCTAAAAGCTAAACCTTTAAAGCGCACGCCAACCGGGGCCGGGCGGCTCATGCGCGCCGTCTCTTCAAGTGACGGCGCGGCGCTCGCGCGACCCTGGGATCTGCATCTGGTCACGATACTTGGCGACCGTGCGGCGCGACAGCTTGATTCCTTCTTTGGTCAGAATCTTGACGACCTGATCGTCCGTAATCGGATTGTGCGAATCCTCTTCCTCGATCAGCTTCTTGATTCTCAGCTTGATGATGCGCGTCGAGACCTCTTCGCCCTCTTCGTTCATCATGCCTTCGGTGAAGAAGCGGCGCAGTTCGATGACGCCCTGCGGCGTGTGCGCATACTTGCGATTGACGACGCGCGATACGGTCGAGAGATGCATCCCTATATCTTCGGCAATGTCCTTGAGCATCATCGGCTTGATGTATTGAACGCCCTTGTCTAGAAACTCGCGCTGGCGTTTGACGATCGACTCGACCACCTTATAGATGGTCTGCCGCCGGTGCTCTATGTTGCGCAGCAGATCAACCGCCGAGCGCATCTTGTCGCGGATAAAGTCGCGCGTCTCTTTGGTCGTCGTCTGCTGCCCGAGCATCTGCTGATAGTTCTGGCTGATGCGCAGGCGCGGGCTGCCGTCGTCGGCAAAGTAGATCACGTAGCCGCCCAACTCGTCGTCGTCCTCAAGCTCGTCCAGCTTCTCTATATAGATTTCGGGCGTGATGAGTATGGGCTCGTCCGAAGAGTAGCGACGGCCCGGATAGGGGTCGAGCGTGCGAATGATCTGAAGCTCGGCGAGCAGCGTCTCAACGTCGACGCCGATCTGCTTCGAGAGGTTGGGCAGCTTGTGCTGCTGCAAATCGTTGAGATGCTCGCCGACGAGGGTGGCGGCGAGGCGCTGACTCTCGCCGCGCGCGTCCAACTGCACGAGCAGGCTTTCGCGCACGTCGCGCGCTCCGCACCCGACAGGCTCTAAACGCATCACGACCTGGCGCGCTTCTTCCACGGTTTCGAGCGGCCATGGGCCCATCGCCGCGATCTCTTCATTCGTCGCATTGAGGCGTCCGTCGCCGTCCAGATTGCCGATCACCGAGATGGCGGCATCGCACACCTCGCCGCTGATCGGGCTCATGTGAAGCTGCCATTCGAGATGCTCCGAGAGCGAGGGCGGGCGTGTCAAAAACTGCTCGAAGGTCGGCGCGTCTTCCTTGTACTCGAACTCCTGCGTCTTGTAGCCCGGGTCAAGGTAGTCCTGAAACTCGCGCCCGAAATCTATCTCTTCAAAGGCATCACGCGAAGCGTCGTCTGGGCCCGCCTCTTCACCGGCTTCGATGGCAGCCGAGCCCTCGCCCGCCTCGACCGCTTGCCCTTCCGTGTAGAGCCCAATCTCATCCGCGTCGCCCGAACCATTAGCGGAAGCGCCGTTAAGATCGCTGCCGGAGGGTGCGGCCGATGTCAGATCGAAACTGCTGGCCGGGTCACCGCTCGCAAGCTGGTCGAGGATATTTTCGGCCAACTCCTGCGTCTCCTCGTGAGAGGCGACTTCCTCCAGGATGGGGTTCTCTAAAAGCTGCTGCTGAATCAGATCGCTCAGCTCAAGCGTCGTCATCTGCAACATCTCTATGCGCTGGCGCAGTTGCGGCGTCAGAACGAGACGTTGCGAAAGACTGGTTGTAAGCTTAACGGACATACCTGCTTGATTAACTGCCTCGTAAAATTTGGTCTCTGATGATTTTAGAATCAGCGCCAGATGAGCGCGAAGAGATTATAACTTAAAAACTAATCCGTAGTTAGTAATCAATAGTCAGTTAAACGAAAAAATTTGCAGCTGCAATCCTAAGTATCCAAAACCCATCGAGCAGATCGAGCGAGATGCGCCCCCTAAACGACGGCTGATCGCTTTTATCCTAGAGCCGAAACTTGTCGCCCAGATAGAGCCGTCTCACTTCCGTGTCTTCCGTCAACTCCTGCGGCGCACCCGCGCGAAAGATACGACCCTCGGCCATGATATAAGCGCGGTCTGTGACGCCCAGGGTCTCGCGGACGTTATGATCGGTGATAAGTATACCAATGCCGCGACCGCGCAGGTAAAGGATCATGTTCTGTATATCGTCCACGGCCTTGGGATCAATCCCGGCGAAGGGCTCGTCGAGGAGGATGAACTGCGGCTCTGTGGCCAGGGCGCGCGCAATCTCTGTTCGGCGGCGCTCGCCGCCCGAGAGAGCATCACCGCGAGTATTACGCACATGAGAGATGCCGAACTCTTCGAGCAGCTCTTCCAACCGCTTGAAGCGCTCGCGCCGCCGCAGGCCCAGCGTCTCAAGCACCGCCAGAATATTCTGCGCCGCCGTCATACGTCGAAAGACGGAGGGCTCCTGCGGCAGGTAGCCGACGCCGAGACGCGCTCGCAAGTACATCGGCAGCCGCGTGATGTCGCGCTCGCCGAGGCGTATCTGACCGCGATCAGGCTGCTCTAAACCGATGAGCATGTAGAAGGTCGTCGTCTTGCCAGCGCCGTTGGCTCCGAGCAGTCCGACGACCTCGCCCGGCTCGACGTGCAGGTTGACGTTATCAACCACGCGCCGCCTGCCATAAGACTTCTGCAAGCCGGTCGCGGCCAGGGCCGTCTGCGGCGAAGACACTCTCTTGCCGTCGCGCCCCTGCACGGCTGCCGTCTCACGCGCCGCAACGGTGGCGACCGCCCCGTCAATTCCCCGCTCGTCAATCATCATAAAATCAGTGATGAGTGATGAGTGATGAGTGACGAGAGAAAAGCTTTTTCTTGCTTGTCATTCGTCACTTGCCACTGGTCACTGCTTTTTGATCTTGTGCGTCGAACGCACGCGACCAGGCGATTGTGCTCCTCTGGAATCGTCTGCGACAACTCTACTATCGCGTAGATAGACAGTCAAACGACCTCCCTCCGTGATTCCCTGTTCCGCATCTTCGACGCGCGCCGGGCCGCCTTTGAGGACGACAGTCTCGTCGGCGGCTGTGTACTGGCCCCAATCGCCCGTCCCGCGCCGACCGGGTTGCGTCAGGACGACATCGCGCTGCGCGATGGTTCTCTCCACCTCATTGCTCTCTTTC
Organism: Pyrinomonadaceae bacterium; assembly: GCA_036389095.1. Taxonomy (GTDB): domain Bacteria; phylum Acidobacteriota; class Blastocatellia; order Pyrinomonadales; family Pyrinomonadaceae; genus DASQYE01. Next base: position 340,010 of record DASVQM010000012.1, read on the forward strand.
AGCAGGTGGACATCCGCGACGGCGCTCGTAATCCGGTCTGTGCTCTGCTTGATGTCAACATTGCCTTCGTAATGAAGCAGGCGATCCGTGTCCGAGTAGGACATGCGGTCTGCCGTGGCGAAGACGGGAACGACTTCGCCGCTGCCATTCTGGCTCCTGCGCCGCGCCTGGTAGAGAGCGCTCTGCACATGAGCCTCGGCATCCATACGCTTGTTCTCGCGGTAGATCGTCAGCCGATCGGCGCGCACGAAGTTATCGTCCTGCCATGCGCGCGCGCTGCCCGTATAGATGCCTATGCCCTCGACGTGCCGGAACTCCGCGCGGTCCGAGACGATGTAGACGGGGCTTTTGACTTTACTGAACGGTGTCGCGCCGTTGGTCTGTTCCTGGCTGTAATAGGTCGTCGCCGTCTTGCCGCGACTGTAAGAGATGTCTTGGCGAGTGTCGGAATCTATCTCCTGCGCCTTGGTGCGGGCGCGCGAATCCCAGACGACGGGCTCGCCGCCGCGCAGGCGCACAGTCTCGTCGCCAGCCGTGTAGGAGGCGCTCGCGGCGCGACCGTTGCGATCAAGCTCATTGAACTTCGCGTCGCCCTGAGCGTCCAGCCGCTCTATGTCCTGAGTGTCGCGCACGAAGAGGGCGACCATCTTCTGTGAAGTGATGGTGCGCTGGGCCCTTTGCTGATTAGGCTCAAGCGGGTCGATGACCACCTTGGCCTCACCCGTGGCCGTAAAGGAGCGCGCGAGATTTCCCGTCTCGTAGAAATCGCCGTCGAAGCGCGAAGCGGTCAGCGTCTTACGATCAGCGTTGGCCGATTTCTGAACGGGTTCGACGAATAGCTCTGCGCTGCCGACGGCTTCGGCGCGTTCCAGGTCGCGCCCCGTCGCGCGCCATACCAGTTTGACCGTGTCCGCCGTTAACCGTTTATTGGCCGAGCGCGGGTCACTCAGGCGTGATTTCGGAGCCGCCAGCGTGAGGGTCGTGCGGCCCTCGGTTCGCATCTCCTTCAAGAGGCTGCGCTCGCCCTGCGGTTGAAAGTTGACTTCGAGCGTGCTGGCTCCCGTCATCGCCATCTCGGCATCGGCGTCGAGGCTCTGCGTGCGCACGTCGCGCGTGGCGAGCGCGCGCTCAAGCTGCTGATCTTTATCGAGGAAGAAGTCCATGTCTGCGGCATGCACTTCGACGGCGCGGCCTTCCGTCATCGAGCGCAGGTAGGCGTTGCCGCGCGCTTCGACTTTCTGAAGATGCTTCTGCGCGTTGAGCGTGGCCGACAGATTGTCGCCGCTCATGATGTCGCGTTCCTGTTCGGCGGTCGCGCCGCCGGTGAATGACAGGTGAAGACGGGCCTGATCGAAAGAGGCTTGCGCCGAGCGAATCCTGACGGGGCGAGCGCGCGTGTTAGGCTTCGCTCCCGCCTTTACTTCCGGCGCGACCGTAATCTCGACATTGCTGCGCAGCTCCAGACGCTTATTCTTCGCATCGAGAAACGCGCCCGTCGCCTGCCCTGAGACATTCTCACGCGAGAAGGTGATCGGCTGATCCGTATCCGCCGTCTCGGCCTTCTGGTTATAGACGAAGACTTCGGTCTTCGCCTTGAGAAAGTCGCGCGTCTCTATATTGACATCGCCCCTAAAGGAGATGATTCCCTTATCCGGGTCGTAGATGGAGCGGTGAGCGGCAATCTGGTCGGGCTTATTCCCATCGGGCGGGTAGACTTCCAGATGCACTTCTTCAAGCTCGTGATGATTGTCGGCGTAAGTAATATCGCGCGCCGCTCTCAGCAACAGACGCAGACGGTCGCCCTCCATCACTCTTCGCTCGTAACCTTCGACGACGCTCGTCACCTGCTTCGACAGCTCAGGCGCTTCCGAGCGCAGGCGAAACGGCTCGTTGTGCCGCAAGCGATAGTAAGAGATGCCGACGAAAATAATCCCCGCGACGATCACAAAGAGCGCCAGCACACGAGTGACGAGAGGCATGCGCGCGCGCAACCCCACGGCAATCGCTCTTTTTCGTCTGATCTCCTGCATAAATACAGCGACAAGTGGCGAGTGATGAGTGACGAGCATGGACAAGAGCTTTTAACTTGTCACTCATCACCCCCCACTTGTCACTGTCTTCTAACGTCCTGGACGCATAACTGTAAGCGCGTGACCCCTTGCCAGGTATTGGGCTCGACAGTGTATGCCATTTCGATGCGGTCATTGGCCCTGAGCGTTCGCCCGTCTGTTTCTTCGACGCCACCCCACCAGATAGCGTCGTGCGTGCGACCGTCCGCGCAGGCGACGCTCAGTTTCAGATGACGCTCTTTGATGATGCGCGGCTCGGAGACTAAGCGCATCCCGCGCGTCATAAAGACGGGGCGCGGATTGCCGGCACCGAAGGGCTCAAGACGGCGCAGCTCCTCTGTGAGCGCAAGCGAGAGCGCGCTGGGCGGCAACTCCGCGTCTATGTGGAGCACGGGCAGCAGGTCTTCAGCGCTCAATCGGGCGGCGGCATGTTCGTTCAAGCGACGACGCAGCTCCGGTATGCGGTCGCGCCTGATGGTGAGCCCGGCGGCGTGCGAGTGGCCTCCAAACTTCTCGAACAGATCGGCGCACGTCGTCAACCCGTCGAGCAGGTGATAAGCCTCTATGCTGCGCGCAGAGCCGTGGCCCAACTCCTCTTCGAGCGAGATGACGATGCAGGGGCGATTGATTCTTTCGGCGACCTTAGAGGCGGCGATGCCTATGACGCCCCTGTGCCAGCCGTCGCCAGCGACGACGGCGACGTGAGCGTGCTCGCCGCCGGACTCGACGGAGAGCGCGGCGAGCGCGTGTCTGGTAATCTCGCTCTGCACCGTCCGGCGCTCTCTGTTGAGAGCGTCCAGGTGCGCCGCCAGACGGCGTGCTTCGTCCAGGTCGGTTGCCTCGAACAGCTCTATGATGGCTCGCGCCGCCTCCATCCTGCCCGCAGCGTTGATCCTTGGGCCAATGCGAAAGCCCAGATCATAAGCGGTCATACGATCATTGCAGCCCGCGACCTCCATCAAAGCGCGCAGCCCCGGATTAGTGGCCTTCGGCAAGTCCGCCAGGCCGAGCGCGACGATCGTCCTGTTTTCGCCCGTCAACTGCGCGACATCTGCGACCGTCCCGATGGCGACCATCTTCAGAAATCCGCCGATCATGTGCTCACGCCCGCGCTCACGAAACAGCGCGTGGGCCAGCTTGAAGGCGACGCCGACTCCGGCAAGATTTTTATCTGGATAATCGCAGCCGCGCTGGTTGGGATTAAGCACGGCGTATGCGGGCGGCGAGCCTTCGCCCTCATCCGGCAGGTGGTGGTCCGTGACGATCACATCGAGGCCGACCCCTTTGGCCCACACGAGCGGCTCATGCGCGCGTATGCCGCAATCCACGCTGACGACGAGCTTGTAGCCTTCGGCCAGCGCCTTTTCCAGAGCCGCCTGCTGAATGCCGTAGCCTTCAGTAAAGCGATGCGGGACGTGATAGCCCGTCCGCGCGCCGAGCAGGTTGAGCGCACGCCTGAGCACGACTGTGCCAGTCGTCCCGTCCACGTCGTAGTCGCCGTAGATGAGTATGCGCTCGCCGCGATCTATGGCAAGCAACAGGCGCTCGACGGCCTTTCGCATGTCGAGCATCAACAGCGGGTCGTGAAGCTGGTCTTGTGATGGATGAAGAAAACGGTTGGCTGCCCCGTCGTCCGTGAGGCCACGAATGAGGAGCAGGCGGGCCACGATCTCAGAGACGCCGAGTGAGCGCGCGAGCGCGTTCGAGTGGTGCGAATCGTGCTCGCGCACGATCCAGCGTTTGGCGTCCGTCGTCATCAGGATTTACTCGGCAAACCAGCCATCGACATCAAGCAGCTTGACGCCGATGCGTTGCTTGCCGTCCGTTTCGTCCCTCCAGACGCCGTTCACTTCGGCGTCAATAGGGCGTCCGAACGGCGGCGTGAGGCGCACGACTGTTCCGAGTCCGACACTTGCATCTGTGATGAGCGTAGCGCCGCCACGGCTGACCCTGACGGCCTCCGCCTGCACATGAAACGCTTCGCCTTCAGGCGTGCGGCCTTCAAGCTCGACGGCGAAATCAACGGGTACGCGAGGGCTGCGCGGGCGCTGCGCCGCCGCCGACTCCTCGCGCTTCATTTCGTTATTCATAACTGGCCACTGCCCCTCTCATTTATTTTCATTCCAGCTCCTTGCTCTCCTTGAGGTGGGGCGAGATGAGTTTACCGAATTTTGCCGCCGATTGTTAGTGCTCTGGTTAGCATTCGAGGCGGGGGCCGCGACCCCCGGCAAAGTTTGCTGCTGCTGCTCGGTTGACGGCCCCTGCTGAGCGCCAGCGTCCGTGGCGCTTATGACGCCCGCAAACAGCAGGGCCAGCACCGCGACGCCGACGACGATTCGATAGCCTATGAAGACGCCCGTCGAATGCGTCCGCAGGAAGCGCAGCAGAAACCAGATCGAAGCATAGCCGACGATCCCTGACACGATTGTTGCCACCACCAAAGAGACGTAGCTATCGGAGGGTAGCTTCGTGACGGCTTCCTTTAGTTCGAGCAGACCGCTGGCGGCGATGGCCGGAATCGAGAGCAGGAAAGAGAAGCGCGCGGCTGTCTCGCGCGTCTCTCCGGCGAAGAGACCGCCCATGATGGTCGAGCCCGAGCGGCTCGCTCCCGGCATCAGCGCGAGCACCTGTGCGCCGCCCACAGCCAGCGCATCCACCACGCCCAGCTCCTCCATCCCGCGCTTGCGCTTGCCGACAAGCTCCGCAATGCCCAGGCCGATTGCGACGACGATCATCATCGTCGCTATCAGCCAGAGATTTTTCGTCAAAGGCCCTTCGATCAGCTTCTTTAAGAGCAGCCCGATTGTGCCGATTGGAATGGAGCCGATAATCACCAGCCAGCCGAGCCAGGCCTCCTGTGAGAGCCGCGACTGTTTGTGGCCCATCATCGTCATCTCCAACGCCGCTTCGCTCTTACGCCCGCGCGCGAGCGCCAGATGATCGCGCACGAAAGCGTGAGTGATAGTCCAAATGTCGCGCGCGAAATAGATGAGGACGGCGAGAAGCGTGCCCAATTGGATGACGGCGATGGTGGCTGTGGTCAGCTCTGCGCGCGCCGTCTGCTCTGCGCCGCCGTATAGGCCCAGAGCACGGCTGGCGAAAATCAGGTGCGCCGTCGAGCTGATCGGGATAAATTCCGTGAGGCCCTGAACGATACCTAAGATGATGGCTTGGAGAATGGACATAAGCGTATTTTAGATTCTGGATTTTACGACGCGCGATTTCAGATCGGAGCCGCCATGGATTCGAGCCACTCGAATCACCAGTCCAACAATTGAGCTACTCTCGGAATGAATTTCTGACAGCAATGCGATCATACAGGAAATTCGGCATGAGCAAAGCTGCGCGGACGATGGAGGCAAGCTGCCAGGGAAAAGCGTAAGACTTTTTCCGCGCCTCGATGGCGCGTACGATCTTGAGCGTCGCCGCTTGCAGCTCCATCAGGTAAGGCATCTGAGAGTGACGCCCGGCGGTCAGAGGCGTCTTGATGAAGCCCGGATGGATGATCGTCACGTCCACGCCCGCGCCGCGCAAATCCAGGCGCAGGCTTTCGAAGAAGGCAGAGAGCGCAGCCTTACTGGCACAGTATGCGCCCGATTTGGGAAGACCGCGATAGGCAGCGAGCGAAGAGATGGCGACCAGTTGACCCCGCCCGCGCGAGATCATTTCCGGCACTACCGCCGTCACGCTGTTGACCGCGCCGAGCAGATTGATATTGATAACCTCTGCCACTTCCTCCGCGCGCAAATCCCTGGCATGAGTCGTCGCGCCGACGCCCGCGTTGGCGATGAGCACGTCAACGGGGCCGAACCTCTCGCGCAGCGTGTCGGCAGCCGCGCGTACCGCTCCTGCATCTTTGACATCAGCCTGAAGCGCAAGTGCACCTCCTCCCGCCCCCTCCACTTCCAGGACGAGCTCTTCCAACGCATCGGCGCGTCTTGCCAGCAATCCCAACCTCGCGCCGCGTCGGCCCAACTCGACGCTGAGCGCGCGACCGATGCCGCTCGATGCACCCGTAATGAGAACCACTTTCTCGCGCCAGTCAGTGTGCATAAAACAAATCAACAGGGAGGGACAGGAGAGACAGGATAAAGAGAAGAAGAATTCATGCAGCAATGCTTTCAGCTTTTATCCTGCTTTTAGTTCTTATCCTGCCCATCCCTGTTAAATTCCGCCTTTCTTATCCCGGCTGCTCAATTAACACAGCTCGGCGACATGTGGGCCCAGCACGCGCAGGGCAGTGGCCAGATCGTCTTGCTTGATGAGGAGGTGATCGCGTGAGAAGGAGGAGAGTGCGCCGACGCTGATGCCCGCCCCGGCGAGTAATTCCGTGATGCGCGCCAGGTAGCCCGTGACCGTCCAGTCCAGTTGAAGATCGAGCGTCAAGAGACGAAAGCCGCCCTCGATGCGCGCATCTCGCGCCGCGTGTCGCATCGAGCGCCAGTCCGTTTCATCGAGCAGCAGCGTCACTTCCCGCGCGTCGCGCAGGAGCATGAAGGGCGCATCGCCCCTTGGGCTCAGCTCGGGATTTTCAAGCAGGCGCGTCCACTCTTCATGCCGCAGGCCGATCAAAAAGTAGGTGGCGGGCGCGACCTCTATCCTGGTTCGCCTGAGCAGTTCCGCTACGTCCGCTTCTCCTTTTACACGACCGGCGTTTTCTATCATGTCAACCGCAATGGTCTTCGTGGGCCCACTCGATTAAACCTGAACCAGAACCGGCGTGATGACGGGCTTCGCGCCGGTCTGCTTCTGAAGAAAGCGTTTGACATCGAGCCGGATACGCTCTTTGAGCAGGCTCAAGTCCTGGCGCTCGGTCGGGCTGGCGCTCGAAACGGACTCGGCGATGATGCGCTGGGCCTCCTTGTGATAGCCGTTTGAGCCGTCGAGGCCGATGACGCCTCGCGCCACTATCTCCGCCGGGGCTTCCATCTCACCCGTGCGCTCGTTGATCTTAATGACCAGCGTGATAACGCCGTCGTAGGCGATCTGCTTACGCTCGCGCACGGTCTCGCGGTCTATCTCTTCAAACCCGGAATCGTCGATGAAGGTGCGCCCGACTTCGCGTTTATCAACAACCACTGCGCGCTCGCCGTCGAGCTCAAGCACGTCGCCGTTTTCGATCAGGATAATGTTCTCTTCCGCGTAGCCCAGATGGTTCTTGACGAACTCCTTGTGACGGAAAAGCATCCTGTACTCGCCGTGAATGGGGACGACGAACTTGGGCCTGACCGCCTCCGTCATGATCTTGATATCTTCCTGCGAGGCGTGGCCGCTGACGTGAATCAGGCGACGCTTCTCCTCTATGATGTTTGCGCCGCGCTTGTAGATACAGCCTATGAGACGCGAGATGGCGCGCTCGTTGCCCGGTATGATTCTGGCCGAGAGCACCACCGTATCGCCTTCCTCGATGGTCAACCCTTTGTAGCTTTGCGTCGCCATCTGCGAGAGCGCCGCGCGTGACTCTCCCTGCGAACCCGTGACCAGAAAGACGATTTCGTTATCGTCCATACGCTTCGTTTCGTTCAGCGAGACCATCAAGCCGTCAGGGATGTCCAAATAGCCGAGGCGGTCTGCGATCTCCACGTTCTTCTGCATCGAGCGGCCCAGCACGCAGACCTTGCGACCGTACTGCTGCGCCACGTCAAGCACGATCTGCAAGCGATGAATCGAAGAGGCGAAGGCAGCGACGACGATACGCCCCGCTGCCTCTGCGAAAATCTCCTCAAACGCCGGTATCACGGCGCGCTCTGAAGGCGTCCTTCCGGGCACGGTCGCGTTGGTCGAATCCGAGAGGAGCGCCAGGACGCCCTCCTGCCCGTAACGGCGGAACGTGCGCAGATCAATCGGCTCGCCGATGACAGGCGTCTCATCCACCTTGTAATCGCCCGTGTGAATGATGGTTCCGACAGGCGTCGTGATCGCCAGCGAGAAACAGTCCACCAGCGAGTGCGAGACGCGGATAAACTCTATCTTGAATGGCCCAAGCACGACCGTATCGCGCGGCTCGACGCGATGAATCAGCACATCGCCGAGCAGGTCGTGCTCCTCGAGCTTGCTTTCGGCCAGACCGACCGTGAAATGCGAAGCGTAAACAGGGACGTTGAACTTCTTGAGAATATACGGCAGCGCGCCGAGGTGGTCTTCGTGCCCGTGCGTGAGGATGATGGCCGTGATCTGTTCCCTGTACTCTTCCAGGAAATCGAAATCGGGAACGGACACGTCCACGCCGTAGGCGCTCTCTTCGGGGAAACCCATACCGGCGTCGAGGATGATCATCTCATCTTCATACCGTACGGCCATACAATTCATCCCGAACTCGCCGATGCCGCCGAGCGGGATGATCTCTAAAACATTACCCACTTTTTTTCTTTACTCTACTCTCCAAAAGAGCCCTGCGAATCACCAACGGGGTCGTCTTCGCCGGGCGGAATTAAGCCTGACAGTATAGCACAGGAGAGCCCTCTTTCCAGATGGGCTCGTCAGGAAACGCCGGGCGCACTCTCAATGATGCGCGCCATCCTGGCCCACTCGTCGAGCGTCAGGGTCTCCGCGCGGCGCTGCGGCAAGACCACCGCCGCTTCGAGCACGGCGAGAGCGCCGCCCCTTGCTTCGACGCAAGCGCGAACGACACCCGGCGCACTGCGAAGATTATTGAGGATTGTCTTTCGCCTCTGCGCAAACCCTGCGCTGACCAATTGGCGAAAGAGCGCTTCGTCCCTGACTTCAACGGAGATGCGCGGTCGCACTTTGATGCGCGCGACCGTGCTCCACACTTTCGGCACGGGGCGAAACGCATCCGGCGAAACGTCGAAGAGTGTTTCAGCCGAAGCGTAAGCCTCGACCAGCACGGAGAGAAAGCCGCGCTCCTTCGAACCCGCCGGAGCGGTGATGCGCTCCACCACTTCGCGTTGCAGCATCAAGACCATCTCGGAGATACAGCCGCGCTGCTCGATCAATCGTTGGAGGATGGCCGTCGAGATGTAGTAAGGAAGATTGGCGACCACGCGAGCGCTTTCGGCAGGTGCGATGAGCACACATAAATCAGCGCTCAAGGCATCGGCCTCGACGAGCCTGAAATTCCCGCACAACCCTAAGCTCGCGCGCAGGACGGGGACAAGCTCGCGGTCAAGCTCAATGGCGACGAGGCGTCCGGCTTTCTCCAGGAGGCGCGAAGTCAGAGCCCCGCGCCCCGGCCCGATCTCGACAATCGTCTCATCCGCACGCGGGCCAACCGCCTCGACGATACGCTCTGCCACGCGCTCATCAACCAGAAAATTCTGCCCCAAACTTTTTTTAGCGCGAAGCATAAGAGAGCTGTGATAAGTGACGAGTGACGAGTGACAAGCAGGAAGAAACCCCGGTGATGAGTCATGAGTCATGAGTTAAAAGCGAGGACTTGTCTTTCACTCATGACTCATAATTAACTCGTCACTCATCACTCGCCACTCGTCACTGCCTTAAGGTATCCGGTCACTTCCATGTCGGGCCCATGCGGCTTGAACTCCGTGTCCTGGAGTCTGAGAGCGTCGGCGATTGTGCGCGCGCCGGTGCCCGCGACCGCAGATGGCGCGTCGCATCCTCCGATCAATAAGGGCGCGATGAAGAAGCTCACCTTCTGAACGAGCCCGGCATCCAGGAATGCGCCCGCCACGTTTGCGCCGCCTTCGACCAGCACGCTCTGTAGGGAACGGCTGCCGAGTTCTGCAAGCACACGGTTCAGATTGCGTCCATCGCCCGCGCGTATGACCTCGACGCCGCGCAGCTCGAGGGCTTTGAGACGGGATGCTTCGGGGCTCTCGGACGTAAAGACAAGGACGGGCGCATCACGAGCCGTCTGCGCGAGACGTGAATCGGGAGAGAGGCGCAAGGTGGGGTCCAGGACGATGCGAGTGAGAGGCAGACGGCGCGCTCGGCCTGAGCGATCAGTGAGCAAAGGGTTATCAGCGATGGCCGTCCCGGAGCCGACCAGGATGGCATCGTATTCGTGGCGTAGCTCCTGGACGCGAGCGCGAGCTTGCTCGCCCGTGATCCAGCGCGAATCGCCCGTGCGCGTGGCGATGCGTCCGTCGAGCGAGCAGGCGAGCTTCAGGTATACGAAGGGCCGCGCCGTGCGCATGAAGTGAATATATTTTTCGTTGAGACGCGCGGCCTCCCCGGCCAACAGGCCTGTGTGAACCGTAACACCGGCCTCGCGCAGGTGCGCGAACCCCTTGCCGGAGACCTTCGGATTCGGGTCTTCGATGGGAGCGACGACGCGAGCGATGCCCGCACGTATGAGCGCGTCCGTGCAGGGCGGCGTTCGTCCATGATGCGCGTGCGGTTCAAGAGAGACGTAAGCGGTCGCGCCCGCTGCTTTCGCTCCGGCCTCTTCGAGCGCGAGCGTTTCGGCGTGCTTGAGCCGCTCGAAGAGGTAAAAGCCCTCGCCTGCGACCAGGCCGTCTGCGCCGACGATGACGCAGCCGACGAGCGGACTCGGGCTGACCTGTCCCTGCCCGCGCGCAGCCAGCTCAAGCGCGTGACGCATCATGCGCTCATCTAAGTCAGAGGTCTCAAGCTCCAATTGCGAAATACCATTCAAACAGGGATGGACAGGACAGGCAGGATAAAGAGGGGCGCAGACAGATTCATCGAGCAATGCTTTTGTCTTTTATCCTGGCTGTCCTGTCCATCCCCGTTAAATTTTCCCTGGCGTTCTCATTCAAACAGGCTATCGACATACTGCTCCGGGTCGAAGACTACCAGATCGTCTACCTTCTCGCCGATTCCGGCATAACGAATCGGGAGGTTAAGCTCTTTGGCGATGGCGACGGCGATGCCGCCCTTGGCCGTGCCGTCGAGCTTCGTTAAGACTATCCCGGTCACGCCCGCCACCTTCAGGAATTGCCTGGCCTGCTCAAGACCGTTCTGTCCCGTCACGGCGTCAACGACGAGCAGCGTCTCGTGCGGTGCGCCTTCGACCTCCCGGCCCGCGACGCGCTTCATCTTTTCCAGCTCGGCCATCAGATTCGATTTGTTGTGCAGGCGTCCGGCGGTGTCAACGATCAGAACATCTGAGTTGCGCGCCTTGGCTGCCTTCAGCGAATCGAAGAGGACGGCAGCCGGATCAGTGCCCTGCTTCTGCTGTATGAGCGGAACGCCCGTGCGCTCTGCCCAGATGGCGAGCTGGTCGGAAGCGGCTGCGCGAAAAGTATCAGCCGCGCAGATCAATACGTCGTTGCCCTCGGCCTTGATGCGTTGCGCGAGCTTGCCGATAGTCGTCGTCTTACCGACACCGTTGACGCCGACGATCATCATCACGTAGGGCGCGACCGTTTCCGGCACGCTCATCTCGGAAGCGACGCCCTGCCGTTCGGATGCCTGAAGAATCGAAAGCAGCTCTGTCTTGATCGCCAGCTTCAGGGCTGCGATGTCGTTGATCTGCTGGCGAGCGATGCCGCGCCGAACTGTTTCAAGGATATGCAGGGTGGTCGGCACGCCGATGTCTGCCGCGATGAGCGCCTCTTCCAACTCGTCCAGGAGCGCCGCGTCAATCTGTTTGCGCCCCTGGAAGACAGTATCAATCTTTTCCGAGAGCGATTCGCGCGTGGCTGCGACGGCGCGGCGAAAGCGCGCGCTGAACTCCTGTTCGAGCGCGGCTTCTTGCGCCTGCAGCTCTTCGATAGAGCGATCAAGACCCAGAATGGAGGTCGTAAAGGGAGAGCGCGAGGGGACGGGCACAGCTCGCGCCGCCGGTTTGACGGGCTCATCAACAGTACGAGCGCTCGCGGCGGGCGGAGCAACGGGACGCGGGCTTTCCGTGACGGAATGAGTCTCGCGCGCGGGCGGCGGAGTCGGCGCTGCGCCGGTCGGCGCAGGTTCGAGCGCGGGCGATGGGCCCAACAGCGCTGCTCCCTCCGTCTGTGCCGCAGCGGCGGGCGTTTGCAGCCCTGCATCGTCTCCGGTGGGCCCGGCAGTCGCCTGCTCCTCGACAGCAGAGCGCGTAGGCGTTGGCTCGTTGAGGCCCAGCGTGACGAAGCGATCCTTATTTTTGCGTTTCCAGAATGCCATCTATGAGTCTGATACCTTCATCAACCCCTGCGGATTTTGTAAGCGGTTGATTATAAGCGCAACTGCCGCAGCACGACAAAAGCGATTGAGGAGCCGACGCAGCTTGATGCAATCTGAGGCTGTTGGGAAATGTCTTGATAATTGGTCGGCAGGCGTTGACGACTACGTATGGATGAGATACGCAGAAGGCCGATTTGAATAAAGAGCGCGGCAGTGGAGGGCGGGAGCCCAAACTGCGTTTCACTCTATTCCGTATTTAGATTCTTCTCTTGCTTGATCTCTTCGCTCTCGGGATTTTCCGCGCCCGGTACGAGCGAGCCCGTCGGCTTCTCCTCTTCCAGCTTCTCGCTAGGACTCTCTATGGTCTTGGGTTTCTGTTCCTCGTCTGATGCTCTGCCCTGTCCCTGATTCACATTCATGTTCAATCTCCTCTTAACTGTCGCCGACAGCGAATGACATTCGAGCGCGAGTTGCCGCCTAAGCGACCGCTCATCAAAGCAGGCCATACCGACACGGATGATTTTGCTTGAGGCAGCCGCCTTTAATCACGAATCAGTATGGATGAACCTGTGGACGGTAATATACATGTCCGGTGTCAATAACACCAAACGAAGTAGATGCGGCAATGGTGCTCTGAATATTCGGGGCGAAGCGATCAGGAGACGGGGGCGCTCTCGGGCGTCTGTGAAGTCTGACCAGTAGCGACGTGCGGCACGGGGGCTTTCGCTGCCGCGTCGTTCACGCGTCGCTTGAGGCGCACGGAGCCCGGGCGTATCTGGCCGGATTCGCAGGCGGCGACGAGCGAGGCGACGACGCGCTCGTCATAGCGCGTGCCGACGAAGCTCTTGATGCGCGCCACGGCGTCGTCAAAGTTCATCGCGCGCTGGTAGGGCCTGTCGGTCGTCATCGCGTCGAAGGTATCTGCGACGGCCACGATGCGGGCCATCAAAGGAATCTCCTCGCCCTTGAGGCCCTGCGGGTAGCCGCCGCCGTTAATCATCTCGTGATGCATGTACATGCCCGGCAAAAACTCTCGCATCGCCGGAATCTGCGACATGATCTTGTAGCCCTTCTTCGGATGCTCCTTCATGACGGTGAACTCTTCGTCGGTCAGCGCGGCGGGCTTCTTCAGGATATTGTCGTCGATCCCGATCTTGCCGACATCGTGCAAGAGTGCGCTGATTCTGATCTTCTCAATCTCTTCATCGGAGATGTCGAGGCCCTGCGCGATGGCGATGGAGAAGCGTGCGACGCGCTCGGAGTGGCCGCGCGTGTAGGGGTCTTTGCCGTCAATGGCGGCGGCGAGCGCCTTGACCGTGCCGAGGAACAGCTCGCGGTTCTCGGTCGCAGAGCGTTGCAGGTCAATGATGAACCGCTCGACTTGATCGGTCATGAGGTTGAAGGAAGCGCCCAGGTCGCCCAGTTCCGTGTGGCTCTTGACAGAGATGCGCTGCGAAAAATCTCCGCTCGCAATGCGATGCGCCCCGGCGGCCAACGCCTGCACGGGCTGCGTCAGCTTCTTGGCGAAGTAGTAACCTATGATGAGCGCGAATATGGCCGCCAACAGGCTGATATAGAGAACCTGTCGGCGCATGTCCGTGACGGAGGCGAGCGCCGCGTGCTCATCCTGTATGGCGATGACGCCGAGGCGCGATTCGCCATCCAGTTCTGCCGTCGCATAAGAGCCCAGCATCTCTACACGGCGACCGTCGCGTTCGGCTGTGAAGGGAGCCAGGGCCGACTGCACCTGCGCGCCCGTCTCCTGCCAATCCTGCACGACCTTGAGGTCGGTCATCGGTCGCTCGGTAAAAGCCACGCGCTCGTCCGGGTGAGCTACGGCCCGCCCTTCCTTATCAACGACGAAGACGACGGGCAATCCCGCATCGAGCATTTCTCGCTCGCTCCTGGAGGATTTCTGCTGGACTGCTTCGAGCACTTCCTGAAATGAGATGACGGCTACGACGGCGGCGACCACCTCATCGCCGCCCTGACCGCCCATGACGGGCGCAGCGATGGTCAGGGCAATCTCCTGGCCCGAGCGTATGATGTGGGGGCGACTGACCACCAGCCCGCGACCGGCTATGCGCGCCAGCACCTCTCCGACGCGCTCTTCCACCTCGTCGCGCTTGATCACGTCCGGTTGAAAGGCCCTGTGCGGCTCGCCCTGTACGGGCTCAATGGAGAGCGCGATCAGATTCGGATCATCCTGCAAGGTCTTCTGCAAACGGGCATCAGCGCCGCCTTCGCCCATCACGCTCACGCCGCCCGCCAGCTCGAAGGCTCGGGCCAGGCCCGTCACGACATCCCTGTAACGCTGGCCATAAAGCTCTATCTGCCGCGCTTTGTCCTGCACAAGCTGCGCCTGGTATCGGCCCTCCACGGAGCGCAGCGCATCGGCGCTCCGCTCTGAAAGCAGCCAGCCAGCCAGCCCCAGTGGAAAGAGGCCCACGACGAGCAGCACGCCGAGCACGATGTAGAGCAGGCGTATGCGCCTGGAAGCTTCTTGCATTGCCGTTCCTGTAACTGTACTTTTCAGAAGATTTTGTCCACGGAAAACCACTTCGGGGCTGGACTGGAAGAAAATGGCCGGGCGCGTCCCCTGGAAACGAGATGCGCTGATATTCATACTACGCAACCTCAAACGGGACTGTCAATGGTTTGGCCAATTTTTAACTGCTGAAATAATTAACTTAAACCGTGGGCTCCGGCTGCGCATCCAGGCTCGCGGAAGGAAAGCGCCGGTTCGCTCCCTTAATACACTCCAAGCAGAAGTATAGCGGTTTGCGAACTGCCGGGATGCTGCTCAGGTCATTAGGGCCAAAGGTCTCGGGCGGGTGCTGCCGATGCAGGAACCCGCCCGAGACCTTTGGCCCTAATGACCTTACTTCCAATCGCAAACCGCTCTCATGGCTCGCCAGATCGCCCGGCGGGTGGCGAAAGCCGCTCTGTGTGAGATACTTTTACAGACCGAAAGGGCTGGCGGGGCGTCTAAGTGTTTGAGTGCATAGAGCCACCGGGCGAGGCACCTGCGATTGGGAGTGAACCGGGCAAAAGCGCGCCTCGCGCCCAGCACATGGCGTGAGAAAGAATGGAGACGGTTACGAGCGACGAGCAGATCGTAGAGCGCGCCCTGGCTGGCGATGCGGATGCCTTCGGCGAGATCGTGCGCCGTTGGGAGCGCCGCATATACGCGCTCGCCTACGGTATGCTCGGGCGCGAAGAGGATGCGCGCGATGCGACGCAGGAGACTTTTCTTTCGGCATTTCGCAACCTGCGAGGGTTTCGCGGCGAAGCCAAGGTCTCTTCATGGCTGCATCGCATCGCCATCAACCAGTGTATTACGCGGCAGCGCCGCGCCAAGGTACGTGGCGAAACAGCGCTCGAAGACGAGATGGAATCGGCTGCTGCGCCCTTTCTAGCGCCCAACGCTCAATCCCCTGCCCGCGCCGCAGAGAGTCGCCAGAGGTCTGAGCTTGTGCGGCGAGCGGTGGGCGCTCTCCCGGCGGAGTTGCGACAGGTTGTCGTTATGAAAGAGTTTGAAGAACTGACGTTTCAGGAGATATCCGAAGCCCTTGACCTGCCGCTGAGCACCGTCAAGAGCCGGCTCTACACGGCGCTCCGTCAATTACAGATGCGGCTGCAATCCGTCGCGTCCGAGGTTTCCTGAGAGGACGGGAAAAGACCAAAATGAAAGACCAGGCAGACACATCCCTTTGCGTACGGGCCACAGACCTCATCGCCTATCTGTACGGAGAAGCGAGCGAGACAGAGGCTCTTGATTTCGAGGCACACATGCAGGACTGCGCCACCTGCGAGGCGGAGCTTGAAGGCTTTGGCCAGGTGCGCGCCTCCATCGTCGCCTGGCGTCAGCAGGCTATCGGCCCAATGGAGGCGACGGCCATGGCGACAGAGCCCTCGCCTTCCGTTTCGGCGGCCAGAGTTTTAGCGCGCAAGCCTTCGGCGCTTGCCGCCCTGCGCGAGTTCTTCGCGCTCTCGCCCACATGGCTGCGCGCGGCGACCGCTTTCGCCAGCCTGGCCCTTTGCGCGCTCATAGTCTTTGCCGCTCAACGTCTACTGGAAGAGCCGCGCGTCCTGGTTCTCGAAAAGGTGGTCGAGAAAGGCCCGTCGCAGGCAGAGATCAACGGGATGGTGGCAGAGAGGGTGCGCGAGGAGCTTGCCCTCAGGGAGCGCCGCGAGGATACGGCTTCGCAGAAACAACTGCTGACACCCGTGAGCGATCAAAGGGGCTCTCTCAATGCGCGGACGGCGACGGCGAGCCGCTCCGGTTACGCCCAGACGCGCTCGCTCGCGTCCAGCAGGCGTGCGGCTACGGCTCAAGTCTCCACGCAGGAGTCCGAACAGCTCGCCAGGGACTTGCAGCTTATTCCGACTCGTGACGAGGACGACTTGCCTCGTCTCATTGATCTGATGGATGAAGCCAACTGAGCAGGTATTAACGCTCGCCCCATCTTCCTGGAAGTGAGAGGCGGAATTGAAAGGCAGACAGGTATGATTAAAGCATTCGTCAAACAGTCGGCGACTCTGGTCTGGGTCGTGCTGTCACTGATATTCGTTTTCTCTGGCGCAAGTGTACGGGCGCAGGGCGTTGATGGCGCTGCCACAGCTCCGCAGCATAATGAAGACGAGCGGCGCGCGAATACGCGTCGAATGGGGCGTCGAGACCCGCTGCGCGCGCTTAACCTGACGGGCGACCAACTGCGTCAGATCAGGGCTATCCGCGAAGAGAGCAAAGACGAGTGGCGCGTTGTCCGTGAACGTCTGGCCCAGGCTCACAGCGCGCTTGACGAAGCCATCTATGCAGACAATGTCGACGAGGCTTTAGTAGAGGAGCGGACACGCGCAATGGGTGCGGCGCAGGCCGCGCTCGCACGTATGCGTGCCATCACGGAGCTGAAAATACGCCGCGTGCTCACGCCTGAGCAATTGAACACTCTACGCACCATGCGACAGCAGGCTCGCGCCGCCGAACGTGAGCAGGGCGTTGAAAACGGGCAGGGCCAACGCCCTTCCCGGCGCGACCGCTTCGGGCAAAGAGACGGCGGGCCGCTGCCCCGTGACGACTTCAACGGGACGGGCGGCCAGCGCGTGCGACGCGGCGATGCAACACAGCGCGGACGCCAACCTTGAATCCGCCGATAACCGTTCAAACATGAGGAAAGGCCGGTCAGGACTCACATCCTGACCGGCCTTTCCCGTCTGTCCCGTGCTGAGATTTAATGGGCCTTCAGAAGCGCCTTCATTTCACCTGATGTCTGACGCGTCATCGCCCGCCGGCAATTAACGCTTGACGCATCCGCTATATTTTGCGCATCATATGCCGCTCGTGCATAACTCGCGTGGGAGCGCCCTCGGGTTTCAAATAGACGAAGGGCAACAAAACCCGCGCTCGACTTTCCGGCAGGAGTTTCCTTTTTTTCTTGGCGACGCTGACGCCATTTTGAGAACGCGCCCGCCCGCCTTGGGCCGGGCCCGCATTCGATATCATCCACGAATGAACTTTGCTACGCGCGCTGTGCTCGAATTGCAGGAGACGACGTTGCTGGCGGCGCGCGCCGCGAGCGGTCTTTTCAGACGCCCCAGATACATCACGGAAACCATCGCGCAGATGGACGCCATCGGCGTCGGCTCTCTCACCATTATCATCCTGACAGGATTCTTCACGGGCGGCGTGTTGACGCTGCAAACCTTTCCGACGCTCCAATTTTACGGGGCTCAGGATCAGACCGGAAGGCTCGTGGCGCTCTCGCTTGTGCGCGAGCTTGGGCCGGTGCTGACGGCGCTGATGGTCACGGGACGGGTCGGGTCAGCGATCTCTGCGGAACTGGGCTCGATGACGGTTTCGCAGCAGATAGACGCCATGCGCGCGCTCGGCACAGACCCCATACGCAAGCTTGTCGCCCCGCGACTGATCGCGCTCATCATTACGCTGCCGCTTTTGACCGTGCTCGCCGACGTGATCGGCATCGGCGGCGGCTGGACTGTGGCGACCAGTCTATATGGCATGGCTTCCGGGACGTACCTGACATCCGTGCGGGACGGTATCACGCAGGACGATATTATCGGCGGCGTCATCAAGCCACTGGTCTTCGCGCTTATTATTGGGACTATCTCATGCTATAAAGGACTAAACACAGAGGGCGGCACGGTGGGCGTCGGTCGTTCGACGACGAGGGCCGTCGTCGCCGGATCAATCGTCGTCATCATCGCCGACTTCTTTCTCGCGCGAGCCCTGCAAGCCATCTTAGGGATGCCGACGAGTTGAGCACTAAGAATAAATTTTATGGCGACTACAGATAGCGAAGTCTTACAGCAGACGATACCTGCCATCCCTGACGGCCAGGTCAGCGAGAATGCCGCCGAGTCCACCTTTGCCGAGGTGGATGATCGAGAGCGTGCTATTCCCGCCATCGAATTCCGCGACGTGCATCTGGGCTTCTCCGACCGCAAGGTGCTCGACGGTCTCAGCTTCAAAGTCATGAAGGGCGAGACCAAGATCATCCTCGGCGGCTCAGGCTGCGGCAAGTCCACGACCATCAAGCTTGTGCTCGGCCTGCTCAAGCCAGACTCCGGGCAGATTCTCGTTGAGGGCGAGGACATCACCGACTACGACGAAGCGAAGATGATGGTGGTGCGGAAAAAGATCGGCATGATCTTTCAGGAGGGTGCGCTCTTCGACTCGCTCTCGGTTTATGACAACGTGGCCTTTCGCCTGCATGAACAGGGCGTGCCCGAAGAGGAGGTCGAGCCTGAAGTTCGCCGCATGCTGCGCTTTGTCAATCTCGAAGATGCGATTGATAAGATGCCGATAGAGCTCTCGGGCGGTATGCGCCGCAGAGTCGGCATCGCCCGCGCGCTCGTCGGCGATCCCAAGATAGTCATGTTCGACGAGCCGACCGCCGGGCTCGACCCGCCGACGGCACGCACCATCTGCGAGCTGGCCATGAAGCTGCGCGACCTTGAGGATGTCTCCTCCATCTTCGTTACGCACGAAATGAATAATCTGGATTACCTCAGCTCGGAATATGCTGTCGTCAACGATGCCGGCGAAGTCGTCTTCGAGCGTGAAGGCGAGCGACTGTGCCTGATCAATACCAAGGTGCTGATGATGCGCGAGGGGCGCGTCATCTTCAGCGGCACGGACGAAACCTTGCGCAAGGCGGAAGACCCGTACATCAACAAGTTCCTTCGCGGACACTGAAAGGCAAGGATGAAGGATGAAGGCGGAAGGATGAAAACGTGACAACTCAACTTGAGTTCTCATTCTTTCATCCTTCCGCCTTCCGCCTTCATCCTTGATTTTGATTATGCCTCCAGCCAAAAAGACTATCGGCCTGAGCGAACTGCGCGTCGGCCTTCTCGTCATCGTCTCCATCCTGGTCTTGATCTTCCTGATCCTGAACGCGACAGGCGACATCAATCCGTTCTCCAAGAAGCTTCATGTCAAGGCTCAGTTTGCCAGCGCCGAGGGCTTGCGTGAAGGCTCGGACGTGCGATTGGCAGGGGTGCGTGTCGGCAAGGTCGAAAGCATCAAGCTGCTGCCGCCCACAGACAACCCGAACGCGCCGAAAGTCGAAGCGCGTCTCGCCATAGATAATAAGATCGACGGTCGGCCCGCGACTGATCGGATTCGCACAGACTCGCAAGCGCAGATGGCCTCGCCCGGTCTTCTCGGCAATGAAAAGATGATCAACATCACGCCCGGGACAGCCGTCGGTCAGCCCGTCACCGAGGACTTCGTTCTCACTTCGCAGTCCTCAAACTCCTTCAACGACCTCGCCACCTCCGGCAACGATCTAGTCCAGCGCTTGAGCAAGGTCTCCGACCAGGTCAACGACATCGTTCGTAAGATCAACGAGGGCCAGGGAACCTTGGGCCGCATCGTCAACGATGAAGCGCTCTATAACAACCTGAACGCGACGATACGCGAAACCGAGGATGTCATGCGCCAGATCAGGTCCGGGCAGGGCTCCGCCGGTCTGTTCGTCAACGACCCGGCGCTCTACAACAACGCCAACGAGATTGCCGTGCAACTGCGCGCCATTGCCGTAGACCTGCGACGCGGTCGCGGCACGGCGGGCAGGCTTCTGACAGACGATGAGCTTTACAACCGGGCCAGCTCCGCCATCGCGCGCCTAGACCTGGCGACGGACCAGATCACCTCTGTCCTCGCCGACGTGCGCGCCGGTCGCGGCACAATCGGCAAACTGCTCACGGACGAAGCCATCTACAACGATGCCCGCGCCGCTATCGCCCGTTTCAACACCACCGCCGAACGCATCGACAACGTCGTCGCCAGCGCCCAGCGCGGCGAAGGCACAGTCGGCAAACTCCTGACCGACGACCAGCTCTACTCCAACGTCAACCAACTATCCTCCGAAGGCGTCAAGCTCATCTACGATTTCCGTCAGAACCCGAAGAAATACCTGACCGTAAAATTTGAACTCTTCTGAGCGGGGATGAACTTGTTCACGACAAATAAAATTGTTACCTCATAAAGATAGTCCTCGTAAGCTTGTGCTGATAACTTTATTTACTTGTTGCTTCTCAAAGCCCGTCGTGCTGCGCCCGGTTGAGTATTGACCGCTCTCAACAGAATCTTTCGAGTATGGGCTGCGCCCGCTTGCGACTCTAAATCGCTCTGGTACACACTTTTATTTAAGCCTGTCGTGCTTCGGCGGCCTGGGGTTGATCTCTGTGCAGGGGATACGTATCGCCTATCCGGGTCATATCATGTTGAAGGTCGCGCTTGGCGGGGCGGGT
The DNA here is from genome assembly GCA_036389095.1 of Pyrinomonadaceae bacterium. Taxonomy (GTDB): domain Bacteria; phylum Acidobacteriota; class Blastocatellia; order Pyrinomonadales; family Pyrinomonadaceae; genus DASQYE01. Next base: position 360,907 of record DASVQM010000012.1, read on the forward strand.
TCCAATCCGATGTTAGGGGGCAAGGCTCGCCAGGCGTGCGACCGGTCTGAAAGGTAAGCCTTTGGGTTAATTGACATTGGATTATTGTAAGAATATCTTTACGCTGTTTACAGAGGCTTGCCTGCGGGCGAGTGCTCTGCCTCGCCGATACTCTTCACAGTGCGTGGCACTTCGTAGTTCATCTCAACATATTGACAAGTTAAGGGTGAGCCTGTGGGGGACGATAAGAGTTTCTCATATGATGTCTTTATCAGTTACAGGTGGGTGAGCCCCGATCAGGAATGGGTGCGAGATCAGCTTGTTCCGGCGCTTGAGAGGGCTGGCCTGAATGTGTGCCTGGACGTGATGGATTTCATCCTTGGCCGGAATCTGTTTCTTGAAATGGAACGGGCTGGCATAGAGAGCCGTCAAGCGATCTGCGTGATCAGCCCTGATTATTTCGACGGTAATCGAATGGCTGGGTTTGAAAGCCAGATGCTCCTGGGCTTAGACCCTTCCGGGCAAACATCCCGCCTGATACCTCTTATTTTAAGAAAGACGGAAATACCGAAACGCCTCAGCGGTCTCATAGCGTGCGATTGGACTAACCCTGCCACGCATGCTCGGGAGTGGAAGAAGCTCCTCAGGGACTTGAATGCCAAAAACCCGGATGCGACGATGCCCGGCCCAGTCGTCGAGCCAGAGGGTGTTGAGAAGGAGCGTTCCCAGCACGCAGACCCGACGAGGACGGCGCAGCAGGGCGTCGTCAATAGTGCCTTTCCATCCGACTCCGTCGGGGATGTGATTTTTCAGCAGTTCCCTGTTCAAACGCCATCTCAGGATGAGAGTAAAGCCAGGCGCGGATGGCGAAAGGCATCAACGGCGGCCAGTAAAATCTCCATCAGCCGGATGCCTGTTACTGGTCGTGAGCTCTTTGGCCGTAGTCGGGAGCTGGAAATGCTGGACGAGTCCTGGGCCGACCCCAACACTTATATTACGTGCCTGATCGCCTGGGGCGGCGTCGGCAAAACGGCACTGATGAACCACTGGCTGCGCACGATGGGCGAAGATCGGTATCGCGGCGCTGAAAGAGTCTACGCCTGGTCTTTCTACAGGCAGGGCACGACCGAGAGGGTCGTGTCCGCCGATGAATTCATCGCCTCTGCTTTGGCCTGGTTCGACGACCCAGACCCGACCGAAGGCTCCGCCTGGGAGAAGGGAGAACGGCTGGCCAGACTGGTCAGGTCGAGCCGGACGCTTTTGCTGCTGGACGGGTTGGAGCCCCTGCAACATCCGCCCGGCAGGCAGGATGGCCTGCTCAAAGACCCTGCTTTACAGGCTTTGCTGCGCGATTTAGCCAGCGCCAATACGGGGCTCTGCGTCATCTCCACGCGTCTTCCCATCACTGACCTGGAAGATTTTGAAGGCAGCACTGTAAAGCGTATAGAGCTTGAGCATCTTTCGCCGGATGCCGGGGCGGAGTTGCTGCGCTCGCAGGGCGTCAAGGGTTCCGATTTCGAGCTGGAAGAGGCGAGCGAGGAGTTCGAGGGCCATTGCTTAGCCTTAACGCTCCTCGGCAGCTATCTGAGCGAAGCTTACAAGGGAGACATCAGGCAGCGGCACAAAGTAAGCCAGTTGAAGCAGGGGACAAGGTATAGCGATCATGCCAAGCGCGTGATGGCTTCCTATGAGGAATGGTTCGGCGAAGGGCCGGAACTGGATGTCCTGCGGCTGATCGGCTTCTTCGACCGTCCTGCCGAAGCTGGAGCCGTGGCCGCGCTTCGGACTTCGCCACTCATCCCGGGCTTAACAGACCATCTGCAAGATTTGAATGAGGGAGATTGGCAGCGCGTTCTGACGAGGTTGCGGCGCGCGAAATTGATCGCCGAGGAGGCCGCAGACAATGCCGAGCTGCTCGACGCGCATCCTTTGATTCGTGAGTATTTCAGGCAACGGGTCAGTCTTGAGCGGCCTGCGGCCTGGCAACAGGGCAACTATCGTCTCTATCAATATTTTAAGAGCGTGCCGAAGCAGTATCCAGACACCATACAGGAGATGGAGCCTCTGTTCCTGGCGGTGGCCCATGGATGCCAGGCCGCTCATTATCACGACGCGCTGCACGAGGTTTTACTGCCGGGTATTCTACGCGGCGAGAGCCAATCTTATGCTGCACGCAAACTGGGAGCGCGGGGCGCGCTTCTTTCCGCGCTCGCCTATTTTTTTGAGAATGCGAACTGGAGCCGCCCCGTAGGCGAGCGCAGTGATGGCCAGGGCCTTGACGCCACTGACCAGTTGATCGTGCTCACGCAGGCCGGGTTGAATCTGACCGCCACGCAGGGCTATTCATCCGACGGCGCGACAAGCTGTTACGCGCGCGTGCGCGAGCTGAGCCTCGCGCTCGGTAAAGCCAGCTCGCTCTATTCGGCTCTCACCTGCCAGTGGAGAAGCTCTCTTGTGACGGACAAGCTGAGCACTACCTTGCAGATCGCCGAGGACGTTCATAAGCTGGCCGAGAAGATTGATAACCCAGCTTTACTGATGGGCGCTTACAGGTCTCTGACGGACACGCTTCACTTCATGGGAGACTTTCAGAACTCGAAGCAGTACTCGGAAAAAGGCATCAAGCTGTGGGACGCGGAAAAAGAGAAGGTCCTCACGCTCACTCCTGACGATGAAGTCATGTATCCCATCGTCACCTGCTACTGCTTTGACTCGCTCACGCTCTGGCATCTGGGTTATCCGGATCAAGCCCAGGAGCAGATGCACAGGGCGATCAAGATGGCGCAAGACCTCTCGGATGTGTACGGCCAGGTCGTCGCGCTCTACTTCGACTGTTTCGTCACACAGTTTCGCCGCGAGCCCGATAAGACTTTGAGGAGCGCACGGAAATCCGTGATGTTTTCCAACGTGCATCAGTTCTCTCTATGGCTGGCTGGCGGACACGTCTCACAGGGTTGGGCCGAAGCCATGAGCGGCAATCCCACGAGGGGGATTGCGCTTCTCCAACAAGGGATTCAGGAGTGGCGAAATACGAAGGCGGTCTTGATCGTCCCCTATTGGCTGGCGATGCTGGCCGAGGCTCATGGCTACAATAAGAACTACGAAGCGGCGCTCGCGCAGCTTAAAGAGGCTCATATTCAGGCGGAGAATTTAGGGGAATACTGGTGGCTCTCGGAAATATGCAGGCTCAAGGGCGACTTTCTGCGACCGGGCGGCGCGAGCGTCTCCGAGTGCATTGCCCATTACGAAGAGGCATTCGAGATAGCCCGGCGACAGGGCTCGAAATCCATGCAGCTTCGTATTTTGACAAGCTGGTGCAGAGCGCTCGGCAAGAAAGGCAGGGACTCAAGGCTTCTCAACGAGTTGGGGGACATCTACTCTTCCTTCACCGAAGGTTTACAAACGGCTGATCTGAAAGATGCGGAGAAAATTTTAAAGGGTGGGCCCAGGCGGATGGAGAAATAATCATGGGCGTTCCGGTGTCAGACTACGAGCGATGGCTCAAGAAGGCTATCCGGGCCGAGCTGCCCGCAGACGCTTTTCGTAAAAGACCTCTGCGCGCGATGATTACGCTTCCTCTCCTGCTGGCCATCGTCGGCGGCAGTTTCGCCGTCGTCAGATTCTCGCTTCCCTGGTACGTCGCGCTCATCATTTCCGTGCTGCTCGGTTCCCTCTACGGCAGCCTCTTCTTCTTCGGTCACGAAATCGCTCATGGTGCGGTCATCCAATCGAAACGCTGGCAGGATTTCATCCTCTTCCCGGCGTTTCTTATTTTCTGTCTCTCGCCGCATTTCTGGCGAGCATGGCATAACATGGCACATCACGCGCACACGAACGTAGCGGGCTACGACCCGGACAACTTCGGAACGATTGAGCTTTTTAACGGCACACGCTTCGCGCGTCTCATCAATGTTTTCGCTCCCGGCTCGGGCTGCTGGCCGAGCTTTTTTTTCCTCTTCCTATTTTTCACGCTGCACGCGCAGGGAGTCCTCTGGTGGAATAGCCAGCGCATCCCGTTCCCTCAACTCAGCAAGAGACGGGCCGCCCTGGAAACTTTTCCGATGATCGCTTTCTGGATCGCATTGAGCTTTACGGTCGGGCTCAAAGCCGCGCTCTTCGTCGTGCTGATACCGATGTTCTCGGCCAACGCCGTCATCATGTCCTACATCGTCACCAACCATTTGATGCGCCCTTTAACAAGCGTTCAGGATACGCTCTCGACGACGATGAGCGTTTCCACCCCGAAGATTTTCGACAAGCTCCATTTTCATTTCAGTCATCATGTGGAGCATCACCTGTTTCCCAGTCTGAGCACGAAATATGCGCCGCTGGTGCGTGCGAGCCTGCTGCGCCACGCACGCGACCGATACCTTGCTCCCTCGCATCTGAAGTCGCTCGTCGTACTCCACCGCACGCCTCGTATCTACGATGGATGGAATACGCTCGTCGATCCTCCCACATCCCGCCGCGTCGCCATCAAGGATATTGAAGCGATGCTGCAGGGCAGGCTAGAGAAGGACGGCCTGGACTGCCGACCACCGGGCTGATGATGTAAAGGATGCCGACTATGAGTTCTAAGACCCTTTTCCATCGCATTTTCTCCCAGATAGATGCCGCCTCTTTTGCCGTCGAGTACTGGGACGGCGAGATCATTCGTTATGGGGATGAGACGGAAACATTTATCCTTCAACTGAAGGATGAAAATATTTGCAGCGCTGTCCTCTCCAATTTGAGCGTCAACTTTGGCGAGGCGTATATGTGCGGCGCGATAGATATTCTTGGAGACATGCAGAGCTTAATCAAGCTCACCTACCTGGTTGATTATGACAAGTTCACTTTGACGCTGCCGGAAAAGATCAGGATGGCGGCGATGGCCTGGCGTCAACGTAATACGCTCAGCCGGGCGCGGCGCAATATCGCTCATCACTATGACGTGGGCAATGATTTCTTCTCGCTCTGGCTCGGTCGAGAGATGGCCTACTCCTGCGCCTACTTTCAAACGACGGAAGATGACATTGACACGGCTCAGCGGCAGAAGTTCGAGCACATCTGCCGGAAGCTGCATCTGAAGAAGGGGGAGACTCTGATTGACGTCGGCTGCGGATGGGGCGGGCTGGCCATCCATGCGGCGCAGCAGTACGGCGTCGAAGTCCTGGGCATTACCCTGAGCCAAGAGCAGAAGAAGCTGGCAGATGAGCGCATCGCTGCCTCCGGCCTGGAGGGCCGCGTGCGCGTCGAGCTGATGGATTACCGCGAGATTCCGTCAAACGCGTGCTTTGATAAAGTGGTCAGCGTCGGGATGCTTGAGCACGTCGGGAGGGAGAACATGAAGGCTTACTTCAATATTCTCTCTCGGGTACTCAAGGAGGGCGGAGTCGGCGTCGTTCAATCTATCGGGCGCATGTTTGAGCTGCCGGTCAATCCCTGGATTACCAAATACATCTTTCCCGGGATGTATCTGCCGACCCTGGCCGATATGGCTGTGCCCCTGGGCAAGTGCGACCTCAACATCACGGACGTTGAAGTGCTGCGACTGCACTACGCTATGACGCTGGATAAGTGGGCGGCGGCCTTCGAGCAGAACATAGATAAGATAAGAGAGATGTACAGCGAGTCGTTCGTCAGGATGTGGCGATTCTATCTCAACATGTGCTCGGTCAGTTTCCGCTACGGTGAGATATGTTTATGGCAAGTGCAATTCACCAGGGGCTTGAATAACAGTCTCCCGCTAACGCGCGACTATCTTTATTCATCCAGAACAGAGTTCACCTCCGGCGTCAGGGAATAATCTTCTATGAGCTATGTCAACATTAAAGCATCACCGCTGATCGAAGGGGCGAGCCCCGTCAGGATTTATTATCGAGAGACTGGGCGGGGCATACCGCTCGTCATCCTGCACGGCGGCTGGGGCTATCAGATTTATCCCTTTGATCACCAGCTCGAAGCCTTCGGAGATCAGTTCAGGATTTTGATTCCTGATCGAACCGGCTATGGCCGTTCGATGAGGGTCTCCGAGCTGCCGGTTGATTTTCATCAACGCGCCGCCATGGAGATGATGGAGTTTCTCAACGCTCTCAATATCGAGAAGGCGGTCTTATGGGGGCACAGCGATGGCGCTGTCATTGCGACGATGATGGCCCTGGCCAGCCCCGAGCGTTTTCACGGGCTCATTCTTGAAGCCTTCCACTACTATCGTAGAAAACACGAGTCGCGCGAATTCTTCCGGATAATGGCTTCCAATCCTGATCAGTTCGGAGAGAAGATTTGCGGAGTATTATCCTCAGAACACGGCGAAGACTACTGGCGAAGGCTACTGACCAGCGGCGGGCGCGCATGGCTTCAACTGGGCGACGATAGCAAGCACGATCAAGAGGATTTATACGAAGGCCGTTTTCCCGGTCTTGCGCCGCCGACGATCTTTATTTTCGGAAGCCGAGACCCACGCACCGAAGCCAACGAGATCGAGGCCGTGCGCAACAATCTCGCGCATGCTCGCATACACCTGATCGAGCAGGCATATCATAGCCCTCACAGCGAGCGGGCTGCCTTCGAAGAGTGTAATAGGCTGGCGGGAGATTTTCTTCAGAAGATCAAAGCGGGCGTTCAGCAAACCGCCAGTCTTCACGCTCGCACTTCTAATTGACGGCGGCCAAATGATACCCAGGTTGCAATAGAAAAAGAGGTCAGTACCGCCCTGAGGTCTCTGGTGGGTGACGCCGCTGCTTGAGACCCGCCCGAGACCACAGGCTCTACTGACCGCATATCCCCGCGTCCTCACTTGCCATTGCAACTTGGGATGAACTGTGAAAGGCCGAGCCCGGCGAGATTCCCTGCGCGGGCAGCAATGCCAGTTCCTCGAAGCACCTGACTTCCCCGCAGCCTTTACTGACTTACTCGAATCCCCATTTTTGAACGAGCACCTGAAAGCTCTCGCTCATGCCGCCGGGCAAGATCAACTCACGCACGCTCGAACGAAGTGCTATGGCCTCCGCCTCGCTGTGCATGCCCGCCGTCATGGTCTCTAACTGGTCGAGCAATCCTGCGCGCAGCAAAAACTTGTCCTGACGCTCGAAGCTGACGAGGCTGAGACCCAGCTCCTCGCCCGATTTGATGATGTGCGTCCAATCAACTGTCGTCGTCAGGTCTTGCTCGCCGGGATGAGCGAGCGAATCATGAGCGAACTGGTGATGATGGAAAGCTCTGAGCGTGCCTTGCAGGCGATGCGTCGCTTGATAGAGCTCCGCCGCCTCCGCGCCATAATCCACGAGGACTAGATAGCCGCGCCGGAATCTGGATGCGGCGCGCTTCACCCACGCTCGCGCTTCCAGATTGACTTCGGCGATCTGCCCCTCGCGGAGGCGCACGCCTATACGCTCGAAATAGTCGGCGAGGCGCAGAGTGCTCGGCTCCCCTTCGACGAGGCGGAAAGCGCCCACCCTGTCCAACCCGACGTATAACTCCGAGAGCTTACCGTCGCGCATCTTGACGCGATGGACGGCGAAAGCGTCCAGCAGTTCGTTGGCGAAGATGATTCCCTCGCCCGGCATAGCTCCCATCTCGTCCAGGCGTCGAAACTCCACGCGCTCTATGAACGGCGCGAGGCGATTGCGTGCGCGCTCCCTTGCATCCGCGCTCGTCTCGTCAATCACATAACGCAGCGCGTCGAAGACGTGCGGTGATGTGCGTCGCAGGGATTCGAGCAAGCCATGTGCGAAGTCTCCCGCGCCCGCGCCCGCCTCGATGATGGTCAGGACTTCAGGCGAGCCGAGTTCTTCATAAAGGGTGGCGAAATAGCAGGCGAAGGCGGCGGCGAACAAGGGGCTGCGTTCGGGTGCTGTGCGATAGTCGCCGCCCCGTCCCCAACGCGCAAGGTCGCGGCGGCAGTAATAGCCCTCACGCGAATCGTAGAGCGCCGCGGCCATCCAGTCACGGAAAGTGATCGCACCCTCGCGCCTGATACGCTCGCGCAGTCTCTCTGCGAGCGGCGCTTCTTCGGGGCGGTTAACGTCGCGCTGGCCCATCTTCTTTTGTTAACTTCAAACGCGCTGACGGGAGTTGTGCTGAATTTGACAAGCGCGGCTAACGCCCGGGAGGCTCGGCCCTGTCGTCCAGCAGCCTGGTGGTGTTTTCTGTGACGCTTGGCGGTCGAACCATCTCGGCGGTGTCTGTCGGCTGCCTCCAACCCATCAGGGGCGCATTGCGCTGCGGAGGCAGAGCGCCCTGCCTGGCGCCCGCGCCAAATTGCATAGAGCCTATCGGCGGAACGTATGTGGGCAGCGCCATGGGCATTCCCTGCGGTGTCGCTTCCTGGAAGACACGCGCGTAGATCATCCTGACGACTCCGCCCCAGAAGAAGATCAGTGCGGCGAGCGGCACGAAGAGTTCCGGCAATCCGACCTCGGTCAGGATGGCCAGGATCGGGAGCACGACAAGGCAGAGGAGCATCATCATCGCGCCCTGGCGATAACCCCTGCGACGCGGCGAGAGCTTCTTCGCGGCGGCATACGTTAAGCCTGCCGCCGGTACGCCCCCACTGGCGAGCAGCGCCAGCACGCCGCCCAGAGGGAAACCGCAACGCGAGCAAAAGCGCGTCTCGCCTGAAACCTGTTGCTGGCCACATTGAGGACAATACATCTGATAGACCCTTACTGGAATGAGCCGACCGCGCGGGCGCGACCGAAAAATTTAAGACCTTCAGGCTTACGAATCCCGGCGGAAGAAAGTTCTGACGCCCTTTGATTCTAGACCGGCGGCAGACGCAGTTCGGAAAAGAGTCTGAAGGAAGCGAAAGCGCGTCCCTGGTAATGCGCCGCGCGACAGAGCGTCTCAAGCAGTAGCTCAGAGAGCGTCTGCATCTCGCCCGAGGGCATCGCTATCTCTTTTCGCAGGTCTTCATCCGCGCGCAGGAGCGCAAAGCCGCGCAGCCTGGTCGCTTCGACTTCATCAAGGTATTCGGCGACGAGCGCCGGGGTCTTGAGCGTTTCCGGCAACGTCCACTCGAACGGGTCGTCCCACAGGTTCGCCGTGATGCCGCCGAAAGTCTGCTCAACTGCCGCAGCGCTTCGCAGAAGGTATTCACCGCAAGAGTAGACGGGATGGGCGCTCACGACGGGGCGCGGCTGCTTGTAGAACTCTTCCGCCGGAGCAATCTCGACGAACGCGCGCGAGCGCTTGTGCAGACGCGCGTACTGTTCATCAAGGCTCAGGACGAATCTCTTCTCGATGCGGCCCGGCCCGCTCTGTGGCTCCATTATTTAGCAGTGCGACGCTCTGATTCTTCGAGCACCGTCCCGTAGCTTCTGCCGCCGTAGCTTCCACCCGTGTAAATACGCCCGCGCGCGCCGACACGCGAGCCGCGCGCGGGCAGACCGTGGCGTGTGACGACAAGCAGCTTTCCCGTCCCGTCGCTGATCTCGTAGATGCCCATGTTGAGCAGGCCGTAGCTGTCGGTCACGGTCCCGGCCACAGATACATCCTTGTCCATGTAGCGGCCAGGATCGGCGTTGATGTTCGAGATAGTTTCACGTTTCGGACAGGCCGTCAGCAGAACGATTCCGGCGAGGATGAGCGATAAAAATATTGTTTGATGACGCGAGCGCATCTGCATCTCCTTCTCTGAAATTCTTCGGATACGGGAGAGCAAGCTGATAATAGCACGACGCAGACGCCTTTCAAGAACGAGGATGACATGAGATGTCATATCAAGTGGCAACGCAAAGAGAGGTCAGTACCGCCCCAGGTCTCGGGCGGGTGCTCTCGTCAAGCATCAGCCGCCCGAGACATGAGGCGGTACTGGCTGCGTATGCTCTGCCGTACTCTGGCAAGGCGAGACATGCCAGGGACGCGAGCGAAATATAGCTTCGCTCGCGTCCCTGGCATGTCTCGCGTTGCAGAACGGCTCTTATTTACCGTACCAGCCAATCGGCTTGCCCGAAAGATCAACCCACACGCTCTTGATGTGCGTGTAGAGTTCCAGGGCATGCTTGCCCATCTCGCGTCCATAGCCGGACTGCTTGAAACCGCCGAAGGGCGAGGCGGCATTGAACATGTTGAAGGTGTTGATCCAGATCGTCCCGGCGTGAATCTCCTTGGCGAAACGGTGAGCGCGCGTGATGTCGCGCGTCCAGATGCCAGCCGAGAGGCCGTAGATGGTTTCGTTGGCCTGCTTGATTAAATCTTCTTCGTCCGTGAAGGAGATGGCGGAGGTGACGGGCCCGAAAATCTCTTCCTGCGCGACTCTCATCTGGTTCTTCACGTCGCTGAAGATGGTCGGCTGGAAGAAATAGCCCTTCTGAAAATCGCCTTCAAGCTTGGGCGACTCGCCGCCCGTGAGCACGGTCGCGCCCTCTTCGCGCGCGATGTCAACGTAGCCCTTGATGCGGCACAGCTGCTCTTCGGAGACCTGTGGGCCCATGTGCGTCGCCGTGTCCATCGGATCGCCGACGACGACCTTCTGCGCCTTCTCCTTGAAACGATCAAGAAACTCGTCCTTGACCTCTTCGGCGACGAAGAGACGCGAACCGGCGCAGCAGACCTGTCCCTGATTGAAAAAGATTCCCATCATCGCACCGGCGACGGCCTGCTCTATATCAGCATCGGCGAAGATGATGTTGGGGGCTTTGCCGCCAAGCTCCAAAGAGACCTTGGTGAGATTCTGCGCCGCTTCGCGCGCGATGATCTTGCCGACTTCGGTCGAGCCGGTGAAGGCTATCTTGTCTATGCCTGGATGCGAGGCCAGGGCCGCGCCCGCCGTCTCGCCATAACCGGGCAGGATGTTGACGACGCCTTCGGGAAAGCCTGCCTCCTGAATCAGCTTGGCAAGCTCCATGATGGTGACGGGCGTCTGCTCTGCCGGTTTGAGGACGATGGTATTTCCGGCGGCGAGCGCGGGCGCGAGTTTCCATGCCGCCATCAGGAGCGGGAAGTTCCAGGGGATGATCTGCCCGCACACGCCCAGGGGCTCACGCAGCGTGTAGTTGAACATCTGGCCGGGCACGGGGATGGTCTCGCCCTCGATCTTGGTAGCATAGCCCGCGAAGTATTCAAAATTCTCGACGACCTGCGGGAGATCAACGTAGGTTGATTCGCGTATCGGCTTGCCGTTGTCGGCGGTCTCAAGCGCGGCAAGCTCCGCCGAATGTTCTTCGACCAGTTGCGAGAGCTTATAGAGCAGCCGCCCGCGATCACGCGCGCTCATCTTCGACCACTTGCCCTCGTAGGCGCGACGCGCGGCGGCGACAGCCTTATCAATGTCGGCCTTATCTGCCTCGGCGACTTCGGCCAGAATCTCGCCGGTCGAAGGGTTCGGCGTCGTGAATGTTTTGCCGGACTCGGCATCAACAAATTTCCCGTCAATGAAGAGCTGATACTTGCGTGGCGTTTTGCTTGCTGCTGGTTGCGCAGTAGACATGACATTACTCCTTCACAAAATGTGGGTGAAATTGGTGATCGGATCAACAAGAATACGGCTCACTGTTGACCCGTAATTTATCACTTCGCCAGCATGAAAGTCCAAGACACGAAAGCAAGGATGAAGGCGGAAGGCGGAAGGATGAAAGAAGAAATTTAACAGGATGGACAGGATAAGAAGAGAAAGCAGGATAAAATACTAAAGGCAGGATGAAAGACAAAAGCATTGCTTAATAAATCTGTCTGTGCTTTTCTTATCCTGACACTCTCTGTCCCTCCCTGTTAATTTCTGCTTTGCCTGACGCTCATCATTCTTTCATCCTTCATCCTTTCATCGGCTCTTCCATCTCTTCGTCGGCGGCGTAGCGCAGGTCGCGGTCGCCTGTGGTTTCGTCCCAGTCATAGCCGAGGTAAAGGGCGAAGCGGTGGAGCTTAGATTCCCACTCCTCGCGTTGCGCTCGATACTCATCGAGGCCCCGCCGACGGTCCGGGCGCGTCTTGATACCGGCATCATTGAGACGGAGCATGGTGGCTTGATAGCGCCCGCCCCATCGTTTCGATTCTTCGTAAGAGGTTTCGCTGCGGCGAGCGCGTCGTCTTTCCAGGCAGAGCGAAGCATCCAGCTCGATGAGCACATGACGAGCGCTGGCTTCGAGGTTGCGCACGACCGGATGATTATAAATCTCCCCGTACTCGTCCGAGTCCAGGCATGAGCGAATCACTGAACAGCTTTCCAGCATCAGGAAGAGCATGCGCGGCAGGCTCTTGTAAACTTCGACCGGATGAAAATAATGGATGACCGGATGCTCGACGTGTGATTCCAGTAAGCCTTGAATGTCGCGCGTGGCGAGCCTGAGCGTCGCGTCCAGCCCGTAGAAGCGCCCCTGGACGAAATGATGAGCGATGAAGCCAGCCACGTCAGCGCCCTCCTCCGCCTGATGATAGAAAGAGAGCGCGACGGCACGCTTACGCTCCAGGGCCCCGTAGACGGTAATCAAGTATGTGACGGTCAGAGAGATCAGCGCAAAGCCTGAAGCCGATTCGATGAGGGCGACGAGCCGCATCGCCGTCGTATGAGGAGCGATGTCTCCGTAGCCCACCGTCGTGAGAGTTATGCCGCTGAAATAAACAGACTCGATCCAGGGATGACTCGCCGCCTCCGGCGAGACCGTGAATTGCGCTGGCATGTAGGCGTAGTAGATGAGCGCAAAGCCTGTGACGAGCAGCAGGATGTAGACGATAATCAGCATCGGCAAGAGGAGCGGGCCGATGATGTTGAGCAGCTTGTGACGACGCTGGCGCGGGAGACGAAAAGCGAGAGAGCGTGCCGCATACCAGGCGGTGCGGTTCAAAGTCTCGCCGATCGGCCCGGAGCGCGCACGCGCGTGCAGAATGGTGGCGTAAACATCGTGGGCCACCAGCCCGACCAGACACGTTCCCAATATCGTGATAAGAACCGCGTTCATCCAGAAGATGCTTAAAAAGGTGAAAGGCAAAAGTGGAGCAGCCTCGGCCTGACTTCACTTTTGCCTTTTGCCTTTGAACTTTTGCCTTTTAGAAATCGGTCGTTCCGGCGAGCAGTTGCCGGAGCACGAACGGAAGAATGCCTCCGTGCTGGTAGTAGTCAATCTCAATCGGCGTGTCGATGCGAAGCGTGAGCGGCACTTCTTCGCTCTCGCCGCCCGAGCGATGAATGACCATCGTGACATCCTGGCGCGGCTTGACGCCCGCTTCGACCCCTGTAATGTCGAAGGTCTCCGTGCCGTCGAGGTTGAGCGTCGCGGCGCTCGTGCCCTCTTTAAACTGGCAGGGCAGGACGCCCATGCCGACCAGATTGCTACGATGTATGCGCTCGAAGCTCTGGGCCACGACGGCCTTGACGCCGAGCAGGAGCGTGCCCTTGGCCGCCCAATCGCGCGAGCTTCCCGTGCCGTACTCGCTGCCTGCGAGAACGATGAGCGGGATGCCTGCGGCCTGATACTTGATCGAGGCGTCGTAGATGGACATCCGCTCGCCGTGCGGCTGGTGAACGGTGACGCCGCCTTCCGTGCCCGGAACCATCAGGTTCTTGATACGCACGTTGGCGAATGTGCCGCGCACCATCACTTGATGATTGCCGCGCCGCGAGCCGTAGGAGTTGAAGTCTTCGACGGCGACGCCGTGCTCCTGTAGGTAGAGTCCGGCGGGCGAACTCGGCTTGATCGCTCCCGCCGGGCTGATGTGATCGGTCGTCACGCTGTCGCCGAAGATGGCGAGCGGGCGCGCGTTGCGTATGTCGCAGAAGCGGCCTACGGCGCTGCTGAACTTCTCGAAGTAGGGCGGCTCCTGAATGTAGGTCGAATGCGGGTCCCAATCGTAGACGTTGCCGGTCGAAGACGGAATCTCGTTCCAGAGCGGATTCTGCTCGGCGAAGTCGGCGTAGAGACGGCGAAAAGTCTCCGGGTCGTAGGCTGTGCTCAACTGCTCGTTAATCTCGTCGAGCTGCGGCCAGATGTCGCGCAGGTAAACGTCCTCGCCCTGACGGCCTTTGCCGAGCGGCTCTTTCGTGAGATCGATGTTGACGCGACCGGCGAGAGCGAAGGCGACGACGAGCGGCGGGCTCATCAGGAAGTTGGCCTTGACGCTCTGGTGCACGCGCGCCTCGAAATTGCGATTGCCGGAAAGCACGCTGGCAACGACCAAATCCTTATCGGTGATGACATCCTCTATGCGCGGGTCTAAGGGCCCACTGTTGCCGATGCAGGTCGTGCAGCCGTAGCCCACGAGGTTGAAGCCGAGCTGGTTAAGGTAGGGTTGGAGGCCGCTCTTTTCCAGGTATTCGGTGACGACGCGCGAGCCGGGCGCGAGCGAAGTCTTCACAGACGGGTCAACCTGTAAGCCGCGCTCGACGGCCTTCTTCGCCAGGAGCCCGGCGGCGAGCATGACGCTCGGGTTAGACGTGTTGGTGCATGAGGTGATCGCGGCAATGACGACATCGCCGTGGCCCAGATCGTCGAAGCGCTCAGGGAATTCTCCCGCCAGATTCTCCTCGACGCGGTCCGGCGTCGGGCGATTGTTCATCATCTCAAGCTCCGTCAGCGGGCTCGTATTCTTTTCGCTGACGTGAAGCTGCTTTTCGTCGGGAACGGTCGCGGGCTCTTGCGCGCCGCCTCCCGCGACAGCCGCCCTCCCTCTGAGAGCGCCGAGCCCGACCCGCACGTTGAAGCGTTGGGCCAGCTCATTTTCGGTTTTGCCATAGCCGTTCTCTTTGACGGGCTTCTGGAAAAGCTCTATGAACTGCTGCTTGAGGGCAGGCAATTCGATGCGATCCTGCGGGCGCTTGGGCCCGGCGACGCTCGGGCGTATCTCGGCCAGGTCAAGCTCAAGCACACTGCTGTAATCGCATTCGCCGCGACGCGGAATGCCGAACATGCCCTGAGCTTTGTAGTAGCTGCGCACGGCTTCGACCTGTTCGTCGGCGCGTCCCGTCGCGCTCAGGTACTTGCAAGTCTCTTCATCCGTGGGGAAGAAGCCCATCGTCGCGCCGTACTCCGGCGACATGTTGGAGATCGTGGCACGGTCGGCGGCGGGCAGGCTCGCCGCCCCCTCGCCGTGAAACTCGACGAACTTTCCGACAACCTTCGCCTGTCTGAGCATCTCCGTGACGCGCAAGACGAGGTCTGTCGCCGTGACGCCTTCCTGAAGCTTGCCGCTCATGTGGACGCCGACCACGTCGGGCGTGAGGAAGTAGACGGGTTGGCCCAGCATCCCTGCTTCGGCCTCTATGCCGCCCACACCCCAGGCGACGATGCCGAGGCCGTTAATCATCGTCGTATGTGAATCCGTCCCGACCAGAGAGTCAGGGTAATAGATGCCCTCTTTCTCCCATACGCCGCGCGCCAGGAATTCCAGGTTGACCTGATGAACGATGCCTATGTCGGGCGGCACAATCCTGAAGCCGTCAAACGCCTGCATGCCCCACTTCAGAAACTGGTAGCGCGAGTTGTTGCGCTTGAACTCCATCTCCATGTTCTTTTGAAAGGCGTCCGCAGCGCTTGAGAAATCGACCTGGACGGAATGGTCTATGACCAGATCGACGGGCACGAGCGGCTCGATGAAGCCGGTGTTTTTGCCCAGGCGCGCCACGCAGGAGCGCATCGCCGCCAGATCAACCAGCAGCGGGACGCCCGTGAAATCCTGCAACAGGACGCGCGCGACGACGAAGGGAATCTCCTCCGTGCGCTCGGCATTGGGCTTCCAGTTGGCCAGCTCGCGGACATCATCCTCAGTGATCTTCTTGCCGTCGTAGTTGCGCAGGACGGATTCGAGGATGATGCGGATGCTGACGGGCAAGCGAGAGATTGGGCCCACGCCCTCTTTTTCCAGTTGGGGCAGCGAATAGAAACGGCCCTCGCCAGCGCCCCCTATCCCGAAGGTTTGCAGCGTATTCAAGAGATTATGTGGCATAAGATTTTTTAAGCGGTTGCGGTCTGGATGAACATGCACAGAGAGCCCTGGCGTCAGAGCTATTGCGCCTCGGAAAACTTACTGCAATCAGGGTTATTGTCCGTAGTTCAGTGTAGGGCGAGGGCGCGTCAAACGTCAAGCAAAGCATTCGCCGCGAAAGCATACGCGGTGATTGCCCGTTTTTCAGACCATCTGCTATAGTGCAAGCGTTCAGCAATCAGCTATCAGTCGTCAGCTTTCGTCATCGCTCAGGGGCTCGCCTTGCAGGAGCGTCCGAAGCGCAACAGCGGTCTTCAATCAGGGCTGGCGGGCACAAATCTTCGACGCCGATGGCTGATCGCTGGCTGCTGAATGTTAGCTTGAGGGGGAAGAGAGACGGATGCCTAAAAAGAGACCGGAAGATTTCGAGTATCTGAGCAACAACCCGGATTTCGTGCCGGACCCGGACATCGAACAGTTTATGGAAGAAGAGATTTCACGCGCGCCGAAAGACCCTGATCGCCTGGCGCAGCGCCTTCGCAATAACACCGCGTCGTCGCCGCAGGACGCGGGCGGCGACCCGGACGCCGCCTGGGAGGATGTCAACGACAGCGGCACAGAGACGATCTCCGGCGATAATCCGACGCCCGATCAATCTCTCGTCGAAGAGAACGCTCGCGCCGTGGGCGTCAGCTTCGAGGATAACGAGGAGCTTGAATTTTTGGACAAGATAGACCGCCGCGACCGTGATCGCTACGAACTGGACGAACGCTCAAAGACCGACGACGACACGATCTAAGAGCAGTGACAAGTGACGAGTGACAAGTGATAAGCAAGAAAAAGAAGGGCAAGAGCAGATGTCTTTAACTTGTCACTCGTCACTCGTCACTTGTCACTGCTTTATGGGTGTGGTTGAAGGGTGATGCTCTTGATGACGATCTTGGGTGAGGGGCGCTCGGAGCCTGGCTCGACGGGCGCTCCCGAGATGATGTCGGCGTTATTGATTCCCTCTATGACGCGCCCGAAGACGGTGTACTTGCGGTCGAAGTCGGGCACTTTCTTGAGCGTGATATAGAACTGGGCGTTCCCCGTATCACGCGCCTGTTTTTCCGTCACCGCAGGCTGCCCGCCGAAAGCAGGGTGCGCGCCTTTCCTGGCCGCGCCGACAATCCCACGCTCAAAAGGCACGTCGCTCATCTCGCCGGGCACATTCGGGTAAGGCGAATCGCCCGTCCCGTCGTTATTCGGATTGTCGTCCTTCGAGAGCGGGTCGCCGCCCTGAATGATGCCCAGCTCCGGGTCTATGCGATGAAAGGCCGTCCCGTTATAAAAGCCTTCCTTGATTAACTGCTTGAAGCGCTCGACCATCTTGGGAGCCAGGTTCGGATAAAGCTCTATCACTATCTTTCCGAAGCCCGGGTCTTCCATCTCGATGACGGCCACTTCCGCATCAGCCTGCGGCTTCACGCCCTTCTTGACGCTCGCATCGAGCGCCGCCTCCTCATCGTTGGCGTTGTCGGAATCCCTCGAAGCGCTCTGATTGCGGTTGCACGCCGAGAGATTGAGCGCAAGCAGGATGCACAGGAGCAAAGTCGCCCAAGGTCTGTTTCCACCTGTCTTCAACTTCGCCTGTGCCCGCAGCCGTTCAATGTTCACTGTGATGTTTGCCTCCGCTGTGTAATGTTCTTGAGATTGATCGCCGGAAAGTTTTTCGATAGAGCGCCCGCGATATTAACAGATTGTCCGAGACCTTTCATGTCAGCATGGCAATCAGAAGAGGCGGCGACTGTCGAGCAGGATAGTGACGGGCCCATCGTTGACTAACTCGACCTCCATCATGCGGCGAAAACTTCCCGTCGCCACATGGCCCACCTTCTCGCGCGCCTCCGCGATGAAGGATTCGTAAAGCGTGGAGGCTATCTCGGGCGGCGCGGCATCGCTCCATGACGGTCGCCGCCCGCGCCGCGCGTCGCCGTAGAGAGTAAATTGCGAGACGACGAGGAGCGAGCCGCCCACGTCCGTCAGTGACAAGTTCATGCGCTCCTCCGCGTCCTCGAAAATCCGCAGGGCCGCGATCTTCTCGACCAGGTACTTGATATCCGGCAAAGCGTCATCGCGCGCTATACCGAGCAGCACGACGAGCCCCTGGCCGATTTCGCCGACCGTCTCCCCTTCAACCCTGACGGACGCACGCGTCACGCGCTGCAATACGGCTCGCATACCGCACACACCAACTTCAACCATCGGACGAAGGCTTAAATGGGCAGCTCTTTGATGAACAGGAAATAGCCGTTGAGCATCAGCAGGAAAGCGAGCATGCCGACGCCGAGCGAGACCTTAAAGATCAACCTGGACATCGCCAGTATCGCCACCGAAGCAAGGACAATCGCAATCTGGAAGAGAGCCTCTGCGAAATCGAAGTTCGGGTCTTGGCGCTGGGCGCGGTCACGCTGCGCCTCAAAGTCTGCGGCGCGCAGCGAGAGTTGCTTGCGGCCCTCGCCTTTGAGCGGATTGTTCGGTTCCTCTTTACTGGGCTCGCTCTCGTAGCGATCAGCCGTCTCCTTAAACTTGTCTATCTTGCGCTGCACCTCCTGGCGAGCTTCGGGGGTGAGCGAGTTTTGATGGAGCAGCAGCTCGGCTTCGAGCGATTCGGCGGCCAGGCGGTTCGATGTCTGGCGAATACTCTTGGCCTGGTAGAAGGCCCACGTATCGCTCGCATGAATATTATTGTTCATGATGTCTTCGGCAGCGTTGCCGCCGCCGAGGCTCGTGATCGCCAGAAGCATCGCCATGAACGCAATCGTCAGCGCCGTCCGCGAACGAAACTTCTCATCTTCGGCCCTTCCCTCTCCCTCGCTCGCCTCAACGATATGCTCAGCAGCATCACTGGCTTCCATCTCTTATCTCTCTCCTCTGATATGGTGCAGCGGAATCGAAACAGGGATGGGCTACAGAACGTCAGGATAAAGAAGAGCATTTGAGATTGGTCGTTTCAAATTCGAGCCGTGCAGCTTAACTACATCGTCTCGTTCTTTTTATATCCTGACACTCCGGTAGTCCGTCCCTCTTAATTTCCCTCTCGGCACTCTTATTTCTTCGGCGGACGGCTCGGCCTGATCTCGACGCGGCTCGGGAGGCTGCGCGCGGGATAATGCAGTAGATCGAGGACGACCTGCGCGATGTCTTCGGGCTGCAACTGCCAGCTCTTTTCGGGGCTCGGCTCGTCGTCGCCAAAGTGCGTATTGACGGAGCCGGGCATGATGTAGCTGACCTTGATACCATCCTGGCGGACTTCCTGCATGAGGGCTTCGCTGAAACCGTTGAGGCCGAATTTCGATGCGTTGTAGGCCGCCATCTGCGGGTGCGCGTTGGTGCCCGCGAGCGAAGAGATGTTGATGATGTAGCCGCCGCCGCGCCGCTTCATCTGCGGGATGGCTTCGTGGCAGCAATAGAAGACGCCGAAGAGATTTGTCTCTAAGACGGCGCGAAAATCTTCCGGCGATAACTCTTCGACGCGACCGAAGAGGCCGATACCGGCGTTGTTGACGAGAATATCCACGCCGCCAAGCTCCGCCGCCGCATGCTCGACGAGCGCCTTGACCTGTTCGTAATCCCGAACGTCGCAGACAGCGCCGACGACCAAGCCCTCGCCCGTCTCGCCCAGCTCCGCGACTGCGCGCTCGATCTCCGCTTCACGACGAGCGCCGATGCAGACGCCCGCGCCCTCTCGCACAAGCGCCTCGGCAATCGCGCGCCCGATGCCCATCGTCCCACCCGTCACAATCGCCGTCTTACCGTTGAGATTCATACTATCCCCCCTGACTCTTCACGAGCTAAGCTTCGCTCGCAACCGTTCGTTGACCACCTTCGGGTTGGCCTTCCCCTTGGAGGCTTTCATCACCTGCCCGACGAAGAAGCCGAAGAGCGTCTCTTTGCCCGCGCGATACTGTGCGAGCTGCTGCGGGCTTGAGGCGATCACCTCGTCAATGATCGGATCAATGGCGCTCGTGTCGCTCACCTGCACGAGCCCGCGCTCTTGCACAATGGCCGCAGCCGTCTTTCCGGTCGCGCACATCTCTATGAGCACATCCTTGCCCTGCTTGCCGCTGATCGCGCCCTCGTCGATGAGGCGCACCAGAGCGCCAAGCTCGTCGGGTGAGACGGGGCAGGCTGCAATGTCCTTGCCGGAGCTTTCAAGCTCGCGCAGCAATTCAGACCTGATCCAGTTGGCCGCGCCGCGCGGATTCCCCGCAGCCTTCGCCGCCTGCTCGTAATAGTCTGCGAGCGCACGCTCAGACGTAAGCTGCGAAGCGTCCGCGAAAGAAAGGCTGTATTCATCCATCAAGCGTTTGCGCCGCGCTTCCGGCAATTCGGGCATGGAGGCGCGCACGCGCTCGATGAACTCCTGTGTGACGACGAGCGGCTGAAGGTCCGGCTCCGGGAAATAGCGATAATCGTGCGCCTCCTCTTTCGAGCGCATGACGCGCGTCTCCTGTGCGCGGTCGTCCCACAAGCGCGTCTCCTGCACCACCTGGCCGCCCGCTTCGATGAGATTGATCTGCCGCTCTATCTCATACTCGATGGCACGCTGCATGAAGCGTACGGAGTTCAGGTTCTTCAGCTCGACTTTCGTGCCGAACCCTTCATCGCCCTTGCGTCGCACAGAGACGTTCGCCTCGCAGCGCAAATTTCCCTTCTCCATATCGGCTTCGCTTGCTCCGACCCATGAGAGCGCGCGGCGCACGTAGTTGACGTAATCGTAAGCTTCCCAGGACGAGCGAAAGTCCGGCTCCGTGACGATCTCGGCCAGCGGCGTTCCCGCACGATTGAGGTCTATATAAGAGTAGCGATCAACTTCGGGCAGACCTTCGTGGACGTTTTTGCCCGCGTCCTCTTCCAGGTGCAGGCGCGTGATACGCACCTTGTGCGGTCGCCACTGGCGCGGATGCCCGCCCTCATCTCTTTCGGCGGTCATGATCTCAAGCACGCCGCGCTCCGAGAAAGGCTGGTCGTACTGCGAGATTTGATAGCCCTTCGGCAGATCAGGATAAAAATAGTTCTTGCGCGCAAAGACCGAGCGCTCGTTAATCTCAAGCGAGAGCGAGAGCGCGGCCCTTGCGCCAAGCTCTACGACGCGCTCGTTCAAAACGGGCAGCGCCCCCGGCAAGCCCAAGCAGACCGGACACGTGTTCGAGTTCGGCTCGTCGCCGAAGCGCGTCGAGCAGCCGCAAAAAATCTTCGATTCAGTGCTCAACTGCGCGTGAATCTCCAGGCCGATAACCGTTTCCCAACCTTCTCTCATAATCAGTTCTCAGCAATCAGTGTTTACGACAAAACCAAAGCGGAATTAACAGGGATGGACAGAGATCGTCAGGATGAAAACAGAAAGCCGGATGAAAGCATTGCTGACTGAATATTCTCTTTGCCTGTTCTTTATCCTGTCCATCCCTGTTAATTTTCTTCTTCCGGTCTTACTCCTTCGGCGCTAACGGATAGCCTTTATCGCGCCAGGCGTTCATGCCGTCGGCGAGCGGGTACACCTGCGTGTAGCCGTGTGAGAGGAGTATGAGCGCCGCACGGGTGCTCGAATGCTCCCTGTGTCAGGTGCAGTAAGTGATGACTGTGCGCCCGCGCGGCACTTCGTCAACCCTGGCCTCAAGCTCCTCGCGCCAGATACGCAACGCGCCCGGTATCATAACGTCGCTCTGTCCCCAGTGCTTGGCGTTGCGCGTGTCTATGAAAACCGGGTCGGCCCCCTGCTCGACCAGTCGCCACGCTTCATCAGCGCTAATCGTCTCCACACGCTCTTCAACCATCGAGGGCTTTCCTTTCATCAATCAACTTTAATAGCCGAAGCCGCGAGGCTCGCATGGCGCTCGCCGATGAAACCGCCTCAGGGCCGCAGCCAGCCGGGCATCGCTCCGGCGCGTCGCGCTTCGTCTTCGAGCAGACGCCATCGCGCCTCCAAACCCGCGCGCACGGACTCAAGCTCGTGCAATCGTGTGAGCAGCACCGTGCGGTCGTATGAAGAATCGTCGAAGGGATAGGACGCGGCGTAGAGCCCAAGCGGCGAGATGAAGAGGCCCGGCGCGGAGAAGACCCCTGGCCTGCCGAAGCCATGCGTCACCGCACCGCCGCCATTGATGAGCACACGCCCGCGCGTAGAACCTCCGCCGAATCCTATACTGCCGACCACCTGTGGGCCCGTGCCCGCCACTCCGAAACTCTGTATGGGACGCGGGTATACATCATGCCTGCCCGGCCCGAAGGGAAAGCGCGGCACAGCGCCCGCAACGATTGTGTAGGAGCCGGTCAGCAAAGTGGTGCGCGGCGCTTGGGCCAGGCGGTTGCGAAGATAGTCGAGCTGCGCGTCTACGACGGCGAACTCTGTGCGCAGTTCCGACGCACGAGCCCGCCAGTAGGTTTCGGCCTGCGCCTCTTCTTCCTCACTGCGGCGCGACTGCTCCCTGAGTCTTTGCGCCTCCCTTTCATTGCGGCGGCGCACCTCTTCGAGCGACGGCAGGCCCAATTCTATACGCTTACGCTCGTACGCCTCTTCGCCCTCAAGTCTTGCCCTGCGCACGCCTTCCAGGTCTCGATTCGTGATCGTGCGACGCGCCCTGGGAGTATTCGTCTCCGTGCCGGAAGCAGTTTCTTGCGGCTGAGGAGCGGGCGGCTTCGGCTCGGCGGCGCGGCGCAGGAGGCTCCCGGCGCGCTCGTTGTTGGCAAGCTCCGTGGCGGGGATGTCTATGGTCGAGAGCTGTAGCGTGACGTTGAGGCCGGGCGCGGCCTCGTAGGTGAGCGACGTGCGTGTGACGATGAAATTCTCGGGTATCTCTATGCGGCGACCGCCGCGCATCACGACCGTATAGGCGGAAGCGGCGAAGGGCAAGACTAAAAGAAGCGCGAGCGCCGCGACCAGACGAGTGGAGGCAGCGCTTAACGGCTTCGAGCCGCGAGAAGCCGCGAGGGCTTTAGGCTTTGAGAGCATGGCTATGTCCCGTTCGATTGCTGGTCTCATGGTTTTCGTTTTCGAGTATAGCATCCGCCGAAATCCACACTCAACAAACAGGCGGGCGAAACTCTTATGTGATAATTCCTTTGCAAATATTAGCAAGGCTTTGGTGTACAATCCGTTTCGCTCAGACCCCGCGTATTTGATCAAAAGGCGGAAGCCTTTGGCGAGGCGACACCGTCGGCAGCTGTTAACCATTTTCTCGCAAAGGAGAGCAAAAAAGAATCATGGCAAAAACCATCTGTAAGATTTTGGGCGTCGTGTTCTTGCTGGTAGGAGTCGTCGGCTTTGTGATGCCCGGTTTTCTCGGCACACACCTGAGCGTCGTGCATAATCTGGTGCACATCATCTCAGGCGCAATAGCTCTTTACCTGGGCTTTGCCGGTTCCCTCTCAGCGGCACGCTTGTTCTGTATCGTTTTCGGGGCCGTCTATCTCCTGCTGGCCATCTGCGGCTTCCTGCTCGGCTCAGACCAGGCTCCCACCATCGCAGGGATGGCCGGCATGGGGCGCGACGCGCGCCTGTGGAGAGTTATTCCGGGCCAGCTTGAGCTGGGGACGATGGATCACATCGTACACGTACTGCTCGGAGTAGTCTTTCTGATCGGCGGGTTCCTGACCAAAGCCGATGTCGCTCGCGCGACAGACTAGAGCGGATTGCGAATGAGTGTACGGATGCTCTGCTCAGGTCAGTAGCGCCTGTGGTCTCGGGCGGGCGGCTGCGATATGAACCCGCCAGAGACTTTTGGCGGTACTGACCTGAGCTTCCAATGTTCTAACACCAGTGCAGCTATAGTCGCAGGTTGCAGGCCCGGCTAAACTTCGAGGTATCGCTTTATCTGGAAGTCTAGCCGGGCCTGCAACCTGCGACTATTTGATGACCGCTCTTCAACTCACCGCTTCAGCCTAGAATCTGAAGCTGAATCCGCCTCTGCCGACCGCGCCGGGCGCGCGAAAGCCGTTCTCGAAATATTCTTCGTCGAATAGATTCTCAGCGCCGCCGAACAGAATCAGCATGACGCGCTCGTTGAGCGACCGCTCGTAGCTGGCAAAGACATCCGCCTTCGTATAGCCCTTGAAGGTGAGAACGACGGAGGGAAATCCGACCGGCGCGAGATATGAGCCCGTGCGGTTGAGGTCGAAGCTGAGGAGAACGGAGCGCCAGCGCTCGCTCAAGGATAATCCGAAGAGGTGCTTGGGAGTCACGAACTGTTGCCGCAAGCCTTGCGCGGGCACGAAGCGGTCGCTGTTGGTGTAGGTGTAGGAGGCGCGCACGTCCATGCCGCGCCAGGGGACGGCTTCGAGCGAGGTCTCAAGCCCTCGCGCCAGCCCGCCCGGAAGATTGATCGCACCGAAACTGCGTCCTAAGCCGAGCGGGTCGGGCGGGGCCGCCGGCGCAAACGGGCCCCGGAAATTTATAATATCTATGACGCGCTGAAGGCGCGTGTAGAAGTAGGTCGCGCCGAAGCGCAAGCGGTCGCCCGCGAGGCGCTGGTCGAATCCGCCGTCCACGCCGATTGACTGTTCCGCGCGCAGCGTCGGGTTGCCGAAGCGCGTAAAGCCGACCCTATCGAATGTCCCCTCGCCGAAGCGCTCGAAGAGTGAAGGCGCGCGAAAGCCGTTGCCGACGTGAGCGCGCAGCTTCGTTCCCGTCGAGCGTACGAAGTAGGCAATCGCTCCGTCACCCGTGATAGAGCTTTCCGCCTCGATGCTGCTCAAAAAGCCTGGACGGTCGGCGGCGTTGATGCGATAGAACTGCCCGCGCAGCCCAAGAGAAATCTGCAAGCGATCATCCAGCAGAAAGAGCTGATCTTGACCGAAAACGGCGAAGGTTCGCTGGCGATCAGTGTTGCCCCCGTTAACGCCGAAGGCCGAGAGCGACTGCTGAAAAAGCGATTCGCGCTCGAACTCGAAACCGGCTGTCAACAGATTGGTGCGCCCGAAGCGAAGGTTGGCCCTCGCGTCCAGCGTATCCGTGCTGCCTTCGTTCGTGCTGACGAACTCGAAGTCGCCGAACGGAAAGAAGGAGGCGAAGCGCGGGTCAATCTCCGGCCCGTTGTAATTTCGCCTGCGAGTGGCGACGTGCTGATAGGCCACCGTATAGGAGAACATCTCGTTAAGCTGCTGCGCGAGGCGCACAGAGCCGACGAGCAGGCGATTGCGACGACCCTGATCAGGGTTATTGAAATCGGGCTGGAAGGTCAAGCCCTCGACCGCCAAAGGGTATTGCTCTGTGCTCGCCGCCGCACCGGGCAGGGCGAACGGATTGCTGTTGACCGAAGCGTTCGAGATCGTGCCGTAAAAGTTTGCGCCGATGGTGATGGAAGGCGTCGCGTTAAATTGAAAGCGTGCGCCGCCCGCAGTATTGCCATACGTGTCGTCGCCGTCCACGCCGCGCCGCACGTCCATGCGCGTCAGGCCAAAGCTATAGCCCGCGCGCGCTCCCGCGCCGCCCGAGCCTTGCAGGCGCTCGCGGTAAAGGGCCATGCTGCCGCCCTCAAACCCGGCCTCGAAGCGCGGGCTGCCCGCTCCGGTTTTGGGCGCGAGGTTAATGACGCCGCCGATGGCGTTCGTGCCGTAGATCGAAGAGCCTGAGCCGCGCAGTATCTCAACGCGATCAAGACCGGCGGGCACAAGGTCAGTGAAGAACGGGAGCGCAGAGCCGTTGATGTCGGAAGCGTCGCGCACTCTGAGCCCGTCCAGAAGCAGCGCCGTGTCGAAATTCCGCTGCCCGCGCAGGCGCAGCGTGGTGAGCGCGCCGGGCGAGCCCTGCTGCTGCACGCGCAAGCCGGGCGTTCCGCGCAAAGCTTCCGGCAGAGACAGCTCTCGCCTGGCTTCGACCTGCTCTTCTCCCAGCACCGTGACGGCCTTCGACACTTCGTCTGCGCGTTGGGGCGTGCCCGTCGCTACAACGACCACGCTCTCGTTGAGGGCCGCCACGCTCAACGTCAAATCCCTCGTGGCCGTCTCTCCGCGCTCGACGCGAAAGCTATCCGAGGTGACGACGGCGAACCCGCGCGCCGTGACCTCAAGAATATAATCGCCCGCCCCCAGGCCCGTGAACGCATAGACCCCGTTCTGATCTGTCCGCCCGAAAAGGCGCAGCCCCTCGCGCGAGCGCAAACGAACTTCCGCTCCCGCAATGTTCGCGCCCCGCTCGTCGGCCACGCGGCCCCTGACCACGCCGCCCCCCTGGGCCAACGCGCTCGCCGAATATAAAGAGAGCAGCAGAGCGAGCAGCGACAGCGTGCCCGCAACTCTCGTCCGACTATCCACTCTTCTATGGTTTCTCTTATCTCTCATGTTTAGCTTCTCCTGCCCGTCGCAGTACGAGCCTGCAAGAGAGCGCCGGATAGGTCTCCTGACTCGCGGCTAAAAGCAAGGATGAAGGATGAAGGCGGAAGGATGAAGAAAAACTATTGATTGAATTGCTCAACAAGTGATTGATTCAATGATTCATCCTTCATCCTTCCGCCTTCATCCCTGCTTTCCGTTCCGCGCCTTCCCGTTCCCCCTGGAATAGTGGCTTAAAGAATACGGAACGTCGTTGCCGCTTACAGTTGCGCGGGCAGTGGCGGCTTTGCACCGCCTTCCCCGAACCGTCGCTCGTTGGTTAATGAATCACCGGCGCGCTTCGTGCACCGGCGTAATGCGTGGCGCTCCCGTGACCGGGTGAGCGTCCACCAGAACTTCAATATTGAAAAGCTCGCGCAGGGCTGAGGGCGTCAAGACCTCTCGCGGCGGCCCGGAAGCGAGCGTCTGCCCCCCTTTGAGCAGAAGGACTCGATCAGCAAACTCCGACGCGAGATTAAGGTCGTGTGTGACGACGACGGCGGCTGCGCCACATTTATCGCTACGCGCGCGCACGAGCCTCAGCACGGCGGCCTGGTGCGCAAGGTCAAGGTTGGCCGTCGGCTCATCGAGCAGTAGAATCTCGGCCTCTGTTGCAAGCGCACGCGCCAGCACGGCACGTTGGCGCTCGCCGCCCGATAGCTCGTTCATCAAACGCACGCTGAAATCTGTCAACCCCGTTTCAGCTAGAGCATGACGGGCGACCTCCACATCACGCTCCGTCTCCCAGCCCCACGCACCCGTACTGGCCCAGGCATAGCGCCCTCCCAAAACGAACTCCATAACCGTCACGGGAAAGCGCAGCTCCGCCTCCTGCGCGACCACGGCGATGCGGCGGCTCACGGCCCGGCGCGCATATGAGCGCAAGGGTTTTCCGTCGAGCAGTATCTCTCCGCGCGTCGCAGCCAGAGCGCCGTTCAAGGCACGCATTAGCGTTGACTTGCCCGCCCCGTTTGGGCCAATGATGGCCACCACCTCTCCCGGCACGGCGCTCAGCGTAATGTCCCGCACCGCCTCACGCTCGCCATAGTTGACGCTGATCTCGCGCGCTTCAAGCATTTTGTTAATAAGAGTCCCTAATGAACCCAGAGCAGAATTTAACAGGGATGGACAGGAGAGACAGGATCAAGAAGAAGAGTTGAACTATTCAGCAAGCGAGGCTTTTATCTTTCATCCCGCTTTCAGTTCTTATCCTGCTTTCTGTATTTCTCCTGTCTCTCCTGTCAATTCCTCTACTAACGCTTCAGCCTCGTCTCAACAGAAAGACGAAGAGGGGCGCGCCGATGAGCGCCGTGATTGCGCCGACGGGCAGTTCGCGCGGGGCGATGATGGTGCGTGCCGCCGTGTCGGCAACGATGACGAACAGCGCTCCAGCCAGCGCAGCCGCAGGAATGGTCGTTCGGTTATCGCTTCCGACCGAAAGACGCACGAGATGCGGCACGACCAGGCCGACGTATCCGACGGAGCCGCTTGAAGCGACAGATGCTCCGACCAGTAAGGAGGCCGCGAGAAAGACGATCAGGCGCACACGCTCCACCTCAACGCCCAGATCGAATGCGTCGCGCTCGCCGAGCATCATCAGGTTGAGCGCGCGCCCGTGCGCCGCGAGCAGCACAGTCCCGACGAGCGCCGAGACCCCACCGACCGTCAGGAGGCTTGCCGTGGAACCCGAAAGATCGCCGAGCAGCCAGAAGTTGAAAGAGCGTATGCGCGTCGCGTCCATCATCGTCGTAATGAAGACGATGGCCGACGAGAGAAATGTGGTCACGATCACTCCCGCCAGAATCAGCTTTTCGGGAGTTGCCCCGGCCCGGCCCCGCGCCAGGCGGTAGACGACGAAGGTTGCAGCCAGCGCTCCCGCAAACGCCATCAAAGAGCGTACCCATGTCTGTGTGCCCAGGAAGACGAGCGCGATCATCGTGCCGACGGCTGCGCCGTTAGAGATGCCAAGCAGGTAGGGCTCCGCCAGCGGATTACGAAGCAGGGCCTGGTAGCCAGCGCCCGCTGCCGCCAGCGATGCGCCGACGCTCGCCGCAAGCAGCACGCGCGGCAGTCTTAAATCCAGAAGGATAGTCTGTTGTTCAGGCGTCAAACCGCACCTTCCGCCAGTGCCGCTGAAGATCACACACAGCGAGCCGCCGAACGGCAGACGCTCACTGCCTATCAACATGGCAACGAGCCCGGCGCAGAGAAGCGCCAGCGCGAGCAAGAGGCAGACCGTGAGCGTGCGGCGCAATGTAGTATGAGTGTTGCGCGCGAAGGCTACGCTTGCGGGGCTGGCCGCTTTCGCCGTCTCTGTCGTCATAAGCATCATTGCCCGAAGGCTTCCGGGTGAAGGGCGCGGGCCATCTGCTCAAGGCCATCAATGAGCCTTGGGCCAGGACGCGAAAGGTAGTCGCCGTTGATCTTGATGATGCGCCCATTCATGGCCGCCGGAGATTTCTTCAAAGCGGCGGCGATCTCCGTATTGGCCTCGCCCATCGAGCCGCCCGTCGCCATGATGATGGCCTCCGGGCGCGAAGCCAGCGCCGCCTCGTCGCTATAACGAGGCCATGCGCCCGGGACATCGCTTGTGACGGAGTGGCCGCCCGCACGACTGATGAGGTCTGTGATGTAGGAATCGCGGCCAGCCGTGTAGAGCGGCTCGACTGAAAGCTGGTAGAAGACGCTCACGCTCCGGCCCGTTTTGATCGCCTCCTCGACCTGCCTTGCGCGTGCGCTCAGCTCATCCGCCACACGCCCCGCCTCTTCCGGTTGGCCCAGCAGGTCTCCTATCGCTCGGATAGAGCGAATGACGCCTTGCAGATTGCGCGGGTCTGTGACGTAGACGGCGATCTGCTGCTCTTCCAGTTGGCGTGTGAAGGTTTCCAGTTGTGAAGCTGTGGAGACGAGTATCAGTTGTGGGCGCAGGGCTATGATCCGCTCGATGCTCGGATGAAGCGTATCGCCGACCTTGGCGACCCCTTGGGCCTCCGGTGGGTAATCGCAGTAGGTGGTATTGCCGACGAGACGGCTGCCCGCGCCCACCTTGTAGACTATCTCCGTCAGGTTCGGGGCCAGGCTCACAATGCGTTCGGGTCGTACGCTCACGCGAACGCGCTTTCCGGCATCGTCTGTCACCTCGCGCATCTGAGCCGCGGAGCCTTTAGCCGGAGCGCTCGTGCCCGTCCCGCTCCGCGACCCGCAGGCGAAGACAAGCGTGCAGAGCATCAGCAGCAAGCTTAAACAGAGAGATTGATGCAGGTAGTTTCTCAAATAAAAATCCCGTCGTAACCACTGACGCCTCTCGACGGAGAAGGCTTCAGGTGTTGCGACGGGACTTTTCGATGCTTAGGGATGGAAGAAAGAGCCCGTTATGCTACCTGAACACCTTTACGCGAGGCGCTCGAAGGTTGCAAAGCATCAACGGGCAGGTCTCCTGGCTCGGAGAAAAAGATGAACGACCGACCAGCCTTCGGGCGGAACCTGACGAGAGGTTGCCCGACATTGGTTGACGATTCTTCTCCTTACAGTGGCGCGACCGCGCGGGATTTGCACCCGCTTCCCTATTCTCCCAGCCTTTGACGGCTGGACACCCGGACGCTTCTTGATGAAAAGAGCAAGAGGAAAGTGAAACCCACTTTGACCCAGCGGAGCGGACGTTATCACGCCGGGCCGATTAAAGTCAAAAGCCTGGGAAGCGCTCATCGGCTTGGGCTTTGCCTCCATCATCCTTCTGCCTTTTACCTTTCGACCTTTTCCTTCTAAGATGCCTACATTCCAGATTCCAGAGGAGCATTTGATCAAGATGATTAAGACCGTTGAGTGGACAGACGAGGGTGTGCGCATGATT
The DNA here is from genome assembly GCA_036389095.1 of Pyrinomonadaceae bacterium. Taxonomy (GTDB): domain Bacteria; phylum Acidobacteriota; class Blastocatellia; order Pyrinomonadales; family Pyrinomonadaceae; genus DASQYE01. The sequence continues at coordinate 390,917 of DASVQM010000012.1, forward strand.
GACCAGCGCATCCTCCCCACAGAAGAGAAGTACCTCATGCTTCGTTCCTACGAAGAGGTGGCCGAAGCCATCAAGAAGATGGTCGTGCGCGGCGCACCCGCCATAGGCGTTTCCGCCGCCATGGGTCTCGCGCTCGGAGCAAAACAGTCCGTGGGCACATCGGTCGCCGACCTCGAATTCGATTTCGACTACATGTGCGAAGTGATGGCGGGGACGCGCCCGACCGCCGTCAATCTCTTCTGGGCCATAGAGCGTATGCGTACAGTTTTCAATCGCGCCAAAGCACAGACCCAGGATGTCGAAGAGATCAAGCAGATACTTGTCGCCGAGGCGCAGGCCGTCTACAAAGAAGACCTCGAATCGAACCGCTCGATGGGCCGCTTCGGAGGCGAGTTGATAGAGGATGGCTCGACCATTCTGACACACTGCAATGCGGGCGCACTTGCCGCCGCCGGAGATTACGGCACGGCACTCGGCGTCATACGCGGCGCGCGTGACGCAGGCAAACGCGTCGCCGTCATCGCAGATGAGACGCGCCCTTTCCTTCAGGGTGCACGGCTCACCGCCTGGGAGCTGCACAAGGATGAGATTCCCGTGACGCTGATTACAGACAACATGGCCGGGCATGTGATGAAACAGGGCCAGGTTGATGCGGTCGTCGTCGGCGCAGACCGCATCGCAGCCAACGGCGATACGGCCAATAAGATAGGCACTTACATGGTCGCCGTCCTCGCACGCCAGCACGACATTCCCTTCTACGTCGCCGCGCCCGTCTCCACCGTTGACCTGAATTCGACGACGGGCGAGGACATCCCGATTGAAGAACGCGATGCGCGAGAGGTCACGCACCTGCGCGAACAGCGGCTCGCGCCCGAAGGCATAGAGGTTCAAAATCCTGCCTTCGATGTCACGCCCAACGAGCTGATCACGGCCATCATTACCGATAGGGGTGTCGCTCGTCAGCCCTACACGGAGAGTCTGCGGCGGATGCTCGAAAGTTAAACCGGGGCCAGCAAGAGTCGAAGGGCCGTTCCTCAAAATGGCCCAAGCAGAGCCTCGCGGGGCACGGAGAATCCGGGGAGAGTTGTTGATAAAAGCGCTTTGTATGCAAAAGGCTCTGGGTCTATTCTGCTGGCGCAGATTCCAAATAAACGGATGGGCCGGGCAAGAATTTTCTGGAAATTGAAGATAATTGGTCTTTTCCTGAAAACAAAGCTAGATTTTTCGCGCGTAAAGGAGTATTTTACGCCGAACAAATACTGTAGGTTTGGTACTGGCATGAGGCCTTGATATTGCCTCGCATCGTTCTTTTGCTTGCCTTTCTTGCTCGGTTTAGGGTCGATTCAACGGAGGACGTTATGAGATTGCTCAGGATAGCCCCAATCAAGTCTCTTGCTTTAATTATGGCCGTGATCGCCATCTTTGCCTTTGGCCAGGGCAGTGCGCGTGCGGACGAGGTAACAATCGCAGGCTCCACGACAGGCACTTTCAGCGGCACAACGCCGGGACTAATTTTTGCCGGTAACTCTTTCAATGTGACCACATCAAGCGGCTTCGCCGCACTGAGTGGCCTGCAAAGGCTGGGAACCTTCTTTCAAATTCCCAACCAGGGAAACCTGAACGGCAACTTTACCCTGACGGTGAATTTCACTCTTCCGACCGGCCTCGGCGCGGCAGGGACGACCAATTACACCGCCACTGTGACCGGCAATGTCGGGACAACCAACAACGGCGGCGCGCAGATCAGCTTTAACAACCCGGTTCAGTCCTTCAACTTTAATAATGGGACGACGATCGGCAGCTTCACCTTGACTCTACCCAACTTCGTTGGCGTGACATCGGGGAACAGCGTCGAGTTGAGCGGCGTTATCACCGGCGCACAGCAGCAAAATCAAGTTCCCGAACCGGCGACGATCCTGTTGCTCGGCACGGGCCTGACGGGGCTGGCGGGAGTCGCGCGTCGGCGCATGAAACGGGCCCGCGCACCCGAGAGCGATTCCTAAGCCATTCACTCTGCTTTCCGTGGAATCGCCGTCGAGAGCATAGCAGAAGACATCAAAGCGCCGGGGCAATTGCTCGTTCGTGCAGCAAAGCCCCGGCGCTCTTTTTTTGTCTTCCCGGAATCTGTTGATTTCCCCTAAGAGGATGCCTCCGGGCCACGGCGTCGTGCGAAGCGGCTCTGTTTCCACCACTCAATCGTCAATTGCAGCCCCTCTTGAAGGCCGACTCTGGGCTCGTAGCCGAGAAGCTCTCGCGCACGCGTAATGTCTGCGAGACTATGGCGCACGTCGCCCACGCGCTCCTGCCTGTACTCGGCCTCGACGCCGGTTTTTCCCGTCACCTTCTTCAAAGCGCTCAACAGCTCGTTCAGAGTAGTTCTCTGCCCGTTCGCAATGTTGATGACCTGACCGACGGCGCTCTCTGACTGCGCCGCGCGCAGGTTAGCCGCCACGACATTCTCTATATATGTGAAGTCGCGCGAGTGTTCGCCATCGCCGTAGATCACGGGCTGCTCGCCGCTCATCAAGGCGTTGATGAAGCGCGAGATGACGCCTGAATATTGTGAGCTAGGGTCCTGTCTGGGCCCAAAGACATTAAAGTAACGGAGAGAGACCGTCTCCAAGCTGTAAGCCCTGGTGAATACTTGGCAGTAATACTCGCCGACGAGTTTGGCCACAGCGTAAGGCGAAAGCGGATTGGGGCTCATCTCCTCTGTTTTCGGCAGTCCCGGCTGATCTCCGTAAGCGGAGCTTGAGGCGGCATAAACGAAGCGTCTAACCTTGCGGTCGCGCGCCGCCAGCAGAAGCGAGAAGGTCGCGTCCGTGCAAGCCTCGTGCGTCTCACGCGGATTTTCCACGGAGCGCGGGACGGAAGGAATGGCCGCCTCGTGAAACACCACCTCGACATCTTCGAGCGCGCGGCGCGTCGCCGCTTCGTCCACCAGGCTGGCTTCGACGAAGTCAACATCGCCGCCTATCTCATCAAGATTCTCCCTGTGACCTGTGGAGAGATTATCTATGATGCGTACACGCGCGCCGCGCGCCGCCAGCGTCGCGGCGATGTGCGAGCCGATGAAGCCTGCCCCCCCTGTGACCAGTACGATTCCTGAAAGACTCATATGCTTAGAGGTCGGTTGTCAGATGCCGGATGTTAGCAAAGAACTGACATCCGGCATCTAATAGCTAATATCTGTCTTTTATCTTCCAACTCCGACGTAATCGAAGCCCAGGTCGCGCATGGCTTCGGGCTCATAGATGTTGCGCAGGTCTGCGATTTTGGGGCTCCGCATCAAGCCGCGAATGCGCTCCATGTCGAGCGCGCGGAATTGATTCCACTCAGTGATGAAAACCAGCGCGTCTGCGCCCGCTACGGCCCCGTACTCGTCTTCAGCATAAGAGATTTCCGGCAGCACCTTCTTCGCCTCAGGCATGGCGACGGGGTCGAAAGCGCGAACGGTCGCTCCCCTTTCGACGAGCCCACGGATAATGTCAACGGACGGAGCTTCGCGCATGTCGTCCGTCTCGGGTTTGAAGGAGAGGCCGAGCACAGCGATGCTCTTAGCGCGAAGATCACCCACCAACTTCTCTATCTTCGGAACCATCGCGGCGCGCTGTCGGCTGTTGACTTCTATGACGGCATCCACGATCAGCGGCTCACAGCCGAACTCGTGAGCGATAGAAGAGAGCGCGCGTGTATCCTTAGGAAAGCAGGAGCCTCCGAAGCCTGGCCCGGGATGCAGGAATTTCCGACCGATGCGTCCGTCCATCCCTATGCCGCGCGCCACGTCATGCACGTCGCAGCCGATTCGGTCGCAAAGATTGGCGACCTCGTTGATGAACGAAATCTTGGTGGCGAGAAAAGCGTTGGCCGCATACTTGATCAGCTCTGCGGCTTCGAGCGATGTGATAACGAAAGGGGTCTCGATCAGGAAGAGCGGGCGGTATAGATCGCGCATGATGGCGACGGCCTCTTCGTCGCGGCTGCCGATGACGACGCGGTCGGGCCGCATGAAATCGTCAATCGCCGCTCCCTCGCGCAGGAATTCGGGATTCGAGACGATGCCGAAATTGATCTGTTTCGTCTGGTGCTCGCGGATCAGTCGGCGCAGGCTCTCGCCCGTGCCCACGGGCACGGTGGATTTGGTGACGATCACTTTGTAGCCGTTCATGAACTGGGCCACGCTGCGCGCCACCGCGTGTATCTGTTTGAGATCGGCAGAGCCGTCCGCTTTCGGGGGCGTACCGACGGCGAGAAAGATGACGAGCGCCTGTTCGACAGCCGACTTGATGTCGGTCGTAAAGTGTAAGCGCCCGGCCTGAAGGTTCTTGGCGACGAGTTGGCCCAGTCCCGGCTCATAGATGGGAATCTGGCCTTCGGAGAGACGCGCAATCTTCTCGGCGTCAACGTCAACGCAGGTCACGTCTACGCCGAACTCGGCGAAGCACGCGCCCGTCACTAGACCGACATAGCCTGAGCCTATAACTGCGATATGCATGGTGGGTCAAGAGGACTGAAGAACGGGGTTCTTCAGACATGGCAAAACCTTGCGGGCCATGCGCGGTAAATATCGCATGACCCGCAAGGTTATAGTTCATCCGCCCAGGGGGCGTGAATCGTCGTTGCGTTCGAGCTTACTTGGTCGGGCTAGCAATTACATCCGTACCGCCAAAGTTAATGTCATTGTCGCGTCCGGCGAGAATCGCCGCGGCAATGGCTCCACCGGCAGCCAGCAACAATGCAGCCAGCGCACCGCCGCTGATCGAACTATAGCCCCTGACATTTGCGATGCGTGTGCAGCGAGTGCCCGGAGCGGCCACGCCCGCTGTCGCATCCTGTCCGGCGGCAACCGGCGTCGTCTTGTTACCCGCGCGCAGTTCAACGATACCTGCCTGCGTGGCGACAATCGTATTACTGCATTCGGTGTCAATCGTGAAAGCGGCTGCTTCCTTACCATCGGCGACGACGGAGCCATCTTTGGTCGAGATGTTCACCATAACACCGGCGGGGGTGGAAACGCGCGCGCGCCCTGATTCGAGCATCCCGGAGATGCTCGTCTCATTAAAGCTGACCTTCATGCTTGAACTCGGCAAGAGTTCGACACGTCCAAGTTTGCCGAGGCTGACGACGGCGCTGGAATTCTGTGCCGTCGAGACGGTGCTGTCCGAAAAAACGGTCGCACCAGAGATTGCTGCTTGGCCGTTGACGGTGACTTGCCCTGATACCGACAGTTCCCCAGACGGCCCTGTCTGTCCCGGCGTCGCCAGCACAACCATCGAGTAGACACTCAAGATGGCGATTGCCAGGCAGAACGCTACGGACTTGCGGCTCCAACTTCTGCTAATCATTAATTCTCCTCCCGTAAAGTGAAAAAAATTTTAAAGCGCGCCGCTAGCCTCACCAGACTCGCGGAAGACGGTCTTTAGCTTCCATCAGGCGACCCGTCTTGACTCTTTCAAGATCACCCGCGCAGAACATCCCTTAAAAAAGCAGGCATGACGTGAGCCACCGTGGGCTTCAGTATCCCGGTCTTTTTACACGAATCCCAGGCCGGTGTCAACAAACATTTACGTAAAATCCGTCCTCCGAAACTCTTTTTTTGCGGATTTTACGGGATAACAGCAACCCTCTTGCGGGCGCTTCAGAATAAAAACAGTGGCCGGGCTGGCCGAAAAACTTGCCCGTATCATCTAAGCCCTTACGCGCTCACTTGTCAACCCCAAACTCTCTTTTCCGCCACTATCCGGCGAGAAAAAGTTTTCGCCCCTCAGAATAGAGCCTTCAGCCATGTCCGCTGCCGCTAATCCCTGTAGATTTCCACGACCGGCTTGCCGTCGGCTGCGATATAGGCCCTATACATCCCAGGCGTGTTGAAAGGCATGGCAATGGTTCCGTTTTTATCAATGGCGATCAGGCCGCCCTCGCCCCCCAACTGCTTGAGCTTTTCCATCACGACCGTGCGCGCCGCTTCCCCTACTGTCATCCCCTTATAGTCCATCAGGGCCGAGACATCATAGGCGACGAGCAGCCGTATGAAGTATTCGCCATCGCCCGTTCCGGAGACGGCGCAGGTGCGATTGTTCGCGTAATTGCCAGCGCCGATGATGGGCGAATCGCCGACGCGCCCGACTCTCTTATTGGTCTTCCCGCCCGTCGAGGTTCCGGCTGCCAGGTTGCCCTCTTTGTCCAGGGCCACGGCCCCAACCGTTCCGTATTTCCTCTCGTCCGGCACAGTCAGGCCCTGCTCACGATTCCCGGGCTTTGGCGGAGCGGTCTGGCTCTTCACCTTCGCCTTCTCGCGCTCAAGCTCTTTGAGCCTCCTGTCCGTGAAAAAGTATTCCTGCGGAACCTGTGCAATGCCCCTCTCTTTGGCGAAGGCTTCCGCGCCCCGCCCGATCAGCAAGACGTGCGGAGACTGCTCCATCACGAGGCGAGCGAGGCTGATAGGGTTCTTGATGTGCTGTAGGTCGGCGACAGCACCGGCTTTGAGCGTTTTCCCGTCCATGATGGAGGCGTCCAGCTCGACCGTGCCGGCGCTTGTGAGGACTGAGCCTTTTCCGGCATTGAACAGTGGCGAGTCTTCCATGATGCGTATGGCGGCCTCGACGGCGTCCAGGCTGCTCCCGCCATTTTTGAGAATGTCATAACCGGCGACCACGGCCTCTCGCAGCTTGACGCGATAAGCCTCTTCCAGCTCCGGCGTCATATCTTTTTTGAGAATCGTGCCCGCCCCGCCGTGAATAGCAAACCCGAAAGGCGGCGCGGCGCGACCCGCAGTGCCGGATGATTGATTGCTCATAGCTCCCTTGCCCGCCTGTTCCTTCGCCGGACCGTCCTTTGCCCTGAGCGGCACGCCCGAGATCAAAATCGCGGCGATGAATAAGAAGCCAGACACTTTCTGTATGGTCGCGCGCATCGAGTGGGCTCCGGCTGCCCCTCTCAAAGAGAAGAGCAAAGCGTCTACGGTCTAAATGTTGTATGAAAGCGGCGTTATGTTAGCAGACAAAATCGCCGGCAACAATTCCGAGGACATGCGAGGACGAGCCTGTGAAAGTGGATGCTCGGACTCTGGACGAGTCAATCAACGACACTCTCCCTTTCAACACGGGCTCGCCTCTCCCTCTCAGGAAGAGGTGGTCTCAGCCGGAGGCTGTATGTCCGGCTCATCCCTGGCCATCATCTCGCGGTAAACGCTCAGGGCCGTTGCGGCCAGCTCCTTCGGAACGGTCACACGAAATGGATGCTTGGCGACGAAGGATGGAACCTGCCGCACGTCCGCGCCGAGCGTGCGAAGGGCGGCGACGGCGCGCTCGTCCGCCAACTCCTCGGCGTCGAAAGCCTCTGCCGCGCGCTTGAGCGCTCCACGCACACGATCAAGCGGCAAATCTCTATCGGCGAGGACTTTGCCGCGCGCTTGAAACTCGCCGAGCGCGCGCAGCACTATCTGCTCGGCATCAACGCGATCATGGTCGCTCTCTTTATCGAAGAATGACGGCTGGCGCATGTACTGAAGCGGCGACGCCTCTCGAGCTCTCAGGTCTATGGCGCGTTGGCGCGCCGGGGTCTGGTCGTTTCGGCTGCGTTAGCGGGCGCTGTCGTGAGTTTACCGGCCTGCGTAGAGCCGGCCTGGGCCTTCGCCCTCTCCTTCTCCTTCTGCATCAACTCGGCCTGCTCGTATGGGTCAAGCCGCGCGAAGAGATAGAAGACCTCACCGGCCCGCACGACGCCTAGAAATCTGAAAGTATTATTGAGCACGTCGCCCGCGTGAAATGTTCCTGGCGGCGGCGGGTCTTCAAACAGGTTCTTCAGCTCGTCTCGCGCCGCCGCTTCCAGTTCCGGCAAATAGTCGTTGCCGGTCTCTTCGGCGATCTGTATGGCCATCTGTCGCAGCGCACGTATGCGATTCGAGTTGCGGCGATAATAAGCTCGGTTGACCTCACGACGGCTCACGCGGTCGTCCACCACCTCCTGCTCATTACGCAGGTAGCCCAGGTAGGCGCGAACGACAGGCCCGAACTGCTGCGCCTCTTCATCCTGCCTGCTTTGCGCCGCAACCCCCGAGGTGCAGGCAAGCGCGATCAGGATCAACAGACTGCTACGAAAATTCTTTACCCTTCTCATGACACCCTGCCACCCGAAGCGTACGAAATTATTTGATCGTCGGGCTCAAACGTATGGCCCGAAGTTTAGCACAGACGCACGGCTCTAGTCTCATCAAGCGCGCTGCTGCCGTAGCGCCGGAGCGTGTTGGCCGCGTTGCGCGCCCACGGAGAGCGATGTTACATTTTCCATCAAAATCGGACTGAAAGATTCTGGACGACTGATGGCCGATGATTTGACGACAGACGGGCAGGCGGGCAGGCGTGTGGCGCTTGGCGTCTCCGGCGGCATCGCCGCCTACAAGGCCGCCGAAATCCTGCGCGGCCTGCAACGCGCCGGATGCACTGTGCGCGTCGCCATGACCAGGCGCGCTTGCGAATTCATCACGCCGCTGACTTTCCGCGCGCTCTCCAGCGCTCACGTCATCGTTGACGATTACGCGCCGGACAATCCAGACCCCATCGCGCACATCACCTTTTCGCAGAGCGTCGAGTTGTTCCTGATCGCGCCCGCCACGGCCAACCTGATCGCCAAGATGGCCAACGGCATCGCCGACGATTTTCTGACCTCGACTTACCTGGCCTCGAACGCGCCCGTCCTGGTGGCCCCGGCCATGAACACGACGATGTGGAATCACCCGGCGACCCGTCGCAACCTCTTCAAATTGCGCGCCGACGGCGTACGCATCATAGAGCCGGACGCAGGCGAGATGGCTTGCGGCACGTTCGGCCCTGGCCGCTTGAGCGAGCCTGAGAAGATCGTCTCGGCGGCGCTCGAACTGCTGCGTGAAAGCAAACGTCATGGAGCGCAGGATTTGGCCGGAGAGCGCGTCCTGATAACTTCCGGTGCGACGCGCGAAGAGATAGACCCCGTGCGCTTTCTCTCTAACCGCTCGTCTGGCCGGATGGGCTTCGCACTGGCGGAAGCGGCGCGAGCGCGCGGCGCTGAGGTGACGGTCATCGCGGGCCAGACCACCGCGCAGCAGCCCTTCGGCGTCCGTCTCTTACGGGCCGTCTCAGCCGAAGAGATGCGCGCTGCCGTCATGCGAGAGATCGGGGAGGCGACCATTTTCATCGCCGCCGCCGCCGTCGCAGACTACCGCCCGGCCGAGCGCGCCGCGAGCAAGCTCAAGAAGTCGGGCGAGGATTTAACTCTCAAGCTTGAGCCGACGCCTGACATCCTGGCAGAGGTCGGCGGCGCAAAGCGCGACGGGCTCATCCTCGTCGGTTTCGCCGCCGAGACGGACGAGCTACAGCGTCACGCGCTCGAAAAATTGGAGCGCAAGCAACTGGACATGATCGTCGCCAACGACATCACGCGCGAGGGCGCGGGCTTCGACCGCGAGACCAATATCGTTACGCTCATCACGCGCACGCGCAAGACTCCGGTCGAGCTGCCTTTAATGTCGAAGCTGGATGCAGCCTATCGCATACTCGATGAGGTAGTGCGTCTTCGCCGCTCCGGTCAATAAAGCTTTCAGCATCGGCCCGCGAGCGGCTTGCACGGACGCTTGAGCTTTGACGTTTTAATAGTGCTAAAGTGTTATCCATCAGGGAATCATTAAGGGGTAGCCTTGGCCGGAAGCGCTCGATCATCCTTTGCGCTTCCGGCAAGGCCAGCCGTATGCTATGGCAGAATCAGAGTTGAGAGAGTTGCTCGCGCTCGTAGAAGACTGCGCCGAATATGCTTCATACCTTCGTGAGCTGGGCGTTCAGGGCATAGAGTACGATCAGGCGAGCGCCGGGCGCACGCACGAAGGCTCTGCGACCGCGCGACCGAAACCCGTGCGCGAGCCAGTCTTCTCTAAAGCGTCTGCGGGTCACGTCGCGGCCCTGAGACGCAACGCCGCCGCCGCAGACGCGCGAGCCGAGCGGCACAGCTCAGATGAACATGATGCTCCCTCAACGGTGAAAGCCGGTCGCAACCTGGCTGCCGGTCAGGACCTGGCCGGGAGTGATTTAGCCCGAAACATACCAGAGCAAACGGAGATGGCTAAAAAGAAATATCCTGACGCTGATCCGCCGCCGCCGCAGGAGACTCTCTTCGGCATCGTCACGCCGCAGGACGACGAGAGTCTGCCGCGTTCCAACGAGACGCTGGAAGACATCTGGAAGGACATAGGCGAATGCATGCGCTGTCCTTTGAGCCAGAGCCGGACGCGCGTCGTCAATAGCGAAGGCAACCGCAAGGCGCGGCTGATGTTCATAGGCGAAGCGCCCGGCGCTGACGAAGACGCATCGGGCCGCCCCTTCGTCGGGCGCGCGGGCCAACTGCTCAACAAGATCATCGAAGCCATCGGTCTCAAACGCGATGACATCATGATCGGCAACGTCAATCGCTGTCGCCCGCCGCAGAATCGCACGCCGACGCCAGCCGAAGCCGCCACCTGCAAGCCCTTCCTACTGCGCGAGATTGATGTCGTCCGACCCGACATCATCGTCGTCCTCGGCAACACTGCGATGAAGAACCTGCTCGGCACGAAAGAGGGCATCACACGCTTGCGCGGGCAGTTCCAGGATTATCGCGGCATCAAGGTCATGCCGACGTTTCACCCGGCCTACCTCCTGCGCGACCCCTCCAAGAAACGCGAGACATGGGAGGACATGAAAAAAGTCCGCGACTACTTGAATACGGTGGCGAGGGACAAGTGACGGGCGACGAGTAAAATGCTCGTTTTAGCTTGTCACTTGTCACTCGCCACTCGCCACTGTTCTTATGCAGTCTTCACTTTTCCAGGACGAGCCGCCGCCGGAGAACACGGAAACGCTTGAGGGGCTCAACGCGGAGTTGTTGCAGCGGGCCAAAGCGATGCCGCAGTACGCCGACCGCATCTTCATCTTTGGCGAAGGCCGGAAGGGTGCGCGGGCGGCTGTGGTCGGCGAGTCGCCCGGCCCGCCCGACATAGATTCGGGCCGCCCCTTCATGGGCCCGGCGGGTCAAATGCTGGAACGCATCCTCTCAAGCATCGGTCTCAAACGAGAGGACTGCTACCTGACCAACACGGTCAAGATCATCTCGACGGGCGACGAGATGACGCCGGACATGCTCGCCTTCTTCACGCCCTACCTGCACAGAGAGCTACTGATCGTCCGCCCGCAGGTCATCATCTCCTTCGGCAACACCCCGACGCGCGCACTGCTCCGCACCAAAAAGCCCATCTCTCAAATGCGCGGAGAGTTTCACGACTACCAGGGCATGCAACTGATGCCGACCTTCAACCCGGCCTACCTCCTGCGCGACCCCTCCAAGAAACGCGAGGTCTGGGAAGACATGAAGAGGGTACGGGCATTCCTGTCTTCCGAGCGTTGAAGGGACACAAACTAAAAGGATGCTTTGTCAGTAGCGCCAAAGGTCACGGGCGGGTTTCTACTCAACAAAGCACCCGCCAGAGACCTTTAGCGCTACGGACATCTCTTTTTACAGCATCTTGGATGATAGCGGCGGCTTCAGCCACCGCCGCTGTGCGGAGCGCCCATGGCTTTCCGTCCTCTGCGCTGAAATATTTGTCGCGGCTGCGCCTCGCGCTAGGCAAGGCGCAGCCTGGCATGAGATAAAGTGAGCCTGTAACGGAAAGGCATAGCCTTTCCACACAGCCTTGGCGGATGAAGCCGCACGCCATCGCCTGGCTCATACTGACGATACTTTAAGACGATGCCGCAATTAACACAGGCAGAAATCAGACATCACGCCGTCTCATTCGTCCACGAATGGAGGGACGAGACGCGGGAGCGGGCCGAGGCTCAAACTTTCTGGAATGAGTTTCTGGAAATCTTTGGCGTCAAGCGGCGACGTGTAGCTGTCTTTGAAAGGGCCGTGAAGAAAGCGGGCGGCAAGTATGGCGCGATTGACCTTTTCTGGCGCGGCGTACTTCTCACCGAGCACAAATCGCGCGGGCAAAATCTGGACAAAGCGACCTCGCAGGCTTTCGAGTATCTGGAAAACCTGCCTGAGAATGAGCTGCCGAAGTCTGTCGTCATCTCGGACTTCGGCGATTTTCGCTTATTCGACCTCGAAACCAACGAAGAGCACGCCTTCACGCTCGAAGAGCTGCCGGACAAGATTCACCTTTTCGGTTTCATTTCCGGTTACACCAAACGCACGTACAAAGACCAGGACCCGGTTAACATCGCCGTCGCTTTAAAGATGGGAGAGCTGCACGACGCGCTGTTGGCGAGCGGTTACAGGGGACACAAGCTTGAGGTCTTTCTGGTGCGTCTGGTTTATTGCCTGTTCGCGGACGACACGGGCATTTTCCCGAAAGACTATTTCCGTTTTTTCCTTGAGGAGAAGAGTGAGGAGAGCGGCGCGAACCTCGGCGCGATGTTGAGCTTTCTGTTTCAGATTCTAGACACGCCTCCGACCGAGAGGCAAAGCACGCTTGACGAAGATTTGCAGCAGTTCCCGCACGTCAACGGCTCGCTCTTTGAGCAGCGCATAGACCTCCCCGTCTTCAATCGAAGGATGCGGCAAACGCTGCTTGATGCCTGTTCGTTCGATTGGAGCAAGGTTTCACCGGCCATTTTCGGCTCACTGTTTCAATCTGTGATGGACAGTGAGAAGCGGCGCAATCTGGGAGCGCATTACACGAGCGAGCAGAACATCCTGAAGGTGGTGCGGGGGCTCTTTCTCGACGAGCTTTACGCGGAGTTTGAGACGATCAAGCATCAAGCTTCGCGTCTCAGGCAATTTCAAGACAAGCTTGCGCGATTGAGGTTTTTCGACCCGGCGTGCGGGTGCGGAAACTTTCTCGTCATCACTTACCGCGAAGTGCGTATTCTGGAGATTGAAGTGTTGAAGCAGCTACGCAAGCTTTCCGGCGGCGGGCAGCTTGAGCTGGATGTGACGAAGCTTTCCAGGATTGACGTTGATTCGTTCTATGGCATCGAGTACGAGGATTTCCCGGCGCAGATCGCCATCGTCGCATTATGGCTGACAGATCATCAGGCAAACATGAGGCTTTCGGCGGAGTTCGGGTTGAGCTACGCGCGCCTGCCCTTGAAGAAAACGCCGAACATCCGTCACGCCAACGCCCTGCGGCTCGATTGGAGCGAGCTTGTCGGCACAGAGGGCAACGAGACGGAGACGACGCTCTACATCCTCGGCAATCCGCCTTTTGTCGGCAAACAGTTTCGCAGCGACGCTCAAAACGCAGACATGGCGCTTGCTTGCGCCGAAGTGAGAAATTATGGCTCGCTTGATTACGTCGCCGCTTGGTACATCAGAGCCGCCAATATCATTCAAAACACGCGAATCAAAGTTGCCTTGGTTTCTACTAACTCGATCACACAAGGCGAGCAAGTTGGCATTTTGTGGAGCTATCTGCTTGATAGAGAGATCAAAATTCATTTCGCGCATCGTACATTCAAATGGAACAACGAGGCGCGCGGACGCGCTGCCGTGCATTGCGTTATAATTGGCTTTGCCGCTTTTGACATAGGCCGAAAGTATCTTTTTGACTATCAAACACCCGTGTCCGAACCACATGAAATAGAAACTAAAAACATCAATCCATATCTAATTGATGCTACTGATTTGGTTATTCAGAGTCGGCGTGAAACGCTCTGCGATGTTCCAGAAATTATTTTTGGTAATATGCCTAACGATGGTGGTCATCTGCTTTTATCTAATGAAGAGAAGACAGAACTTTTGCTTAGTCAGCCGAATGCTGAAAAATTCATTAAGCCTTTTATTGGCGCGCAGGAATTTATTAATGGTGAAAATCGTTGGTGTTTGTGGCTCAAAGACGCTTTACCTAACGAGCTTCGTGCAATGCCCGAAATTTTGAAGCGAGTTGATAAAGTGAAAGCACATCGTTTAGCAAGTTCGCGCGAAACGACAAGACGGCTTGCAAATCATCCAACTTTATTTGGTGAAATACGCCAACCGGAAAGCAATTATATTTTGATTCCGTCTGTATCATCAGAACGCCGTAGATATATTCCGATCGGCTTTATGCCGCCAACCGTTATTGCAAGTAACCTTTGTCTAATAATTCCTTCAGCTACGCTTTATCACTTCGGCGTGCTGACTTCGCAGATGCACATGGCCTGGATGCGGCAGGTTTGCGGGCGGCTTGAATCTCGTTATCGCTACTCGAATAATCTCGTCTATAACAACTTCCCTTTTCCATCGGAGCCAAACGCAAAGCAGACGGAGAGAGTGGAGCGAGCGGCGCAGGCTATTTTGGATGCGCGGGCGAGGTTTCCAGAGGCGACGCTGGCAGACCTTTATGACCCGAACACGATGCCTAAGGAGTTGCTCGACGCGCATCGCGCCAACGATGAGGCCGTTGATGCCTGCTACGGCTCGCGGCGCTTCAAAAGCGATTTGGAGCGGCTCGAATTCCTCTTCGACCTTTACCGTCAATATACAGACCCGCTCACACAGCTCGCCGAAAAAGAGACGCGCCGCGCCAGACGCCGTCGCAGTTAGCAGGCCCCGCTCAAGCTCAGCAACAGAGAAATAAATTAGGGCAATAATATATTTGGCTCACCATTAATGGATAAGAGATGAATAAACTCCCATAGATGGCAAATCCGTTAAGCAGAGATGAGCTATAGTTTTATGCCGTCAGAAGGTTAAATTCTTCTTTTACGATGTCGTAGCAGTCACACGTAAATTGCCCCAGGCCCTCTCTGTCTATGATCTGGATGTGGCCTCGCTTATATTTAATGTAGCCTTCTGTCTGGAGGATCACAGCCGCTTCCGTCACACCGGCGCGGCGCACGCCCAGCATCAGAGAGAGAAATTCCTGCGTGAACGGTAAATCTTCGCACGCGCATCGGTCATAGCTCATTAGAAGCCAACGTGCCAGTCTCTCAGCCAGCGTATGTAGACGATTGCAGACGGCGACCTGCGAAGTGTGAAGGAGCAACCCCTGCGTATAGCGCAGCAATCGGTCGTGTAGTGCGCCGGCACGCTTGAACTCCTCGCGCAGCACACGCACAGGCAGCCTCACCCCACCGTCCGGAATCTGCACCATCGCTTCATGTGGCGATTTATCTACACCTAAGATCGAAGAGATACCGGCTATTCCCTCGAAGCCGACTATGCCGACCTCGACACTTTCGCCCGAAGCCGTGTGAGAGATTAAAGAGACCATCGCGTTCTGAGGGAAATAAACATAGTCCATCACCTCGCCGGCTTCGTGCAGGACTTGACTGTGAAGTAGCTCGACGGGCTCTAAGTGTGGCTGTATTCGCTCGTAATCTTGGCGAGGTAGGTGTGCGAGAATGTAATTTTCGTTAGGTGGTCGAGGTTCGTTCTCCATCGGGCATCTCCTTAATTTTCCGGTCGCATCTGTAAAAACAGCATACGGCATAAGGAGAAGGCTCTATGGCTCATCCTGATGTCGAGTGTTGGATTCTCAAAAGAATTGGTCTAATGGAATAGAGTATAGCACGTTATGTCTGATGCCGCACTTAGTAGAATGACGCTACTACAAACATAGCTGACAAATCTAACAATTCGTGACATTGCCTGATAAGTTCAGCTTGTCATAGATTCACCCCGGTGAGCCAAGTATATTATTGCCCCAAGTTGCAATACTAAAGAGAGGATGCAGCGTCATGCAGTCAGTACCGTCAAAGGTCTTGGGCGGGTGTTGGCCATACATCTATCCGCCCGAGACCTTGGGCGGTACTGACCGCTCTTTGTATTGCGACTTGGTATTACTCGCACGAAAATGTGATCGCCGCTTCCCGATTTGAGCGATTCGCGGTAATTTCTCTCTCGTGCAGGAACACTCCGAGGCCGCTGCCAAACAACCGGCCACAGACCCGGTCAGTAATCGAGCGCGCAGGCCCGCCCCGCCGCAGTATGCGGAGGTGGCCGTGCCGCTGCGCGTGATGCAGACGTTCACGTATCGCCTGCCGCTGGCGCTGCGAGAGGATGCGCGGCTCGGGTCGCGGCTGCTCGTTCCCTTCGGGCGCAAGCGCATCACGGGCTACATAGTGGCGCTGCTTGACGAGCTTGACCCGGCGGCGGAGTTGGAGGAGACGGATATTAAGGAGGCCGAAGAGCTGCTCGATGCAGAGCCGCTGCTGACGCCGGAGATTCTTGAGATCACACGCTGGGTCGCGGAGTATTACGCCGCGCCCTGGGGCGAAGTCTTGAAGGCTGCGCTTCCGGCAGGGCTCAACGCGACCGTCGAGCAGATACTCTCCATCACGCCCGAGGGACGCGACGAGCTGGCGCGGCTTCCCATCGGGCGTACGGCAACGGGCAGGGCACGCACGCTGCGCCTCGTCGCAGACGAGGGCGAGATAAGCCTGCGCCACGTCGCGCAGCACGTCGGCGAAGCCAGAGCCTCCACGCTGGCGCGAGAGTTGGAGCGCGCAGGCTGGATCAAGCTCACGCATAGAGCCAGAAGCGTGCTCGCACGCGCCAAGCGCCGCAAGGCCGTGCGCCTTCTGCCGCCCGACGCCCGAGAGAAAACCGAAGCTGCCCGCTCTATCTCCGAAGCACAAAAGCGAATCGTCGAAACGCTGATCGCGGGCGGCGGGGAGATGGCCTTCACAGACCTGCTTGAGACGGCGGGCGTCAGCGCCGCTCCCATCCAGTCGCTAGAGCGAAAGCGCGTCCTCGAAATCTTCGTGCGCGACGTGCGCCGCGACCCGCTCGCCGGCGCAGAGCTGCCTTTGATGGAGGAGATGCAGTTGACTGGCGCACAGGCCGCCGCGCTCGGCGAGATCGAAGCTCGTCTCGCGGAGGGAAACTATGCGGCCTTTCTTCTGCATGGCGTGACGGGCAGCGGCAAGACTGAGATATACATCCGGGCCATGAGCGCAGCGCTTCGCAGCGGACGCTCCGCCATGATGCTCGTGCCCGAGATAGCCCTCACGCCGGTCTTCTCTCGCCGCCTGCGCGCCCACTTCGGCTCGACCGTGGCCATCTTTCATTCTTCATTGACGACGGGCGAGCGCTTCGACGAGTGGAGTCGCCTGAAGCGTGGCGAGGCGCGCATAGTCATCGGCACACGCAGCGCCGTCTTCGCCCCGGTCTCTCGTCTCGGCCTGGTCGTCATAGACGAAGAGCACGAGACCTCTTATCGCCAGCAGGAATCGCCCTATTACAACGGGCGCGACACGGGGATAGTTCGCGCCCTGAAGGAGTCTGCCGTGGTCGTGCTCGGCTCGGCCACGCCTTCGCTGGAATCCTTTCACAACGCGCGCAGCGGCAAGTACGCTTATCTTCGACTGCCCGAAAGAATCGCCAACCGCGCCATGGCCCGCGCAGAGATAGTGGACATGCGAGAGGTCTTCGCGCGCCACGGTCGCGCACAGGTCTTCTCAGACCAGCTCCTCGCCGCCATCGAAGAGACGCACGAGCGCGGAGAGCAATCCATTATCCTCCTCAATCGTCGCGGCTATTCCAGCTTCGTCCTCTGCCGTAGCTGCGGCGAATCAATCCACTGCCCCAACTGCGACGTGACGCTCACCTATCATCGCAGCGAGATGAGCATCGTCTGCCACTACTGCAACCATCGACAGAACGCCCCCAAACAGTGCCCGGCCTGCGCAGGGAAATATATCTACTACATCGGCGAGGGCACGGAACAGATAGAGGAGATTCTCCAACAGAAGTTTCCAAGGCTACGCATCGCACGACTCGACCGCGACACGACTTCACGCCGCAAGCTGTTCGAGCGTGCCATATTGGAGTTCGGCGCGGGCGACCTGGACATGCTCGTCGGCACGCAGATGCTCGCCAAGGGCCACGATTTTCCGAACGTCACCTTGGTCGGCGTCGTCTCCGTTGACGCCGGGCTCTCGATGCCGGACTTTCGCTCAGCCGAAAGAACCTTTCAACTGATCACGCAGGTCGCTGGCCGCGCCGGACGCGGCGCGCGGGCCGGGCGCGTCCTGATACAGACATTTCATCCGCACCACTACGCGCTCAAACACGCCTGCGCTCAGGACTACGCGGGCTTTTACGCCGAAGAGATTCGCTATCGCCGCAGCCTCAGCTATCCGCCCTTCGTCGCTCTCGCTTCCCTCTTGATTCATGGCGAGGATTTCACGCGAGCGCAAACCACCGCCGCCGAGATGAAAAGAGCACTTGAGGAAGCCAACACTGATCGCGCCTGCCGTATCCTCGGCCCCGCCCCCGCGCCGCTTTCCCGCCTCAAGGGAGAGCATCGTATTCAGCTCCTACTCAAATCACGCAGCCGCCCCTATCTCCGGCAGGTCATTGACGTGGCGCTCGCAGAGGCGGGCGCACGCGGCTGCGACCTGCGCAGCATCAACATAGAGATTGACCCCATCAACTTAATGTAGCAGGCAGGTTGCACCCCCGCGGCCAGTTTGCGCTAAACTTCGCTTTATGAAACTAGCAGAACTCGCAGAGCAGACGGGCGCGCAGCTCGAACAGGGCGATGACGCCTTGGAGATCAGCGGCGCTGCCGGATTGGACGAGGCCGCGAAGGGCCACGTCACATTTCTCTCCAATCCACGATACACGCCGCGCGTGCAGACCACCCGCGCCTCCGCCATCTACGTCGGCGAAGGCGTCGAAGTCGGCAGAAGCATCGCCGTCCTCCGTGCGCGCGATCCCTACCTGGCCTATACGCGCGCTCTCAGGCTCTTTCATCCTGAGCCCGAGTTCACTCCCTACATCCATCCGGCAGCCGTCATAGACCCGACGGCACAGTTGGCCGAGGAGGTGTGGATAGGCGCTTGCGCCTACGTCGGACGCGACGCACAGATCGGGAGCCGCGTACGCATACACCCCAACGCGACCATCTACGACCGCGTGCAAATCGGCGCGGGCTCCGTCATTCATTCCGGCGCGGCCATACGCGAAGGCACACAACTGGGCCAACGCGTCATCATTCACAACAATGCCGTCATAGGCTCGGACGGCTTCGGTTATGCGAAGACGGAAGAGGGCCGCTGGCTGAAGATTCCGCAGGCGGGGAATGTCGTCGTCGAAGACGACGTGGAGATCGGAGCCTGCACGACCATTGACAGGGCCTCTGTCGGCGAGACTCGTATCCGTCGCGGCGCGAAGATTGACAACCTCGTACAGGTCGGCCATTCCTGCACCGTCGGCGATGACGCGCTGCTCTGCGCGCAGGTCGGCCTGGCAGGCAGTTCGCACATCGGACGCCGCGTCATCCTCGCCGGTCAGGCTGGCGTCGCGGGCCACCTGACCATCGGCGATGACGTGGTCGTCACGGCCAAAAGCGCGACGAGCCACGATATTCCGGCGGGCAAGGTGATTTCCGGGATTCCCGCCTTCGATAACCGCGACTGGCTGCGCTCGATCTCTGCTTTCCGCCGCCTGGGCGAGATGCATCGCACACTGCGCTCGCTCGAAGTACGCCTCAAGGCGCTGGAAGAAAGCCCTTCCGCCTCAAAGGAAGATAGTGCTTGACAGCATATGATCGGCACAGGCATAATCCGAATTGAAATTGGTTTTCAATTTCGCCCTCACGGCGAGATTGAGGCTGGTTATCCTGAAAAGCTCACAGAGGTGCACGCCATTGCAAAGCGGTCAGAGCGCAACACTCCAAATCTTACAGTCCCCCAATGATGACAGGCGCGTAGAGGTCTATCTGGAACCAAATGCAGGCGCGGAACGGGTCGTGCTGCGCTACTCGACCTGGACGGAAGGGCTGGGCTGGTGCAGCCAGAAGACTATAGAACTCGACGGCGAACAGTTGGACGATCTTCATCGCGCACTGACGGTCGCGCGCCATCGCCTCAACATTCGCCGCGCAGAATGTGGCCAAAAGGCCGAGCCCGCCCAAGTGATACACCTGCCGACGCTCGCCTGAAACGTGGGCTGACGCGCCTTAAAGACGACGAAGGGCAGCGGGGAAAGCGTTAATCGCTCTCGACCTGCTGCCCTTCGCTTTTTGACCCGGCAAACCTTTGTCAGCCAACCTGCCGCAACGTGATCTTCTCCTTGACCTCGTTGGCTTTACGTTCCGAAGTCAGCTTCTCAAGCTCGTCTATGTGAAGCTGCTCCTGATAAATACGTTCTTCGAGCTGGAAGCGCACCGGCCTGTGCTCTTCCCCGCAAGCCTCCCATGCGGCCATGTAGGCGGCCATCGCCTCGCGTTCGAGCGCCAAATCCTGCCTGAGCATCTCTGCCAGCTCGGTTGACTGGCGAATCATCGCCGGCTCGACCGTCGGCACACCGCCGAGAGCCACGATTTTATCGCCGAGCGTGGTCGCATGTTCCTGCGATTCTTCGCTCTGCTTGCGAAAGTACTTGCGGTAAACCTCACGCTCCACGCCAGTTACAAGAAAGCTGTGCTGCATGTACTGCACAACGCCAGCCAGCTCAAGACTCAATGCGCGGTTGAGATGCTCGACCAGTTCCTTAATCGCCATGATCTTCTCCCGGATATTTGCAACTCGATTCTTTGAAGAACGGGTGAATGATAATGCGGCGATCACGGCATGTCAACTGTAAACCCTTAAAAATCAACAGTTAACATTGAAATTCGTTTTCAGTTCCAATTTCGGGCGAGGAGGATTGGGCGAAAAACCTATATGAGCGGGGCGGGTGCCGGGAGTGTCTGCGCGTCAGGTGACCGCACCGCCGTCTACGATGACGACCTCGCCGTTCATAAAGCTGTTGCGGTCGCTGACCATAAAGGCTGCGTATTCGGCCAGTTCTTCGGGGCGGCCAAGGCGGCCACGCGCGACCCAGAAGTCGTGCATCTGTAGCAGGCGGTCGGGCAGGGTGTGTGCCAGGTCTGTATCGAAGATTCCGGCGGCGATGGCGTTGACGGTGACGCCGAAGGTCGCGGCTTCGCGCGACAGGCATTTGGTAAACCCTATGACGGCGGCCTTAGAGGTGGCGTAGTGCACGGAGGTCGGCAGCGCACGGATTGCGCCGATGGACGTGATATTGAGGATAGTTCCCCGCCGCTGACGAATCATCTGTTTATAGATGGGTTTGGTGACGGCGAAAAGCCCGTTGACGTTGGTATTGATAACTTCGTCCCAGGCGCGATCTGTGGTCGTAGCAAAATTATCGCCGCGATTGATGGCGGCATTATTGACCAGGATATCGATGCCCTGCCAATCCTCGACCAGCTCGCGCGTCAATCTTTTCAATCCGACGCGATCCGTGATCGGGATTTTGAAGGCATGCGCGCGCCTGCCGTGCGCCCTGATTTTCTGGCTGACGGTTTCGGCCAGATCGTCGCGCGATTGATAATTGAAGGCTACGTCCGCGCCTTCGCGGGCGAAGATTTCGCACAGCGCTGCGCCGATGCCGCGCGTGCCGCCGGTGATAAATGCGCGCTTTCCTTCGAGCAGAAGACTCACCTGTCGTGGTTCTCCAAAAAGCCCGCCTCGACTCGGCTCGATAGCGGGCGCGGGATAGAAGATCGTATTCGTCGTCGTATGGAGGATTAAAGCCTGAATTGGGCCAGACAGTCAAACCAGTAGAGACGCAAAGGGCGTCAGACTCGGCTGGCGTCAAGGAGCGCGGGCTCTTCATGCGCCATTACGGGCGCGGGGATAAGCGCCGTAATCTCCTCGACGATATGGCGCGTTGAGTTGGGAATGGCTAAGCCGACGGTGGCCGCTCGCAGCGCCGCGTAATGTTTCGAGTCTTCGACCATCCGCCGAACCACAGGCACGATGTCTGTGGCACGATTGAGCAGGATGCCTGCGCCGCGTTTGACGATAAGGCTGGCGGCTCCGGCCTCCTGCGGCATGGGCGGCGTGATCGTGTCGGCGATGATGGGCAAACGGCACGCGAGCGCCTCGAAGGTCGTCAAACCGCCGAGCTTCGAGATCATCACATTGGCGGCTCCCATCAACTGCTCGACGTGCTCGGAATAACCTATGACCTTGACGGGGAACTTCGCCGATTGGGCCAAGGTCTCTGCCTCCATGCGCAGCTCTTCATTCCTGCCCGCCAGAAAGATGGCCTGCACGTCCAGCTCGCCGCGCACCAGCTCACGAAAAATCTGCGGTATATTCCCGCCTCCGGCCCAACCCGCGTTGACGAAGACGGTGAACTTTTCCGGGTCGAGTCCGAGCGCTGTGCGGGCGGCCCGGGCGGCCTGCTCGCCAGGAAACTCGAACTTCGGATGCACGGGCATCCCTGAGACCTTGATACGCTCGGGCGCGACGCCGTAGTCAATCAACTGTCGTCGCGCTTCATCGCTTGCCACCAGGTAGAGGCGCACGTCGTCGCAGGCCCAGCCCTTCCAGAATCCGTAGCAAGGGTCTGTCACGACCGTGACGAGCGGAATCTTGTCCGCCAGTTTCAGCTCCTTGAGGACGCGCGCGATGGCGTGCTGCGTCAGTGGGTGAACGCTGACGACGACGTGCGGACACCAGCGCTCGAAAAGATCGCTCAGCATTCCGACGCTGCGCGTGTAAAAGAAGTTTCGGGTCTCCGGTCGAAAGCGATTGACGGCCCAGTAGAGATACTTCATCCAGTGCTGGCGGTGACGCAAGACCCAGTTGTAGAGCAGCACGAGCTTTTCCGAAATCCTGTGCGACTCCTCGATGGCGCGCACGACGCGCACGGCATAGGAGCGTCCGCTGAAGAACCTCTGCACTCCGGCCACAATCGCGGCGGCAGCCGAACGATGGCCGCCGCCCGTGTCGGACGAGATGATCAGGATTTTTGGGACTCTTGCGCGAAACATAAGAACAGATGTCAGATGCCGGATGCTGGTGTCTCGACTGACATCTAGCATCCGGCATCTGCCTTTATGCTTTGACCGTCAAGGCGTCAGCCTGCGCCGCTTCGCCGCCGAGCGCGCGGCGAGATTTCTTCATCTCGCGCTCAAGACGCTTGATTTGAATCAGGTGCTTCGGGTTGAAGGGCAGGCTCGGGTAGTAGCTGTTCGATTCGTGCGTACACCAGCAGCCGTCCGCCGCCTTCCTGCGTCGTTCCTTCATCTCGGGCGAGAGCCAGAGGCTCTGGAAGTTCCACCCGTGCTCGCGCAGGTTGCCGATGGGCGAGAGATTTTCGCAGGAAGAGACAGTCCCCTCGTCGTAGATGACAGCGCCCGCCGTCCCGGCGTAGCAGGTCATCTGCGCCTTCTGCTGCTCCTGCGCTTTACTGATGAGCCCGTGCATGTAGATATCGATCGCCGCCTTGAAGAAGCCTGCGTCGCCGCCGTAATTATTCTTGATGGCGGCGTGGCGCGAATCGTCGTCAATCATCTGCGCGAGACGCGCGTAACGGGAGTGGTCTATGTCCAGCTCAATGGGGTCGGCTGAAGGCGGACGAATATAGTTGAAGTTGACCTTATCGGGCTTGAGATCGTATTTGAGGAAATCGTACCACTCAAATATCGTCTCCTGGTTCGAGTGCATGAAGCAGGTGCAGGTCTGTATGTCCAGGCGCGGATACTCTTTCTTGATCGCCTGTAGCTGGCGTGCCGTATCAATGGCGATGTCCCAGGAGCCGGGCTTCTGCCTGATCTTCTCGTGCTGGTCTTTGAGGCCGTCAATGCCTAAGGCGACCGTCACGTTAAGATTCGGGCACTCCTGGAGCAGCCGCGTTACGTCCGGCATGATGCGCTTCTGAATCTGGCCGTTTGACATCAGGTAGACGGATTCGAGCTTATTGTTTTCGTAAAAGGCGCGCACGATTTCCGGCAGGTCTTTGCGCGTAAAGGGCTCGCCCCCGGCCAAGATGAGCACGCCCAGATTGCCGCCTAAGGTCTCGGAAATCTTCTCTATCTCGTGCGTCTTCATCTGCAATTTCTTGCGCGGGCGATCATCCAGCTCGTCCGTGAAGAAGCAGTGCGTGCAACGCATATCGCAAACTGACGTGACCAGTATGTTGAGCAGGACGGGCGCGAAGGGTTGGCCCAGGGCGAGTCTCGCGTAACGCTTCAAAAGCTCTTTTGTCGTGTAATCCATCTTGACCTCAAAAATAATAGCGCGCCCCGGATTAGTGACAGCTCTATAGCATGAGCGCCGCCCGGCGGGGCGAAACGTAACAGATACGGTATTTCGCGCACCTTGTCAACGCGCAGTAAGCAGGGGCTATCAGCGCGCGAAGAGCTTAGATGCTAGGAAGCCATGCTGCGCTCGCCGCGTCCCTGAATTCCGAGCGCTTTCATACGACGGTAGAGGTGGCTGCGGTCAACGCCCATCAATTCAGCCGCCCGCGAGACATTGCCCTCAGCTTCGGCCAGCTTTCTCTGAATAAACTCACGATGGTAAGCGTCGGTCGCCTCTTTGAAGGAGGGAAAGCGGAAGGAGGCGGCGGGCGGCTCTTCCCCGCCGAGCGCGGGCAGATCACCTGCCCCGACCTTCACCTTCGAGTGCATGATGACGACGCGCTCGATGGTATTACGCAGCTCCCTCACGTTGCCGGGCCATGAATAACTCTGTAGAGCATCGAGCGCATCCGTCTCGAAACGCTTGGGACGCTGGCCGTAGGAAGTCGAGAATTTCTGGTTGAAATGCTCTACGAGAAGCGGCACGTCTTCGAGCCGTTCACGCAAAGGCGGCAGCTCGAACGGGATGACGTTGAGACGATAAAAGAGGTCGGAACGGAAATTCCCCTGCTCGATCTCGACTTCGAGCCGCTTGTTGGTGGCCGCGAGTATGCGCACGTCAACTCTCACGCTCGTATTGCTGCC
Organism: Pyrinomonadaceae bacterium; assembly: GCA_036389095.1. GTDB lineage: Bacteria > Acidobacteriota > Blastocatellia > Pyrinomonadales > Pyrinomonadaceae > DASQYE01. Next base: position 415,596 of record DASVQM010000012.1, read on the forward strand.
CACGGGCTCGAAGCGCTGCTCTTCGAGCACGCGCAGGACTTTGGCCTGCACGCGCGCGCTCATGTCGCCGATCTCGTCCATAAAGAGCGTCGCGGAGTCGGCCAGCTCAAACTTCCCCTTCTTCGCGGCGGTCGCGCCCGTGAACGCTCCCTTGACGTGACCGAACAACTCCGACTCGATCAGCTCTTCCGGGATCGCCGCCGAGTTTACTTCGACGAATGGGGCTCCGGCGCGGCGCGATTGCGCGTGGACGGCGCGCGCGACCAGCTCCTTGCCCGTGCCCGACTCGCCGTAGATGAGGACGCGTCCATCGGTCGGGGCGACGACGGCGATCTGCTTGCGAAGCGCGCGCATGGCGACGGACTCGCCGATCATCGCGTACTCGCGGTTAAGCTCTGCCACCAGTTCCGCGTTGACGCGCTCAAGCTCCTTCTGACGCAGAGCATTGCGCACGGCGAGCACGGTCTTTTCGATTGAGAGCGGCTTTTCGATGAAGTCGAACGCGCCGAGCTTGGTCGCCCTCACGGCGGTCTCTATATTTCCGTGGCCCGAGATGATGACGACCGCCGCGTCGGCTCCCGCAGCGCGCAACTGCTTGAGGGTCTCAAGTCCGTCAATGCCCGGCAGCCAGACATCCAGCAGCACGCAGCCGTAGGCGCGGCGCTCCAAAGCCTTGAGGCATTCCTCGCCGGTTGCGACCGCCTCGGTCGTGAAGCCTTCATCTTCGAGCACGCCGCGCAGGGTGTCGCGTATACCGCGCTCGTCGTCAACTATAAGGACTGATTCAGCCATTGGATGCGGGAAGTAATTCGATGATGAACTTTGCGCCGCGCGGGCGATTGGCTTCGGCGCGTATGTGGCCGCCGTGCTCCATGATGATGCGCTGGACGATGGCGAGGCCGAGACCCGTGCCGCGCCCACGCGTCGAGAAGTAGGGTTGAAAGAGGCGCGAGAAGGCATCGCGCGCGATGCCGTGGCCGGTGTCTGCGATCTCGACCAGCAGGACGCCGCGCGCCGGATGATGAGCGGTCGCTACCGTAATGCGGCGCTCGCCTTCGATTCCGTCAAGGGCTTCGAGCGCATTCTCGATCAGGTTGACGAAGACTCTACGCAGTTGTTCCGCGTCGAGCATCGCGGCGGGAAGCACGCGCGCAAGCCGCACGTCCAATCTCACGCCGTCCAGGCGATCTTCATAGAGCGCGACGGCCTGCATGACCACCTCGTTTAAATCCGCCGCTTCGAGGCGCGCGTGGGGCAGGCGCGCGAAGCGCGAGAACTCGTCCACCATCGCCTTGAGCCCTGCGACCTCGCGCGTAATAGTCGCCGTGCATTCGTCCACGACCGCCGCCACCCTCGCACGCTCGACCTTCTCCCCGTTCGAGCCGTTCGCCCCCGCAGCGTGGCCGCCGTTTTCGCCCGCGCGATGAAAGTTTTTAGCGATACGCTCGGCGGAGAGCTGAATAGGCGTCAGGGGATTCTTGATCTCGTGGGCCATGCGGCGCGCGACTTCACTCCAGGCGGCGGCGCGCTGCGCTGAGAGCAGCTCTGACAGGTCTTCCATAACGATCACGACGCCGCGCCCCTTCTCGGAAGTGGCCCTGAGCGCGGTGGCCGTGAGCGCGACGGGGATGGCTTCGCTATCGGAGGACGAGCCGCGCACAAGCTCCGTCTGCTCCGTGGCGCGTCCCGTGCGGCGCGCGCGACGAAGCAAGCGCTCAAGCACGGCGCGGTCTTCGGCGTTCATGATCTCTGAGAGCGTGACGTTCATGTGTGGCTTGTCGGCGAGCATCAACATGGCGGCGGCTGAGGCATTGATCGTCGTCAGGCGGTCGCTTTCATCCAGAGAGATGACGCCGGTCGAGAGCGATTCGAGCACCGTCTCGATATAGTTGCTGCGTTCTTCGAGGGCCAGGTTTTTGTCGCGCAGCTCCTCCGCACCGGCCTCTATGCGGCTACGGTTTTCGGAAAGCTGCGCCGTCATCTGATTGAAGGAGTCCGCGAGCAACGCCAGCTCGTCTTCGGCTATCGTCGTCACTCTATGCGAGAGATTGCCGCGCGCGACTTCATTAGAGGCTTCGGCCAGCGCGCGAATCGGCATCGCTATTCCGCGCGCGAGGTGAATGGCGACCCAGGTCGAGGCGAAGAGCAGCAAAAGCGTCATCAGTCCGAGCGTTGACAGGCCGAGGAGACGGACTTTGCGTTGTTTCGTCACGAGCTTGCTATATTCGCTCTGCCAGCTCGTCGTCAGCTCACTCAGATTGGAATCGCTGCGCCGGGCAGGCGCGACGATCAGATAGCGACCGCCGCTCAAAGGGACGGCGACCGCATCATAGCCTTTGCCGTCCGTTAATCTCTGATCGCTGCCATGCGAAGTGCGCGCCGCCTCGACGGCCTCTTCCAGCTCGACGCGCTCGGCTGAAGGGATGGAAGAGAAGCTCTGGGAGATGACCTCGCCGCCGGGCCCAACGACCTCTATCGCGGCGAGCCGACCGTTCTCGATCAGTCGTGCGAGCAGCGGCTCTTCGATCAGGCGCGGCTCATCTTCGATCATCACGGCGAGCATCGAGGCCGTATCTCTCAGGCTGCGCGTCTGATTGAGCGTCGCCTGGTGCTGCACCTCTCTGGCCTCTTTGACCACGTCTTCCGGCAACCGATAGAACCATTTTTCGATTGAGCGATTGAGGAACAGATAAGAGAAAACGGCCATCGCCGTGATCGGCAACAGGCTGACGGAGATGAAATAGACGATGAGCCGCGTCTTGATCTTCGAGCCCAGTTGACGCTCGCGCCGCTCGCGCCTGAGCTTCAGCAGGTTACGCACGAAGATGAACGTGAAGACGATGAAGGCAGCGAAATTGAGCGAGGAGAGCGCGTAGAGCAGCAGCGTGTCGGAAGCCGTGTCGGGAGGGACCACCGTCCACAGTCCGAAGGCCTGGAGCGCGACGAGCATGGAGAGCAGCGCGAGCACCAGCCCGCCCAGAAGCCAAGGGGCCGTGCGCCTGCGCGATGCCTGCCCCGGCTCCATCTCACTCGATTGTCGCCACTGCTCGCTCATCCTCGAATACTCCCGGCGTCAAAGAGTTTACCATAGGCCCTGCCCTGCGCTTCAGCGTCCGCCGCGTGTCAGTACGGGTCGGCTTCGGTTAGAATACGCGCGAAGCAGTAGGGGCCGAAACTCTTCGGTTACGGGTCAACTATCGAATGGAATCCACCAATATTTTTTTCAACGACGCGGGTCGCCTGCGTAGCGGCTGGCGGCTACTGATTTTCCTTGGCGTCTACCTCGTCGCCGTGATTCTTCTGGGGCTCCTGTTCCGCCTCTTTCTCATGCTGGTTCCGGCGCAGGCATCAGAGCGATTGATGGCGAGCGCGTGGGGCTGGATTATTCAGGCGCTGATCCTGTTTGTGCCTGCCGCGCTCGTGGGCTGGGGCTGCGGGGCGATGCTCGAAGGCTTACCCATGCGCGCTCTTGGTTGGGCGCTCCATCGCGGCTGGATGCGTGATCTATTGGTGGGCTCGCTTGTCGGCGCGGTATCGCTCCTGCTGTCAAGTGCGCTGGCAGCCGCTCCCGGCGGATTTCGTTTCACGCTGGCGGCGACAAGCCTTCTGCCTATGGCGGCACGGACGCTGCTCATCTCGGCGCTGATCTTTATCTGTTCCGCCGCCGCCGAAGAGGTTTTGTTTCGCGGTTATCCTTTACAGACGATGCTGCGCGCGCGCCTCGCATGGGTCGGGATTCTACTGACCTGTATCTTCTTCGGCTGGGTGCATCTCAACAATCCGAACATGCCGCAGGGCTACCAGCTCTTTTCATCTCCCTCTTTGAGTTTTATCAATAAGCTTCTCAACATCCCTTTCCTCAACACGGCGCTGGCGGGCGTGTGGCTCGCGGTCGCTTACCTGCGCACGCGCAGCCTCTGGTTTCCGCTCGGCATACACTGGGCCTGGAACTGGACGATGGGCGCTGTGCTGGGCCTTCCCGTTAGCGGCATCAGCGAATTGACGCCGCAGCCTCTGATGCGGGCCGTAGATCAGGGCCCGACCTGGCTCACAGGCGGAGAGTACGGTATAGAGGGTGGCCTGGCCTGCACGCTCGGGCTCATCCTCTCAACCCTCTTTATCTGGCGCACGCGCCTTGTCTCAGCGACCGAAGAGATGATGAGCCTGACAGAGAAAGAGAACCCCGCAACGCAAAACCAAACGCTCTCTCTCAACGGGCCAACGCCGGATTACACGTCGCCCTCCTCTTAGCCTTTCGAGCAGTTGAGGGCCACGCGGCACAATTCCTCGGCAGCCCGAGGAGAAAACGGCTCGCCTCTTTGTTAACGCTCGCAGCGGCCCGGGCGTCCTTATCAACGGATGGCGATTAAAGCTTGAAGGCTCAGAGCACGTTGCGATTGGAAGTAGGGTCAGTCCCGCCTGCGGGCTCGGGCGGGTGATGCCGAGGCAAGCGCCTGCCCGAGACCTTTGGCGCTACTGACCTGAGCAGAGCATCTGTACAGTCACTCGCAATCCACTTTAGAGCCGTCAATAGCAGGCCGGAATCCATCGAGTAGAGCTAAGCGAATGAGCGAGGTCGAGGCAATCGCAGACCTGTTTCCGATCAGCGAGGGGCGTCAAAGCGTGGCGGCTCAGGCGAGCATCCCCGCGCGGTCGCCTCATGCTCCGCTGGTTGAAGCCGTGAGGCGCGGAGACCAGCACGCTTTCGCTCGTCTTTACGAGCTTTATGGGCCCATGGTTCATGGCATACTGCTGGCGCGCGTTCACTGGAACGACGTGGACGATCTGGTGCAGGACGTATTTCTGCACGCCTTCAAGCGGCTGCATACGTTGCGCGATGATAATGCTTTTGGCGGATGGCTCGCCATGATTACGCGCAATCGTGCGATTGATTATCACCGCCGCGCGCGCGAGATGGCGGAGCTTCCACTGGACTTGGCCCAGGCTGAAAGCGGCGCTCTCGACGCGGAAGCTTCCGAGGCGATGGCCCTGATTCGCACTCTGCCGGAAGCCTACCGCGAGACGCTCATGCTGCGCTTTGTCGAGGGCATGACGGGCCCGGAGATAGCAGAGCGCACGGGCCTGACCCCGCCTTCCGTGCGCGTTAACCTGCATCGCGGGATGAAGCTGCTGCGCGAGAAGATGGGAGTATTGGAGGGCACATGAGAGACGAATACCTTTGGGATCGCTCGGGCGAACCAGACCCGGAGATAGAGAGATTGGAGCGCACGCTTCAAGGGCTGCGCCATCAATCGAAGCCGCTCGCTCTTCCGGTCGCGCACCCGCGCCGCCAAATCTTTCATGGATGGGCGGCAGCGGCGGCGGTCGCCCTGCTTGTGTTGGCCGGTGGGGTGTGGGTCGCCTTGCGGCGCGCTGATGACACGCAGGCTCAAAGGCTCGCGCTCGTCCGCCCCGTCCCAGGCTCGCTGTCCGCACTCTACAGGACGGCTGATACTTTCACGCTCGCGCTCGATGAAGAGATGAATAAGCGCGTTGCCAGCCGGGAAGCGTCGCCCGTTGAAAGAGTGAGCAGGCCGCGTCGTTTGTTTGAAGAGAGACGGGTTCCATCGGTCTTCGTGAGTAGAGCGACGCCGAGACGCAAGGATGATCGGTTTACGAGTGAGGGGGAGCGCGCCAAGGAGCGGCTCATGCTGGCCCTGCACTTCGCCAGCAGCAAGCTCAATCTTGTGCAGAGGAAAATACAGGTTAACAAAGAGAACGGGCCTGCGTCTTAACCATTGGCCTTTGAAGTCGGGCGAAACGGAGCAGTTATGAAATCAATCATCAGCAGAGCAGTCAAGCTCATACTCTTTTCATCTTTTTTGATCGCCTGTGCGGCGGCAACGGCGACGGGGCAGACGGCACGCCTGAACCTGGGCAACCTGGACAGGTTGGAGGCAGTCGCCGATCAGACCATCGATGTCACGGTCGATCAGAAGGTGCTGCAAATAGCCAGGCTGTTTTTAGCGAAATCAAAGAAGCCGGACGAACAAAAGGTCAAGGAATTGATCAGCGAGATAGAGGGCATCTACGTCAAGCACTTCACCTTCGAGAAGGCGGGCCAATACACTTTGGCCGACATCGAGGCGATCCGCGCGCAATTGAATAATCCCGCGTGGTCGAAGATGGCCAACGTGCGCAGCAGGCGCAAACACCAGAACATAGATGTCTATACCATGATTAACGGCAATAAGGTCGGGGGCCTGGCCGTCATCGCCGCCGAAGAGAGGGAATTGACCATCGTCAACATCGTCGGGCCGATTGATCTGGAAAAGCTGAGCGAGCTGGAAGGAAGCTTCGGCATCCCCGGGCTACAGATAGAGCGCACCAGAGACAGCGCACAAAAGGAGTAGACCAGCGATGACGAAGCGTAAAAGACTGCTCATCTCAATCCTGTTGCTGGGCGCGCTCCTTCCCTTCTCCTACGCCACGGCGCGCGCCGAAGACCGCGAGTTCAAGGCGATCACCACTCATCTCAAGGCTCGTTATCAGGCCAAGCGCAAGCGCATACCCTTCCTCGGCCTGGCGAATTTCGCCGTCAAGCTCGTGCGTCCTGCCGGGGTCAAAAGCATCAAGGTGGAGCTCTTCGAGGATGTCAACTCTTCCGGCAATATCAACCACGCCGAGTTGAACTCCGTCATTCGCCATGCACTGGACGAGCACTGGCAGCCGCTCGTGCGTATCTATTCGCGCAAGCAAGGCGAGCAGATGTTCGTCTACGCCAGGGAGGAGGGCCAGGACATCAAGCTCATGGTTGTGAGCCTTCAAGAGACGGAAGCCTTCGTCGCCAGGGTCAAGCTGAGCCCCGCCACGCTCGCCAGGTGGATGGAGAAGCCTGAGATTCTGGGCATCTCCCTGGCAAGCCACAGGTAGCTCAGCGAATCCGCCGGGCTGATATTAAGAGACAAGAATCATCCCGCCATCTCGAAGCCTTGAGGCAGAGGCTCAGCGTGCGCTGCCTGCATCGTAGATGACCCGAACCGTGTCTCCGCGTTGTACGTTGAGTTGTCTTGCGGCTGAGGAGTTCAGGGCGGCGATCTCCAGGAGCCCGGCGCTGCCCCAGATGGCGAACACCTCGCCCGGGGCATTGCTCGCCTCAGCGTAGAAGCGGCGAAAGCTCTCGACGACAATCGCGCCGACGCTCAATCGCGCGCCTCTCAAGATCATCTCCTGCGTCAGGAAGTCGCGTGTGAGATTCGTGATGCAATTGCCGAAGCGGTCTATGTGGATGATCGCGCCTTCCAGATTTCCATCCGGGGCCCTGCGCGGTGCAGGCTGTGCGAGCCGCACGTAATCCTCAACCTCCTGGCCCAACTGTTCCGGCTCTTGGCCGTTCGAGAGCGCCGCGGCGATAGGAGCGAACACATCCCGGCCATGAAAGGTCGCGCTGACAGGGGCGCGAAAGAACTCCTCTCGATTCAGATGAAAGACGCGGCATGACGCTTCGCGCTCATAGACGTAGCCGAATATTCCGTTATCAGGCCCGACGAAAAACTGGCCGCCCGCGACCACCAGCAGCGGACGGCGACTTGAGCCGACGCCCGGGTCAACGACCGCCAGGTGAATCGTTCCCGGCGGGAAATCTCTGTAAACGGCAAAGAGCGTGAATGCGCCTGCTCCTATGTCCTGCGGCGGTATCTCGTGCGTGATGTCTACGAGTCGCGCATCCGGGCTGAGCGAAAGAATCACACCCTTCATCGCCGCGACGAAGTAGTCCGCGTTGCCGAAATCAGTCAGCAGCGTAATCAACATGAGGAAAGGAATGAGAGATGAAGGATGTAAGAGATGAAAAGGGATGAATGATTAAACTCACTTGAGCAGTGATTCAATCATTCATCCCTCATCCCTGCGGCCCTCATCTCTCGTTAAGGGATGCGCGTCGTGTTGGAAGTACGAATTCTCAGTTCCTGACCGGCTTGGAGCCGTATGTCGCTGCCGCGCGATGAGATTGCGCCGCCCGTGCCGACGGCCCCGCCGATGGCCGCGCCGATGGCCGCGCCCTTGCCTCCGCCGGCAATCGCGCCGATGATCGCGCCGATGGCCGTGCCCGTCCCGATCTTGGTGACCGTATCCCTGGTCGAGCCAGTGCCACGGACGCCGCCTTCCTCGTCCACATCACCGACGCCCGTCCCGCTGCGCGAGACGACTTCGATGACCTGCGCCTGAAAGTCGCTCCAACGGCCATTAAGACTGATCTGCTCGAATGAGAGTTGAAGCTCGGATGAGCCCCTGACGCGGCCCGAACGCTTGACGCGAGAGACTACGCCCTGGATCATCGCCCCCTCATACTCCGCCGGTTCGATGACGCGCGCCTGAAAACGATCACCGACCTGGCTCGCATCCGTCGAAAGATTGGTCAACAGCTCGATACGCATCTCCGTGTCGCGCTGAATCGTGACGGGCCCACTCGTCCTGACGCTGCCGGTCGTCCTCGCAACGCCGCCACTGCTGCTGCTGCTGCTACTGCCGCCGCTCGGACGACTGCTTGAGCTGCTGCTCAGCGAGTCATCGTCATCATCAATGGTGGTGCGATTGCTAACCGTCGCGCCGGTGTTGACTGCGCCGCGACGACTGATGCCAGTGGGCACGGTCGAGTCGAACACCCTATGATCGAAACCCGAGTCGTAGCCGACCTCGAAGCCCTGCCGGTAGCCGTCGCGGTAATCTTCCAATGTGCCGTAGGCGGCGGCATAAGCTCTGTCTGCGCGCTCGTAGTCATCCTTGTTGCGATAGTTGCGCTCTTGTCGCTCCGCCGCATCACGATAGCCCGACTGGTAGCCGTCGGAGTAACCCGTCCTGTAACCGCGCTCAAGCGCGCTCGTTGATTGTGTCGCAGACGTTTCGCTCGCCGCCAGCGCGTTCGTCAAAGAAAACGCGGGCACACACAGCAGCGCGAGCGTCAGTGCCAGGGCGCAAAAGCGTTGGAGATTTCTCATACCGTATCCCTTCTTTGAGAAGACCGGGGAGATGCCGCTTCCCTGTTTTTCAACGAAGCGGCGGTCAATGAGTCATGTTGCAGTCGAATGCTACCACCGAGCAGCCTTCTGCGGCAAAACTTACGCCGCCTTGACGCCCCTTCCACATGCGCCCTAGACTCCTGAGCAGCCATTATTGAAGAGTGGACAGCGAAATTGGGCGCGAGGAGAGCGACAGAGCCGCTCCTGAATGGTTCTGATGCGGCGCGCACGCGATAAGGTTGGCGAGGATTATTTTCGATTTCCGGTTTCGCGCCGCGATTTCGCTGACTGACGGCGCAGAAAGTCTTTCTCTAATGGCGGAAGAGAGTTATGGCAACGCTACGCAGAGTTTATCTGGACAACAGCGCGACGACGCCGGTTGACCCGCGCGTCATCGACGCCATGCTGCCTTACCTGAGAGAGAAGTACGGCAACGCTTCGAGCGTACATTTCTTCGGACAGGAGGCGCGCGCTGCCGTGGACAGGGCGCGGCGCGAGGTGGCGGCGCTTGTCGGCGCGCGTCCCAACGAGATCGTTTTCCTCTCCGGCGGGACGGAGGCCAACAACCTGGCTATTCGCGGGCTCGCAGAAGCCGCCGAAGCGCATGGCCGTCACATCATCACTTCACAGATAGAGCATTCGTCAGTGCGTGGAATCTGCGATGCGCTTGAGAAGCGCGGATGGGAAGTGACGCGGCTGCCCGTCTACGACGACGGGCTGGTGAGAGAGAGCGACGTGCGCGCGGCGCTCAGGCCGGACACGGTGCTCATCACGCTGATGCTGGCCAATAACGAGATCGGCACGATTCAACCCATCGCAGAGATCGGCCAGCTCGTGCGCGAAGAACGCGCGCGTGGCCGTCGCCATCTATGGCTCCACACCGACGCCGTACAGGCGGCGGGACGCATGACGGTTGACACGGAAGCGCTCTCATGCGATCTGCTCTCGCTCTCGGCCCACAAGCTTTATGCGCCGAAGGGGGTGGGCGCGCTTTTCGTGCGCCGCAGCGTTCGTCTGGCCGCGCAGAATATCGGCGGCCACCAGGAGCGTGAAAGGCGAGCCGGGACGGAATCGGTCGCGGGCATCGTCGCCTTCGGCGAAGCCGCGCGACTGGCCCGGCAGGAGTTGCAGCAGCGCACGGAGCATGTGCGAGGCTTGCGAGACCGCTTTGAAGCGGGCATCACAGAGCGTGTCGAAGAGATCGTCTTTAACGGTCATCGCACGCGCCGGCTGCCGCATCTCTCGAACATCTCTTTTCGCTTCATAGAGGGCGAAGGATTGCTGATTAACCTGGACATGCAGGGGGTCGCCGTCTCCACTGGCTCGGCCTGTTCATCAGGCTCGCTTGAGCCGTCGCCTGTGATTCGCGCCCTCGGTCGCAGCGACGAGCTTGCGCGCGGCTCTATACGCTTCAGCTTCGGCCAGGATAATACGCAGGAGGACGTTGATTACGTCCTTGAGGTCTTGCCTCGCGCCGTCGAAAATCTGCGCCGCCTCTCGCCTCTCTACCAGCAGGCCCAGCGCGCCTGCCGTCTTGATGAGCCCGTCGGGGCGATTTCAAATGGATAAGTTTCGAGCGTTCGGATGCACAAAGAATGAGTGAGACAGGACAAAGCTCAAAGCTACCGGACGCGAAACTGCATCCTTCCGCGAGACTAAAGATTTACGATTTGCCTTACTCCGCCCTCTTCAAAGATCATCTGGCGAACCCGCGCTGCTCGGGCGAGCTCTCGGATGCGACGGCCATCGCAGAACAGACCAATCCCGTGTGCGGTGATCGCCTGCGGCTCGCCCTGCGCCTGCGAGATGGCCGCATAGAGGCCGCGCGCTTTCTCGCCTACGGCTGCGCGCCGACGCTCGCCTGCGGTTCCGTGCTCGCCGAAATGATCGAAGGGATGACGTCGGATGATGCGGCCCGCCTCACGCGACGGGAAATCCTGCGCGCTTTGGGCGGGCTTCCCTCTCGTAAGCAGCACGCGGCGGCGCTTGCTATTGAAACCCTGCGCGCAGCGCTCGAAGCCGGAAAGCTCGAAGATCAGAGTTAGAGCGACTAACAAAACTTATAAGATGAGAGGAAGAAATTAACAGGGATAGTCAGGACAGTCAGGATGAAAGATAAAAGCATTACTGCTTGAACCTGTCTTCGTTTTCTTATCCTGTCTATCCCCGTTTGAATCCGCCTGGGATGTCCTGCAACTTTGGTTTTGTGAGGGGCTCTGAGTCTCTGCTCAAAACTGCAAAGAGCGCCGCAACTCATTCTGCTGACGATTATCTGGCCGGGCGTACACGTCATAGGCGCTGAGAATATCTTCATAGAACATATCGCCCATCCTGACATAGCCGCGCGCCGTCAGGTGTACATGATCGGGTTGGCCCATGCCCCTCGCCACCCAGCTATTCATAGAGCCCGCCCCGCCCATCGCCGCGTAAGCGCTCCAAAAGGCTGCGCCCATCTCTATCGCGGCGCGGCGCTGAGCTTCTAACAACGCCGTCATCTTTGCGACCGATTGCCACCCGCCCCGGCCTCTCACGGCGCGATCCGGTGGGCCAAAGATCAGGATGGAAGCTTGCGGCGCGGCGCGGCGAAAACGACGCATGATGCTGACAAATAGACGCTGGTAGGATTCCACGCTCCAATTATTATCCGTCACCTCGTTGGTTCCATAAGCGAGGATGATGAGGTCTGGACTGCGGCGGGAAACGCTCGCCGTAAAGCTCGACTCGTTCAAGCTGAGCAGGCGCACGGCGCGTGCTCCGTTGATGCCCAGCACATCGTAGATGATGCCCGAGCGCGCCTGCCCGCGAGCATCCAGGCCGTGGCCGAAATCGCGCTCGAAGTTGCGTCGCACCTCTGCCGTCAGGATATTGGCAGCCGTGTGCGAGTCGCCATAATGCGCTATCCGAATCGGCTCCGTGCGGCGTCCTTCCCTGATGGCCGCGAGCGCTTCGTAGAACGAGCGAAGCGCCCCCGCATTCTCTAAGCCTCTCACTGTTTGAGAGGCTGGCCTGTTGGCCGGTGTGACCGCGTTGGTCGGCTCAACCGTGCGAGCCATGGTCATAAAGGGGCTGGTGATAAAAAAGAGGCCCATTGAACCGGCTAAAAATTTTCTCACGAAATGATCTCTGATGACTTTCATAACGACTGTCGAATCTCCTTCGTAGCCTGCACGCAAAACGACACGCAGACGCCGCCGAGAGCGTGTGATAATCACCGACTACGCGATTTTCGTGGGGGTTTGGAAGCGAATGCTTCAGACGCTTCTTAAAGAATCACGCGAAGTTTTAATGGCGATGATTTGCCGCGAGGTTTTTCGAGGGCGCATTGAGATGCAGCGCATACGGATGAGGATGCCTTGACGGCTGCCCCGCAGGGCACAACATCATCATGAAACAACGCGCAATGTGTTGTCAATGTTTTTAATAGTTTTGTTTGGGCCAACGCGGGATACTTCAATACGCGGCGGGAGGCGATAGAAACTTGGGCGACTCTTTCGAGATCAAAGCGAGGCCGGACGTTAGAGGCTGTCCGGCTCAAGGCGACGCGCGTCGGGGGCGTGTGACGGGGGGCGGGCTGACTCCGCCGCCGTGATATTGAGGCCCGCAGAACTGGCGCGGCTCTTGCCCGATGGTGAAGGTTCTAGTGCGTATGACGGGACACACGGTCGGGTCGGCGATCAATCCCGTCGTGGGGTCTATATCGAGCGTGATGGTTCCGAGTCGCGGTGTCGTTAAATCATCTGTCGGGGCGGCGTGGCCGTCAGGCTTGGCGGGCGGTCTGCCGCGCGGCGTCGCGCCGGGTGAAGCGTCGGGTATCGGCGCGAGATCAATGTCAGTCTGATCGCTCTCCTGCTCCGTCTCTTCCTCCGTTGCGCCATCGTCCAATATCTCGTCGCTCGGCGCTCTGGGTGCAGTGCCGTTGATGAAAAGCTCCGTCCGTTTGTCTGCATCATCGGGCGAGGCAAGGCCGCCTGTGCGGATGTTTATCTCCGCCTGCTCGATGCCTTCGGGCATGGCCCAGTCGCCGTTCCATTCCGGGTGATCTGCCAGCGCCGCAGACATAAAGTCTGCCCAGATGGGAAGCGCAGAGTCTGCCCCGGTCAGGCCAAGCTGCGAGCCGTCGTCGAAGCCCACCCACACGACGCAGACCAGGTTGGGCGTGAAGCCAGCGAACCAGCCGTCGCGCGACGTGCCCGTCTTGCCCGCGATGCCTATTCGGCCCGGTACATTTTTGAAGCCGCGTGCGCCGAGCTTGGCCGCCGTGCCGCGATTGACCACGTCCTTGAGGAAGGATGTCATGACGTAGGCGACATCGGGGCGCATCACGTCATTCTTCTGGCCGGAGGGAGCGGCGATGGTCGTCCCGCCTCCGGTCGTGATGCGATTGATGGCGATGGGCGTCGTCCGTGTGCCGGAAGCGGCGAAGGCCGTATAAGCCGAAGCGATCTGTAGCGGCGTGGCCTCGCTTGCGCCGAGCGCCATGGACGGATACGCCTTCTTGACTTTCGGCAGACCGGCTTTGGCGGCGAGGTTCATGACGCGACCGATGGTCACCTCCATCGCCACATCCACCGTCACCACGTTGAGACTCCTGACCAGCGCATCGCGCAGCGTGACGGGCCCATTCGTGTAGGTGTCGCCGAAGTTTCCTGGCGAGTATTCCTGATTATCGAAGGTGAAGGTCTTGGGCTCGTCCCTGTAGATGGTCGCGGGCGTGATGACGCGCGGGATCGGATCGTAGGCCGTGTTGAGAGCCGTCGCATAGACGAAGGGCTTGAAGACTGAGCCGGGCTGGCGCATCGCGTCGTTGGCGCGGTTGAGCTGGCTCTTGGTGTAATCTCGCCCGCCGACCATCGCCACGATCTCTCCCGTGTGCGCGTTCATCGCAACGAGCGCCGCCTGCAATGTCCCGGGCTCGACGCGCTTGGCGTACAGCTTATCGAGCGCGGCGAGCTGTTTGGTCACAGCCGCGTAGGCCGCGCGCTGCAAGTCCATATCAATCGTCGTATAGACTCTGAGGTGCTGCGCCGCGCCCGGGTCGCCGATGATCGTGTCGAGCTGATTCTGCACGTAGTCCGCGAAGTACGGAGCATCAGAAGAGTCAATACGCCCTTTGGTGGCCGTCACTTTGAGCGGAGTATTCTGGGCCTGTGCGGCTTCGAGCTGGGTGATCGCGCCCGTCTCGGCCATTGATTGAAGTACCTGGTTGCGCCGCGCCGTCGCCGTCTCGATGTCCTTGTAAGGGTTGTAGCGATTCGGGCTGCGTATGATGCCGGCGAGGAAGGCAGCCTCGGGCAAGGTCAGAGTCGTCACGTCTTTATTGAAATAGGCATCGGCGGCTTCGCCGAAACCGTTGATCGAGAATCCGGCCTGTTGGCCCAGATAGACCTCGTTGCAGTAGAGCGCGAAAATCTGCTGCTTCGAGAGACGCGTCTCGATGATAATGGACATGTAGGCTTCCGCCAGCTTACGACGCCAGGTACGCTCGGGCGAGAGCAATAGATTCTTGACGAGCTGCTGCGTAATGCTTGAGCCGCCCTGGCGCGCGAGGGGCGAATTCGGGTCGGCCTCGTAACGACGTATGAGCGCGCGAAGGATGCCGCGAATATTGACGCCGTAGTGATCGAAGAAGGAACGATCCTCTGTGACCGTGATCGCCTTGACGAGATGGGGCGGCAGGTCATTGAAGCCGACTATCTTGCGCTTCGAGCGCTCGTTGCCCGTCAAGGAGCTAATCAATTCCGGCTCAAGCTGCGCTTTGTCGTAGCGCGCGCCGCCGTCGAGAAACATGATCGCGGCGATTGATTTTCCGCCGCGCGCAAACTGCACGCGCAGGCGCTGGAATGTCTGTTGCCCGTCAACGGTCGCGTTCTTGCTCGGCTCTATGTCAACGCTCGCGCCGTTCACACTGTAACGCCCGCGCGAGCTGTCTGCCTGCTGAGCTTTCTCCACGTACCCGGCCCGCTTCAAATAAGCGATCAACTCGTCCACGGAGATATTCTCGCCGACTCTCAGCTCTTTCGGCGCGGCATAAATCCCCGCCGAGCGCGTAAAGACTTCGCCGTTCAGCAGGCGGTCTATGCGACCGGAGAAGACGTACCAGTAATAACCGAGCACGCCGATGGTGATGGTGGTGAGAAAGACTAAGGCGACGATGACGGGCGGGCGAAAGATGCGCTTGGCCCAGCGCCGAAAGAAGCCCTGCGGCGGCTCCTCATATTTGACGACGCGTGGGGGACGCTTTCCCCCGCCGCTGCGGCGAGCGACCGGGGGCACGCGATTCTCTGGTGGATGACGAACGGCCATCAGTTATTCAAGCGAACCGTCGGCTTGCGGCGTGCGCGTCCGGCGATCTATCTGCTCGCACGCCCTCTCCTTCCAACGTATATTAACAGAGTAGACGCCGCCGCTCTGCTGCGTGCACCTGCTGGCTGTCGCAATCATCACACGCTCATATTCTTCGTAGACGACCGTAGAGCATCCCAATTCGACATTGGTTGATTTGATCAACCGCCCACGCTCAGAGGCCGGGGCCAGCTCCTCTGTCAGCTTGTAGGCGGCATCGGTCGGCACGACCGGCTCTCGAACAGCACCGGACAGTACGGCGCGAGTGGGTTCAATACGCAAGTGACAGGCGCGCAGGCGGTCTGCGAACTTGACGGTTAGGATGATGTCGGTCGTCACGGCGTAGCGCTCGACAAGTATCTCGGAAGATTTATGCGAGAGCGTTTTGGGCTTTCCGTATTTGTGGCGCAAATCGTCCGGCGTCTGGGCCAGAGCCGGAGCGCCGAGCCAGAGCATGATAAGGAGAGCTTTCAAGAGCCTGTCTCTCATCCTGGTATCTGTCGCCATCATTCGCTCTGTGGCCTTCGGAGCGTCGGGCCGTGTCCGCCGGAAGCTCTCGCTGTGCAAGGGGAGACCGAGTCGGAAGACGGGCGGAAAGCGCGCAACTGTTGACCCCTGCGGCACAGCTTCCGCCGTCTAAAACTGTAAACCGTTCGGAGTGGGCTGTCTACCTCCGATTGACACTTCGCTTCCCTTTTCGCTACCGTGACCCCTTGGTTCGCTCCGTCCAGTTTGATGCAGCCCGTCGTAAACGAGTTCGATGTCTTCAGTGCCGCGCCCTGTCGCAAGACCACTGCTACGCCTGCGTTATGCGCTCTTTGCGTTGGCCTGCTCTATCGCGTTCGGCACAATCGGATTCTACCTGATCGAAGGCTGGCCGCTCTCCCAGAGCCTTTATATGACGGTGCAGACCGTGACGACCGTCGGCTACGGAGACACGCCGCCGCAGAGCGATGCGGGGCGTGCCTTCGCCACTATTTTCATGATCATCGGCGTCGGGACGGTCGCCTACGCCCTGTCGAGCACGGTTCAGACCATCGTGCAATCGGAGATCGTTCACACTCTCGGCGAGCGTCGTCGTTATCGTGAGATGAACAAACTGCGCGACCACTTTATCATCTGCGGCGTCGGTCGCGTTGGCCGACGTATCATCGGCGAAATGCAACGCGCGGGTGTGCCCTTTATCGCCATCGAGAGCAACGCGAACAAGGTCGCGGGCCTGATGGAGAGCGGCGTCCATGTGCTTGTGGGCGACGCGACGCTCGAAGAGACGCTGCGCGTGGCTGGCGTCGAGAGGGCTGCTGGCCTCGCGGCCTGTCTGCCCGACGATGCCGATAACGTCTACGTCGTGCTCACGGCGCGCGACCTCAAACGCGACCTGCACATCGTCGCCCGCGCCGTCGAAGAGCAGGCCGAGCCGAAGCTCATCAAGGCCGGGGCCAATCGCGTCGTCGCTCCGACGATCATCGGCAGCCATCGCATGGCCCAGGCTTTAATCAAGCCCGCGCTGGCGGACTTTATGGACTCGATCACGGCTGAGAATCTAGACCTCGGCTTCGAGCAGCTCGGTGTCGAGCCGACTTCGCGCTATGTTGGACAAAAGCTTCGCTTCACCAACATTCGCTCCGAGCTGGACGTAGCCATCATCGCCATTCGCCGCCACAAGGGCGAGATGATCTTCAACCCGTCGGGCGATACCGTCATCGAGGCGGGCGATGTGCTGATCGCCATCGGGCGCGCAAACTCGCTCGCGGAGCTGACCCGCCAGGCGCGCGGTAAAGAGGAGAGGAATTAACAGGATGGACCGAGATAGTCAGGATAAGAAGAAGCGATGAACGATTCATGCAGCAATGCTTTCATCTTTCATCCTGCTTTTAGTTTTTATCCTGACCATCTCTGTCCACCCCTGTTTGAATCCGCTTAACATGGTATTCGGAAATTGAGAATTCTCGTCACAGGCGGCAGCGGTTATCTCGGCACGCACGTCCGCCGTTTCTTCAATGCCGACGACTACTCGCGCCGCTCGCATCTGGATATTCTTAATCCGCACGATGCGGGCGTGGTCGCGGACTACGATGTGGTGATACATCTGGCCGCGCATCTGGACAAAGACCCTGCCGCCGCCGAAAGCTGCTTTCGCACAAACGCCGAAGGGACGGCCAATCTGCTCCGCCACATGCGGCGCGGCTCTGTCCTCATCTACGCTTCGACCAAGGATGTCTACGGCATGCACGCTAACGCCTACGTCGAAGTCCCGGAAGCATGCAGTACGGATTACTGCGGCCAGTCCGCCCTTGAATGGTCGAAGCTCATGGGCGAGCACTACGTCAATTACTACGCGCAGGCGCTCGATTTGCGTGCATGTATCTTCCGGCTCTCGAACGTCTATGCGCGCCCGAGCGAAGATAACGAGTCCGGCTTCGTGACCCACTACGTCGAATCGGTCAAGCGCGGTTGGCCCATACGCCTGCCCCTCGGCGGTGCGCCCGTGCGCGATATCCTTCACGTTGAAGACTTCTCGCGGGCCTGCCGCGCCTTTATTGATTCCCCGCACCCGCGCGGGCTGTATAATCTGGGCGGAGGGCGAGCCAACGCCATCAGCCTGCGCGAGATAGTCGAGCGCGTCGGGCGCATGATCGAGCTTGAGCCTTTGATTGACAGGGATGCGCGCGTCCCTCCGCCCGTCCCCGTCAACTACATCTCCGATCTCACGCATGCGCGCGAAGAGTTAAGATGGGAGCCCGAGATTGGCGTTGAAGAGGGATTGCGAAGCTTGTTGTGAGAGGACGCTCTATTCAGCGAAAAGAGATCGAGCGCGTCGTCGTGCGCGGGACGAACTGGGTCGGCGACGCCGTGCTCACCATCCCGGCGCTGCGCGAGCTGCGGCGGCTGTTGCCCCGCGCGCACATCACGCTCGCCACACGCTCCTGGGCCCGAGGGCTCTTTGCCGACGCGGATTTCATTGACGACCTTCTTCTCTATGATCGAGGCCCGCGTGACATAGGCGCTGTCTTCAGGCAGACGCGCGAGTGGCGGCGGCGCAGGTTTGACGCGGCGGTGCTTTTCCAGAACGCGTTCGAGGCGGCGCTGATCGCACGCGCCGCGCGCGTTCCCATACGCCTCGGCTACGCGACCGACGGGCGACGCTCACTGTTGACGCACCCGCTCACAGTTCCCCCTTGGCGCGGAGAGCGTCAAGAGGTCTTCTACTATCTCAACATCGTCGGCGAGCTTGAAAGGCTGCTTGACGGCGCAAACAGCATTGACGATCATGAGCCGCGCTTTGCACTCTCTGTTTCCGAGGAGCGCCGCAAGGAAGCGCGCAAACTGCTCCGCGTCCATGGAGGACGTGCGGGCGCGTCTACGCTCGTCGCGCTCTGTCCGGGCTCGACCAACAGCCGGGCGAAGCGCTGGCCCGCCGCGAGCTATGCCGCTCTGGGAGACCTCCTTGTCGAAAGCGCTGGCGCGGACGTGGCCCTCATCGGCTCGCGCGATGAGTTGGAGGTTTCTCTCGATGTCGTTCAAAGGATGCGTCACAGTCCCATCCTCCTCACGGGCCGGACGGAGCTGGCGCAGGCCGTTGCCGTCCTCAGCCTGGCCGATCTGCTGGTCACAAACGACACTGGCCCGGCCCATATCAGCGCCGCGCTTGAGCGGCCCACGCTCGTTATCTTTGGGCCCACGATTCCTTCGACGACCCGGCCATACTCGCCTTTGGCGGAGATTATTCGCCGCCCGCCGGATTGCGCGCCGTGCATGCTGCGTGATTGCCCGATTGACCATCGCTGCATGACCGCCATTACGCCCGAAGAAGTCTTCGCGCGCGCCGTCCGGTTGCTCGATAAAAGAATCGCAGCGGAGGTCTCTGGATGAAGCGACGCGCGGTATTCATGGATCGTGACGGCACGATCTCGGAGGAAATAGGCTACGTCAATCATCCGGCCCGCTATCGTGTCTTTCCCTACGCGGGCGAGGCTGTCAGGTTATTGAACGAAGCGGGATGGCTGGCCGTACTGGTGACGAATCAGGCGGGCGTGGCGCGCGGCTACTTTACAGAAGACCTGATCGGTGCTGTCCACTCCCTGCTTGAAGAAGAACTGGCCCGCGCAGGCGCACGACTCGACGCCATCTACTATTGCGCGCACCATCCATCCGTGGGCCAACCGCCCTATCGCTTCGATTGCGATTGCCGCAAGCCCAGGCCCGGTTTGATTCAACGCGCGGCCCAGGACTTCGACCTTGATCTCGCTGCGAGCTGGATGGTCGGTGATCGCTACAGCGACATCGAGCTGGCGCGAAACGCCGGTCTGCGCTCGGCGTTCGTGCTGAGCGGCTACGGGCGTGGCGAATGGGAGTATCAACGCGAAGCCTGGAAGGCCGAGCCCGATCTGGTCGCGGAAGATTTGCTGGAAGCCGTGCGACAGATATTAAGCGCGTCTTGATAGAAATTAACAGGATGGACAGGATGCACAGGATAAAAACCAAAAGCAGGATAAGAGACAAAAGCATTGCTGTATGAATGGCTCATCTCTCTTTCTTATCCTGTCTCTCCTGTCCATCCTTTTTGAATCCGCCCTTGTAAGGAGAGAAACTGAGTGGGCCTTGAGCAGACAGCGCGGCTGAAGGCGATTATCAGCCGCTTTGCGGAGCGCCGCGTCGTGGTGGTCGGCGATGCTGTCGCAGACCGTTTTCTCTACGGCGAGATCAGCCGCGTCTCACGCGAAGCGCCCGTGCTCATCCTGCGGCACGAGCGCACGGAGACCGTCCCCGGCGGCGCGGCCAACTGCGCCGTCAACCTCGCATCGCTCGGCGCGCAGGTCTCGCTCGTCGGCGTGGTGGGCGAGGACGAAGCAGGCCGTGCGCTCCTGGACAAGCTCGGCGCGGGTGGCGTTCGCGTGGACAGCCTTCTTCCATCTTCCGCCGTCGAGACGACGACCAAGGTACGCATCCTCGCCGGTCAGCTTCACTCTTCGCGCCAGCAGGTGATTCGCGTTGACTACGAAGGCAAGCCGCTTTCCGACGAGAGCCTGCGCCGGGAGTTGCGCGAACGACTCTCGGCGGAAGCTGCGCGCTCCGATGCTCTTATCATCTCGGACTATAATTACGGCGTGGCGGATGCGGAGATGATCGCGGCGGTGCGTGCTGCTACACGGGAACGAAGCATTCCCGTGCTGGTCGACTCGCGCTTTCGTCTCTCGGAGTTTTCCGGCTTCACTTCCGCGACACCCAACGAGGACGAGTTTGAGCAGTTGCTCGCCATGCATCACACGGGCGTTGATGGCTTGGAAGCGGCGGGCCTACAGTTGCGCGAGCGCCTGGGCTATCGCGCGCTTCTGATTACGCGCGGCAGTCACGGCATGATGCTGCTCGAAGACGGCTCGCCGCCCCTGCACCTCGCGGCGGTCGGTGCGCTTGAGCCCGTTGACGGGACGGGCGCGGGCGATACGGTCATCGCGGCCTATGCGCTGGCGCTCGCCTGTGGCGCGACCTTCGCCGACGCGGCTCAGCTCGCCAACCATGCGGGCGGGCTCGTCGTCATGAAGCGCGGCACGGCCTCCGTCAGCAGCGAAGAGCTGCTCTCCTCCGTTCTTCGATCAGCCGGGAGCGAGGGATGAGCTACCGAATTTGGTGTCGTCAGTGCTCGGAGGCGGGAAGCGATTAACGTCAGTATGAACGTGTCGGACGAACAACCCAGACCGCACGCAGCGGCCCGCATACTTGATCGCAATCGCCTGATCGCCCGCGTGGCCATTGCGCGCAAACACGGTGCACGCATAGTGCTCGCCAATGGCTGCTTCGACATCCTGCACGTCGGCCATGTGCGATACCTTGAGGGCGCGCGCGGCCTCGGCGACCTGCTCGTGGTCGCCATCAACTCCGACGAGCAGGTGCGGGCCCTCAAGGGCGAGGGACGCCCGCTCGTGCCCGAACGCGAGCGCGCGGAGCTGATCGCTTCCCTGCGCGCCGTTGATTTCGTCACCATCTTCTCGGAGCCGAACGTCGAGGCGCTGCTGCGCGCCATTCGACCGGACATTCATGCCAAGGGCACGGATTATACCGTGGACTCTGTTCCCGAACGCGATGTGGTACGATCTTACGGCGGGCGCGTGGCGATAGTCGGTGACCCGAAAGATCATTCCACGTCCGAGATGATCTCGCAGCTTGGCCAGAGAGTTACAGATGAGAGTTGAAGACCATCCCACAGCCTTGCACGCCGTCGAAAGGAGGATGCGTCGAGGACTCGTTCTTCGCCGTGCGGCTTACCTTGTGAGCTGTGCCTTGCTCCTGGGCGCTGCTTTCGTCTGCCCACGGGCCAGCACGCTCAGCACCTCTTCAGCCTGGGCGGTCGCCCAGCAATTCGACCCCGAAGGCGAGTTCAACGTCGAAGGCAGCGTTCCCAAGGGGCTCGCAGAAGTCAGCACGATTCAACTTCTGCGGGATGCGAGCAGGAGTTTCATGAACTCGCATTCGGGCCTCTATACCAATAGGGGCGTGACCTACAGATTCAAGACCCTGAGCGTGACGCGCGAGCGCTTCACCTTCACGACCGTCGCGCTGGGCGGCGTCAGCTACAGTTTCACGGGGCGATTCCTTCGCGGAGGGGTTTTCGCAGAGCTTGACTCAGATCAATGGGGCAAACCTATCCTCGTCGGCCAGCTATCCAGGTTCAGAGGCCGCCGGAAAGAGGCCGTTGCCAGCCTCAAGTTCAGCTATTTCGGCGGAACCTAGAGCATTGACGAGCGACAAGTGACGAGCCTGGACTCAAGCTTTTAACTCGTCACTCGTCACTTGTCACTCGTCACTGATTTTAAGTGCGTATTCTTATCGTCAAACTGGGCAGCATAGGCGACATCGTCCACACGCTTCCGGCGCTTGGAGCGATGAGGCGTGCCTTTGCGGGGGCGGAAATCTCCTGGGTGGTCGAGCGCCGCGCGGCGGAAATTCTGAGGGACAACCCGTTGCTGGATCGTCTCATCGAAGTGGACACGAAGGCACTGAGGCGCTGGCCGATGTCTGGGGAGACGCTGCTGGCAACGCGTCAGCAGTTACGTCGTCTACGCGCCTCATCCTTCGATCTAGCCTTAGATTTCCAGGGACTTCTCAAATCAGCAGCCATCGCCAGACTCGCCCGCGCCCGTCTCTCCTACGGCTTCGCGCGCGAAGCTTTGCGCGAGCCCGCGAGCCGTTTCCTTCTGACTAAAACGGTCGCCATCCCTCGGCGCACACACGTTATCTATAAAAATTTGCGGCTCGTCGCCGCGGCGCTCGGCGCAGAGGTCTCTGTGCGCCCGGAGGAGCTGGAATTCCCGATCGCCGTCGGGCCTGAGCACGAGCGCGAGGCGGCGCGGGCGGCCCTGGGGGCGGACGCCGGATACGCTATCCTGAATCCGGGCGGCGGGTGGCCCACCAAGCTTTGGAGCGCAGAGCGGTTCGGCGCGCTGGCCGACCGCCTGTGGACGGATCACGGCCTCCGCTCGCTCGTCACCTACGGGCCGGGCGAGAGTGAGCTGGCCGAGCGTGTGCTGGCCGCAAGCCACTCTGGGCGTGCGCGCGCCGTCAGCCTTTCGCTCAAAGGTTTTTATGCGCTGGCAAAGGCCGAAGCGGCGCGCATTTACGTGGGCGGCGATACGGGGCCGACGCACCTGGCGGTCGCCGCGGGCACGCCCGTCGCCGCCCTCTTCGGGCCTACTGAGTGGTGGCGCAACGGCAGCCCCCGCCCCGACGACATCTGCATAGAGCGCAACGACATCGGATGCCGCACGGATTGTCACCGTCGCTCGTGCTCCGAATGGGTCTGCATGGACGTAGAGGTCGAGCGTGTGCTCGGGGCCGTGAGCGAAAGACTGCGCCGCGCACGAAGGGCAGGGATTTTGGAGACTACCGTTGGCGCGTAGGGGCGGGACATGGAT